>CAWJAU010000025.1:0-134269 GCA_963840945.1 uncultured beta proteobacterium | reverse complement strand
AGCTACTCTGACTGATGCCACGGAAGGCGATCAATCGGAAGGCTGTAACCTGGCGCAGCGGCTTGGTGGATCGTATCGGCTTATTTGCGCGCGAAGCGCGCCACCATGCCGCCGACCTTCGCGACATTCAAGCGCAATGACTCGAGGCGTCCCACTATTCAAACACCCGATCTGCCCGCACCCGAACTGACGGTCGGATCGTGAGGCCGAACGCCCGCGCGCTTCGACCGGAAGGGGCAATTCAATCGCGAACATGTGCAAGCGTGTCACTCGTCATGCAGGCAAAAAATAGAAAGCGATACCCAAAATTGCATACACGGCGAGGAGCTGTACGCCTTCCATCCAATTCGACTCGCCGTCCTGCGAGATCAGCGCCATGATCGCCACCGAAAGCGTGATCGCCAGCACTTCGAAGTTGGTGAAAATCAGATCCATCGGCTGCGGCCCGATCACATAGCTCAGGAACACCATGACGGGCGCGACAAACAGGGCGATCTGGATCGACGAACCGACCGCGATGTTGATCGCAATGTCCATCTTGTTCTTGATCGCCATGAGTACGGCTGTGGAGTGCTCGGCCGCGTTGCCGATGATTGCGACCAGGATGACGCCGACGAACACCTCCGTCATGCCGAATGACTTCGCCGTCGCCACCACCGCGCCCACGAGGAACTCGCTCATCAGGGCGACAAAGGCCGTAGCGATCAAGAGCACCAGCAGTGATTTCCCAGTGGACCAGCCTTGCGTTCCGATCGCCTCATCGGCTTCCTCCCCATGGCCGCCGGAGTACAGATGCTTGTGCGTTCTGAGCGTAAACACCAGGCTGAGTACGTAGGTGGTCATCAGAATGATCGAAATCTCGAGGCTCAGATCCTGCTCCGCAACGGCGACGGGCGCGCCCGCAACGAGAAAGTGAAAGATGGCCGGCACCACCAGGCCGATCGCCGCCAACGTCAGCATCGTCGTGCCCAAGTTGGCTGCGGTCTTGTTGAACGTCTGGACCGAGAAACGCGCGCCGCCGATGAGCGCGCTCAAGCCGAACACCAGCAGGATGTTGCCGATGATCGAGCCGGTGAGCGATGCCTTCACGACGTCATAGAGCCCTGCGCGCAACGCCATGATCGCGATAATGAGCTCCGCCGCATTTCCGAACGTGGCATTGAGAAGTCCGCCGATCCCTTCGCCGACACGTTCGGCAAGATGCTCCGTCGCCTTGCCCATGAGGCCCGCCAGCGGGATGATCGCGAGGCACGAGGTCACGAAGATCCACTCGGCGCGGGCGTGCACGACATACTCGAGCACGATCGCGATCGGCACGAAGATCAACAGCACATTGAGGATGTTTTGCACGGAAAGTAACTTGCTCATTGTTTGTCCTCGTCAATAGGCGCAATACGTAGCTCGCTCCGGCGGCGCGAACTATTGTGAACCAAAAAGAGTACATGTTTCTCCCCGATAGCGGTCCGGCGGCATCGAAAAGCGATGTTTGAGGGCGCTATTGAACGATCCTGGCTCCGCCCCTGCCCTACTCGCCTAGCCTTGCGCGGTTCAGCGCGGCGCGCACGAGTGAAACAAACGAAACAAATTTAGCCTGCAGGTGAAGTCGTCCTACTGCACCTACCCGATAGACTGCAACGCAATCCTGGCTAGCAGGAGATTCCGGCGCAGCTGCGCTTCGCTTGGACACACGGGCGACACGTCCGAGTCAACCGCGCCGACGGCACTATTCTTGGTTTTCGAGGAGGCTAGATCCATGTCTACGTATGAGACGCAGTACTATTCTGCAGTTGCCTTGTTTCGGATTGCGGACATCATGCATGCCGCGGCCAGACGCGTGCGTGCCGCCGCGAAGTCGCTGCATGCCTGGCTCAACAAGCGGCGGCTGGCCGCGGCAGCGTTCGATGCATTTGAAACGATGAGCGAACGCGATCTGCTCGATATCGGACTCAGTCGAGCCGACGTGCACCGCGTGGCTTGGGGTGCGTCCGGTCGAAGTCTTAATTACGCCCGCCTCGGCACGTCTCCTCGAACGCGGGGTTAGGCGGCATCATGCGATTACACCGAGCCGGTCATTGGTCCCCACGCGGCCCGCGAACCGCGCGACGTCAGGCGCCGCGATGAGGTTGGTGGGATTACTCCCGCAGGACATATGCAACGCGCCGCGCTGCGTCATCAGATGACCTCCGCGTCGCGCAGCACCAGCGACTGTGGGCTCGAATGCCTAGCGAATTGGCGGTCTTGAGATTGATGATGAGCTTGCACTTCGTCGGCTGCTGGACAGGTAGGTCTGCGGGTTTGGCCCCCTTCGGATGTCGACGTAGACGCCAGCCACCGCGTAGTGCTCGAGACAGTCCGGTGAGTAAGCGATCAAGCCACCGGACCTGGCCATATCGCCGTTATCGTGGATCGCGGGCAGTCTAGCGCATGCCGCAGCGGCGGCGTCACCGTCACCACGGGCGTGGGTTGCGCGTGGACGGCCATAAGCAATGCCGTGTGGATTACGATCACGAGCGGCGCAAGCGGCAACGGCAGCGGTACAGTCCTGTATTCGGTCGCGCCGTACACCGGTCGGCCGAAAAACCGCAACGGATCGATGTCCATCGCCGAACAGACGTTCACGTGAAGCAGTCGCGAGCGGGCCGGTTTGACGTCGTTTAGTCGCCACTAATCCTCGGTCATCGACTCTTCGACACCTCCCTGCGTCGGGCGGGCGATTGACGCCTTGTCTTCCGTCCTTTAGGTTCTAGTTTTGCGTTGGCGCTATAAGGGTTAGCAGTAGGGTCAGTTCGAGATGCGAAGCTACGAAAGAGGAGATCCATCGTGTTGCGCATTTTCGACGCTCACGTGCATTTGTTCGACTGCGAGGCGAACACCTACGCGTTCCTCGAGCATGAGGATCGAAGCTTCAAGAGCATCGCCGGCGACTATTCGGCCCTGCCACGGAGTTACCTGGCCGATGACTATCTGAACCACAGCGCGTGGTGTCAGATGGAGGGCATGGTCTGGTACGAGTTCCTCTCCGATGATCCGGTCAGGGAAGCGCAGTGGGCCCAGCACTTAGGAGATGCGTCCCGTCTCCGCCAATCCATGGTCGTTCTGGTCGATTTCCTCGATCCCGCGTTGGACGAGAGGCTTGAGGCCTATGCCGCGCTGCCCAATGTGGTTGCGGTGCGTGAGCATCTTGGCTGGGACCCGGGCAACGCGCTGAGGCGCTTCGCGAAGCGTCCCGACCTGCTGACCGATCCAGCATGGCGAAAAGGGCTCGGCGCCCTCCGGCGCCACGGCTTCAAATGCGGGATCGAGCTCTTTGCTCCGCAGCTTTCCGATTTGCCCGGCGTCACCCGGCTCTATCCGGATATCGGTTTCACGCTTGCCGTACTGGGATGGCCGCTGGATCTGAGCCCCACCGGCTACAGGCAGTGGCGACACGATTTGGCGGTGCTAAGCCGCTGCGCGAACGTCCGAATAGAGATAGCGGCGATCGAATGCGTCTTCGGTATGGACTGGCGCCGGGAGAAAGTCGCGCCCTGGATTCTCTCGGCCATAGAAATGTTCGGCCCCGCGCGCTGCATGTTCGGCAGTCACATGCCGATCGCGGGCCTATCCGTGGGGTTCGAGCGTCTCTACGATGCCTATCAGGAGATCGTGGCAAGGTTCTCGGCGGTCGAACGGGACGACATGTTTAGGGGCGCTGCGGCTGCCTGGTTCAAGCCGCGTTGAAGGTGCATTGTCACGTTGATTTGCGGGAGGACGAACATCGCGGCTATCGGCTGGGGCCCAACTCTGCTAACCAGACGGGCCGGTACATGGCTATTACTTGGCGCGCATCTGCTCGGCCCACCGGTTAGTTCGTATCGTCGAATGTCTGGTTTTCGTGCGACTCAATGGCTGGTGTGGGCCATTAGTACCATTCGACGTTGGGCTCCTCGCGACCATCAAGCGACATGCATGCGTTCACAAGGGGCCGTTCGCGAAGACTGGTCCCAGGGTACAGCCGACATTGCGCGACAAAGCGCAGTCCGCGACGAAATCTCGAACGCATACTCGCACTCTCTTGCCCGGCCGTCTCCTTCCAGGAATTTGAGAAACAAAGCCGAGCGCCAATGCTCTATGGCCTCGCGATAGTCGCTCAAGCGAAGCTGCGTCGTCGTATGTGAGCCGGCGGAGTCGTGCCGATGCGGGAGACCGGACTGATGTCGGCGAACATGCTGCGGGCGTTCCAAGTTGGGAAGGCTCTTACCAGCGACGGGGAGCCGTCGATTTGAATGTGGCCCTGGCGGGTGGCTTGGGCCCAGGTGAGCTGGCCTGCGTGCCATTTGACGAAGGCTTCGGCTTGCGCCGTGATGTAGAGGTCCTCGTCGAGGCCGGGGTAAATCTTGCAGATCTCGGTGTCTCCGAGCTCGATGAGTAGCCAATAGCGCTCACGTTGCGGGCGGCCGGTGAAGTCGAAGCGGATGACGACGCGTCGATCCGGGAGCCGGTCCCGGCGGAGCGCGTTGCACATCGACCACAGGGCCACAAAGGGGTCGAGGTGCTCGGGGGCGATCTCGAGCCAACGCGCACCCCACTCGCCGAGCGACTGGCAGACCGCGAAGAGGTCGTGGCCCGCGGATGTGAGCTCGTAGTGGTGCCCGCGCCCGTCGGGCTTGGGTGCCGACTCGACGACGCCGAGCCGTTCGAGCTGCTTGAGCCGCTGTGAGAGCAACGTACGGGAGAGTCCGGGCGCGCCCTCCAGGATCTCACTGAAGCTTCCGCAGCCAAGGTGCAGGTTGCGGATGATCAGCGGTGTCCAGCGCTCGGCGAAGATCTCGGCGCCACGGGCGATCGGGCAGTACTGGCCGTACGTCCTCATGACGCCAGTGTTGCGCACTCGCCTTCAGTTGTGAAGTCCAGATTTTTGACTTGTCGGCCGCGGTCCACGGTGGTTCGATGTGGCCGTCGAGAGAGGAGGACACGATGACGACGCCGACGACCGGGGAAGTGGGCCACTGGAGCAAGGAGCCAACCGTCGTGGAGATCGGCGGGTTCCAAGGCCAGCTGATCAGTGCCCACCACGCTGACTACGACATGGCTCGTGCAGTCTGGAACGGTGCCATCCACCGGCGCCCGCGCCTGATCGCCCGATGCATCGGGACCGCCGACGTGGTCGCGGCCGTGCGTTTCGCCCGCGACCACGATCTGGAGATCGCCATACGGGGCGGAGGCCACAACGTGGCGGGCACCGCGGTTTGCGACGACGGGATCGTCATCGACCTCTCGGCCATGCGGGGCGTGCGAGTCGATCCCGCCGACCGGAGGGCCTGGGTGCAGGGTGGTGCGCTATGGGGCGATGTCGACCACGAAACGCAGGCGCACGGTCTGGCCACCACCGGCGGAATCGTGAGCCACACCGGAGTCGCCGGGCTCACCCTCGGCGGTGGCGTCGGCTGGCTGATGCGCAAGCACGGCCTCACGGTCGACAACCTCCTCGCCGTCGACGTCGTGACGGCCGACGGCGAGCTGCTGCGGGCGTCCGAGTACGAGCACCCCGACCTGTTCTGGGCGTTGCGAGGCGGCGGCGGCAACTTCGGCGTGGTCACCTCGTTCGAGTTCCGCCTCCACTCCGTTGGGCCCATCGTCCTGGCCGGGCCCATCCTCTGGGACGCAACCGACGCGGCGGAGGTTCTCCGGTTCTACCGCGACTTCATCCGCGACGCTCCCGACGAGCTCGGCACGGTCGTGAGGTTCGGCGCCGCGCCGCCGCTACCGGCTATCCCCGAGAATCTGCACTGGCGCCGGGTGGTGATGGTCGGTATCTGCTACGCCGGACTGATCGAGGACGGTGAGCAGGTGCTCCGCCCGCTTCGCGCATCCCGGACTCCCCTGCTCGACCTGGTCGGGCCCACGCCGTACTTGGGATTCCAGAGCGCGCTCGACTCGACCGTGGTTCACGGTTGGAACTACTACTGGAAGTCCACCCACCTCCCCGAGCCCCGCGACGACCTCATCGACGTGATCGCCGAGCACGCGTTCTCCTGCTCGTCGCCACGGTCGTACGTGGCGATGTTCCATCTGAAGGGGGCGGTGAGCCGAGTGGCCGAGGCCGGGACGGCATTCGGGAACCGGCAGGCGTCGCACGCGATCACCCTCGATGGTGTGTGGCGGCCCGGCGAGGACTTCGGAGACCGCGACATCGCTTGGGCGAGGGAGTTCTTCGCTGCCCTCGGCCGCTTCCGCGAAGGCGTCTACGTCAACTTCCTAGGCGACGACGAAGACCCCGAACGGGTCCGCGAGGCGTACGGCGACTCCGTCTACGACCGGCTGGCGGAGGTGAAGACCACGTACGACCCCGACAACGTCTTCCACCACAACCAGAACATCCGTCCGGGGTTGAGTAAAGGCGTGGATGGTTCCGATGGCGCCGGCGATGCTTGATCGGTGTGGGTGTTGGTGGGGGTGGGACGATGCCGGAGGCGCTTGGGCGGGGCGCGTACCGGGCGTTGGGGCTGCGCGGTGTGCTGATGGCTCGGCGCGCTTGTCAACCGGCGACGGTTCTCGCGGCCCTGCGCGAGCTGCGAGTGATCGAACAACTCCCAAGGTGGCGCACACTGCATGAACTGCTCGCGCCGAGGGCGAGCCTGGAGGCTGTTGAGGTTTCGGCCTAGTGCCGACGAATTGAATCTCTTGTTTTGCGCGGAGAGCGGCACAAGTTAACCCGCCGCGCAGCGGTGGGCGACTTGGCCTACGTGATCTCCAGCAGCAATACGCATCTGCCGGATCAGCTCGCGGATAGGTCACATCTCGTATCGCCGAAAAGAAGGGAGAGCTTTGATTCGCGCGGGATCGAGCGGTCGCGATCGGCTGTCGTGAATTGCGCGATGCCAATCATGGGCGTGCCCCGTTCTACGCCCGATCGATCGCCATTTCGTTGGCGTATCGCGGATAGCAATGACAGTTCTTGCCGAACCTTGATTTTCCAGTGAATCGGACCAACGGCTGGCAGCAAGTTCAAATGGAGGATCGCGCGGAAGATCCGGAATGTCGCAAAGGGGTCGAAATGCCGCAGATTGCCGTCTTGTAATAGCCTCGTACGATGGCCTGCAAGCGTTGTGTTCTCCTGCGTAGGCGTCGCCCGATGCGTCGGGGAAATGACCGCAGGAAGGAGGATTGTCGCGGTCTGTTTCACACGCCGATTCCAGCCTGAGTAGGAATTCGCCACGGACACCATTACGGCTCGATCAGCCCATTGCGAATCGCGATGAGCGCGAGTTCGGCGGAGTTCGCCGCGCCGAGCTTTTGCTTGATGTTGTACAAATGCGTTACCGACGGTGCTTGGGGACAATGACATGATGTCGGCAATCGCGCTCACTGAGCGGCCTTGCGCGAGCGCGAGGAAGACCTTGAACTCCCGGGCCGTCAACACATCGACGGGGCTTCGCTGTCCGGTGGCACGCTGCATGGCCATCTGCTGGGCGATCGCGGCGTCGACGAAAGTCTTGCCGTTCGCCACCTGCCGGATGGCGCCGATCAATTCTTCTGGCGCGGCGCGCTTGGTAAGGTAACCGAGCGCACCTGCCCCCAGCGCGTGCGCGGGGTGAATCGTATCTTCATGCGCGGAGAGGACGAGGATCTTTGCCCCTGCTTCCTTAGCAAGGATACGTGTGAGCGCGTCGAAGCCGCCGATGCCGGGCATGGAAATGTCCATCACGACCACGTCCGGTTTGATACCCGGATAGAGCCGGCAGGCGAGCCTCGAGTCGATCTGGTACGACTCCGAGGGCTTCAACCGCTATCGCGGCGATGCGTGGATGAAGGAACCTTGTCGATCGTGTCCGGAAAAGGTGAAGGATTTCGGAGGATGCCGGTGCCAGGCGTACCTGCTCACCGGCGATCCATCCGATGCCGATCCGGTATGCGACCTCTCGCCCCACCATCAACGCGTGACGGATGCCGTGGTGCGAGCTCGTGACGCCAAAGTCGAGGCAAAGCCCATCGTCTTTCGCGATGATCGCAACTCCCGGAAGCTCGTGGCATCGTCGCAGTAGAGCGCCTGAGCGATAAGCAGGCGGGTAGGCAACGGCGACGAGCGTTCTGTTCAAATTTCCGAGCGACCTCATCACGCGGCCTTGCGCTAACAATAGTTCAATGTCGCCCCGAGTCGCGCATGGCGAAGGATTGCGTCGTCCTTTGCTGGGGCGGCGCGGCTCTTCGCCAGCTTGTGACGGCGCCGCTCGCCGGGTTTTGTACGGTATCGTACAAGTTTGCAATGCGCGACCTTGGCGCGCAGGCTTTGTGCTCTCCTCCCTAAGGAAAGCACGCATGGCCAAATCCGATCTGCCGAACCTATACAGTCTGCTCGATACGTTAGTCGCACTGAGGATAGAATGTGAGGGACACGGCGAGGATCGCGACGTGAGGGAAGTATTCACACCCGCGAAGGTGCGCGAGCTGTGCTCGCTGCTCGACGCTGCAATCGGGAGCACGAAGCTATTCATCGGCGAGAAGTACCGCCGTGAGCCGTTCTATCCGCAAAACCCAAGAAGGCCCGGGCAGACCTTAGATAGATAAAGGCCGAGTCATAATCGGGCGTGGACAAGTCAATCTCGCCCGCCCAAAGAGTCCCTCACCGAACCCCACGCCCTTATCGTTGCCGCCAAAGAGGTCCCGCAAATCACGCTGGCCTGTTGGCGAGGACGCGGTCCCACGGCACCGAATGTGTCGCCGCAACTCAGGCGGAATGGGCCGTCGTCCTGGTCGTGACTTGTAGCGCCAGAACAGTCGCCAGCCCGCTCGATGCCAGTGGACAATCGTCTCCGGCCGAACGATCATCACGCAACCTGGCAGTAGTAGCCGGACGTCGGTGCCATGCGGCCTTCGACCGCGGTTTGATCGAGATCAAGTGCTGCGGCGTCTCTGAATCCCGATCGTCGCCTACGTGATTTACCGCATGCGCGGCTGATTTCGCGACCGGCCCGAACACCTGGGCGTCGATCGCCTGCGCTCGCCTCGCGCCCGCAACCGCTAGGCGCCGACCGATAGGTTAGCGTTGCGCCGCCATCGCCCACGTCTCGTTGGCGTGGGCGAGCAGCGCCGGATGGGTGCGGCAGCGGGCGACGAACTCCCGCACCTCCGGCGCGCGCCAGGCCTCGCGATACGCCCGCCACGCCGTCTCGAGCGAGTCGCGGCGCAAGTCGGCGGGCGAGAACGGAAGCGCATTGATCAGCTTGACTCTCCCGTTCGGCACGACCAGCAGCATCGCCTGCGGCGATTCGAGCCGCGTTTCGATCTCGGTGATGATGTCCCAGGGATAGATCGACAGCGCCATTGCCGTGGCGGTCGACGCCGCGCGTTCGGATAGCGCGACCACCGCCTGCCGCCAATCCTCGTCACTGCACGCCATTCGCTGCCAGTCGTGCGCGGCGCGGCCGAGACGCATCAACGGGCCCGTGACAAAAGCGCCGCAACCAAGCGACGCGGCGAAGTCGAAGGCGGCGACGATCTCGTGCAGGTTGAAGCGGGTGGGAACGAACACGAACTGCGGCTCCAGTCCTCGCGCGGCCAGGCGCTCGATCGCGCCGATGGCTGCCTCGAAGCTCGATCCCGGACGCACGCGGGCGTGCGTGGCGGCCGTCGCGCCGTCGACCGAAATCTGGATGCACCGCACCTGCAGCTCCGCTAAGCGGTCCGCGGCCTCCGCGTCGATGTGGCTACCGTCGGTCTCGATCTTGAGGGCGACGCCGTTCCCCGCGAGGATCTCGAAGAGCTCCCAGCAATGCGGCACCCCGAGCGGCTCGCCGCCGCCGAATGCAGCGTAGGGGATGCCGAACTCGCCGACGCGCCGCGCTAGGTCGAGGGCTTCGTCGCGGCGAAGCTCATCGCCCCACGCCTTGTCGGGGCCGGATTCCTCGCAGCACGCGATGCATCGCGCGCCGCAGCGGTTCGTCAGCTGCCAGGCGAGGAAAAGCGGCGCCCGGTACTCGTCGACCGAGCGTCCCGACATCGAGGAAGGTATTTCAGGTGAAACGGATGTACGGCTGCGCCATCACTTGCTCGGAGACGTCCTCGAGCTTGGGCGTTTCCCAGGCGGGCTTGTCGGCGGCGTTCGATCTATCGTTCTTGAGCTCGTCACCGGTCTTCGCGGGTTCGATCGTCAGGTTCTGTTCGCTCATTTTCGCTCCTTCAGGTCACACATTGGCGACGTACATCAACTGCCAGGTGTTGGCGCGCGCATGGCGCGTGGGATCGGAGATCGCGCACCGGGCGGACGCGAGAAATGTATCACTCCTCCATGCGTTGCGGTAGGCCTCCCAGGCCTCCGCCAAGCCGGTGCGGCGCAAATCGGCACAAACGTCCGGCAGCGCCGCCGCCACCTTGACCCAGCCGTTCGGCAAGATGAGCAGGGTCGCCGGGGGACTGGCGAGGCTTTCGCGCAGCCCGGCTTCGACATCGAACGGCTCGTGGCAAAGCTCGAGCTCGCCTTCGAAGCGTGAGGCGAGGCGCGCGAGCAGGCGCCGGAAGTCTCCGTACTGGCGAGCCGTGGGCTCGAGCTTCTCCCACAACCGCGCGGCGGTCCCGATGCGCATGAGCCGGCCGGTATTGAACCGGAAGGCGCCGAGCGCGCGGGCCCGTTCGATGACCGCCCCGGCCTCGTGAATGTTGAGCCGGGTCGGCGCGAACGTGATCTCGAGCGGGAGGCCCGCCTCGCGCACGGCGCGGCACGCCGCGCGCGCCTTGGCGAGCGATGCCCCGGGCCGCTGGCGCTCGTAGACGTCCTGCGTGTCGCCGTCGAGGCTAACCTGGATGGATCGGATGGGGAGGCGGGCGAGCCGCTCGGCGAGCCTCGCATCGAAGCGCTGGCCGTTGGTCTCGATCTTGAGCGCGACCCCCGCGCGGCCAAGAGCTTCGGCGACGTCGGGAAAGTGCGGCACGACCAGCGGCTCCCCTCCACAGAGCATCACGTAGGGCACGCCGATGCGCGCAATTTCGTCGGCGAGCCGCATCGCCTCGGCGGCGTCGAGCTCGTCCGGCAGCCTCTTGCCCGGCGCCGATTCGGTGCAGCAATGGAGGCAGCAGAGGTCGCAGTCGCGCGTGATCTGCCACGACACGAACAACGGCGCCTGCAGCTGATCGATGAGATTCATCCGTGGACCGGCAACAGGACGCCGCCGGTGAAGAGCAGGACCGCGACCATGTAGCAGGCCACGATGCTGCGCACGGCGGGGATGAACTCGCGCGGCGATTCATAGGTGCGCACTGCGGACTTTCCGCTCGCGACGAGCAGCGGCAGCCCGAGGAGCGCGGCGAGGCATGCCATCGGGAAGACGCCCGCGACCACACCGAGCGCGACGACCACGAACCCTGCCCCCGCGAGTGCGACATAGAGCGAGACGGCGCGGCGGCGGCCGAGGCGCACGACGAGGTTGCGCTTGCCGACGAGCCGGTCCTGGTGAAAATCGGGAATCGCGTTGACGACGGCGAGCGCCATGATCAGGAATCCCGGCACCAGCGACGCATACAGCGTCCCCATGGTCAGCGCCTTCGTGTGCAGATAGAAGCTGCCCAGCACCATCCACGGACCGTACGACAGCGCGATGACGAGCTCGCCCAGGCCTCGATAGGCCCAGCGAATCGGTGGCGCCACATAGAAGATCGCCGCCATTCCGCCGAGCAGCGCGAAGGCGAGGATCGGCCAGCCGCCGCGCAGGGTGAGATAGATGCCCACGCCCAGTGCACACGCGAAGGCGGCGACGCCGAGCCAGAGCACGCCGTCGGACATCGGCGGGAGGTCGGCCGGATTGAACACGCGGTCGGTGCCCATCCGCGAGTCGAAGTACTCGTTGAACGCCTCGACGCCCACGACAGCGAGCACGACGCCGAGAAAGCCGCTCCAGAAGACTGGGACGTCGAAGGCGCTTTCCGTCGCGTAGGCCCACGCCGCTCCCAGCAGGTAGGGCAGGAGGCCCGCATATAGGAAGAACCGGTAGCGCACCATGCTGCAGACCGCGAGCAGCCGGTGCGGCAGCGAGCGCGGCGCCGAGGGCTGGCCGGTGAAAATCGTGCTCAGAGATGGACCCATTGGTGCAGCGTCCGCGTGCGGCCGGGATCGGCGGCGAGTTCCTCGATGAACTGCGCTACGCGCGGGTCGCGCCAGGCGCGGCGGAAATTGTCCCAGACCTCGGGCAGTGTCTGGCGGCGAAGATCGCCGCAGATGAAAGGCAGCGCGTTGATGAGCTTCACGAGGCCGTTGGGCAGCAAGATCAGCAGCGCGGCCGGGTGCTGCAGGCGGTAGCGCAGCTCTTCCAGCAGGCCCGCCTCGTGGAAGTAGACGCGCATGCGGCCGCGGTATTGCTCCGTCTTCTCCCGAAGGACATCGAAAAACGCCTCGTAGCTCGCGTCCGGTAGCGCCAGGTGCCGCCAGGCCTTGACGGCGTTGCCCGTGTACATCGTACGCCCGGTGTAGAAGCTGTACGCGCCAAGCTCATAGGCGAGATCGACGGTGGCGCCGATCTCGTGAGCGTTGAATGAGGCCGGCGAGAAATTGATCTCCAGGGGCACACCCGCCGCGCGGAGGTTCCTCAGGCCCTCCACCGTCTGGTCGAAGCTCCCGCGCACGCGCATCCGGTTGAACGTCGGCGCCGACGCGCCGTCGAGGCTCACCTGCACGGCCTTGACGCCGAGCTCCTTCATCCGCGCGCAGTTCGCGGCGGAAAGATAATGGCCATTAGTCTCGATCTTGAGCTGTGCGCCGCGCGCGCAAGCGCGCTCGACCATCTGGAAGAAGCACGGGTGCAGCATGGGCTCGCCGCCGGAGAAGGAAAGGTAGGGGACCTCGTGGTCCATGAGCTGGTCGATGACCTCGAACACCTGCGCCGCATCGAGCTCGTCCGCGAAGGCCTTGCCTGGCCCGCTCTCCTCGATGCAGTGGAGGCAGGCGAGGTTGCACTCGTTGGTGATCTGCCAGGCGACGTAAAGGGGCGCCGCAAGGTCCTCCGACTCGGCCGGGGCCGATGCCGGCGCCGGGCCTGCGGCGCCAACGGTCGTGTCCGTCGCCACTTCCGTCACGCACTCAGCTCTCGAGGAGTCCCCGCTGGCGCAGGTCGGCGATAAACGCCAGGACTTCGCGCTCGATCGCTCCATCGCGGTCAGCGAAGCGATCCTTCAGGCGGGCGGCGATCGCGCTCTCGTCGCCTCCGGCCGCGATCTCGCGGATGACCGCCGTGGCCGTCGGGTTGAGCGTGAAGACCTTCTCGGAGCGCGTCTCGAACAGCACTCCGCCGAATTTCTCCTCGCGGAACTTCACGAATTTGGCCAGTCGCATGGTTATCGCACCTCGAGTTCGCGTCCTGCGGCGGAATCGCATTTCGATATTAGCACCATCGGAAAGACCTATCGGCGCGGACCGAACGAACGCGCGATACCTGCCTCACTTCCAACCAACGACTGCCATCTTCCGGCGCATGAATGCGATCTGAGTAGCCAACGGGAGGTTCTTCGGACAGACGTCGTGGCAGGCGAGGAGCGACATGCAGCCGAAGACGCCGTCGTCGTCGCCGATCACGTCGTAGTAGTCTGCGTCTGACCGCGCGTCGCGCGGGTCGAGCCGGAAGCGGGCGACCCGGTTCAACCCCACCGCGCCGACGAAGTCTTTGCGCATCCGCGCGGTGCCGCAGGCGGCCACACAGCAGCCGCATTCGATGCACCGGTCGAGCTCGTAGATTCGGTCCGCGAGATCCGGGTCCATCCGCTCCTCGATCCGGCGCAGGTCGGGATTCGGATCCTTCATGTGCAGCCAGCCGCGCAGGCGCTCGCTCATGCCGCGCATCCACTTGCCGGTATCGACCGACAGGTCACCGATCAGGTCGAAGAACGGAAGCGGCGCCAGCGTGATGTGCGACCCGAGGTTCTTGGTGAGCGTGCGGCAGGCGAGCGTGGGCCGCCCGTTGATCACCATCGCGCAGCTGCCGCAGATGCCCGCGCGACAGACGAAGTCGAACTGCAGCGACGGATCCTGCTTCTCGCGGATCTCGTTCAGCGCGATGAACAGCGTCATTCCGTCGGCTTCCTCGAGCTCGTAGGTCTGCATGCGCGGCGGACGCGACGGCTCCTGGGGATTGTAGCGCAGCGCGCTGATCGAAAGCTTGCGATGAGCGGCGTTTCCGCCGTTCGCGCCGTTCGGCTCTTTGAGCGCTGTGCGGCGGGGACAATCTGGATGACGGCGTCGCTCATTGGTGTGCACCCTTGGCGCTGCGCGCCTTCCCTCCAAGAGGGAGCAATTCGCGCTTGAGACGGCCCGGCGCGCTCATCAGGCGGCCTCGAGAGGCTCGTCGATACGCTCGTTGCGGCCGCGCAACGGCTCGGGAAGCAGCGCGCTGTAAGGCATCAAGGCTTCCTGAACGGCGAAGCGCGGCGCGCCGGCCATCTTCTGCTTCAGTGTTTCGACTTCGGCAGCCCGCTTCGGCGTGTCGGGGTGATCGACGTAGTCCTTGGCGCCATAGCCGCGCCAACCGGGCGGCAACTCCATCTGGTTGACGTCGAGGCCTTCATAGGCGAGCGACGGCAGCGTATCCGCTTCGCCCTTCCACGTAGCGAGTGTGCGCTTCAGCCATTCCGCGTCGTTGCGGCGCGGAAAATCCTGCCGGTAATGCGCGCCGCGACTCTCGGTGCGCATGAGCGCCCCGTAGGCGACGCACAATGCGACCTTCAGCATTTTCTGTACGCGGTAAGCCGTGACGAGCTCGGGGTTCGCGCCGCGCGCTTTGTACCGCACCCCGATGTTGCGGCTGCGCACGAGGAGCTGTTGCAGCTCTTCGACGGCCGTCTTGAGGTCCTCGCCGCGGCGGAAAATGCCGACGTTCGCGGTCATGATCTCCTGCATCGCCACGCGCAGCACCGACGCGTCCTCAGTGCCGCCGCCGTCGACGAGGGTGTCGAGCTTCGCCTGCTCGTGCCGGAGGAGCTCATGGATAAGACCCGTCGGGATGTTGAGGTCGTTGCCGGCCCGGTCGCAGAAATCGGAGATGAACTCGCCGACGATCATGCCAGCCACCACGGTTTCGGCGACCGAGTTTCCGCCGAGCCGATTGAAGCCGTGCATGTCCCAGCACGCCGCCTCCCCCGCCGCGAACAATCCCTTGAGCGTTGCGCTCTCGCCGGTGTGGTTGGTGCGCACGCCGCCCATCGTGTAGTGCATGGCCGGGCGCACCGGAATCCAGTCCTTCACGGGATCGATGCCGAGGAAGTGATGGCAGATTTCCCATACCTCGCGCAGATTGTGCCGGATGTGCTTCTCGCCCAGCAGCGTGATGTCGAGCCAGAGGTGCTCGCCGAAGCGGTTGCGGGCGCCCTTGCCTTTGCCGATGTGCTCCTCCATCCGCCTTGATACGACGTCGCGCGACGCGAGCTCCTTCTTCTCAGGCTCGTAATCGGGCATGAACCGGTGACCGTCCATGTCCTTGAGCAGGCCGCCGTCGCCGCGGCAGCCTTCCGTGACCAGGATGCCGGCCGGGAAGATGCCCGTCGGATGGAACTGCATCGCTTCCATATTGCCGAGCGTCGCCACGCCGGTTTCGAGCGCGATACCGCTGCCGAGACCTTCGCAGATCACGGCATTGGTCGTCACGCGATAGAGGCGCCCGGCGCCGCCGCTCGCGATGGCCGTGGCCTTGGCCACGTAGGCGACGAGCTCGCCGGTGACGAGATTGCGGACGATGGCGCCATAGCAACGGCCCGCGTCGTGGATGAGGGCGATCGCCTCGGTCCGCTCGTGCACGGGAATCTGCGCGCCGATCGCCTGATCGCTCATCGTCTGCAGCATTGCGTGGCCCGTTCCGTCCGACACGTAGCAGGTGCGCCACTTCTTGGTGCCCCCGAAGTCGCGCTGCGCGACAAGGCCGTGCGCTTCGTCGCGTTCGGTGATCGTCACCTTTTGATTGTTGATGATGACGGTACGGTCGCCCTTGCGGACGCGGCTCCACGGCAGGCCCCACGCGGCGAGCTCGCGCACCGCCTTCGGCGCGGTGTTGACGAACATCCGCACGACGCGCTGGTCGGCACCCCAGTCGCTGCCGCGCACCGTGTCCTCGAAGTGGACGTCCTCGTTGTCGCCCTGGCCCTTGATCACGTTGCCGAGCGAGGCCTGCATTCCTCCCTGCGCGGCCGCCGAGTGCGAGCGTTTAGGCGGCACCAGCGACAGGATGACCACGTCGTGGCCGCGGCGCTTGGCGCCGATGGCCACGCGCAGTCCAGCGAGGCCGCCGCCGATGATGAGGACGTCGGTGTAGATCACGTTCATCGTGGGGTCCCCGCCGGCAACCCGGGCGCCGCCGCCCCGGCTGGCCCCTTCTGCAGGTGCGCCGGGACGTAGGGCTCGCCGTACCGGTCTCGGTGCTCGAAGCCGATCTTGGCGTAGGCCGCGAGCGTCGCAAAGCCCAGGACGAGGAAGAAGGCGGTGAGCGCCCATTTCGCGACCTTGAGCCTGCGCCGTGTCGCATTCGGGTCGGCGCCGGCGAGCCAGCCCCATTTCACCGCGAGGCGGTAGAGGCCGATCCCGCCGTGGACCTCGACCGTCAGCAACAGCACGATGTAGAGCGGCCAGAAGTGATCGCTCCAGACACGGTCGGCGGATTCGAACGGCCCGATGCGCTCGGGCCGGGTCAGCATGATGTAAAGGTGCACGGAGGCGAGAAAGAACAGGGCGAAACCGGTGATGACCTGCCAGAACCAGAGCGTCGTGTCCTCGTGCCGCATCGCCCGCATGTGGGCACGGAAGGTCGCGAACTGGCGATAGTTGATCGGGAATTTGCGCACGGCCAGGAGCGCATGCGTGACGATCAGCGCGATGATCGCTGCAACCACCAGCGAGACGATCCACGGATAGGAGCGGCCGAAGAAGAAATATCCCTCGAAGAATTTCGTGATCGTCCACATGGCGTCCTTGCCGAGCAGGATCGACGAGACGAACGCCATGTGTCCCCACATGAAGAGTGCAAGGACAAGTCCCGATGCGCTTTGGACGAGATCGAGCCGCGCCGGCCAATGACTCGCGCGCGCGGGATCGGCGAAATCCACACCGGCAAAGGTCGGGCCGCCACGTTGCTTCGAGCGATTCATCTCTCTCCATCGTCGTAGCCGCGCACGGAAGCTATGGCGCCGCCGCTCGACCGAACAGGTCCGGCCCGGCGGCACATCGCGGGCCCCGAGGTGAAGGTATATCGCGAGCCATCGGCGGGCGTTGACCTGCGTCAAGGCGGCCTTCGGCATTATGGTGAAAATGACCGGTAGCGACGGGTGGCCACCGGTCGCATAGCGGATTCCCGCGCAAGAGGATCACGAAAGCGCGACAAGACATGTTCCAGGTTCGAATTCACGGTCGTGGCGGTCAGGGAGTGGTCTCCGGCGCCGAGATGCTGTCCGTCGCGGCCTTTCTCGAGGGACGCTACGCCCAGGCGTTTCCGAGCTTCGGCTCCGAGCGCATGGGTGCGCCGGTGATGGCGTTCTGCCGGATCGACGACAAGGAGATCCGCCTCCGCGAACCGGTGCTCGAGCCCGACGCGCTGATCGTGCAGGACGCAACACTTCTGCATCAGGTCGACCTCTTCAGCGGCCTCGCGGCGGGCGGGCACATCCTCATCAATTCGACGCGCAGTCTCGACGAGCTCGGGCTCGCCGGCTTTGCGCGCGGCGTCCAGCACTATCGCGTCTGTCCGCTCCCCGCGACGGAACTGGCGATGAAGCACGTCGGCCGTCCGGTGCCGAATGCCGCGCTCCTCGGCGGCTTCGCCGCGGTCACCGGGCGGATCATGCTGGCATCGGTCGTCTCCGCCATCCGCCAGAAGTTTCCGACGGCGGTGGCCGAAAGGAACGTCGCTGCGGCGACGGAAGCGTTCGAGCTCGCGCTCAATACGAAGGACACGGTCGATGCTTAAGCAGACGGAAGGATCCCGCGCGGTGGCGGAGGCCATCGCGCTCTGCCGCCCCCAGGTGATCTGCGCCTATCCGATCACGCCGCAGACGCATATCGTCGAAGGCCTGGGCGAGATGGTGAAGACCGGCGAGCTCGCCGGGTGCGAGTTCATCAACGTCGAATCCGAGTTCGCGGCGCTTTCGGTGGCGATCGGCGCGTCCGCCGCCGGTGTGCGCACCTATACCGCGACGAGCAGCCAGGGACTCCTGTTCATGGCCGAAGCCGTCTATAACGCCGCGGGGCTCGGGCTCCCGATCGTGATGACCATTGGCAACCGGGCCATCGGCGCGCCGATCAACATCTGGAACGATCACTCCGACAGTATGTCGATGCGCGACGCCGGCTGGATCCAGCTGTTCGCGGAGACCAACCAGGAGGCGCTCGACCTGCACATCCAGGCCTTCCGCCTCGCCGAGGAGCTGTCGTGTCCGGTCATGGTCTGCATGGACGGATTCATCCTGACGCATGCCTACGATCGCGTCGACGTGCCGAGCCAGCAGGACGTCGACGCCTTCCTGCCGCCGTACGAGCCGCGGCAGATGCTCGATCCGGCCGACCCTGTGAGTATCGGCGCCATGGTCGGACCGGAGGCGTTCACCGAGGTGCGTTACCTGTCGCACCACAAGCAACTCCGGGCGCTGGCTTTGCTGCCGGAGCTCGCCGCGGCGTTCCAGAAGCAATTCGGCCGCAATTCGGGCGGGCTCATCCGCACTTATCGCACCGATGATGCCGAGACGATCGTGGTCGCGCTGGGCTCCGTGAACGGCACGATCCAGGACGTGGTCGACGAAATGCGCGCCGACGGCTCGCGGATCGGCTCCGTTTCCATCTGCTCGTTCCGGCCGTTTCCGCTCACAGTCCTGCGCGAGGCGCTGCAGGCCGCGAAGCGCGTCGTCGTCCTGGAAAAGTGTCTGGCGGTGGGATTGGGCGGCATCGTTTCCGACGGCGTCCGCAAGTCGCTTTCGGGTATAGCGCTCAACGGCTACACCGTCATCGCCGGCCTGGGCGGGCGCGCGATCACCCGCGTGTCGCTGCGGCGACTGTTCGAGGATGCCGAACGCGACGAGCTCGATCAGGTGACGTTCCTCGACCTCAACGCTGATGTGATCAGCCACGAGCTCGAGCGCGAGACCCGGGTGCGCCGCTCCGGACCCACGGCCGAGGCGATCCTGCGCCGTGTCGGAACGGTCGCATCGGGCATTGGTTGAGCCGGAAAGGAGCTTTGTGGAAGAGACGATGATCAAGTTCTACCAGACCGGCACCTTCACCGTCGGCAACCGGCTTCTGGCGGAGAATCAACGTTCGGTGCAGGCGGACATGCATCGGACGAACTCGCTCAATTCCGGGCATCGCGCCTGCCAGGGCTGCGGCGAAGCACTGGGCGCGCGGTATGCGATCGATGCGGCGATGGAGGCAACGAACAACCAGCTGATCGCGGTCAACGCGACAGGATGCCTGGAGGTGTTCTCGACGCCGTATCCGGAGACCTCGTGGCAGATTCCCTGGATGCACTCGTTGTTCGGGAATGCGGCTGCAGTGGCCTCGGGCGTCGCCGCGGCGCAGCGGGTGCTGGGACGCACCGACGTGCGCGTCATCGCGCAGGGCGGTGACGGCGGCACGACCGACATCGGCTTCGGCTGCCTGTCCGGCATGTTCGAGCGCAACGACGACGTGCTCTACATCTGTTACGACAACGAGGGGTACATGAATACCGGCGTGCAGCGCTCGAGCGCGACACCGCCGGCGGCGCGCACCGCCACGACCCCCGCCATGGGGCCGTCGCCGGGCAATGTCTTCGGCACCGGCAAGAACGTGCCGCGCATCGCGATGGCACACCAGATTCCCTATGTCGCGACCGCGAGCGTTTCCAATCTGCGCGACCTCGAGCACAAGGTCAAGTTCGCGATGGGGATTCACGGCGCGCGCTACATTCACATTTTCGTGCCCTGCCCCCTCGGCTGGGGTTCGGCGTCCGAGGACACGATCAAGCTCGCGCGCCTGGCGGTGGAGACCGGCCTTTTCCCCCTGTTCGAAGCGCGCGACGGCAAGGTCGTCGCGAGCACTCCGATCCGCCACAAGGTTCCCGTCACGGAATACCTGAAGCCGCAGAAGCGCTACGCCCACCTGTTCGGCAATCCGCCGGATCTCGATCGCATCGCACGGATTCAAATGATGGCGGATCACAACGTCGACGAATTCGGCTTGCTGCAATAGGACGCCCATGGACAAGCCCTACGCGATTACCCTTGATGTCGGCTCGAGCCTTGCCAACAAGACCGGCGCGTGGCGGACGAACCGGCCTCTGTATGTGGATCGCCTTCCGCCGTGCAACCACGCCTGCCCCGCCGGCGAAAACATCCAGGGATGGCTGTATCACGCCGAATCCGGCGACTACGAAGCGGCGTGGCGCGTCCTGACGGAGGACAATCCGCTGGCCGCTGTCATGGGGCGCGTCTGCTATCACCCCTGCGAATCCTCCTGCAACCGCGGCAAGCTCGACGAGACGGTGGGCATCAACTCGGTCGAGCGTTTTCTTGGCGACGAAGCGATCAAGCGCGGCTGGAAGTTCGCGCCGCCCAAGGCCGAGAGCGGCAAGCGAGTGCTCATCGTCGGCGCCGGACCCTCGGGCTTGTCCGCGGCGTATCACCTCCGGCGCTTCGGACACGGCGTCAGGATCGTCGATGCCGGTCCGCGCGCGGGCGGCATGATGCGCTTCGGCATCCCGAAGTACCGCCTGCCTCGCGACGTACTCGATGCCGAGATCCAGCGCATCCTCGATCTGGGCGTCGAGCTCACGCTCGATTGCAAGGTCTCCAATGTCCTCGACACGATGAAGGCCGGTGGCTTCGACGCCGCGTTCCTCGCGGTCGGCGCGCACATCGCCAAGCGGGCCTACATCCCGGCCGGCGAAGCCGCGCACATGCTCGACGCGGTGTCGGTGCTGCGCGGCATGGAAGGCGAGGACAAGCCGATGCTCGGCCGCCGGGTCGTGGTGTACGGCGGCGGCAACACCGCGCTCGACGTTGCGCGTACGGCCAAGCGGCTGGGCGCCACCGAATCCATCATCGTCTACCGCCGCACTCGCGATAAAATGCCCGCCCACGATTTCGAAGTCGAGGAAGCGCTGCAGGAAGGCGTCTTGATCAAATGGCTGTCGACGATCAAGAACATGGGGGACGAGGGCACGCTCACCGTCGAAAAGATGGCACTGGACGCCACGGGATTTCCGCAGCCCACCGGCGAATTCGAAACCCTGGAAGCCGACTCGCTGGTCCTGGCGCTCGGCCAGGATGTCGATCTGTCGCTGCTGGACGGCGTTCCGGGACTCGCCATCAAGGACGGCACCGTCCAGGTGGGCCCCAACATGATGACCGGCCACGCAGGCATTTTCGCCGGCGGCGACATGGTGCCCTCCGAACGCACGGTGACCGTGGGCATCGGGCACGGCAAGAAAGCCGCGCGCCATATTCATGCGTGGCTCTCCGGCACGGTCTACGCACCCCCGCCCAAGCACGAGTTGGCTACTTTCGACAAGATGAACCCGTGGTACTACAGCGACGCGCCGAAAACGGTGCGGCCGATGCTCGAGATCGCACGCCGCACGTCGACGTTCGACGAGGTCGTCAGCGGGCTCGACGAGACCAACGCATTGTTCGAAGCGCGCCGGTGCCTCTCCTGCGGCAACTGCTTCAATTGCGACAACTGTTACGGGGTGTGCCCCGACAACGCCGTGATCAAGCTGGGACCGGGCAAGCGCTACGAGTTCAATTTCGACTACTGCAAGGGCTGCGGCATCTGTGTATCCGAATGCCCATGCGGTGCGATCAAGATGGTTCCGGAAACAACCTGAGAGGGATACGCGATGTTGCAGAAGCGAGTCGACGGCGATGAACGGGTGAAGAGCGGCTTCCGCGCTGCCGACAGGTGTCGCGCTCCTGCAGGATCCGGCGCTCAACAAGGGCACCGCCTTCACCGAAGCGGAGCGCGATACGTTGCGCCTGCGCGGCCTGCTGCCGCCCCACGCCTCGTCGCAGGAACAGCAGATGGGGCGCGTGCTGGAGAATTTCCGCCGCAAGTCGAGCGACCTCGAGAAGTACATCAATCTGCGCGCGCTGCACGACCGCAACGAGACCCTTTTCTTTCGCCTGCTGATGGACCATCCGGATGAAATGCTGCCCATCGTGTACACGCCGACGGTCGGACTCGCATGCGAGCGGTACACGCAAATCTTCCAGCGTCCGCACGGCATTTTCATCAGTGCGGCCGACCGCGGTCGCGTCGCGGACGTGCTCGCGAACTGGCCGCACCGCGATGTCAAGATCATTGTGGTGAGCGATGGCGAGCGCATCCTGGGCCTGGGCGATCTTGGAGCGAACGGCATGGGCATTCCGGTCGGCAAGCTGTCGCTCTATACCGCCTGCGCGGGCGTATCTCCGAGCGCCTGCCTGCCGGTGCTGCTCGATGTCGGCACCAACAACTCGCGAGTTGCTCGACGATCCGCTCTATATCGGCCTGCATCAGGCGCGCGTGCGCGGCGAGGACTACGATGCCCTGGTCGAGGAGTTCGTGGTCGCCGCCAGCAAGCTCTTTCCCGGCGTGGTTATTCAATTCGAAGACTTTGCAAGCCAGAATGCGTTCCGGCTGCTGCACAAATATCGCGACCGGATTCCGACGTTCAACGACGACATTCAGGGAACCGCCGCCGTCGTCGTGTCGGGAATCCTGTCTGCGCTGCGGATCACCGGCGGCTCGCTCGGCGAGCAGACGCTACTGTTCCAGGGTGCAGGCGAAGCCGCCACGGGCATCGCCGATCTAACCGTGCAGGCGATGGTCGCGACGGGCATGAATGAGGCGCAAGCGCGAGCGCGGTGCTGGCTCTTCGACTCGCGCGGGCTGGTGGTCAAAGAACGCACCGATCTAGCTGCGCACAAGCAACCCTACGCGCACGAGCATGCGACGGTAGGTAGCCTGCTCGACGCAGTAAAGGCGTTGCGCCCGACCGCGATCATCGGCGTCGCAGCAGTTGGCGGCGCCTTCACCGAAGACGTGGTGCGCACCATGGCCGCATTCAACAAGCGGCCGATCGTCTTTGCGCTTTCGAATCCGACGTCCAAAGCGGAATGCACGGCGTCGCAGGCGTATCGCTGGTCGGATGGACGCGCGCTTTTCGCGTGTGGCTCGCCGTTCGACCCGGTGACGCTGGATGGCCGAACCCACGTGCCGCGGCAGGGCAACAATTCGTACATCTTCCCCGGCGTCGGTCTGGGCGTGATCGTTTCCGGCGCGACCCGCGTCACCGATGAAATGTTCATGGCGGCGGCGCAAACGCTCGCCGAGCAGGTCACCGAAGACGACCTGCGGCAGGGAAGCCTCTACCCGCCGCTCAAGAACATCCGGGAAGTGTCGGCGCACATCGCGGCGGCAATCGCCGCCGTCGCCTACCGCCGGGGGCTTTCGCCCGGGGCGGAGCCCGCCGACCTGCTCGGATTCGTGAAGTCCCGGATGTACGAGCCGCGTTATGCGACGTACGTGGAGAGTTGACGACCACGCCATGCGCCGCAGAATCCGGATCCACGACGCGCAGCAAAGGCAGCACCCCATGAAAGAGACAGTTCTGGCCACGCTCCGTCATCATCCGTTCGTGGCGGAGTTCGAGCCCCGTCACGTCGAGAAGCTCGCGACGATGGCCAAGGAAATCCGGTTCGACCGGGACCAGATCCTCTTTCGCGAGGGCGACGACTGCTACCGAGTTCTATCTGATCGTGACCGGCCTCGTGGCGCTCGAGATCGCAGCGCCAGGACACACGTTTCGCGTGCAGACGCTGTTCGCCGGCGACGAGCTCGGCTGGTCCGCGTTGTTGATGGGCAGAGGCAAGCACTTCCAGGCGCGAACGCTGGAGCGCGTCGATGCGCTGGCATTCGAAGGCTCGGACCTCTTGGCCGCATGCAAGGAGGACACGCTGTTCGGCTTTACCCTGATGCAACGGCTGCTGGGGGTCGTGGCCGAGCGACTGCAGGCGACGCGACTGCAGCTCCTGGACATGTACTCGCCGGTGGCGGCACGGGCGGGGGCGTGACCGGCCCGTCCTTTCGCCGGGGAACGGAGGCTCGAGATGAAACGCGTTGGATTGCCTTGTCTGCGGCGTATCCGTCGCCGGCGGTGCCCACGCCGCGCTGGACAACGCCGCCGCGGAAGCAATGATGAAAAAGGACGGCTGCGCCGCGTGCCATGAAATCGACAAGAAACTCATCGGTCCCGCTTTCAAGGACGTTGCCGCCAAGTACAAGGCGACAAGGACGCTGCAGCCGAGCTCAGGGAAAAAGTCAAGAAGGGCGGCACGCATGTCTGGGGCGAGGCCGCCATGCCGCCGAACGTCCTTGCCTCCGACGCCGACATCAAGGATCTCGTCGACTGGATCCTGACGCTGCAGAAGTAGACGCGCCGCGCCAACTGCCTTCGTGAACCCGATCGCGATCACGCTGTTGCTCGCGGTCGCGCTGGCGGGGTTCGGTGCGCTCGCGTGGCGCAAGCTCGCCATCGTCGTGAAGCTGGCGCCGGAGGTGCGCTGGGACCATCCGCTGGCGCGCCTTCAGTCCGTGCTGGTCAATGGCTTCCTGCAGTCGCGCATGGTCGCGCGCGAATGGAAGCCGGGCGTGATGCACGCGGTGATCTTCCTCGGATTCATGACGCTGCTCGTGCGCAAAGTGCAGCTTCTCGTGATCGGTTACGACGAGACCTTCGTCTATCCCGGGCTGGCGGGGGGAATGTTCGCGAGCTTCAAGGATCTCGTCGAGCTTGCGGTGCTTGCCGCCGTCGGCTACGCGCTCTGGAGGCGGCTCGCGCAGAAGCCCGCCCGGCTCGAGCGCAACCGCGAGGCGCTCGTGATCCTGTCCCTGATCGCGGCGATCATGGTCACCGATTTCCTGTTCGACGGCTTCCGCTTCGCGCTCAAGGTGCCGGCCGATCCGGGGATCGCGCACGAGCGATCGTTCGCCTTCGCCGGCGACGCGATCGCCCGGACTGTTTTCGGGACTGTCGCCGGACCAGCTGGCCGCCGGATACCAGGTGTCGTACTGGATACAAATGCTGACGGTGCTCAGCTTTCTGGTGATCCTGCCCGTCGGCGAGCACTTCCACATCGTCACCGCGCTGCCCACGCTCTTTTTCCGGCGCGGCGGGCCGGCCAACCGCGTGCCGGGGATGGACCTGGAAGCGATCATGAGCGGGAGCGATGCGAATGACATGAAGATCGGTGTGCGCACCGCGCGCGATTTGAGCTGGAAGGACGGACTCGATGCGTTCACGTGCACCGAATGCGGGCGATGCAAGGACGCGTGTCCGACCTTTCTGACCGGCAAGCCGCTGGCCCTGAAATGGGTTTACGACAGTCTCAAGCAGCACCTGCTGGCGCAGCGCGATGCGATCGTCGCCGGCGACGACGCAGCGCTGCCGGCTCTGGTTGGCGAGGTCATCGCGCCGGAGACGCTGTGGGCGTGCACGACGTGCGGCTATTGCGAGGCGGCGTGTCCGATCGAGCTCGAGCACCTGCCGCGCTTCTACCGGATGCGCCAGCATCAGGTCCTGATCGAAGGCGCCTTTCCGCACGAGCTCAAGGCCGTGTTCGACGCCTACGAGGTGCAGAGCAATCCCTGGGGGCTTGCCGGCCGATACGCGCGGGAATTGGGCGAACGGGCTCGGCGTCCCCGTCGTGCAAACGCCCGAAGACGTGCAGGCCCTCGACTACCTGTTCTACGTCGGCTCGGCGGAGTCGTTCGATCCGCGCGCGCAAAAGATCGCGGTCGCGTTCGTCAAGATCCTCAAGCACGCCGGCGTACGGTTCGGCATCCTCGGCGCGCGCGAGACGTCGACCGGGGAATGCGTGCGCCGCGCCGGCAATGAAATGCTTTTCCAGCAGCTCGCGCGGGCGCTGGTCGACACGCTGAACGGTCTGGGCGTGACGCGCATCGTGACCTGCGATCCGCACGCGTTCAATACGCTGAAGAACGAGTATCCCGAGTTCGGCGGGCACTACGAAGTCGTGCATCACACGCAGCTCATCGCGCAGCTCATCGCCGAGGGCCGCGTCCGCGTCGACCGGGCCTTCGAGCGCGTCATCTACCACGAGCCGTGCTATCTCGGCCGGCACAACGGCGAATACGAGGCGCCGCGCGCCATCATCGCGCGGCTGACGCGCGATGCGCCGCTCGAGTTCGAGCTGAAGCGCGAGAAGTCGATGTGCTGCGGCGCGGGAGGCGCGAGAATGTGGATGGAAGAAACCATCGGCCGCCGCATCAACATCACGCGCGTCGAGCAGGCGCTGCCGCAGCGGCCGCTGCGTGATCGCCACGGCGTGCCCGTATTGCGCGACGATGATCAGCGACGGCGACGAAGGCGCTCGGGCGCGAGTCGGAAATCGCGACGCGCGACATCGCCGAGCTGGTCGCCGACGCGCTTACTCAGGGTCAATAAGACGATTGTCCGGAACCCAAGAGGTTGCCGCTTGTCGTTACAACAGATCGATCACCCAGCCGGGAAACACCGACAACAGGATCGCCGCCAGCGAGGCAGATGAAACCCGCGCCCAGCGCGAGGCGTCCGGGCGCACCGATCGCGGCGGTCGACCTTCGCGTCGCTCATGAACAGGTACTGGATGACGCGCAGATAGAAGTAGATGCCGAGGTAGCTGCCGACGAGGCCCAGCACCGCATAGAGCGTGTATCCGGCGGCGATCGCGTTCCTGAAGATGAGGAACTTGGCAATGAAGCCGGGGAACGGCGGGATGCCGGCCAGCGAGACCATGGCGATGCCGATCATCAGGGCGGCCGCGGGCGCGCGGTGGAACAATCCCCGGAGGTTCTCCAGGCGGTCGCGCGCGGCGTCGCTGTCATCGCGCGGCAGCGCCGCGAAGGCCAGCACGTTCATGAGCCCGTAAGCGAGGACGTAGAACGCGACCGCCTGGAACCGGACCGGGACCATCGCCCAGGAAGGCGTAGAAGAGATAGCCGGCATGGGCGATGGACGAATAGGCGATCATCCGGCGCAGGCTCTGCTGCCGCATCGCCGCAAGGTTGCCCCAGACGATCGACACCAGGGGCAGCAGAGCGACGGCATCCGCCATCCGTGGCGACAACGGCGCGAGGGCCGAACAGCCGCACAGCGGCGAGCAGGACGCCGGCCTTGACGATCGTCGCCATGTACGCGGTGACCGGAACGGCGGCGCCCTCGTAGGCATCCGGCGCCCACGCATGGAAAGGGACGATCGCGGCCTTGAGGAAGAACGCCGACGAGGACCAGCATGACGGCAACGCGCGCCATCGTGTCGTCGG
Organism: uncultured beta proteobacterium; assembly: GCA_963840945.1. GTDB lineage: Bacteria > Pseudomonadota > Gammaproteobacteria > Burkholderiales > Casimicrobiaceae > CAIWHR01. The sequence goes on along the minus strand of CAWJAU010000025.1, from coordinate 107,001 downwards.
ATTGCAGCGCGTCCGCGAACGCAGCGAGCGCCATCGAGCCGCTGCCTCCGTACAGCAGCGACACACCCATCAGCAAGGTCGCGCTGCCGGTGCCGCCCAGGACCAGGTACTTCAACGCCGCCTCGGCGGACTCCGGGCGCCGGTAGGCGAGCAGGACGAGAGCGTATATCGGCAGCGACATCAGCTCGAGGCCGAGGAACAGCGTGAGGAAGCTGTCGGAGGACAAGAGCAGGCAGACGCCGTACAGCGAGGACAGCAGCAGGATCGGGAACGCGCCCTGACCGAAATCGTCGCGGGCGATGACGAGCACGAGCAACGCGAGCGCGAGCACGATCGCCTTGCCGGACGCGGCGGCCGTATCCACCGAGAAATGCCCGGGAAACGGCGCATAGTCGTAGCCTCCCAGCGCAAGCCACACCGCCGCCGCCACGGCAAGCGTCACGGCCGCGAGTGAAACGGCATACGCTTCGCGCGGCGCGCCCCGCGCGATCTCGAGGCGAGGAGCACGACGATGCCGGCGAGCAGCAGGTGCTCGGGCAGCATGGCGACGATGATCGTCGGCCAGTTCATCGTGCGCTTTCGGTCGACGCCGCGGCCTTCGCGGCGGCAGGCGCCATCGAGTGCCGCGACCGGCACGGCCGCAGGACGCGAGGCGACTGCGCTCCGGTCCGGACGCTGCTGACCAGTTGCTGGTACTGCAGCGCCGCGAGCTCGGTCTTCTTCATCGGTCCGTCCGGAAACAGGCCGAGCGCGAAGACGGCCACGACGATGGCGGAGAGGATCGCGCCTTCCCGGAAGGTGAGGTCGGAGAACGGCTGGTGCGGCGCCTTCGCCACGCCGAACAGGAACCGCTGCGCGAAGCCCAGCATGTAAAGCGCGCCGAGCACGACGCCGGCCACGGCGCTCGCGGCCAGCACGAGCGGATAGACGGAGCCCGCCGTATAGAGCGGCCAGGCCGCCCGGAACGCGCCCAGCAGCACCAGGAACTCGCCCGTGAACCCGCTTGTGGTCGGCAGGCCGATCGCCGCCAGCGTGAGCACCGCCAGGAACACCGAATACAACGGGAGGATCTTCGCAATGCCGCCGTAGGCGGCGAGATCGCGGGTGTGGCAGCGCTCGTAGATCATGCCGACCATCAGGAAGAGGCCGCCGGCGACGAGCCCGTGGCTCACCATCTGCATCACGGCGCCCTGGATGCCGATGAGGTCGAGGCTGATCAGTCCGAGCATCACGTAGCCGAGGTGGCTGATCGACGAATACGCGATGACCTTCTTGATGTCGGTCTGCACGAGCGCGAGGCAGGCGCCGTACAGGATGCTCACGACCGCGAGCGTCCCGAACACGGGTGCGAGCAGCCGGGTCGCGTCCGGGAACAGCGGGAACGCGAGCTTCATGAAGCCGTACGTCCCCATCTTCAGGAGGACGCCGGCGAGGATCACCGAGCCCGCCGTGGGCGCCTCGACGTGCGCGTCGGGCAGCCACGTGTGCAGCGGCACGATGGGCACCTTGATCGCGAACGATAGCGCGAAGGCGGCGAGCAGCACCGTCTGCACCGGCAGCGGCAGCTCCGCGCGGTAGAGGTCGGCGAACGCGAACGACGTCACTCCCGACGTCGTTTCGAGCGAGTACACGAGATAGATCACGGCGGCGAGCATCAGGATGCTGCCGAACGCCGTGTAGAGCACGAACTTGAGCGTCGCGTAGATCCGCCGCTCGCCGCCCCAGATGCCGATGATGAGGAAGAGCGGGATCAGCATCGCCTCCCAGAACAGGTAGAACAGGAACAGGTCCTGCGCGAGGAACGTGCCGACCATCGCGAACTGGAACGCGAACACCATCGCGTAGAAGAGCTTCACGTCCTTCTGGATGGCGGTGAACGCGCCCGCACACGACCAGCGGGCCGAGGAACGCGGTCAGCAGCACCAGCAGAATGTTGTAGCCGTCGAGGCCGATCTGGTAGTAGACGCCCCAGGATCGCGATCCAGGGCAGGCGGGTCTCGAATTGCAGGCCGGCCACGGCCGGATCGAACCGAGCGTAGAGAAGCGCGGTCAGCACGAACTGCAGCGCCATCACGCCGAGCGACAGCGCGCCGCACGCCGTCCTCAGCCCGCGCCGGCAGCGCGATGATCGCGAGGATGCCCGCGACGCGGCAGGTAACAGGACGACGTTGAGAAGCGCGGCGTCAGACATGGCGCCAGCTCCAGGCGAGCGAGGCGATGATCCCGACGAGCACGAGCAGCGCGTAGAAATGCAGCTGGCCGTTCTGGATGCGGGACAAGCCCGCCGGCCGTGCGGCGCCCGAGCGCGGCGAGGCCGTGCAGCGAGCCGTCGATGATGCGCCCGGTCGCCGAGGCGCAGGAAGACGCGATCCGAGATCCAGTACAACGGCCGCCCGATGAACAGGTCGTACGCTTCGTCGACGAAGTACTTGCCGGAAAGCACGCGGTGCAGTCCCGCGAAGCGGCGTTGCAGGCGTTCGGCGCGGCGCGCCGTCGCCGCCGTACAGGTACGCCGCCAGCGCGAGCCCGGCGAACGCGATGACGATCGAGAGGACGAGAAGCGGCGTCTCGAGATGCTCGAGCGCGCGGCACGGCTTCGGGCATCGGCAAGCAATGGCTCGAGATAATGCGGCATCGACAGGAAGCCGCCGATCGCGGACAGCACGGCCAGCACGACCAGCACGCCCGTCATCGACACCGGCGATTCGTGCACGTGGTGCTCGACTTCGTGGGTCATCCGCGAGCGGCCGAGGAACGTGAGCCACAGCAGGCGGAACATGTAGAAGGCCGTCAGCAGCGCGGTCGTGGCCATCGTCACGTAGAGCAGCAGCGCGCCGCCGCGGCTGCTCGCGAAGGCGAACCAGAGGATCTCGTCCTTGGAGAAGAAGCCGGCGAGCGGCGGGATGCCGGCGATGGCCGCGGTCGCCACGGCGAAGGTCGCGAACGTGATCGGAATCCGCCGCGCGAGACCGCCCATCTTCGCGGACGTCCTGCTCGCCGCCGAGCGCGTGGATCACGCTGCCCGCGCCGAGGAAGAGGCAGGCCTTGAAGAACGCGTGCGTATACAGGTGGAAGATCGCCACACCGTACGCGCCGACGCCCAGCGCGACGAACATGAAGCCGAGCTGCGAGATCGTGGAGTAGGCGAGCACCTTCTTGATGTCCGTCTGCACGACGGCGATCGTGGCCGCGAAGAAGGCGGTGGCGGCGCCGATCGCGGCGATCACCGCGCTCGCCTCCGGCGCCTGCAGGTAGATGCCCGACAGCCGCGCGACCAGGTACACGCCGGCCGTCACCATCGTGGCCGCGTGGATCAGTGCCGACACGGGCGTCGGGCCGGCCATCGCGTCCGGCAGCCAGACGTGCAGCGGTATCTGCGCGGACTTGCCCGTGGCGCCGATGAACAGCAGGATGCCGACGAGGCTCGCGGACACCGCGGGCGCCGTCGTCGCCATGAACGCGGCGTTGATCCGGTCCATGTCGAGCGTGCCGAGCGCCTGGTAGAGCACGAACATGCCGAGCAGGAAGCCCGCGTCGCCGATGCGGTTGGTGATGAAGGCCTTCTTGCCGGCGCGGGCCTTGTCCGGATCCTCGAACCAGAAGCCGATCAGCAGATACGACGCGAGGCCGACGCCTTCCCAGCCGACGAACAGCACGAGCAGCGACCGGCCGAGCACGAGCAGCAGCATGAAGAACAGGAAGAGGTTGAGATACGCGAAGTAGCGCGCGTAGCTCGCGTCGTCCTTCATGTAGCCGATCGAATAGAGGTGGATGAGCGAGCCGACGCCGGTCACGATCAGCGCCATGACCGCGGTCAGCCGGTCGAAGTAGAACGCGATCTCGAACGTGCTGCCGCCGATGTCGGCCCACGTGTAGGCGATCTCGATCCTGGGCGCGCCGCCTCCGGCCGTCAGGTCGAGCAGGCATTGCACCGCCGCGACGAAGGCCAGCACGGGAAGCCCGCAGCCGACCACGGACACGAAGCGCTTGCCGAGGCGGTTGCCCGCGATGCCGTTGAGGAGGAATCCGGCGAGCGGCAGGAGGACGATCAGCGTCAGGAGGTGGGCGCACCGGTTACCCTTTCAGGTCCGCGTAGGCGCCGAGGTCGAGGCACCTGCTTGCCCCGCGCGAGCAGGAGCACGATGGGAATGGCGATGGCGATTTCGGCCGTGGCGACGACGAAGACCAGGAAGACGAGCACGGCGCCGGCGGAGGTGGCCGCCTGCTGCGCGAACGCCACCAGGCTCAGGTTGACGCCGTTCAGCATGAGCTCCATGCACATCAGCATGATGAGCACGTTGCGCCGGACGATGACCCCGACGAGCCCCAGCGCGAAGAGCGCCGCACGAGGTTGCGATCAGCATGGAAAGGTCATCCACGGCGGCGTCGTCCCACTTCGAGCACCGCGAGCGCCGCCACGACGGCAGCCACCAGCAGCACCGATACGAGCTCGAAATGGAGCCAGTATTCGTTGAGGAAATCGATCGAGAAGGCGTGCAGACCGAATGTCGCGCCGCCACCCTCCCCGTCCGCCGACCGCGGCAGTTCGCGCCACAGCGCATACGCCGCAATCGCGAGGAACAGCACCGTCGCGGCGATCCCGGGCACGAGCAGGCCGGAGAAGCGCCGCGTGTAAGAGCGGTCGCGCACGTCGAGCAGCATGATCGCGTAGACCATGAACACCATCACGGCTCCGACGTAGATCAGCACCTGGAAGACCGCGATGACGTGCACGCCGAGGAGCGCGTAGACGCCGGCCAGCGACAGCATTGTGGCGATGAGTGCGAGCGCCACGCGCATCGGATGGCGCAGCACCAGCATCAGCGCCGCGGCAACCAGCGCGGTGGCGGCGAAGAGCCAGAGCAGGACGGACTCGATCATTTGGATCCCCCCGGCAACTGCGCGACGCCCTTTGGCGGATAAGGCTTGGCGACGTCGCGCCGCGGACTCCACGTGAGCAGTTCCTCGCGCGACAGCCACAGCTGATCCGCGATCGTACGTCGGCAGATTGGGCACTTCCTTGACCATGCGGATCGCGTCCTCCGGGCAGGCCTCGACGCACAGCCCGCAGAAGACGCAGCGGGAATAGTCGATCTCGAAGCGCACCGGATATTTCGGATGCGCCGGATCGTCCGGGTCGAACGCCGGCTTCGATCTCGATCACCTTCGCCGGGCAAACCGTGGCGCACAGGTTGCAGGCGATGCACTGCGGCCGGCCGTCCGGCCGCTGCGTCAGCACGTGCTTGCCGCGATTGCCGGCGGCGTAGTCGGCGCGCGTCTCCTCGGGGTAGTAGGTCGTGAGCGCGCCCTTCCGGAACGTGAGCCAGCGCCCCATGTTGCGCATGAACACGCCGCCGGTGATGAAGAGGCCGCGCAGGATTTCGGGCAGGTAGGCCCGCTCCCACCACGACATGGCGGGCTTGTTCCAGTACTGCTTGCGCACGTACGGCTTCGTGGGCACGTGAGAGGTCGGCATGGCTACGATTGCAGCGCCCAGACGACGACCGCCGTCACGGTCAGGTTGGCGAGCGCCAGCGGAAACATGAATTTCCACGCGAAGCTGCAGGAGCTGGTCCCAGCGAAAGCGCGGCAGCGTCCAGCGGATGAGGATCTGGAAGCTCGACATGATCAGCACCTTGACCAGGAACACGACGAGCTGCAGCACGATCGATCGCCGCGTGCGGAATCGTCACCACGTGGTTGCCCGGAAAGACGAAGCCGTCGTCCGTCATGAACGGCAAGTTGTAGCCACCGAGGAAGAGCGTGGTGAAGAGCGCGCCGATGATCGCGATCTCGATGAATTCGGCGAACATGAAAAGGCCCATCTTCATCGCGCTGTATTCGGTGAAATAGCCGGCGATGAGCTCCGACTCGGCTTCGGGCAGGTCGAAGGGAATGCGCTTGTTCTCGGCGATGGCGGCGACCAGGAAGAGAATGGCGGCGAACGGCTGCAGGAAGACGCCCCACGCCGGCAGGAAGCCCAGCAGCACGCCCGACTGCTGGCGCACGATCGCGTCGAGATCGACGGTTCCGTAGATGAGGATGAGGCCCAGCACCGTGAGGCCCATGATGAGCTCGTAGGAAATCATCTGCGAGCCGGCGCGCAGCGCGCCCAGCAGCGAGAACTTGTTGGCCGACGACCAGCCGGCGAGCATCGCGCCGATGATCGACAGTCCCCCGAACGCGAAGACGACGAGGAGGCCCGCGTCCACGCGGGCGATCTGCATGGGATAGCTCCGGTCGCCGAACCACTCGGATACCGACGGCAGGATTCGCAGCAACTCTCCCGGCACGATCATGCCGCCGAAGGGAATGACCGCGAAGACGAGGAGCACCGGCGTGAACACGACCCACGGTGCGAGCGCATAGGCGAAGCGGTCGTACGAGATCGGGCGGAAATCCTCCTTCAGCATCATCTTGATGCCGTCGGCAAGACCGTGGAAAAGCCCGAGCCAGACGAGCTTCAGCTGCGTGAAGGGGATGCGCACGTACGCACGATTGGCGCCGATGCGATCGGACATGATCGCCGCCTGCTTGCGCTCGACCCACGTCAGCACGGTGCCGAAGGTGAGCAGCACGGCCACCGCGTAGCCGATGAAGACGATGGAAACGACGAGGTCCTGCATCATGCGCGCACGCCTTCGGCGACCGCGATCGCGGCGAACACCGTCGCGGCGTCCGCCACGCCTGGGGGCTTCGCGAAGCAGGGCTCGAACGCGCTCACTGTCCCTTCGCAGTTGGTGTAGTGGCCGGCCCGCTCGGTCGCGACGCTGATCGGAATGAACACGTCGGCGTGCCCGTTTTCCGGTTGCAGGTACGAGTTGAGGAAGATGACGCGTGCCTTCGGCGGCAGCCGGGCGAAATCGAAGCCCTCGCCCCAGACCAGCACCAGATCGACATCGGCCGGGAAGGCGCGCGTGCCGTCGTCCTGCTGGGGGAAAAGCGCGCGCGCCGCGGCAGTGTTCGGATTCTTGTCGGCGCGGATCAGGAAATCGTCGTCGAGGCGCTCTCCGGGCTGCGGCACGTGGTCCGCCTTCACCCACGCGGCGAAGCGCCCGCCAAGCGCCTGCCGGAACGCCTCCAGCTCCTCGTTCGCGCCCCAGCTCGACACGAGTGCCAGCGGCCGCATCGCGCCGTCGATGAGGCGCCGTGCAGTGGCGAGCGCCGTATCGAGATCGACGCGCTTGCCCTTCAGCATCGGCTCGGTGGCGCGCGGCCGCTCGTAGATCCGGGCGAGGTCGCGCCCCTTGTTGCAGATCCAGGGCCCATTGACCTCCGGGTTCTCGCGCGGCGTCACGCGGTCGATCCTGCGCGTTTTGCTGCGGATCGAGCGCGTGGAGCTTCCATTCGGTCTTGCGGTGCCAGATCGCGACGTTGCACCCGCGCGCGCACCCGGGGCACACGGACGGTGTCGGCTCCAGATACCAGACCCGGGACTTGTAGAGGAACTGGCGCGAAAGCAGCGCGCCGACCGGACAGAGGTCGATGATGTTGTCGGAATAGGGGTCGGCGTCGAGCGGATGGTCCTCGGCGGCGCGCACGAGCGACGTATCGCCGCGCTGGACGATCCCGAGCGCGTTCGACTTCGAGATCTCGCGCGTGAAGCGCACGCACCGCGAGCACAGGATGCACCGCTCGTTGTCGAGCACGATGCGCTCGGAGAGCGGATGGAACTTGGTCGACCGGACCTTCGCGTCGACCGAAGACGACGGTGCGCCGTTGTACTTGTAGTGGTAGTCCTGCAGCTTGCACTCGCCGGCCTTGTCGCAGATGCCGCAATCGACCGGGTGATTGAGGGTCAGGAGCTGCATGATCGACTTGCGGTACTCCTTCACCGGCTCCGAGTCGGTGAGCACCCGCAGGCCTTCGGTCACCGGCATGTTGCACGCGATCTCGACCCAGCTGCGTCCTTCGACCTGGACGCAGCAGATGCGGCAGTTGCCCGCCACGGAGAGCTCCGGATGCCAGCAGAAATACGGGATGTAGAACCCGTTCGCCAGCGCCGCCTCCATGACGCTCTGCTCGCGCTCGGCCTCGACCGGCGTTCCGTTTATGAAGATCTGGGGCATTCCAGGGTTCCGTCGAAGCGCGACTGCTTGTGCTCGATCCAGTACTCGAACTCGGCGCGGAATTTGTTGAGGATGCCGCTCGTCGCGTAGCCCGCGGCGTCGCCCATGCCACAGATCGTCGTGCCGTCGTTCCACTTCGAGATCTGGTAGAGGCGCTCGATGTCCTCGGGACGGCCGTCGCCGGCGACGATCCGATCGATGATGCGATGCAGCCAGCCCATGCCCTCGCGGCACGGCGTGCACTGGCCGCAGGATTCGTGGTGGTAGAAGCGCAGCAGCACCTGCAGCAAGCGCACCATGCAGGTGCCCTCCGCGATCACGATCATGCCGCCCGAGCCCATCGACGAGCCGGCGGAAGCGAGCGACGGGTTGTCGAGCGTCAGCGGCTCGATCTCCTTCCCGGTCAGCACCTTGGTCGAGATGCCGCCGGGGATGACGCCCTTGAGCGCGCGCCCGCCGAGCACCCCACCGCAATCTTCGTGGATGAACTTGGCGAACGGGTGGCCGATCTCGATTTCATAGACGCCGGGGCGCGCGACGTGGCCCGAGATGGAGATGAGGCGCGTGCCCGGCTCCTTGGCGTGGCCGACTTTCTTGAACGCCTCGCCGCCGTTGTTGATGATCCACGCGATGTTGGATAGCGTCTCGACGTTGTTGATGACCGTCGGCTTCTGATAGAGGCCGCGCACGGTCAGCCGGGGTGGCCGGTTGCGCGGGTAGCCGCGCTTGCCTTCGATCGACGTGATGAGCGCGGACGCCTCGCCGCACACATACGACCCCGCGCCGCGGTAGATCACGAGATCGCACGCGAAGTCGGTGTCGAGGACATGCTCGCCGAGGTAGCCGGCTTCGTACGCCTCTTCCAGCGCCCCGGCCAGCCGGCGGTAGGGCCCGTCGAACTCGCCGCGGATGTAGACGAAGGCGTTGCGCACCTGCAGCGCGTACGCGGCGATCAGCATCGACTCGAGGAGCAGATGCGGCGCGAACTCGAGGATCCATCGATCCTTGAAGGTGCCGGGCTCGCCCTCGTCGGCGTTGGCGCAGAGATAGTGCGGCTGGCCGTCGTTCGGATGCACGACCGCCCATTTGCGGCCCATGGGGAACGCCGCGCCGCCGCGCCCCTGGATGCCGGACGCCGTGACCTCCGCGACCACCTGCTGCGGCGTCATCTGCCGCAGGACCTTCTCGAGCGCGCCATAGCCGCCGCGCGCGCGGTACTCGGCAAGCGTGTGCGAGGTGGCAGTGACCGGGAAGGTCATCAGGAGCTTCGCGTTTGGCATGTCAGGGGACGCTCCGCAGAAGTGCGTCGACCTTTTCGGGCGTCATGCTCTCGTGGTACGTGTCGTTCACCATCAGCACCGGCGCCGTTCCGCACGCGGCGAGGCACTCGACCGTGGACAACGTGAAACGCCCGTCCGGCGTCGTCTCGCCGGGGGCGATGCCGAGTCGTTCTTTCAGGTGGTCGAGAATCCGCTCGGCGCCCAGCAGCGAGCACGAGATATTGCGGCACGCCTGGAGGTGGCAGCGGCCGATCGGCTTTCTCCGGAACTGCCCGTAGAAGCTCAGCACTTCCTCGATCTGGATGCGCGGCACGCCGAGATAATCGACCAGGCCGTCGACGTCCTCGTTGGCGACATAGCCCCGATCCTCCTGGATACGCCGCAGGCAGGGCAAGCACAAGGGACGACTCGAAGCCTGCCGGATAACGCCGCTTCAGCTTGTCGAATTCCGGAATCAGATGTTGCATCGATCGCTCACTCATCGATCACACTCGCCGCCGATCATGTTCACCGATCCGAAGGTCGGGATGATGTCGGCGAGCTGATAGCCCTCCAGAAGGCGGTGTACGCCCCCCATATGCACGAAGCTCGGCGAACGCACATGCACCTTGTAGGGTGTGCCCCCGCCCGTGCTGACCAGATAGAAGCCAAGCTCGCCGTTGGGCGCTTCGTGCGCCGCGTAGACGTCGCCGGCGGGTACGTCCGGCCCGTCCATGATCAGCTTGAAGTGATTGATCAGCGACTCGATCTCCGTGTAGACGAGATGCTTTTCCGGCAGCGTGCAACGGCGGTCGTCGACGTTGATCGGCCCCGCCGGAAGCATGTCCACGAGCTGCCGGATCATGTGCACGGACTCGTCCATCTCCCGCATGCGGCAGTAATAGCGGTCGTAGTTGTCGCCCTTGATGCCGACCGGCACCTCGAAATCGAGCTCGGCGTACGCGAGGTAGGGCATGTCCTTGCGCAAGTCGCGCGGCGATCCGGTCGAGCGCAGGATCGGCCCGGTGAAGCCAAAGTTGATCGCTTCGGCCGTCGAGATCACGCCGACGTCGCGCGTGCGGTCGATGAAGATCCGGTTGCGGTCCATCAGCCCGTGGATGCGCCCGATGAACATCTCGTACTGCTCGAGGATCTCGGCCAGGCGGGTGAGCCAGCCCTCGGGCAGGTCGCGGGCGAGTCCTCCGACCCGGCCGTAGGTGTACGTGACGCGCGCGCCGGTCAGGTCGGCCAGATGCTCGTAGATGTAGTCGCGGATCATCACGAGATAGAGGAAGGCGGTCATCGCCCCCAGCTCCATCAGTGACGCGGCCACGCAGGTGAGGTGGTCGGCGAGGCGCGAATACTCGGACAGAAGCGTCCGCAGATAGCGGCAGCGCGGCGTGATGTCGACGCCCATCAATGTCTCGACCGCCTCGCAGTACGCGAAATCGTTGATGAGGCCGCTGCAGTAGTTGAGCCGGTCGACGTAAGGGATGAGGTTGTGCCACGTGTGGTCTTCGCATTCCTTCTCGAAGCCGCGGTGCAGGTACCCGCAGTGCACGTCGACGCGCTGCACGCGCTCGCCGTCCAGCGCGGCGATGACCTGGATCGTCCCGTGCGTGGCAGGGTGCGACGGGCCGATGCTGACGACGACCGAGTCGTCGCGCTCGCCACGGTCGAACGCAGGACGGACGGGATTGGGCAGGCTGGCCCCGACGGGAGTGTCCATGGTCGGCCTCGTCACGTCCGGTACGGCACCAGCGGTTGCTCCTGCATCTTCCCGTAATCCTTGCGCAGCGGGTGACCCACGAAGCCCTCGTACAGCAGGATGGGACGCAGGTCGGCGTTGCCGCGGAAGACGATGCCGTACATGTCGTGGCACTCGCGCTCCATGAAACCCGCGGCGCCGTAGAGCGAGACGAGCGAGTCGACCACGGGCTCGGCCGCGGGAACCCGCGTCTTCAACCGGAGGCGGATCAGATGCGTGGTGGAATAGAAGTGATACACGACGTCGAAGCGAGGAGTGCGCTGCGGCCAGTCGACCGCCGTCACGTCGAGGAACATGTCGAAGTGGAATTCGCCCTTGAGCCGGCGAACGAGCTCGAGGATGGCAGCGGCCGGGACCGTGATCTCGGGCATCCCGTGCGCCACCCTCGCCTCGCCGTCGGCCGGGACGAGTTCTTGCAGGATGCGATCGCGGATCGACATGCTCAGAACCTGTCGGTGAGGATCGGATGCCGGTCGCCGGCGATCCGGTCCTGCAGCTTCATGATCGCGTCGATGACGGTTTCCGGCCGCGGCGGGCAGCCCGGAACATAGATGTCCACCGGGATGATCTTGTCGATTCCGGCGACGGCGGCATAGTTCTGATAGAACCCGCCGCTCGTGGCGCACGCCCCGAACGCCATCACCCATTTGGGCTCGCACATCTGCTCGTAGACCTTGAGCAGGATCGGCGCCTGCTTGTGAGTGAGGGTGCCGACGACCATCAGCAGATCCGACTGGCGCGGCGAAAAGCGCGGCAGCGCGGCGCCGAAGCGATCGGTGTCGTACGGCGTGGAGCTCACCGCCATGAATTCCATCGCGCAGCACGCGGTGACGAATGGATAGGGAAAGAGCGAGAACTTGCGCGCCCATCCGACGAATTCGTCTTTCTTCGTCGAGAAGTACTCGAAAGCCGACGCCGGCGCCTGCGCCCGACGGATCGGGATGACATCCCTTGCCATGGCTAGTCCGTCATGGCGTCCAGCAGCCGCGACTGGTAGACGTACAGCAGAATGAGAACCAGGAGAAATGCGAAGACGAAGAACGTGAACAGCATGAATCCCGTGAGCGGCTGCGCTCCCAGCGCCCAAATGAAAAGGAACACGGTCTCGAGATCGAACAGCATGAACGCGACGGCGACGCCGTAATACTTGATCGGCACGGCCTTCGTGTTCCGCGCGTCGACCGGCGTGGCGCCGCACTCGAAGGGCTCGAGCTTCAGCGCCGAGGCGACCGGCTTCGGGCCGAGGTACGTGTTCATCACCAGGGTGACGAACACGAACCCCAGAATCGCCAGCAGGTACAAGAGGAAGACGACGTACGGATTCATTGCGCGATCCTTGGCGGCAGCTACAGTAAGCGCCCGGCTGCCGCTCGCGCTTGACCTAGGTCAACGGCACAGACGCGGACGCGCGGCACGCCTCGCTGATCCATGGCGCCGAGTTCCGCCGGCTCGGCGCACTCGGCATGACCTATGTCAATCCGGCGGCGCGTGGCCGCGAGCGTAAGTTGCGCCGACAGGCAGAGTACCGGGGGCTCTGCCGGCAAACATGGGAGACGACAATGAGCTGGTCGCAAGTCTACGATCCGTTCGGCAACGCAATCCTTTCCACTTTCGTCGCGGCTCTGCCGATCGTCGTGCTGCTGGGAAGTCTCGCGTTCTTCCATGTCAAGGCCCACTGGGCCGCGATTCTCGGGCTCATCGTCGCGTTGGCGGTATCGTCTTCGTCTATCGGCATGCCGGCGGAGATGGCCGGCAAATCCGCACTCTACGGCGCGCTGTTCGGGCTGCTTCCGATCGGCTGGATCGTGCTCAATGTCATTTTCATGTATCAGCTGACGAATGCGGTCGGGCTGTTCGAGGTGCTGCAGAAGAGCATTACCGGCATCACGACCGACCGCCGCCTGCAGCTTCTGCTGGTGGCCTTCTGCTTTGGCGCATTCTTCGAAGGCGCCGCCGGTTTCGGGACGCCGGTTGCCGTTACCGCGGCGATCATGATGGGCCTCGGATTCAAGCCGCTCGCCGCAGCGGGGCTCTCATTGATCGCCAATACGGCGCCGGTGGCCTATGGCGCGCTCGGCACGCCAATCGTAGTGCTGGCGGCGGTCACGGGACTCGATCTGCAGGCGTTGAGTGCGATGGTCGGCCGGCAGCTGCCGTTCTTTTCGGTGCTGGTGCCGTTCTGGCTGATCTGGGCCTTCGTCGGCTTCCGGCGGATGCTCGAGATCTGGCCGGCGATCCTGGTGGCGGGCGTGTCCTTCGCCATCCCGCAATTCCTGGTGTCGAACTATCACGGGCCCTGGCTCGTCGACGTGATCGCCGCGATCGTCTCGATGGGCACGCTGACCCTGTTCCTCAAGATCTGGCATCCTGCGAAGATGTCTGGACCAGCACATCGCGCGAAGGCAACGACGGTCTCGCATGCGGAAGCAGAGGCAGGCGCGGTGCGCCACGGATTCACGCGCGCGCAAGTCATGAAGGCGTGGACGCCGTGGGTGATCCTGAGCGTGCTGGTTTTCCTGTGGGGCCTGCCGCAGATCAAGACTCTGCTCAACGCGATCTCCGCGCCCAAGTTCCCGATCGAGGGTTTGCACAACCTGGTCGTGAAGGTGCCACCCGTGGTGCCGAAGCCCACGCCGGAAGCCGCCGTGTACGTGCTGAACTGGCTGTCCGCGACCGGATCGGGAATCCTGATCGCGGCGATCATTGCGGGCCTGGTGATGGGACTCTCGATCCCGAAGCTCGTGCAGACCTACGGCGAGACTCTGAAGCTCGTCCGCTTCTCGCTGCTCACCATCGCGGCGATGCTGGCGCTCGGCTTCACCACCAAGGGCGCAGGGCTGGATCGACGCTGGGCCTAGCATTCGCGCATACCGGCTACCTCTACCCGTTCTTCGGCGCGATGCTGGGCTGGCTTGGCGTGGCGCTGACCGGCTCCGACACGTCGTCGAACGTGCTCTTCGGCGGACTGCAGAAAGATCTCCGCCGAGCAACTCGGCCTCTCGCCAGTGCTGATGGCGGCAGCCAACAGCTCGGGTGGGGTGATGGGCAAGATGATCGATGCGCAAAGCATTGTCGTCGCCTCGACCGCGACGCAATGGTATGGCCACGAAGGCGAAATATTGCGCTATGTGTTCTTCCACAGCCTCGCGCTGGCCGCGCTGATGGGGCTCCTGATCATGGCGCAGGCGTACGTCTGGCCGTTCACTGCGCTGGTGGTGCATTGACCAATCCATAGCCGGTCGCACATCGATGCTACCGTCCCGCTACAGAGCGTTCGAGCGGACGCTGGAGCCGCCGTACGACACGCTGTATCGCGCGGCGTCAGCGGACATATCCGAGGATCGGCTGATCACCGATCCGCTGCGCCTGTTGACATGGGGCACCGATGCCAGCTTTTATCGGCTCGTTCCTCGGATCGTCGTCGTTGTCGTATGCGCGAGCGCGCGGCACACGCGCAGCGCCTTGCCACGGCGCAGGGAAGGGAAGATTCCGCGACGGTCGGACCTTCCGGTTGACGACGACAGCACACGGCCGCCGACCAAGTTCGTTTCGGAGAAGGTGAGAAGATGAAAGCCGCTCTGTTTATCCCTTGTTACGTCGATGCCGTCTTTCCCGATGTTGGAGTTGCGACCCTGGAGCTCCTCGAACGTTTCGGGGTCGAGGTCGACTACCCGATGAATCAGACGTGCTGTGGCCAACCGATGGCCAACAGCGGATGCCACGACTGACGCGGCCGCGGCCGAGGCGCTTTTCGTGAAGAATTTCGCCGGCTACGACTACATCGTCGGACCGTCCGGAAGTTGCGTCCACCATATGCGCGAGAACCTGACGGCGATTCCGCAGACCCCGGAAACGACCAAGGTGAGGCGCAGCACCTACGAGCTCGTGGAGTTCCTGCACGACGTGCTGAATGTCCGGCGAGTTTCCGTGGGCCGAATTTCCGCACACAGTCGGCTTGCACAACGGCTGCGCGTCGCTGCGCGCACTGCGTACCGCCAAGATGACGGAGATCGAGGAGCCGTTCTTTTCGAAGCCGCTCGACCTGCTGACCAAGGTCAAAGGTATCAGGTTCGTCACACCGGAGCGCCCCGACGAGTGCTGCGGGTTCGGCGGAACGTTTTCGGTATTCGAGGAGCCGGTCTCGGCCAAGATGGGGTATGACAAGGTGAACGACCATCACAAGGCCGGTGCGGAATACATCGTTTCCGCCGACATGTCCTGCATCATGCATCAGAAAGGATGTGCGGAGCGGCTCGGCCTGCCGATCAAATTCATCCATATCGCGCAGATTCTGAATGGGGCGCGCGCATGAAACGCATCGACCACGCCGAAGCCTCTTCCAAGTTCATCAAGGCGAAGGACCATCATCGACTTCCATGACAAGAGGCTGTGGGATCTGCGCAAAAAGCGCGATCGGGTGAGCGAGCAGCTGCCCGAGTGGGAAGAGCTGCGATCGCTGGCGTCCGTCGATCAAGGAACACACGCTGACCCATCTCGGCGATTATCTGGAGGAGTTCGAACGCAACGCGATCAAGAACGGCGCAAACGTCCACTGGGCCAAGGATGCCGCCGAGCACAACCAGATCGTGTTCGAAATCATGAGCGCCCGCCATGCGCGCACGCTGGTCAAAGCGAAGTCGATGCTCACCGACGAGTGCGACATGCGGCCCTTCCTCGAGAATCGGGGCATCGACGTCATGGAGACCGATTTGGGGGAGCGCATCCAGCAGCTCGACGACGAGCCTCCGAGCCACATCGTCGTTCCGGCGGTCCACAAGCTGCGAACCGATGTTGCCAGGGTGTTTTCCGAAACCATCGGCACGGACCCCGAGAACAGCGACGTTCACTATCTCGCGGAAAGCCAGCGCCAGCACACGCGGCCGTATTTTCTCAAGGCCGACGCGGGCATGACCGGTGCCAATTTCGCCGTCGCGGAAACGGGCACTGTCGTCGTCTGCACCAACGAGGGCAATGCGGACCTGAGCGTGAATTTACCGAAGCTCTATATCGCCTCGATCGGCATCGAAAAGATCATTCCCCGCGTCGAGGATCTCGGGGTATTCGTCCGCATGCTGTCGCGCAGCGCGCTGGGCTCACCGATCACGCAGCTCACGTCGCATTTCCGTGGACCGCGCGAGGGCACCGAAATGCATGTTGTCCTGGTGGACAACGGGCGCTCGGAGCGCCTCGGCATGGCCGACTTCTGGTACTCGCTCAAGTGCATTCGCTGCGGCGCCTGCATGAACACCTGTCCGGTGTACCGGCGCAGCGGCGGCTTGAGCTACGGCGCAACCTACTCCGGGCCGATCGGCGTCATCATCGACCCGACGTTCAACCTGCGCAAATACAGCTCGCTCCCCTTCGCCTCGACGCTCAACGGAAGCTGCACCAGCGTTTGCCCGGTCAAGATCAACATTCACGAGCAGATCTACAAGTGGCGCCAGATCATCGCCGAGCGACACCAGCTCCCCTTCGTCAAGCAGGAAGCCATGCGGGTGGCAGGCAAAATTCTCGGCAGCCCGAAGCTCTACCGTGCGGCGGTGGAGACCGCCGGAGCGAGCCTCGAGCATCTCCCTCGGTTCATGATGTACACGCGGTGGAACGCCTGGGGGCGACAACGCGAAGTCCCGGCGGCGCCGCAGTCCACGTTCCGGCAGTGGTACCTGAAGAACCGGAGCAAGCGATGAGCAGCCGGGACGACATCCTGGCGCGGGTCCGCAAGAATCAGCCGTCGCCGCAACCCCTGCCCCGGATACCGACCTTCGATGCCGCGACGGGCTCGGCGCTCGAAACCTTCAAAGCTGCGCTGGTCCGCATGGGCGGCAAGGTCGCGGATGCGCCGGCCGACTTCGATTTGGACGCCCTGGTCCGGAAGCTTTTCCCGAATGCCAAGGTCGTTTGTTCGGCGACGCCCGAAATCGCCGGCAACCGGTCCGTTGACCGGGTGCGCGACCCCGCTGAGTTGAGCGATGTCGACGTAGGCGTCGTGCGGGCCGTTTTCGGGGTCGCGGAGACCGGGTCGCTGTGGCTGACCGAACGAGAATTCAAGGTGAACGCGCTGGGCTTCCTGGCGCAGCATCTCGTCGTACTGCTGGATCCAGCCCAGATCGTCGGCAACCTGCATCATGCCTACCGGGAGCGCGCCCGGTTCGACGTCCGATACGGGGTATTCATGACCGGGCCGTCGGCGACCGCCGATATCGAGGGCGTGCTGATCCACGGCGCCCAGGGCATTCGCAGCCTCACTGTCGTTCCGGTGTCGCCGCGATGAGCCTAGATGCACCGGTGCCCGCACCGGTTCGCGCGGGCCGCCACATTGACGCACCATGCCATCTTGCAGACATGGTGTGAGTGGACCCTAATACTTCCCGTGCTGCTTGTAGATGTAGTTGGTGAGCTCTGCCGTCTGCATGGAAATCCGCCGCTGGATCTCGTGGACGGTGCGCACGATCGCGCGCATCACGCGGTAGACGATCTCGGGATGCGCGGACAAGAGCGCCTCGAGCTGCTCACGCTCGAGCCCGAAGACGCGCGTGGCGCCCACCGCGACCAGCGAAGCGTAATGCGGCGTCTCGTCGAGGAAGCTCAGCTCTCCGACGAGGTCACCGGTCGTCAGCGTCAGCAGAGTGACCTGCGCGGGGGTTCCGGCATTACGGACGACTCCCAGCGAACCCCGGACGACGACATAGAGGTGGTTGTCGGACGTGCCTTCGCCCACCAGCACCTCCCCCGGGGCAAGATCGCGAAACGCCAGGTGGCGAACGAGGATGCCTGCCTGCTCGGCTGATAGCTCGGCCCCAAGGCGCGAGCTGCGCAATGCTTCCAAGAGAGCTTGATCGGTCATGAGGTTTTTCCTGGTGTAGGACCGGCTTGAGCCGCGCGGTGCGATTCCGCCGGGCTGGGCACGCGTTCGGCACGGCGCGCAAAGGCATCGACGAGGGTGTTCGCGATGCCGTCGAATACGCCGCCGGCGAGCCTCCCGACGAGCGCACTGTCGAATTCGTAGCGAAGGAGAAATTCGATCTTGCAGGCCTCGGCCGCCAATTCGGCCAAGCGCCATTCGCCCTCGAAGCGCCGAAAGGGCCCCCGATCCAGATGAATCGCCATCCAGTGCGGACGCTTTTTCGGGTTCCGGGTCGTGAGGTCGAAGCGAAGCCCGTGATAGTTGACGGTCAGCTTTGCCACGACCACACTCTCGTCGCGGGCGAGGATCACTGCATCCGCGCACCACGGAAGAAACGCGGGGTAATGCTCGGCCGCCTCGATCAGATCGAACGTGCGAGCCGCGGAGCTCTGGATGAGCGCCGACCTGCGGGTTTCCACGGACGGCATCCCTCCTTCCCGATGGGCGGGGCGCAATGGCGCGGCGATGATTCCCGCGCGGCCTTCATCCGGGCGCCGCCGGAGGGCGGTCGCAGGGTCAGGGCTTACGCTAGAATAAACCGTGTGCACGGCGCAAGGCACGGGACGTTTGTGCAGTCGAGGGCATAAAATAGCGGTAATTCGAGCTTCCGCCCAAAGCTTTTCGGCCAACTGTGACGCAGATCAAACAAATCGGTCCTCCGCGCTAGTCGTACGGAGTCCCCCATCGTACGATTGTGCTGTACTGTCAGTCACTCCAGCAGCGAAATCGACATGTCCGACCCCATTGCGCTCTGGCACGCGGAACACGTCAATTTCGCGACCCTGCTCGACCTCCTCGAGGGCCAGCTCGACCGCTTTCATCGTGGCCAGGCCCCCGACTACGAGTTGATGCTGGACATCATGTTCTACATGACGCACTACCCCGACGTACTCCATCATCCGAAGGAAGATCTGGCCTTCGCCAGGATCGCGGAGCGCCAGGCCAGCGTCCGTCCGATCGTGGCCGGGCTCGCCGAGCAACACGCGCGGCTGAAGCACGACGGTAATGCGTTGGCCGTGGCTCTCGACGACATCGTGAACGGATCGATCACGGTGCGCGAGCACGTCGAGGCGCCTGGCCGGGCCTATATTGCGGCGTTCCGCGGCCACATGGACAGGGAGGAAGCAGAGATCCTTCCTTTGGCGGCCAAGCTGCTGGATCGCGAGGACTGGGTGGCGATCGACGCCGCGATACTGCTGCTCGAAGACCCCGTCTTCGGCAAGACACTGGACCAGCGATATGCGGCGCTCCGCCGGCAGATCGCGTCCCATGTGCGCGCCTCGAAGGCGACCGGGGCATGAGCGACCCACGGCCGCGATGCGACGTCGACCCCGGATCTGCCTTTGCGATGAAAGCTTCGCTCGAATCTTCCGGTGCCACGTAGGGGCGTGCCGCCTTTCCGGCAGCCGCCAAATTTGTACGCTCAATCCAAAAAGGAGGGTATCAACGTGAAAATGATCGTCTCATCCGTGATCGTCTCGATCGGCCTTATCGCTGCGCCCGGTGTAGCGAACGCCCAGGAAGCGCTCGCCAAGAGCAGCGGCTGTCTCACCTGCCACGACGTCAGCGCCAAGAAGGCGGGTCCGGCGTTCAAGGAAATCGCCGCGAAGTACAAGGGCAAAGCCGATGCCGAGGCAACGCTCACGGCCAAGCTTTCCGCCGGCAAGGAGCATCCCGCCGTCAAAGCCTCCCCCGACGACGTCAAAGGGCTGGTCAAGTGGGTACTGTCGCTGTAGCTCATCGCTACGCCACCTGAAACTCGAGAAGCCGGCGCAAGCCGGCTTTTCATTGTTGCCCGCCGCTACTGCGGCCGATTCGACCGCTCTGACGGCTACTCGTCCGGAGCGGTGTGCGCGATTCCCTTGTGACAATCGATGCAAGTCGCCGTCTTGGCGAGAAATTGCTCGTGCATCGGCCGCACGAACTCCTTTTGCTTGGCGACCACGCTCGCGCTGAACTGATGGCAATGCTGGCAATTCTCCGAATTGTTTGCTTTGAATTCCGCCCACACCGACTTGGCCATCCGCAACCGTTCCTTCTTGAACTTGTCCTCGGTTGAGATGATCCCGCGCGCCTCCCCGATCACGTCCTTGATCCCCGCCTTGGCCTTGTACCAGAGGAGCGCGGGGTAGCGGTGCGGGATGTGGCAGTCGTGACACCCGGCCTGTACGCCGGTCCGGTTGGCGTAGTGCCCGCTCTGCTTGTATTCGTTCGAAACCCATTGCATCGAATGGCAGGCGCCGCCGCAGAATTCGTTCGTGCCGGTTGCCGCCACCATGATCTGCGTGCCGATGACGCCGCCGGCGCCGATGAGAAGTCCGATCACGACGAGCGCCAGCACGGACCAGCGCGCGCTGGGGGTCGAGAGCCGCCGCCACACCCTGGACAGAATTCCGCGTCCTGCAGGCTCCTTCTGCTGCATGGCCATCGCTTCTCCCTTCGATGTGGCTGCGAGTACGCCCGACGCGGGAAGTATGCCCTATCGGTCCCCCAATGCGGGCCCGAGCCCGATCGGCGGCGGCGCCAGGTTCACGATCTTCCGGAATAGCTTGCGATAGTCCTCGCCGGAGGCTTCGCCGACGAGCGGATCGGCGTGACCAGTGAATGCCGCGTCGATCGCTTCCCAGTCGCCGGCAGTGAGGTGCTTCTCGGCGAGCGGAAGCACTTCCTTCTCCTCGCGCCGCATGTGTTCCCAATGGAATTCGGCGTACGCCTCCACCGCGGCGATGAAGGCTTCCGCCTCCGCAGCGCCGCCTTGCTGATAACGCGCCAGGTTTTGCTCGAGCGTGCGTATCTTTTCGGCGCCGGCCCGATGCTCCGCCTCGAGCGCGTCGAGCAACGGTCGCGCCGCGGGACAGCGCGCGCGCAGCCGCAGGAACAGGTACTTGTCTTCCTTCGGATGGTGGAAGCGCTCCGGGAAGGCGTCGATGTAGTAGACCATCGCCCCAAGCACCTCGAACGGGGGCTTCATGCCGCGATCGCGGATCTGGTGCACGAGGTACAGCATGCCGTGCAGCACTGCGGCCAAAGACCGGTGCTCTTCCTGGATGATCCGGATTGCCTGCACGAGTTCACTCCCCTCAGACGCGGATGGTCCCGCCGCTTTCAACCGAATGCTAATGCGCGGGTTCGGCAGGCACCTTGACCGGCATCAAGGCGCCGACCGCCGCGTCATCCCACGTTCGGAATACCGGACGAAGCTTCTGCACGGCCAGGCAGCCGAGCCGCGACCGGGGCCCAGGCCGACGGCGTCCATGCCGCTTCGAGCGGCGCTTCGGCGTCGTAGGTAACGGCGTAGGTCCTCTCGGCGACCGTCAGCGGCTCGCGCGTCGCGATCTGGTGCGCGAGGACCGCGAGATCGGCGTCGGACGCATCAACGCCGTCGTCTCGACGTCGGGTGATGCGCTCGCGCAGCGTCGCCTCCTTCGCTTCGAAGGCGACGATCACGAACGGAACCGCCAAGTCCCGGGCCAGCATCCGGAACGACTCGCGATCCGCTCGCCGCAGAAACGTCGCGTCGACGATCGCGACACGGCCCGCGCCGAGGATGTCGCGCGCGAGCACACGCAGACGATCATACGTCGCCTCGGTCGCCGCCGGCGAATACAGTCCTTGCGTGATGCCGGCTTCGGATCGCGCGGTCGCAGCGACCCCGTGAAGACGCTTGCGCTCGACGTCGCTCCGCACGCGTACCGCGCCGATCGTTTCGAGCAATGCCTGAGATATCGCCGTCTTGCCGCAACCCGAGAGCCCGCACGTGATGATCAATGCCGGCCGCGGAGGCTCCGCATAGCGCCGCGCGAGCCGCAGGTAGCCGCGCGACTCCGCGAGCGCCGCGTCTGCCCGCGGTGCCGGCGCCGAGTTGTGTCGCACGCAGACCGGCGATCTTGGCGCGGACGAGCGCGCGGTACGCAAGATAGAACGGCAGCACCGCGAGGCCCGCGTGGTCGCCGGTCCGTTCGAGATACGCATTGAGGAAGCGGTGCGCCAGATCGGCGCGACCGCGGTCCTCCAGGTCCATCACCGTGAAGGCGATCTCGCTCATCACGTCTATCCAGCGCATCGCTTCGTTGAACTCGATGCCATCGAAGATGACGATCTCGCCGTCGATGCGCGCGATGTTATTGAGATGCAGATCGCCATGGCATTCGCGCACGAAGCCTTGCTGCCGACGACGAAGGAACGCGCCGCGGCGAGCGGCGTGCTCGCGCTCGGTCCAGGCGCGGAGCTCGTCGAGCTCGGACTGCTCCGGTGACGTGGCCAGCAGCGGAGCGAGGACTTCGAAGTTGCGCTGCGCGAGACGCAGGATTTCGTCAGAGGCCCCAAACGCGCCGTCGGCAGCGGCGACGGCGATCGCCGCCGTGGAATTCGGCGACTCTCGCCGCGAGGCTGTCGATATCGGCGGGCTCCAGCAGGCCGCGCCGCGAGCAACCGGCTGGCCAGCGCGTCCTGGGGAAATTCGCGCATCTTCACCGCGTATTCGAGCGCGGGTCCCGGGCCGCCGACGACAGGCGCGTCGACGGTGCCGGTGATCGGCACGACCTCGAGGTAGAGCTCCGGCGCGAGTCGTCGATTGAGACGCAGCTCCTCGTCGCAGAAGAATCGCCGCGCCGCGAGCGTCGTGAAATCGAGGAAGCCGAAATCGACCGCCTTCTTGATCTTGTACGCGTAGGTTCCGGTCAGCAACACGAACGAAATGTGCGTCTCGAGTTTCCCGGCGCGGCGTGGCGCCGCCCAGCACTCCTGAACTCGCGAGCGCATCCACGAGCCTTGCCTGATCCCTCGCGGCGTCCACGAGGTGTCGCTGCCTAATCGGAGCTGTCGAGCAGCCGCTTGAGCGAGATACGGTCGAGGAGCTTCACGACGCGACCCTGGACCTGGACCAGTCCTTCGCGCTGAAACCGCGAGAACAGCCGGCTGACCGTTTCGAGCTTCAGCCCGAGGTAGCTGCCGATCTCCTCGCGCGTCATCCGCAGCACGAACTCGCAGGACGAATAGCCGCGCGCCTGGTAGCGATGCGACAGGTCGAGGAGAAACGCGGCAAGGCGCCGCTCGGCATGCATGGTTCCCAGCAGTTGCATCATCGCGCGCTCGCGGGCGATCTCCCGCGACAGCAGCCGGTGCAGGTTGTGCTGGAAGGTCGCGTTCTCGCCGGCTAAGCACCTCGATGCGCTTGAACGGCAGTGCGCAGACCTCGGTATCCTCGAGCGCCACGGCCTGGCAGGAATGGCTGTCGTTGCCGATGCCGTCGGTGCCGATGATCTCCCCGACCATGTGGTAGCCGGCTACCTGGTCGCTCCCGTTCTCCGACAGGAACACGATCTTGCACGAACCCGAGCGAATAGCGTAGAGCGCCGTGAAGCGGTCCCCCGTCCGGAACAGGGTGTCCCCTTTGCGCAGCCGGATGCCATCGCTCACCAGCGCTTCGAGCTCGCGCATGCGTCTCCGCGTCGAGCCCTTCCGCGATGCAGAGATCCCGCGACCGGCATGTCGGGCATGTCGCGCGGCCCCAGTGGATGTCGTGCACCACCGTCCGCGGCCGGATCGTGCCGAGGCCGTTGGCCCGCGCTGGTTCGAACGTAGCGGCGGCTTGCATCTCGTCCCCCTTTCAGTGACCATGATCATGCTGGCCGTATCGATGGATGGGCCGTATCAATGCCGCGCCAGCATGCATTCGGCAACCACGTCCTTGAGCTTGCCGAATTCCGTGCTCTTGTCCAGGAAGCCGATTGCGCCGGCTTCCATGCAGGCGCGGCGATATTGCGGCGTCGGATGGTTGGTCAGGACGATGAACGCGATTTCCGGCGACACCGGATGCACGGCGCGCAGGACGTCGACAGCGGTGCCGCCGATCAGCTGGAAATCCAGGACGACGCAGTCCGGCCGCGTCTCGCTGATTCCCGCCACCGCTTCGGCCGGAGATTCCGCTTCACCGACGACGCATAGGCCCTCGACCGCGCCCAGCATCTCCACCAGGCGGCTGCGGATCGGGGCGGAGTCCTCGACAATGAATACTCGGCCGGTGCATCGCGTGTCCATGGCGCCCACTTTGCGCGAGCGTCTCGCGGCGCCACCATCGG
Organism: uncultured beta proteobacterium; assembly: GCA_963840945.1. Lineage (GTDB taxonomy): Bacteria > Pseudomonadota > Gammaproteobacteria > Burkholderiales > Casimicrobiaceae > CAIWHR01. The sequence goes on along the minus strand of CAWJAU010000025.1, from coordinate 82,921 downwards.
CGCACGCTGATTGCCGCCATCGGAGCGCGACGGAACGGCGGGGTAGGTCGCGGCCCCGGAGGCGGGGTAGGAATCTTCCTACCCGGCGCGGCGCCGATCAGCCGGGAGCGGCCGAGTCGTCGATGAGCCGGTGCCGGATCGCGTAGCGGATGAGCTCGGTCTGGTTGGCGAGCCCCATTTTCTCCATCAGGCGCGCCTTGTGCGTGCTGACGGTCTTGACCGACAGGTTCAATTGCTGGGCGATATCGGACACCGAGTCTCCGCCGACGAGGAGCTGGAACACCTGGTACTCGCGGTCCGAGAGGGACGCGTGCGGCGGCCCATCGGCGTGCGGCATCGCGGAGAGCGCGAGCTGCTCGGCGACCTCGGCGCTGATGACTGCGCCGCCGCCGGCGACCTTGCGGATCGCGGACAGCAGCTGCGTGGACGCGCTGTCCTTCGTGAGATAACCGGACGCGCCGGCCTTGATGGCGCGCACCGCATACTGATGCTCCGCGTGCATGCTGAGTACGAGGATCCGCAGCTTGGGCTTCTCGCCCTTGACCTGCTTGATGAGGTCCATGCCGCCTTTGCCGGGCATCGACAGGTCGAGCAGCAGCACGTCGAACTCGTGTTCGCGCACGATCTGCAGCACTTCGTGGCCGTCGCGCGCCTCATCGACGACCTCGAGGTCGCTCTCCGCGAAGAGCAGCTGCTTCAGTCCCTCGCGCACGATCGTGTGATCGTCGGCGATGACGACGCGGATCATGACGCCAGGATCGGTGGCGCCACCGGAAGGCGGACTTCGATGTGCGTCCCTTGGCCCGGAGCACTGGTGATCGGTGACCTCGCCGCCCAGGAGCGACGCGCGCTCGCGCAGGCCGAGCAGTCCGTACGAGTTCGGCTTGCGCGGAGCCTCCGGCGAGAATCCCGCGCCATCGTCACGGATGCTGAGCGCAACATCCGAGCCCCTGCGCTCGATGGCAACCTTCACGCGGGAGGCCCGCGCGTGCTTGGCGACGTTCGCGAGCGATTCCTGGACGATCCGGAATACCGCGGTCGCTTGCGCGCTCGGCAGGTCCAGCTCGGCGTCGTCCACCGCCAGCTCGCACGGAATTCTGGTGCGCTCCGCGAAGGTCTCCGTCAGCCACTCGACCGCCGGCACGAGACCCAGGTCGTCCAGCATCAGCGGACGCAGATCGGCAGCGATCCGCCGCGTCGCCGCGACGGTCTCGTCCAGCACTGCTTCCATCTTGGCGAGTCTCGCGACCGTCGCCGACTGGCCCTCGGGGATCTTCTCCTTGCACCATGCGACGTCCATCTGCAGCGCGGTCAGCGATTGGGCCAGCTCGTCGTGAAGCTCGCGGGCGATGCGGCTCTTTTCCTGCTCCCGGGCGGCGTTCGCCGCCGCGCCGAGCTCGCGTAACTCCTCCTTGGACCGCCGCAGCGCCTCTTCGACGCGGACGCGCTCGGAGACGTCGCGCAGGATCACCGTGTAGAACTTGCCGCCGGATTCGTCGAGCTGCGAGATCGACGCGTCGATCGGGAACTCCTCGCCGTTGCGGCGCAGCCCCGTGACGATGCGCAGCGCGCCCATCCGGCGCGACGCGGTGCCGGTCTCGCCGAAGTGCCGCACATGCTCGCCGTGCACGCCGCGGAACCGCTCGGGGATGAACCACGCGAGCGGCGCGCCGAGCGCTTCCCGTCGCGGGCAGCCGAACATCGCCTCCGCGGCGGCGTTGAACAGCACGACGTGCTGGGTGTCGTCGACGGTGATGATCGCGTCCATCGCCGAGTCGAGGATGCCCCGCAGGCGCGCCTCGCTGCGCGCCAACGATCGCCTCGCCTTTGATACGCTCGCCGATGTCGCGCAGGATGACGCGTGAACAGTTGCCGGCCCTCCTCGCTGTGCTGCGAGATCGAGGCTTCGATCGGGAATTCCTCGCCGTTGGCGCGCAGGCCGGTCAGCACGGTCGTGCCGCCCACCGCCGCGCGCGGTCGCTGCCCGTCGCGACCGAAGCGCTCGATATGCTCGCGGTACTCTTCGCGAAACCGTTCCGGGAGGAGCTTGTCGACGGGCTGCCCGATGACCGCGTCGCGCGGCCAGCCGAAGACCTTCTCGGCCGCGGCATTGAACAGGACGATCCGCTGAGTCGCGTCGATCGTGATGATCGGATCCATTGCGGATTCTACGATGTCGCTGACGCGCGCGGTGACGCTTTCGCAGCGCCCGGGTCGCCGCCTGGCGCCCGCGGATCTGCCGGTACAGGAGAAGTGTCGCCAGTATCGCGGCAACGCCGCCGGTGATCTCGGCGGCCACCTGCATTTCCCGCGCATGCCAGCCGAACGACCGTGCCGCAAAAGCCAGCAGCGCGGTCAATGCGACCAGTGTCAGCACCGGGGCGAAGATGATGAGCATTCGCCCGGCGAAAGGCGCGAACTCTTGCCGGAGGGTCGCGAAGCCCCCTTGCGGTCACACGTACGGCGGAGCGTGCGTGCATTCTCGATACGCTTGCGGCGTGGAGCGCCACGGAGGACAGCGATTCTCCGCTGTGCCTCGGGAGTGCCCAAGCCTAGCTGTACGGTAGCGTACATCGTACACCTGTTGTAATCGCGCCGCGACCTTCGCCGGCGCCGTCCGCCGCCAATCCCAGGTTCGACCTACATCAAGGACCCGAGCGAAACTGCCACGAGAGCCAGCACAACACGATCATGCTCACGGCGCATGGCGCGAAGAACGACGCCGGCGGCAGCATGTGCCAGAGCTGTCACGGCGACGCCACGGAGCACCTCAAGGATCCGACCAAGGCCAAGCCGCAGGGACATCTACCTAACGCGGCCCGAATGCGTTCTGCGAGCGTTCCCTGCGGGCACAGTCTACCGCGGTCTCGCCGGCGATCATCTGGCGCTGCGTTTCGGAATTTGTCCCGATATGCGAAACGACGAGCTGGTTCACGGCCTTGGCGTCAATCAAGCGACCGATGCCGAAGCCGGGACACGCCGTATCGTTGCGATGACCGTCAGATTCTTGCGGCCTTGGGGAATGAGCTCGCCAATCAGCCGATACGGCGAGCCGACCCCCATGAAACCGCCGATTAAGTCCCGACGGTGCGTCACTCTCGCAAACATCCAATCCGAGAAGGTGGAGGCCCCGCAATGCCGCAACGGGAACGGCGGCCCTGTTGATTTCCCGACCGGTTCGGAGGACAGTTGCCGACACCTTCGGGTCGAAGGGCATCATCGACGACTTCGCAATGGTCGAGGCACACCGAAACCTCCGCGAGCATGCACGCTGCGCTCGATGCGTTGGCACTGATTGAAATCTCACCACTACGCACTGTCGTCGTCAGGCTCGCCTGTACCGCGACGAGTTTGTCGCGCGGGACAGGCACTGCATGTGTTGCCACGCCGATTCATTGGCCGTGCGCATTTCCTGCAATTTCGAGTAGGCGAGGTCGCGGTCGGCACGCATCGCCTTGAGTTGCGTGTCATACCCGACGCGAAGGTCGGCGCTCACTTGCATGCCTTTTGCGTTCAGCTTATCGACCTCTCCATCCCATTTCTTGATTTCGGATCCCATCGTCGCGCAATACTCGTCTTTCTTACTCATGGCTTGCCTCCATTTGGTTGAACCTTTTCACGGCGATGTGACCCAGCCGCAATTCATCAGAGTACGCGATTGGACGGGGGCGAAGGCCACGGTCCCCGAAAGATGCGCCCGAAAAGGCTCACCCCCGATGGTTTCAGTTGAGCACCCACCGATGAAGCTCGTCTCTACGGCGCCACGCATAGCGAGCTGGTGCCTCGATGACACAGGGTACCGAGGCCAGGACTGAAACGGTCATGAGCAGCCCAGGCATTGCGCGTTGGGAATTGCGCAGGCAGGTCACTAAGCTGACCGCGATGAACCCAATCCGACACTATCATGGCAGGTAGCTGCGGAGGTCCTTCGTTTGTCGAGCTAGACTTCCGCGAGTCCCGGGCAATTCCAACTCAATCCCGTCCCACCGCGCTTGCAGACAAGTCAACGGGCCGGCTGTGCATCAAATCGCCGAGTACCCCCGGATAGAGCTCATCGAGCAGCGTTCGCGCGATTTTCCCTACCAAATCCAGGAGACGGAGTTCGATAAGATTGCGGTCGCCGTCAACCGTCCGCAGCGCCCAGATCGCCGCCAGCGCCGGCTGCTGGGCGGCAACCGCTTTCGCGACGCGGGAGCGCCAGAACGACGGATATTCACTTTCCTGCCATTCACCCCGGCCGCGGCCGTAGTGCGCTACTGCCAGGTAGCGCAGAAGCGATGACACAACGAGCTCCTCGAGGAATATGTCGTCCCAGCGCATTGCAGCTTCGGTTCTGCCACGCGCAACGTTGACGCCACGCGCGACCCCCGCACCTCCAAGCGCGCCCAATACCGCACCCGCGAGCAGCCCGGCACCTAGCGTCAATCCACCGGCTGCGAGATCGGTGGCGAGGCCACTTAGTGCACCGGTGACCACACCGCCCATCACGGCAGCCGTGCTCGCGTCGAGGGGGGCATCGGTGTGGACGTCGCTCGCGAGGCGCGCCCGCACTTCACTGGCGGCGCGGCCGTCCAGGCCGTGAATCGTGATTAGCTGATCAGTACTTGCCCGCAGGTCGGTGTCGAGCCGTGAGCTCATTTCGGCCACAGCCCGTTCTTCAAGGCTCTCCCCCTCCAACCGCGCGAGCCCTAGCGACTTGCCGAGTTTAGTGTTCCGCCACCCAGCCGGCAACGCTACGCGGTCGCAGGCCGCGCGGGCGATGGGCATGGTGAGCACGGCCATCGAGTCGGCGAACTGTGCCATCCGGCGCGCCTTCCACGCGGCGACGAGGCGATCGAATGCGGGTCGCCTGCCGTCGGACAACACGCGCGCGACGGCGCCAAAGAGGGTGAACTCCTGCACCCAGCAGCGGGCGAAGGCGTCGAACGTCAACAGTTCGCGCACCTGTGTCCGCTTGGTGAGTGCATCGCGCCACCGCGATTCGTCCGCCAGTTCGTCGGCGGATGCGCGCGGTGGCCCGACCTGGTTGAGCAACACGATTACGGGCCTACCGATCCACTCCAGCACGGCGAGCTCCGACGCGAGGTAGCCCGCGTCGCCCGGCTCTTCCGACGCATTTACGAGGTACAGCACTACGTCCGCCCGGTCGCGTACATTGCGCACGGCCTTCTGGGTCAGCCAGAAGGGACGATCGCGGAAGCGATCCCAAACCTGTGATAGGAACCAACCAATAGGATTGCCCTGTTGGCGTAGCCGCTGCGCGAGACGCGCGCTATCGCCAAAGCCCGGCGTGTCCCAAAGAATTAGGGCATCGCCGTCAGGCGTTTCGACCAGAGAATAAGACGCAGCCTCAGTCGTGACGTGTGGAGCATCGCGGACTTCACCAACATCGCGGGCAAGCAAGGTCCGCGCGAGCGTGGTCTTCCCCGCGTTCGTGTGCGAAATCAGAGAGAGTGCGATTGGCGTGTTGTCCGTCACGATGCGGCCAGCGTGCCGCGCTCGGTCGCATCGTCCACCGAGAGTGCGGCGTCAATTGCCGCTTCCGCGAACGCCAGGTCCGGAGCCTCCAGGTTCACGAATATCGGCACGACACGCTGTGCGGTCAGCAGCTCGCTCCAAATTCCGCGGCGTTGCGCGAGACGCCGTTCGTCGTTCGGCCAGCGTGCTCGAAACGCAGAATCATCGACGAAGGCGAGCAGCGGCTGTGCTATACCGACCCTCACTACGGCTCTGACGAAGGTACCGTGCGCGGCTTGCTCCGGCGTCGCATTGAGATTGAACAGCGCGATGACGGGACCTCGGGCATCACTCGGCGCACGTTTGGCAAACGCATCCTCGTCGCCGTAAGCCACTGGCGACTCCACCGTCAGCGTTGCGCTGCCACCGAACGCTCGCGCCACGATCGCTTCCAGACCGACTAGCGCAGCCGATGGCACAGCATAGCTGTACGGGATGACGCGTACTCGAACCGGCCCGCCGCGGAATCCGCGCATCAGGCGCTGGTAGTACGGTTCATTAAGGAGAATAGGAACACGAGCTGCGCGATGCTGCTCGATAAGTCCCGTTACGATGCCTAGCAAAAAGCGCGGGATCACCACGATCACGAGCACGCTCGCAGCGAGCAGATGCAGCCACCTTGCGGCGTTTTCGCTGGCGGGACCGCGGATCGACTCCACGTCCACCACACCGGGTATGGCAATGTTGCTGATCATCGATCCGGGGGCAAGTAGTTTCGCCAGCAGCCATTGGACTCTAGTCGCATCGAGAAAAGTGCTTTCCCATGTCGCACGATATTCGAAGGCGAGTCCCCGGACATACAAGCCCGTGATCACGCCCAGCGCCAGTGCAGCGGCGGCGAAATGGAGGATGCGAGCGGCACGTATGGTGTATAGCGGTGCGGCCAGCCTAAGCCAATCGGTCGTGAGGCCTGCAACGCTTGCGCCGATGAGCTCGCTGGCATCGCCGTGAGCGCGGCTGCTTCCGCCATGGCCAATGCGCATTCTGCTGGCAACGCGCATCACCAGTGTGCGTGCCAGTCCGGGGTTCCTGGCATTTCCATAATGGGTGACGAACCCAACGGCGAGCACCACATAGACGGCGAGATTCCAAACGAGCAGCGCGAAGACCGGAGGCGCCAGCAGATTGATTCGCTGAGAACCGCCAATTCGGTCAACCGCCACGCCAAGCGCGAACGCCATGACGATGATCGCAGACGCGACCCACGGACGCCAGTGCAAGGCATCCACGGCGCGCGGCAACGCCGTGTGGCGTTCGCCGATCCGTTCCAAGGCAAGCCCTGCGCGGCGGGCAAGGAAGGCAGCCGAATCCGCCTGTTCGCCCACCGCTTCTGCAGCGGCGCGGCTCGCCCAAGCGCGATCCGCGTCGGTCCACAGCGCCTTTGCGTGATCGCGCGTCTCGAGAGCACGCACGGCGGAAACCTCAAGGGCGGCACGCTCGTCCATTGTGACGGTGCATTCTACCCGTTGGTCCCGCACCGGCGGGGCACCGGGGAATCACCTGTCGCTGATGGGTTGTCGGGGCTAAGCTACGGATCTGCCGGCCACGAAGGCGAAAGCGGCGGACCAGCAATCCGTCGGTTCACGCAGAGGGGTAGGCGCATCCGTTCGCCGCGATCGACTTCATCGGTGCGGACAACCCGACTGGCATCGGCCTTTGCTGTCGAACTCCATCGTGATTCCGCTCAGCGGAAGCTGGACCGCGACGTTGCCTCGACCCTTGCGGACCAGGTCCGAGAATCGGGCTGTCTTCGAACCGTCGACCGCCATGCCGCCTTGGGTCGCCGCCTCGTTGACGTGCGACGGAATCGCCGACGTCGGGCGAACGAGCTCGGTGATGGCGAAAGCGGCTTCCTCCTCAGGAAAGGGTTTGATTCGGCGGCTCTTCCGCATTACTAGCTGATCCGAGGTCGATGATGAATCTGCCCAGGCCGCCAGCGTCGCGCCCGGCATGACCCAGCTGCCAGCGTAGTTGGAATACGAGTTGGGCCCACGCCAATGGCCACGTCTTGCTCGCCCCGTAAGACAGATCATTCGCTTGGAATATATGACGGACCGGATCGGTTTACGCCGTTGGAGGAGACTCGCCAGCCCGGTGGAGACGGCGAACTTGTGTTTGTATGGACCTGTCCAGTACGGCGTTGATGTAGTCGGCGTCACTTGCCGTATTGGTCGAACACATGACGCGGTCAGGCCTTCCGCTGTTCAGTTCTTGTCGTTCGCAGGAGATCCGTATGAAAAAGCTGATGTTGATGGTTTCGCTCATGGCAGCAGGTTTCAGCGTTGCGCAGGCGCAGATGCCGGCCCCTACTCCCGCACCGGCGACCGCAGAGGTTTACCTTATTTCGCCGGGTGATGGCGCGTCAGTGAAGGACCCGGTGGTGGTGCGATTTGGACTCAAGGGCATGGGCGTGGCACCGGCGGGCATAAAGATGGACAACACCGGTCACCACCATCTGTTCGTTGATACGGAGCTGCCCACTGACATGCACCAGCCAATCGGAGTGGTGGAAAACAAGATCATTCACTTTGGCATGGGTCAGACTGAAACCACAGTAACGCTGGCGCCGGGCGAGCACACCTTGCAGCTACTGGTCGGCGATTACCTGCATGTCCCCAATGCCAAGCCGGTGTCCTCGAAGAAGATCACCATCACCGTTACGCAGTGAGGATGTTGGAACGATTGAAAATTGACAACGGATAATTGATAACTACAGAGGGATAACGGCGGTCCGCTGCATGCCTCGATATCGGCCTGGGCGCGGCCCAAGGCAACGAGATCCTTTTCTTTATTTGTCCGAAGGAGAAGTTCGCAACCTTATTCATTGCGTTCTAGCTCTGGGCTCCACCTTCCCAGCGAGCGCAAGGCGAATTCATCTGTTTGGGATCGCGTTGAATCGCCTGCAGGTCCGCGTCGATGCGCGACTGCAGTTGTTCGTCCTTGCGCCGTGCCGATGCGTTTCATATGGTTCCACACCAGCTCAAAAGAAGAATCCTTCTTCAAGTCCAAGTATTCACCACATTCAGAGAAACCTCTCGCCATTAACAGTTCAAGGATGGCTTCTGCTACGTCGCTTGGAGACGAATAGCTGTTGCGCTGTCCCAGTTCTTCGGCGACCGCGAAGCCTTGATCGTCGGCTCAATGACGGGAATGGCCCTGGCCGACATGAACTGACCATCGTCAAGACAATTCGCCGTTTTCTCCGGTCCCCACACATAGGAAATGCACGTGTAAGGGAGCCCCCTGGGTAAGTCGGCGTACTCGTTAACTACCAATCGACTGCCGCACAACTCGATGGCCCGACCAGAAGCGGAGCTTTCGGCGACGTTATTCGAGCAAAAAGATTCCTTTTGCACCAGGTGAGACCGTGCAGTGCACTTCAATAGATACTCGATCAGCGTGTACGACCATCTCGTATGCCACTACGCTTCGCCATGGGTGTGTAGCCGTTGCGCGCGTTCGACCGGATCCTTGGGTTGATAGCAAACGCCGCGGCTGACAAATGCGCCCTTGATGTCGAGCCAAGCGTCAGCGTCAGTTCGCGAGACCGACATCCAGTCATAGGGTAGACCGACGTTGATGCGAGCGCCATCCAGCCCTAGGGGCAACGATGTCGGTTGGGACCCATCGGGTTGAATCAGTAACCCGCACATCCAGACTTTTGACAGGGCTGGATCCAGCGATTTGATCCACTCGCGAGCTGCGATATGCATACGGCCGGCATCGCCGAACCTGGAGGTTAGTACTCGCACAGTCACGACTGGAGGTAACAGCTCGACGAGGAGGTGACGAGCTGCGACAATGATCGCCTCGTTGAACGATCTCCCAGCCTCTAGATCCACGCGATACTGCGCGCGATACCCGTTGGGACAATTGAAAAACCAATCGAATAACGTTGAGCCGACCCAAAATTGGACGACGGTTCGTGACTCCTGAGCATTGCTCGAGCTTTGCTCGGCGCCCAACCTTGCAGTGCCGCGAATTAAGGCCCTTTCAAGGGCACCGAGGACTAGATCACGCAAATCGCTTTCGGTGGGTGCTGCCAATAGACGAGCACCTCGTTCGGGATCGGCATCAACGATTTCCGATAGGTCCCACATACCGGCTGATCCCAGGAACTCATCTCTCTCTGAACTTCGGCACTCGATACTGTATGCGATCGTTCGACCGCAGAGGGTACAGGCGCCGCCCACAACCGGCCGGTGAGCGCGGTAGCGCGTTTCATTTGCGTGTCCCAACGCACAGGGTGCAAATGCTGGCGCGATACCGTGCCGAATCAGGAGCGGCCGTCGGCTGCGACTCGAAGGGACCTGCGGATTAACAGTACGATTTTAGCGGCATTTACTCAACGCCAAGGCCCGCCCTCACTCGCCAAGGCCCGCCAAACGATGCCATTTTTGTCACATAAGTGTAGACGCTCCTATGTAGTCCTCTGCAAACATTAGGTGCGCCCTGGCTGAAATCATTGACACTGCGGGGCTCGCCGAGTTGCCGAAGCCGCTCTAATCCGTCCAACGGCCGCGACGCTCGACCAAAGCCACAAGCACATCGAACGCGCGCAAGGTCCGCACGCGAGGCTGTCAACCGAATGCCGAAATCATCATTGGAACGGCTGATTTGCTGGCCGACGTCGCTGCCGCCTCAGCGAAGAATTGGGCGAACTCGGTCGGCGTCAGCGGTCGACTGTAGTGATACCCCTGAATATGATCGCATTTCATGCGGGTAAGTAGTGCCGCCTGGTTTTTCGTTTCCACTCCTTCCGCGACAACTTGTTTGTCCAGCGCATGCGCCATTGCAATGATGGCCGTCGCAATGGCCCCAGCATCGGCGCTCGTACCGAGATCCGAGACGAACGAGCGGTCGATCTTCACCGTTTTGATCGGGAAGCGCCTTAGGTAAGCCAGCGACGAGTAGCCGGTTCCGAAATCGTCGAGACCAAGCGCGATACCCATGCGGTTCAACTCATGAAGCGTTTCTTCGACACCGCTGATCGAGTCGATCAGCAGGCTTTCCGTGATCTCGAGTTCCAGGCAATGCGGTGCGATGCCCTCGGCGAGGGTAATCGATCCGATACTCTTGACAAACTCCTTTTGCTTGAATTGGCGCGCCGAGACGTTCACCGCGATATGCGGCAAGTCGATGCCTTCCCTGAGCCAGGCGACGTACTGACGGCATGCCTCGCGCAGCACCCATTCGCCAATCGGTACGATCAACCCGGTTTCTTCTGCAAGTGGAATGAATTCCATCGGCGCGCGTTCACCGCGATCCGGACTATCCCAGCGGAGCAGCGCTTCGGCGCCCGAGACCCGACCACTGCGGAGCTCTAGCTTCGGCTGGTAGCACAGCCTGAATTCGCCATGTTCGATTGCCCGGCGCAGTTCCCGCTCCAGATTGACGCGCGCTCGCGCGGAGACGTTCATTCGCTGCTCGAAGTAGACATAACAACCGCGACCGCTTTCTTTCGCGCGGTACATCGCCGTGTCCGCATTGCGGAGCAGCTGGTCGGCGGACGCTCCGTCCTCCGGGTAGAGTGCAAGCCCAATGCTTGCGTTCAGAAAATGCTCGTTGCCCGCGACCGTAAACGGTAGCGCCAATGCTTTGAGGATCTGTTCCGCAACGAACTCCGGACCGCGGGCTGACTGGATCTGCGGCAGAATAATTGTGAACTCGTCTCCGCCGAAGCGTGCGACCGTATCCGTCTCGCGAACGCATTGTGTCAGGCGCTGGGCTGTCTGCTGGAGCACGTCGTCGCCTGCGGCATGGCCCAAGCTATCATTGATGCTCTTGAAGTTATCGAGATCGATAAACAGCAGCGCGAATTGCTGTGGTTCGCGTCGGGCCTGCGCCAGCAGCCGCTCGAGCTGATCTTTGAAATAAAGCCGATTCGGCAATGCCGTGAGTGCATCGATGGTCGCCAGGGCCTCGAGTTGCCGCTGGATAGCCTTGAGCTCGGAAATATCGGTGAAGACGCGGACGGAGTTGACGATCTTGTCCGACTCATCCAGTACGTTGCTTGCCGTGAGCCAGAGCGGTAACTCGCTCCCATCCTTGCGATGACGTAGCACTTCGGCGGTGACATAGCCGTCTCGAAGTCGAACCTCGAGCCGCGCGGCGGACTGTTCAGGATCAATGGGGCGAAACGGAGATTCCCTAAAAATCCGTCCGAGCATCTCATCAGCACTGAAGCCGGTGATCCTGGAAAACGCCGCGTTAACCGTTAACACGCGGTCTTCCGCGTCGGTAACCACGACCGCATCGGCGGTGGATTCGAATACCCTCGACCCGAGGCGCATCTGCGCTTCGTCCCTTTTTCTTTGCGTGATGTCCTGCGTGGTGGAGAGCAGGCAGGCGACACCCTCGAACACGAGCGGTTCCGCGGAGACCTGGCACATCATCACCTCACCGCATTTCTTGCGGAATCGGACTTCGATGTCGCGGACCCGGCCGTCGCGCTCGAGCCGTGACAGCAGCGTGTCGCGCTCGGACGGATCGACCCAGTACCCGATCTCCCTCACGGTGCGCCCGATAACTTCGTCGCGCGTGTAACCCGTGAGGCGCTCGTAGCCTTCGTTCACGTCCATGTAGCGGCCATCTTCGACCGTTACAATTGCCATGCAGACCGGATTTGCCCGAAAGGCTTCGGCGAACTTGTGCTCCGATGTGCGAAGCTCACGCTCGGCGAACTCGCCTGTGGTGATCGACGTGTTGTAGCTGACAACGCCGGGGCGCGCGAAAACGCCGACAATGGCCAACGCCCCCGCTGCAACGGCGGCAGGCCCCAAGAACAGCATAATATCCGCGGCGATTGGCGGAAGCGCGGGCGCCAGCCGGCCGCTAACCGCGTATGAGAACGCGATTAGTAGCACTAAGGCAAACGTCGCCGCGGCGAGGTAGCGAAATCGCAAGGTGCCGTCCTTGTAGGGTCTCGGAAGGACAGCGCAATTGTCATGCCAGTGGAATAGAGCGGCGAGCCATCCTTCGCGCACGCCAGCGTTCGCAGCGGCCACCTTCGCCCGCCCCATCAACAGCGCGCGGGCGATGTAGCGGCAGCACGCCTTAGCTCGCGATGTCCGTCCTCTGTCCTTCTCCTGCTGGCTGAAGATGCCGTTCATGGCGTGGTTCGACCGGGCGAACTAGATCTGACGATCCGTTTCACGCGGCGAAAAGACCAAGAGCGACGGATCAGAACAGACCAACGGAGTGCGCACTAACGCGCAAGCTTTTGTGCCCTTCCTGAGACAAGGGTAACACTTCATTCCGGACACATAGATAACACTTCAGGCCTTTGGGGAGACCAAAGTGCCGTGGCAGGAGTGTTACAAAATGGACGAGCGGTTTCGATTTGTAGCGCGTTTGCTCGATGGCGAAAAAATGGCGGTGCTATGCCGCGATTTTGATGTTTCGCGCAAGACTGGCTACAAGATCTTCCAACGCTACAAGGATTGCGGGACTTGAAGGGCTGACCGATCGCAGCCGACGACCTTATCGGCAAGCCAACCAGCTGCCGTTTCAGATTGAGAAGCTGATCGTCCAACTCAAGCGTGAGCGACCGAGCTGGGGTGCGCCCAAGATCCGGGAGAAGCTCAGGCGGCTGCATAGCGACATCCCGACTCCAGCGATCAGCACCGTGCACGCGGTGCTCGATCGCCATGACCTGGTCAACCACGGCGTCTTCGAGCGCGCGTTCAAAGAGTTCGGCTTACCGCAAGCCATTCGCACCCACAACGGCGTGCCCTTCGCCAGCCCACATGCGCTGTTTGGCTTGAGCAAACTCGCCGTGTGGTGGCTGCGCCTCGGGATTCCGATCGAGCGTATCAAGCCCGCCCCTCCGCAGCAAAATCGCCGTCATGAGCGCATGCACCTCACCTTGAAGCAAGAAGCCACCAAGCCCGCGGCGCAGACCTTCCTGCAGCAGCAGGCGAAGTTCGATGATTTCGTCGAGTGCTACAACCATAAGCGGCCGCACCAGGCGCTCGGCATGAAATATCCCGCCGACCTCTACCGCCGCTCACCCCACCCCTACCGCGTAATCAGTGAGCTTCAATACCCGTTCCACGATCGCACCATCACCATCACTCAATGTGGCCGCATCTGCGTCGGCCGCCGCAAGATCAATCTCAGCACCGTCTTCGCCGGCCAAGACGTCGGCATCAAGGAGGTTAGCGATAACCTCTGGCTCGTCAGCTTTATGCAATACGACTTGGGCTTCTTTGATCACGAGACGGCTCGCCTGGCAAGCGCCGACAACCCGTTCCCCGCGAAAGTGTTACCTATGTCTCCGGCCCCCTGTGCGCCGGTATAAACCGTTACCCATGTGACCGGAATAGACCTTGAATTCTTTGGCTCCCCGACCTGGGCTCGAACCAGGAACCTGCGGATTAACCGTCCGTCCGGTCTCACCCGGAAACCCGTGCCAGTCAACGATCTTGACCAAAACGGCCGGTAATATTTTCGTGATGTTTCCGGAGTTTTCCCTATGAAGAATTAATTCGGCCTCGAAATATTCCCGGCTGCGTCGCCTCGGGCGCCGGGTAGCATACCGTATACAGCGTGCAGATCGGCATGGAAACGCCCATAGCGCGACGCAGCCTACATGACGTTGGATCGCCCGCGTACCAACGCTATCCCACTCGACACACGTGAGCCCAGGCGGTTCGATTTCCGATCCTTGGGCGACCGATCGCGTTGTGTTGTAATGCTGCGCATGACGCACGTTTGCCCCGCGCGTGAACTGCAACAACCCCGAATCGCGGGCCTCAGGGCCGTCGCCTGCCTGCTTGGCTTGGCCATGAGCGGATGCACCACTCCACCCACTGCCGTCTCGCCGGCGCCCGTCGCGGCGACGGTCCCAGAATCGACCTGCTGGTCATGCGACCAGCAGAATCGCGAAATCGCGCGGTTGCGGCAGGAGCTGGCGGGGCGGGAAGCGGAGCTGCGCGACCTGCGCACCAACCAGCGCGAACAGGTCATGGTTATCCAGGAATCTACGCGCGAGGTCACGCGCGCGAAGGTGAAGCTACGTCGGCTCGCCACGCAGGCGGAGACCGCCTCCTACATCGCCGAGGTCGAGGTCGCATTGGAGTCGTTGCGCGCGTCGCTTGGCGCGGCCGCGACGTCGCCGTTGCTGGAGCTTGCGCGGGCCATGATCACATCGACGGCCGCGCCGTTCGCCCAGGCCGATTATGGAACTGCGATGGACCGCGCGGCGCAGGCCGAACAACTGATCGCCATGGCGGCCGACAATCGGGCCCGCTCTCGATCTCGCCCGCGCCAGTCCGGCGAAGTGCTGCTGCAGGTGTCGATACCTTTGCGCGTGACCGTCGAAGGACAGCTGCGGCGGCAACCGCGGCGCACCGGCCCGGTCACCAGCGTCCTGAAGAAAGACACTCCAGTGGTCGCGCGCGCATACAAGGGTAGCTGGATGCGTGTAGAAACCGAGGGCGGACCGTCGGGTTGGGTTGAACAGGTGCAACTTGGAGCGCGTTAGAGGGCGCGGACGCCACGCCCCATCGGCGGGACCGTCAAACCGCGTATTGCACCTGGTTGCGGCCGGCGCGCTTGGCTTCGTAAAGCGCGTGGTCAGCGCGAAACAGCATTTTTTCGGGATCGTCGTCGCTGTCTTGACTGTACGTGACCCCGAGACTCACCGTGACGGAGATCGTCTTGCTTCCGGCGTTGAAGCGGAGAACTTCCACGCCGGCGCGGATGCGTTCGGCGATTTCCAGCGCCTCGCCCATTGGCATCTCGGTCAGCACGACGACGAACTCCTCACCGCCGTAGCGCGCGACGTAGTCGACCGTGCGGACCGACTGCTTCAGCGTCGCGGCGACCGCGGTCAACACCTCGTCCCCGGCGACGTGGCCGTAGTTGTCGTTGATCGACTTGAAGTTGTCGAGGTCGAGCATCAGGAGCGTGAACGGCCGGTGGTACCGCTGGAAGCGCGCGAACTGGTCGACGAGAATTTCGTCGAGCTTCTTGCGGTTGTACAACCCCGTGAGGCCATCAGTAACCGCGACCACCTCCAGCAGTTGGTTCTTCTCCTCCAACGCCCGCCTCGCGGCCTCGACTTCGGCGCGACTTCGGCGCAGGCACTCGGCCATCATGTTGAATACTCGCGTCAGGCCGCCGACCTCTCCCGCGGGATCGCCGGGCACCTTCACGTCGAGTTCGCCGCGGGCGATGCCGTCTGTGGCCGTTATGAGGCGATTGAGTGGCGTGACGATCGAACGTCCCATCCAGTAGGCGATGGCGCCCACGAGCAGTGTCAGGCCCGTGACCAGTAGCAAGAACAACTTGAGCAACGCGAGCCACGCCGCGAAGACCTCGGCGCGTTCCCTTTCGGCAACGATGATCACCGGCAGCTGGCGAGGCATATCGGCCACCCCGATGACTTCGCGCCGGTGGTGACCGTTGACCATCATCGACTTGCCGGGCTCTGCTCGGAAGCGACTAAGGGCCTGCGGGTCGAGCGACGTCAATTCGGTGATGGCGGACCGTGTGCCAAGCAGCGGCTCGCCGTCCGCGGCAAGCAGCAGCATCTCCGCCGGTGACGACCGCATGACGTCCTGCAAGCGACCCTTGAGGGTCGCGAGATCCAAGACGGCCGTAAGCGCGCCGAGCAACTCGTTGCGCGGCGATAGTACGGGGACGACGAGGGTCAGCGTCGCGGTCCCCCGGGCGTCGTCCCAGTGTGGAGGCCTCAGCACCACGCCCTCCGTGATAGCCGTGTTCGGCCAGGTCAACGGCACGGCGATCGGGGCGGGCGCTGGCGCGCTGCTCGCGACTGCCCGCCCGGTGGCATCGAACAGCGTAAGTTCCAGAATCGAATCGAGCTTGCCTTGCACGGAGCGAAGGTAGACCTCCAGTTCGCGCCTACCGACCCGGGTCACGCCCGGTCTCGGCTCCGTTGCTGCTGATAATCCGTCGCTCAACGTGTATGCGGTCGAAAGCGTACGGAGCTCGCTGACCCGTTCGCGGAACCACACCTTAAGTTCGCCGCTCGCGTCCGCTGCGAGCATGTGCAGCTCATGGCTCACATTGTCGTTAAGGACCGCTTGGTAGCCCCAGAACGATAACAGCCCCAGCCCCACCGAAGGGACGAGAGTCGCCAGCAGGGCGAACGCAATGAGTTTGCTCTTGATGCTATGCACCGTGCGCGTGTCTCGCATCAATGTGTGGTCGAGGTCCGTGCGGAAGCCGGACAGATCAGTTTGCCCGTCCACCTGTCATCTCAAGGCAAGCCATCCATTGATCGACAAAATCCAATCGCGGAATCGGTCCCAACCCGAGATCGAGAAGTCCGAGACATCTTTGCTCGCTTGAAACACCACACTGAATGGACGTTGCACTGCTTGGCTATCTGTCACAATGCGAACGATGATGAATGAGCGTAGCGAACTCATCGACACCAGGATCTGGCGTAGCGCGTCGCCCCTGCTGAGCGAAGATCTCGAGCGTGGAATTCTCGCTTCGCGACGCCGACGTAGGCTCAGCGAAAGCGAAAGTTCGGATAGCTGATCGCGACGACTCATTCAGCTGCCCCATAGCGCCACCATGTCGATCTGGAATGGATTCTGAGCCAAATCGGAATTTATGCGCGCGGCCTGCCTGCACGCTCTGATGATTAGCGCCTTTGCACGTGCGCGCGGCAAAGGCGCGACCACGCATGCGGCCGCATATTCGCGAAAAATGTCGGTGGGGCGATAGGCGCCAGGGCCGTCCGGATGGAGTAATCCGGCCGTGAGGAACGCGCTAAGTACGGCCTCGCCAGCCAAAGCGTCGAGCTTGAAATCGTTGCCCAGACTATGGACGTCGATCCACGCCTGCTCAGGTGGCTGCTTTGGTATGCGCGCGAGCGCACGGGCGGCGTCAGCGCGAAGCTCTCTTGCCTCGTGGCCAAGGGACTGTTCATCGGCGATGAGCCTTCGGGCGTTCGCGGCGCTCGATAGCGTGGTCGGGCTGGTCCTCCCAGCTGCATCTTTGCAGAGGGCGAAGCGACGCGCTGGAGCCGCCGTTGGGCCGCCCGGCGATCGATGTGAATTCGCGCTTCGCGTTGGAATGTGCGATGACCAGAAAGTTGATGATTCCACGTCTGAACGCCTCCGGAAGGGCGCCGCGGGACAGTGACGTGGATTTGATGCTGCGCGGCAGGCCACGCATCATCATGCTTGACGGCGGTATTCCGCCGGCAACCCCGCTACCCACCAAATACCGCGGGCCGGAGGCTTTGCGTCACTGCCTTGCGACAGTTTTGCCGAGAGAGCTAGCTTACTGGGCACGCGAACCAACCGCGCACCGGCAATACAGACTCCTACCCGCAGGAGTCTTTGCCTAAGAGCCTATGGTGTCAAGATCATCTTGGCGGCCCAGATGCGCCGCTGAGCCGGAACCGGCCCTGACCAGGGCTCGAACCTGGGACCGTCTAACAGTCCTCTGGACCGGTACATTTTTCGGCTGGTTTGCCGCTCTTCGTCTCTGATGGACCAATTCGGCTTCACAATATTACCGGTTTCGTCGCCTCTGGCGGGCCTGGTTATCGTCCCGACGACCACCTAGTTCGTAGGCAACCCCACAACTCAATCACCACCCAGCCAGGTTTCCCCGCAATCGGTAAAGTACGGGGGATTGCGGGGTCCTTGCACACGTGTGCATCACGGGCGTACGATGACGCACGCGTGTGCAACACTGGGGGTTCGAGGTGGGCCAGGAATCGCTGCGTCGAGCATTCGTCACCGCCGCCGACGTCGCGGAGCGCGCCGGCGTGTCGCGCTCGGCGGTTTCGCGCACTTTCACGCCGGGCGCGAGCGTGTCGAACGAGGCGCGCGCGCGCGTTCTCGATGCCGCCGGCCAGCTCGGCTATCGCGTCAACCGGCTCGCGCAGAGCCTGATCAATGCGCGGTCGAATATCGTCGGCCTGGTCGGCACCGACCTTCACCAGCCCTTCCACGCCGAATGCCTGGCGACGCTCTCCGAGGCGCTGCTCGCAGACGGCTTCCAATGCATGCTGCTCAATGCGGCGAATGCCGAGCGCGACATGGGCGCGCTGATCGAGCGCGTGCTCGAATATCGCGTCTGCGCGATCGTCGTGATGAACGGCACGCCGCCTTCGCGCATCGTCAAGGATTGCCTCAGCAACGGCGTGCCGGTGATCCTCGTCAACAAGCCGATGCCGGGACTTCGCCGTCGATACCGTAGTCGACCGACCACGCGGGCGGCGGGTCGCGCCGCCGCGGAGCAGCTGCTTGCCGCCGGATGCCGCCGGCTCGCCGTCGTGTCGAGCGCGGCGCAGACCGCGAGCTTGCTGGGGCGCCTCGACGCATTCCGCGACCGCGCGGCGGAGGCCGGCGTGCCCGTTCGCGTCTGGCAGGACGGCCCCACCGATTATCGCGCCGGGCGCGCGGCCGCGCTGGCGATGCTCGCCGAAGATGCGATCGACGGCGCGTTCTGCGTCACCGATCTGCTCGCGCTGGGCTTTCTGGACGCGGCGCGACTCGATCGCGGCCGGCGCGTGCCGGACGACCTCTCGGTGATCGGCTTCGACGACATTCCGCAGGCCGGCTGGAGCGCCTATCAGCTCACCACGTTCCGGCAGCCGGTCAGCCTGCTCACCGACGCCGTGATGCAGGTCATCCGGCAGCGCGCCGAGACACCGCCGCGCGCCGCACGCGTCGTCACGCTGCCGGCGACCTGGTGGTGCGCAGCGACCGTGCGCGGCCTGCGCCGCGCGACGGACAGCCGAGCGTGAGCCAGGACCGCAGGTGGTCGCCCATCGCGGCAGCAGCGCGCGCACGCGGAGAACAGCTGGCCCGCGTTCGAGGCCGCGGTCGCCGACGGGGCCGATGCGATCGAATGCGACGTCCAGGCACGCGCGACGGCGTCATTGGTGATCCGCCACGATCTGGCGATCGGCGATCGCCTCGTTGCCGAGTGCGCGCCGCCGAGATCGAGGCGACGGAGCGCGGGCCTCGTCCGCCTCGCCGACCTGCTCGACTGGGCGCAGCAGGCCGTGATCGGGCTGCTGGTGGAGGTCAAGGATCCCGCATGCGCCGTTGCGGTCGGCGAGGTGGTCGCCGCGAGCCGCTGGCGCGACCGGATCGTCGTCGGCGGTTTCCATGGGCCGGCGCTGGCCGCGGTGAAGGCGCGAACGCCCACGATCCGAACGTCGCTGATGATGGGCAGCGTCGTCGCGCCGGAGGACCTGGTGCGACTCGCGCCGGCCTACCGCGCGGACGGCGTGCATCCGTGCTGGGAAAACCGCGTCGCCGCATCCGCATCGGCTGCTCGACGCGGGTGCGATCGCGCTGCTGCGCAAGGCGGGCCTGGCGATCACGCTGTGGCACGAGGAGCGTGAAGAGCGAATTGCGGGCGCTGGTCGCGCTTCGCCCCGACGCCATCTGCACCAACACGCCAGCAATTCTGCGGCGTATCGTGGACGGGCATGGCAAAGGCGTTGCACAGGTGACTGGCCGCGATCGGCAGGGACGCACGCGACGCCGACGCATGAGCGTCCGCATTTCATCAGCGCGGCCAAGACCGCGCCAACAGGAGGAATCATCATGGACTGGAAACAGCACTTTCGTGGAATCGTCGCCGGCGTGCATGCTGCTGCACCGCCGCCGCGTCGGCATTGGCCGAGGATGTGGTGATCAAGGTGTGGTCGCGCGCGGATCGCTCCGGTCCGTTGCGCGCCGGCAATCATCGTCGCTGCAGGCGACACGCTCAACAAGATGCTCGCGGCCGCGGGCAGCGACAAGCGCGTCAAGATCGAGCTGAACGAGACGAACGCCAAAGGTTACGACGACGACGCGCTCGACCTGCTGAAAGCCTTCGCCGTCGACAAGGGTCCGGACATCTTCGTGCTGGCGCACGAGTGGACCGGCGCCTTCGCGGAAGCGGGCTACGCGCTGAATCTCGAGGATCACATCGGCAAGAATCCGGAGCTCTACGGCGACATCATCGTGCCCCTCTGGCAGTCGGTGAGCTACAAGGGCGCGCGGTACGGCGTGCCGCAGGACTCCGAGGTCCGCATGTATTTCCTGAACAACGACAAGCTGCGCAAGATCGGCAAGACCGACAAGGAGATTGCCGCCTTGCCGGCCAAGGTGGACGCCGGCGAATTCACCGCATACGACCTGTGCGATCTCGCCGGCCAGGCGGTGCAGAAGGGCGTCGTGAAGTACGGCATCCTGCACCGGCCCAACGCCGGGCCCCGACTTCCAGATGCTGATGGAAAGCTTCGGCATCGTGCCCTACGACAAGGACGTCGGCCAAGCTGCAGGCGTCCAAGGCCGCGCTCAAGGACTTCTTCACCTGGGTCAAATACTGCGTCGACAAGAAGGCGCTGTCCGCGACCAACACGTCGATGTCGTGGGACGCCATCGAGCAGGCTGTCGTTCGCGAAGGAAGAGGCGCTGGTCTTCTTCCACGGCGTCTGGCGCGTCACCGACCAGACGAAGGCGTGGAACCTGAAAGGCAAGGACGACTACCAGCGCAAGATCACCTGGATCAACGCGCCGGCGGGCAAGAAGGGCGGCAAGCCGACCAACCTGTCGCACCCGATCGCGTACGCCGTGTCGGCCAAATCGAAGAACAAGGACCTGGCCGCGTACATCGTCGCGCTCGCCAGCCAGCCGATTCCCAACACGCGCCATGCGGTGACGACGAACCACACGCCCATCAACTACGGCCAGCAGTCGATGCCGGAGGTCGTGGAGAAAGGATGGGCGCTGGTGGCGGCGACGCCGATGCTGAAATACGCGAGCTTCATGCCGAACCACCCGAAGATCGGGCAGTACAACGCGATCATCTTCAAGGGCATCCAGGGCGTGGAAACCGGCCGGCTGACCGCGCAAGCGGCGGCCGATTTCGTCATCGACGAGCTTCGCAACGAGCTCGGCAAGGACGTGGTCATCAAGAACTAGAACGTCGGTACGGCCGGATCGGGGAGACGCTCGGAACGAGTCGCTCCCCTTCCGGGCCCCGCCACGAGTTCGCCATGCCCGACTTCGCGCGCGCCCAGCTGCGACGGCAGCGGATCAACTTCGCCCTGTTCCTCGGGCCGGCGCTGGTGCTGCTGGCCGTGTTCTTCGTCGCGCCGGTCATCATCGACCTGGTCCTCGCGTTCACCGACATGGGCCGCACGCTGGCGGTCGGCAAGTTCACGCTCGAGAATTTCGAGCGCATGGTCACGCGCGACACGCGGCTGCTCGGCGCGCTTGGCGTCACCTTCATCTTCGTCCTGACGACGCTCGGCATCTTCAACGTCACCTTCGCGCTGCTGCTGGCGCTGATGACCACCGCCGTGCCGCCAGCGGCTCGGCGCGTTCTTTCGCGCGGTGTGGCTGCTTCCCCGGATGAGTCCGTCCGTCGTCTATGCGCTGCTGTGGCTGTGGGTGGTCGACCCGAACGAGCGCGGCCTGCTCAACCAGATCGTCGTCCACGTCTTCGACATGCCGCCGATCGATCTGCGCAACAACCACCCGCTGCTGGTGATCATCCTGGCCAACGGATTCATCGGCGCCTCGCTCGGCATGCTCATCTTCACGTCGGCCATCCGCTCGATTCCCGAGCACCTGTTCCACGCCGCCCGCGTCGACGGCGCGGGATCGCTTGCCATCGTGCGCCACGTCACGCTGCCCGCGCTGCGCTGGCCGATCTCGTACATGACGATCCACCAGTCGCTCTCGCTGCTGGTGAGCTTCGAGTACATCCTGCTGATCACCGGCGGCGGTCCGTTCTACGACACCACGGTCTTCTCGCTCTATGCCTATCGGCGCGCGTTCGAGAGCGGCGAATACGCGTATGGCGCGGCGCTCTCGCTCATCCTGGTCGTGATTGGCGTGGTCGCGGCGCTCGCGCTGTGGCGGCTGATGGACATGAAGCGGCTGCTGCAGCCGCCGCGGATCGAGGTGCATTGATGGCGACCGAGCACTCGATCGCAGCTGCCGCGCCCGCAGCGCGCACCGATTGGCAGGCGCTGGCGCGCCGCACCTGGCGCACGCGGTTCACCGGGCAATCGGCGCTGCTCGCGTTCCTCGTTGTCGTCTCGGTGCCGATCATCCTGCCGTACTTCTGGATGGTCGTGATCGCCTTCACCGCCCGCACCGGCGGCGTCGGGAGCGACGTGCTGTGGACGGCGTGTGCGGTGATCGTGCCCGCCGTTCTCGTCTACAGCCTCGTCCACATGTCGGTGGCGTCGACGCGGGACTGCGACTCGTCGACCGGCCTCATCCTGCTCGCGATCGCCGGGACGCTGCTCGTCGCGCTGGTCGGCGATCGGCTGCACCTCGACAATTTCCGCTTCCTGTGGCGCGCCGAATTTCGTCGAGGAGCTGCGCTCGAAGGCAACGTCGGGCGCGCAGTTTCCGTCGGTCTGGACCGCGTTCTTCAACTCGCTCGCGCTGGCGCTGTCGCAGACCGTGATCATCCTCACCGTGGCCTCGCTCGCCGGCTACTACATCTCGCGCTTTGCCTTCCGCGGGCGCAACGCCTTCCTGCAGGGGTTGCTCGTGCTCCACGCCTTCCCGGCGATGACGCTGATCATTCCGATCTTCCTGATGCTGCACTGGATCGGCCTGCTCGACACGATCGTCGGCGTCATGCTGGTGCTGGCCGCGATCGAGCTTCCCTTCTATGTGTTCGTGATGAAGGGCTTCTTCGACGGCGTGCCCTGGGACATCGAGATGAGCGCGATGACCGACGGCGCGACGCGACGCCAGGCGTTTCGCCTCGTCGTGCTGCCGCAGGTGCGCGTCGGGCTGATCGCGGTCGCGGTGTTCGCGTTCATCCGCGCCTGGGAGGAATACATCTTCGTCCGGACCTTCCTGATCGAGAACACGAACTGGGTGATGAGCCTGTACCTGTTCTGGGTGGCCGACGACGTGATGGGCGTCGACTACGGCATCGTCGCCGCCGTCGCGGTGTTCTACGTCCTGCCGAGTCTTCTGCTTTATGTGTTCTGCCAGAAATATCTGACGCAGATGACGATCGGCGGCATCAAGGGGTAAACCGATGGCCCGTGTCGAACTGAAGAACCTGCGCAAGGAATGGCCGGCGCGACCGCGGCGGTCGCGGGGATCGATCTCGCGATCGAGGATGGCGCCTTCGTGGCGGTGCTGGGGCCGTCGGGCTGCGGCAAGACGACGACGCTGATGATGCTCGCGGGGATCTACCAGCCGACGCAGCGGCGACATCACGTTCGACGGCGCGCGGGTCAACGACGTCGAGGCGCGGGGCCGCAACGTCGGCATCGTGTTCCAGTCCTACGCGCTGTATCCCAACATGTCGGTGCTCGAGAACATCATGTTCCCGTTGCGCTTCAAGACGATCGAACGGACCGAGGCCGAGCGGCGCGCGCGGGAGATTGCCGCGCTGGTGCGCATCGACGGGCTGCTCGACCGGCGGCCGAGCCAGCTTTCCGGCGGGCAGCAGCAACGCGTGGCGCTCGCGCGCGCACTGGTCAAGCGGCCGCATCTGCTGCTGCTCGACGAGCCGCTGTCGAACCTCGACGCCGGGCTGCGGCTCACCATGCGCACCGAGATCCGCCGCATCCAGCGCGAGCTCGGCGTGACCACGATCCTCGTCACCCACGACCAGATCGAGGCGACGACGATGGCCGACCGGGTGGTGGTGATGAACGGCGGCCGGGTCGAGCAGGAGGGCGCCGCCGAGGATCTCTACGAGCGTCCCGACACGCTTGTTCGTCGCGAGCTTCATCGGCTCGCCGCCGATCAATCTCTTCGATGGCAACGCCGACGGCGGCGTGCTCAACGTGCACGAGGCGAGCATCCCGCTGACGGAATCGGTGCGCGGCCCGGTCGTCCTGGGGCTTCGACCCGAGAGCTTGCAGGTGGCGGATGGCGGGACGCCCGCGCGCGTCACCGCCGCCGAGCCGATGGGCCGGGAGGTGCTCTACACGGCCGACAGCGCCTTCGGGGTCATTCGCTTTCTCGAGGCCGGCGCCGAACCCCGCCATCGCGAAGGCGACAACGTGCCGCTCGGTTTCGCTCCCGCGAGCGCGCTCCTCTTCGACAAGACGAGCGGCCGCCGGCTCGATGTGCGGATTGCGGCCTGATCTTCGACATGGCCATCCGAACACAGACCAAGGTTCTGACCGCAATCGTAGGCAGCTATCCGAAGCCGCGCTATGTCTACAGGCAAAACGGCCGATCATTGCTCGACAGCTTCGGCTTTGCCTTTGACCGTCGCCAGCAAGAGCTCGGGACGGCCGAATTTGCGAGACTGCTGGACAAGGCAGCTCTTGCGGCGATCGAAGACCAAAACCGCGCAGGCATCGACATCATGACCGACGGCGAAGAACGACGCGGCCACTATGTGCTGCACATCGTCAATCGACTGGACGGCATCGACGCCTGCAACCGAAAACGCATTTCGATGCGAGGCGGAACGACGGAGCAGGACGCGCCGCGGGTCATCGGCAAGATCAAGTACAAGGGGCCGATGGTTCTGGATGAATTTCTGTTCACCAGGAAGCATGCGAAGGGCATCGCCAAGATAGGCCTTCCCGGGCCCAGCACCGTTGCCGATTGTGTGGCCGATGAATACTATGGGGCGATCGAAAGCGGCTTGCCTTCGACTACGCCGACGCCATCCATCATGAAGTCGCGGCGCTGATCGCGGCCGGATGCCAGATCATTCAGTTCGACGATCCGGTGCTGCTCCGCTATCCGGAGGCGGCGCAAGCCTGGGGGCTGGAGGCGCTCGAACGTTGTTTCGCAGGACTCGAGGACCGCGCGACGTTCGTCGTGCATATTTGCCGCGGTTATCCGAACAAGCCGCTGGAGCGAAAAGGCATCGCCTATAAGGCGAATCAGGACTATTACCGCGATATCCTGACCTGGCTGTCCGAGTCCAGGCTCGACGTCGTTTCGATCGAGGGGGCGGCCAGCAAGCTGGATGTCTCCATATTGGCGCAGTCGGCAAGAAGACCGTCATGCTGGGCGTGATCGATGTCGGCGAGAACGAAGTCGAAAGTGTCGAGTCCCTGGTAGCGCGCGCCAACGAAGCTCTCCGCTTCGTGCCGAAAGGGCAACTGATTCTGGCCCCGGACTGCGGCATGCTCGAGCTGACGCACGCGAGCGCCAGAAAGAAGCTCGTCAACCTGTCGCTGGCGGCTCGCGCGGTCAACGAGCCGTGAAGCTCGTCACCTACAACATCCAATTCGGGCTCGGCAAAGACAACCGCTACGACCTCGCTCGCATCGCCCGGGAGATCGAGGACGCCGACGTCATCGCGCTGCAGGAAGTGGAGCGACATTGGCAACGCTCCGGTTGCGTCGACTCCCCGGCGTCCTCGAGTGCACACTTCCCGAGCATCACTGGGTCTATGGCGCCAATCTCGACATGGACGCGAGCTATCGCGATACGGAAGGCCGGCTGGTCAATCGCCGCCGTCAGTTCGGCACGATGGTCCTGTCGCGACTGCCGATCGCGTCATCGCGCAACCATTTGCTGCCGAAGTACGGCACGCTCACGCAGCACAGCATTCAGCAGGGCGCGCTCGAAGCGGTCATCGTGACCCCCGCGCAGGACCGCTGCGCTTCTACTCGATCGCACCTCAGTCATTTGAGCGCGGCGACACGACTGCCGCAAGTCGACGCGCTGCTCGACATCCATGCGCGCGCTCCGAGCGAAGGTGGCGCGTGGTGCGGCGGACATCCGGATCCTGAACGCGGGATGGACCGAGGGCGAGATGCCACCGATGCCCGCGGACGCGATCCTGATGGGCGATTTCAACTTCGACTGGGACGCGCCCGAATATGCCCGCATCGTCGGACCTGTGACGGCGCAATATGGTCGCCTCAATCGCTTGACTGGATTCGTCGACGCGTGGGTCGCAGCCGGACATCGGGAAGACGAAGGCGCGACAATTCCACGCCGGGAAGCGGATCGACTACTGCCTGGTTTCCGCGACGCTCGCGCCTCGCGTGCGTTCGTCGTGGATCGACGCCGACGCAACAGGCTCCGATCACTATCCGCTCTGGACGGAAATCGATCTGTAGACGAGGTCCGCGCGCGTGGTTGTTACCCGAATGCCGAGATCAGCATTGGAGCGGCTGATTTTCTGGCCGCGGCGACTGCCGCCTCAGCGAAGAATTGGGCGAACTCGGCTGGCGGCAGCGGTCGACTGAAGTGATACCCCTGAATATGATCGCATTTCATGCGGGTAAGCAGTGCCAGTTGGCTTTTCGTTTCCACGCCTCCGCGACAACCTGCTTGCCCAAAGCATGCGCCATTGCGATGATGGCTGTCGCAATGGCAGCAAGTTCAAGGCGGTCAACAACCGCGACAAGAACGTCACTCCCAACAAGCTCAAGAAGCGCATGGTGCAGCTGGAGGAAAGCATTGGCCGCTATCTGGCCGAGCTCGACCGCGCGGACCGGGAGCCGACCCTGGTCACGGAAGGCAGAGTTTCGCGGCTCAAAGAGAAGGTGGCCACGGTCCAGGCGCACATGGCGCACCTGCAGCAGGTTGAACAGCCACTGCGGGAAGCCCCCGACGGACAAGTCTCGCTGACCGATCCGGATGCCCGCTCGATGGCGACCAGTGGCCGGGGCACCGGCATCGTCGGCTACAACGTGCAGACGGCGGTGGATACCAAGCACCACCTGATCGTCGCCCACGAGGTCACGAACGTCGGTCATGACCGCAGCCAGCTGTTCGCGATGGCCACGCAGGCACGCGGCGCGACGGGAAAGGAGGACCTGACCGTCGTTGCCGATCGCGGCTACTTCAACGGCCTGGAGATTCTGGATTGCGACCAGGCCGGCATCACGCCACTGGTGCCCAAGCCGCTGACCTCCAACAGCAAGGCCTACAATCTCAAACGCGTCATGCAGATCATGGGCATCAGACCGCTGATGCAGGCGATGCGGGCCTAAGCCCTCTTCCACCGAAATAAACCCCGCAGAACGCGCTGCCACGCGCATCTGCAACGTACGTTTCGCAATAACCTCGATCGCATGATTCGACCGCCGCAGTGGCGCATAGCGTGGCAGTGGGTATCCCAAACGCTTCCGAGCGTGCCGACAAGGCATGACCACACAGGTTTGACGTTTCTACACGGCCTCGACCCGAAGCGGACCTGACGCGTCGGCGCAGTCCTTCGGGCGAGTCGCGCGATTAAGCGGGAACGTACGTCAACCTAATCACGTCCCTCACGCATTGGCGTTTTGGCAGCGCGCTATAGCGACTTTGCGCCACTTAATCGGGCCGCCGGTCACGCCCTGGACACCGGGGCCATATTGCAGTGCAAACGGTCCACTGGCGTACTTGCCGTTCTGCATCTTGGCCGTGACGGCGCCGTTGAGCTTCACGGTCACGTCTGCGCCCTTGGCCTCGATCTCATAGGTGTTCCATTTGCCACCGGCCCTGTGGATCAGCGGCACCGACACGGCGACAAGGTCCACGATCGCACCCGTGCCGTACTTTGGGTCGGGCCGGATGTCCCAAATATTGACTTCGTAGGAGCTATCGGAGCCGATCTTGCTCGTCTCCGACGCACGGATGAAGATGCCGCTGTTGGTATCGGTTTCGGCCCAGAACTCCGCGTAAATAGCGAAATCCTGATAGGTGCTCTTCGAGACAAGGAATCCGCCCCTGCCCTTGTCGGCGATGATGACGCCGCCTTCTGCGCGCCAGTTGGCGTCGCCGATGCGGTTCCAGTTCTCGAGCCCCTTGTCATCATCGATGAAGGTGATCCATCCCGGACCGATCCGCTGGCTGGCGCAGCCGAATATCGCATTGCTGCAAAGCCACAGCGGATGAGGACCCTGCAAAATTGCGTTTTTTGCTTTATCGCAACCCGGGCGCGCGGAGTCCCGGCGCCGTTGACGAACCGGGTCGTTGCAGCAAGAATAGCCCGAAACCCGCGCACCGTCGAAAGATCGCTCGGCGGGCGCGTGTAACAAGCGCGCGGAAACATTGCGCAGGTCTCAAACCTTAAGGAGTAAATAATGCAGACAGTGACGCGAGGAACGTGGCTCAGCATGGCTGGCCTGATCACGATGGCGGGCTGTGCGAGCATGCAGCCCACGCCGAAGGACATGACGTTTTTCGTGACAAGCGCCGGGTCCGGGAAGGGCGCCAACCTCGGCGGCCTCGACGGCGCGGATCAGCACTGTCAGGCGCTGGCGAAGGCCGCGGGCGCCGGCGACCGGACGTGGCGCGCCTATCTCAGCACGCAGGCACCGGCGCTCAACGACCCGAACTACGTCAATGCGCGCGATCGCATCGGCACGGGGCCGTGGCAAAACGCCAAGGGCGTTGTCGTCGCGCGCAGCGTCGACGATCTGCACTCGACGAGCGCGAACCTCGCCAAGGATTCGGCACTCGACGAGAAGGGTCAGCCGGTGAAAAGCCGCACCGACAAGCCGAACGAGCACGACATGCTGACCGGGTCGCGGCCCGACGGCACGGCGTTCCCCGGCACGCCGTTCTTCGATATGACCTGCGGCAACTGGACCAAGGGCGGCAAGGACGGCACTGCGATGGTCGGCCATTTCGACCGCGCCGGCCCGATCGCCAGCTCGTGGGCCACGTCGTGGAACTCGTCGCACCCGACCCGCGGCTGCGATCAGGAATCGCTGGTCAGCACTGGCGGAGCCGGCCTGTTCTACTGCTTCGCGGCGAAGTGACGGCGGCTCGGCGCGGCGTTGTCGTGAGCAACGAGAAGACTGCTTACGCGAGCGGGCCGTGACCGCTGTGGGTCGTACCGGGGCATACGCGCCTCGCACTAGCGGCGCAATGCGACGTACTCGGTACCGAGTACAGAGTACGAGGTTCTGGCCACCGAGGGCGAAGTACTTCTTACGTCGCACGTCGAGCTTGGAGCCCTGAACAAAGTACCATCACCCATCGCAGTTCCACAGCGAGTTGCGTCGCCTCAGGAGGAGGCCGAGATGGGTTACGCTTCAAACTTGTCTAGAACCTAGTGTTGTGTTCCGTTAATAACTTTGCAGAGGCGTTCAAGTTTGGCGAGGATTGAATCGGCGGTCGCGGCCCACTTGAAGGGTTTGGGATGCTGATTGTAGTTGTCGACGAAGGTGTTGATCTGCCGCTTGAGATCGGTGACGGATTGGAAGGAACCACGGCGGATCGACTGGTTGGTAATCAAGGCGAACCAGCGCTCGACTTGGTTGAGCCACGAACTGTAGGTCGGGGTGAAATGCAAATGGAACCGGGGGCGCCGCGCCAGCCACGAGCGAACCCGTGGATGCTTATGGGTGGCATAGTTGTCGCAGATCATATGCACGTCGAGACCAGGCGGGACGTTGGCCTCAATGTGCCGCAAGAAGGACAGGAATTCCTGGTGCCGATGTTGCGGTTTGCATTGCGTCAACACACTGCCGTTGGCAATGTCCAGCGCGGCAAATAGCGTCGTGGTTCCGTGTCGGACATAATCATGCGTAATGCCCTCGACATAGCCCAAGCCCATCGGCAGTACCGGTTGCGTGCGCTCCAGCGCCTGGACTTGACTCTTCTCGTCCACGCACAGCACCAGAGCGTGCTCGGGTGGGTTGAGGTAGAGCCCCACGACATCGCGCACCTTCTCGATGAAGAACGGATCGGTGGACAGCTTGAAGCTTCGCGCGCGATGCGGCTGCAGGCCGAACAGCGTCAGATAACGGTGTACCGTGGTGGTCGACAGGCCCGTGCTCTCGGCCAAGCCACGGCGCGACCAATGCTTTTGCCTTTCGGTCGCGCCTTGAGGGCGGTATTGATAAGCGTGGCGATCTGCTCTTCGCTGGTGCTTCGCGGCCGGCCGGGTTTGAGTTCGTTGTGCAGACCGGCCATCCCGCGTTCGCGATAGCGCGTACGGCACAGCGTGACGGTCGGTCGGCTCACTCGAAAGCGCCGCGCGACGGCGCTGTTCGACTCGCCATCGGCCAGGCGCAAAATCATCTGCGCCCGCCGCACCAATACCGCGGGCAGACTCTGCGAACGCGCGATCGATTCGAGTTGCACACGGTCCTCCGCGCTCACCGCCAATTCCTTCGCCGGTCTTCCAGTCTTCATTGCCGAGCTCTCCGGGGTCCAAGAATATAACTTGGACCACACTCGGCATGTAAAGTTACATACGGAACATTACACTAGGCGCAATCGCTCTCGGCTATTGCGCCATCAAATCCTGCGCACGATCGCCGTCGTCCGAGGATGCGGTCAGCATTGATTCTGCCATCGCAATGCGGGCGACGTTCACGCAGGCCGCGCCAGCCGTGCGCGGGTTCTTCCATGCGCTGGTGAGGTTGCTCACCGGCGCCGGGCGGAAGCAGTAGCGCCGGCGGAGTAGATCGACGCGAGCACGATCATTTCGCGGTTCGATAGGAGAATTTACCTCGGCTAAGGGGATGGATCACCCGCCATGCCGAATTTACTTACAAAGCACTTACGTTGGCAAAACTAAAACGGCCTGCCCGAAGGCAAGCCGTTGATTAATTTGGTTGCGGGGAGCGCAACCCGACAAAGAAGCGCCTACGCATCAGGTAGTTAGCTCCGGTCGCCGATACCCGACGCAAGTGCGGGATGCCACACGTCAAGGTCCATCGTGAAGTTGGTGATCGTCGCCGGGCCAGAGTCTGGCGCAAGCCTGAACCCCCAGCTTACGACCCAGCCCAAGCATCCCTCCGAACTCCGGCCCGTCCAGGGGACGCACCTCGCACTCGAGGTTCCACTCGTCCCCGTGGATCTTGAGGAAACGCTTGGTGAGCTCGAGGGCCTCCTCCTTGGACTTGGCTTCGAGGATCGCGTAACCGCCGATCACTTCGTTGGATTCGGTGAACGGGCCTTCGGTGATCGAAAGCTTGCCGTGACGCGAGCGCACGCGCACCCCTTCCTTTGTGGGGCGCAGCCCCGCGGTGCTGACCAGTGTCCCCTCGCGGGTCATCTCGTCCATGAGCTTGCCCATCTCGTCCATGAGCCATTAGCTCGGTTGCTGGCCGGTGTCTCATCGATGCGGATCAGCGAAAGGTATCGCATGGTTCGTCTCCATCAAGTTCGTCGCCGAAATTGGCATGGATCGTCGAATGACAGGGCGGGATTTCGACAGTTCCGAGCGGGTCCCACCGTGGCGGGGGCCATCTGACGGCGAGTCGTCGCAATATCCTCTTGCGGCCGAGTCGCCCAGCAGCTGGCCGTAGCGCTATCCTAGCGCTCCGCTTCGCGGAAAACGCCCCCATATCGACATGCAGATGTCACCAAAGATCGCAATCCGCGGCGCCAGGCAGCACAACCTCAAGAACCTCTCGCTCGACCTGCCGCTGGGCGAGCTCATCGTCGTGACCGGCGTCTCCGGCTCCGGCAAGTCGTCGCTCGTCTTCGACACGCTGTACGCGGAAGGACAGCGGCGCTACGTGGAGACGTTCTCGCCGTACGCGCGGCAGTTCCTCGACCGGATGGACAAGCCGCAAGTCGATCGGATCGAAGGGATTCCACCGGCGATCGCGATCGACCAGACCAATCCGGTCCGCACGTCGCGCTCGACGGTGGGCACGATGACCGAGCTCGCCGACTACCTCAAGTTGCTGTACGCGCGTGCCGCGGAGCCCTACTGCCGCGGCTGCGGCCGCAAGGTCGTCCGCGATACGCCGCAATCGATCTACGAAGCGCTGACCGAGCGCAGCTCGGCCGCCGGCGACCCGCGGCTCACCGTCACGTTTCCGGTACCGGTACCCGAGAACTTCACCGAAGCGGAAGTGCTGGCGCTTCTCGAGCGGCAGGGGTATACGCGGATCCACGCGCGCCGAGGCCGCATCCTCGACATCGTCGCCGACCGATTCCGAAGGAGCAGCACCGAGCGAGCGCGCGTTGTCGAGGCGCTGGAGGCGGCGCTACGCGTCGGCAACGGCCGCGTGGACATCCATGTTGGGAAGGACGACGATCCCGGCGCCGCGCAAGGCGGCGTTCACGCAGCGCAGGAAACGCTCTGGCGCTTTTCGACGGGGCTGCATTGTCCCGACTGCGACATCGACTATCAGCAGCCCTCGCCGGCGCTGTTCTCGTTCAATTCGCCGCTCGGCGCCTGCACGACCTGCCGCGGCTTCGGCCGCGTGATCGGCATCGACTACGGCCTCATCGTCCCCGATCAGGCGAAGACGCTCCGCGCCGGCGCCGTCAAGCCGTGGCAGAGCAAGAGCTTCAGCGAATGTCAGGACGATCTCGCCAAGTACGCGAAGAAGCGCGGCATCGCGCTCGACGTGCCGTGGCGCGACCTCGACGAGCACTCGCGGCGCTGGGTCCTCGACGGCGAGCCGGAATGGGTGAGCTGGAGCAAGTCCTGGCCCGGAACATGGTACGGCGTCAAGCGCTTCTTCGCCTGGCTCGAGAGCAAGGCGTACAAGATGCACATTCGCGTGCTGTTGTCGAAGTACCGCGCATACACGCCATGCGAAGCCTGCGGCGGCGCACGGCTGAAGCCCGAGGCGCTGCAATGGCGGCTCGGAACAAGAGCCGACAGCGATCGCGTCGTCGACGCCGGCGCGCGCTTTCGCCGCGGGCGTCGCAATCGATGACGCCCGCTTCGTCCGGCTTCCGGGATTGACGGTTCATGATCTCGTGCTGCTGCCGGTCGATCGCGCGCGCGACTTCTTCGCGCACCTGACGCTGCGCGCACCGCTCGACGAGGCAACCGACCTGCTCCTTGCCGAGATCCGCGCGCGGCTTCGCTTTCTCGCCGATGTGGGGCTCGGCTACCTCACGCTCGATAGGCAGTCGCGAACGCTCTCGGGTGGCGAGGTTCAGCGGATCAACCTGACAACGGCGCTGGGCACCTCGCTCGTCAACACGCTGTTCGTCCTGGACGAGCCGTCGATCGGCCTGCACCCGCGCGACATCGGGCGCGTGATCGGCGTGATGCAGCGGCTGCGCGATGCGGGCAACTCGCTCGTCGTCGTCGAGCACGATCCGCAGGTGATGCTCGCGGCGGACCGGGTGCTCGACCTCGGCCCCGGACCCGGCGAGCGCGGTGGCGAGATCGTGTACTTCGGGTCGCCGCGAGAGCTCGTTAGCGGCGCACGCACGCTCACCGCCGACTACCTCGCCGGCCGCAAGCGCGCCGGCGAGCCGGCGCGCGCCGCGACACCGCTCAACGGCGCGCGCATCGAAATCCTCGGCGCCACCGAGCACAATCTGAAGGACATCGACGTCGCGATACCGCTGCACGGCCTTGTCTGCATCACCGGCGTGTCGGGTTCCGGCAAGTCGACGCTCGTCCAGGACGTCCTGCATGCCGCGCTGCTGCGCGCCAAGGGGAAGCCCATCGAGACGCCGGGTGCGCATCGGGGGCTTTCGGGTGCCGAGCTGATCGACGATGTCGTGCTCGTCGATCAGGCGCCGATCGGCCGCACGACGCGCTCCAATCCGGCGAGCTACGTCGGCGCGTTCGACGCGATCCGCAAGCGCTTCGCCGCG
This sequence comes from uncultured beta proteobacterium, assembly GCA_963840945.1. Taxonomy (GTDB): domain Bacteria; phylum Pseudomonadota; class Gammaproteobacteria; order Burkholderiales; family Casimicrobiaceae; genus CAIWHR01. Next base: position 48,980 of record CAWJAU010000025.1, on the reverse strand, counting down.
ACGCCGCTGGCGCGCGAGCGCGACTACACACAGGGCACGTTCAGCTTCAACGCGGGCGCGGGACGCTGTCCGACGTGCGGCGGCAACGGCTTCGAGCACGTCGAGATGCAGTTCCTCTCCGACGTCTACCTGCGCTGTCCCGACTGCGACGGCAAGCGCTATCGCGCCGAGGTGCTCGAGGTCACGATCGAAGGCCGGTCGATCGCCGACGTGCTCGAAATGACTGTCGCCGAAGCTCGTGCATTCTTCGCCGGCGATCGCGACATCGACGTCGCCCTCGCGCCGCTCGCCGAGGTAGGACTCGATTATCTGCGGCTCGGGCAACCGGTGCCGACACTCTCGGGCGGCGAAGCGCAGCGGTTGAAGCTCGCCGGATTCCTCACCGGCGTCCACGACGCCGAGAGGCGGAAAGCCGGCACGCTATTCCTTTTCGACGAGCCGACGACGGGACTCCATTTCGACGACGTCGCCCGACTGCTCGGAGCGTTTCGCCGGCTGGTCGCCGCTGGTCATTCGCTGGTCGTGATCGAGCACAATCTCGATGTGGTGCGCGCCGCCGACTGGATCATCGACCTCGGACCCGAAGGCGGCGAGGCGGGCGGGCGCGTGGTCGTCGCCGGCACCGTCAGCGATGCGAGCGCGTGCGCGGCTTCGCATACGGGGACCGCGTTGAAGGCGTACGAAGCCGCGCTCGGCGCGCCGCCGCCGCTCCCTTCGGCCACCATGCATCCGTTGCGCGAGCCTGCGAGCGCCTCCCCCGGCGCCGACGCGATACGCATCCACAACGCGCGCGAACACAATCTGAAGAACGTCGACATCGCGATTCCGCGCGACCGCTTCACCGTCGTGACCGGCGTCTCCGGCAGCGGCAAGAGCACGCTTGCCTTCGACATCCTGTTCGCCGAGGGCCAGCGCCGCTACCTCGAATCGCTGAACGCCTATGCGCGCCAGTTCGTCCAGCCGGCGTCGCGTCCCGATGTCGATGCGATCTTCGGCATCCCGCCGACCGTCGCAATCGAGCAGCGCGCGAGCCGCGGCGGCCGCAAGAGCACCGTCGCGACGCTGACCGAGATATACCATTTCCTGCGGCTCCTCTACGTGAAGCTCGGGACGCAGCACTGCCCCTACGACGACATGCCGATCGCCCCGCAGAGCGAGGAGAGCATCGCGACCCTGCTGGCGCGCGACTACGCAGGGCAGCGCGTCTCGCTGTTTGCGCCTCTCGTCGTCGCGCGCAAGGGCTACTACACGGACCTCGCGAAGTGGGCGGCGCGCAAGGGCTTCGCCGAGCTGCGCGTCGATGGCGCGATGCTGCCCACGCAGCGCTGGCCGCGGCTCGATCGGTTCAAGGAGCACTCGATCGAACTGCCGGTCGCTGAGGGCGTCATCGCTGCCGAGAACGAGCCCGCACTGCGCGCCGCGCTCGCCCGAGCGCTCGAATACGGCAAGGGCGTTGTCCACGTGCTCGCGCACTCGAACGACGGCAACGCGACGCGGCGCAAGCCTTCTGCCGCGCGCGGTACGCATGAACCGACCCTCAGGACGGCATCGAAGCTGCCTCGCGACGCCACGAGCGCCATCGAAGGCGGCGTCGCCGTCTTCTCGACCAAGCGCGCATGTCCGACCTGCAACCGCAGCTATCCCGAGCTTGACCCGCGCCTTTTCTCGTTCAACTCGAAGCACGGCTGGTGCCCGACCTGCTTTGGCACCGGGTTGAAGCTGCGCGGCTTCGATGCCGAGCAGACCGGTGACGAGATCTGGTGGAACGAATGGTATGAAGATGCCGACGAGGCCTGTCCCGACTGCAACGGCGCGCGCCTCAACCGCGGCGCACTCGCCGTGCGCTTTCGTGGCCAGTCGATCGCCGAGCTGACGCAGCTCGCCGTCGGCGATGCAGCACGCTTCGTCGCCGACCTCGATCTGCGCGGGCGCGAAGCCGACATCGCGCGCGACATCGTCATCGAAATTTCGTCGCGGCTCGCCTTTCTCGGCGACGTGGGTCTCTCCTACCTTGCACTCGACCGCTCGGCGCCGACACTCTCCGGAGGCGAAGCGCAGCGCATTCGCCTGGCTGCCCAGCTCGGATCGAATCTGCGCGGCGTCTGCTACATTCTCGACGAGCCGACGATCGGCCTGCACCCCCGCGACAACCGCATGCTGCTCGATACACTCGCGATGCTGCAGGCAAAAGGCAACACGCTCGTCGTCGTCGAGCACGACGAGGACACGATCCGTCGCGCCGACCACGTGATCGACCTCGGACCGGGTGCGGGAACGCGCGGCGGCGAGGTCGTCGCGGCGGGGTCGGCCGACGATCTAATGCGCAATCCTGCTTCCGTCACCGGTCGCCTCCTGGCATCGCCGCTCGCGCATCCGCTGGTGCCGCGCCGCGCGAACGGCGCGCGGGACGCTGCGATCGTCGTCACCGGCGCGCGGATGCACAACCTGAAACACGTCAACACGCGATTTCCCCGCGAGCGCCTCACCGTGGTCACCGGCGTGTCGGGCAGCGGCAAGAGCACGCTGGCGCGCGACGTTCTCTATGCGAACCTTCGCGCGCTCGTTGGTACGAAGCGCCGGCGCAAATCCGTCGAGCTCGTCGGCTGCAAGGAGCTCACCGGCTGGGAAGATCTCGAGCGCGTGCTCGAAGTCGACCAGACGCCGATCGGCAAGACGCCACGCTCGTGCCCTGCGACCTATGTCGGATTCTGGGACGCGATCCGCCGCTTGTACGCGGCGACGAATGAAGCGCGGATGCGAGGCTTTGCTTCGAGCCGCTTTTCGTTCAACACCGCGGGCGGTCGCTGCCCGGAGTGCGACGGTCAGGGACAGAAGACGATCGAGATGAGCTTTCTGCCCGACGTCAAGGTTGCATGCGAGGCGTGCAATGGCGCGCGCTTCAACGCCGAGACGCTCGCTGTCACGTGGCGCGGGAAGTCGATCGGCGACGTCCTGCGGCTGAACGTCGACGAGGCAGTCGAATTCTTCGCCGCGCATCGATCGATACATTATGCGCTGACACTGCTGCACGACGTGGGACTCGGGTATCTCACGCTCGGCCAGCAGAGTCCGACGCTCTCCGGCGGCGAGGCGCAGCGGATCAAGCTCGTGACCGAGCTCGCGAAGGTGCCCGTCGACTCGCATTCGCCGCGAGGTTCAGGCACGACCGCGCGCAGCGGTCGAACGCTCTACGTTCTGGACGAGCCGACCGTCGGGCTGCATATGGCCGACGTCGAGAGGCTGATCCGCGTGCTGCACCGGCTCGTCGACGCGGGCAACACCGTGGTCGTGATCGAGCATAACCTCGATGTGATCGCGGATGCCGACTGGATCGTCGATCTCGGTCCCGAAGGCGGCCAGGAAGGCGGACGCGTCGTCGCGCAGGGAGGTGTCGACACCGTGATCGCGCGGCCCGCCGGTTCGCACACCGCGGCGCTGCTCGCCGAGTTCATGTCAAAGCGCGCTGCGCGATAGTCGCGTATGAAATCCTGCGCCGTGTAAACGATGCGAAAGAGCGGCCCCTGGATTCTCTTTGTCGTCGTGCTGGTTGCGGCGGCGGGGATCGCCTGGTGGTGGCTCGACGGGCCCATCGCAGTGAGTGTCGTGACTCCGACGCGCGGGCCCGCGATCGATGCGATCTATGCGACCGGTACCGTCGAGCCGACGGTGATGCTGCCGATCGCACCGCGCGTTGCCGGCCGGCTGCTCGAGCTCAAGGCCGACGAAGGAAACAGCGTCCGCAAGGGACAGCTGCTCGCGCGCCTGGATGACGCCGATCTTGCGAGCACCGTCGACGAGCTCGAGGCGCGCGCCACGTTCGCGCAATCTCAGTACGATCGCGCGCAGAGCCTCGTGCGCCAGGGCTTCATGGCGAAGGCGGAGACCGACCGGACCCGTGCCGACCTGGATGCAGCCCAAGCCGGGGTCAAGCGTGCGCGCGCACAGCGCGACTACATGTCGCTTGTCGCACCGGCCGATGGCCTGATCATCCGCCGCGACGGCGAGATCGGCCAGTACATTCCGGCCGGCCAGGCGGTATTCGTCCTGTCGTGCTGTGCGCCGCTACGCGTAACGGCCGAGGTCGACGAAGAGGACATCGCCCGTGTGCGCGTCGGGCAGAAAGTCGTGCTGCGTGCCGATGCGCTGCCTGGGCGATTACTGGACGGGACGGTGAGCGAGATCACGCCGAAGGGCGACCCGGTGGCCCGCAGCTACCGCGTGCGCATCAAGCTCGCGAGCCCGGACGAGCTGAAAGTCGGCATGACCGTTGACGCGAACCTGATCGTCGCCGAGCGCGACAACGCCTTGCTCGTGCCGGCGACAGCCTTGCAGAGCGACGCCGTATGGGTCGTCAACGACGCACGATTGCATCGGCAGCCGGTGCGCGTGGGCGTCACCGGTTCCGGCCGCGTCGAAATCCTCGATGGGCTCGCGCCGGACGCACGCGTCGTCGACTCGCCCGGCTCGGACTTGCGCGAGGGACGCCGCGCGCGCATCCGCGCAACTCAAGCACCGGTGACGAAGTGATGCTCGCTCTCGACATCGCGACTGCGCATCTGACGACCCGCAAGCGCCAGACGCTCGTCTCGCTGTCCGGCGTGGTGCTCGGAGTGGCGTTCTTCCTCGCGGTTTCGTCGCTGATGCGCGGCTCCGAAAAGGACTTCGTGCGCCGCCTCGTCGACAACAGCCCCCACATCACCGTCTACGACGAATACCGGCTGCCGCGCCCCCAGCCTGCGGCGCTGCTTTGGGAGAACGGCGCCGTGCACATCAGCAACGTGAAGCCGCAGACCGAGACGCGCGGCATCCGCGGCCATCGGCAGAAGATCGAATTCGTCGAGACCCTTCCGGGCGTGCGCGTTGCGCCGGTGCTGGTTGGCTCGGCAGCGCTGACGTTCGCCGGGCGCCAGGAAGGCGTGACGCTCTCCGGCGTCGTGCCGGCGACGATCAAGAACGTGTCGACCATCGACGAAAGGATCATCGCAGGCTCGCTTGACGCGCTCGCCGCCAATCCGAATGGCATCGTGATCGGCAAGGGACTCGCCGACAAGTTCAACCTCAGCATCGGCAGCACGGTAGGTGTCGCCGCGCCGAACGGCACGAGCCGCCCGATGAAGGTCGTCGGCATCTTTCGCACCGGCAACGCGAACTACGACGAGACGCAGACATTCGTTGTGCTGAAGCGATCGCAGGCGATGCTCGACCGGACGAATCGCGTCAACCGCTTCATCATCCAGGTGGAAGATCCCCACGCCGCGCGCGACACGGCGGCGCGCATCGAGAAGACGATCGGCTACAAGGCGGTGTCGTGGGCGGAGGCATCCGAAGACATTCTGAGCGTGCTGATCATCCGCAACATCATTATGTACAGCGTCGTGTCGGCGATCCTGATCGTCGCATCGTTCGGGATTTACAACACGCTGTCCACGATCGTGATGGAGAAGACGCGCGATATCGCGATCATGAAGTCGATGGGGTTCCACGCGCGCGACATCCGGTCGATCTTCCTGCTCGAGGGGTTGATCGTCGGAACCGTCGGAAGCGCGTTCGGCCTCGCGCTCGGGATGGTGCTGATGAAGGCCCTCTCCGAGGTCTCGATCAAGCCGCCGGGCGGGACGGAACTGATCAACCTTCCGGTGTGGTGGGGCCCCGAGCAATACGCGCTCGCCGCCGCGTTCGCGCTCGCCTCGTGCATCGCTGCCGCGTATCTGCCTGCCCGGCGCGCCGGTCGCGTGCATCCGGTCGACATCCTGCGAGGCATCACATGAGCACCACAGGGCCGTTCGGGGGGGATCATCCAAGCGCCGTTCTGCGCGCCGAGAGCCTGGTGCGCAGGCTCGAGGGCGAAGTGCCGGTGACGCTGATCGACGGCGTCAGCCTCGAGATCGAGCGCGGCCAGTTCATCGCGATCATGGGACCGTCCGGCTCGGGAAAATCGTCGCTGCTCTATCTGCTCGGCCTGCTCGACCCGCCGACCGAGGGGCGCGTCTGGCTCGACGGCGAGGACACCTCGCGCTACGGCGAGGACGAGCTCGCGAATCGCCGGCTGCGCAAGCTCGGCTTCATCTTCCAGTTCCATTTCCTGCTCGCCGAGTTTTCGGTGCTCGACAACGTCACACTGCCAATGCGCCGGCTGGGCGAGCGCGACGACGCTGCCGCAAACGGGCGCGGTATGGAGTTGTTGGAGGCTCTGGGCATCGCCGACCAGGCCGCCAAGCGGCCGCACCAACTCTCCGGCGGGCAGCGCCAGCGAGTGGCGATCGCCCGCGCGCTCGCCAACGACCCGCTTGTCATCCTCGCTGACGAGCCGACCGGAAATCTCGATTCGGCGTCGAGCGCCAACGTCCAGCGGATCCTGCGCAATCTCGCGCACGAAGGAGGCACGACCATCGTGGCCGTCACGCACGACGGCGAATTCGCCTCCGCCGCCGATCGGCGGATCGGTCTCGTCGACGGAAAGCTCAACAGTTCATGGCGGCCGGTGTAGCGTGGTTTGCGATGACGCTTGAACCCTGCGAAACGCGGCTCGACATCCTGCCGGAGTGGACCGATCAGAATGGCCACATGAACGTCGCGTACTACGTGCTCGCGTTCGATCGGGCGACGGACACGCTCTACAACGAGCTCGGGATCGGCTGGAGCTATCTCGACAGCACCGGGCGGTCGACGTTCACGCTGTCGATGAACGTAGACTACCTCGCTGAGGTGTTCGCCGGCGACAGCGTGCGCATCGTCAGCCGGCTGATCGATTGCGATCACAAGCGCATCCACTACTTTCACGAGATGCACCACGCGAAGAAGGCCTGTCTTGCCGCGACGAGCGAGCTCCTCTCGATCCACGTCAATATGGCGACGCGGCGCAGCGAGCCGTTTCCGCCCGATGTACAAACCCGACTCGCCGAGATGAAGGCGGCGCACGCAGCGCTGCCGCGCCCGTCGCAAGTCGGGCGCAAGCTTGGGATCGGCGTGAGGTAGCCGAGATGCCATCACCGGCGACAAGGGCCTGGAGGCGATGGGCTGACTGACTGGCCCTCGCTAACCGAACTCAACTCATCAGATTGACAGGGAGTGTCCACATGAGAATCGGAATCATCGGGACTGGAAGCATGGGAGGGATCCTTGCGCGCCGCCTCGCCCAGCTCGGCCATCACGTCTCGATTGCGAACTCGAGAGGACCGGAAAACCTGACTGCGTTGGCGGCCGAGATCGGTGCGACCCCCGTTTCCGTTGTAGACGCCGCCAAAGCCGGAGAAATCGTAGTCATCGCGATCCCAACGAAGGCAGTCGCCGATCTTCCACGAAGGTTGTTGCCAACGCGGCGGACGGCGTCGTCGTGATCGATACCGGCAACTACCATCCGGAGCTTCGCGTACATCGATGCGATCGACCGAGGCATGCTCGACAGCCAATGGGGCGCGCAGCAGATCGGGCGTCCCGTGATCAAGGTGTTCAAGAACATCGTCGCCAAGAGCCTTCTCGAAAAGGGCGTTCCGAAAGGAACGATGGGGCGGATAGCTCTCTCGGTCGTCGGAGATTCGTCGGACGCAAAGGTAGCCGTGCTTCGTCTTGTCGACGATCTCGGTTTCGACCCTGTCGACGGCGGTGATCTGGACAGCTCCTGGAGGAATACGCCTCGTCGCAATCGCTGCAGTTGGTTGCGGGTCTAGAAACACGAACGGCTCACGTTTTCACGTAAGCCATTGATTTGAGCGGGGGTTGCCGAGGGGAACCCGACCCACAAGCGCATACGTATCAGGTAAGTAACCGCCGAGGTGACCGCTGTGTCGCAGGACGCCCGGCATCAGCGGCGAAGGTCGCCGTTCGGGTCGCGGACCGGCCGCGAGGCGAGCTCAATACAGCGGTGCCGCGCGCAAATCGAAATAGACCCAGTACGGCCAGAACGCGGGGAAGGTGTAGAGCGGCTGCAGAAACCGCCGGTGCCGCTCGGGCGCGGTGTCGAGAATCCGGAAGCGAAGCTGGCCTTCCTCTCGCGCTAGCGCGCTCGTCAATTCGGTATCGGGTGCGAGTGCGAAGGGACGGCGGCAGCACGCCTCGTCCTGCGCCAGGACGGTCGGTCCGAACAGTATGGCAACGCGATCCGGATGCTGGCCGTCGATAGGCAACATGCGCAGCTCCATTGGAAGTCGCAGCGTCACAGAATCGCCTGCTCGCCAATCGCGCTCGACTGTCGCCCACTGGCCTGGCTCAGCACGAATGAATTGCCGAGCGCCATTGACCATGACTGACGCGCCGCGCGCCCAGCCGGGAATACGAAGCTTGAGCGAAAACCGCGCCGGTCGTTCCAGCTCTACGTGCAGGGTCGTCGTTTCAGCTTCCGGATAAGCCGTTTCCTGCCGCAGGCGCACCGGTTGGTCGTCGTGCGACCACGCCACTTCAGACGGGACGAACAGATTTACGTACAGCGCGCCGGGACCTTTGAAGTAGATAACGTTGTGGTAGTCGGCCATCAATTGCCAATAGGTGCCGGAACAGCACGGCCACTCGTGCCAGTAGTGCTGCTTCAAGCCGCTGGAAATCCGATAGTCGCCGTAGTAGTACGTGCGGCCATCGGACTCCGTGGGCAGTGCGGCGCCGATGGCGTTGTAGACCATCGTTTCTATCCAGTCGCCGAAACGCGCTTCGCCGGTGAACGTCATCAGGTAACGCGACAGCTTGAATCCGGCCCAGGTACCGCACGGAATCTCCGCGTGACCGGCGTACAGCTCGAGCGACCTTCCCAGGCTGCCGTCCGGCGGCATGAATCGCTCGTCGGGACCGTAGCCGCCAGTCGCGTAGCACTGCGTGCGCTGCAGGAAATCGTAGGCATTGATCGAGATATTCAGATAACGCCGGTCGCCCGTCACCGCATACGCCATCGCGGCGCTGCTGAACGAGTTAGCGTGGCTGTAGGCATGGACGGGAACGACTTCGGGCAAATCGCTCGCGTCGGCAAGCGGTCCCCAGTAGTCCTCGTACAGCCAGACATCGCCGAAAGCCCTGTAGACGCGCTCGCCTGTCGCCAGGTACGCGCGATAGAGATTTTCGGGGAGCGTGTACCACTCCTGCGTCGGTCCAGCGCCCGCGCCCCAGAAATCGAAATTGTCCGACTGGCGCCGCGTGCGATCGAAAGTCCTGGCGGCCCATTCCGTCGTCTGCGCGAGGATGGGCAACGCCGTAGCCGTGCCGGCATAGTGATGCAGATCGACCAGGCCGCAGACGAGCTTCTCCCAGTCGTAGGGCCGCATGCGCAAGTTGCCGTCCGATGGCACCGTCTCGTACCAGCCCGCGAGCAGCGCTTCCGCCTTGTCCCACAGCGAGCGATCGCCAGTCGCGCGGCCCATGCGCGCCATGCCGCTCAGCAACTGGCCGAAGATCCCCGCGGTCTTGTTCTTGCACCAGCCGCGCAGATCATCGCCGGGATGGGGCAAGCCGGACTCGCGGCGAAAGCCCTTGAGGATGCTGTCGTTGGGGATCGACGAATAGACTTGGCGCGCCAACTGCACCTGCGCATTCATTCGGCCGGGCAGCAGGCGCACGCCGTCGTAGTCAAACGTTTCGATGACCACCTTCCCGCGCGCGTACGCGGAGCTCCGATTCAGATCTGTCATGTCGAACTCACCAATCGATGGCGACTTCGGCCGGTCCCCTGCCGAGTCGAACGAACAGAAACGCACCATCATGCCACCACGACTGCGGTCCGGCATCGGGCCCGTGCGGCAACACGGTGCCGTGCAGTGTCACTTGCCGTGGCGCCGCCCCTGCATGAATCTGAAATGTGTAGGTGCGTTCCCTCGGTACGGCATTCGCTGCCCCGCGCGGGGCCGCGATGCGGCACGTGAGCACGGACGGCAACGTGACGCATTCGAAATCGGTTAGCGCATATCCGCCGCGGCGGTAGGCGTTCGTCGCGCCATCATCATCGTAGAGACTGAAGGAAGCATTCGCCGCGGAATACACCAGCAGCGTCAAATCGTGGGCCGGAGGCCCGGACAGGTGCTGCACCACGGGCGCCATCGGCACAATGGACCCGGCGCGCACGAAAAGCGGCAGCCGGTCGAGCGGCGCCTCCACCGTGACGCCGCGCGGACCCTCGTAGACTTCATGCGTCCAGAGATCATGCCAGCGCCCTTCGGGCAGATAGACCGGCCAATGCGTTGCGCCCTCGCGCGTGACGGGAGCGACGAGCAGATCGTCGCCCCACAGATACTCGCTCCCGAGCTGCCATGTGCGCGAATCGGCGGCATGGTTCAGCACGAGGGGCCGCATGAGGGGGAGGCCGCCGCAATGGGCCTGCCAGGCGAGGGTGTAGGTGTAGGGCATGAGCCGGTAGCGCAACTCGAGATAGCGCCGGCAGATCGCTTCGATTTCGTTGCCGTAGGCCCACGGTAAACGTTTGCGCCATACGCGTCCGTGCGCGCGAAATATCGGACAGAACGCACCGAACTGAAACCAGCGCGCGAAGAGCTCGCCGCTCGCCTCGGCGGTCGGATAGTAGCCGCCAATATCAGTACCCCAATACGGCACGCCGGACATGCCGACATTGAGCCCCAGTGCGATCTGCGCTTCCAGCGTCGCGAACGTATTGTCGATATCGCCGGTCCAAGTGCCAGCGCCGAAGCGCTGCATCCCGGGGCCACCGGAGCGGCAGAGCAAGAATGGCCGAGCGTCGCCACGATCCAGCGCCTCGCCTTCAGTGAAGGCGCGGTATCGCAGCAGGTCGTAACGATTGTGCAGCGTCGCCCCGGTGCCCGCGTGCAGCGCAGTCTCGGCGGGCGGGCCCTCACCGCCATCCAGCCACCAACCGTCCACTCCCGCCTGGGCGAGATCGCGATGCTGCGCCCACCACCATGTGCGCGCAGCGGGCTGCGAGAAATCGATGAAACGCTGCCCTGTCATGTAGGTGGTCGGCGTTCGCCTTTCGTGTGGCGTGTCGGGATAGGCGAAATCCAGGAGAAAGCCTCTCGCTTCCGCCTCCGCATAAAGCGGCGATTCCCGTCGCAACACCGGATATTCGTGCGTGATTGCGTGAAACTGCTGCGCGCGAAATTCGCTCAGCAACTCTTCCGGATCCGGGGCGAGCTCCGAATGCCAATCGAGTGAGCCGACACCTTGGTTCCAGCCCTTCGCCTCGCCATAGCTCGAGAGCAGGATGATCGCGTCGCACGGCAGGCGCTTTTCGCGAAACGTCGCGGGCAGGCGCCGCAGTTCATCCGCGCTTTCGAAATGGCGCGTCGATTGCAGATAGCCCAGGCTCCAGCGCGGGGGCACGGGCGCGCGGCCAAGGAGCTCACCCGCCGCATTGAGCGCGCCGCGCATACTCTCCCCCCCGAGAAAGTAGACGTCGAGCGCCCCTTCCTCGCATTCATAGTCCAGCCAGGTGGTGCTGTCGGAATCGCCGGCTTCGAGCCGCGCGAGGCTGCTGTTGTCGAAGAAGAGGCCGTAACCCGCGGTCGACTTCAGCAGCGGGATCGCGATGTCGGATCCGCTCGCGTGATTGACGTGGCAATTCCAGAGGCGCCGTCCCGCAGCGAGCCGATCGAAGCTGCCGCCCTGCCCCATCCCGTAGAAATGCTGTTCGCCGACGACGTGGAATCGGATAATCGCTCTCGGTTCGCTCGGTCCTGCGGACAGTTCGAGACGCAAGTAGGGGGCGCCTGCACGATCGCAGAACTCGAGATGCTGCGGATCGTCTTGCAGGCGCAACATGAACATGTCAGTCGCGAGCGATGACGCCTCGCATTCGACCGCACCCGCAACCTCGGGCCACGTCCTCGCATCGAGGTAGGACACCTCTCGACTGGCGCCGCTTCCTCCCAGGCGAAGCCGAACGATGTTCGCGGCGCAGACCGCGACGCCTAACGATGGCTCCGCGGTGATCGTGAATGCTCCGTCGACGTCCCGGACGAACCGAGCCATGGTTACAGTTGCAGCCCGGCCGGCATGCGCCGCACGCCGAGATAAAGCGATACCACTTCCGGATCTTCCAGCAGCGCGTGGGCGGACCCCTCCAAGCGATTGCGGCCCTGCTCCAGAACGTAGCCGTAGTTCGCGATCGCCAGGCACTGTCGCGCGCGCTGTTCCACCATCAGCACCGAAACACCCAGCGCGTTGATCGACCTGACCTTGGCGAACACCTCGTCCTGCACCATCGGCGCGAGCCCTGCCGAAGGCTCATCGAGGATGAGGATGTGCGGATCGGACATCAGCGCCCGGCCGACCGCCAGCATCTGCCGCTGGCCCCCCGACAGCGTGGCTGCGCGCTTATGCAGCATGTCCCGCAACAGCGGCAGCGCGGCGAGCACTGCTTCGAGTTGCTGCGGTAGTCGATGCTTGATCGGCAACGCGCCGATCTCGAGGTTTTCGAGCACGCTCATTTCCGGGAACACGTTCGCCAATTGGGGGACCATGTTCACGCCAAGAGCCGTGATCTCGTTCGGCCTCAAACCCTTCAGATCGCGCTCGCGTCCTTCGCGGTCGATCAGCGTCACCTGGCCTTCTCGCGCCGGAACGAGGCCATAGATCACCTTGAGCAGCGTCGACTTTCCCGATCCGTTCGGACCGATGATGGCCACGATCGTCCCTCGCCGGACTTCGACGGACACACCTCGAAGCACGTCCTCTTCGCCGTACCCCGCTCTGACGCCCGTCACTTTCAACACAGGCTCGGTCATGACGCTCCAACCAGTGCGCGCCGGCCGAGATAGGCTTCGATCACGCGCTCGTCGCGCTGCACTTCGTCCGGCGTGCCTTCGGCGATCACGCGCCCTTCGTCCATCACGATCACGCGGTCGCTGAGCGACATCACGACGTCCATGTCGTGCTCGATCACGCAAACCGTCATGTGCCGCGCACGCAAATCCTGGATGTGCTGCAAGAGCTGCTGTCCCAGCACCGGCGCGATCCCGGCCATCGGCTCGTCCAGCAGGATCATCCGCGGCTCCGACATTAGCGCCCGGCCGAGCTCCAGGAGCTTGCGCTGCCCACCGGACAACGTGCCCGCGTAGTCGCCGGCGAGGTGTCCCAGGCGGATGAGGCCGAGCGTCTCGAGCGCGCGCTCGCGAATCTCGCGCTCGCGTTTCGCCACTAGTCGGGGCGCGATCCAGGACATGCCGAAGCGCTCGCCGGGCTGGTCCTTGGCGCCCAGCATCATGTTTTCCAATACGCTCATGCGCGTCAGCACACGCGGCGCCTGAAACGCGCGCACCAGCCCAGCGCGCGCCACCACATCTCCACGCCCGCCCGCGATGTCGCGACCGGCGAAACGCATCGTGCCGCGATCCGGACGAATGAACCCCGAGACGAGATTGAACACCGTCGTCTTGCCGGCGCCGTTGGGACCGATCAGCGCAGTGATCGATCCTTCGGCCACGCCGAACGACGCGCCGTCGACAGCCACTACCCCGCCGAACGACTTGCCGAGATTTTGGAGCTCAAGCAACACGGCTCACTCGGTCCCGAAGGGCCGCCCCCGAGGGACCGACTGCGCCCCCTCCGGGGGCAGCGAGCGACGCAGTCACGCGAGCGTGGGGGCTCATTTCTCGAGCAGCAGCTCTTTGCGATTGCCGAGCAACCCCTGCGGCCGCAACGCCATGAATAGCACCAGCAGGAACCCAACCAGGAACAAGCGGAGAAAAGCCCGGTTTCCGGAATCGATCAGCGACAACGGGAAGAAATTGAGCAGCCGGGTGCCCGAGAACAGGACGCTGAACAGCACTGCGCCGACGGGAATCGCCCAGATCCGGTTGAGCCCGCCGAGAATCAGGATCAGATAGGCGTAGAAGGTGAGCGTCGGCTGGAAGTCCTCGGGGCTGAATACCCCGATCTGCCACGCGAGCAGCAGCCCCGAGATCGCACCCAGAATGGCGCCGAGGATCAGCGCCTGCAGCTTGAACGAGAACACGTTCTTGCCGACCGCGGCCGCCGCGGTTTCGTCTTCGCGAATCGCTTTCATGACGCGGCCCCATGGCGATCGCTCCATCCGCCAGAACACGGCAATGAGAATGCCCGCGAGCGCCCACACCAGCAACGCCATCGTCAGGTCGCGGCTGACGGCATAGCCCGATGCCTTGCTCAGAGCCGCCGTGAGGCGATTGAGCATTGCCATCCAGTCCTGGTTGTACATCGCGATGTTGCCCGGCCCGGCGAGTCCCATGGAGCCGATCGGCCCGCCGGTGAGCTCGGGCAGATTCATCGCGAGATAGCGCACGATCTCCCCGCCGGCGATGGTCGCGATCGCGAGATAGTCGGCGCGCAGCCGCAACGCAGGACCCGCGAGCAACAGGCCGACGGCGACGGCCGCGGCGATGGCGACAATCGATGCCACGGGCAGGGACACCTGATAGCGGACGACGAGGATCGCCATGACGTAGGCAGCGGTGGCCATGAACGCGACATGCCCGAAATTCGGCAGACCCGCGAGCGAGAACTGCACGTACAGGCCGAGGGCCATGATCGCGTAGATGCCGGCGATCACCGCGACGAACGTCCAGAAGGCGGGATTGAGGAAATCCACGATCAGAGAACCCGTGCCTTGCCGAACAGTCCCTGCGGCCGCCACAGCAAGAGCGCTATGAGCGCCGCGAACGCGAGCACCGGCTTCATGCGCGCGTCGAGGCCGCCGGCGAGGCCGCTCCACGTGGAGAGCTCCATCACCATCCCGAGCACCACGCCCGCGACGAGCGCGCCATAAGCATTGCCAATCCCGCCCAGCACCACCGCGGTGAGGATCAGGAACAGTATCTGGTAGCCGAGATTGGGGTCGAACGTGCCCTGGATCATCGCGAACATCACGCCGCCGAGGCCCGCGAGCGCGCCGGCCAGAATCCACACGTAGGTGCCGATGCGGTCCACGTCGATGCCGGAAATGGCGGCAAGGTCACGGTTGTCGGACACAGCGCGCATCGACTTGCCGATGGGAGTGCGTGCAAGCAGGTAAGCCACCGCCGGGACCACGACGGCTGCGACACCGATGGCCACAGCCTGCCCTGGCGCAATGCGCACTAGCCCGAGGTCGTACACGCGCGTCTGGTCGATCGCGTACTGCCGGATCTGCGGACCCGCGACCATGAACACGACGTCGCGCAACATCAGGCCGATGCCCACGGTGATCAGCGACATCGCGACCAGCCCACGGCTGCGCAGCGGCTTCAGCACCAGGAAATGGATCGCGAGCGCGAGCAACGCGGTCGCGGCCATCGCGCCGATCGTCGCGGTGATGAGGTCCGACTTGTAGAAGACGTTCAGGATGAGCCCGATGTAGGCGCCGAACGTGAGGTATTCGCCATGCGCGAAATTGGCGACGCGCTGAATCCCGAACACCAGCGACGCGCCCACCCCCGTGAGCGCCAGGATCGTGCCGACGATCAAGCCGTTGATGGCAAGCTGCAGCAATTGCTCGATCATCGCGCGCGCCATCGCCCCCGCGCTGACGCCCTCCCGGTTCTACTGGACGGGGAGGAGCGCCGGCGAATGTGCCTCAACGAACTGCCGCGCTAGGGCTTGAACGTGATGGTCTTGACGACCGAGGCAGCGCCATCGGGCTTGTGCTGCCAGATGTCGTAATTCGTCGCCGTGATCCGGCCGTTCGGCGCGAAGTTGATCGGGCCGGTGGCGCCTTGGAAATGGATCTTCTTGCCCGCGAGCAACGCCTGGATCGCCTTGTCGAGCTGCTCGTACGTGTAGCTCTCGCCCGGATCATTGGTCACGTTGACGACCTTCTGGCTGAGCTTGACGGATCGGAGGACTGCGCGTCGATCGCCGCGAGCAGCGCGATGAACACCGAGTCGAACGACTCGGCGATGAACGACTGGAACTTGACGCCCTGCTTCGCGTTCTTTTCGAAAAGCGCCTTGAACGCCGGGAACGACGAGCCCGACGACGCGTTAGCCTGCGTCGCGCGCATCCCGGGATAGTTCCGGGAGCCTCTGCTCTGGCAGTCGTTCAGCGTGTCGGAGCCGAAGCTCTTGGCCGAGTCCCATTTGCCGGTGCGCGTCATCGGCAGCGCGAGCTTCTCGAACGTCGGGCAAAAATCGATGAAGAGCCAGCCATCGGGATTGCCCTGACGACGCGCTGCGCCTCGCTGTCGAGCGTCGGCTGCTGGTGGTTGTAGATGACCATCTCGGGGATCGTGCCGCCACCGGCGATCCATGCGTCCTTGAACGCGTTGGAGAGATTCGTGCCGTACGCGTCGTTGCGCGCGGCGACATTGATCTTGGCGTTCTTGCCGAGCGCATCGGCGATCACCTGCGCCAGCACCCGTCCTGCAGGTCGTCGGCGGCCACCGGCTGCCAGATCAACGTGACGGGACCGGTATTGAGCTTGCTGAGCGCGGGGCTCGTGCCGCCGGTGAACATCACCACTTGGTTGGGAATCGCGACCGCCGTGGCCGCGGCGCTGGTCACCGAGCTGTAAAAGTCGCCGATGATCACGTTGACCTTGTCGATGTTGACGAGCTTCTGCGCCGCCTCGACACCCGCCTGCGCATTGCCCTGGCTATCCTGGGAATCCGCCAGCACGATCTTGATGTTCGGCAGATTCATCTGCTTCAGCGTCTCGGTCGCATAGTTGACGCCCAGGCGCGCCGCTTCGTTCCAGCCTTGACCGCTGGGCGCAGGATCGCCGGTGAGCCCCGCAAGAACGCCGTACTTGAGCGTGAACGCTACGTTGCTTTGCGCAACCGCCTGCTGCGCCGATGCGAGCCATGCGGCGGCGACCAATGCTCCGACGGTCGAGATGCGTCTGTTCATTGCCGATTTCCTCCTGGGAATCTGCCGGGTCGCGCCTTGCCGACTGTCCGCGCGCCGATGCGCCCTCGATCTTGCGGGATTATTGCATGCATTGCAATTCGCGAGACCGTGGCGAGACGACCGTAAGCAGCCCATGAATCGGATCCCACCCTTTTCAGATCGCCATATAGGATCGGATGCCAGACGGATTCAACTCGGTGTGGCCGCGCTCACGTCCAACCTGCGTCGACGATGAAATTCTGCGCCGTGCACATCCGGCTGTCGTCGGCGGCGAGCCAAAGCACCATCCGCGCGATGTCGGGCGGATAGAGCTTCTCCTTGAGACACTGGTTCTCGAACAGTTTCCGCTCGCCATCCGCGTCGAACCAAAGGTCGATCTGGCGCTGCGTCAGCACCCACCCGGGCACGACGGTGTTCACCCGGATATGGTCCACACCCCAGTCCCGCGCGAGTCCGCGGGTCATCCCGTGCATCGCCGCCTTTGACGTCGTGTACGCGTTGAAGTTGCCCTCGCCATTCATCCAGCTGATCGAGCCGAAGTTGATGATCGACCCGCCTCCGGCTGCCTTCATCTGCGGATACACGGCTTGCGCGGCGAAGAACTGATGGCGCAAGTTGACCGCGATGCGATCGTTCCAGTATTCGAGCGTCACATGGGTCGTTTTGTGCCGATCGTCGTTCGCGGCATTGTTGACGAGGACCGTGATGGGACCCGAATCGTCGCCTACGCGCTTGACGATCGCCTGCAGCGCCGCGATGTCGCGGAGGTCGCAGGCGATGAAGGTCGGCGGACGCATCCCGGCGTCGCGGATGCGCGCGCAAAGCGCCGTCGACGCGGGCTCGTCGATGTCGACGAATGCGACTCGCGCATGCTGCGCGCAAAAGTGCTCGACGACCGAAGCCCCGATCCCCGAGCCGCCACCGGTGACGAATACCGCCTTGTCGGCGAGGCTTGGATACTGCGCGAATTGTCCGCTCATGATCCTGTTCGTTCCTTTAGCGCAGAATCTGGCTCAGGAACTGCTTGGTGCGCTCATGCCGGGGATGCTCGAAGAATGCCTCCGGCTCGTTCTCCTCCACGATCCGACCGGCGTCCATGAAGATGACTCGATTTGCGACTTCGCGGGCAAAGCCCATTTCATGCGTCACCACGAGCATGGTCATTCCATCCTTTGCGAGACCGACCATGACGTCGAGAACCTCCTTGATCATTTCCGGGTCGAGGGCGGAAGTCGGCTCGTCGAACAGCATGATGCGCGGGTTCATGCACAGCGCGCGGGCGATCGCCACCCGCTGAAGCTGACCTCCAGACAGCTGCGCCGGATATTTGCCTGCCTGCTCGGGAATCTTCACGCGTTCCAAGTAGCGCATCGCCGCGACTTCGGCCTCCTTCCGCGGAATCTTGCGAACCCGTATCGGGGCCAGCACGCAGTTGTCGAGGATCGTCATGTGGGGAAAGAGGTTGAAATGCTGAAACACCATGCCGACCTCGCGGCGGACTTCGTCGACGCGCTTGATATCACCTGTGAGCTCGATCCCCTCGACGATGAGCCTGCCCTTCTCGTGCTCCTCCAAGCGGTTGATACAGCGGATCAGTGTCGATTTGCCGGACCCGGACGGCCCGCAGATGACAATGCGCTCGCCTTTCATCACCTTCAGGTCGATATCCTTCAACGCCTGGAAGGCTGCCGAACGACTTGCTGACTCCGATCATTTCGATCGCGACCTCGGTGTCGGAAACCGCAATCTCGACCGGAGCGCCGGATTCCGTGGCAACAGCGCGTGTCAGACATTTACGAGCCCTTCTCGATGCAACGCGTGGAGAACGCCGCGAGCCTGCGGCGCCCGTCGCGCTCAGACTTGTCCCATTACCTTCGGCACCAGGTGCCGGCCAAGGCGTCGCTCCACCCGGTCGGCAAGACGCGATAACGGAAAGCAAAGGCAGAAATAGATCGCAGCCACGAGTGCATAAACGGTGAAGGGCCGGAAGGTCGAGTTGTTGACCACCTGGGCCGCGCGCGTGAGCTCGACGAAGCCGATGATCGACGCGAGCGAGGTGCCTTTCACCAGCTGCACGAGAAAACCGACCGTCGGGGGAATCGCGATCTTGAGTGCCTGGGGCAAGATGACGAAGCGAAGCCGATCGCCGTAATGGAGCGCCAGCGCCCGTGCGCCCTCCCATTGGCCACGCGGAATGGCTTCGATGCAGCCGCGCCAGATTTCGCCCAGGAACGCGCTGGCATAGAGCGTGAACGCCACCGCCGCAGCGGACCACGGCTCGATGCGCAAGCCGAACATGCTGGCGCCGAAATAGATGAGGTAGAGCTGCATCAGCAGCGGCGTGCCCTGGAAGATCTTGATGTAGGCCATGGCGGCCGTCTTTCAGCGGGCGCGACTTGGCGATCCGCGCGAGCGCGATGGCGAACCCGACGAGACCGCCGCCGACGAAGGCGACGGCGGCCAGGGCAACGGTCCAGCGCGTAGCCTGCAGCAGGTACCAGAATTCGCCGATCGTGAAATCGCGGATCATGCCTGCTTGCTCCAGGGCGCGAACAACCAGCGATCGATCAGCGCGAAGATCGCCTGGAAGCCGAACGCCATCGCGAGATACATGCCAGTCGCGACAAGGTAGAACTCGAACGAGCGGAAATTTCGCGCCACGATCATGTCGGCGACGGCCGTCAGTTCCTCCGCCGAGATGACCGACACCACACTCGACGCGAGCATGATCAGGATGAATTGGCTGCCGAGCGCAGGAAAGACGGCCCGCAAAGCAGGTATCAGGACAATGAAGCGGAAGATCTCCCAGGGCTTCAATCCGAGCGCCTGGCCCGCTTCGATATATTGTCGCGGCACGGACTCGATGCCGGCGCGCACGATCTCGGTCGCATAGGCGCCGACATTGACGATCATCGCGAGAAGCGCCGCCTCCCAAGGCAACAGCCGGATGCCGATCGACGGCAACCCGAGATAGATCAGCAGGAGCTGGACCAGGAACGGTGTGTTGCGGATCGCCTCGATGTACGCCTGCACGACGATTCGCAGCACCCGAAAGCGCGAGGTCTTCGCGCGCGCGCACGCAATGCCCACGATGAGCCCGAAGAACATCGCGCCGGCGGACAACTCGATGGTGAGCCACGCGCCTTTGAGCAGCAGATCGAATTCGCGCCAGACGAAGCCGAACTGGAAGACATAGTTCACTCGCCGCCTCCAGCGTCGGGCCGCGCGGGTCATCGCGCGACCGGCCGGCCGGTCACCGGATAGAGCGGATCGGTGTAACCAGGCGTCGACGGGTGGCCGGGCGAAACCAGTCGGTCGAGCAGCGCTTCGTCTTCGGCTTCGAAAGATTCGTCGGTCGCGGCGAGATAGGTTTGCAGCTGGGCCTGCGTGTTGGGTCCGACGATCACCGACGTGACGATCGGATTCGCCAGCACCCAGTTGAGAGCAAACCCGATCGCCGTCCGTCCTCTTCCCCTCGGCATGAGCCTTGATCGTTTGCGCGATCACCATCGATTCCTCGCGGAATTCCGTCATCATCATGCGCTTGTCGTTGCGCCCCGCCCGGCTCGCCGGATCCGGGGCGACCTTGGGGCGATACTTGCCGGTCAGCACGCCACGCGCGAGCGGGCTATAAGGCACGACGCCGATGCCGTGGTGAGCGCAGAGCGGCAGATACTCGACTTCAGGCATCCGGTTGACCGCATTGTAGTAGGGCTGGCCGGCGATCGGTCGGGGAGCGCCGGCGAGATCGCTGAGCCTTATCGAGCTCGGCGATGCGCCAGCGCGCGGAAGTTGCTCACGCCCCAGTGCCGGATCTTGCCTTCGCGCACGAGCGTGCCCATCGCGTCGACCGTTTCCTCGAGCGGCGTCGCCAGATCGTCGAGATGAAGATAGTAGAGGTCGATGTAACCGGTCTTGAGTCGCGCGAGGCTTTCCTCCACTCCCCGCAGGATCCAGCTCCGGCCGATTGCCGCCGCGATTGGGCGCGAAAGGCGGCAGGCGCGTGCCGACCTTGGTGGCGACGATCCACCAGTCGCGGTGTGCTCCTGACGGTCTTGCCGACGATCTCTTCCGAGCGGCCGCCGCCGTAGGCGTCGGCCGTGTCGATGAAGTTGATGCCGGCATCGCGCGCCTGCTGCACGATGCGGTCGGACTCGGCTTCGTCCGCCTGGTCGCCGAACATCATCGCCCCGAGACAGAGCGACGAGACTTCGAGGCCGCCCTTGCCAAGCCTGCGATAGGTAATGGCTCATTACCCGTTTTCCAGATTCGCAGGTCTGGCCGTGTTGCTCGTTTTCAGAAGACGGGCAGCACTTCCAGCGGCAGCTGACGCCACTTCTGGCTGATCGCGTCGAGCTCGCCATTGTTCTTGATCGTGTAGACGAAGGTGTTGAGCCATTGCCGCTTGTCATTCTCGCCGCGGCGCATGCCGATGCCGAAATGCAGCGGCCGCAGCACGATCTTGACCTGATAGTCCTTGCCGGGATTGTTGCGGTTGAGCCGCTGATTGACGAGCAAGCCGGTGCCGCCGAGATCGATCTGACCGGAGATCAGGGCCTGCAGCTCGGTGGCCTCGTCGTCGAAGCGCTGGAGCGTGAATCCCTTTTCCTTCTCGAGGGGTGTCAGCATCAAGTCCTGCATGGCGCCCCTGGGCACGCCCACCCGCTTGCCCTTGAGATCGTCGATCGTCTTGACGTTGACGGCCGCAGGCGCGACGAGCGTCGCCGCTTCGTACGCGTAGGGCATCGAATACCAGACCTGCAGCGCGCGCTCCGCCGTGATGCCGAACAGGCAGATCAGCACGTCGACGCGGCCGCTCAGCAGCAGCGGGATGCGGTTGGCGCCTGTGACCGGGACGAATTCCACTTTGACGCCGAGATATTTGGCCATAAGGCGCGCGACATCCGGATCATAGCCTTCCGGCTCGCCATCCTTGCCGATCAGGCCGAAGATGGGCGTCGTCGTGGAGACACCGACGACGATCGTGCCCTTCTTGATGATGTCGTCGATCGTCTGCTCGGCTGCGGCCGATCCGGACGCGTAAACGACCCGCGAAAAGCGCAATGGCGACCGCGGTTATCCAACCCTGCAGCTGCTTGAACCACCTGGACATGGACATCGTTCCTCTCCTCGTTTGTGCCGGCTGACTGACGGCATTCTTCCAACCCGAAAGTGCGGTCAGACCTCGCGTATCCAGACACTCATTTCCTCCGGGCCGCGGTTGCTCCAGAACTGTACGGTATGGCGCGTATCGTCGTCGGCTCCGTGACCGGCGGATCGGTGCGATACAGCGCGCCGTCCTCCCACGTTCGAACCGACTACCGCCTCCGCCGTCAACATGCCGACGCCGGACATGAGAGTGCTTTCGAAATGCGCTTCGATGGAACTCGACCGCGGCAACGCGATGCGATGCGCAGGCACGTCGTTGTCGGCCCCTTCGAGGCAATACACGATCGGTCCGCGCTTCAGCGCTACGCGACCGGCGTCGGCCGCCACCTCGGGATGGGCGTAGATTCGCTCTGCCGGCATGTCGAGCGTCAGCAGGACCACGTCGCCTTTCCGCCACCGCCGACGAATGTGCGCGTAACCGCGATCCATCAGCGGGCCGACGTCGACCTTCGCGCCGTTGATTTGCAGATGCGCGGATCGGCACCAGGCCGGCACCCGCAGGCGCAGCGCGAATTCCACGTCGCGCTCCGGATCGACGGCGAGCTCGATCGCGCCTTGCCAGGGATACTGCGTCGTCTGGCGCAGCGTCACGTTCACGCCGTCGACAGCAGTTTGCGCGCGGCCGGCGATGTAGAGATGAATCGCCGCTTCGTCCAGCACCGGTCGAATAGACGTATTGGCCGAGCGAGGCGACGAGGCGGCCGATGTTGGGCGGGCAGCAGGGGCAGCGATGCCAGGTCCAGCGTCGATGCTCGCCCCGGCTGGCAAGCGGGTTGTCGTAGAAAAAGTGCTCGCCGTCGAGCGACAGGCCGCTAAGCGCGCCGTTGTAGAGCGCGAGCTCCAGCATGTCGGCGTACCGCCCGTCGCGCTCGACCAGCAGCATGCGATGCGCCCAGAAGATGAGCCCGACCGCGGCACACGTTTCGGCGTAGGCCGTATCGTTCGGCAGATCATAGTCCGCGGTGAAGCCTTCGTTGCGCGCCGAGGGCCCGACGCCGCCGGTGACATACAGGCGCTTCATCGTGAGGTCCGCCCACAGCGATTTGCAGGCCGCCATCAGGCTCGGGTCGTCGTACTCGCCGGCAAGGTCCGCCATCGCGCTATAGAGATACATCGCGCGCACCGCATGGCCGACGACGTCGCGCTGTTCGCGCACGGGCAGGTGCGACTGGCTGTACTCGTAGGTTCCGTAGTATTGCGCTGCCGGATCCTCGCCGCGCGCGATCGCCTCCCGGTCGAAGTAGTGCGGCTGACGGCCGCGCTCATCGATGAAAAAGCGCGCAAGCTCGAGATAACGGCGCTCGTTCGTGAAGTGATAGAGCTTCACCAAGGCGAGCTCGATCTCCGGATGGCCGCAGTAGCCGCGCCGCTGGTTCGGGCCCGGGCCGAAATACGGTCGCAATGTAGTCTGCGTAGCGCCTCGCCACATCGATGAGGCCACGTTTGCGGGTGACCTGGGCGTGGGCGACCGCCGCCTCGATCAGGTGTCCGGCGCAATAAAGCTCGTGCCAATCGCGCAGATTGGTCCAGCGCTTCGCGGGTTCGCGGCGAATGAAATAGCTATTGAAATAGCCGTCTGGCCGCTGCGCCTTCGCGATGTGCGCGACGAGGTCGTCGATTTGGGCGTCGAGCGCGGGATCGTAGTGCGTGGCAAGCGTGTAGCTCGCCATTTCGATCCATTTGGCGATGTCGGAGTCCCAGTACATCACGGCGGTGTTCGGCCGGTTGTTGAACGGAATGCGCAACGGCCCCGGCGGCGAATCCACATCGAGCGCTTCGAACAGTCCGTTTTTCTCGTACTGGGAATAGAGGAACGGGACGGTCTTCTCGCGCACGGCGCGCTGGCGCGCCGCCCACAGCGTGTCCTGCAATTCTACCGCGGTGAACGGCACCGCCAGATGCCGAAGCGCCGAATGCGCGACGTCGCCGATCGGGGACGAGTGCTCGTTCACGCTGCGCCCTCCAGCGAATCGGTGTTCGAAGAGCGTTCCCCCTCCCGGGAGGCTCCGCACGACTCGCGCACCACGAGACTGCAGGGCAAGCGCAGGACGCCGCGTTGCTGCTTCTGACCATCGATCATGTCCAGGAGGCGCAACCCGGCCTGCCGCCCAAGCTCATGCAAATTCATGTCGATCGTCGTCAGCGGCGGGCG
The DNA here is from genome assembly GCA_963840945.1 of uncultured beta proteobacterium. Taxonomy (GTDB): domain Bacteria; phylum Pseudomonadota; class Gammaproteobacteria; order Burkholderiales; family Casimicrobiaceae; genus CAIWHR01. The sequence continues at coordinate 24,914 of CAWJAU010000025.1, read as the reverse complement.
TGTCGCGGCGGCGATGATCTGCCAATTGTCGAAGCCGACAACCGCGATGTCATCGGGCACCCGGACGCCAAGATCGCGCAACGCATCCACGGCGCCACGCGCGATCTGATCGCTGCCGCAAAAGATCGCATCGATCTTCGGATTCCGGTCGAGCAGCACGCCCACCGCTTCGCGGCCCCACATCTCGCTCCATGGACCGCTCATGACATCGTCGATCCGCCAGGGTAATCCGTTCTTGACCAGCGCCTGCTTCAGCCCGGCGCAGCGATGCCGCACCGCCTCGAAGTCCATCGGGGCCGGTAATATGCCCAATCCGCCTTCGACCGTTCGCGATCAGGTGTTCCCCGGCGAGCCGGCCCCCGCCCGAGTCGTCCGGCAAGAGGCAGAGCGCTTTCGCATGCTGCACTTGCGCGAACGCGTAGAGCACCGGGACGGAGTGCGCGCGAAGCTTGAGCGGCGGCCGCGGATCGGCGCGGCGGGCTGTGACGATGATGCCGTCCACGCGCTTCGTCGAGCAGCTGCTCGACATGCTCGCGCTCCCGGTCGGGATCGTCCGCCCCGTTGCACAGGAACACGGAAACGCGCGCATTTTCAAGAGCGTCTTCGACGCCCTCCAGCACTGGAATGCTGAAGCGGCCATAGCGGTCGGTGGAAATGAGCCCGATCGTGAAGCTGCGGCCACGCAGCAGACTCTGTGCCAGATTGTTGGGCCGGAAGTTGAGCCGCTTGGCGGCCTGATGCACGCGCTGGCGCGTTTCCTCGCGCAATTGCCCGGTGCCGTTCAGGCCCTTGGAAACCGTGCCGAGGCTCACACCCGCCGCCGCCGCAACGTCGTGGATGGTCGCCGGTGGCGGTCGCGCCGCCGGCGGTGTCCCGGATGGTTTCATGTGCGGTTGGCCTCGAATCGTCAGCCAGTATCGCAGAAAACAGTCTATCCGGAAAAGGTTTTCCGATATGATGAGCCCATGGATAAGGCCGCACCCCGTGTTATCCAAAAATTGGAACGAGGCGGTCACGCTGCTTTGCGGTAGTAGAAGTTCAACGTTCCGCCAAGGCGCGCATGACAGTCGACCGGGCCGGTATCGGCGCGCACCAGCCTGGGCACGTACAGCAATCGATTTTCCAGACCTTGATGATTGCGCTCTCGGTGATAGTGCTCAACATATTCGCGAACGGCGCGGCGTAGCGATGCCTGCCCAACGAAGATCATTCGATCTAGGCATTCCTCTTTGATCGAGCGTACGAAGCGCTCGGCATATGCATTCAAATTGGGCGACCTCGGCGGCAGCCGAATGACTTTCGTTCCCTCGTCACGAATCAGTCGGCGAAATTGCTCCGAGTACTTGGTATCTCGATCGATGATCAGGTAGCGCTTGGAGTGCAAGGCCCCCGATTGTGCATCGGTCATGTTGCGAGCAATCTGCAGCATCCAGGATTCGTCTGGTCGCGTCGTGATGCCAGCGATGTTCACAACGCGATCGGCAAGACTGATCACGAACAACAAATAGTGCGTGACCAGACCCTTGGCTGTCCATACCTCAACCGTCAAAAAGTCGCTGGCCGCCAGCACTTTCCAGTGCGCCTTGAGAAACGTCGACCACGTCGTGCGTTTGCTGCGCTCTGGCGACGGCTCAATCCCATTGCGCTTCAATACATTGGCAACCGTCCCACGGCCGACTTTGTGGCTCAGATTGGCCAACGCTCCTTGAATGCGCGTGTATCCCCAGCCCGGATTCTCCTGCGCCATGCGCACGATCAACTCCGAAATGTGCCGCATGATGCCCGGCCGGCCCACGCCTCGACGCGCAGCGAAGTTCCATAGATGGACGCCCCCGGTTTGTCAAGCAATCACTCAATGACGGCGAGAAGGTTAAGATTGCAGCCATAGATCCGGACTTTGTCTGAGGCCTATGCCTCGGTCCCTGATGGAATCGGCTGACGGAGTCCTTATCACTTCTGCGCACTCGAAAGTGCTTGGAATTTCACAGGCTCACTCCGTCACGGTCTTACCTGTCTTGCCATCACCTCTGATTGCCTGAGCAATCGGCGGAAGTCCCCCTTGCTAAACGGTTCGCTCGTTCAATTTCAACTAACCGCCATCACGCGGCCTTCCGTGTAGCAACGTAATCGTGCTGGTAGCTGCGCTGGTGCGCCAGCAACGCCCACGCGATACGCGCGTTCTTCGCCGCCAGTGCCACCGTCGCGACGTTCTTGTTACGTCGAGCCAGCAGCTTCTTCAACCATGCATCGGCCTGATCGGGCTTGCGCTCACTGTGCGCGATCACGGCGCGCGCCCCGTGGATCAGCAGCGTGCGCAGATACACGTCGCCGCGCTTGCTGATTCCACCCAGCCTCACTTTGCCCCCAGTGCCCTCATGACGCGGCACCATGCCCAGCCAGGCTGGTACCTGCCGAGCATTCTTGAAGCTCTTGGCATCGCCCATTGTGGCCACCAACGCGCTCGCAGTGAGGGGGCCGATGCCGGCAATCGCCTCGAGCCTGCGGCTTGACTCATTCTGCCGATGCCAGAGCATGATCTGGCGTTCCAGTTCGCCGACTTGCCGGTCCATGTCCTTCAGATTCTCCCCCAACCGCTGCAGCAGCTCGCGCATCAATCCCGGCAGCCCGTTCTCGCCGTCTTCCAGAATCTCCGGCAATCGTGCGCTGATGTGACCGATACCCGTGGCGATCACCATCCCGAACTCGGCGAGCAACCCGCGAATTTGGTTGGCCTGCGCGGTGCGTGCCCTTACGAATCCATGACGCGCTCGGTGCAGCGCGAGCACCGCTTGCATCGGCGCCGTCTTCACCGCTACAAAGCGCATATTCGGCCGCCCAACCGCTTCACAGATCGCCTCGGCGTCGTTGCGATCGCTCTTATTAGTCTTCACGTAAGGCTTCACGAACTGCGGCGCCATTAGACGCACTGTGTGGCCCAGTTCCGAGAGTTTCCTCGCCCAGTAGTGCGCGCTCCCACAGGCCTCCATGCCGATCAGGCACGGCTGAAGATTCGCGAAAAAGCTCAGCACGTCCTTGCGCTTGAGCTGCTTGCGCAGCACCACCTTCCCACGGTTATCGACTCCATGCACTTGGAAGGCCACCTTTGCCAAATCGATCCCAATCGTCGTAACTTTCATGCTGACGCTCCCTCTCTGAAGTGGTGGGTTGCACCTCCACTGTGGCACCTCGATGCCGGTTGAGAAAGGGGGCGTCCATACCATTACTTCTGCGCAACCAAACGCCGATGCCACCGCAACAGGGTATCCGGAGAGACGATGGTGTCGAGCTCAAGCAAGGCCTTTCGGCCCACGGCTTTAGCCTTCCGCGCCAGGAGGGCGCGCTCGGCGTCGGTGAAGCGGATGCGCCGTCCTCTGAGCCGGTCCTTCAGCAGTCGGTTCTCGGCCTGAAGGAATTCGATGACGATCAGTTGATGGCGATGAACCCAGCCAGCGGCGATCATCAGCAGAAACGACAGCAGCGGTGGCACCGAGCCCATGCCGTCATTCTACCGCCGCCTCTTCGTTCCTATTTCTGGACAACACGAGGTCTATCCGAACGGCGCTCCTGTGGTTTATGTGTTTGCGGGGGGCAGCCAGCCCGACAGGCTGTTCTTCGACATCACGCGCTGGTGGGAGATCGCGGACCAATACGGCTTCATTGTCGTGGTGCCCTGCTCGCAGCCTTCAGGCCCTCCGTACACGCCGCTTGAAACGCGGTGGAACTATACGAACGAGAATCTGAATGTCAAAGCCGACGATTTCGAGTTCATAAAGAAGCTGATACCGGTAGTAGACGCGCAATACGCCACGGACCCTGGCCGGAGGTTTGCGGTCGGCCACTCGAATGGCTCAATGTTCGACAACGGCATTGCCTACCGGATGCCCGAATACTTCACCGCTATATCAGGTAACGGAGCAACCTCCAATCCCATTGCGGGTTCCGCCACGTCAGTCATTCCTATGTATCTGAGCATGGCCGAAAACGACAACGGCAACCCGTACCTTGCCAACGCGACAGGCCTTAGGAATCTTGTGACGTACTTTCTTAACCGGAACGGAAATCTCGGAGCTGCTCTCAGCCCCGAGTCCGTGCAACCTGGCGTCGGGATGCTGGAGAGGACGACGCTATACCGATGGTACAACGACCGAAACGTCCCTCTGTTCATGTACAGCATCACCGCGGCAAGAAACCACAATGTCAGCGTAGACACGAACTGGACGGCCTGGGAGGAATGGTTCTCGAAATGGAGCAAGGACAGTGCTGGCAACCTCTATTACGAGGGCAGGCTCGCCCAGGCGCCGCATATGGTGCTGCGGATTCTTCCCAGCGTGCTGATCCTCACAACGACGACGGGAGTGGCGACGGTAATACTCACCGCCGACACCGGCGACCTCGCTTTGTGGAACATCAGGAACGTTCGGCTGCAAGGTGCAACGCCCGTGTCCGTCGCCTTGACGAGCGATGGACGGAGCCTGGTGGCGACATTCAACAAGAGTGCTCTGGCGACGTTGCCCGCCGGCAATGCGGTAAGCGTGTCCGCCACCGGAGAGGTCGAGCGTGATGGCATCGTGAGCCCCTTTACCGCCACGGCGACCGTGCGGATCTTGAAATAATGGCAGGTGCCGCTTCACACGCCGCGCGGTCAGAAACTGCCCAGTTACACCTGTATCTTTTCCTCCTCCTGAAGAGATACAGGTTTCTACCCCCCTCGGAAACGTCGGGGGTTTTTTCGTGGACTTCAGCGACGTCGGAGCCTCGGACGTTCTGAGCCTCGTCGTCTCGTTTGTTGCGTGCGTCCACTGCGATCCGCGCTCAGAGCTTCGTTCTTCGTAAACCGCTCGCGAGTCGTTTCGAGTGGACGGCGTCAAGCAGTATGTCCGGTCGTACACGATAGTTGACGCCGCCCAGACCGCGCCCATTCCACATACCGCCTGTGGGAGGCGAATTCGTAGTGTGACGCAATTCGCCTGCGCCATGCATTCTTGCACGCACTGGTGATGATGGTACCGTGCGCTCTATGCGCGAAGTCCTCATCCTCGCCGTTCACCTGGTGGTCACCTGCGCCAAGCTGCTCCGGCCTGGCGGCGCACGCGCAGTCGCTGCCGAGTCTCTCCTACTGAAACATCAGTTGCTGATCAGCAATCGGTCGAGGCACCGTGCTCCGAATCTGACCACGCTCGATCGCTTTGTGCTCGGACTGACCACGCTGTTCGTGAATCCGCGCAGGATTGCGAAGCTTGGCGCGCTCGTCAAACCAGCAACGCTGTTCAAGTTCCACAGAGCCCTCGTGGATCGCAAATACCGCCTCCTCTTTTCCTCTTCGCCGCATCGCTGCAAACCCGGTCCCAAAGGTCCGTCCGCGCAACTCATCGCGGCCATCGTCGACATGAAGCAGCGCAATCCGCGTTTCGGCTACATGCGTATCGCCCAGCAGATCTCTCATGCCTTCGGCGTCGAGATCGACAAGGATGTGGTACGTCGGGTCCTCGCCAGACACTACCGACCTGACGACTCTGGCGGCCCCGGGTTCCTCCTGGCTGGCATTGATCGCCCACGCCAAAGATAGCCTTTGGAGCATCGATTTCTTCCGCTGCGAATCGATCTTGCTGCGCAGCCATTGGGTGATGCTGGTCATGGACGTTTTCAGCCGCCGAATCGTCGGCTTCGGCGTCGAACCCGGCGACATCGATGGCGTCTCCGCATGCCGAATGTTCAAGTGCGCCTGCTCAGGCCAGAGCCTGCCCAAGCACGTAAGCACCGACCACGATCCGCTGTTTCGATTCCACCGCTGGCTCGCCAACCTGCGCGTCCTTCAGATCGAGGAAATCAAGTCGGTTCCGTACGCTCCGGTCTCGCATCCGTTCGTCGAACGGCTGATCGGAACGATCCGGCGCGAGTACCTCGATCGGGTGTTCTTCTGGAACAGCGTCGACCTGGCCCGCAAGCTGGGTGAATTCGGGGCCTATTACAACACCCATCGCGTTCATCGTGCGCTCGCCGGCTCCACGCCAGCGCAGGGCGCCGGAGCCCCCTCCTCCGCTGCTGCTGCGCTTGAGCACTACGCTTGGCGGCAGCACTGTCGTGGGCTGTTTCAGACCCCGAGCGCCACCTGAACATCAATTCGCCATCCACACGTTGCGGATCGCCCGCCCATTGTCCTTGCGGAAATTGGCAATGGTCTTGAAATCCGGCATCAGCCGCCCGGTCAGCCACATGAGTTCGAGGTTGCGCCGCGCCTCCCGCTCCAGGCGGCGGCTGGACTGGATCCGGTTCAGGTAGCCGTAGAGGTAGCGCTTCAGCAGCATCGCCGGGTGGTTCGCCGGCCGGCCGGTCGATGCCGGATCAACCCCACCGAAGCCAAGCGCATCCAGATCAAGCCCATCGACGAAGACCTCGACCACGCGAACTGGATTCTCCGCTTCGACGTAGTCCTCAAGACACGCCGGCAGCAGTGTCACTTGGGTTCGGTGCTCGCCTTCGATGAATCGCTTCATGCCGTCGCCCCGAAGAAACCCGATGTTTTAGTTTAGGAAATTCTTCCGATTTGGCAACTCTGCGTTTTTACACAACCTCGGCCGGTCAGAGACCCCCGCCGTTCTGACGCGAGCGACCGCTGATTAGCGCGTAGCCGCCAACGAGGCGCGAAAGGCCGCTATAGGCCGCAGAGCCGCCGGCCGGCACCTCGGTTCCAATGGGCGTGAACGACCCACAGCGGTAGTTCGGTGTACCCGAAAGCGGCCATGCTTTGGCGAGAAAGCGGACGCTGAAATCGCAATTCGTGGGGTAGGTAGCCGGCAGCGGCGCGGGCGCTCCCTCGTCAACTGGCTTTGTTCACGCCCGAAGCGTTGCCTGCGGTGACCGTCCCGTCAGGGCTTACAACGCCTTTGAGCTTCGACAACGCGTCAAGCCTCGTCGCTCGCGGATGCTCGTCCTGTCGAAAGCCGACGGCATCGCCCTTTCTGGCCTGGATCGTGACCTCTACGATTTCCTCCGCGAGCCTGGCGGCGGCGATTGCCTCGGCAGTACGTTGCTGGCTGCGCAGCGCGAACGCGTCTTGATCGGCGCGGCCCACGTTGAACTGCTGTGCCACGTTCTCCGCCGTCTCGGGCATGGAGTTGACACCGAAACGCGCCTTCAGCAACGGAGATCCAGGGCACGGCAGCACAATGGCGAGCACCGCACCCTACTCAAGGAGAAGCCCCTTTATCCACCGCTCACGGCAACCTTGATGCCGCGATGTTCGATACGATGGCGTTGCCAGTCGTGCCTCGGAAATCCAGGTTCAGCACGCCGCCGGTGACGGTGGCGGTGAAGTTCAGGGCGATCGCGGTATTCTGCCCCCCGGCTCTCGCGAACACGTCCAGCCCTGCAATCTGGTTCACCCCGTTGGCGTCGACGTTGAAGACCCGGGCACCGGCGGCCGTGGCGGTTGGCTCCAGGAAGCCCAGCGTGACTTTGTAAGCACCGTTCGCGAGCGGGATGCGATAGCCGAACGCGCTGCCTTGGCGGTAGGCGTCCCACACCCGCCCTGTCTCCGGGATCGTGGTGTTGCCAATGCCGTTGATGACCGTGAGCGGGGCCAGGGTAACCGGGGTGCCGCCCGTGAAGAAATTGTCCGACCCGTACCGATGGTTGCCGAGCAAGGAATCGCTCGATTGAAAGCCAGTCGTCAACTGACCGGCGGCGATATACACGTTCGACACATGGTCCGCGTCGAGATTCCAGATCGCGGTGTCAGTCACCGTGCTGGCACCGTGCCTGCCTTCGGCGACCACGGTATTCGTGCCTTGCGAGAGCGCCACGTTCGCGAACTTGCAGGCCCTGAGAGCGCACTGGGCGGCCGTCAACGTACGCACTAGCGTTCCATTGACTTTGAGGGTCAGGGAATCGGCGTTGCTGTACACGGTGACGTCCGCCACACCATAGGCGCGCTCGGTGTAGCGGCGGCCGGTAATGTACGTGATTGGCTCCTCGCTCCAATTGGCCTTGTAGAGATAGAACGCATCTTTTCTCGTCGTACGGTCGAACGTCACCAGGCCCTTGGTGTTGGTTGCGCCGATATCGCCCTCGTGACGAATGCCGGAACCGAAGTCGAACATGTTCCAGACGAAGGTGCCGAAAAGATACGGCCTGGCGGCGATTGTGGCGTAGTCGACCTCATGAACGTAGCTGGCATATTCCTCCGGCTGGTAACAGATCCGCCTTGCGCCGGTCGTGTCGCGGGAGCAAACTTTGCCGCCCTTTGGATTGTCCGTGTGGTGGGTCAGGGCCGCCCCGGCGCCGTACTCGCTGATGCCCAGCGGCTTGGTCGGGTACAGTGCATGAATGATGTCAAGGTTCTGCCCGAACTCACCTTCGCCCGTGCCGTAGTACCAGAGGAAGTAACGGTTTACGCTGTAGGTGTCCGCAATCGACCCGGTCTCGATCGGCGGCGGCTCGATCAGCACGTTATTGACGATGTAGCCCTCCTGTGCAAGGGCCGTGAGGCGGCTCGGATCTTCCGCCTTGGCGAGCGCTTGCAGACTGTGCAGGAGTGGCTGAATATTGTTGTTGGCATCCGTTTGGCCGGCGAGGATCGGGATGATAGTCATCTCATTGCCGATCGACCACAGGCCGATGGAGGCGTGGTTGTATTGCTGGCGGATTAGCTCCTGCAGTTGCTGGCGCGCATTGGCGCTGAAGCCGGTCGCCTCCGGGTCCCCCGGACACGCGATTCCAGTAGGGCCGAACGAGCAAACGGTGCTGCTGTTGACGAACGGTAGCTCGGCCCACACCACGAAGCCTAGCTTGTCGGCCTGCTGAAGGGTGTACCGCGCATGGGGATAGTGCGCCAGCCGCAGGGTATTGGCACCGATCTCGTCGATGATCGCCAAGGACTCGTCGGTGTTCGCGGGGTCGATCCCCCAGGCCTTGTGATAGTAATCCTGGTGCATATTGACGCCGCGCAGCGCGGTGGACTTGCCGTTCAGGAAAAACCCGAGGTTCGGGTCGAAGGTCATGGTGCGAATACCGAAGTCCTGCACGACCCTGTCGATCGTATTACCGGCGCCGTCGCCGTTGCCGTGCTTGAGTTCGACGACGAGCTTGTACAGGTACGGATCATCTAGGCCTTGCCACAGGTGCGGAAGCGGAACTGCCACGTCTTGCGATAGTTCGGCAGCTGCACCACTCCCGATCTTCAGGCTTGCTCTGCACAGCGACCTTCGGGGTCTGGCCGTCGGCTTCCACCAGCGCTACCTGCACGGTATACATGCCGCCCCCGTGACCGTCGTTTTTCAGCTTGGTGCGCACGTTGACGGTCGCGTTGCCGCCGCCGAGCGCGGTGGTGCGGGCAAAGACGCCGGAACTGCCGAAATCGTCGAGCGCGATGTGGGCCGCATCCCGCGTGGAGATGAGCGACACCCCGCGGTACAGGCCGCCCGACATGTTGAAGTCGCCGCTGAGCGGAGCGATGGCGGTCAGGTCGCTATTCGCCAAGGGCGCGCTATTGTCGGTCTTGACCAGCAGCACGTTCTTCTGGCGGCTCAAGAGCCTGTCCGTCACGTCGAACCGGAATGCGGTAAAGGCGCCCTTGTGCTGCCCGAGCTTCTGGCCATTGAGCCAGACGTCGGCAACGATGCTGGCGCCGTCGAATTGCAGCCACTGCGTCGCGCCCGTGCCCGGACTCTCGAATTCCAGCCGGTACCAGCCTTTGCCGCGCTTGTAGTTCTTGCTGGTAGGGGACGTCTGTTCGGTCGTGGCGGCGTCGATCGCGTTCCAGGTGTGCGGCAGGTGGACTGTGGACCAGGTTGACGCGTCGCTGCTCAATGCCGCCGCGTCCGTTAGGCTGTCATCCTGGACGAACTTCCAATCCCGCAAGTCGAGGGCGGTCACCGCGCGAGGTTGCGTCGCGCTGACGCCCGCGACAGCCTCGGCTTGCGCCTCCGCCGTACCCGACTGCATCCCCCAGACGATCGCCAAGGCAGCCAGCCCGGCGAGCAAACCGTTCGCCATTCGCTTGGGGAGGCCCGCTTCTTGGCCCGCGGATGGGAGCACGCCGGAGCTGAGTGACAAACGGCGATTGGCACGCAGTGAATACTTCATCTTGGTCTCCTCCTCGTGATTAACCCAGCGGCCGCCAGGCCTTGACGGCAAACTGGGGATCGCGCGGAAAGATCCAGCAGCGGTGCTGCCAGGGTCGGATCGCATCCGCATGGGGCCAGCGCCATCCATTTCGCGCCTAAAATATAGGAAATCGCGTAGGCTCCGTCATCTATCCAAAGTTACGTTCAAGAACTATTCTGTCGTACCAAGCCTGGTCCGGGCGGGAGCAGACCACTGTTCCGGACGTCGCTGGAACTGCTCGACCGCCTTGCGGCGCCGGTGCTGCCACCGCAAGGTCCATCGCCACCGCTACTTCGGCGCGTTGACGCGAACGGCCGCTCACGGGGAATTTTCACGGTGATACCGACCGGCAGGTGATGGCCGAGACTGTGTAAAAACTCCGCGCGAAACGCGGTGTCGGGAACGACGACCTCGTAGAACGCGCTGTATGCGATTATTTCGGGGTCGGGAGGGGTTTTGATACCCCCGAAATTGGACCGCAATCGCGTTTTTACACAGCCTCGGCCGACTGCCGCAGTCCAAGCCATTCGACCGAGCGGCCGGTGTGAATCGCAGAGCCGCCCTTCAGCGCGATGGATCGGACGGCCGTGCCCGACGCCTTCCGGCCGGTCAGGAATCCTCCGAAGCCGACAGTCAGTGAGCGACAGGTGAATCAATCCGGCGGTCAAGACCGCACGGCTTGCCGATTCGTCCCAAGCCGGTGGTTAATCCGCGCCGAACCGCGGACAATCGCTCGATGTGCCAATGTCACTCGACGCCGCGCACTCCCGGAATTGGCGATCACAGCGGGTCGGTGTAGATTGGCCGACTGCAATTTGTGATCTGCGAGACCCTCGAGGAAAGGAGACAAGATGAAATACGTGATCAGTTGGTTTGAACGTCCGCAGGGTTCGCCCATCGAATACGAGAATGCCCAGAAGCGAATCCTTGAGGTATTCGGACAATGGAAGGCGCCCGCCAATTTCAAGATCGAGTTTTTCGTAATACGTGTCGGCGAGTGGGGCGGGCACATGTTGATGGAATGCGACGATCCGGTGACGATTCACAAGTTCTGTTCGATGTTGCCGGCGTTTGTCTTCCAGGTGCACCCGGTAATCCCCGTCGAGGATGCAGTCCGGGGCGAGCTTGAAGTCATCGCATGGCGCGACGGACTGAAGGGCAAGTAGAAGTCCTCGACGTTCAAGGTCGTCGCCTCATTGTGCTTTCAACATGCGGGTGCGTGATCGGAAGACATGAATTTCAAATGTAACCAGGGACGTCGCCTTTGGCCGGACAGAGACTGCCGCCGCGCCGGTCCTAGTGCCACTGAACAGTGCGCTGCAGCCATCGAGGCGCGGATCGCCGCAGTGGATCGCTAAGCTGCCGCTCGGCGTCGCAGATCGTCCGTCCCTAGTCGACCCGCACCGGACGGTCACTTTGCCAGCAGCGGACAGTCGCATGTTGGGACTCAGGGACGCCGCAGCATGGATTAGCAGGGCGAGACCGGCCTGCAAGTCCGTCGAACCAACCGGTGAATTCGATCACCGCGCCTCTTGGTCTCATGGTGGGACAGGCTGGTGCGCCCCGCGTTACTTTTACGTCTCCGTGTGGCAGGGTATTGGGAGTGTCGTCGTCTTTGCGAATGTGCGACCATCGGGGGCAGTGCCCGCCTGCAGTCGCGTAGGGTCCACCTTTGGGAGACCCGCCATGCGTTCGCCTATCCCGTTCCTCGCGCTCGTCTCGTTCCTTCTTGCGCACGTCGTCGCGGCCCAGGTGCCGCCGCCATTTCCTGCACAGAATGTTCAGGAGACCTTCTTCGGCACCGTCGTCGACGATCCGTATCGCGGGCTCGAAAGCCTACAGGATCCCGCGGTCGCGGCGTGGATGAAGGCGCAGGCGGATTACGCCCGGCGCACGCTCGATGCGTTACCTGGTTACGCGCCGCTCGGCAAACGAATCGCCGAGCTTGACGACGGGAATTCCGCCGTGGTCGAAAGCGTGACACGCGCTTCCGACGGAAGCCTGTTCTTCACCCGTCGTGCCGCAGCCGAGAACACGTTCAAACTCTACCACCGTAACGCCGCCGGCCAAGAAACGCGGCTCGTCGATCCGGACGACTGGCAAAAGGAGAACGGCAAGCCGCATGCGATCAACTATTTCTCGCCATCCGCCGACGGGCGGCTGGTCGCATTCGGCATTTCCGCGGCGGGCTCCGAAGACGCGTCGATCTACATTATCGAGACCGCAACCAAGAAGCGCATCGACACGCCGATCAGCCGCGCGCAATACCCGCAAATCAGTTGGCTGCCGGACGGCAAGGGGTTCTTCTACCTGAGGCAGCAGGAACTGAAGCCGGGCATGCCGGCCACGCAGCGCTACCAAAACGGCCGCTCGTGGCTTCACCGCATCGGGACGGACCCGGCTCGGGACGAGCTTGTCGCCGGCCCCGGGGTTTCGCCGCGTATGGAGGTCTTGGCCGCGGATTTTGCCTTCGTGCGGGCAACGCCCGGCTCGCCCCATGCGATCGCGGTTGTCGTCGCCGGCGTCCAGCGGGAGGTCGCACTCTACACCGCGCCGCTTGCCGCCGTCGACAAGCCTGACACGCCATGGGTCCGCATCTGCGATCGAGCTGACAAGATCACCGCCTTCGACGTTGCGGGCGACGACATCTACCTGCGCACGTATCGCGACAGCCCGCGCTTTTCGATCATTCGCACGAGACTTTCCGCACCAAGCCTCGCTATGGCGACCACCGTCGTGCCAGCTTCGCAACAGGTCGTGCTCGGCGGCTACGCGGGGAAGGACGCTCTCTACGTGCAGGTGCGCGACGGCACCATCACCCGATTGAAGCGGCTTCCCTGGAACGCCACGTCACCCGTGGACGTGAAGCTGCCGCTGGACGGCGCCACGCGATTGATCAGTGTGCGATCCGATCTCGACGGGGCCATCTTCTCCCTAACCGGATGGCAGCGCGCCCGTGAAATCTACGCGATCGACGCCAAGGGCGCGTTCACCAACACAGGCTTGCAACCGCTCGGCCCGTTCGATGCACCCACGGATCTCGTCGCCACCGAGGTGATCGTCAAGAGCCACGACGGCGCACCGGTGCCGCTGTCGATCGTGCACAAGAAAGGCGTGAAGCTCGACGGCGCGAATCCCACGCTACTTTACGGCTATGGCTCCTACGGCTTCACCGAGGAACCCAACTTCACGGCCATCCGGCTCGCGTGGCTCGAACGTGGCGGCGTGTACGCGGTCGCCAACGTTCGCGGCAGCTCGGTCTACGGCGAGGATTGGTACAAGGCGGGATACAAGACGACGAAGCCCAATACCTGGAAGGACTTCATCGCTTGCGCCGAGTACCTGATCGAGCGGAAGTACACGTCCAAGGCGAAGCTCGGCATCCTGGGTGGCAGCGCCGGCGGCATCCTGGTAGGACGGGCGATGACCGAGCGCCCGGACCTCTTCGCGGCGGTGGTACCCTCGGTTGGCGTGCTCGATGCGATACGCGCGGAGACCACCGCGAACGGCTTCCCCAACATTCCGGAGTTCGGAACGGTGACGAAGGAGGACGAGTTCCGCGCGCTGCTCGCGATGAGCAGCTACCACCAGGTGCGGGACGGCACCGCCTATCCCGCCGTGCTGCTGATCCACGGTGTCAACGACCCGCGCGTTGACGTCTGGCATTCCAGCAAGATGGCGGCTCGGCTCATGGCGGCGATGAGCTCCGGCAAGCCGATCCTGCTCGATCTCGACTACGAGGCTGGGCACGGCATCGGCAACACCAAGCTGCAGCGCCAGCGGCAGACGACCGACATCTACGCTTTCCTGTTCTGGCAAAGCGGCGACGCGGATTTCCAGCCGGTGAAGAAGTAGAGCGATTCAACGGATAGGAGATTCAACACTACGTGGAGCCCGCTGAGGCATCGTATCGAGGCTTGACGCGACCGGGCCGCCGGGGGCACGGGGCGATCGGAGGTCGCCGCGAGATGGTTGGTGGCCCGGCTGCGGGCGACCTGCGTGGGCCGGCGTGAATACCAGTAAGCTATCGAGTGACCGCAAGGAGGAGAAACTCCACCGTCTGCTGGTGGCCGATACCGCCACTTGATGCGTCTCAGCTGTACGTCCGCTCACGCGGCATTGCCGCCATCGCTAGCGCGAGGCTCAATGGCGGCAACGGTCGCAAGCAGCCGTACATGACCGCAACCGGTGCCCAGTCCGAAGTACCTCGTACTCAGTACGGAGCACTACTCCGAGGAAACCAGTACCGGCGTGCCATCGCCCTCAGTCAGCGTGTCGTGCGAAGTGCCGAGTGCTCAGTACCAGCCTTGGAAAGAAAAACTCGGACCCCTTCCGGTCGACCGCCGACTGTCCGAGTTCGGCCAGAAGCTGTGTGAAAACGCACGCGATGCGAGCGTGACGGAAAATCGACCTCTCAGATCGAGCTGTATTCAACGATCGCCACCTTCGGAGGGGTGAGAAACCCCGAAAACGAAATAGCGAGGCGCCGGCCGAAGCCGACCTTCGACCCGCACGGCAACTCTTCGCCAGTCGCAGAAGTGACGGTGATTGACATCTTCATCGTGCGGGCAAAAGATTTCGCTCCTCAATCAGCCACTGTACGGAGTGCATCCAGATGAAGACGGCACTTTGCGAGCGCCTCGGGATTGAGCTGCCGATCATCCAGGCTCCCATGGGCGGAGCCGTAGGACCCACCATTGCGGCCGCAGTCAGCACTGCTGGCGGGCTTGGCATGCTGTCGCTTTCGCGTGCCGACATCGAGACGATGCGGCGGCAGATCCGGGAAACGCGTGCCCTGACCTCGTGGCCCTTCGGCGTCAATCTGATCCTGGAGTATCCCCAGGAAGAGCGGCTCGCGGCCTGTCTCGATGAAGGAGTTCCCATCATCTCCTTCTTCTGGCGTGACCCGGCGTCCCTTGTTCCACGGCAAAGGCAGGCGGGGCCATCGTGCTGCACACGGTTGGTTCGGCGGATGACGCAAAGAGAGCCGTGGACTGCGGTGTTGATATCGTTGTTGCCCAAGGGTGGGAAGCGGGCGGCCACTTGTGCGGCATGGTGGCGACAATGCCGCTCGTTCCCAGGGTGGTGGATGCCGTCAGGCCGACACCTGTGGTTGCCGCCGGCGGAATTGCGGATGGACGCGGGCTTGCGGCGGTTTTGGCGCTCGGTGCCGCAGGCGCCTGGATCGGTACTCGCTTCCTTGCGAGCCACGAGGCCACCATTCACCGCCGATATCGGGAGCTTCTATTGCGGGCGAGCGAGACCGACACGGTTTATCTTGATAACCTGTTCGATGTCCGCTGGCCGAATGCACCTCACCGCACGCTTAGAAACAAAACCGTCGAGGCCTGGGAGGCCGCAGGCCGTCCAGCATCCGGCCAACGTCCGGGCGAAGGGGAGGTGATCGCCACGTCGCGAACGAGCGGACCCATCGTTCGCTATCAATCGCATACGCCCGGGGCCGATGACGAAGGCGACATTGATGCCCTCTCGCTCTGGGCCGGACAGAGTGTCGGCCTCATGTCGAAGCTGCAGCCAGCTGGCGATATCGTGCGAGAGATTGCCGACGAAGCCCGATTGATACTGCGGCGGTTGGCCCAGTGACCGGAGTAGGGTCGCAAGCATCCGTACATGGTCGCATGACCGCAACCGGTGCTCAGTCCGAAGTACCTCGTACTCAGTACGAAGCACTACGGAGATCTCGCTCTGTGGACTAGCAGGTTGGCCGGCAGTACCGCCTACGGGTGCCATTGCCCCCGGTTAGCGTGTCGTGCGAAGGGCTGAGTACTCAGTACTGGGTACGAGCCCCAAAAAGGGAAACTCGACCGCATCCGGTCGACCGCCGACCGCCCGAGTTCGGCCAAGAGCGGCCAACCTTCTCAAACCAGACGTTCGCGTCGATCGCCCGCAACGATCGTCTGCCCCGACCGAGGTCGGGGCTTTCACAACGCGCTGTTCCAAATCTACTGTACCGAGATTGCTGTCGCCGTGGGAGTGGCGTCGAAAATCAACGTCGCCGGCCAAGTCGGCCAAGTTGTTCCGAGCGCCTCTGGGGCGTTGGGATCGCCGCTCCGCGCGAACGCGGCCAAGCTTTGCATCATCGCGTCGGACAGCGCCAGGCGACCCTCACGGTTGGCCGTCGAATTCATGATGTTTGAGAACAACGACGGTCCAAAAGTCCCGAACAGGAACGGCACGTCGAACAGATGCGCTGCGCCATAGATGTCGTTGAACGGGGCCGGCTCCTGGTCCCAGTCGAACCGGTAGAACCAGACGTCGTCCTGCTGTGACTTCAAGGTTTCGAGCACATTCTTCGCGGCTGCGCCAAGAAAGATCTCGTCGAGCAACTCAGTCCTCGCGTTGAACCCGGTCACCGGTGTAACCACCGGTAAGTAGGTCGCTGGAATCCACTGCTGTATCGTGATCTGTGGTGGCGCGTCTGGCCGATATGCGAATTGAATGTCGAACAGCTGCTTATCGGTGACCAAACGGCCGCTAGGTCCGCCGAACAAGGTGAGGAAGGTCGGGAACAGCTTGCCCTCGTCGCGCGTGCTGCCGACCAGCACGGGCACGCGCAGGTAGTCGCCTGCGGCGATCGCGCCGATCGGGTCTACTGGCAGCATCGCACCGTCCGGAATGGGCCCGGACCCAGCTAGGCCGAGCGCGGCGAGTTGCGTCAGCAGCGTGAACAATAGGGACGCAGGCGACTTGGATCGCAGGTAAGTTGCCACCTGCTCAGGGGTCTGGCTGGCTACCCAGGCAGCCGCGCCGGCCAAGTCGGTCGCGAGCCCGTCGGCGATCACTTGCCGGTAGAGCAGCTGGTTTCCCTGGGTCGCATAGAACGCCGCCGGATTCAGCGTTGGAAGTCTACCGGGTGGCAGATTGCTCGCGAGCGAGATCCCGCCGCTGAGCGGAGCCGCGCGGTGGAACAATTGTGGACGCGCGTCAACGGTGGCGGGGGTTGTCAGCAGCGCGTACACATCAATGGCGCCGGCCGATTGGCCCATCAGCGTTACGTTAGTCCGGTTGCCGCCGAAGTTGGCGATATTGTCCTGGATGAAGTGGAGCGCCTTGATGATATCGAGCAGCGCGAAGTTGCCCGAGTCCTCCTGCGTGTCAACGCCCGACTTGAGTTGCGATACGTTGAGGAAGCCAAAGATGCCGAGCCGGTAGTTCACCGTCACTACGACTGCGTCGGCGCTCTCGGCGAGCGCCGCACCGTCGTACACCGGGTCGGCGGTGTAGCCAGAGACGTTGCTTCCGCCGTGGACAAAGACGATCACGGGTCGGCCACCGCGGCGGTCCGCCGGGCGCCAGATATTCAGGTAAAGACAGTCCTCGCTGCCCACTGCCTGGTTCAGCGTCGTGCCGATTGTTGGGTCGTAGCGATTGTTGGTGCCGGGACCGTAGATCCGCCCGTACTGCACACAGGCGTTTCCGAAGTGCTGCGTCTCGCGCGGCGCCTTCCAATGGTCTGGGTCGACGGGCGCCTTCCACCGTAGCTCGCCAACGGGAGGCTTGGCGAATGGCACTCCTTTCCACGCATAAGTGCCGGTGGTGGCGGAATCGTCGACGCCCACGACCGGGCCGAAACGGGTGTGCCGCTCGATGTCGGACTGGGCACCGTGGACGGCTGTCGCCTGAATTACGCAAGCAGCACAAGCGACTAGGAACAGATGCAGTTTCATGACTCCCCCTGAGAGTATTGGTAACCACAAATACGATGAGAACCCCATCCGATCAAGCCCGACCGGATCGCGCGTGTTTAGTGTGCGCGGCTTATCCGATTGCAGCAACACTCACTGCGTCCGTGGCGTGACGCGTTGCGTGATGCCGGGAGCCGGTTTGTTGTCGGATACGAGTTGTTGGGTACACCAGGTTCGGCGTGGAGAGGATGACAATGTAGGGTCACCCCGTTCTGTCCAAATTTTCGAACAACCTCATCATACCGCCTCGCGGTAGTAGAAATTCAAGGTTCCACCGAGACGCGCATGACGATGGACGGCGCCACTCTTTGACGTTACAGGTGTTGGCCGATGGATCAAGCGATTTTCGAGACCTTGATGGTTCCGTTCCGCATGATAGTGATTCATGTAATCGGTCACGGCACGGCGTAACGATGCCTGCCCAACGAAGATCATCCGATCTAGGCATTCGTCTTTGATCGAGCGTACGAACCGCTCAGCGTAGGCATTCAGATTCGGCGACATCGGCGGCAGGCGGATCACTGTGCTCCGCAAAAAATTGGCGTTGGGCGTTTACTCCGGGTTCTCGCCGGTCAATCAAGCGCTCGACTGCACTTACCAAGCGAGTATTCATGATGCAGCCACCGAGGATCGATTTCACAAGAACGAGCGCATCCGCCGCCAATCGATGTCGGGATTCGGACTTCGGGATCACCGCATGCTCCTCGCGGCGGATCCGGCACACCAGGGCCCAACGTGCTATGAGGTCTGCCGCGGTTGTAATGCGTCGACCCACGCATTTTAGAATCGCACCGCAGATGCGCTTCGGACATCGGAATCAGCCAGTCGAGGCATTCTCGCCGAATCGTTCCGATCACGCGTTCACAGATCGAATTCGCCTTCGGACTCGCTACTGGTGATCGCAACACTTCCACACCCAACGCCCTGATCGAATCGTCGAGGTGCTTGGCGAAGATCCTGTCTCGGTCATGGATCAGGTAGCTGATGCCCGCCTTCCTCCCCGACGACCGCCCGCAACTGCTGCAACGTCCAGTCCGCGCTCGGGTTCGCTGTCACATTGACGTGAGCCAGGCGACGCGTGCCGTGCTCGATGACAACAAACACGTACAGCATCCGGAACGTCGCAGTGACCGCAACGAAGAAGTCGCACGCGAGAATCGCTTTTGCATGGTTCTTCAGGAAGGTGGACCAGCGCTGATCACCACGCGGCTGCCCTGGCGGTCGCTTCGGCATGTACTTGCCGACCGTTCTCGGCGAGACCCGGATCCCGAGCTTGACCAACAGCTCATTGGCAATTCGCTCCTCGCCCCACAACGGGTTTTCCGCGGCCATCCGGCGAATCAGGCGCGTAGTTCTGGCGGAATCGGTGGTCGGCCCGCCCTGCACTTCCAGCGCCAGAAGATCCGCCAGCCCAGTCGGTGCCAGCGAACGATGGTCGCCGGCCGAACGATGACTACCGTATCGCGCCAATCGAACAGTCTGGTGAACAGTGCGAGGCTGACCCGAGTAGCGTGATCCACGCGTCGGGGCTTGATACCACGCTCGATATACCTGCGCGAGCTGTTTGCGAAGAACCAGATTCTCGGCGCGGATCGCCTTGGACGAGCGAAAGAACGAGACGACCAGCCTCAGGACGTCCGAGGCTACCCCGACGAGTGCTCGCGCCAGTGGCAGCATGCGCTCATCATGCCAGAGTCGGCCCGCGGTTGCAGGCGACGGATATCAACAGTCCGGCAGCGCGAATTATTGCGGACCACAGTCTCCCACCAATCGAGCTCGGCAATGCGTTCCGGAGTTGCGCGAGCAAGCGGATCGTCGGATAGTCGAGGTGATCGTAGTGGTCATGCGACAGGACAACGACGTCGACGGGCGGCAAGCTCCCGAGCGCGACGGGCACCGGTCGGAATCGCTTGGGCCCCACCAGACGCGAGGGCGAAGCTCGTGGACCGCAGTGCGGACACCTTTGCAATGTATGCCAGGTGTACGGGGTTAGCGATGGTGCGCCTGGAGCAGCCGGGTTAGCCAAAGGATTTCGATAAATGGGCGGATACGGCAGCGGGCGGCCGCGGCATCACGGCGTAATTGAACGGCGGTTGCGCCTCGATGTGCGTACCTGTCGACGCCGAGGATGGCTGGTCGGGAGCGCTGGGGGAGTATTACGCTGGTCAGAGGATGGCGAAGAAACTGCCTCCCTCGTATACCAGATCGCGGACGGAACGTTGATCCTCGACTACCAAACCAAGGACGACGACGGCAAACCGGTGCCCATCCAGATCAACGTGAACATCACTAGCGCGGCTTGTCGTTTCGGCGGGTACCGCAACTATTGGCGGTGCCCGCGATGCTGGCGACGGTGCGAAATACTGGCGGCCGGGTAGAGCGGGCATGTTTGGGCTTGCCGACAATGCCTGCGGCCGCGGTATGCCTGCCAGGGACTCTAGCCTGCGGACCGGGTACAGGCCCGCGCGCACAAGATACTTGCCCAGCTGGATGGTGATTCCGACTACGCACGGAAGCCCAAGTGGATGAGATGGGGCACGTTCAATCGCTTGGTGGATCGGGCTCAGGAGTTGGACGCGACGGCGGACTTGCTCTTTGCTACCCGGTCTCGTTGGGCGGCTAGGCCATCCTGACGCGCGAGCAACTAACGCTGAACTTACTGGACGCTTTCTGTGGGAAAGGCGCTATGGACACCGACCTTGACCAGATGACACGTGAAGAGCTCATTGCCGAAGTGAAGAAATTGCGGAAGGGCATCCGTGAGCATCGCGACAGCAGCCGCCATGAACTCTGCTGGCACCATCCTTCCCTTTGGGGCCTTTTGCCAGAACGGACAGATCCGTTACCTGTCGTGCCTGAATGGCCAGAGTTTATACGAGGCTGCGTGAGGTATCGGCAGTCGCTCGATGAGCAAGCGCCCAACGCTCCGCGGACCAACGAGCCATATGAGCAGTGAGCGGCACGCTGTCGATTTCGCGGAGTCTCGTTCGACTATTGGTAGAGGCAGAGACGAGCCGGTCACGTTCGACCGGTAGCCCGGCCTGCTATTACCGGTGAAAGGACGCCTGACATGAGAAAGATCATCGCCGCGTTGGTGGTGTCGGTCGACGGCCTCATCGAGGGACCCAATGGGGAACTCGATTGGGTGGACTCGTGGGAGGATCCGTTCGATCTGCTTCCCCAGATCGACACGTGCATCCTCGGCCGCCGGATGTACCCCGGCTACGAGCAGTATTGGCGTGCCATCCTGGCCACCCCTGAGGGCATCCTGCCCTTCACGGGCAAGGTTGCGACGAAGGGCGAGATCGCTTACGCACGCTTCGCGGAGAGAACTCCCCGATATCGTCCTGTCCAGGACGCTGGACAACGTCGCCTGGAAGAACACGCGGATCGTTCGAGACATCGAAGAGATCCGAGGAATGAAACAGCAGCCCGGCAAGGACATGCATGCCGTCGGCGGCGCTACGCTGGTTGGAAGCCTGCTGAATCAGGGCCTGATCGACGAGCTCCGGCTGGTCGTGCAACCCATTGTCCTGGGTGGAGGAAAGGCGCTGTTCAAGGACGTCAAGGAGCGGCATGGAATTGAAGTTTCTCGGCGTCAAGCCGTTGGAGTCGGGCTTGGTCCGTCTGACTTATCGCACGTAACCTGTCTTCGGGATGGCTGGGCGGGCAAAACCCGCCGAACCAAGCGCTGCAGCAGACGGCGGCCGCGTTGCTGAGTTCTCGGAGTTCGCAGTCTCTCAGCGCGGCCGCCGCTGCTGAGCTTGGGCGTTAGGCTGCGGAATGACACGCGGCAATCTCCCGTGGCCTGTCGATCTACTCGCGCGCCGTTAGACTATCGGGTGTCACTGCCAAATCGACAAGGAGAGCTGTCATGAGTTCGACGACGGATAGGGCCGCGATTGAAGCGGTCGTCCAGCAACTGGCGAGAGCGCATGCGGACCACGATGCAGACGCGATCGCCGAATCCTATGCGCCGGATTCGGTGATCTACGACCTGGCGCCACCGCTAGGACGCCGGGGAATGAACCGCGACAGCGTTGCGGCCTGGCTCGCCAACTGGGAAGGGCCAATTCTGATCGATGAACGCGACGTCAGTCTTACTGTCGATGGCGACTTGGCGTTCGTATCAGCGTTCAATAGAGTGCGCGGGCGCCAAGGCGGTGAAGATCAGGATATGTGGTATCGCACGACAATGTGTCTTCGCAAGACCAGCGGGCGATGGCGAATCGTCTGCGATCACTCGTCCGTGCCCTTCTACATGGATGGCAGTTACCGAGCCGCCGTCGATCTGAAGCCATGAGGAGTAAGAAGCGATGACCTCCAACAGCCAATCACGCGCAAAGTCGGAAATCCGCGGCCTGATCGAGAACTGGGCTAAATCAGTACGCAATCTGGATGTCGAGGGTGCGGTCGCAAGCCATGCGGAGGACATGCTGATGTTCGATGTACCGCCACCGGTCCAGATCCGCGGTATCGTTGGTTACCGTCAGACATGGCCGCCGTTCTTCGACTGGCTGAAGACCGGCGGCACATTCGAGATCGTTTGGTTGGACGTTGCCGCGGGTGAAGATGTCGCTTATGCAACCGCCTTGCTTCGCTGCGGACGAACAGATGAGCTGGCCGCGGACCCCGAGCCGCGCCTCCGCTTGACGGTAGGCCTGCGCAGGGAAGATGGGCGTTGGATCATTGCGCATGAGCACCACTCATTTCCGTCGAATCTGTAGGACCAGCGGCGCCCAACAACGGCATGCAGCGGACGGCGCGAGGCGCCGCCGCTGATGCCGAGCGTTATGCGGCAAACTCAAGGAGCACCACCGCCACATGAAGGAGAGGCTGGAATCCGCTCCGTGGGGACCAGCCACATCGGCGGCCTAGATCAGCAGGGGATCAGGGTCTTCCCTAAGAACACGAGCGAGGAGGCTAAAGGAGAGAACAATGAAAGACTTTATGAGAGATGAACTTGGGTCCCTGAAGGCAGTGGATCGGAGCACCTTCCAGGCCGAGCTGGACGCATTGCGGGTTCGAGAGAAGGCTCATACACGAGAAGGCGACGCGATTGCGGCCGCCCGCCGGCGGTTGCCAATGGTCGAAATTGATAGCGCGATACCGCTTATCGGCGAGGGCGGCGGGGCCGTGACGCTGTTGGACGCGTTTGAGGGTCGCCGGCTGCTGATCGCGTACTACTTCATGTGGCACACCGGCCACCCGGCGGCGGAGCAGTGCGAGGGTTGCACCTTGTATACATCGCAGGTCCGCGAGCTGTCCTTCCTGCATTCCCGTGACGTCAACTACGCCACGTTCTGCCAAGGCCCGTACGAAGAGAGCGTCCGGTACCGCGACTTCATGGGCTGGGCGATGCCTTGGTATTCGGCCCAGACCTGCTCGACAAACTCTTGGTTGGACGCCGGGTGGGCATGATGCACATCGTTTGCTACCTGCGACAAGGATCCAATGTCTTCGAGACTTACTGGACGACGAGGCGAGGCGTCGAGGCGATGGGCAACAGCTACGCTTTGCTCGACATGACGGTCTACGGGCGGCAGGAGACGTGGGAGGACTCGCCGACCGGCTGGCCACGACGGTCGAAAGGCGAGCATCCTTACCGTACCGAGGCACGTCCCATCGCCCAGTGGTCTCGCCTGAAGGCCGGGTATTCGGACGACCTGGGAACCGGCAAGCGCTGAACCGCGCCTAAACTAGCATTGCCTACGGACCACTCCGGTGGGCGCCAGTCGCCGGAGTGCAGGCGATAAGATCAGCCAGGACCTGCCCGATTGTGCGGCGTAGCCTATCTGCCAGCCCATCATTTAGACGATCTACTTCTTGTCATTCGAACTACCTCAGCGATTATGTTGAGCAACCCCGCATCCGTGCCGCTACACCGGCCGACGCCGAATCGCTGGCGGCGCTCGCCGAGCAGACGTTCCGCGACACCTTCGCCGATCACAACTCGACCGAGGACATGGAGGCGTATGTCCGTGACTCGTTCTCGCTCGACCGCGTCCGGGCCGAGTTGGCTGACGACACGAACACGTTCCTGCTCGCGTTCGTGGACGGCGAGGAGCAGCCGGACGGGTACGCCAAGCTTCGAACGGGGACGACGGACCCGAGCGTGACGGGGCCGGACCCGGTCGAACTCCAACGCCTCTACGTGGACCAGCGCGCCATTGGGCACGGGGTCGGGGCCGCGCTCATGAGGGCGAGCCTCAAGGCGGCCCGATCGGCGGGCCACCGAACGCTTTGGCTCGGGGTGTGGGATCGCAACGCGCCAGCAATCTCGTTCTACCAGCGGTGGTGGTTCGAGACGGTCGGGGACCACGCGTTCCGGCTGGGGTCGGACCGTCAGACGGACTTGATCATGGCGCGACCCGTGCCGGGTGCCGCATGACAACGCGTTCCAGTGGACGCAGCGCAGGGCGACGTTTCTGCTTGCGTTCGCATTCTACGCGGCCGGTGTTGCGCCGCGGAACTTGACCGTTCAGCGTCGTCTTTCCGGAGCCGTTTGAACGGCCGCTTTTGCCGGCGGCCGAGGATGCCACTCGTAGAATTACAGCAGCACGCTCTTCCTCATGCCGCGGCCGATCCATGAATGGAGCTCGTTCTATTCGATCGTCCGCAGGGTCACTGTCATCGACGGCACCCAATGGACGCCATCGTCCGAGCGCTCGTGACGGGCCACGAGCACCTTGCCCTCTTCGGCAAACCCGTCAGTGCAGCGGACGTTCGAACCCTGCCAGATCCATGTACCGTCCTGATGCGACAAGGTTTCGCTAACGACATTTCATTCGTCGTCGAAAAAATGCGTTCTATATTGACCCGTTTCGGGATCGTGACCGATGACCTCAAGGCCGCCGACATCAAGCAATCCGATGCGGCCATACGCGGGATGCATCAAGAAACGGCCTCCGGAAACCCATGCGTAGACATCGCTTGCGACAATCTGCGCAGCGGGAGCATCCGGGCTAGACGCTGTGCTTCCTTCGGTAATCCATCGACCGACAAAGACCCCGAGTCGATCGAGCGCAACCGGTAGTGAGGCTGAGGAGTTTGTCGCCATTGCGATTCTCCGCTGTTGGATGGCCCTGCCAGGACTTGCCGCCC
>CAWJAU010000024.1:0-85142 GCA_963840945.1 uncultured beta proteobacterium | reverse complement strand
TGCCCTCCTCCGAACACCCGCTTCGCGTCGTTTCTTGCCGCCGGGGGGCATCAGCGATTCGGCCGGACCCGGCCAACACCGGTCCTTCGAGCAGTGCACGTAGATTTGCCGAAAGCGGACTTTGCCGCTATTCAATGACCTCGTCCGCGCGTAGAAGAAGATCCCGCGGAACCACCTGGGGGCGGAGCTCGGCCAAGGACCACTGCCGCCGCCACGAGGAGAGACGACGGCGGGCGCAGCTAGGTGCGACCCGCCGCCGTCAACTCACGGGCAGGGGACCGCCACTCCGGCGTTGCCGTCGCCGCCCGGGATGCTCGCGAAAGGGGTAGTCGTTGCGACGTTGCCGCGGCGAAGACACAGGACGTCGAGGTTTGATAGAACTTTGGGCCGGCCATCCCCGGGCTGTTGGTGTACCCCCAGGAGTTCACCGAGATGATCGGACCACTGCCGCCGGACATCGGCTGCACCCACGGCCCGCCGGACGAGCCGCCCGTTAGGCCGCAGGTCGGCAGCCACCAGTTGATCGTGCCGTTGATGGTCGTCATGTCCTCGGCGCAGTACATGAAATTCGGGTCGGCGTCGTAAGAGTAACCGAGCGCGTGCGTGAAGTCGGAGTTATCGTTCGTGTCATGTGACGGCTGGCTGTAGCTGAGCCCCATTGAGCCTGCCGCCTGATCGAGCGCGTCGCCGACGCCCGTCCGAAAGCCGGCCGTATGCGCGCCCGTATCGCTGACAATGTAGAACGCGTAGTCCCACGCGTTATTGTTCGGGAAGGTCGTGGCGGTGTAATTGACGTCGACGACGCCGAACGACGGCGCCCAACAACCCATCGGGTCGTTGCTGCAGTTGAGGTCAGTCCCGGCGCCGGTCGTGTCGGTCTGGTCCGGGATGAACAAAACCTTGCGCGCGAAGGCCTTGTTGGCGTCGTCGTAGACGCAGTGCGCCGCGGTGAGGATTACCGACCTGCCGGCGATCCCATCGGTGGCGACGGTGCCGGAGCACACGTACCCGGTCCACGCGCCCTTGCGCTTGGCACTCGGCATCTCAAAGTACAGCCGTCCCGCGGCGGCCTGGACCGCGCCCCCGCCGGTCCACTCGGCGTTGGTGACGGTACCAGTGCCGCCGCTTCCCCGCCGCCAGTGCCGACCGTGAAGGCGACCCATCCCGTCGTCGAGGTGTTTCCGCCTCTGGCCGCGTTGTCCTTGGCTACCACCTGCCAGTCCCAGTCGCCGTCGGTGAACCCCTGCAGTGCCACCGACCAGACATCGTTGGCGCTCTTGGTGGCGGAAAAAGACTGCACGGTGCCGCCGCTCTTCTGAACCTTGAAGGTCACCGACTTGACACCGCTTGCGTCGGTCACCGTGGCCTTGAACGTATACGTCGAGCCGATCGTAGCGTTGGCCGAGGGGTCCATCCCGGAGATCGTCGGTCCCGTGGTGTCGCCGATCGGAGCGGCCCTCGGCCCGGTTCCACCCGTGGCTTGCGCGGCGACGTCGTGGCCGTGGGGCACGAGCGTGCCGTCACGCAGCCGCAGGTAGCCGTAGCCGCGCGGATCGACGACGAGATCACGCGGGATTGCAGCGGCGCGCCGCTCAGGCGTCCAGTGCTCGAACACCGCCGCACTCGCGGGGTCGACCGGGCGCGCGCCCTGCGCTCCGGCGACGCCGGTGGCAAGCGCGAAGCAGGTCGCGATGATTACGTGGAAAAGAACGCTACGCGATGTATTGGCCATGACACACTCCATTCGAGTAACAGTTGTAGCTTGCGTGGCGCCCCGGGCCGACCGCCACACGCTGCGCTGAACATCGCGCGAGTCCACAACGCGTAGTGCGTATCGGAAGTGGCGAGCTGTGCGCCCTTTCCCTCGATGTTCGCAAGTGATGCTATCAGCCTAATCTCTTAGGCGACAGCCCTACAATTGCTCGTTCCATAGTGTGCACTACGACATGTAGACGCGTGAAGTGGAGTGGCTAAGCAACGCGACGGCAATTGCCGTGCCACCCCGCGCCAATTGCTGGGATCGGAACGGCTGCTCCCGTATTTTAATGACCGCAGTTGAACACCGCGGCCGCCTGCTTGGGGTCCGTGAGCGGCCACGCTTCGGCGACTGCCGGTGGAGAGAAAACATTCCCAGGTCATCAACATCCGCGCGGCCTACCGCGACCTATTTCTTCGCTAGGGAGACCGCGCATGCAGCTATTTTTGCTGCCGAGGCGAATTGCTTCGGTGTGGCCTGCCGCTCGGCCCGGTCGAGCTCGTTAAGTATGGCGATGCTCTGAAAATGTAGCAGCGCCTTACTCGTCATCACTCTAGCGGCGAATCGCCGGGGTGGAGCGCGTTCGCTCATAGCTGCTCATGTTTGTGCCGGTAACAAGTGCCGGGGCCGGGCGCTCCCCCTGGGGTATCGCTCGATGGCGCCCCCAAGGGCGGAGGCGCCGGGGATGGCGCGAGCAATCGGTTCTCGAGTTGATGTCGCAGCTGTTCAGCGATCTCGAGTTCAGTACAGGTAGCGAAGCAAGGTACCGTATCCCCATCGGCGCCATGATTGTGCAGTTCAACCTTGAGCATAACCGGCTGCTCCGTTTGGAAGGAACGACTTCAAAGACGTATCGTCCGGCTACTCGCATGTCGCGTGCCAGCGATGAAAATGTTCCGCCAAAACAAGCTATGAAGGCCCGGTTCGCCGCGCAAAGCATTGCCGCGAAGTTAGCCGTGTAAAAATTCGCGACACTTTGGCAGCGGGTTAGGCTCCGCCACCAAGCATACGAATGGGAGCTCTTGGCCGCCGGTCGCACGTCGAACTGCTCGCGAATGTCCGCTCGTGGTGGCAGCAATGGCTGCTGAGTGTCGGGTACGATCCGTCGCTTCGCGGCGGTGAACGGCTGCTTCGCCGCGGGACCGGACGAAACGTGGCGGCTCATCAACTGGTGGTTTCGGCCAACACCGGTCCTTCGAGCTATGCACGTCGGATTTGCCGAAAGCGGACTTTGCCGCCATTCAATGACCTCGTCCGCGCGTAGAAGAAGAGGATCACCGGGCTCAGGGTCCTCCAAGAAACGCGCGCCACGACATCGGCAGATTCAGTCATACCCGTACACTCGAGACGCCGAGAATCAACCACTTACAGTTGACCCTCTTCACTTATCCGGCGCGGACTAATCTTCCCAACCTATTATCCGAACGACCTACTTCTTGTTAGATACTCTCTTTTTGTCAAGCGTTTTTGTCGCGATCTTGAAAAATTTTTCGCCGTCGAAATCCTGATCGTGCTTGAGCATGCCCCAGATGGCGTGCAGCAATTTGCGCATCACCGCGACCACGGCTTGCATCGGTTTCTTGCCGGCGGCGATGAGTTTGTTGTAGAAGGCTTTGACGTTGGGCTCGTGTTGAATGGCGACCAGGGCGGGCATGTAGAGCGCGGCGCGCAGATGGCGGTTGCCGACCTTGCTGATGCGCCGCGGGCGATGGACCGAGGTGCCCGAATCGTAGGGGCGCGGATCGAGCCCGGCATGGGCCACCCACTGCGGCGCGGCGAGATCGTCCGGGAGCACCAAGAGTTCGGCCAACAAGCGCATCGCGGAGGCTTCGGCGATGCCTTTGGTCGAGACCAGGTGGGCGAGCTTGGCGGCCAGTGCGGGCACGCCACGAACCAGTTTCAGGCCGCTGTCGTGCATGCGCTCGATGCGCCGTTCCAGGTGATGGATATTGACCTCGATGTCATGGGCGATCGCGTCGGCACTGGCTCCGGCAAACTCCGCCGCGTGGCGGCGATTCTTCTCCCGCGTGAGCTCGGTGTTGAGTTGCACGATGCGGCGGTTGATCGCCTGCAGCTCCAGGATCTCCGGCGCCGGTGGTTGCCACGCCACAAACGGCATGCGGTCGAGATAGTCCAGAATGCCGCCGGCGTCCACGGCGTCGGTCTTGGCCCGCTGCATGCAGGCCCGGATGAAATCCTTGATCGCCCGCGGGTTGACCACCATCACTTCCACGTTCTTGGCATGGTGCAAGGCGAGCGCGAACTCCAAGCTGTAAATCCCGGTCGCTTCCAGACAGACCCGTGCCGGGTGGCCACCCTTGGTCGCCCACCGAATGAATTTCTTGTGCCCGGCCGCGGTGTTCGCAAACGTCGCCAGCGGCAGCCGTTGCCCCGCGCGCTGCATCGCGCACACCAGCTCTTCCGAATCCACATCGACCCCGATCTGACTGACTTGCTTCATGGCGGCTCCCGTACTACGCTGAACTCCGGTTCCCCCGACCTTGCACCCTTGCGAAACCGACCTTGTGATGCAGACTCTCGCGTCTGTGATACTCCACGGTATTGGCAAAGAAGGCGGGGGGCCGATCTAACCCACAAGGTCCAAGCCTTAAGGCGTCAACGGCCTCCCCGGAGAAACGATAGTTTCCGCCGTCCATAGCGAGCACCGCAAATCACTCAATTTTCAATATACAAGGCGTCACAAGCACGGTCCGCTATCGCCATTCGGAGCGTTTGCGAGTGTGCCGACGATACACATTGTGTAATCATGGCTGCGAGCGCCGTAACGATTCGCTCAATCCTCATGTCGCCGGCACGCAACGATCGTTGGCGCGAGCGGCACAAAGACGATCAACCAAGGAGTACATCATGGCCGACGAAGATAATGTTAAGACGCCGCTCGCTGCGATGCAGGATACGCTGTCCAGACTCAAAGAGATGGAGCACTATTCGAAGACGAACATCGAAAAGCTTGCGGCGTTATGGCTCGAAGTCAGCGAGCACAAGGAACAGAAGCAGTACGAAACGATGGTCGACCAAGTTCTCAAGTGCCAGAATCGGTTTCAGGAGTCGATCACATCCCTGATCGAGGCATATGAGGCGGAAACTGCCCGGCCGACGAGTAGCACGCAGTAGCGTAGCGGCCGGAGGGAATTCGCCGGCGCATCTGGCTGGGCGGCACGAGATTGCACGCCGCTACTCCGAATGGGAGATTACCGGCCCGGCCGAGATCCGCCACGTAGACCCGAACGCGCGAGCCTTCACGCCACACTTCAAGACAATGATGGATGCCGAGTTGCGCCGGGAAAATTTTTTTTTTTTTTTTTTTTTTTTTTTTTTTTTTTTTTTTTTTTTTTTTTTTTTTTTTTTTTTTTTTTTTTTTTTTTTTTTTTTTTTTTTTTTAAAAAAAAAACCGAACTCAAATGGAACATTGGACATGACCACCAGGCTTGATGGCGAACTGAAGCGTGAGATCATGATCAGCGGGACGCCGTACACGCTCACCATTACACCTGACAAGTTCGTGTTGGCGCTGAAGGGCAGGCGCAAAGGGCTGGAGATCAGATGGACGGACCTCGTTAGCGGCGAGGTGGCGTTGGCGACAGCGCTCAACGCTTCGCTCACGGCAAATATCGCATCGCCCCGAAAAGGGGTCCCTGTCGCGGTGAAAGCTAAGGGACGCAAAGGATGACTTTGAACCCATCAGCGATGGGCGTGATGATAGCGCCGCCTGCGTAGATCAGCATAGGAGGCACGATCTTCGCTCGGAAAGGGGCACGCTGCCTAGACTCTCCCATAGCCGCGGGAGTGACCGAGATCGGCCAATTCCCACCGCGCCGCCGCGCACCGCGCCGCTGTGGGACCTGCCCGATGCCAGAACGGGTGTACTTTCTCCATTCTTCCGCTTCGGCGCGTCCGCCATAAAAGTCCGGCATGCCCATGCAGCCCAAGCCCATGGCGGACACCTTGAGCCCCTGTGCCAGCGTTCTCATTTCCACGGTTTACCCCCTTGACGACAAGCAATCATGGCCGGACTTCCATCATCCGTCGAGCGCCGGATAGCGGCGAAAGATGTCATCGTTGTTGAATGCGAGCCGTCGCTTCGATTCGACATAGCGCTTGATGCGGGGCTGCGCGAAGACCCGGTCGTGCAGCGTGCGCAGGCCGTTGTAGAGCGCAGCGCCTTTCGAGTGGCCGACGGAAAGGCATAACGCAAGCCCGCGATCACCTGCGCCAACGACAGATCCGCATAGGTCAGCCGCGAGCCCACGAGTCCCGGGCCGCGCGCCGGGTTGCGTTGCAGGACGCGCTCGAAGTACCCGACGAACTTCGGCAACCGACCTTCGGAAGTCCTCCGAGCGCCGCTTCGCTTCGCGCTTCTGCTCTTCGTAGTAGAGGCTGTTCCCGATCGGATGATGCGTGTCGTGGATCTCCGCGACGAAATCGGCGATCGTGAGCTGCAATTGGTTGGTCCATAACTTGCCAGCCGCATCTCGCGGAGCAAGGTCAAGGCGACCGCCGAGGAAAGAAGATATTCGGCGTCTGTGCAATCAGCTGGCGGCCCGCTTTGAGAATCGGCGGCGCAAAGGGCGGCCGCTCGAAGTCCTCATCGTTCAGGATTCTTTCGAGCGCGGGCACGCCGCCGCCTTTCTCCTCCGGGATCAGCGCGACATCGGTGTATTTGACGCCTGCGTATTCGAGTGCGAGACGAACGAATTCACCGCGTCCCTGTATGCCGGGCCAGTAGTACAGCTCGAAGCTGATGCGGGCCTCCATTGCTGACTATTTGACGTTCGCGGCCGCCTTCTGCCGCGCGACGTCGAGGTTTCGGTATATTTCCACGATCCGCCGAACTTCGACGGCCATATCCGAGCAGCCACGGATAGTAGACCGCGTTGCCGATGCCATACGTCCAGGATCATCAGCATCCACGCCTGCGACAACTCCGACATCTTGCGCGCGACGCCCCGTTCGTTCGGGCCAGAGGCGTGCGCACGAACTCTTCGTACGCGGCGTCGTTGCTCGACAGTTGAAGCCCGACGGGTTGGTGTCGCGCTTCTCCTTGCTCCAGACGTCTGCAGTATCTGGTAGCCGGGAGGGCTAGTTGACCGGTCGCCCAGATTGAACATCGAGCAGCTTGCCGGCGCGGGCCAGGTTCGGAGCTCAGCGAACGTTCTGCTGGTTGATCTGCATCCGGATGCTGATCGCCGTTCGCCATATTTCTTCTTCCACAGCGTGTCGGCGACCGCGGTACCACGATTCGGGCAGCGTTCCGCGCACGACCCGTCAGCGGCTTGCCATCAGGTCCTTCGCGATAGCCGTCGCCGTCGGTGTTTCCTTGATCCGAAAGCAGTCGAGGAGCGCCGCGCGCCCGGCTCGGATCGTCGAGCGACCTTGGCGCACCGCCGCCGTCAGTGACCGTTGACGCCGGTGGCAACAGCTGGTTGGCGGGCAGCGCATTGTCCGTTGAAGAGGACGCGAATGAGTTCGCCGATGTTAAAGCCCATCGCGATCGCGCGACGAGCGCGACCTGCGCGTTCGATAGCCGCCGACGACCGGGTCCGTCCATGTTGAAGTACGTGAACGTCACCGACGGCGTGCCGAGCGCAGTTGTCCGGATTTCCTTCTTCAGCGAACTCGGGCTTTTTGACCCTGCCGTTTTCGAGCAAGCGCTTCGACGTCGCCCCACGAGCAGCATCAATCGAGTCACCCTTGATGAACGCAGGAGCTTCCGGCTGCGATTCTTCGATGATGCTGATGCTCGATCGGTAAGCGGCCGGCGAAGTCATCTTGCTCGGCCGAGTTCGGGTGAGGAAGATCGTGTCCACTTAGATTCTTGGTGGACACGTGGACACTTCGGACGACGGCAATATCACTCGGCGGCGTCGGCGCAAGCATAGCGCGGAGTTCAAAGCGGAGGTGGTGTCGGCCTGCCGCAAGCCGGGCGTATCGATCGCCGCGGTGGCCTTGGCGAACAGGCTGAACGCAAACCTGTTGCGCCGCTGGGTCGTGACAGCGGAACAGGGCGCGAGCCGAATGAAGCAGATCGAGACCGACAGTGCGGCGCCTACTCGGCCGAACGTCGAGAGCGGTACGTTCATTCCGATCGCGGTGGAGCAATCTGCGGCCGCGACGGCGCAGGGATCACGATCGAGTTGCGGCGTGGCGCGACGGTGGTGAAGGTTGCCTGGCCTTTGGCCGCGGCGGCCGATTGTGCGGCCTGGGTGCGTGAGCTGCTGCGGTGATCCGCATTGACGCGGTGTGGCTGGCGGTCGAGCCGCTGGACATGCGCGCCGGAACGGAGTCGGCACTGGCGCGTGTGGTTCGTGTGTTCGGCGAAGCGCGAGCACATCACGCCTATCTCTTCGCCAACCGTCGGGTGAATCGGATCAAGCTGCTGGTGCATGACGGAATTGGCATCTGGCTGTGCGCGCGCCGACTTGCACCGGGGCCGCTTCATCTGGGCGAGTCCGGAATCGGGCTCGCAGCTGACGATCACCACCGAACAGTTGCAGGCGTTGGTGATCGGATTGCCATGGTGTCGCATCGGCGCACAGGCGACGATCCGGGTGGCGTGAAATAATTGTTGCTAGTTGCCGCGCGAATCGATGTGGCACGATCGAACGCATGCAATTGCACGATCAGATCGCCGCGATGGACGCGCAGCAGCTGCGCGCATTCGCCGCCGAGCTGATCGAAACACTCGCCAGCAAGGATCGGGAGCTGCGGCACAAGCAGCTCAAGATCGAGCAACTCACCCATGAGATGGCGCTGCTCAAGCGCTGGAAGTTTGCCGCGCGTAGCGAACAGTTTCACGGCGCGCAGGGCAGCCTGCTCGACGAGACGATCGACGCCGACCTGGAAGCGATCGCCGCGGAGCTTGCGACGCTGAGCTCTCCTACCCGGCACAAGCGCCGAAGGAGCAGCCCAAACGTCGCCCGCTGCCGGCGCACCTGCCGCGGATGGATGTGCGCCACGAGCCGGAACAAACCGTTTGCGTTGCGGCTGCGCGATGAAGCGCATCGGCGAGGACGTGAGCGAGAAGCTCGACTACACCCCGGGCGTGTTCCACGTCGAGCGACACATCCGCGGCAAATGGGCCTGTGCGAAATGCCAGACGCTGATCCAGGCGCCGGTGCCGGCGCAGGTGATCGACAAGGGCGTTGCCGACCGCGGGCCTGCTCGCCCAGGTGCTGGTGGCGAAGTACGCCGATCACCAACCGCTGTACCGACAGGAAGGGATCTTCGAGCGGGCCGGCATGGCCTTGCCGCGCTCGACGCTGGCGCAGTGGGTCGGCGCTTGCGGCGTGCATCTGCAGCCGTTGGTCGACGCGCTGAAGGCGATGCTGCTCGAGCGATCGGTGCTGCACGCCGACGAGACACCGGTGGCGATGCTCAAGCCCGGCAAGGGCAAGCACGCACCGCGCGTATATCTGGAGCTACAGCTCGACGCAATTCGATGGCGTGCACGCGGTCGTTTACGACTTCGCGGACAGCCGCGCTGCGGCGCACCCCAAGCAATTTCTCGAAGGCTGGGCGGGGAAGCTCGTTTGCGACGACTACTCGGGTTACAAGGGCTTGTTCGCCGACGGCGTGACCGAGGTCGGCTGCCTCGCGCACGCGCGCAGAAAATTCAACGATCTGTGGGTCAACCACAAGAGTCCCGTTGGCCGAGGAAGCGCTGAAGCTGTTCGGAAAGCTCTACGATGTCGAGCGCGAAGCGCGGGAACTGAGCGCCGAGCAGCGACAGAGAATGCGGCAGCTGCAATCGCAACCGATCGCCGACAAGTTGCGCGAATGGCTGCTGCTGCAGCGGCAGAAGGCGACCGACGGAACGGCGATCGCCAAGGCGATCGACTATAGCCTCGGGCGTTGGAAGGCGCTGACGCGCTTCCTTGACGACGGCGCGTTGCCCATCGACAACAACTGGGTCGAGAATCGGATCCGCCCGATCGCGCTGGGGCGCTCGAACTGGCTGTTTGCGGGATCGTTGCGCGCGGGAAAGCGTGCCGCCGCGGTCATGAGCTTGATTCAATCGGCCAGGCTCAATGGCCACGATCCCTATCGATACCTCAAAGACGTTCTCGAGCGGCTGCCCACCCAGCCCGCGAGCCGCATCGGCGAATTGCTGCCGCACAGTTGGACGCCGGCGACGACTCCGAGCGATCATACCGCGCATCGGGCAAGATGTGTTGCCCGGACGCTTAGTCGATCGTACCGATCTGCGGCAGCGCCTTGCCGCGCATCGCCTCGACCAGCGCCTTGTGCTGCGGATCGGCGCTTGACGGATAAGCGATCGTTCGATAGCCTGGGTTCACGGCAAGTCTCACTTCGACGCCTTGCGCGACTCCTTGAGGCCGATAGGGACCCGTGCCGACCGCCGGCTCATGACGTCGGCGCCCGCCGCCTCGATCGCCTCGCGGCAGACCGCCATCATCGGCATGCCGGCCGGCCGCTCGAGCAGCGTGTCGTTTTCCGCCGCATTGAGCCGCCTTGCAGCGTATAGCGGTCAAGCGCCTTCAGTCCTTGATCGGCGCATCGTGGTCGAGCTTCGCTCCGGGCTTGCGCGCGGCTCGACGACGGGGCGCGCGCCGTTCGATCAGCTCGGTGAGCGACGGCTGCCGCCGTTGCGCAGATCGGGATCGAGATGGCAGCTTGATCGCGTAGACGTAATCTCCGGCGACGAGCTCGCGCGGCTTCCCTTTGAACACGGGATCGTGGCGGAAATGGTTCCCCTTCTGCAGCCGGATCGTCCACGTCTTGCCGCCGTCGATGACGACCGGCATCGCCTCGCGCGTCTTGGTATCACCTTGGCAGGAACGGCGAATAGTCGAACTTGTAGAGCGCCTCGAAGATGTCGCTCGTCACCCGCGTCGAATAGAGGTTCGGTGCCCTGCTCGGATCGAGGCTCGTGATGTCGGGCGACGCGATACAACCTACGGGAAGGACCTCTTCGCACGACCGCTATCGACGCAATTTTTCCTGGGATTCCTCGAGACTACGCTTTGGCCGACAGGCGCATGCCGCGATCGCGTCGGGATCGAACGCCGCCTGCCTGCCGAATGGGACCGGTGATCTTTCATCGCTTAATTTTTTTCCACTCTTGACGATCTGGTTGCGATAGGCTAACCGTCACTGCCCGATAACACAGCGCGGCCGGAGTTCCGGCCCCCGCGGAACCACGTTTTCGGATCTCTTCGAGGAACTACAAATGAGACGCATGCGCTATCGTCAACTCGCGGGTCCACGCTGGCCGTCGTCGTCCTTTTCGCCGCCGATGCGCATGCCGTCGCGGATTCCGGCGAAAGTGCTGGCATTGGGCCACTTGACCTATGCCCCGCCGGCCCGTCGAAAGCTCGATGAGGCGATCTGCGCGCACAATAGCTGCCGAGGGATTGTCAGGCCGATCGCTTTCGCTGTCTTCAAGTTGATCACGAGCTCGAGCTTGGTCGTCGCTCGACCGGAAGGTCACCGGGATTGGCACCTACCAGGATCTTGTCGATCTTGGCCGCGATGCGACGGTACGCGTCTGCCAGGCTGCTCGGACCGTAAGACATGAGCCCGCCCTCTTCGACCTGCTCGGGCCATTCGTAGATCGCCGGTAGCCGATACTTGTTCGCGAGCTGGATGATGGGCCTGCGATCGCGTACAAAGTAGGTCGTAGCGGTGAGGAAGAGTGAGTCGGGGCGGGTGGCCGCGATCGTTGCGAATGCGTCCTCGTAGTCGCGATTGCGCACGGTAACGAAGCGAGCTCGACGCCAAGCGCCGCGGCGGCCTTCGTAGCTTCGGGCCGCTGCTGCGCAACGGAGTTGGGATCTTCGGGAAGCAGGACTGCGATCCGCTTCGTTCCCGGCACCGCGTGCTTCAGGAGCTCCATTCGCTTGGCCGCGAGCGTTCCGTCGGGCGCGATAAGGACGCCAGTCGTGTTGCCACCTGGCTTCGCGAGGCTCTTCACGAGCCCGATCGCGACGGGATCGAAGTTGCCGAAGAACACGATCGGAATCGCCGACGTCGCCTCCTTGCAGCGCGCGTCGCGCCGCTGGTGATGACGAATATGAGATCCACTCGCTCCGCAACGAGCTCGCGCGCGAGCGCGGGAAGCCGGTCGAGCTTGTTGTCCGCGTACCGGTAAACCAGGACGACGTTCTGGCCCTCGACGTATCCCACTTCACGCATTGCCCGCTGGAGGAGGGACCCCGTGAAGTCGTCGGCGTCTAGTTCGTAGGGCAACGTCGGTCTCAAACGCCGATCCGGTAGACGCGACCGGGCCTCTGGGCGGGCACGGCTCGGAATGCCGTGAGGAGCGCTGCGCCCAATCCTCCTGCGAATCGACGACGATTGATGAGAGGCACCGCCCATTATCGAAGGCGGCAATCGCCGCCGTCAATCGCGCGAATGAACGTCTGCCTCTCCGGAAGCCGGAGTGTCCGCGACGGGATCGATTACAATCTGCTCGCCCCGTCACGCCGACCCCCCGCCCGCACCCTCGAAGTGAAAATACAACGCTGACGCAGCAGACGTTCGACGTCTTTCCCACACTTGCTCATGCAATCGCGTAGGCCTGACGGAACACCTTGGTTGTCGTGCGCCAACGTTCCGTGCTGTCCCAGGTTGCACCTCTAGGGGGTTCCATGCTCGACACATCTGCCCATCACACCTTCTAGGAGCGGCGCATACACTCTTCCTGAAAAATCGTGCCGGATTAGTATGGGCATCCCACGAATGTAACGTGAGCCACGGTTAGCGGTGAACGTCAGACATCTTGCGTTAATCCTTCTAGTGCTCGGCATCATTGCTAGCGCCCCCGCTGGCGGTCAGGTGCCTGCGCGCATGCCAGTTGTCGGCGTCCTCTCGCCCGGGGAGGTGCTGGACATGCGAACGCCGCGGCGTCTCGGGAGGCCTTCGAGCGTGGACTAAAGGAGTTCGGCTGGGTAGCGGGCAGAACATCCGATTGGAGTATCGCTACGCGGAGGGCGAGCGTAAGCGACTCCAAGGGCTCGCGCGTGAACTCGTCCAACTCGGTGTCGACGTCATCGTCGCGCGTGCCTCCACCTCCGTTGCGGCTGCGAGACAGGCGACGGCGACAGTCCCGATAGTCATGTCGGCGAGTGGCGAAGATCCGGTCCAGACCGGAGTCATCGCCAGCCTCGCCCGCCCGGGCGGAAACGTTACCGGGCTTACGCTTCTCCTCCCGGATCTCCGGCTCAAACAACTCCAACTCCTGAAGGAGGTAGTGCCGGGTCTCTCTCGCGTTGCGGTTGTGACCGGTTCTTCGGTACCTACTGAAAAGGACCGTCAGAATCTGGACACGGCGGCCGTTAGTCTCGGTCTTCATATCGAACACGTCGATGTGAGGCAAGCGCGCGATCTCAATACGGTTTTCGCAAGCCTTGCGCGCGCCCGTATCGATGGACTACTGGTGTGGGGAGACCCGCTTGTACTTGAGGCGAACATGCAAGAAGTCGTCGGACTCGCCTCAATGCATCGTCTTCCCGCCGTGTACTGGCTGCGAGCTTACCCAGAGCGTGGCGGCCTTATGTCCTACGGCGCAGACCTGCTCGAAATTCATCGGCGATCGGCGTACTACGTGGATCGCTTGCTAAGAGGCACTCGGCCAAGTGACTTGCCGGTTGAGGCGCCAACCAAGTTCGCGCTAGTTGTGAACGTGAAGTCGGCGAAGGCGCTCGGACTGTCGTTTCCGAGGTCAATCTTGGCGCGGGCCGACGAGGTCATCGAGTGATGGACACGCTTTTCGGGAGCGTAGCTCGAACGTCCGTTAGCAAGAAAGGCGAACGGCAGTACGGGTCGACTCCAGCAGTTCACGCGAAGTGAACGAGCGGGCCGCTGTATCAAGCATAGCTGCCTTCCAGGGACGAAGCACAGGTATGGGCCATAGAGCGGCAGTTCATCGCCGTGAATCGGCCGAGCGTACCCGTATACCACCCCGACGAAAGCGTCGACGCCATGCACCCTTCGCAGGGCTCGCAGGAATATTCGCCGTCCAGGCCCGTTGAAACGCGCGCAGCATTGGCTCAGCTGTGGCAAGCGGCCAGGCAACCCACTGAAGCACTGTCGCATATCCGGCTCACGGGTGCGGAACCGGTGCTGCCATCCTCATTCGCGGTCGGCACGGCCGCCCAAGCCAGCATCGCGGCCTCGGCACTCGCTGCCGCCGAATTGTGGCGCCTGCGCGGCGGAGGGCACCAACTCGTCACGGTCGACATGCGCCATGCGGCCATCGAGTTCCGTAGCGAGCGCTATTTCCGTGTTGACGGAAGGGCGCCTGCTGAGTTTTGGGACAAGATCGCAGGGACATACCGCTGCGGCGACGGCCGGTGGGTTCGGCTGCACACCAATTTCCCGCATCACCGCGACGGGGTGCTGGCGCTGCTCGCCTGCGACTACGACAAGGCTGCGGTGCAACAGGCGCTGCTTGACTGGCGCGCGGAGGAGTTCGAAGAGGCTGCAGCCCAAGCGGGACTCGTGGTCACGGCGAAGCGGTCCTTCGAGGAATGGGACCACCACCCGCAGGGCGTAGCGGTGGCCGCGCTGCCAGTATTCTCAATCGAGCGTATCGGCGACGCGCCTCCTCAACCGCTTCCGGCCGCGCCGCGCCCGCTGGGCGGCGTGCGTGTCCTCGATCTCACGCGAATCATCGCGGGTCCGGTGTGCGGCCGTACGCTCGCCGCGCATGGAGCAGACGTACTGCTTGTTACGGCACCTCATTTACCTGCGATCGAACCGTTGGTGATCGACACGGGGCGCGGCAAGCTGTCGTGCCAGATCGATTTGCGCGACGCGGTCCGGGCAATCCACGCTGCGCGCCTTGTTGCGAGACGCCGATGTGTTTGTCCAAGGCTACCGCCCCGGCGCGCTCCAATCGTTAGGATTCGGTCCGGAGCAGGTGGCGCAACTTCGTCCCGGTATCGTCTACGTATCGCTATCCGCATATAGCCACGTCGGACCCTGGGCGGATCGGCGCGGCTTCGATTCGCTCGTGCAGACCGCAAGCGGCTTCAACGATGCTGAAGCGCAAGCGGCGGGGACAGATCAACCGAGACCGTTGCCGGCCCAAGCACTCGATCACGCTGCGGGCTACCTAATGGCCTTCGGGGCCATTACTGCGCTCGCTCGCCGCTGTACTGAGGGCGGCAGTTGGCATGTGCGGGTATCGCTCGCGCAAACGGGAAAATGGCTGCGCCAGCTCGGTCGAATCGAGCACGGGCTTGTCCAGTGATGAAACAAGCTTCGACGATGTTCAAGACCTGCTGGAAGAGCATGATTCGGGATTCGGGCGCTTGACGGCAATCCGGCACGCCGCGCAACTTTCAGAGACCCCGGCGCGATGGGCGCGTCCTTCGATGCCGCTTGGGACTCATCTTGCCGCGTGGCCAGAATGAACGGGCGGGTAAACAGACCAACGTTGCTGAGCCTGTCTGCTCCGGTCGGCCTCAGCCAGTCGCTAGTGTCTCAGTGCGGCCATGAGCGGTCCTGTGCAGAACACGCTCAATGGCAGTCGTCGAACCCCGTCCCGGCAGTCATTCGGGCGAAGATTGCAAGAAGTTAAGCTCGACGCACCGCATCAATTGCCATCACACTGGCATCCTGGGCACCGTGCCCGCTCGCAATGAGTTGATCCATCCGGGCTGCAACTGCGGGCAGCGCTGCCATGGGTCTATCACCAGCGGTCTCAAGCATCAGCCCGACATCTTTGCGGGCCATGGCCAACTCAAAACTCGCGGCGAAGTTGCCTCTTGCCATGTTCGCTCCGCGTCCTGCCACCATCGCGTTCAGATCGAGAAGTCCAAGCAGCTTGATGGCATCCTCAGCCCCTACGCTGCTTGCCTGGGCCATGGTAAGGATGTCCGCCGTCATAGCCGTGATTCCAATGATCATGGCGTTGCCGAACAGTTTGTTCACGGCGGCAAGATCGGTGCGTTCGCCCATGTACTCCAAGCGTCCTGTCATCTTGGCTAGTTCTGCCTTGACACTGTCAAAGAGGGCTCCTGGTCCTGCAACCATCATCGAACCTTGCGCATTACGTGCGGCAGGTGGTCCCATGAAGACTGGGCAGTGCAGATACTTCACTCCCTGGACTTGGAGCCGTTGGGCCCGCTCGGCGGTGAGCCTCGGCAACGTTGTGCTGTGATCAATCAGGATGGTTTCAGGGGAAAGCCCGGAGCGCGCGGCAGAAATGACTTCGTCCACGACGGCGTCATCCTTGAGTACAAGATGCACCCTAGATGCGCCTCGAACCGCGTCCACTGGCGTTGTGGCTGACTTGACACCGAACTGGGCCAGAGCGAGCACTTTGTCTGCTGACCGATTCCATGCGGTGACCGTATCACCCCGCTTGACGGCAGCCTCTGCGAATGCGCCGCCGAGCAGTCCCGTACCGAGAAATGCTATGTTTGCCACGGTCGTTATCCTGAATAGGTTGCACTCTAGAGTAGTGCTGACAACTTCAACGTGTTAACTTGATGAACATCTTACCCGGAGACGTACGCGGACGTGAGATGTGTTTGGCGTAGGAACCCCGCTGCGTGAGGCGACTTATGCACGGCGCGAGGTGATGCAGTGATCAACCGGCGGACCTTCTTGCTTTGGGTGATCGCGTTCTCGCTTCCTGCCATAACGTTTTCGGCGTGGGCCCAGACTGTGGCGCAGCTACCCCGCGTCGTGGTGATCAGCGGTGGCAATGAGGAGGGTTATCGCCCGTTCACGGAGAACTTTCTCGACGGTATGTGGCAGGCCGGCCAGATCGAAGGACGGACAGTACAGATCGAGGTGCGATATGGCGACTGCGACCCCAGCCGTGTGCGGGCGCTGATTCGTGAAAGTGTAGCGAAATCGCCTGCCGTGCTCGTTGTCGCCGGACTCACAGCTGCGAGCTTTGCACGCGACACAACCACGACCGTGCCCGTCGTTGTCGCCACGTCGAGTGATCTGGTGGGTGCGGGAATCGTGAAAAGCCTGGCCCGCCCCGGTGGCAACATTACCGGCATATCCGACCTCACCGACGAAGCCACGATCAAGCGCTTAGAGTTGCTCAAGGCCGCGCTTCCGAACGCGTCGCGAGTGGCGTTTCTCGTCAACCCGGAGTTTCCCGCCACGCCCAAGATCGTGGAGCGCGTGCAGACTGTCGCTCCGAAGCTGCGTTTCCAGATAACGTGGCTTTACGCGAAGGATCGCGCCTCGCTTGTGCTGGAACTGGATTCTCTCGAAAAGTCTCCTCCCGACGCACTCGTCGTCACCGAAGCGGTGGCCGTGGAGCATGCGGCGGAACTAATCAAGCGCGCGACCGTGCTCCGCGTTCCGGTCGTCCACTTCTGGCCCGGCACCGCCGAGCAGGACGCTCTTTTTAGCTACCAGGTTAATGCTCTCGACAACTTCCGGCGCGCTGCCGGTTATGTCGACAAGATCCTCAAGGGCGCGAAGCCCGGCGACCTTCCCATCTATCAGCCGACGCGGTATGAGTTGGTCGTGAATCCCAAGGTGGCGCGCACGCTGGGGTTGTCCCTGCCACAAACTTTCCTCATCCGTGTGGATCGAGAGGTCCCGTGATGGAAGGCCGCCCGTTGTTCCGATGGTCGCGCTTTTCGCGGCATTGCCGTCGATTTGATCTGTTGACCGTCCCCTACTGCGAAATTCGGCTGTCTGCAGGGTCGAACTCGGTCGAGTGCGAGACATCGACTGCGGCCAAATGTTGCAGCGCAGTGCGCAAACGGCCATTGACGCTCGTCTTCGTGCTGGCGCTTGTCTTTCCGTTGTCCGACGCATTCGGCGATGCGCGAGCAGGCGAGAAAGCGGCTCAAGTTTGCTTGTTGTGTCACAAGATCGAATCCGTCGTTGGTGCGCCAACACTCGAGCAACAACCGTCAAAGTATTTAGTAGCGCAGATTAATGCGTTCAAGTCTGGGAAGAGAAGCGGGGCCGAAATGCAATCCAACGTGGTAAGGCTGTCCGCAAAGGACGTTCAGGCCATCTCGGATTACTTTTCCTCTCGGCGGGCTAAACCAGCGCGGTTTGGCACCGACCCAGATCCAAAGACGATCGCGCTAGGCGCGGCGAGCGCAAAGGAGCTGAATTGCGCGAAGTGCCATTCAGAAGACTATCGAGGCAGTAACGACATTCCAAGACTCGCTGGTCAAGTCCCCACTTACTTGGTGCTTAAAATTGACGAGTTTAAACGTGGTGCGCGGCCACACCCGACCATTCCTGCAGCGAAGGACAAACTTAGCGACCCGATCACTGAAGCCCTCGGTGCGTACTTCGGCAAACTGAGCCCTAGCCTTGTGCTCCAAGCGACCGCTGATGCGTCAAACAGAGAGGCGCGATCCGAACGCCCCCTTTTTCGCCGCCATGGATTTCCGCTTGGGGTCGGGATTTGCCCGCCGGGCGCGCGGCTCGGTACCGGTCGTTGCACACGGCGACTTTGACCCGGATGAACACCCCGCCGGGGGTCGGCGCAAAGTGAAAGAGATTGGGCCATTCGGGTCCGCCTGGAGATGCAGGCCGACTGCGAGAACTCGCCCTGTTTAATCTCGGCATCGACAGCAAGCTGCGCGCTTGCGATCTCTTGAGCTTGCGCGTCCGCGACGTGTGTCATGGGGATCGAATCGCTGGGCGAGCGATTG
The DNA here is from genome assembly GCA_963840945.1 of uncultured beta proteobacterium. Lineage (GTDB taxonomy): Bacteria > Pseudomonadota > Gammaproteobacteria > Burkholderiales > Casimicrobiaceae > CAIWHR01. The sequence continues at coordinate 66,749 of CAWJAU010000024.1, read as the reverse complement.
TGCTGCAGCAGAAGACGCAGCGTCCGGTCCAGTTCGAGATCACGCCGCCGACCCGGGAGGTGCTCACGGCGTGGATCAAGCATGCCAACTTGACGCCCGACAGCAACTTGTTCCCCAGTCGGGTCCATGGGTCACCGCACCTGGGGACACGGCAATATGCACCGTGCGCTACCTCGGGATCGAGGTTGACGACGCACTGGAAATGGCGGAGCAGACAGAGGTGTAGCCTCAGCAAGCTGGGCGGCAATCACCGGTCATTGGACGCTGTTGATTGTCCACCCGCCTTAGACGGTAAGGAGCGGTACGCCGCCGCTGGGGGAATGGGAACTATCGACCGAGAGCCGAGATCCCTTGTCGGTCCACAACCGGGCCAACAGCGGCCGTACAGGGTAGGCACTGATGGCGGACGTTCGAGGGCGCTATTCGACCCGTGTATGGGCTATGCCGAAAGTTCGTGATGGACGCGTGTGGCATGGGTCTATGATTGGCCACGAGTCGTGGGCTCGCTGCTTGGAGGCAAAAATCGATGAGATCCGCTTTGCAACCGTTGGTGGTGGTGGTGGGCCTGAGCGCCGTAACCGCGGTGAATGGGCCGGCCATCGCCGACAAGCTCGACCCCGCTTCGATTCCGACCGGTGCCGTTTTCGTTTGTGCCGTCGGTAGTGGAAAGGATCGGACGATCGCGACGATCGAGCTTGAGGAGAAGGTCGCCGCTCTCTGCCGCCGCCATACCGAGATGGGTCCGTGCCAAAATGCGCGCAACGCGTGCCGCAGGAGCGGGGGCCGCGTGTACGCCCACGATGGCAGCGAGATAACCCAAGCCGACGAAACCGAATACGACAAGAAAGTGATGCGCCTGCGCGTTGGGAACTGCCAAGGGCACCTGTTGGCGGGAGCGGAAGTCGGGTCGTTCAGCAAGGCGAGTCAGCCGGCGTCGGCACCGGCTACAGTCCGAAGGCAGCAGGGCCTGCGCGAGCCGTGCCTCCTGGCGCTTGTCCGTCATCGGATAGGTCGAAAGCCAGCGGCTCACGCTGAAAGTCGGCTCGATGACCCGGATCTCATCGGCCTGCCAGGCGGCACCTTCGCGGTCGCCGAGTTGACCGAGTACCGCCGCCAGATAGACACGTGCCTCGACGTTATCCGCATTGCGCGCCAGCGCCTGCTCGAGGTTGACCCGCGCCTGCTCGTAGTCATCAAGGAAGTAATAGGCTCGGCCGAGCAGCAGGAAGTACAGCGATCCTGCGTCCGGATTCAGCCGCAATGCGGTGCGCAGCAACGATACGCTTTCAGCCGGCTGGCCGGTGTAAGTTCTGATGCCGCCCATCAGGGCGTAGGCGTCGGCGTACGACGGATTCAGGCGCAGGGCGCGTTGCAGATGCCTGATCGCGTCGGCGTACCGGCGTCCCTGCGTCTCAACGAACCCGAGCACCCAGTGCGCCTCGGGCATGTCTGGGCTCATCTGTGTCGCGGTCCCGGCAAACTCGATCGCCCTGCTGAGCGCAGCTTCATCCTCCCACCCCAGCTGGTAGGCGAGCGCATAGGTCATCGCCAGCCCGGCGTAGGCGCGCGAGAACGCCGGGTCGAGTTCGATCGCCTTCCAGTACAAGTCGCGCGCCCGGTCGTTCTGCTGCGCGTTGACGCGCCTGCACTGCGGCCTGACCGCGAAGGAAGTACTCGTAGGCAGCGACGCTGCGCGTGTAGCGTTGGGCGAGGCTCGCCGTTTCCGCCTGGCTGACCTTGATCGGCAACTGCTCGAGGATGCTGCGGACCAGGTCGTCCTGCAGTGCGAACAGATCGCGCTGCTCGCGCTCGAAGCGATGCGACCAGAGTTGTCGTCCCGCGTCGACATCGACGAGACGAACATGCAATCGCAGCGCCTTGCCATCAGATTGCAGCGTCCCGGTTAGAGCATATCGGCCGGCGGCTGGACTGGTCGCGTTCTCACTTTCGCGCTGCGCTGCTCCGTCCAGTCCGCCGCCGCTGACGACCCACAGCCCGGAGACCTTTGACAAGTCGTTGACCAGATCCGCCGTCAGGCCGCGCGCGATCAGCTTTTCCGACGTCCTCGCCGATCGCTTCGATCGGCCGCACGATCATCGTCGGCAGCTTGGCGCCCGGTGAAGACTGCGCGAGCGCCACGGCCGATGGCGCGCTGTCGTCGGTCGCCTGCAAAACAAACCAGACCGCCGCTGCAACGGCCAGCGCCGCCGCGCCGGCGACGACCCAGCGCAGTAACGGGGCGTCGAGACGCACCGAGAGTGGGCACCTGGGCGGGTCGCTGTTGCTGCGCCGGGCGGTGCCAGCCGTTCGACCGGCGCGATCAGCCGGTAGCCGCGCTTGGAAATCGCCTCGATGTAGGTCGGCTCCCGTGCGGTGTCGCCCAAGGCCTTGCGCAGCTTGGTGACCACCTGCGTCAACGCGTTGTCGCCGACGATCACCCCTGGCCACAGCGCAGCCAGTAGCTCCTCGCGGCTGACGACCTCACCCGCGCGCTGCGCCAGGTAGCACCAAAAGCTCGATCGCTCTTGGCTCCAAGCGCACGCGTCTGGCCGGCGCGACTGATCTGGTTCAGCTCCGGCGCAACGCGCCATTCGCCGACCTGCAGCGCGGCAGGCGGCGCATCGCCGATGAACTCATCGGCGCGTGTTCACGTCAAGGCCACCGATTCTTCACCGGAAATTAACCGCTTCGTGGGGACTTCGCGGCGCCGGGGTGCCACCGTCACTCGCTCGCGTACCGGTGCACCCCGCGCGAAGGAAAGTCTTCGGAACCCATTTGGATAGAGGAGCCCATGAAGAAGCCGATCGTGACCACAATGGCAATTGTGTCAATAGCGCTGTTCTTCTCGCCCCGGCGGCACTCGCGCAACCTGGCGCGGTGACCCAATGGCATGCCAATGCGCAGACCTTGGTCGCCTCGTTCACGGGGCGTGGCAACGCCGCGCAGGCGTATACGATGGCCTTGATCCAGGTCGCCGTCTACGACGCGACGGTCGCGGTTCGCGGTGCCGATTCGAAGAACGTACGTCGACCGTACGAGCCGTTCATAGCCGACATCGTCGCTCCGGCCGGTGCAGACCTGAACGCGGCGATCGCCACCGCGGCTTTCCGCGTCGGCTACGAGCGAGTCAACAGCAACCAGACGGCGCGCTCGAATTACCGGAACGCATACGACGCGTACATCGCGGGGATCCCAGACGGTCAGGCCAAGACCGACGGCATCGCGGTTGGCGAGGCGACGGCGCAAGCCGTACTCGCGGCGCATGCGAACGACAATTTCTACAATACTGCCACGTACACCAACCCGGCGGCGGATCCTGGCGTCTGGCAGTCGGTCACGACGGCCACGCCGTACGCCACCGCCGGCGCGAACGACTACGCCATGGCATTCACGATGCCCGTTGACCGCTTCGTCGCCCGACGCGAGGCGGATCAAGCCCCCGCCACGCATCACGAGCGGGAAGTACGGGCGCGACTTCGAGGAGACGAAGGCCTACGGCTCGCTGACCGCCACGACTCGTACGCCCGCGATGACCAACGTCGTTCAGTTCTGGACGGAGAGCGGTTTCACCCTGTGGTCGCGCAATGTGCGTGACATCGTGACGGCACGCGGGCTCGACGAGTTCGAGGCCGCGCGGGTGCTCGCCGCCTTCTCGGTCGCGACCGGCGATGCCATGCTGGCGTGCTTCGAGTCGAAGTACGCACATATGTTCTGGCGGCCGTGGCAAGCCATCCAGCGCGCCGACGCGGACGGCAATCCCCGCACCCATCCAGACCCCGCCTGGACGCCGACGGTCCGTGCAAACCACCCGGAATACCCCGCCGGTCACGGCTGCTACGCGGGCTCGGCCACCAAGGTGCTCGAACTCCTGTTCGGCGACTTCCCGGTCACGCTCACGAGCACAGGCGCCCAGGTCGCCGGGTGGCCGGTGGTGGCGAGCGCGAACTACGACTCACTCGACGAGATCAACGACGACAACGCGAACGCGCGTGTTTGGGGCGGACTGCACTGGCGCACGACGATGGAGCGCTCCTCCAGATGGACCGCGCAGATCGCAAAGAACGCCGTGTGCGGTGAGTTCGGACTTAAGTGTCATCAAGGGCCGCCTCGACCACGACGACGATTGAGACGAGCAATTCGCATGCGGCAGGGTCCGTGACGGGTACCCGTCGGTCCTCAAGCCCAGCGAATACCTGCTGCGCGTCAACGTGGCGAGCGGCGCTCGGGAAGAGTGACGACAGCGCACACGCATCTGGCTCCGAGGCGTTCTACACGCTCACCGGGACGTCGCGCGGCCTGCCACGCCTGGGCGATGCCGCGCCATCGATTGCGGCCGAGCGTATCCAGCAAATCAGCTAAGCACAACTACGCGCTCACCTTCCCCGCCGGGCAGCTCCCGCCGGTGAACGCTTTTTGGTCGGTGACGATGTATGACGGCAAGAGCCAGTATCTGATCCAGAACCCGATCAACCGCTACCTCATCAACTCGCTGATGCTGGCCAATATGAAGAAGAATGCGGACGGATCGCTCACCCATCTACATGCAGAAGGACTCTCCCGGTAAGGCAAAAGAAGCCAACTGGTTGCCCACGCCGAACGACACCATCTACCTGGTGATGCGATTGTATTGACCCAAGGAGTCGCCGCCTTCGATTTTGCCGCCTCGGCGAAGGAACCTGGAAGCAGTACCGGTCGTAGCACGCGGCGATCTTGACCCGGATGAACGTCCGCGCCGGCGGTCCGCGCACAGTGGGATCTCCTTCCACCGGAGGAGATCACGATGGAATCGACGCAGGTTCATCATCAGCGATCGCCCGCGGACCCACCCGATCACCGTGGCACGCGTCGCGGACGCTCAAGCTTAGGAGATCGCGGCGCGCAGCTTACTGTCGGCTGCCGGCGCTGCGCGAATTCGTGGCGCCTTGGGCACGACGTGGGTGGGTCTTGACATCGCCCTTCATTTCTATAATCTTGGAATTATGGAACAACGTCAACTGCGGATGCAGCCCATTACCGACACCGCCCGGGCAGTGACCGCACTCGCGGCGCTCGCCCAGGAGACCCGCCTCGCGATCTTTCGCTTGCTCGTCGAGCATGCGCGCGACGGACTCACTCCAGGCGCGATCGCGCTCGATCTCAAGCTTCCGCCGGCCACGCTTTCCTTCCACCTCAAGGAGCTCGCGAACGCGGGCCTCATCGAGGACCGCCGCGACGGCCGTTTCATCTGGTATCGGCCGGACGTCGCGGCGATGAACGGCCTCATCGGCTACCTCACCGAAAACTGCTGCCGCGCGAGCGGCGGCGAAGCATGCGTCACGGAGTGCGCGCCGTCCGCATGCAAGCCCACATCCGCGCGCAAAAGGAGCAAGTGATGCGCAGATTCCATGTCACCTCGGCGTGCCCGACCTCGCCGCGAGCATTCGTTTCTATTCCGACCTGTTCGGCATGCCGCCGTCGGTCGAAAAGCCCGACTACGCAAAGTGGATGCTCGACGAGCCTCGCGTGAATTTCGCGATCTCGCATCGAACGTCACGAACCGGTTTGAACCACCTCGGGTTGCAGGCGGAATCGGCTGAGGAGCTGCGCGGCGATCCGCACCAGTTCGCTGCGGCCGACCCGGAGAAGGTGTTCGACGAGCCCAACGTCAATTGCTGCTATGCGCGCGGCAATAAGCACTGGACCAAGGACCCCAGGGTATTGCCTGGGAAGCGTTCCACACCCTCGACAGCGTCCCGCGTCTACGGCGACGCGGACGAGCCGGCGGAAGTCAGCGCGTGCGGGATCACCGCGACGCAATGTTGCGGACCGGCGAGCAACCGCGCCAGGCCGGCCGCCGTGAAGAAGGCCTGCTGCGCGTGACAGGGGACAGGCCCATACAACGTGCTGTTCCTGTGCACGGGAACTCCGCGCGCAGCATCATGGCGGAGTCCATCCTGGCGAGTTGGCAAGGGTCGTTTCAATGCGTACTCCGCTGGCTCTCGACCCAAGGGTCGCGTCCATCCGTTGGCGCTCGAGCTGCTCGAGTCCCAGCGGAATGCCGACTGAAGGATTCTCGAGCAAGGCTTGGGATGTATTCGCCAAACCCGATGCTCCGCAGATGGACTTCGTCATCACCGTCTGCGACAACGCGGCGGGCGAGGTATGCCCCGTGTGGCCGGGGCAGCCGATGACCGCGCATTGGGGCATTCCCGACCCGGCCGCCGTAGAAGAAACCGACGACGCGCAAGCGGCGGGCTTTCTCCGATGCCTGCCACATGCTCCTTACTCGCATTCGACTGCTCACGAGCTTGCCGCTGGCGAAGCTCGATCGTCTTGCTCTCAAGAGGAACCTCGACGAATCGGCCGCCGGCCATCGTGACCAGTCTGGGCCGCGCGCCCTTGCAGAGTTCGTCGGTACCGCGCTGCTGCTTGCCGTCGTCGTTGGCTCCGGCACGATGGGCGAGCGCCTGGCAGCTGGCAACGACGGCATTGCCGCTGCTCGCCAACAGCGTTGCGACCGGCTGCGGCCTCTTCGTCCTGATCCTCGCGTTCGCGCCGGTTTCGGGAGCGCACTTCAATCCCTTGGTCAGCGCTGCTCGCGCGGTCGAAGGGGGAGTGACGACGACCGAGCTCCTCTGCGTCGCGATCGAGATGCATCGCCGCTTTCGCCGGCGTGCGCTCGCTCACGCGATGTTCGACCTTGTCTCTTCTGGGCGCCCTCGGTCAACACCCGCAGTGGACTCGGCCATGGCTGGCCGAAGGCGTTGCAACATTGGGCTGTGCTGACGATCATCGGCGCCCGCAGGTTTGGCATCGTCGCCGTGGCGGCCGCCGTTGCCGCCTATATTTGCGGAGCCTATTGGTTTACGGCTTCGACTTCATTCGCCAATCCGGTCGTGACACTCGCGCGAGCCTTCACGCCCACGTTCACCGGTATTTCACCGGAGTCACGTTGCTGCGTTCGTGGCCGCTCAGTGCCTAGGGGCCCTGGTCGCGTTTGCAATGGCTCGGTTATTGAAGCTCACGAGGGAAAGTCCGGATTAATCGCAATCTGGCGGATCGCGTCAGCTTGCGGGCCAGTTGCAGACGGTGAGTCTCGCCGTACAATTTGCCAAAAAGCGGCACTTCTATCCTGATCCTAAAGACGGACACAGCCCGAGTGATGTAGCCGGGACCGGTCAACGACGATGAGTCGCCGCGACGCGATCAAAGCGGCGGGTCTGGCCGGAGCCGCGGCTCTTCCACGGCTGCGGTATCGCCGGCGCAGGCGGCCGACGAGCGCCAGTCGCGGTCCAGGCAAAACCCTTATGGCGGCGTGCCGGGCGGCGGGATCACCCTTCCGCCGTATTACCGGCCGACGCCCTATCTCGTCAGCAACAACATCTATTACCCGGGTCAGGAGCAGATCGGCCCCGACGAAATGCGGATCTCCTTCATCGGCAGCACGCCGATCCCGGTCACCCGCGCGCAGGCCGGCACCTGCATCATGGTCGAACTGGGCAACGGCAATCGGTTCTTCTTCGATTTCGGCTCCGGCTGCATGCGCAACATCATCGCGATGGCCGTGCCGTTGCAGACGGTCAACGATATTTTCTTCACACATCTCCACGTCGATCACTACGCGGACCTTCCCTATCTCTTCGCCTTCGCCCCGTGGATGGGGCGCTGGAAGCCTTTGCGGTCCATGGGCCGTCGGCCGGACCCCGAAGGATGGCATCAAGCACATGATCGACGGCATGAAGATGATGACCCAGTGGCACACGGACTCCTTCAACGCCTGCCCATCGGCGATGGCTACGAGGTCGAGGTCAACGAATTCGATTTCCGCGACGACAACGGGGTTTGCTACAACAAGGATGGCGTCGTCATCCGCCACTGGCGGCGATCGCACCTCAAGGATGGCGCCTCGGCCTACCGGCTCGACTGGAATGGGCTGTCGTTCGTCTGGACCGGCGACAGCCGACCCGACGAGCTCTCGCTGGAGCTGGCGAAGGGCGTGGACGTGTTCGTGACCGAAGTGCAGCCCGACACGGCCAACCTCCAGTCGTTGAAGTTCGGCATGCCGCCCGTCATCCCTCAACACGACGATCGACCAGGCCCACAGTCCCCATTACGCCGTCGGCTACATGTTCAACAAGATCCAGCCGCGTCTCGCGATGGTCACGCACGTGGGTCTTTGACGAGGAACTGGTCCCGGAGATCATCGCCGGGGATCCGCGTCCACTACAGCGGGTTGTTCCAGTTCGGCGCGCCCGACGTCGTGGTCGTCAACATCACCAAGGATGCCGTCTGGACGCGCAACAATCGTGGTCGCAATGCCGTTTTGCACCAGCTTGTTACCGATCAGGGCGCCACTGATGCCTCCGCCGATGATGAGCACATCGGTCGAGAGGTCTCGGGCGAGCGACGGAAAGCCACCTAGGACGCCTTCCTTGATCAGCCAGAATGGGTAATCCGAATGTAGATTCATGCGCGCTTAACGGAGCTAGGATGCGGCTTTGGGCGACACAACGCCTGTGTTCGTCGCTGCTCGTAACTCAGGGCCAAAAGGCCGGTGGGAGGGCACTTCCGTGCGAGCCCACGGCGGCCCATTGACAAGCGGACTAGTCGGCGTGGGGAGTCACACCCGCGAGTCGACGATCGCTACAACGGCACAGGCCGATACCAGCATTCGCTGGAGTGTCTCCGCGTCTCGGCCGGACAGCGGCTTCATTTGAGGGTCAGCCTTCGGTCAGAGTCAGCAGGATGTCGGCGTACCAGGCGCAGTTGAGCCCCAGTGCTTCGTCGATGTTCAAGTCGCGCGTCCCCACATCGATTACCGCGGAGTGCACGCCGAGGAGCATCCACGGAAGTTCAGAGTGCACCGGTTCTTGCTCTTTCGCGCGCATTACGACGGGCGCGCCACTGGTGCCGCGGTGGGTGCGCGCATCGGTGAGAAAATAGCCGTGACCCTGGAAGCGCAGGCCGAACGAAGACGCCACTACCGCGTGACGCACGACCGGCATGTGGTGCAGTGTGTCGTGGAAGCCGAGCGGAAAACCCACCATTAGCAGGGATGTGCCGACCTCAATCTGGTCGCCCGTGCCGGGCAGATGCGAAGGGGTGAAGGCGCGGTGAACCGTCGTCTGGGGAGCGCGGCGCGTTCGATCTCGATGACAGCCACGTCGACGGCTCCGGCAACGTCTAGGCCCTGGCGCCAGATGCTCTTGCCATCGCGATATAGTGGAATTGAGAACCCAGTGGACTTCGCCATATTGTCCGCTTCGATGTGCAGTTCGATCTCGATGCGATCTGGAAAGTGCTTGCTCGGCTCGTCCATCAGCACGTGCCGGCTGGTCACCAGGAACAGTCGTCCCTCGCGCTCGAAGAAGAAGCCGCTGGCGTTGGTCAACGGTTGTTGCTGGGCGAAGGTCAACACCCGTGTGGCGGCGAGCAATAGCGATTCAATCATCGGGTTTCAGTAAATCGCGGATGAGCGCATGTGGATTGCAGCACGAATTCAGTGGTGCCGCCTATTCTGGCGGACCTCATTCCATGGGCTTGTCAGGTTTCGGCGCTATTCGCCGTAAGGTTCCACCTACTGAAATCTGGGGTGCAATTGGGACAAGTATCGGTTTGCACGGCCAAGGGCCCCCAAGGAATTCGCGCCCCTTGCGGCGTAATCTGATTCGTGGCACGATTCGGATCGCACCTGCGGCTCCCCGACGCCTTTGGTCGGAGTTTTACTCTCCTGGAGCCGGTGTTCTCGTAGCCGAATACATCCTATGTGCGTTGCTTGCGATCGGCCTTCGCGCTTGGCTGACGTCCCGTTCGGCTTCGGCAGGGCTATGGCGATTTCGGATGCAGATCCGGCTCAGAAGATGTCCGGGGAGTCACTGGGCACGTTCAGAAACGCCCGCATCCGTTCCAATTCCGTTTCCAATTCGTGCCGGAATCCGCGACCTTGGGGCGTACGGTGCGCGTAGCCGAATACGCTCACCAACGCGCCGGCATTTACCGATAAGTTGGCCCAGCCGATAACCTTGTCGTGCCATAACAATGGCAGCGCGTAGTAACCGAACTTTCGCTGAGAGGCGGGCGCATACGCCTCGAAACGGTAGGGCCATCCCCAGAGCAATTCGAAACGATTCCGGTCCCATACGATAGGGTCGAATGGAGCGAGCAGCCGCACCTGATCGGTCAATTCATGGCGAAGGCCCTTCGGTTGCTCGGCCTCCGGCCAGCACCAGTCGACGCCATCGATTCGTGCATGGGCGAGTCGCTGCTTCACTCGAGCCAGTGCGCCATCAAGGTCGTCGACCAGCCGCGGGACACCGTAGCGCAAGCGGTATAGCAGGGGTCTCAGTCTCGTGGCCGGCAACGGCGCGTACTTGGACACAATCACGTCGACCAGTGTATCGATGCGGCGACGCAGCTCGTCGGCATCTGCGGGAGCCGGTGCGTGCTCGTGCGCGGCATAGACACGAATGCCCTTGTCGCGTCGCGTCACACGCAGCAGACCGCGATAGTGCATGTCGTCGAGCAAGCGCGTGGTCGCATTTGAAGACCCACCCCAATAGTTGGTTTCGCTGCCATGCGCAAACTGCTGATCGACCTGACGCGGATGCACTGATCCACGTTCACGCACAAAATCAAGGATCGCTCGCGCTCGCTTGGTCGTCGTCGTTTTCCATGGCGTGCGTGCGATGCGCGGATGCATCAACACCTGATATCTGCGTGGAAGAAATCCATAGTTGACGAAGAAATCCTCCTCGATCGGAAGGCGGGGGTACTTACGCTCGAGATCGCCGGCCTGGTAGCTGATGACGCGATGCCTGAGCGTCAGGTCCTGTGCCCGCGCCGGGGCGCGAATAGGGTCCGCCTGGATGAAGCCAAGCGTGTCGATGGCTTTTCGGAGACTGGTGGGCTCGAAAAGCGTACGCGCTACGGCGTAACCCCGCAGGTCGTCCAGCGTCATTGCGGAGGGCATGTTCTCGCGTTAGTCATTCGACCTGGCGCGGATTTGTGGACGTCTTAATTCGTCTCGCAATGAGAGTTCTCGCATCATTGCATTCTCCATGTCGGTTCATCCGGATTCTGCGGTTCGACCGGATCGGAGGCAAGCATAGGATTGGCCCCGGGAGGGATACGTGATCCAGGAACACGAAAGGCTTGATCAGCTCGCCGATATCGGGGCTAACGAGGCGCGTGACCTGCCCGTGCCGGCGACCGCTGGTGGTCAGCGCGATCTGACGAGCGCCGGCGCTCACCGCCGCTTCGGGTGCATTCTCCACGTCGAGGCGAAGGGTGGGGCGGACGATCACTGCGGCAGCTGAGCTGTTCATTTCCATTTCCACGAAAGATCCGTGTGATCAAGATAGGGCTTGAACTAACATCTGAGAAGCCTATATATTTCGATATCACCTATCGCGTGGGGCGATGGCATGCTTGATGGAGTCACGCTGGACTGACCTGCCCCGTTTTCGTAAGACCATCCGCAACGAATGGGCGCAATGCCTTTCGACTAGATGCCCCGTCATTTCTCCTGGCAAGCGTCGCCCTTTCAGCAAGGGTATTTACGCGGCCCTAATGCACGGTTCGGCCGCATTGGTTGTCCGGCAAAACCTACACACCGCCTACACAGACGCCCCGAAAAGCAAAAGCCCAGCGCAAAAGTCTGGGCTAAAGACTTGATTAATTTGGTTGCGGGGGTGTGCAACCTGACCCAGAAGCGATTACGAATCAGGTAGTTATTAATAACCGCCGAGACGCGAAGGACCACCGCCAACGGACCTTTCGACGCGTCGAACTCAGCGCGATTAGCAGAGCCAGCGCTACCAAAGGACTCCCGGCGGTACCGGGACAACGCGAACGCTAATCTGACCGGCAGGTGTCAGGTCGGTCGAAAATGTCAGGAGCGCTGGGTTTGCAGAATCGATGTTGATCACCACCACCGCATCCGCGCCACTCGGATGAGGCGTGGTCACCAAAGTACCGTCCCCCTGCAGCAGTACGGGTGGTCCGCGTAGGGACCACGCGGCTGCCTATAATTGCGGTAGGTCCGACGTCGGGGCCGGGTTCATCCGTTGCCACACGCACGACAGGAGGACAGCGCCATGACAGAACCGATGACACCAGCAGAAAACGCGGGGGCGGCCGCGCCGGAGGACGATCAGGCGATCCGCGAGCGCGTGAGAGAAATGACCACGCAGGCCCTGCAGCAGGGACGGGTCGATCCCGAGGGCATGCGGGAGGTCGTGCGCGCCATGTCCGGCGGCACGGTGTTCGATACTTCCCGGCAGGGCGAGGATGCGCGTCAGGCGTTCGCCGAGGCGATCAAGGGGCTCGATCAGGCGCTGGTGCAGTCGGCCCAGGCGGCCCACAGCGCGCTCGAACAACTCGCGGCGCGGGGAAAGGACTACACCGACAACGACCTGAAGGAGGCGTTGGCAAGCCTGCGCAAGATGCAGGAGGACTACGTCGTCACGGCGAACCGCGTCGCGCAGGCCGCCACCGGCAACCTCCGGCGCGAGCTGCTCGAACTGGCGTTGCATACCCAGCGCGTGGGCGCCGACGCCGGCGTGCGCATGGCTACCGTCATGAACGAGCTGGCGTTGCGCATGGGCAGCAGCTATCGGGAGGGCGCCAGCTCGGGCTTCGACGCGGCTCGCACCTACGGCACACGCATGGCCCTGATTGCGAGCGGCGTGCTCGCCGGGGTAGCCGACGCGCTGCGCGATCAAGCCTCCGGCAAGAAATCCACGTAGGCGCCTCCTATGGCCTGGGAGGCGCTGAGCGTCGTTCGCGATCTCGGGCGCCTGCACGAGATCAGCTCGGTCTTCATTCGCCACGGGCTGGGCGATCTCGTCCGACGCATCGGCGTCAGCACGATCCTCGAGCGCGCCGGCCAGATCCTGCACTGGGGCGAGACCGGCGAAGTCTCGCGCCTCGACCTGCACGAGCGCCTGCGCATCGCGCTCGAGCAGCTCGGGCCGACCTTCGTCAAGCTCGGGCAGATGCTGTCCACCCGCGAGGACCTGCTCCCGCAAAGCTGGATCGCGGAGCTCGGCAAGCTGCAGAGCCAGGCGGCGCCGCTACCCTTCGAGACATTGCTGCCGCAGGTCGAGCAGGCTCTCCGCCGCTCCCCCTTCGACGTGTTCGTCGACCTGGAGCGCACGCCCTACGCCTCGGCCTCGATCGCCCAGATCCACCGCGCGCGGCTCGCGAACGGCGCGCCGGTCATCCTCAAGATCCGCCGCCCCGACATCCAGGCGAAGATCGACGCCGACCTGCGCATCCTCGGCTACCTCGCCCAGCTGATCGAAAACGAGATGCCGGAAGCGCGGCGTTACCAGCCGACGCTCGTCGTTGCGCAGTTCGCCCGCTCGCTCGCACGCGAGCTCGATCTCGCGGTCGAGGCGCAGAACATCGACCGCTTCGCGCGGAACTTCGCTGGCGACGCCGACATCCTGATCCCGCGCGTCTACTGGGAATGGACCAGCGCGGTGATGAACGTGCAGGAGCACGTAGAGGGCATCCGCGGCCACGACCTGGCGGCGATCGAGGCGGCCGGGCTCGACCGCAAGCTGCTCGCGGCGCGCGGCGCCGACGCGGTGCTCAAGATGATCCTGGTGGACGGCTTCTTTCACGCCGACCCTCACCCGGGCAACGTGCTCTACCTGCCGGGCAACCGCATCGCCATGATCGACTTCGGGATGGTGGGGCGGCTCACGCCCACCCGCCGCCACCAGATCGTCGATCTGCTCGCGGGCCTTGCCCGGCACGACGAGGAGGAAATGCTCGAGGTGATGCTCCAATGGTCGGGGGAAGCGCTGGCGGACGAGGCCGCGCTCGCCGCCGATGTCGGCGAGCTCGCCTTCGACTACGCAGACGTGCAGCTCAAGGACCTGCGCATCGGCGCGCTGTTGCACCGGGTGGCGTCGATCATGCGCGAGCATTCGATCGTCATGCCGGCGGATCTGACCATGATGTTCAAGGCGCTGATCTCGCTCGAGGGACTGGGCCGCCAGTACGACCCGGAGTTCCGGCTGGTCGAGCGCCTGCGCCCCTTTCTCGACCAGGCGATCGCCGAGCGCTACCAGCCCGGCGCGGTGATGCGGCGCGGCCAGTCCACTCTCGGGCAGTTCTTCGGCCTGCTGAGTTCGGTACCGCGCGATCTGGCGCGGCTGGTGCGCGATGCGCGCCGCGGCAATATGCGGGTCGATCTCGATCTGAAACGCCTGGACACCTTCGGGCGCAAGCTCGACGCCACGATCGATCGCATCACGATCGGCATCATGACCGCCTCGCTGGTGATCGGCTCTTCGATCGTGATGACCGTGCAGGCCGGGCCGACGCTGTTCGGCGTGCACCTGTTCACCGCGCTCGGGTTGATAGGCTACATCGGCGCGTTCTTCAACAGTGTCTGGATCATCGTCTCGATCTGGCGCTCGAACCGGGGCTGACGCAGGCTCGTCCGAATAATAGCCGACGGTCTCCAATGAGAGCATTGCGACGATATCGTCTACGACCATCCCAAACCAGGCCCGGGCTCCCCCGACTCACACCTCGCTGGAGTTGCTCGTTCGCGCCAACTGCGGAACACGACGCATGCCTGCCATGCAAGGATCGAATCGAAGTTAGTTGCGGGGTAAAAACAGTAACGACTTACGAATTCACGTAAGCCGTGGATTTGAAGTAGTGGTTGCTGGGGGGCGCAACCTGACCCAGAAGCGCTTGCGTATCAAAGTAGTTAAGCGGCCCAGGCGCGAAGGGACACGGTACAAGCGACAGCGAATCAAATCCGAGGACATTGGATCACTTCTCGCAAGCCACTGGGCCCTGCGCATCCGAGCCCTTCGCCATCGCAGTCGAATGCAGTGCAATGCAGGGGGTACGCAAAACGGCGCTGCTACTTTTTTGTGTACAGCTCATCCGATCCGTTTCGGGGAGAGGCGCCGGAACTCGAGCGCGGTCCGCGCACGAGCTCGCGCAGGGAGCCTCTGGTTCGTAGGGCCGGTGCCGAGCATATTATTTTCCAATATCAGTTACTTACGACGCCTGCGTTACGAATTGACTACGGTGCGAGTTCATTCGCTACGCCAGCCTGCTCGTGACCGCTCCTATGCCTTGGAACAGAAGTCTTCCGGCCCGAACATCTGACGAACCTCGGTCTCGCCCTCCCAGCCCGGCCAGTGCTTCTTGTGAAGTTCCATGAAGCGGACCGCCGATTCGATCGCCTCTTCCTTCGAGTTCAACTCAAACTGCGCATAGCCGCCGACAACCTCCTTGGTCTCGGCGAAAGGCCCGTCGGTCACGGTCACCCGCCCCCCGGAAAGCCGGACGCGGGCGCCCTGCGAAGTTGGCCCCAGCCCCCCGCTGCCGAGCATCGTGCCGGCTTTGGTCTCCTCTTCGGCGAGCTTCGCAATGGCATCCATCAGCTGCTTGGGCGGAGGGCCTTGCTTCTCGGCGTGCTTGACTATCATCATGAATCGCATCGTGATATCTCCGTTAGGTTTCGGGGTTGGAGTGGGCACCTGGCGGTTTCGACCGGCTGGGCCCCGGCTCTACTTACTGGTCGAACGAGGGGCAACGGAATCGACATTCTCGTTATCATTTTTTTGGAAAGTACTCGCCGTACATGAAGCTTGTTTCACGGGCTCGACATTCACTTCATACACTTCCGAGAGGAGAAGAAAATGCGAACGTTCAGCAAGGACCCCGACGCCATCTCAAGGCTCTCCCCGGAGCAGTATCGCGTAACGCAGCAAAGCGGCACCGAGCGCCCCGGGACCGGAGAGTATCTGGATAACGAGCCGGGCATCTACATCGACATCGTGTCGGGCGAGCCGCTGTTCGCGTCGTCCGACAAGTTTGACTCGGGGTGCGGCTGCCCGAGCTTTACCAAGCGCATTGAACCTGCCAATGTCAACGAACGGCGGGACACCACGCACGGCATGATCCGCACCGAGGCGCGTTCGGCGCACGGTGACAGCCATCTCGGGCACGTGTTTCCCGGCGGTCCGACGGACCGCGGCGGGTTGCGCTATTGCATCAACTCAGCCTCGCTGCGGTTCATTCATCGCGACGATATGGAGGCCGAGGGTTATGCGGCTTACTTGAACCAAGTGGAGAACGTCCAATGACCGAGGAACGTGCCGTTCTTGCCGGCGGCTGCTTCTGGGGCGTGCAACACCTTATTCGCCGATACGACGGCGTTCTGTCGACGCGGGTGGGCTACACGGGCGGCAGTGCCTCCCACCCTACCTATCGCAATCATGGCACACATGGCGAAGCGGTCGAGATCATCTTTGATCCTGCACGCGTCAGCTATCGGCAGATTCTCAAGTTCCTCTTCCAGATTCACGACCCGAGCACGCGCAATCGCCAGGGCAACGACGTCGGGACCGGCTATCGATCGGCGATCTTCTACACCACCGACGAGCAGAAGCGGATTGCCGAAGACACGATCGCCGACGTCGATGCTTCGGGCCCGTGGCCCAATAAGTTTGTTACCGAAGTCGTTCCAGCAAGCGATTTCTGGCAGGCCGAACCCGAGCATCAGGATTACCTGCAACGAACGATATCCTGACGGCTACACCTGCCATTTCGTCCCGGCCAACTGGAGACTGCCGATTCGCACCGATAAGGTTACAAACGAGGCGTGACAGCCCATCGCATTTCACACTTCCGTTTCGCGCGTCTTGGCCACGTTATTAAGCCGCTCGCAAGTGCAGGCGCCACGGGTTACCCCGGCATTACCCGTAAAGGAAGAGGGCCCGCATTTCCGCAAGCCATTGATTGATTGGCGCGCCCGGCAGGAATTGAACCCACGACCCCTGGTTCGTAGGATTGGACTTAAAGAACCAGGTATTTGTTTATTAATTTGTTTCCGGTACGTCCGCTGCTCAATTTTCGTTCAACCGTGTTCAGGGCGTTCAAAAAGTCGCGCGAAAGTCGCGCACGGACTATTTGCTTTGGGATCGAGCGACGTCACGCGCCAGCGCCAAGAAAGCTACATTTGGGCCTTCGCGTGCAACGCTACGTCACGGTGGGTTGCAAACCAGACGCTCGGTCTCGACTGCATGTGCAGGATCAGTTCTTCCAGAATGAACAAGCGCGAGCGGTAGCCGATGACATGCGGATGCATGGTTAGCACGAAGAGGCCGCCATCTTCATACGTCCCATCGAACTCACGTCGGAAAATGTCCAGCACGGCGGGTGGTGGAGTATAGGGCCGCAAGGCCTGGAACCGGTTCATGTTGAAATAGATCGCGTCGTCCCTGATCCACTCGACGGGCAGTTCCACAATTCCGGTTGGCTCACCATCCTGGTTCAACTCGTAAGGATCTTCGTCGGCCATCAGGGAGGAATCGTAGAGGAGACCCATCTCGCGCTGAATGGTGAGCGTGGCGGACGAGAAATCCCAGGAGGGCGTGCGCATGCCGACGGGGCGAGTACCCGTGATCCCGGTCAGCGTTTCCGCCGCGCGTAGATGAAGCTCCCGTTCGTCCTTCTCGGGCAGACCGGAATTGACCTCATGAATCCAGCCGTGCAATCCAATTTCGTGCCCTTCCGCGATGACACGCCGTTGCTCGTCCGGGTAGAGCAGCGCGGTGACGGCGGGCACGAAGAACGTCGCGGGAATACTCGACTTCTTCAGGAGCTTGAGAATGCGCGGAACGCCGACGCGGTTGCCGTATTGACCCCATGACATCCGGCCAATCGAGCGACCGCCATCGCGCAACTCGTTGGTTTCGTGGTCGCTGTCAAAGGAAAGCGCAACCGCGCAGCGGGCACCGCCCGGCCAGGTTGGCGGTCGCAGACTGCGCCCCGCGCGGACCTGGTTGACGCGGCGTCGCCATTCCGCTTCCGGCCAGGCCCAGGGTTGGTCGTCTCGTAGGATTTCCTCAGTCATGTTGTAGAGCCTCCAGTGGAAAGTGGCACGCCGCTTCGTGCAAGGCACTCGAGGGCTGCAAGCTCGGAAGCTCCCGTTTGCAGCGATCCTGTGCGAACGGGCATCGCTGGTGAAACGCGCAGCCCGATGGTGGGTTGAGTGGCGAGGGAAGTTCGCCGCGGATCGGCCGGATCTCCTGCGCTGGCGCGCCGTCGGCAGCGAGGCGTGGCGCGCTGTCGAGCAACGCGCGCGTATAAGGGTGCCGGGGGGCGGCAAAAATCTCCTCGGTCGGACCCATTTCGACTATCCGGCCCAGATACATGATGGCCACTCGGTCGCTGACATGGCGGACAACGCTGAGATCGTGGCTGATGAACAGCATGGTGAGATTCAATTCGCGCCGAAGTTGCAGGAACAGGTTGATGATCTGTGCCTGGATCGATACATCAAGGGATGCTACGGGCTCATCGCAGACCAGCGCATCGGGCCGCATCGCCAGCGCGCGGGCAATGGCAACGCGTTGGCGCTGACCGCCTGAGAATTGGTGCGGGAACCGTTCGGCCGCTGCCGCGTCGAGACCGACAGCCGCAAGCCAGCGCGCGACATCGCTCTTGGCCTCGGCCTTGCGGATCAGCCCATGCACGAGCGGACCCTCGGCAATGATGTCACCGACACGCATTCGCGGGTTCAGCGACGCAAACGGGTCCTGAAACACCATTTGGATGCGCGTGGTGTGTTTGCGCCCGGCGACCATCACGGGCTCGCCGGCGAGATCAGCGGCACCCATGCTCGCCTCGAGAATGCCGGCTGCAACGCGTCCCAGCGTGGATTTGCCGCAGCCGGACTCGCCGACCAGCCCGAGTGTTTCGCCCTTCGCGATGCGCAGCGATACACCTTCGACCGCATGAACCACGGTCGCCGATGCTTTCGCTCCGGTCAAGCGTTTGGCCAGCCGCTCCGTGAACGGCGGCACCGATGTGAAACGGCGCGTGATACCGGCGAGACTGATGAAGCCGCTCATGCCAGCACCTTTGCCACGGCGCCAATATTCAGCGGGTTGTAGCAGCGCCAGATTCGCCCATTCTCGAATGTCTCGGCTGGAGGCGTATCGCAGGCGCTGGTAGCATAAGTACAGCGCGCCTTGAACGCGCAGCCGGAGGGCAAGGCGGTCAGCGATGGCGTTGCACCGGGAATCTGGACGAGATCGCGACCGGGTGGCGCCCGCGAAGGGAGGCTGTCGATCAGACCTTGCGTATAGGGATGGCGCGGCCGCCTGAGCACCTCGTCGGTGGGCCCTTGCTCGATCAGGCGACCCGCATACATGACGAGCAACCGCGAGGCGAGCACCGAGACGGTGGCCAAGTCATGGCTGATCCAGATCAGGCTCACGCCCGCCTCTCGCACCAGCGTTTTCATTTCGACGAGGATCTGCGCCTGAATGGAAACATCGAGCGCTGTGGTCGGCTCGTCGCAGATGACAAGCCCCGGATGATTGAGGAAGGCGATGGCAATCGCTACGCGCTGCCGCATGCCACCCGACAACTCATGCGGATAAGCATCGAGCCGGCGCTCCGGGTCGGGAATGCCGACCTTGGCCAGCGCCTCGATACAGCGCCGACGCATCTCCGCGTGGTCGGGATTGCCATGGGCCTGTATTGCAAGTTGCATCTGGTCGGACACCTTCAGTACCGAATTGAGCGTACTCATCGGATCCTGAAATACCATCGCGATCCGGCGGCCGCGCAGCGTCCTGAATCGATGGTGCGACAGCCCGACCAGTTCCTGCCCGTCCAGCCTGATCGACCCGCCCGTAATGCGCCCCGGCGGATCGATGAGTCCCAGGATCGAATAACCGGTCACGCTCTTGCCGGAACCGGATTCGCCGACTAGGCCGACAATCTCACCGGCTCGCACATCGAATGACACCCCATCGACGGCCTTCGCCACTCCGGCGCGCGTGGCGAAATGCGTGGCGAGATCGCGCACCGTCAGCAGCGTGCCTGTGTGCTCCTCCCCGAGCGGCGCTGCGCGCGGCTCCCCCCCAGTGGGGCGAGCGCCTTGAGACAGCCCGCGGCCCTCATCGCTTCAGCCGCGGGTTGAGCTGATCGCGGACCTGATCCCCGACCAGATTGATCACGACGATCAGCGTGATGAGTGCGATGCCGGGATAGATCGAAATCCAGTAGCGGCCCGACAACATGTACTGGAATCCGTTGGCAATCAGCATTCCAAGCGAAGGTTCCGAAACTGGCAGTCCAAGACCGAGAAACGACAGTGTGGCTTCCAGCGCGATGGAGTTGGCCACCTGCACGGTGGCCACCACGATCAGGGGTGGCAGGCAATTGGGCAGCACATGCCGAAAGGCAACGCGCGCAGAACTGAGCGGTATCGACAGAGCCGCCTCGACGTAGTCCTTGGAACGCTCGCCCGTTGCGGCGCCGTGTGCGGTGCGGGCAAAATAAGCGTACTGCGCCGCCACCAGCGCCGCGATCAGTTGCCACTTCCCTTGCCCGAGCAGCGCCGCAAGCACCAGTGCCAGCAGGATGGCGGGAAACGACAACTGCAGATCGACGATCCGCATGATGAGCGTCTCAACGCGCCCACCGGCGAAGCCCGCCAGGGTCCCCAGCGTGGCGCCCAGCGCCAAGGCGATCGCGCCAGCCATCAGCCCGACCTGAATCGAAACTCGCAGACCGTACACAATGGCCGAATACAGGTCCCGCCCCTGCGCATCCGTGCCGAGCCAGTGGGTGAAGCCCTTGCTCCCAACAAAGCCGGGCGGGCGGCGTGCATCGGTGAGCACAAGCGAGGCCAGATCGTACGGATTCTGCGGCGTGATCAGCGGCGCGGCAATGGCGAGAAGGATGATCAACCCGAGCACCACGACTGCGACAACGGACACGCGGCTCTCGCCAAACTCGGTGAGGAAGAGTTTGAGCGGGCTGACTACGGGACGCGCATCGACGGTACTGGTCATCTCGTTTTCCGCGCACGCAGGCGCGGATCAAGTGCGACGTATGCAATATCCACGGTCAGGTTGATCATGATGAACACCAGCGCGACGAGCATCAGATAAGCGACCATCACGGGACGGTCCAAGGTCGAGATCGAATCGATAATCAGCTTGCCGACTCCGGGCCACGAAAAGATCGTTTCGGTCACTACCGCGAAGGCCAGTGTCGAACCGAACTCCAACCCGAAGACTGTGACGAGCGGAATCGCGATCAGCCGCAGCACATGGCCGTGCAGGATCGTCCATTCGCTCTCGCCTGCCGCGCGCGCGAAACGAACCGTGTCGGTGAGCATCACCTCGCGGGTTCCGGAGCGCGCGAGGCGGATCATCAAGGCCAACTTGAACAGCGCCAGATTGAGTGAAGGCAACAACATGTGAGACAGGCCGTTCAGCGTGAAAAAACTCCACTCGACACCCAGAAACGGCACGGTCTCACCCCGTCCGCCCGCGGGCAGCACGCCGAGGTTGACGGCGAACGTGAAGATCAAAATGAGCCCGATCCAGAAGGTGGGCACCGAGAACCCGAGCACGGAGAACGCCATGATCGACTTCGACAGAGGGCTGTCGGGACGGTACCCGGCATACATACCCAGCGGAATGCCAAGCAATGTCGCCCCGATCACCGCCGCCAGCGTGATTTCCAGGGTGGCGGGTAGGCGCGACAGGATAAGGCCCAGTACGGGCGTGTTGTAGACGAACGAGCGGCCGAAGTCGCCCATGGCAAGCCGTTCAAGAAACGTGAAGTACTGCAGCCACAACGGCTGATCGAACCCATACGCACGAATGGCCTGCTCGCGAATTTGCTGCGTGGCATCGGGGGAAATCATCACATCGATAGGATTGCCTACTGCGTAGACACCGTGAACACCAGCACCGAGATGACGAGCATGACCACCAAGGCTTGCAACAGGCGCTGGATGATAAAGGCGAGCACCTAGAGGGGGCTGAGTCAGAAGATCGTTGTTGAAAGTGGATGCTTGCGCACAGGCGAACGTTCTGCGACGAATCCTCGATGCAGAACACTAATCCCAGTCCGCCGCAATTAGGGTCCGGGTTTCAGCAACGGCGACATCCCAGATGGCCAACATGTCGACATCCGACCGCTGATACAGACCGCCGAAATTGCCATCGCCGACGAGTGCCTTCTTCGCCCCCGCATCAAGGCGCTGGTAGCGGGCAAGGTCCAGCACCGGTTTCGGGGTCGCCGGCGGTGTGATCCCGGGCAGTCGTGTCCAGGGAAAATTTTCCATCCAGGAGGCATGTGAGGCCACCGGATCGATCGCCGTCACCTTGGCCCAGGTCAGCGGCGCGTTGTACCAGTTGTGCCACTTCACCTGCACGCCGCGATGGGTGTCGAGCCACTCGAGAACCGCGCCGTGGGCCGGCGCGTTGCCGCCGTGACCATTGACAACGACAATCTGCCGGAAGCCCGAGCGCACCATGCCGTCGAGCACGTCGCAGACGAGTGCGCACAGCGTGGAAAGCCGCAGCGTCACCGTTCCGGCGTAGTCGACAAAGCTGGGAGTCAGCCCGTAACTGATTGCCGGAAACACCGGCACATCGAGCGGCTGGGCGGCCTCAACCGAAACGCGGTCCGCGAGGATCGCGTCGACGCAGAGGCTCAACTGGGCGTGTTGTTCCGTGGACCCCAGCGGCAGCACAGCCCGGCGGTCCCGCGTCACGTGCTGTTCGACTTGCATCCAGTTCATTTCGGCAATGCGCATGATTCCGCTCCGTCAAGGTCCGTCGCGAGGTTGCCGCAAGACCTCTGTTATTTGCACAGAGATACACCAATAATTAGTTCCAGCAGGTATTGACTCTCTCCCGATGCGCGCATTAGATTACTGCTTCCGAGGGGCGCGGTCGGCGCCCCGCCGATCCAGGAGAATGCTATGCGCTCGCTTGTCATGGGCTTGTTATGCGCCATCGCACTGGTCACGTCCGCATCGGCGCAGACCCTCACGATTGGGGTGCGCGGCGGCCCCGACTCGATCGATCCACACTTCACCGCGACCGGCACGCACGCCGAGGCGCTGAAGCATGTGTTCGATACGCTGGTCTGGTCGGGCGACGGACTGGAGCTCGAGCCGCGTCTGGCCGAAAGCTGGAAGGCGCTGAATGACACGACCTGGGAATTCAAGCTGCGTCCGCGGTGTGAAGTTCCACGATGGTTCCGACTTCACGGCGGCGGACGTCAAGTTCTCGATCGAGCGCATCCCGACGGTGTCGCGGTCCCAATCCGACCACCATCTATGTCCGGCGGGTGAAGGAAACCAAGATCATCGATCCCCTCACCGTGCAGGTAACGACGGATGGTCCTGCACCCAATCTGCCCAACGACTTCATCCGCCTGTTCATCGTCTCCTCGAAAGCTGCGGCGGGCCTGACGAAGGAAACAGCCAACGAGGCATTCAACTCCGGCAAGGCCGCCATTGGCACCGGGCCTTACAAGTACGTTTCATGGCAGCCGAAAGGCGACCTCGTCCTCGCCCGCAATGACAGTTTCTGGGGTGCGAAGGAACCGTGGACGCGCCACGTCCGCAAGGAAATCGCCAACGATGCCGCCCGCGTCGCCCAGTTGAAGGCGGGGCAGCTCGACCTGATCAGCCGTGTCCCCGCCACCGATATCGATGCGCTCAAGCGAGATGCGAAAATAAGCGTGCAAACGATCGACACGGTTTATGTCTTCAACGTCGAGCTCGACATGCGGGACAAGCCACTGAACGTTACCGCCAAGGACGGCTCTGCGCTGGAGAAGAATCCCCTGCAGGACGTGCGCGTACGCGAAGCCATTGATCTCGCCATTGATCGCAAGGCGCTGGCTGAGGTGGCAATGGAAGGTCTCGGCAAGCCGGTCAACCAGATGGTCACGCCGTCGATCTTTGGCTACAACAAGTCGCTTGGCGAGCGCAAATACGATCCAGCCGCGGCCCGCAAGCTTCTGGCAGAAGCGGGTTATCCCAATGGCTTCCGTATCCAGTTCTCGTTTACGCAGGACCGTCTGCCAGGTGACCGCCAGGTAGGCACCTCCATTGCCCAGATGCTGGCTGCTGTCGGCATCGACGCGCAGGCCAATGCGCAGCCGGCGGCGGTGTTCTTCCCGGCGCGCACACGCGGCGAGTATTCGATGTCCATGTCCGGCTGGGGCACGCTGACTGGGGAGGCGAACTACACGCTGTCCTCGCTCGCCCACTCCAACGACAAGGACAAGAAGATGGGCGCCTTCAACGTGCTTGGCTACAAGAACGCGGCCATGGACAAGCTGCTGCAGGACGCCGCTGTCGAGATGGACGCGAGCAAGCGCCGCAAGCTGCTCGAAGACGCGAACGCGCTTCTCGAAAAGGATCGTCAGCGCCTGCCGATTGTCGCGGTCGGCTCGGCCTGGGCCATGCAGAAGGACAAGGTGACGATCAAGGCCCGGGTCGATGAGGACACGCTGGCGATGAATATCAAGCCTGCGAAGTGACGCGTTGTCCGATATCGCGATCGGCCTGCATGGAGGCTGCGGAACACCCGCCCGCAGCCTCTTGAGCGAAGCGGACTGGAGCGAGAGCCGGATGCATCTGGCCGATGCCTTGCGCGCCGGCTGGCGCGTGCTCAGCGCGGGCGGATCCGCGCTCGATGCGGTACAGGCTGCCGTCGTCGTGATGGAAAACAGCCCGCACTTCAACGCCGGGCATGGGGCCGCGCTGAACGAGGCGGCAGAGCATGAACTGGATGCGTCGGTCATGGACGGCGCATTGCTGGCGGCCGGGGCCGTCTGCGCCGTTCGGCGAATACGCAATCCCGTGATCGCCGCGCGTGCCGTGCTCGATAGTGGCCAAGCCGTGCTGCTGGCAGGCGCAGCCGCTGACGATTTCGCAGAAAGCCAGGGACTCGCCATGGTCGAGCCCGACTATTTCACGACGCAGCGTCGCGTAGAGGCGCTCAGGGTCGTCAAGGCACGCATGGCGTCGGGAACTGCGCTGCAGTCGTCGGAAGCCGAGAAGCATGGCACCGTCGGCGCAGTCGCGCGGGATATTCGTGGCCATCTGGCTGCCGCAACGTCGACGGGCGGCTTCAACAACAAGCCCTCCGGCCGCGTCGGCGACAGCCCGATCATCGGCGCAGGCACCTACGCCAAGGACGGTGCCTGTGCGGTTTCGTGCACCGGGCAAGGCGAGATCTTTATCCGCCGGGTCGCCGCCTACGATCTTGTCGCAAGGATAGTCTACGGCGGGCAAGAGCTCGAGGAAGCCGCGAACACGTTAGTCTTCGACACGCTGAAAGGCTATGGCATCGGGGCCGGTCTCGTTGCTTTGGGCGCGACGGGCAATCCGGTGACGCCATTCAACACGTTGGGGATGTATCGCGGCTGGATTTCCACCGATGGTGAACTCACGGTTGCGACCCATCGTGAGCTTCATCCCATGGGACCCGCTTGAGCACGAACCGCCAACCCATCCTGATCTGGGGTGCCGGTGCCATTGGCGGTGTCCTTGGCGCCTACTGGGCCAGGGCCGGTCTGCCCGTGCGGATGGTCGATATCGTTCCCGAACACGTGGCAGCTTGCCGGACATCGGGGTTGAACATCTCAGGTCCGGTCGAGCAATTTCGCCAGATCGTGCCTGCGGGAATGCCGGATGAAATCGAGGGCGAGTACGAGATCATCGTGCTGGCCGTGAAAGCGCACGCCACCGAGGCTGCGCTAGCCATGCTCAAGCCGCATCTGGCATCCGACGGCTATGTCCTGTCCGCACAGAATGGGCTCAACGAACTCACCGTCGCGCGTGCCGTCGGGACGGAGCGCACCATGGGCTGTTTCGTCAATTTTGGCGCAGACTGGATGGGCCCGGGTGAAGTCCTCTTTGGTAACCGAGGCGCAGTGGTGCTCGGCGAGATCGATGGTTCCCTACGCGACCGCACCCGGCAGATGCATCGCTATCTCTCGCTGTTCGAGCCTGATGCGATTCTCACCGACAACATCTGGGGTTATCTTTGGGGCAAGCTCGCCTATGGCGCGATGCTGTTTGCCACCGCGCTCACCGCGGATTCGATGAGCGAGAATTTCGCCGATCTTCGTCGCTTCATCGTGTTCGATCAACTCGCCCGAGAGGTGATGGCGGTCGCGTCGGGGCGCATGATCGTACCCGTCGGGTTCAACGGCTTCGATCCATCATGCTTCGCGCCAGGCGCTTCTGCTGCCGGAGCGCGTGCCTCCATTGCCGCGCTGGCCGAATTCAACCGGCACACGGCCAAGACGCATACGGGCATCTACCGTGATCTTGCCGTGCGCAAGCGCAAGACCGAGGTCGATCCGCAGATGGGCGTCATCGCTGAACTGGGACGTGAGGCCGGCGTGCCGACACCTGCGATCACCTGCCTCGTTGCCCTCATTCACGACATCGAGGAGGGGCGGCGACCCATGTCATTCGAGACATTTGCGGTGCTGCTCGACACGTGCAAAGCCGCGTCCACAACAGCATGAACTTCGACTTTAGAGGCAAGACGGCGATTGTCACCGGAGCAGCGCACGGATTTGGCCGCGCCATCAGCACGGCTTTCGCGGAACGTGGAGCGCACGTCTGGGCGATTGACATCGTCGCGAACGAACTGGAGGACACCGAGCGCCGGTGCATCGAAGTCGGCGGACGCTGCGCAAGCCGCGCAGTCGACATCACTCAGCCGGATGCCGTGCAAACGCTGGTGGAGGAAGTCAACCGTTCCAGTGGGCCAGTCGATATTCTGGTGAACAATGCTGGCGGTGTACTGGGGCAAATCGGCAGGCCATTGGAAACCGTCACGCCGGAGGAATGGAACGCTATTTTCGCAGCCAATGTCAGTGGCGCGTTCTATCTGTGTCAGGCGGTGGCACCTGGAATGAAGGCCGCGCGTTCCGGACGCATCGTCAACATCTCCAGCGGTGCAGGACTCACGATCAGTCTGACCGGCATACAGGCTTATGCTGCCGCCAAAGCAGCCCTGATCAGCCTCACGCGGCAACTCGGACATGAACTCGGCGTGTGGGGAATCACGGTCAACTGCGTCGCCCCTGGTTTCGTGCGATCCAACACCAACACCGAGCGCCAGTGGGAAGCCCTCGGGGTGGCTGGACAGCAAGCACTGGTGGATCACATTGCGCTCAAAAGACTCGGCACTCCTGAAGACATTGCCTATGGTGTCCTTTTTTTCGCCTCGGAGCATGCCGGGTGGATTACCGGTCAAACCATCGCTATCGACGGCGGGAAGTAAGACTCCAGCACCAGGCGTGGCGTTCACACTCACGCACCCGTAGTGTCCAACAATTCAGCCGGGGCGTGCGATAGACTGGGGCAATGGGTTCGATGCCACCTTTGCTGTCGTTTTTGCCGATGATCGCGGCTGGTTGGGTTCATCGACACCAACCGATCGTCATCGAATTCCTCCAGGTCGAGAATCGGCTGCTGAAGGATCGGCATGAAGGAGACGGCGTATCTTCCGCTTCGGGAGGAGTAGCCGGAATTTACGAACGTACCCGCCCGCTCAGGAAAAGCGCGCCTCGGGCTCCGGCGTGCGCCCGGGTCGCGCCAGGAAATCGAGGTCGCAGCCCTCGTCAGCCTGAAGAACGTGCGCGATGTGCAGCGCACCGAAACCGCGCTCGTAGTGCGGCGGCGGCGCGACCCACGCCCTTCGGCGTCGCGTCGAGCTCGCCTCGCATCCACCAGGATCTCGAGCTTGCGGCCCTGGGTGTCCAGGGTGATGAGATCGCCGTCGCGAACGAGGCCGAGCGGCCCGCCGACGCGGCTTTCGGGGCAGACGTGCAGCACGCAGGTGCCGTAGCTCGTGCCGCTCATGCGCGCATCGGAAAGGCGCACCATGTCGCGCACGCCTGCCGCCAGCAGCTTCTTCGGGATCGGCAGCATGCCCCATTCCGGCATTCCCGGCGCGCCGACCGGCCCGCTGTCCTGCAGCACCAGCACGCTGTCGGCGGTGACCGGCAAGTCGGGATCGTCGATGCGCTCCAGCATCTCGCCGAAGTTGCGAAACACGACGGCGGGTCCGCTGTGCTGGAGCAGCCGGGGATCCGCGGCGGCGCGCTTGAGCACCGCGCCCCGCGGCGCGAGGTTCCCGCGCAGCACCACGAGCCCGCCCGCGGGATACACGGGGTTGTCCGCCGTGCGGATCACGTCGTCGTTGTATACCGCGGCACCGGCGATGTTCTCGCCGAGCGTGCGCCCGTTTGCCGTCATGCAGGATAGATCGAGGTGCTCCGTGAGCCGCGTGAGCAAGGCCATCAGCCCGCCGGCGTAGTAGAGATCCTCCATCAGGTATTTGCCGCTGGGCTGCAGGTTGCACAGCACCGGGACCTGGTCGCTCGCGCGCGCGAAGTCCTCGAGCGTGAGATCGATGGCGAGCCTGCGCGCCATGGCCATCGAGGTGGATGAGCGAGTTGGTCGAGCCGGACAGCGCCATGTCGACGGCGACAGCATTGGCGAAGCTCTGTTTCGTCACGAACCTGCAGAAACGCAAGTCCTCCCATACCATGTCCACGATGCGGCGGCCCGCCAGCGACGCCATTTGCGAATGCGTGGCGTCGACCGCGGGAATCGAGCTCGCGCCCGGCAGCGTAAGGCCGAGCACGTCGACGAGGCTCGTCATGGTCGACGCGGTGCCCATGGTATTGCAGGTCCCCGGCGATCGCGCCGTCCCCTCGCCGACCTGCCGCCACGATTTCTCGTCGAGCCGGCCCGCGCGATAGTCGGCGAGCGCCTGCCACGTGCTCGAGCCGGTGCCTTGCAGCTGCTGGCCGCGCCAGTGCCCGCGCAGCATCGCGCCGGCCGGCACGAAGATCGCGGGAATGTCCATCGACGCCGCACCCATGATGAGGCCGGGTGTGGTCTTGTCGCAACCGCCGAGGAGCACCGCGCCGTCGATCG
This sequence comes from uncultured beta proteobacterium, assembly GCA_963840945.1. Classification (GTDB taxonomy): domain Bacteria; phylum Pseudomonadota; class Gammaproteobacteria; order Burkholderiales; family Casimicrobiaceae; genus CAIWHR01. The sequence continues at coordinate 37,987 of CAWJAU010000024.1, read as the reverse complement.
GGTGCGAGCGCAGGATCTCCTCGACATCCATGGCAAGAAGGTTGCGGTACATGAGTGTGCTCGGCCGCACGTACGTCTCGCCGACGCTCAGGGTCGGCATCACGACCGGAAATCCGCCGGCCTGCCACACACCGCGCTTGATCTCCTCGATGCGCTGGGGAAAGTGCGTGTGGCAGCTGTTGAGGTCGGACCAGGTGCTCAAGATGCCGATGACGGGTTTGCCCTGGAAGTCCTCGCTCGTGAAGCCCATCTGCTTCGTGCGGTACGACTTGTGGTTGCCGGGCTGGCCCGGCGCGCCGAACCAGCGCTGGCTGCGCAACGCTGAGAGGTCGATTCTCTTGCGGCTCATTGGACACTCACTGCTCGGCCTTGATGTTGGCCGCCTTCGCGATTCCCGCCCACTTCGGAGCTTCGCTCTTGATGAATGCGGCGAAGTCCTTGGCATCCAGAGGCGACGTATCGAGGCCCTGCGACGCAAAGCGCTCGCGCACGTCGGGCTGCGCAAGCACTTTCAGGATGGCATCGGAAAGCTTGCTCACGATCGCGGGCGGCGTTCCCGCGGGCACGAAAATGCCCTGAAAGCCGCTCGCCTCGATGCCGGGAAGGCCCGCTTCGTCGAAAGTGGGAACGTCGGGTGCCGAGGCCAGCCGCTTCTTGCCGGTGACCGCCATCGGCCGTAGCCGCCCCGCCTTCACGAACTCGAGCGTCACCGGCGGGGCGTCGATGATGAACTGGGCATGGCCGCCCACAACGTCGTTCACCGCGGGCGCGCTGCCTTTGTACGGGACCATCAGCATGTCGATTCCGGCGTTGCGCTTGATCAGCTCGAACGCGAAGTGCGTCGACGAGCCGACGCCGGCGACCGCCGCGCTCATCTTGCCCGGATTGGCCTTGGCGTAGGCGATGAACTCCTTCAAGTTGTTTGCCGGAACACCCGGATGGATCACCGCCAGGAAATCGTTGGTGGTGGTACGCGCGACCGGAATGAAGTCCTTGAAGGGATCATAAGAGAGCTTGTCGTAGATCGCCGGGTAAATGGCGTTGGTGCCGGTGTTGCCGAGCAAGATTGTGTATCCGTCGGCCGGCTGCTGCGCTGCGAACGCCGCGCCGACGATGCCGCCGGCGCCCGCCTTGTTGTCGATCACGACGGGCACGCCCAGATATTCCGAGAGCTTGGGCTGCACCGTGCGGGCGATGAAGTCCAGGTTGCCGCCCGGGGCGAACGGGACGACGAACTTGATCGGCTTGTCGGGATACGCCTGTCCCCAAGCGGTGCCAAACCAAAGAACCGCGGCGAGCGCTGCGACGAATCGATTCATGCTCCTCTCCTTTCGTCTGAAATGCGTAACCGGGTACCCACAGAGTCTCTTAAGGGAATCGCTTCACGCAAACCGTTGCGTCGTTGCCGGATCGAACAGGCAGGCCTTGCGCAAGTCGAGCGAGAACTCCGCGATCGAGCCCACGGCGGGGCGCGACTCCGCATCCATGCGCGCGACGATCTCGGTTCCCGCGAAGCTCGAGCAACGCCATCGTCTCGGCGCCGGTCGGCTCGATCATCTCGACTTTCGCGTGAACGCGCGTGGGGCCGCTCGCTGCCGAGCGCGATCGCTTCGGGTCGAATGCCGAGCAGCGCCGGCCGGTCGATCCACGACGCGATCGTGTCGGCGCGCTGCGGCAGTGGCAGGTGCGCCGCGGGCTCGCCCGCGAGGCGCGATCGCCCCGCCGTTGGCCGCGGCAAGGCGAACCGGCAATGAAGTTCATCGGCGGCGAGCCCATGAAGCCGGCGACGAACAGATTCGCCGGCGTGTCGTAGATCGCCTCGCGGCGTGTCGAACTGCAGGATCTCGCCGCGCATGCATCACCGCAATGCGCGTGGCGAGCGTCATCGCCTCGATCTGGTCGTGGGTCACGTAGACGACCGTGGTGCCGAGTGCGCTGGTGCAGGCGCTTGATCTCCATGCGCATCTCGACGCGCAGCTTGGCGTCGAGATTGGACAGGGCTCGTCGAACAGGAACAGCACCGGGTCGCGCACCAGCGCGCGGCCCATGGCGACGCGCTGGCGCTGCCCGCCGGAAAGCTCGCTCGGCCGGCGGTCGAGCAGCGCCTCGATCTGCAGCAGCTTCGCGACGCGCGTCGACCGCCGCCTGCCGCTCGGCCTTGGGCACGCCGCGGCATTCCATGCCGAAAGTGATGTTGCCGCGCACGCGTCATCGCCGGATACAGCGCATAGCTCTGGAACACCATCGCGATGTCGCGGTCCTTGGGCGCGACGGCGGTGACGTCGCGGCTCGCCGATCCGCACGCGCCCGCCGCCGGTCTTCTCGAGCCCCGCGATGACGTTGAGCAGCGTCGACTTGCCGCAGCCGGAGGGACCGACGAGCACGATGAACTCGCCGCTGCTCGATGGCGAGGTCGATGCCCTTGAGCACCTCGGCCGAGCCGAGGCGGACGCGCAGCCCTTCGATGACGAGAGCGGGCATCGGTGCCTATTGCACCGCGCCCGCGGTCAGACCGCGCAGGAAGAAGCTTGCCGCCGAAGACGTAGACGAGGAGCGTCGGCAGGGCGGCGAGCAGCACCGCGGCGCTTTCGTGCCGTACTCCCGCGCCTGGGCGATGTTGGCGTTGAGCGCCATCAGCGCGACGGTCACCGGGCGGCTCGCGCCTTCGGAGAAGGTGACGCCGAACAGGAACTCGTTCCAGATGTTGGTGAACTGCCAGATGACCGTCACGATCAGGATCGGCGGCGACAGCGGCAGGATGATGCGCCAGAAGATCTGGAAGAAGCCCGGCGCCGTCGACGCGCGCCGCGCGGATCAGGTCCTGCGGCACGTTGCGTAGTAGTTGCGGCAGAACAGCGTGGTGAAGCTGATGCCGCCGACGACGTGGATCAGGATCAGCCCGGCGTATCGAGTTCGACAGGCCGAGCTCGCGCAGCGTGATCGCCCAGGGCACCAGCTTCATCTGCGCGGGCAGGAACACGCCGAAGGTGATGATGCGCGAAAAGTCAGCGCCGCGCCGCGGAACCGCCACAGCGAAAGCACGTAGCCGTTGATCGCGCCGATCAACGTCGATACGATCGTCGCGGGGACCGCGATCAGCGAGCGAGTTCCACATGTACGGGCTTGATCCCCGCGCAGCTGGCCGGCCATGCAGTAGCCGCTCCAGGCCTCGGCACAGTTGCGCCACGCGAAACTCGCGCGGGAAGCCGAGCACGGAGCTTTGCGTGATCTCCTCGAAGCTGCGCATCGAGTTCAGGACCACCACGACCATCGGAGCAGGAAGAACGCCGCGAACGCGATCAGCAGCGGATAGACGAATCCGTAGCGGCTCGCCCGCGACAGCGACGACGGCCTCAGCCATGGCGCGCGCCCGCCGCGCGCGCATGCGGCGGTACACGCATAGGGCACGACGATGACGAGCAGCGACAGCAGCAGCATCACCGCGGCCGCCGAGCCGGCGCCCATCAGGCCGCGCTGGAACATGTAGTCGTAGACCACCATCGTCGGCAAGCTGCGTCGCGATGCCCGGCCCGCCGCGGTGAGCGCGCGCACGAGCTCGTAGGTCTTGATCGCGAACTGCAGGAGGATCACGAGCACCGCGACCACGATGGGCCACATCGCCGGCACCATGATGCGCAGGTACATGCGCGTCGGGCTCGCGCCGTCGATCTGCGCCGCCTTGTACAGGTCGGCGTCGAGCGAGCGCAGCCCGGCCAGGAACAGCGCCATGGCGAACCCCGACGCCTGCCACACTGCCGCGATCACGACCGTGTAGATCGCCATGTCGCGGTCGACGAGCCAGTCGAAGCGGAAGCTCGCCAGCCCGAGGCTGCGCACGAACTTCTGGATGCCGATGCTCGGGATTGAGCAGCCACGCCCAGACCGTGCCGGTCACCACGAACGACAGCGCCATCGGATACAGGTAGATCGTGCGCAGCAGGGTCTCGGCGCGGATCTTCTGGTCGATGAGGATCGCGAGCAGGAGGCCGATGCGCGGTGGCGAGCAGGATGAAGCAGACGCCGTACACCACGAGATTGGCGTAGGCCACCTGCCACACGCGCGTGTTGAGGAGTCGCTCGTAGTGCTTGAGGCCGACGAACGTGTATTCGGGCAGCAGCGTCGAATCGGTGAACGAGATGATCACCGTCCACAGCGTGAAGCCGACGACGTAGACGAGCGCCGGCGCCGAGCGTGAGGATCGGCGACCAGCTTCGCGATCTGCTCGACGCGCGCCAGAAGCGCGGGCCGCGACGCGGCGCATTGCCCGCGCCGGCTCGACGGCCGCCGTCAGCGATCGGCGTCAGCGGCGGCGCGCCGCCGCGCGGCGAGGCGCTTCTGGCCTTCCTCGGGCGAGATCGACTTGTTGTGGACGTACTCGGTGACCACGTCGCGCAGCGCCGCGGTCATCGAGTTGGTCTGCGCCATGTTGTTGGACGAGGCTCAGCACGACCTGGTTGGCGGCGATGGCGGCGGCGAGGTTCTTCGAGGCGTCGCGCTGGCAGTCCTGGAACCCGGCATCGGACAGGTCGATGTCGGTGCGCGCCGGGATCGATCCCTGGATCTGGCTGAAGATGCGGTTGAAGTCCTTGCCCATCGCCACCTGGGCGGTCACGCGCTGCCCGGCGAGCAGATCGGCGTTCTTCGTGTCCCAGAAGATCATGCCGTCGGCGTTGAGATCGAACACGGGCTGCGGCGAGTTCGACGGCGAGGGACCGCAGATGTAGTCCTTGCCTTCCTCGAACTTGCCGCGCTTGAACACGCCCGACGCCCAGCCGCCCATCATCAGGAACCCGTACTCGCCCTTCATCAAGGGCGGGATGAACGTGCTCCAGTGCTGGCCCGCGTTGGCGGGGCTCATCCACTCCGTCAACTGGCGAAGCTGCTTGAACGCCGCCAGCACTTCGGGCCCGCGCAGCGCCTTGTCGTCGAGATTCATGATCGCGCGACGGTACGCGTCGGGCGAGATGCCGATCAGCGACAGGTCGAAGTACAGCGTGTCCGTCCACGGCAACCCGCCGTGCGCCACCGGCGTGATGCCTGCCGTCCTTCATCTTCCTCGCCATCGCGTTGAAGTCGTCCCAGGTCTTGGGCAGCGCCGTCGCGCCGATCTTCTCCATCGCTCTTTTCGACGCGTAGATCGTGTTGAGGCGATGCACCTGCAGGGGCAGCGCGACCCAGTGGCCCTTGACCTTGTGCAGCTTCGCGAGCTCGGGCGAGATCACCTTCTCGTAGCCGGCCGCGACGACGAGGTCGTCCATGCTCACGGTCGGCGCAATCTGCGACCACGCCTGGATCTCCGGTCCCTTGAGCTGCGAAGCCGCGGGCGGCTTGCCGGCGATGATGTCGGCGCGCAGCTTGTTCATCATGTCGGTGGTGAACCCGGGGACCGGGTTGTGCTGCCACTGCGCGCCGGCCTTCGTCACGAGGTCGCCGAACGCGTTCATGGCGTCGCCCTCGGCGCCCGCGGCCCACTGCGAAATGACGGTGACACGCGGCTGCGCCGCGGCCTGCGCGCCGAACAGAACGAATGCACAGGCAAGGCCGACGATCCGCAACGATTGACTCAGCATGGTTCCTCCTCTCGATGTCTTGTGTTTTCGTGTCATGCCACGACGGGATACGAGAATCCGGCGGCTTCGGTCGCGGCGAGAAACGCCGTCGCCTCGGCCTTGGTCATGCGCGGCAGGGGATGCGCGACGTGGTCCTGGATGAGTCCCAGGCGCGACGCCAAGACTTTGTTCGCGTGCAGGACGGCGCGGCCGCGAACGGCGAGCATTCGATCGAGCATCGCCTGGTGCCGCAGCGCGTCGCTCAGCCGACCCGCGCGCGCTGCGGAGCACAGATCGACCAGCAATGCCGGATGCACGTTGGCGAAGCCGGGCACGAGGCCATCGGCACCGGCGAGCATGCTGACGGCGGAGAGCGACTGCATGCCTTGCAGCATGCGAAATTCGCGCGGCCGCTCGGGATCGAGCAGGAGCGCCTGGAATCCCGTCCAGTCTCCCGAGCTGTCCTTCAGTCCCGCGATGTTTGGGTGCCGGCCAGCGCGCGCACGACCGATGCGCGCAGCACGACATGCGTGTTCTGCGGAATGTTGTAGAGGATGAGCGGCGCCGGCGCCACGTCGGCGATCACCCGAAAGTGCGCGACGAGCTCGGCGTCGCTGTGGCCCGAGAAGTAGAACGGCGTGGTGGCGACGAATCCGTCGAGACCGCAGTCCGACAGGTTGCGGATCTCGTCGATGACGCGGCTGGTCGAAGGCTCGATCGCGCCAGCGATCACGGCGCAGCGCCCCGCCACCGCCTGCACGGATTCCGCGGCGAGGCGCCTCCGCTCGGAAGGCCGCAGCGCCGGCCCTTCGCCGTTGGAGCCGAGCACGAAGATGGCATCGACCCTCGCGTCGAGCAGGAAGTCCACCATGCGCCGCAGCGCCGGCAGGTCGATGCGCTCGTCGGCGGTGAGCGGCGACAGCATGGGAACGATGACATTCTCAAAGCGGCGGGCCATCGACGTGCTCCAGAGAATCCGCGGCAAGCGCGGCTAAACTTGGTCGTGCGTGCGTCGTCCCGGCATGGGACCGATATCGGCGCTCCCATGGTGTCCGAATCGCCGCGAAGCCTCGGTGGCCGCGATCGTCACTGCCAAGGAGAGGCGGGGGATGTCGGCCGCCACGACCGTTGCGGGTCCTGCCACGCTGAGCGAGGCGATCGGATGACCCGTGTAGTCGAAGATCGGCGCGCCGACGCAATTGTTCTCGAGGTCCTGCTCGCCCACGTCGAGCGCATATCCGCGCTCGCGCGTTCGCGCAAGCTCCTCGTGCAGGGCCTCGGCGGTGGTGATCGTGTTCTCGGTCAGCTTGGGGAACGGCGCTCGCGAAACATAGGCTTCGACGTCGTCCGGTGGAAGGAACGCGAGGATCGCCTTGCCGAGGCTCGTGGCGTACGCGGGCGAGCGCTTGCCGATCGGCACGTAGCGCTCGGCCGTGTCGCTGGTGTCGACGCGGTCGATGTAGATGATGTCGCCCCCGCGATAGACCGCGAGATGGACGCGCAGGCCCGCGCGGAGCATCAGGTCGCGCAGGTAGGGCCGCGCCTGCATCGAGATGCGCAGCGGGCCGGCCGCCGCGCCGCGCAGCTCGAGCACTTTGAGACCGAGTTGATACCAGCGCGTGCGCGGGTCCTGTTCGACGTAACCGGCCTTCACCAAAGTCGAGAGGAGGCGATGGCAGACGCCGACGGACAGCTGCAACCGCTCCGCGACCTCGGAGATCGCAAAGCCGCGATCGGCGCCCCCGAGCAGCTCGAGGACGCTCAGCCCGCGATCCAGGGTCCGCAGGCTGTCGCGCGAAGGAATATCGAGTTTTTCCATTTAGTGGAAAGCTGTTCCGAATATTATTGCCGTCAAGGTATCACGCTGTCAAGACACCCGTGATTCGTGCACCGGAGGTCGAAGCATTTTCCATCTAGTGAAAAACGGCGCTTACGATCCGAAGCAGCCAAGTGCTCTAACCGACGAGACCGTTCGCGGCAGCGCTATGGCGGCGGCACGCTGCGCTGCGGCCCAGCGAGCGTGCTCTGCCTGTCTGCCACGTAACGACGACGGCCGGTATCACGGGCAACCTCTCGGCAAGGCGGCGCCCACGAGGCGAGGCAAGGCTTTCATGTCGTGAATGATAGTCATTCATGGCATGAATGGTTGAGCGGCGCACGCGACCTATCGGATTGCGCGGTCGACGCCGCGCAGCGAAAGTTCGCTCGCCCGATGACAGCTCACGAAGTGGTTGGGGGCGATCTCCTGCAGTACCGGCGACTTTTCCCGGCAGATGGCCTGCGCATAATTGCAGCGGGGATGAAAATGGCAACCCGGCGGGGTATTGGCCGGGTCGGCCACTTCGCCCTGGAGGATGATCCGATCGGAGCGAAGGCGCGGATCCGGTATGGGGACCGCCGACAACAGGGCCTCGGTATACGGATGCTTCGGAGACGCGAACAACTCTTCGGTCGGCGCGGTCTCCACGATCCTGCCGACATACATCACCGCGACCCGCTCGCTGATGTGCTTGACGACGCTCAAGTCGTGGGCGACGAAGAGATAGGTCAGCCCGAGTCGGTCCTGCAGCTCGAGGAGGAGGTTCAGGATCTGGGCCTGGACCGACACGTCCAGCGCGGAGACGGGTTCGTCCGCAACGACCAGGCGGGGATTCAACGCCAGTGCGCGGGCGATGCCGATGCGCTGGCGCTGGCCGCCCGAAAAGGCATGCGGATAACGCTGCATGTATTCCGGCCGCAAGCCCACGAGGCGCAGCATTTCCACGACCCGGTCGGTTCTTTCCTGCGCGTTGCCTACGCCGTGGACGAGCAGGGGCTCGCCCACGATGTCCAGCAGGGTCATTCGCGGATTCAATGAAGAGAACGGGTCCTGAAAGATCATCTGCATCTGCCGCCGAAGGACCGCGAGCCTGCTCTTCGGAAGCGTCGCCACGTCCAGGATCTCGCCGTTGTCCGAGAGCAGCACCTGGCCGGCAGTCGGCTTGATGGCCCGCAGGATGCAGCGGGCCGTCGTGGTTTTGCCGCAGCCGCTCTCGCCGACGAGGGACAGGGTCTCGCCCTGGTTCAGGACAAAGCTGACGTCGTCCACGGCCTTCACCAGGCCGACGGTCTTTTGCAGAAAACCCCTGCGTATGGGGAAATATTTCTTGAGTCCCTTCACCTCGAGGAGCACGGACTTGTCCGAGCCGGCGTCGCCGTTCGTCATTCCCGGTCCCGTCCCATCACTCGTAGAGAAAACAACTGACTTGTCCTGCCCTCGCCGACAGGCTTGAGCAGCGGTTCCTCGGTGTCGCAGCGGCCGGCAATGGAGGAAACGCAACGGGGATGGAAGGGGCAACCCTTCGGCCGGTTGAACGGGTGGGGAATCGAGCCGCTGATGGTCGGAAGCTTCTGCTTCGGCACGGAATCGATGCTGGGAATCGATTGCAGCAGAGCCTTCGTATAGGGGTGCTTCGGGTCGTGAAAGATGTCGTCGACGTTGCCTTGCTCGACCACGCGGCCGAGATACATGACCACCACGTCGTCGGCCATCTCCGCCACCACGCCGAGGTTATGCGTGATGAGCATGATGGCCATTCCCCGTTCCCGCTGAAGCTTCCGCAGCAGATCCAGGATCTGCGCCTGGGTGGTGACGTCCAGCGCCGTCGTAGGCTCGTCGGCGATGAGCAGGCGCGGATCGCAGGAGAGCGCCACGGCGATCATCGCCCGCTGGCGAAGCCCGCCGCTCAATTCGAAGGAATATTCGTCGATGCGGCGCTCCGGCTTCGGGATGCCTACGCTGCGCAGCGCTTCGATTCCCCGGCGTCGCGCCTCCTTCTTGCTGACCGCGTTGTGGAGGAGGACCGCCTCGATGAGCTGCGCGCCGATCGTATGCACGGGACTGAACGAGGTCATCGGCTCCTGAAAGACGAGACCGATTTCTCCGCCTCGAATCGAGCGCATCTCCCGGCCGTTGGCCTCGAGCTTGACCAGGTCGGCTTGCGATCCGTCGGCGCGGGTCAGGACGATCTCGCCGTCGACGATGCGCCCGGGACGATCGACGATCCGCAGGATCGACTGCGCCGTGACGCTCTTTCCGCAGCCGCTCTCGCCGACGATGCCGAGCGTCTTTCCCGGCGAGACGTCGAACGAAGCGCCGTCGACGGCCTTGGTCGTTCCCTCGTCCTGGAAAAAACTGGTTCTGCAGATTCCTGACCGAAAGCAGCGGCCTTGTATCGTTCTGCATGATCACAGGTAGGGGTCGGCCGCATCCCGTATCCCGTCGCCCATGAAATTGAACGCGAGGACCGCGACGATGACGGCGATGGACGGGTAAAGAAGCCAGGGAGAAATGACCAGCGCCTGGATGTTCTGGGCATCCTGCAGCAGGACGCCCCAGCTGATCGCGGGCGGCCGCAAGCCCAGCCCCAGGAAACTCAACGACGTCTCGCTGATGATGATCGCGGGGATCGCCAGCGTCGTCGCCGCGATGATATGACTGATGAACGAGGGCACCATGTGGCGGAAGATGATCCTCGACTTGCTGCAACCGACGAGTTCGGCCGCCATCACGAAGTCTTCCTGCTTGAGGGAGATGAATCGTCCGCGGACCACCCGCGCGAGCTCGGTCCAGCCGATCAGCGAAATGATGATCGTGATCGCGAAGTAAACCTGCACCACGCTCCAATCGGCGGGAAGCGCAGCGGCCAGGCCCATCCACAGGGGAATCGTCGGAATCGAGCGCAGGATCTCGATGATGCGCTGGATGACCGAATCGATCGCGCCGCCGAAATAGCCGGATATCGCCGCCCAGGACGACGCCCAGCACCAGGCTCAGGGCCACGCTGACCAGGCCTATCGTCATCGACGTTCGCGTTGCGTACATGAGCCGCGACCAGAGATCGCGTCCATGCGTGTCCGTTCCCAACAGGAACAGCGACTCGCTCGGCTTCGCGCCTTCGACGGCAATCAGGTGGCGGTCGGTCGGGATGAAGCCCAGCAACTGATACGGCTCGCCGTGGCCGAAGAACGTGACCGGTATCTTGGTGCTCGTATCGGGAACGTAGACCCGCTTGAACGTGAGGGGATCGCGCGTTCCCTTCAACGCGTACACATACGGCTTGAAGGCTCCCTCGTCGATCCAGTGAATCGGCTGCGGCGCCATCAGCGATCGCTGGGCCTCGGATTCCGTCGGATCGACATAGGCGAAAAAGTCGGCGAACAGCGCAACCAGATAAAAGCAGATCAGGACGATGGTCCCGCCCACGGCGAGCTTGTGCTTCCTGAAGCGCCACCAGATGAGCTGCCATTGCGTGGCGACGGCGATCCGGTCTTCGGCGACGACTCCCGCTATCCAGCGCTGCAGCGATGTTCCGCCATCACTCGCGCCCCAGCCGGATCCTGGGATCGACCCACATCAGCAGCAGGTCCGAAATGAACGTTCCGATGACGGTCATCACCCCGAGCAGCAGGATGATGGTTCCGGCCAGGAACATGTCCTGGGCGATCAACGCCTTGAGCAGCAGCGGACCGACCGTCGGCAGGCTCAGCACGAGCGACACGATGATGCTGCCGGACACCACGTAGGGCAGCAGGTAGCCGATCGTGCTCACGAACGGATTGAGGGCCACCCGGACCGGATAGCGCATGACGACCCGGTATTCCGAAAGTCCGCGGGCACGGGCCGTCATCACATAGGGCTTGCGCAATTCGTCGAGCAGGTTCGAGCGCATGATGCGGATCAGCTGGGCGGTTCCCGCAACGCCCAGGACGATGGCCGGGATCGGCAGGTGTTTCGTAAGGTCCCATACCTTCGCCCCGCTCCACGGCGCCTCGGCGAAGTCGGGCGAAAAGAGGCCGCCCACGTTGGCGCCGAAATACGCGAAGCCGACGTACATGACGACCAGCGCCAGCAGGAACCCGGGAATCGCGAGGCCGATGAAGCCGATCAGGGTGAACGCGTAGTCGAGGAACGAATAGGGCTTCACCGCCGAGAAAATCCCGATCGGCAACGCGATGCCCCAGGTGAATACGATCGCCGCGACCGAAATGACCATGGTCAGGGTCAGCCGGTCGCCAATCACGTCGGCCACGGGCCGTCCCCATTCCATCGCCATGCCGAAATTGCCGGTCATGATCAGACCCATCCACTTCGCGTACTGCACGGTGATCGGCTGGTTGAGGCCGAGCTGCTCGCGCAGCGCCTGCGGCCTCGCCTTCGGACACGGCGCTGCCCGATGCCGACATCGATGCGATGTACGAGGTCACGTAATCGCCGGGCGGCAGGTGGATGATCATGAACGACAGGACCGAGATCGCCCAGACCGTCAGCACCGCCAGCATCAAGCGACGAACGATATAAGCCACCATGGCAATCCTCCTGTGAACGCGGTCACCCGAAGCGCCCGCCGGCGCCCGGGGTGGACCGCAAGCCGCCCGCCTGCAGTACGCAGCGGGCGGCCGCGCTCTTCGACTTACTTGAAGTAGTACGTGATCGGCATCGATGAGTGCGGAGTCCGGGCATGCTGTGCGTTCACCGTTCGATCGGGAACGTTGCCCATGTTGTTCTTCACGATGCGCACGCCCATCACGGCCGGCGACTGGCCTACCGTGCCGATGCTCCACATCTGCTCGACGGCGATCCTCCAGATCTCTTTCGCGTTGTTGACCCGCTTTTCTTCCGACGCGCCGAACGCTTCGCGGAAAAGATCCATCGCCCTGAGCATTTCCGGATCTTCCGGTTTCTTGCCGGAGGCGCCGCGCGAGGCGTACCACCGCGCGTAGGCCATTCCCATGTGGGCTTCGGCCGCGTCGACCGGCAGCGCGTGGCGCGGGAAGAGATAGAGCATCTCGGACCCGTCGTTGGCCCAGGCGATGATCTGGTTCTCGTTGTTGTTGTCGCGGGTGAAGGCGAGATTGCGCTCCATCTCCTTGACGTCGAGGTCGATGCCGATCTTGCGCCATTGCTGCTTGATCATTTCGCCGACCTGCGTGTACGGGACGAACTGGCCGCCGACCGTCACCAGCTCGATGCGCAAGCGGCCCTTGCCGTCGGTGCGGAGCCGGAAACCTTCGGAATCCTTCTTGGACAAGCCGACCTTGTCGAGCAACTCGTTCGCCTGCTTGAGATCGAGCGTCGCGTACTTCTTGTTCCATTCGGCGCCAGGGCTGTAGACCGTGTCCGGCGCCGGCGCGATCGAGCCGGGCGTGCCGACGCCTAGCCAGAAGGCTTCGTTCAGCTGGTCGCGGTCGATGCCGAGCGAGAGGGCGTGGCGGAAATCCTTGTTCTTCAGGAATTTCGCGATCTCGGGGTCGCCCTCGTACGCGTTGCCGATGTGCAGCGTCGCGTCCGAACCGTTGAGCGCCGGGTCGAGGTGAACGGTGTAGTTGCCCTTCTTCGCGTTTTCGAGGAAGACCGGCAGCTTGGCCAGACCCATATGCCGTTCCTGGATGTCGTATTCGCCGGCAATCGCGCGCAGGTTGGCGACCTCGGTGTTCTCGGCGAGCGTCATCGTGATCCGGTCGATGTACGGAAGCTGGTTCCCGGCGGTGTCGACGGCCCAGAAATACGGATTGCGTTCCATCGACCACGTCGGCGTGTTGATCGGAGACACGGTCTTCCACGGCGTCATGACGGGCAGCTCGTTATTGAGCGCCCAGCTGTACCGGTTCTTGAGCAGGGACACCCAGCTGTCGAAGCCCAGGTCCTTCGCCTTCTTGGTCACCGCTTCTTCCGACGAATACTTCGGCAGGAACTGTTTCAGGTAGTGGGCCGGTGCATAGGCGCCGCCGAAGTTCTGGAATCCTCCGCGCGTCGCGAATCCGCCGCCGATGGCGGTGCTGCCCGCGAGCTGGGAAACGAAGAAGGGATAAGGTTCGGGAAATTCGAACGCGACCGTGTAGTCGTCGACCTTCTTCATCACCCCGTCCTTGCCGTTGATCTGGAATTCGAAGAACGGCGTGGGGTTGATGTTCTTGTTGAGATAGATATCGTTGTACCAGAACATGAAGTCGTTCGCGGTGAACGGCGTGCCGTCGGACCACCTGGCACCCTTGCGCAGGAAGATCGTCGTCGTCTTGCCGTCGTCGCTGACCTTCCAGTCGCGGGCGAGACTGGGGATGATCTTGGTGCCCGTGTAGTCGAAGGTCAGGATCTTGTCGAGCGAATTGATCCGGTTGCCGTTCTCGTGGTCGGCGGGTCCGGTGAAAGCACGGCGCCAGTTGCCGCCGTACTTTCCGATTTCGCGCAGGGGCTTCACGACGAAAAGCTGCGAAGGCTCGGGCAAGCGTTTGTCGACCGCCGGCAGCTTTCCGGCCTTCACCTGTTCGGCCAGAATCGGGGCTTCCTTGAAGGTCTTCGGATAAGCCTTGGCGTCGAGGATGATCTCCGGCCCCTCGAGCTTGCCGATCAGCGACGAGCCGATCTTTGCCGGTGCCGCCGCCGGCGCCGTCTGCGCGTCTGCGTCGCCCGGCTGCATCGCGACCGTCGCGAGGACACCCGAGACCCGTCAGCACAAATACCGCGCGCATCAATTTCATACGACCCTCCTGTCCCGTTATGGTTGTCCGGCTTCGCAATACCAGTCCGCAGCCGCCCGACGCGAAGTATCAGCGTGCGCCGGACCTCGGTCAACTACGCCGGTTCATCTTCGGGTTGATTGTCGGTACGATGGCATCCACAACCCGCCGACGGCGGGAAGGAAGAGGGTCCGATGACAGCGATCCTGGGGAGCGGCGAGCACCGCTACCGCGTGGTGGAAAACTGGGCGAAGCTGCCCGAAAAGTGGGAGTTGAAGGACGTCGCCGCGGTTGCGGTCGACAGCCGGAATCGGGTGTTCGTGTTCAACCGCGGCGAGCACCCGATGATCGTCTTCGACGCCGACGGCAACTTCCTGTCCTCGTGGGGAGAAGGGACCTTCCCGCGCGCCCACGGGTTGCACATCGACGCCAACGACTCTCTGTACTGCACCGACGACGGTGGCCACTTCGTGCGCAAGTGCACGACCGAGGGCAAGGTGCTGCTCGAGATCGGCATCCCCGGGCAGGAGACGCCTTACATGAGCGGCCTGCCGTTCCACCGCTGCACGCACACGGCGCTGTCGCCCAGGGGCGAGATCTATGTGAGCGACGGCTATGGCAACGCGCGCGTGCACAAATACTCGCCGGATGGAAAGTTGCTGCTCTCGTGGGGCGAGCCTGGCACGGATCCCGGCCAGTTCAATATCCCGCACAACATCGCCACCGACCCGGAAGGCTGGGTGTATGTTGCCGACCGCGAGAATCACCGCGTCCAGGTGTTCGACGGCAATGGCAAATACGAAACGCAATGGGTCAACATGCACCGGCCGTGCGGCCTGTACTGCTGCGGCGGGAGCAAACCCCGATTCATCATCGGCGAGCTCGGTCCGATGGGGTCGGTGAATCGGATCCACCCGAACATCGGGCCCCGCCTGTCGATCGTGGATGGCGAGGGCAAAGTCGTGGCGCGGCTCGGAGGCGAGGCCGGACCGGGACTCGAGACCGGGAAATTCATCGCGCCGCACGGCCTCGCGGTGGACGCACGCGGCGACATCTACGTCGGCGAAGTCAGCTATACCGAGTATCCGCGGCTGTTTCCGGACCAGGCGATTCCTTGGCGCATGCGATCGCTGCAGAAGTTGCAAAAGCTGGACTGAGGTGCTGAACCACCACGTCAGCGGTGGGCAATTGAGACGGCCAGGACCTCGTGGTCGGAGACGGCGACTCCCGCCAGATCGACCGCGGCGATCACCGCGGGGTCGCTGCAGCATAGGCCGCGCGCGAACAGCCAATCGATCTTGCCGAAGGGCGGTGCAGGCGTGCCGTCGGGTCGCGTGCGCTGGGTCGGCGTGCCCATTACGTTGCACGGTTCCCAGTCATAGCCACGTGCCCGCAGTAGCGCGAACATCGGCTCATGCGCCATCGGGGCGGCAAGGCGCTGCGGATCGGCAGCGAGCGCCGCCGCGATGATTTCCGGATTCCGCTTGTCTTCCAACTCGAAGGTGCTGGTGTTGAAATCGCCGCCGATCAGCACCGGCAGTCCCGGCGCATGCGTGTCGATCGCGTCGAGCATGGCGCGAGTCTGCAGCAGTCGATCCGCGGGCCCGGTATGGCTCTCGTAGTGGGCTGAGACCAGCAGCACCGGCCCGCCGTCGATCTCCAGTTCCGCGAGCATGGCGATGCGGCCGCCGACACGGCGTTCGTGAAAGGCGCCGTCGAACCAGCGTCCCGAGCTTTCCAGCCGGGCCAGGGCCGGGCGGTGCAGCGCGACGCGCGCGACGAAGCCGCCGCCATGGAGTCCGGCGCTGTTGGTCTCGCCGGCGTGCCACTGCTGTTCGCGCAAGTCCCCCAGGCCGAGTTCGACGAATTCCGCGCCGAACACGTAACCGGCGCCGAGCGAGTCCGCGAGCGCAGCGATCGTGTGACGGTTTCCGGTGCGCGCCATGCCGACATCGACTTCGCAGAGCATCAGGACGTCGGCGCCGAGTCCACCGAGCAATTCGGCCGACGAGTCGAAGTACTTCAGTCGCTCTGCATTCCAGAAGGCGATCCGCGCTGGATGGCAGGGTCGCTGCGGCGCACGCGGCGCGCGCATCTCGACCGCGTGCAGGGCGGTGAAACGCTCGAACGCCGTCGCGAACGATTCCGGAGCGATCGGGGCGTCGAGCACCTGCTGCCGGGCTGCGAGCGAAGGCGGCTCCAGGCTATCGACGACGTGGGTCACGAGCAAAGGGCGACCTCCTCGACTATCGGCCGCAAGGCCTCCGGGTCATTGCTGGTGAGTTGATGGCAGCCGGCGGCAATCAGCCGCCGCAGGACGCCGCGCAGATCCGGCAGATCGGCATCGATCGTCCACGCATCGACCCGCGCGCCGGCGCCGGTCACCGCCGCAACGAGGTCGACCCCACGATCGAGCGCAGCCAGCACCAATCTTGCTTCGAGGTAGTAGACCGAGGCGCCGGACGCGGTCGCGAGCGTGCGCGCCGCCAAGGCACCGAACGCCGTGGCATCCAGGTCGCAGGAGCGCGGATAGAACAGGAGCGGATCGAAGCCTGTGTGCATTCCCGGCGCGGCCGCGGTGAGGCGCCGCACCGTCTCCCAATCGTAGCCGCTCGCGATAAAAGCTGGAGCGCTTTCCCCCAGTACGCCGGCCGATGCGCGCGAGCCAGCTTGGGTCCAGGTCGCCGGCCGGTGTCTTGACGTCCAGCTGAACGAGGGCGGGCAGCGTCGCCCCGATCTGGCGCACTGTCGCGACGATTTCATCCAGGAAGAGAGGCGCGCTGCGGAGCTCCCTGCCGTCGCTGCCACGCTGCAACACGCGCTCGATCTGCGAGCGGGCCGTCGCTGCGACGAGGCCACGCCCGGTGGTCTCGCGATCGAGGGTCGGATCGTGCAGGCAGAGCGCGTGCCCATCGGCGGTGAACGCGATGTCGACCTCGCACGCCGCACCGTTCTTCAGCGCCGCGACAAGGTTCTCACGCAGGAAGGGCGCATCCGACCTTCCGGCGACGGAGCATATGCCACTTCAGTCGCGGGGGTGGAAGTCTCACGAATTCTTGTCGTGCTCTTTCGTTTCGGGGAAGGATCGAAAATCTAGACCGCGCGCCGCCGAGTATCATGAAGTTGTTCAGGAAATGGAACCCCTTGATGAAAATCACCAAGATCGAAACGATCAGCCTGGCCGAGTTTCCCAACGTCATCTGGATCCAGGTCCACACCGACGCCGGGCACGTCGGTCTGGGCGAGACCTTCTTCGGTTCGCAGGCGATCCATGCCTATGTCCACGAGACGCTCGCGCCGCAGATGCTCGGGCAGGACGCGCTGCGGATCGAGCAGCATTCGCGCAAGCTCATGCAGAACTACGTCGGTTTCAAGTCGACCGGCGCGGAGATCCGCGGCGCCTCCGCCTTCGACGTCGCGCTCTGGGACATCATGGGGCAGGCGGCGGGCATGCCTCTCTATCAGCTGCTCGGCGGCAAGTGCCGCGACCGCATTCGCGTCTACAACACCTGTGCCGGCTACCGCTACGTGCGGGCGAAGGCGAATTGGGGCACCGATGACTGGGGACTGGAGAAGAGCCAAGGGCCGTACGAGGATCTCGACGCCTTCCTGCACCACGCCGACGATCTCGCCGAGAGCCTGATCGCCGAGGGCTACACCGGCATGAAGATCTGGCCGTTCGATCACGCGGCCGAGGCCACCGGCGGCAACGACATCTCGACCGCCGACCTGAAAAAGGCCATGCAGCCCTTCGAGAAGATTCGCAAGCGGGTCGGCGACAAGATCGACATCCACGTCGAGATGCACGGGCTGTGGAACCTGCCGACGGCGATGAAAATCGCCCGCGCGATGGAGCCGCTCGAGCCCTACTGGTTCGAGGATCCGATCCGGCCGTCGAACATCGATGCGTTGGCGACGTTCCGCAAATCGACGCGGATCTGGACCACGGCGAGCGAGACGCTGGCGTCGCGCTGGTCGTTTCGCGAAGTCTTCGAGAAACAGGCGACCTCCGTCGCGATGCTCGACATCGGGTGGTGCGGCGGTCTGGGCGAGGCGAAGAAAATCGCGACGATGGCCGAGAGTTACGAGATTCCGGTCGCCCCGCACGACTGCACCGGCCCCGTGCTGCTGACGGCATCGGTGCATCTCGCGATGGCCTCGCCCAATGCGCTCGTTCAGGAAGTCGTCCGCGCCTTCTACTTCGGCTGGTACCGCGAACTGGTCGACGACCTTCCGGCGCTCGCCAACGGTTTCATCGCGCCGACCGAGGCGCCGGGGCTCGGCGTCAAGCTGAAACCCGGGCTCTCGTCCCGCGCCGACGCCACGGTCAAGGTGTCGGCACTATGACCGGCGATGAGCGGGCGGCGCCTTGCGGTCCTGGTCGGGGCGCCTTGCGCGCCGTTTCGCGATGGCGTGGCCGCGGCCGTCGCCACCCCTTGGGACATCGTCTCGATTTCCGATGACCTGTCGGCATCGGCCGAGCTCATCGGCCGGGCCGATGCGGTGATCACCATCCAGTACGGCAAGGCGTGGCCCGTCGGCGCCGAACTTGCGACTGCTCCAGGTGCCCGGTGCCGGCTATGACGGCATCGACATCGCCGCGATCCCGGCCGGCGTCACGCTGTGCAACGTCTTCGAGCACGAGCCCGGCGTCTCCGAATACGCGCTGCTCGCGATGCTGGAATGGTGCCATCGGCTGGGCCCCGCGGATCGCGAGATGCGAGCGGGCATCTGGACCCGATCCTCGCGCTTCGGGGGCGCGCCCGATGACGAGCTCGCCGGCAAGACGTTGGTGATCGTCGGACTGGGCCGGATCGGCCGGGCGGTCGCGCGCCGCGCGCGCGCGTTCGACATGCGCGTTCTCGCAGTCAACCGCAGCGCCGACAAGACCGATCCCAATGTCGAACGGGTCGTCGGGCTCGATCGATTGCACGCAACGCTGGGCGAGGCGGATTTCGTGGTCCTCGCTTGTGCGCTGACTCCGGAGACGCGCGGCCTGATCGGCACCGCCGCGCTGGCGGCGATGAAACCCGGAGCCGTGATCGTCAATCCGTCGCGCGGCCCGGTGATCGACGAGGCCGCCCTCTACGACGCATTGCTCCACCATCGCATCGGCGGCGCCGCGATCGACACCTGGTGGGATTATCCGCCGAGCGCCGCCCCGCGCGATCCGTCGACGGCATTGCCGTTCCATCGGTTGGACAATGTGCTGCTGAGCCCGCATGTGGCGGGATGGACCACCGGCACCCTGCTCCGGCGAACAGTGGAGATGGCACGGAATCTGGACCGGCTGGCCCGCGGCGAGCCGCTCAACAATCCCGTCATGAAAGGGTGAGCGTCAACCGAATGCCGAAATCCGTAACTGGAGACGCTTGCCGAATAGTTCCGGCGCGACGTTGCTGAGCCCTGCCAGTCCAGCGTGCCCGCCCCTCACGCGATAGTGGCGCCTCGGCGGTTGAGTACCCTGATTCGTGTACGCCTCTGGGTCAGGTTGCACCCCGGGACGCAATAGCCGCTTTCGGCCTGCCCGCCGGGGACCGCAGTCATCGATAGAGCTGCTCGCGCGACGGCGGGAGACCCGATGGCCCGCGCACGCGCGTCGAGGCCAGCGTCTGAAAGATGCCGATACTATTTCGTGTGAAGCCGATCGATGCGGCGGCGAGATAGGCTAACCATAGCCGGGTCTTCACAATGCCAACCTCGCGCTCCGCCGCCGCGCGATTGGCGGAAAGGCGATCGTGCCAGAGCCGGGTGGTGAGCGCGTAGTGCTCGCGCCACGCCTCGACATCGTGTATCTCGAAGCCATAGCGCTCCAGATTGGCAATCGACAGGCCAAGGTGATCGAGCTCGCCGCCTGGAAAAATGTAACGCCCTATCGCGGTCGTCGCTTGAGATCTCTTGCTCTGACGGCGTTCGTACGCCGCCGAGCGGAGCGCGATCGAGTGATGAAGATAGAACCCGCCCGGCTTCAGCAGACGGTGGATGGTCCGGAAATACGCACGGTAATTGGCGACGCCGACATGCTCGAACATGCCGATCGACGCGATCTTGTCGAAACCGCCGTCGATCTGCGAATAGTCACGTAATTCGATCGTCACCCGGTTCTGGAGTCCGAGGCGTGCAACCTTGTCCTTTGCGTAGGTGAATTGCTCCTCCGCGAGCGTCACGCCGACCGCGTCAACGCCGAAATGTCTGGCGGCGTGACAGACGAACGCCCCCCAGCCGCAGCCAATGTCGAGCAGGCGATCTCCGGCTTCAGGCGCAGCTTGCGGCAGGTCATCTCGAGCTTGTCGTGCTGCGCAGTCGCCAAATCGTTGCCCCAATCGCGGAAATAGGCGCAGGCTGTAGACCATCTCGGGGTCGAGGAAGAGCGCATAGAACGCGTTGGAGAAATGATAGTGGTAGTGAACATTGTCCTTGTTGGTCTTTTCGCTCCCGTTCCTGCGCGCTATGTAGTTGGGTATGGCTTCGAGTGGCCACGGCCCGCCGCGGGGAACGAACAGAAATTTCATTGCCGTCGTCAGCGCCAGACGTTTGTCCAGACGCCTGCGGATCTCTTTGGTACGCAGTCCAGGCTGACGCGCCACGAAATCAAAAATCACGCCGTTGCGAATGTCGATCCGCGAAGTGACCCAGAGGTTGAGAAACGTGTCGGCGTTTGGCCGCCGCTGCATCGCTGCCACGGCGCCCTCGTCGGCAAAGACGATGGCCAGGGCGTGCGAAGGGAGGTCGCGGGAACGCTGGAGCCGTCCCAAAACGCGAAACCGAAGTCGAGCGATAGGATCTCGCGGACGTGCGCGAGCAACCGCTTGAAGCTTTCGAGACGTCGTGCGGCCTTTCCGTTTGCCGGCGCGTTTTTCATCTGCGGCCCCGCTATTTCCCCCTTTTTTTTTTTTTTTTTTTTTTTTTTTTTTTTTTTTTTTTTTTTTTTTTTTTTTTTTTTTTTAAAAAAAAAAAAAAAAAAAAAAAAAAAAATTTTTTTTAACCCAACCCATGAAGACTCAGTCTACCGAAATCACACGCCCGCCCGGACCTAACGCCACCTTGTCCGAGTAAATGAGGTGAGCCGCGCATTAGGGTATTGGAGCGTGCCTGCAGGGCTGTCCAACGGCCGCGCTCGGGAAATTTCCGCCCCGATCCCCGACGGTAGGTGTTGGCCGTTCAGCGACCGTCGAGTCTGAACGCAATCAGTTTGACCGCAGCGCGAAAATCGCGAACCCGGATGGTGCCATCACTGAATCACCTCGTCAGCGCGCAGCAGCAGCGCTTGCGGGATCGCGAGGCCGACGTCGATTCAGCCTTCCACACTCATTCCCGCTCGCGCGAACGATATCTCAAGCAGCCTGATACAATGAACTCGCAGCATGCTTGAGGGGGCATGCTCCAATCTGGGAAGGAGCGTGCGAGATGGCAGATGGAGACAAACTCATTCTGGGTACGGACTTCAATGAGGAAAACACTACAACGGAACTGACCAAGAGAGTAGGTTTTCTACCGGTTCTTGATCTGTTCAACGACAATGGCGTTGGCCTGTTGAGCATAGGAGGACAGTCGATTTTTCATGGTAATGTGGTTAGCAAAAGGAGAGGCGGTTGCCGCCTTCTCTCCTGGAGTTGGAGTATATGCCACCGGTGATGACGGAGGCGTTCTCGCCGTCGGGAGAGTCGGCGTCGATGCTATTTCAGAAATCGGAGGTGTGGGCGTCCCATGGGTCCGCGACTACAGGCCGCGGTGTTGTGGGCTCTTCTGCCTTTGGTCCGGGCGTGGAGGCCAATAGCGCTAGTGGTCCGGGTGTTCTCGGAACCAGCGGTTCCGGTCATGGAGTAAACGGGTTAAGCCGGACTAGAGCGGGCGTTGTTGGAACCAGCATCAACTTCATCGGGACTGCAGGTGTGGCCATAGAGCGCGGTATTGGAGTCGTAGGAATTGGGTTGCAAGGTCTGGCGGGCGCGTTTTGGGGAGATGTCGTTGTCCTTGGAGACTTCACCGTGGTAGGTGGCGCAAAATCCGCCGCGGTAAAGTCGCCCGATGGTTTCTTCCGCCGCCTCTATGCATTAGAGAGTCCGGAAAGCTGGTTAGAAGACTTCGCCTCAGCCAAGCTGAGCAAAGGGAAATGCCAGGTGAAATTGGAGCGCAACTTCGCATCGGTGATAAGGGCGGATTCCTACCATGTCTTCCTCACACCCAAAGGCGAGTCCAACGGACTTTTCGTCAGCCGCCAGACAAGGAATGGATTCGAAGTCAAAGAGCAGGGCGGTGGCGAAAGTAACATCGAATTCAGTTATCGTGTCGTGGCAAAACGGAAAGACATTGCTGGCAAGCGGATGGAGAAATCAAATTGCCCGCGATGCCTCTTCAATGGAAACGAAAGCCAAGAAGCTCGCA
Source organism: uncultured beta proteobacterium (assembly GCA_963840945.1). Taxonomy (GTDB): domain Bacteria; phylum Pseudomonadota; class Gammaproteobacteria; order Burkholderiales; family Casimicrobiaceae; genus CAIWHR01. Next base: position 15,556 of record CAWJAU010000024.1, on the reverse strand, counting down.
CCCTTACCGGAAGTTCCCAAACCACGGCCGCTAAGCCAATACCGGAAAGGCTGAAGCCTTGCACAACGTTATGCTACTTGGCTTGAGGATGAGGCGCCCGCGTCTACAACCATCGAGCTAGGTCCCTATCCGAACACCGTCATCTCGGCTCGACCTTTACGGGAACGCCGGTCTACATTGATGAGCGTTTCATGGAAGCGGACCTGTACAAGCACGCAAGCGAGCACTATCCATGGGAATTGATGGTGGCTCTTGTCGATAGGGTAGTGTTTGAAGCACCCACAACGCAGACCTCAAAACGGGGTTGTGTCGGAAGCAAATGATGTGTCCGGTAGTTGTAGCAAATGAAATGTCCGGTCTGAGACAGGGTCCGGAGAATGAAGCATTCGCAAAGGAGGACGGCGAATGCATTTATATCCGGCCCAAGGATAGGAAGTTCAACGGCGCATCTTGGAGTATTCAGGGCCGCAGTCGGAGTCAATCCGCTTTCGTGCCGAAGGATGGTGCAAGGACCGCGAGAATCGCCCACCATCTCCCACAGCGGCGGGCCGCGGGCCGGGCCGATGGTGGGTGGCGTGATCGGCTCGCCGAGGTGGATGAGGATGTCGCGTACCACTGCCGCCTCGGTGACGAAGGCGATGATCCGCATGTCGGCGCCGCAGAGCGGCTAGCGGAGTGGGAAGACCTCATAGATGCGGGCGAGCAGCAGCATCCCCGCGCTGATTCGTTCGGCACGCGCCGCTGCGACTGGACCAACGACTGCTCACGAGGATATTGAGCCGACTACTGAGTGACCGGTTGTGGCCGGTTGACCTACAAGAACGAATCTCGGCTATCGACCCCCGTTGCGGACCTTTGTCTTTGCCGAAAGCAGCCGTCCAAGAGCACGTTCTCCCGCTATAGGTCCCGAGTTTCCTACGGCTAGGAGTTGCTCGGGAAGACTCGCCCCGCGCGATAGACACCCAAACCGCTCTCGGCGTAGCCTGCCATAGGCCGGCCGCGGGCTTGGGCTGTCGACCGTCATCGTGGCCTGGCGTTTAGGCCCCGCCATTCGGAACAACGGTATTGGCGAGGCGACCGACGCCGTAGGAAAGGGCTTGGATATCCAGCTGTTCGACGGCACTGGGAATCACGGTTCCGCAGTCGCTGTTGGTGCGCGCGAATGAAGTAATTCAATAACTCAGATCGCGACTCGTACAAGGAGGAGTGTCTGAAGCACATGGCACCAATGACATCGCAATCCGGACCAGTTTCCGATCTCTCATTTCGGTGGTGGAGAAGCCGTTCCCACGATCACGATTCGGCGAGACGTTCCTTATTTGCAGCCAGTAGGAGACGCTATGAAATCACTTTACCGGACGAAATTAAACTTTATTTTGACAAAGCTGGTCTTGGAAACCCGACGTTTATCTTATACACGGCGGAGGTGCTGATACTTCCGATTTAGCACCTAATTTATTTCTTTGCACGTTGTGGTACCGCTGTGAATTTGGATTTGAGAGGTTATGGCAAGAGCGATAAGCCCGCGAAATACGCACGATTGCCGAATATGCTGACGACGTTGCTATCTTTGCCGTCAGCTAAAAATAACATCGCCAATTATTGTTGGCCATAGCATGGGAGGTATGGTGGCTGTCGAGCTTGCAGCCAAACACTCAATGACGCCCACTGCCATTGTATTAATCAGCTCGGGAGTTTTATTTCCTAAAGCGGCCTTAGAGGATAAGGAGAACGTTCTTCGCGGCCTAGATGCGCACCATCGTACCCTATCCAAGACTGATTGACCAGAATTTGCTTGCTTTCTGATCGCTTTAAATCTCATGTCGAAAAAACTTTCTTTGGAATTCCTCAGAGCAATGGGTGGCGCATTTTGAAGCGATGCTTGCTTGGGATAGAGTCGCGCGTGAGCGGGTTTCAGCTTGCAAACTGCCTATTTTGTACATTGAAGATAGCGGCGGCTGCTATAGCGACTTGCCTCTTTTTTCTAGCCTTTGTCCGCCACTCGTTATCGGCAAAACAGTGGGCTCAGGTCATTTCCCCACGTTGGAAGTGCCAGAACAAGTCAATAGCATGATCAAACATTTTATTAGAACTCATTTAGAAAATTGAAGGGATCTGGGGCTTTGCTTCGAATATTGGGATTAGGTTCTGAACACGGTGAGAGTGTCCCAGTAGTTAAGCCTGAGTTATCGAGGATCGGAGCGGGAGTCGCGAGCGCGTACACCTTGTTGTAACGCGATACGCTGTAGGGCAAGGGGGAGACGCCTACCGCGACGTGCGGCTCGGCGACATGGCGCTCGGTCGCGAGGAAAGGCAGGACGCGCAACGTGTCGAGCAGCGTGGCTTGAACTAACGTCTCGTCCTCATCTACTGCAACCGTTATTTCTCCTCGATCCACTTCACTCGTCGTGAGTTTTAAGTCGGTGAAGCTTCACTATTGGTAGCGGCTTGAACGGGGCCGCTCTCGGCCGAGCAGCGATCTCGAGTCTGAAGGCGCGGGCGGCTCGATCGTCGAACGGTCGCTCAGGGAGGAACGAGAACTCCGCGCATGCCTGCGCGTTCGATTGCCCGCTGAACCAGACCTCGGTTCCGGCATCCGGGTAAAGCGACGGACGTATTCAAAGCCATTCGCGTCGCGTCCTTTCGGGATCGCCAGGCCTGTTCCTCCTGCCGGGTCCCCCGTCGAGTACACGAGACCCGGGGACGCGAGGGACAATGTTGTACAGGTTTGTCTTCTGGGCAGCTATGACGTCCGCCTCACCCATCATGACCAGTTCGATCAACGCAGACAAATCACGGCCGCGTACGACCGAAGCGTGTTTCAGTCGTTGGTGAGGACCAGATCTGGGGCGCTGCGCCCGACCCAATGTCCATTCTTCCGCCTGTCCGGCCGTCACGTACTCAGTGGGGTTCGGGTACACGATCGGCTCGAATGGAACGCCCAGGCGTGCTGCTAGCTCCCTTCCCAAGTCATGCGACACGCCCCTCAATTCGCCCGAGTATGGATCCCTGAGCGCGTGGACAGGAACGCTGATGAGTCCCACGCGGAGTTTCCCAGTCGGAGCAAGAGAGCAAGAGCTCTGCGGACGGATTCGCCTGGATCGGAATGGGCCGCCGGGCAGGCGACGAGCAGCGTGAAAAGCGAGCTAGCAGCGAATCGGATGAACGACATGGACTATCTCTCGCATCGTCTCAACCGGAGGTCTAATTTTAAGTCCGTCGCGCGCAACATCGACCCGACAAAGCCGCGGCCGCTCTCCATCGACGAGGCGGCCATGCAATTTACCCAAATCGTAGCGCGGAGGGGTCGGCACCAACAAGGATTGTCAAGCATCCGATTGCTTCTCGATGCGGGCCGCGACCCAAAACATGTCGCACCGGACTGGTGGCTTGGAGCCGAGGCAGTTGGCGAAAGACCGCTTTCAACAACTTGACTGCACGACCGCTTCTGGCTGCACTCGGACAGAAGCGCTCCCAGATAACGGACATTCCGGGGAATGAGCGCGCGGCGTCGCCCATGTGCTGTAGCGGTATCGGCCGGGTCGTCGTTACGCGGCCCCGGGGAATTGCACTTTTTGCGAAAAGGCGGGACGGCGTGCACCATGAACGGGCGGTAAGGGAGTTGGTGCCGCCACCGACGGATGCGGGATGCGCGGCAATGCCGCGGGCCCGACCAAGTGAATGACCGGCGAACCGGGCGCCTTGTTCCGGACGTCGCAACCTGGAGGTTTCATCATGCAACTGCAGACCCTGGCGTTCGCAGCACTCGCGCTGCTCGTGTCGACGGTTCTCCACGCCCAGAACCCGGTGTGGCCGACCAAGTCGATCCGCTGGATCATCCCGTACCCGCCGGGTGGTATCACCGACAACGCGACGCGCATGGTCGTGCAGAAGGTAGCGGAGCAGAATGGATGGACGATCGTAGTCGAGAACAAGCCCGGCGCGAATTCGATTCTCGGCGCCGACCTGGCGGCGAAGGCGGCGCCCGACGGCTACACGTTCCTGACGGTGATCGCTGCGCACGCGGCCAACGCCACGCTCTACGCAGGCAAGCTGCCGTTCGACGTGGTGAAGAGCTTCGCGCCGGTGTCGCTGGTCGGAATCGCGCCCCTCATCATGACCGCGAACAACGACCTGCCGGTCAAGGATGTGAAGGAACTGATCACCTATGCCAAGGCGAATCCGGGCAAGCTCTCCTTCGGCTCCTCCGGCGTAGGCGCGGCGGCACACCTGACCACAGAGCTCTTCAAGCAGTCCACGGGCGTCGACATGGTCCACGTCCCGTACAAGGGCACGGCGCCGGCGCTGCAGGACCTGATGGGTGGGAGCATTCAGATCCTGGTCGACGTGCCCAGCACGCTGATGCCGCAGGTACGCGCCGGCAAGATCAAGGCGCTCGGCATGTTTTCCGCCAAGCGAATTGCCGGCGCCGCCGAGGTCCCGACCATTGCCGAAGCGGGCGGTCCGCCGATCGAGAGCTCGACCTGGGTATTGTTCCTCGCGCCGGCCGGAACATCGCCCGAGATCGTCAACCGGATTTCGGCCGAAACCGCAAAGGCAGTTGCCTCGGCTGACATCAAGGGTCGTTTCGAGACCGTTGGCATCGAACCGGTCGGCAACTCGCCCGAGGAAGCGGGTAAGTTCCTCGACGACGAAATCGCCAAGTGGGCGAAGGTGATTTCGACGGCGGGGGTGAAGCCCGAGCAGTAAGCACCCGATCGCTTCGCAGATATGCGATGGTCTGCTGTAGTCGACTTTGGCCTGTGGCTGTCCCGAAGCTAGGTGCTCGGCCGGGCTTCGGCTAGCGGCTCCTTGGCATCGCTAGGCTTGAGGCCGCCGCCTTCATCCGCCATCGGTGCCGATCGTGCCCCGCGGCTATGTCCCCAAACGGGCGGGGAGACAGAGTGGGATAGACGTGGTCGGCTTTTGCGCGGCGATCCCGATGCGGGCGGCGTTTTAGGCAGGGTGAAGAACGGAAGCCAGGGCTGGCTATGCTCGCGCTGTTCGATGCGCTCGTGGACCTTGCTCACGGGCGGCGCAGACAGGCACTAGCGGCCGCGAAACCAATCTCCCACGTAACCCGGCGTAACCCCGACCAGAAACAAAAATGGCCTGCCAGAAGGCAAGCCGTTGATTAGTTTGGTTGCGGGGGGCGAACCCGACCCAGAAGCGCTTGCGTATCAGGTAGTTAGCTCCGGTCGCCGATACCCGACGCACCTGCGGGATGCCACACGTCAAGGTCCATCGTGAAGTTGGTGATCGTCGCCGGGCCAGAGTCTGGCGCAAGCCTGAACCTTCAGCTTACGACCCAGCCCAAGCATCCCTCCGAACTCCGGCCCGTCCAGGGGACGCACCTCGCACTCGAGGTTCCACTCGTCCCCGTGGATCTTGAGGAAACGCTTGGTGAGCTCGACGGCCTCCTCCTTGGACTTGGCTTCGAGAATCGCGTAACCGCCGATCACCTCGTTGGATTCGCTGAACGGGCCTTCGGTGATCGAAAGCTTGCCGTGACGCGAGCGCACGCGCACCCCTTCCCATCTGGCGGCGAGTCGTCGCAATTTCCTCTTGCGGCCGAGTCGCCCAGCAGCTGGCCGTGGCGCTATCCTAGCGCTCCGCTTCGCGGAAACGCCCCCATATCGGCATGCAGATGTCACCAAAGATCGCAATCCGCGGCGCCAGGCAGCACAACCTCAAGAACCTCTCGCTCGACCTGCCGCTGGGCGAGCTCATCGTCGTGACCGGCGTCTCCGGCTCCGGCAAGTCGTCGCTCGTCTTCGACACGCTGTACGCGGAAGGACAGCGGCGCTACGTGGAGACGTTCTCGCCGTACGCGCGGCAGTTCCTCGACCGGATGGACAGGCCGCAAGTCGATCGGATCGAAGGGATTCCACCGGCGATCGCGATCGACCAGACCAATCCGGTCCGCACGTCGCGCTCGACGGTGGGCACGATGACCGAGCTCGCCGACTATCTCAAGTTGCTGTACGCGCGCGCCGCGGAGCTCTACTGCCGCGGCTGCGGCCGCAAGGTCGTCCGCGATACGCCGCAATCGATCTACGAAGCGCTGACCGAGCGCAGCTCGGCCGCCGGCGACCCGCGGCTCACCGTCACGTTTCCGGTACCGGTACCCGAGACTTCACCGAAGCGGAAGTGCTGGCGCTTCTCGAGCGGCAGGGGTATACGCGGATCCACGCGCGCCGAGGCCGCATCCTCGACATCGTCGCCGACCGATTCCGAAGGAGCAGCACCGAGCGAGCGCGCGTTATCGAGGCGCTGGAGGCGGCGCTACGCGTCGGCAACGGCCGCGTGGACATCCATATTGGGAAGGACGACGATCCCGGCGCCGCGCAAGGCGGCGTTCACGCAGCGCAGGAAACGCTCTGGCGCTTTTCGACGGGGCTGCATTGTCCCGACTGCGACATCGACTATCAGCAGCCCTCGCCGGCGCTGTTCTCGTTCAATTCGCCGCTCGGCGCCTGCACGACCTGCCGCGGCTTCGGCCGCGTGATCGGCATCGACTACGGCCTCATCGTCCCCGATCAGGCGAAGACGCTCCGCGCCGGCGCGGTCAAGCCGTGGCAGAGCAAGAGCTTCAGCGAATGTCAGGACGATCTCGCCAAGTACGCGAAGAAGCGCGGCATCGCGCTCGACGTGCCGTGGCGCGACCTCGCGAGCACTCGCGGCGCTGGGTCCTCGACGGCGAGCCGGAATGGGTGAGCTGGAGCAAGTCCTGGCCCGGTACATGGTACGGCGTCAAGCGCTTCTTCGCCTGGCTCGAGAGCAAGGCGTACAAGATGCACATTCGCGTGCTGCTGTCGAAGTACCGCGCATACACGCCATGCGAAGCCTGCGGCGGCGACGGTTGAAGCCCGAGGCGCTGCAATGGCGGCTCGGAACAAGAGCCGACAGCGATCGCGTCGTCGACGCCGGCGCGCGCTTTCGCCGCGGGGTCGCAATCGATGACGCCCGCTTCATCCGGCTTCCGGGATTGACGATTTATGATCTCGTGCTGCTGCCGGTCGATCGCGCGCGCGACTTCTTCGCGCACCTGACGCTGCGCGCACCGCTCGACGAGGCAACCGACCTGCTCCTTGCCGAGATCCGCGCTCGGCTTCGCTTTCTCGCCGATGTGGGGCTCGGCTACCTCACGCTCGATAGGCAGTCGCGAACGCTCTCGGGTGGCGAGGTTCAGCGGATCAACCTGACAACGGCGCTGGGCACCTCGCTCGTAAACACGCTGTTCGTCCTGGACGAGCCGTCGATCGGCCTGCACCCGCGCGACATGGGGCGCGTGATCGGCGTGATGCAGCGGCTGCGCGATGCGGGCAACTCGCTCGTCGTCGTCGAGCACGATCCGCAGGTGATGCTCGCGGCGGACCGGGTGCTCGACCTCGGCCCCGGACCCGGCGAGCGCGGTGGCGAGATCGTGTACTTCGGGTCGCCGCGAGAGCTCGTTAGCGGCGCACGCACGCTCACCGCCGACTACCTCGCCGGCCGCAAGCGCGCCGGCGAGCCGGTGCGCGCCGTGACACCCGCTCAACGGCGCGCGCATCGAAATCCTCGGCGCCACCGAGCACAATCTGAAGGACATCGACGTCGCGATACCGCTGCACGGCCTTGTCTGCATCACCGGCGTGTCGGGTTCCGGCAATCGACGCTCGTCCAGGACGTCCTGCATGCCGCGCTGCTGCGCGCCAAGGGGAAGCCCATCGAGACGCCGGGTGCGCATCGGGGGCTTTCGGGTGCCGAGCTGATCGACGATGTCGTGCTCGTCGATCAGGCGCCGATCGGCCGCACGACGCGCTCCAATCCGGCGAGCTACGTCGGCGCGTTCGACGCGATCGCAAGCGCTTCGCCGCGACGCCGCTGGCGCGCGAGCGCGACTACACACAGGGCACGTTCAGCTTCAACGCGGGCGCGGGACGCTGTCCGACGTGCGGCGGCAACGGCTTCGAGCACATCGAGATGCAGTTCCTCTCCGACGTCTACCTGCGCTGTCCCGACTGCGACGGCAAGCGCTATCGCGCCGAGGTGCTCGAGGTCACGATCGAAGGCCGGTCGATCGCCGACGTGCTCGAAATGACTGTCGCCGAAGCTCGTGCATTCTTCGCCGGCGATCGCGACATCGACGTCGCCCTCGCGCCGCTCGCCGAGGTAGGACTCGATTATCTGCGGCTGGGCAGCCGGTGCCGAACTCTCGGGCGGCGAAGCGCAGCGGTTGAAGCTCGCCGGATTCCTCACCGGCGTCCACGACGCCGAGAGGCGGAAAGCCGGCACGCTATTCCTTTTCGACGAGCCGACGACGGGACTCCATTTCGACGACGTCGCCCGACTGCTCGGAGCGTTTCGCCGGCTGGTCGCCGCTGGTCATTCGCTGGTCGTGATCGAGCACAATCTCGATGTGGTGCGCGCCGCCGACTGGATCATCGACCTCGGACCCGAAGGCGGCGAGGCGGGCGGGCGCGTGGTCGTCGCCGGCACCGTCAGCGATGCGAGCGCGGCGCGGTTCGCATACGGGACCGCGTTGAAGGCGTACGAAGCCGCGCTCTGCGCGCCGCCGCCGCTCCCATCGGCCACCATGCATCCGTTGCGCGAGCCTGCGTCGCCCCCCCCCGGCGCCGACGCGATACGCATCCACAACGCGCGCGAACACAATCTGAAGAACGTCGACATCGGGATTCCGCCCGACCGCTTCACCGTCGTGACCGGCGTCTCCGGCAGCGGCAAGAGCACGCTTGCCTTCGACATCCTGTTCGCCGAGGGCCAGCGCCGCTACCTCGAATCGCTGAACGCCTATGCGCGCCAGTTCGTCCAGCCGCGTCGCGTCCCGATGTCGATGCGATCTTCGGCATCCCGCCGACCGTCGCAATCGAGCAGCGCGCGAGCCGCGGCGGCCGCAAGAGCACCGTCGCGACGCTGACCGAGATATACCATTTCCTGCGGCTCCTCTACGTGAAGCTCGGGACGCAGCACTCCACTACGAGGCAGCCGATCGCCCCGCAGAGCGAGGAGAGCATCGCGACCCTGCTGGCGCGCGACTACGCAGGGCAGCGCGTCTCGCTGCTTGCGCCTCTCGTCGTCGCGCCAAGGGCTACTACACGGACTCGCGAAGTGGGCGGCGCGCAAGGGCTTCGCCGAGCTGCGCGTCGATGGCGCGATGGTGCCCACGCAGCGCTGGCCGCGGCTCGATCGGTTCAAGGAGCACTCGATAGAACTGCAGGTCGCTGAGGGCGTCGTCGCTGCCGAGAACGAGCCCGCACTGCGCGCCGCGCTCACCCAGCGCTCGAATATGGCAAGGGCGTTGTCCACGTGCTCGCGCACTCGAACGACGGCAACGCGACGCGACGCAGCCTTCCGCCGCGCGCGGTACGCGTGAACCGACCCTCAGGACGTCAGCGAACATCACTTTCGGCGCCGCGAGCGCCATCGAAGGCGGCGTCGCCGTTTCTCGACCAAGCGCGCATGTCCGACGTGCACCCGGCTATCCCGAGCTTGCCCGCGCCTTTCTCGTTCAACTCGAAGCACGGTTGGTGCCCGACCTGCTTTGGCACCGGGTCAAAGCTGCGCGGCTTCGATGCCGAGCAAACCGGTGACGTAGATCTGGTGGAACGAATGGTATGAAGATGCCGACGAGGCCTGTCTCGCTGCAACGGCGCGCGCCTCGACTCCGCTGGCCCGCGTATCCGCCGTGCGCTTTCGTGGCCGGTCGATCCCCGAGTCTACGCAGCCCGCGTTCCGCGATGAAGCAGCGCGCTTCGTCGCCGAGCTTGATCTGCGCGGACGCGAAGCCGACATCGCGCGCGACATCGTCAGCGAAATTTCGTCAGCGGTCGCCTTTCACGGGGGCGTGGGTCTCTCCTATCTTGCACTAGACCGCTCGGCGCCGACACTCTCCGGAGGCGAAGCGCAGCGCATTCGCCTGGCTGCCCAACTCGGATCGAATCTGCGCGGCGTCTGCTACATTCTCGACGAGCCGACGATCGGCCTGCACCCCCGCGACAATCGCATGCCTGCTCGATAGCTCGCGACGCTGGAGGCAAAAGGCAACACTCTCTCGTCGTCGAGCACGACGAGGACACGATCGGTCGCGCCGACCACGTGATCGACCTCGGACCGGGTGCGGGAACGCGCGGCGGCCAGGTCGTCGCGGCGGGGTCCGCCGACGGTCCTATGCGCATCCGCCCTCCGTCACCGGTCGCTTCCTCGCATCCCCGCTCGCGCATCCGCCTGTGCCGCGCCGCGCAAGCGGGGCGCCACGGCTCCGCTGCGATCGTCGTCACCGGCGCGCGGAGGCACAACCTGAAAAACGTCAACACGCGTTATTTCCCCGCGAGCGCCTCACCGTGGTCACCGGCGTGTCGGGCAGCCGCAAGAGCACGCTGGCGCGCGACGTTCTCTATGCGAACCTTCGCGCGCTTGTTGGTACGAGGCGCCCCGGGCAAACCCGTCGGGCTGCATCGGCTGCAAGGAGCTCACCGGCTGGGAGATCTTGAGCGCGTGCTCGAAGTCGACCAGGCGCCGATCGGCAAGACGCCACGCTCGTGCCCTGCGACCTATGTCGGATTCTGGGACGCGATCCGCCGCTTGTACGCGGAGACGAATGAAGCGCGGATGCGGGGCTTTGCGCCGAGCCGCTTTTCGTTCAACACCGCGGGCGGGCGCTGCCCGGAGTGCGAGGGTCAGGGACAGAGACGATCGAGATGAGCTTTCTGCCCATGTCAAGGTTGCATGCGAGGCGTGCACTGGCGCGCGCTTCACGCCGAGACGCTTGCTGTCGCGTGGCGCGGGAAGTCGATCGGTGACGTCCTTCGGATGAACGTCGACGAAGCGGTCGAATTCTTCGCCGCGCATCGATCGATCCATCATGCGCTGACACTGCTGCAGGACGTGGGCCTCGGGTATGTCACGCTCGGCCAGCAGAGTCCGACGCTCTCCGGCGGCGAGGCGCAGCGGATCAACTGGTGACCGAGCTCGCGAAGGTGCGCGTGGATCCCATTCGTCGCGAGGTTCAGGCATGACCGCGCGCGGCGGTCGAACGCTCTACGTTCTGGACGAGCCGACCGTCGGGTTGCACATGGCCGACGTCGAGAAGCTGATCCGCGGTGCTGCACCGGCTCGTCGACGCAGGCAACACCGTGGTTGTGATCGAGCACAATCTCGATGTAATCGCCGACGCCGGACTGGATTGTCGATCTTGGTCCCGAAGGCGGCCAGGAAGGCGGACGCGTCGTCGCGCAGGGGGCTGTCGACACCCGCGACCGCGAGGCCGCCGGTTCGTACTCCGCGGCGCTGCTCGCCGAGTTCATGTCAAAGCGCGCTGCGCGTATCGCGTACGAATCCTGCGCCGTGTAAACGATGCCGAAAAGCGGCCTCTGGATTCTCTTTTCGTGGTGCCGCACTGGGAGCAAACAGCGGCACGACGCGGCGAGAATCCTCCGGGTGGACAATTGCAGTATCCTATAGCGACCTTCGGAGCGCTCGCGCTCGAAGCGCCATCTCCCCGCTAACCACGAGCGCGTCGTTCTGGACCTCGATGTCGGACCGTCCTTGTCCATGCCCGGCCCTCCAGTCGCACTACCCGGCGCCGTCCATCCTCGAAAACGTCCCGCCGAGCATCGACCAGCCGTGCGAGGGCAGGTAGACGATGGCCCTAACCTTGGCTTTTGCCGAATGCGCGTAGGCTCAGCACGCCATGCTGGAACTCGGCGGATTTTGCCGGTATCATTTGGCGGTGAAGATGTCCGTCTGCCCCGCCACGTACAAGCGCGCACATCACCGCGCCGGTCGTTACGTCCGGAATAGCGGCGATGCGGACGGTCGGCTTCGGCAGGCGTACGGCCGAGAAGGGTCGAGGGCCGAGGTACGTTTTTGCTGGTCAATAGCAGGCAAACACCTGCCGGCCGGCGCTCAAATCGCCGATAACCGGACGCTCTGGATCGTGGCAATCGATTCTTTGGCGCGGTCGTCAAGCGCAGGTCACGTCGACGTAACCCCCTGCAAAAGCCCGCCGCAAGACTTCACCCTCGGCTCGTAGCAGTATGTGCAGGCGCACCGCCATCCGGGCGGCAGCCATGCTGACACGTTGGTGCGGTTGTGAGGCGGTACTCAATTTTGTCGTGCTGGCGCCGACGCGATCACGCAGTTGGCAGCCGTCCGGCGTCCGACTAAGGTGTCTCGCTCTAAATGGGCGCGGGGAAAGCAGTTGTAGTGGGCGCGGGGCCGTCGTGTCAAAGGTGGCCGACGGAGTAAAATTGACGCCGCAATCCCCGGCCAACGGATCTTATCAATCCGTCCGTGACGCATTATGTTGCCGGTGACCAGGACTCTTTCGTGAGAGGTCTAGCATGAGCAAGCTTCCCGTGCGCCGCGCGGAACGGCCGCCGCGCAACGTTGAGCAAGAAGCGGTCGAAGTCATGGGGCCGGCCTCAAGGGCCACTCCGTTCTTCAGCTTCCGCTATTCGTATACGGAGATTTCGGGGGCCGGCGGCAAGGCCCGGGTGAAATCCTGCAAAGCACGCTTCGAGGATGGCAAACTTTCCTCGGAGGCGTTCGAGGGCGAGCTGGATCGCAGTGCCTCGAGCAGATGGTGAGCGAAGCGCAACATCAGTTCCTTGCCCAGACGGCGTTGTTGATGAAGTCGCTGTCGTGGTTGCTGCCGTTTTCAAGGAAACATCGTCCCGACCGCGACTGATCAAATTTAAGCAGCGTTGCACCCTCTATTCATTGCGACCCTGAAAAACGCAATGCTGCAATTGGCCGAGCGTGCGTATTTAGTAGCGAGTTCCACTGGACAAACGGAAGGAAAACTGGCCATGAACGACAGTTTGATGAAGACTATCGGACTCATCGGTGCCGGGCACATAGGAAGCCAGATCGCGCGACTCGCTGTGAGAAACGACTACAACGTCGTGATCAGCAATTCGCGCGGGCCGGAGACCTTGTCAGCGCTTGTTGCAGAGCTCGGACCGAGAGCGCGCGCGGCGACGGCTGTCGACGCGGCGAAGGCTGGAGACATCGTCGTGGTCACGGTGCCGCTGAAGAACTACCGGGCCGTTCCTGTCGAGCCTCTGGCGGGCAAGATCGTGATCGACACGAACAACTACTACCCGAACGTGACGGCCATATTCGCCGAGCTCGACAATGAGTCGACCACGACCTCCGAGCTCCTGCAGGCGCACCTGCCGACCTCGAAGGTCGTCAAGGCTTTCAACCATATCTATGCCGCCGCGCTCACCACTGACGGGCAGCCGGCCGGCACCAAGAATCGTCGCGCGTTGGCCATCGCCGGTGACGACCGAGGAGCCAAGGCGACGGTCACCCGTCTGCTCGACCAGTTCGGTTTCGACACGGTGGACGCGGGCCCGCTGAGGGAAGGATGGCGTATCCAGCGCGATACCCCCGGCTACGGCCCGCGGCGCACGGCGGAGGAGCTGCGCAGAGACCTCGCGGCGGCCAAGCGGTACGCGGACCACTAGCCACTTTCCGGCGCAGAGTTGGGCGAAGACTCCGCGTCAATCGGCGCCCCGCTCGTAAGACGTCTGCGCAAAGCCGGCGCGACGGCAATCATTCTTCCTTCGAGGAGCGGTTCGAGATGCAACTTCTGCCAGCAAGCGGTTCGCCGAGCGGATGCGCGCCCTCGTCGGCACATTCGCCGCCAACCTACTGAAGGATCGAATGAGCGTTTTCCACACCGATCGACCTCGCGGCAAGCTCCCGATCGTTGTCGTCCTCATCCTGATCGTTATCGCCGCCATGGCCGGCAGTGCTTACTACTTGCGGCCACGTTTCGAATCCGTGCCGCCGCAGATCACCGTCTCGCCCGATGTCGACGTCCTGGGCGTGGCACCGCTTGAGATCCAGGTCACCGACACGGGGACAGGCTTGAGATCTGTCACGGCGACGCTGTCCCAAGGCGGGACCGAGCATAGCCTCGCCTCCGAGCAGTTCGACCGACCCGTGAGCGAGAAGAAGATCGCGGTGGCCGTGGCGAAGGTGTCCGGCGTGAAGGAAGGATCCGCCGTGCTTCACGTTACCGCGCGCGATGCCTCGCTGTGGCATTTCTTCGGTGGGAACGAAGCGGTGCTGGAGAAGAAGCTTACGATCGACATCACGCCGCCCACGCTGGAGCTCATTGCCGACGACCGCTACGTGAATTTCGGCGGCGTAGGCGCGATCGTCTACAAGGCGTCGGCGGACATGGCGACCAGCGGGGTGAAGATCGGCGAATACTTCTTCCCGGGCTTCCCCGGCCAGGTGAAGGACCATCCTGACCACTTGCTGGCCCTCTTCGCACATCCCTACAACGCCCCGCAGGAGGCGAGGCCGACGCTGGTCGCCACTGACAAAGCCGGCAACACGCGCGAGCTGCGGCTCGCCTACGAGCTCAAGAACGTCCGGTACAAGAAGAGCACCCTCGCGATCTCGGACAGCTTCCTGCAGAACAAGATGGCGCCGCTACTCACCGACATTACCATGCGGCAGGGCGTGGCAAAGGACGTCTTCGTTGCCGTGAACCGGCGGCTGCGGAAGGAAAACGAGGACCGCATTACCGTGATCACGACCAAGGCCACACCCTCGATGCTGTGGAAGAATGCATTCGCCGAGCTCAGCAACTCGAAGGTCGAGGCGAACTTCGCGGACCAGCGGACGTACACCTACAACGGCGAAACGATCGACACCGCGTACCACCTCGGCTACGACCTCTCGGTCACGAAGAACTACCCGGTCGAAGCCTCCAACAGTGGCACCGTCGCCTTCACCGGCGACCTGGGCATCTACGGCAACACCGTGATCCTCGACCATGGCCTCGGCCTCTTCAGCCTCTACGGGCATCTCAGTTCGATCGACGTCAAGGCGAGCGATTCCGTCGCCAAGCGCCAAATCCTCGGCAAGACGGGTGAGACGGGGCTTGCCGCCGGCGACCACCTGCATTTCGGGATCTATCTCGATGGCGTCGCGGTGCTGCCCGTGGAGTGGTGGGACCAGAAGTGGATCGACGAAAACATCAAGCCCAAGCTGGAAGGACAGAGCGGGCAGGACCTCGCGGAGGCGCAGCAGCCGGTGAAGGGAACGCGGAAGGGTGGGGGGAAACGACGGCGATAGTCGCTTGCCACCCGGCTGCTCGGCCATTCGCTTGGCATCACAATGATGCGGGGTGGGCGCCGTTCGTGTCCAACGCACAGGAAAGGCCCTCGGATGGGCAATGGGAACAGCTGTCGGCCGATCGCGGGCATCTCCCGCACATTCAGCTGGCATTAGGGCTGCTGATTCTGTCCGGGCCCGCCGGATCGCGCGCTATCATCGCGCAACGCCGCTAGACCGTCGACAACAAATCGCTTCCGATCCGCCCGATCCGGATCGCGTCTACCGGAACGACCTCAAGACCTGCAAGCGCTTGGGCGTTACGCCGACGCCGCGGGATCCGCCAAGGTGCTGATCAGGAATGGACCGAATCGCTCGCGGCGGCGGCTGGCCCAGCGGATCCGCCGACGACGCACGAGCGGCAATGGCTCCCGGAATTGAGTTCTTCGCCTTCCGCTACCGCGATCGCAGGACC
>CAWJAU010000023.1:0-483732 GCA_963840945.1 uncultured beta proteobacterium | reverse complement strand
CCGGGGGATTGCCCTCATGGTCTCGCAGGGCGATGCATCGGGCGGAGACGAGCCGCCCTCCGTGGCCCAGATGGTCGCCGCCGTCTGCGACGCGCTGAGGAGCGCCACCGCCGATCGCGCCCCGGGAGTGCCATCGGGACGCGGCGCTGCTCCGTTCGACGTCGACGCGCGCCTGACTCGCGTCAGCCGACGGCTCGACCGGATCGAGGCAGAGCTCGCTCGCCTCGAAACCGAGCTCGCCACCGTCAAGCTACTGACCGCCTGTATCCTACTGCGCAACGGGCGCTCGGCCCCGGCTGGCAATGGCGCCGGGAAGCTGTCATAAGGCGCCGATCTCAAGCAACCAGCCACGAGCCGCGATGATCTACGTCTGCAATCTGCACGAGATGCCGACCACGTCGCCGCGCTCGGCCCGACCCACCTGGTGTCGCTGGTGGCGCCCGGCGAGCTGCCCGAGACCCCGGCCGGCATCGAGCTCGAGCGGCACCTGCGGGTCGGGATCCACGACATCAGCGAGCCGCTCGACGGCCACATCCTGCCCGCCGCCGAGCATCTGTCGGAGGTGATCGACTTCCTGCGCGCCTGGTCGCACGCCGAGGGCGCGTTGCTGGTGCACTGCGTCGCCGGCATCAGCCGCTCGATGGCGGTCGCGCTGATCGCGCTGGTGGTCAAGGCCGGCGGGCGCGAGCGCGAGGCGGCGGAGCAGCTCCGCAAAGCCGCGCCGCATGCCTTGCCCAACCCGCCATGATCGCGCTCGCCGACCAGATCCTCGGCTGCGAGGGCCGGCTGATCGCCGCGCGCGAGGCGATGGGGCCGGCGACGCTGACCCTGCCGACGCCGCTCGTGCAATTGCCGCTCCTGGACTGACATCGCCCGATCGTGCACAATTCAGGATCGGCTGCGGCCGGGCGCGTGGGCGCCGGCCGGCCGCGGCAGGGGGGCAGGCGATGAAGATCACCGCGATCGAGACCATCCAGCTCGGCGAGTTTCCCAATCTCGTCTGGGTCCAGGTCCATACCGACGAGGGGCTGACTCGGCCTCGGCGAGGCGTTCTTCGGCCCGGCGCCGTCGCCGCCTACGTCCACGAGAGCGCGGCGCCGCGGCTGCTCGGCCAGGACCCGCTCGCGATCGACCGCCATTCGCGCACGCTGTTGGACACCTACGTCGGCTTCTCCGGCAGCGGCGCCGAGATGCGCGGCCTCTCGGCGATCGACATCGCGCTCTGGGACCTGTTCGGGCAGGCCACCGGCGCAGCCGATCCATCAGCTCCTGGGCGGCCTCTCGCGACCGAGGCTCCGCGTCTACAACACCTGCGCCGGCTATCGCTACGTGCGCAGCAACGTCGGCCAGCTGACCGACAACTGGGGCCTGCCGCAGGCGCGCGACGAGGGCCCTACGAGGACCTCGACGCCTTCCTCAACCGCGCCGACGAGCTCGCGCAGAGCCTGCTCGAGCAGGGCATCACGGGCATGAAGATCTGGCCGTTCGACTTCGCCGCCGAGCGCTCGGGCGGCCACGACATCAGCCCGGCCGAGCTCGAGCAGGCGCTCGAGCCGTTCCGCAAGATCCGCGACGCGGTCGGCGACCGCATGGACATCATGGTCGAGCTGCACACGCTCTGGAACCTGCCGATGGCCAAGCGGATCTTCCGCGCGCTCGAGGAGTTCGAGCCGTTCTGGTTCGAGGATCCGATCAAGATGACCTCGGCGGACGATCTCGCCGAGCTCGCCGCCTCGACCGCATGTGCCGATCTGCGCGAGCGAGACGCTGGCGACGCGCTCCGCCTTCCGCGAGCTGTTCGAGCGCGACGCGGTCGGCGTCGCGATGCTCGATCTGAGCTGGGTCGGCGGCCTGTCGGAGGCGCGCAAGATCGCCGCGATGGCCGAGACCTACCATCTGCCGGTGGCGCCGCACGACTGCACCGGGCCGGTGGTCTACACCGCCTCGGTGCACCTCTCGCTCAACGCCACCAACGCGTTGATCCAGGAATCGGTGCGGGCGTTCT
Organism: uncultured beta proteobacterium; assembly: GCA_963840945.1. Lineage (GTDB taxonomy): Bacteria > Pseudomonadota > Gammaproteobacteria > Burkholderiales > Casimicrobiaceae > CAIWHR01. The sequence goes on along the minus strand of CAWJAU010000023.1, from coordinate 481,727 downwards.
ATACCGGCTGGTATCGGAGCTGGTGACCGAGCTGCCGCGGATCGAGGACGGCTATGTCTATCCGATGGCCGGGCCGGGCTCGGCACCAAGCTGCTGCCCGACGTGCCCGCGCGCGCAGCGGACGCGACCGTGCGGCGCAGCACCGCCGACTGAGGCCGGCGCGCGGGAGGGCGCGCAGGTGGCGCGCGCCGGCCGACGATCCGGGACGTGGCGCGCGAGGCCGGGGTCTCGACGGTCACCGTCTCGCGGGTCGCCAACGCGCCGGAGCTGGTCAGGCCCGAGACCCGCGAGCGGGTCGAGGCGACGATGCGGCGGCTCGGCTACCTGCCCAACGCGGCGGCCCAGTCGATGCGCACCAACGTCTCGCGCACGATCGGCTTTCTCGTGCCGGACCTCACCAACTATCCCGAACGCCGCGGTCGCCAAGGCCGCCGAGGCGCGGCTCGCCGAGGCGGGCTACTACATGCTGCTGACCGACAGCGACCACGACGTCGCGCGCGAGGAGCGCTTCGTGCGCCTGCTGCGCTCGCGCCAGGTCGACGGCATCATCCTTTATCTCTCGGACGAGGACGATCCGGCGGTGCAGGCGACGATCGCCGAGCTCGACATCCCGGTCGTGGTGCTCGACCGCGACCTGCCGTTCGAGGTCGACACGGTGTTCAGCGAGCACCGCGCGGCGATGCGGCAGACCGTCGTGCATCTGGCCGCGCCTCGGCCATCGCGAGCTCGGCCTGCTGCATGCCGGACGCTCCGGATCCGGCCGGTGCGCGAGCGCGCGACGTGCGTTCGACGAGGCGGTCCGGGCGGCCGGGCTCGACCCGGCGCGGCAGAGCGTGGTCCAGGCCGAGCCGCTGACGCGGCGGGCCGCAGGCGGTCGCTGCGCCTGCTGGCGCGCGCGGTCCGGCCGAGCGCGCTGCTGATCGACGGCACCCGGCTGCTCGCCGCGGCGTTCGAGGGCTGCGCCGGCTCGGCCTCACGGGCGCGTCCGGCCGATCGCGATCGACGTGGTCGAGCCGCTCGCCGCGGCGATGCCCGAGATCGTCGGCATCGCGCGCGATTTCGCCGCGATCGGGCGCCAGGCGGCGCAGCTGATGATCGACCGGCTGAGCGGGGCGCTCAGCGGGCCGCCGCAGCGCATCACGCTCGCGAGCCGCGCGGTGATGGCCGAGCGAGGCCGCGCTCCCGCGGCGGGCGATCGCGCCGCGCCCAGTTCGATGTTGACGTTTTCATCCAGATCGTCGAGCATGTCGCGTCGAGCGCTGCCGCCCCTCTCAGCAGCCGCCAGATCAATGTCCGGGAGCGGGCCATGATCTCAGAGCAAGACGTCGCCTTCTATCGCGAGAACGGCTATCTGGTCGTCGCCAACGTGCTGAGCGCCGCCGAGGTCGAGGAGCTCCGCCGGGTGACCGAGGAGTTCGTCGAGAACGCGCGCTCGCGCACCAGCGCACGACGAGATCTACGATCTCGAGGACAGCCACTCGGCGGCCGAGCCGCGGGTGCGCCGGATCAAGACGCCGCACCAGTGGCACGAGAGCTACGCCCGCGTGGTCGCGCATCCCGACATCCTGGCGGTGCTCAAGCAGCTCTGGGGACCCGCGATCCGCTTCGACGTCAGCAAGCTCAACCTCAAGGCCGCGGGCTACGGCGCGCCGGTCGAGTGGCACCAGGACTGGGCGTTCTACCCGCACACCAACGACGACCTGGCGGCGGTCGGCATCATGCTCGACGACGTCGACGACGACCAACGGGCCGCTGATGGTGATCCCGGGCAGCCACCAGGGGCCGATCCTCGACCACCACGACGACGCAGGGCTACTTCTGCGGCGCGATCGACCCGGCGCGCGGCGAGTGCGATTTCTCGGAGCCGTCAAGCTGACCGGCCCGGCGGGCTCGATCACGATCCACCACGCGCGCACGATCCACGGCTCGGCGACCAACACCTCGGGCCGGCCGCGGCGCCTGCTGCTGCACCAGTACCGCGCCGCCGACGCCTGGCCGATCCTCGGCGTGCCCGACTACGCCGCCTATCGCGCATGCTGCTGTGCGGCGACGAGTGCGAGCCGCGCCTGGCCCCGGCCCCGGTCCGCCTGCCGCTGCCGCCGGCCGCGCATCAGGGCTCGATCTACGAGAACCAGCGCACCCGCAAGAGCCGCTTCTTCCAAACCGCGGACGAGCTCGAGCCGGCAGTCGGCGACTGAGCGAATTCGCGTCGCCGCTTCGATCCGGTGTGGTTCGGCATCCTGTTCTGCACGAACATGCAACGCTCCTACCTGACCCCGCCGTTCGGGCCGGCGGCGTTCGACCTCAAGAGCGTGGCGCCGCCCGAGATCGACCTCCACACCATCTTCGCGGGCGTGCTCCCGTTCGTCCTCCTCCAGATCAGCGGCCTCCTGATCGTCCTCCTCCTCCCCCAGCTCGCCCTCTGGCCGCTCGGCTGAGCGGCTTGCGGTTGACCGGGCCGGGCGCCGCGGGCAGCTTGGGGGCCGGCTGCAAGCACGAAGACGCTGAGAACCGGGGGAGGGTTAGGCATGGGCGCGACAACGCAAATGACGGCGGCCGACGGCCATGAGCTGAGCATCTACCGCGCCGAGCCGGCGGGGCGGGCGCGGGGCGGGCTGGTCGTGGTGCAGGAGATCTTCGGGGTCAACAGCCACATCCGGGCGGTCTGCGACGACTTCGCGGCCGAGGGCTACCTCGCGGTGGCGCCGGCGCTGTTCGACCGGGTCGAGCGCGGGATGGAGCTCGGCTATCAGAGTGACGATATCGCGCGCGGGCGGGCGATCCGCGAGAAGGTCTCGCTCGAGGACGCGCAGGCCGACGTCGAGGCCGCGGCCAGGGAGCTCGCCGGCGCCGGGCGGATCGGAGTCGTGGGCTATTGCTGGGGCGGGACCGTCGCCTGGGTTGCCGCGACCCGCTCGAAGAGCTTCGCCGCGGCCGTCAGCTACTACGGCGGCGGCGTGCCGGAGCTCGCCGGCGAGCAGCCCAACTGCCCGGTCCAGCTGCATTTCGGCGAGCAGGACCATGCGATCCCGCTCGAGGGCGTCGAGCGGCTGCAGACGGCGCATCCGCAGCTTCCGGTCTACGTCTACCCGGCGGGCCACGGCTTCAACTGCGACCAGCGCGCCTCCTACCACGCCGAGAGCGCGCGCCTCGCCCGCGAGCGCACCCTCGCCTTCCTGCGCGCGCACGTCGGCTGAGCCGCAAGGCGCCGCAGCACGCCGCCCGGAGAACACGACCCGCCGCCGCGTTCTCCCGATATCGCGTTTCCTGAGGGCGATCGCGGCCATGAGCCGCGAGGACGAGGGAACTAGATGAGCGAGGCAGCGGGAGCGCGGCCGCGCTGGACGAGGAGCTGCGCTTCCTCCTGCGGCGCCATCCGCGCGCGGGCTGGGCAACCCGCGCCGACCTCGGCGCGCTCGCGCGCTTCTGGCTGGAGCGCCACCAGGCGTTCCGCGAGCTCGAAGCGCTCCTCCGGAGCGGCAGCCAGGCCGCCCTCGACGAGCGCCACGACCCGGCCCGCGTGCGGTCCTGGCTCGGGCGCCATCTGCAGCTGCTGCTGTGGCAGCTCGAGGAGCATCACCAGGTCGAGGACCGGCACTACTTCCCGGTCTTTCGCCGCCTCGAGCCGCGGCTCGCCCCGGGCTTCGAGCTGCTCGAGCGCGACCATGAGGCGCTGCACGAGGCGCTGACCGTGATCGTCCTGCGGGCCAACGCGGTGCTGACCCCTGGCGATGGCGACGATGCCGCGTTCCGCGGCGATCTCGAGCGCTATCTCGATGCTCATCGAGAGCTCGGGCGGGGTCTCCTGCGCCACCTCGACGACGAGGAGGACCTGGTGATCCCGCTGCTGTTCGAGCACCCCGTAGCGTAGCCTTCGATCGGCAGCGGAGGGCAGGGAACCACCCCGGCCCGGCCGCGTTCGTGGGTTCGCGAGGTGTCCTTGCGGTGGATGGGCAACGCTGGAGGGCAGACGATGGCAGGGGGCGAGCGAGCTGCGCGATCGCGTCTGATCGTGCCGATCGAAACGGGAGAGACATGATGACCGAGATCAGCGAGGTCATGAGCAGGGACGTGCGGCTGGTCGATCCGGGCACGACGTTGAAGGATGCCGCGACGATGATGCGCGACGGCGACTTCGGCCTGCTGCCGATCGGCGAGAACGACCGTCTCGTGGGGACGGTCACCGATCGCGACATCACGATCCGGGCGGTGGCTGCCGGCAAGGATCCCAACCGGACGCCGGTGCGCGAGGCGATGTCGGAGGGGATCGTCTACTGCTTCGAGGACCAGTCGGTCGAGGAGGCGGCGGCCTTGATGGGAGAGCAGCAGGTCCGGCGCCTGCCGGTGCTGAACCGCGACAAGCGCCTGGTCGGGATCGTCGCGCTCGGCGATCTCGCGGTCGACTACGACGCCGACGACGAGGCGGGCGAAGCCCTCAGCGAGATCTCGCAACACTGAGCGAGGCGGGATCCGCGCGCAGGCGCCCCGGCCCCGGGCGCGCATCCGGGTCCGGCACCGGGCTCGCGGCGAGCAGCGCCCGGGTGTAGGGGTGCTGCGGGCGCTCGAAGATCTGCGCGGTCGGGCCGTGCTCGACGATCTGCCCGCGATACATCACCAGCACCCGGTCGGCGAAGTGGCGCACCACCGGCGAGGTCGTGGGCGATGAACAGGTAGGCGAGGCCGAAGGTGCGCTGCAGCTCGGCCAGCAGCGCGATGACCTGGGCCTGGATCGAGACGTCGAGCGCCGAGACCGCCTCGTCGCAGATGATCACCTCGGGCTGCAGCGCGAGCGCGCGCGCGATCGCGATCCGCTGGCGCTGGCCGCCGGAGAACTGGTGGGGGTAGCGGCGGGCGTGCTCGGGCGCGCATGCCGACCTGCTCGAGCAGCTCGGCCGACCCGCGTCGCGCCAGCGGCCTTCGGCAGCAGGTCGCGGTGGATCGACCAGGGCTCGGCGATGATCTGCGCGACGGTCATGCGCGGGTTGAGCGAGGCGTAGGGGTCCTGGAACACGATCTGGATCGCTGCGCCGGACCTCGAGCAGCGCCGGCGGGCGACAGCGCGAACAGGTCCCGGCCGCGGTAGCGGCGCTGCCGCCGCTCGGCTCCTCGAGGCGCAGCAGCGTGCGGGCGAGCGTCGACTTGCCCGAGCCCGATTCGCCGACCAGGCCGAGCGTCTCGCCCGGCCGCGAGGTCGAAGCTCACGCCGTCGACCGCGCGCACCGCCTCGGCCGGTCCGGCGGCGCATCATGCCCAGCGTGATCTCGTAGTGCTTGGCGAGGTCGCGCACGCTGAGGAGCGGCGGCTCGGCAGGAGCCGCGCTCGCCGACGCCACGCCTGAAGTCGGCCGCAGGCGCTGCCCGCCCGGGAAGCGCGGCCATCAGGCGCCGCGTGTAGGGGTGGGCGGGGGCGTGGAAGATCTGCCGCGACCGGGCCGGTCTCGACGATCCGGCCGTCGTGCATCACCGCGACCCGGTCGGCGGTCTCGGCGACCACGCCGAGGTCGTGGGTGATCAGGATCAGGCCCATGCCGGTCTCGGCCTGCAGCTCCTTGAGCAGCGCCAGGATCTGCGCCTGCACGGTGACGTCGAGCGCGGTGGTCGGCTCGTCGGCGATCAGCAGGTCGGGGCGCAGGGCCAGCGCCATCGCGATCATCACCCGCTGGCGCTGGCCGCCCGAGAACTGATGCGGATAGTCGTCGTGCGCGTCGCGCCGGGCTCCGCGATGCCGACCCGCTCGAGCGAGCTCGACCGCCTTGGCCCGGGCCGCGCCCTTCGAGGCGGCGCCGTGGGCGCGGAAGGTCTCGGCGATCTGCCAGCCGACGCTGTAGACCGGGTTGAGATGGGCGAGCGGGTCCTGGAAGATCATCGCGATCCGCCGGCCGTTGATCCGGCGCCGCTCGGCGGCCGGCATGGTCAGCAGATCGCCGGCCGCGATAGAGCACGCGGCCGGCGCTGACGTGGCCCGGCGGGCTGTCGATCAGGTCCATGATCGCCGCCGCCGAGACGCTCTTGCCGGAGCCGCTCTCGCCGAGGATCGCCAGCACCTCGCCGCCGTCCAGATGGAAGCTGATGCCGTCCACCGCGTGCACCGGGCCGGCGGCGGTCGCGAACTCGACCGCCAGATCCTGGACCTCGAGCAGGTGCCCGCCGGCGCTCACGCGCCGCCCGCCCGGCACTCTCGAGGCGCCAGCGCTGCACCGGGTCGGTCGCGATGCGGACCCAGCCGGCGAGCAGGTTGAGGGCGAGCGTGGTCAGCATGATCGCGAGCCCCGGCCAGAACGCGAGCCACCAGGCGATGGAGAGGTAGTTGCGGCCCTGGGCGACCATCAGGCCCCAGGTGATCTCGGGCGGCTGGATCCCGATGCCGAGGAAGGAGAGCGCGGATTCGGCCAGCATCACGAAGGCGAAGTCGACCGTCGCGACGGTGATCAGCGTCGGCAGGACGATCGGCGCGATGTGCCGGAGCACGATCCGCAGGCCGCCCGCGCCCATCACCCGGGCCGCGGCGACGAACAGGCGCTCGCGGATCTCCAGCACCTCGGCGCGCGTGGTGCGCAGGTAGACCGGCACGCGGGTGATCGCCAGCACCAGGACCAGATTGCCGACCCGCGGCTCGAACACGTAGAGCACCACCACCGCGAGCAGGAGCGAGGGGAAGCTCATGATGATGTCGGCGAGCCGCAGGATCAGGTTGCCGAGCCAGCCGCCGCGATAGCCGGCGAGCAGGCCGAGGGTGCCGCCGATCAGCAGCGCCGCGGCGACCGCGGCGGCGGCGACCCCGAGGGTGTTCTGGGCGGCGACGATGATCCGGGCGAGGATGCTGCGGCCGAGCGCATCGGCGCCGAGCACGTAGAGCCAGCCGTTCTCGAGGGTGAACGGCGGCGCGTTGCGCCCGCGCAGGTTCATCCTGGTCGCGGCGTCCTCGAGCAGCGCCGGGCCGAGCAGCGCCGCCAGCCACCATCAGGACCAGGTAGAGCGCCGCGAGCAGGGCGAACTTGTCGCGCCACAGCATGGCCAGAGCCTGGCGCCAGGGCCGCTCGAGCGGCGGCAGGTCGGTCCCCGGGAGCGCGCGCGCCGCCATCAGTCGTGCCGGATGCGCGGATCGAGCACCGCGTAGGCGAGGTCGATCAGGATGTTCATGACGAAGATCGCGAGTCGCTGTGACCAGCGATCGAGGCCTGGATGATCGCGAAGTCGCGCTGGATGATGGCAGTCGATCATCAGCTTGCCGACGCCGGGAAAGCCGAACACGGTCTCGACGATCACCGCACCGTTGATGATGCCGGCGGCCTGGTCGCCGGCGACCGTGATCACCGGCAGCATGGCGTTGCGCAGCGCATGGACGAAGATGACCCTGCGCTCCTGCACGCCCTTGGCGCGCGCGGTCTTGACGTAGGCCGAGGACAGCGCCGAGATCATCGCGCCGCGCACCACCTGGACGAGCAGCCCGAACGGCCGGATCAGCAGCACCGCGATCGGCATGATCCAGTGCCAGGGCGTGCCGGTGCCCGAGGTCGGCAGCCAGCCGAGCATGACCGCGAACAAGAGGATGCCGGTGATCGCGACCCAGAAGTCGGGCGCGCTGGCGCCGGCGAGCGAGATCACGCTGGCCGATGCGGTCGAACGCGCCGCCCGGCCGGTACGCCGCGAGCGCGCCCGACCACCACGGCGAGTCCGAGCGCTGCGGCCATGGTGATCGCGGCGAGCTTGAGCGTGGTCGGAAACGCCTCCAGCACGACCTCGAGCGCCGGCCGCGCCTTGCGGATCGAGACCGCCGAGATCGAAGCGGGCGAGATCCGCGAGGAACCGGCCGAACTGCTCCAGCAGCGGGTCGTTGAAGCCGTGCTTCTCGGCGAACTCGGCGCGCGCCTCGAGCGAGGCATCGAGCGGCAGATAGAGGTTGGTCGGATCGCCCGGTCAGCCGCGCGAGGAAGAAGACCAGGACGATCAGCCCGGCGAGCGAGACGAAGCTCGACAGCGTCCGCCTGGTGAGATACTCCCCCAACGCCGCTCCCCCGGGTCCACGCTACGCTTGGGGCGGCTGCGCCGCCGCCTGACCAGCGACCGCCGCCGCCTTGTAGACCGGCCTTCGCACGCTCTCAGGACCATGCCTCGGACCCCAGCGCCGATCAAGGACCGGGACGACTGACTGCTCCCCTTCCACGCCAACTTGCCAAGAGGAGGGTCAGGAGCGCTTGACCGGCGGCACACCGAATTGCTCCGCACGACCTCAGGCGTCAGAGCCTCGATGACCGAGAGAGCCGGCTCGGTCCTGATCTGCGGCGCCGGTCCGGTCGGGCTGAGCTTGGCGCTTGAGCTGGCAAGACGCGGCATCGCCGCACGCGTCATCGACAAGGCGAGCGGACCGGCGCCCCTCCACGAGAGCCGTGCGCTCGCCGTCAACGCGCGCACGCTCGCCCTGCTCGAGCCATCGGGCGCGACCGGGCAGATCCTGCAGGAGGCGCTCCGGGTCGAGTACGCGGAGTTCGCGTTCGAAGGCCGCACGCGCGTCCGCCTCGAGCCCAATGCCCATCCCGATGCAGGCCATGGGCTGCACATGCTGGCGCAGGGCCGCGTCGAGCGCATCCTGCTCGCGGAGCTCCAGCGCCACGGCGTGGAGCCCGAGTGGGCCACCGCCGTCACCGCGGTGGAAACCAAGGACGGCCGGGCCCGCGCCACGATCGCGACGGATGCCGGGAGCGAGGGCGCCGCCGCCGACCTGCTGGTCGGGGCGGACGGTGCCCACTCGATCGTGCGCAAGCGCGGCGGATTCGACTTCGAGGGCGAGAGCCTTCCGCAGACCTTCTACCTCGCCGACCTGCGCTACGGCCGGGCGCTGGAGCCGGTTCGCGTCCGCGCCCGCTTCTTCTCCCCCGGCGTCGTCGCCGGCCATCCCGGTCTCGCGCACGGTCATGCGCTTCGTCTCGACGCTTGCGGACTGGCGCCGGCGCCTCGAGCCCGGCGAGCGCGACGGCGAGACGCTCTGGCAGTCGGAGTTTCGCGTCTCCTTCCGCAACGTCGCGCGCATGCAGCGCGGGCCGATTTTCCTCGCCGGCGATGCGGCCCACATCCATTCGCCGGTCGGCGGGCGCGGCATGAACCTCGGCATCGAGGACGCCTGCTGGCTGGCGTGGCTGATCGATGAGGGCCGCGAGGCGGAATACTCGACGTTGCGCATGCCCGCCGTGCGCCACGTCATCCGCCAGACCAGGCTCCTGACCCGCGCGATCGTGGCGTCGCGCAGCTGGACGGTGGCGCTGCGCGACCTCGGGATCCCGCTGGCCCTCAAGCTGCCGCCGGTCCGCGACCGCCTGCTCCGCGGCGTGCTCGGCCTCGACACCCCGCCACCGCCGTGGCTCCCGCGATCGCCCGACCCCGGTTCACATAGGCTGGACGAAGGTTAAGAGAGACCGTCGGCCCCTGACCAAGGGGGGCTTGAAGAGGACGAGCAGGGCAGCAGATGTGCTGTCTGTTGGTCGCCGATCCGATTGGATGCGCGCCGTGTCGGACGGCATTGGAATCGGACCATGAGCTTCGATCGCAAAACGACAACGTGCCTCGAACGCGGACGGCGGCAGCCGCTCCTGGCCGCCGGATGCGCTCTGGGCGCCACCCACGCCAGCGCAGCCGACATCACGCTCAGCTATCAGGCGATCGTCCATGCGACCGAGGTGCACGACATCCCCGTTGAAGGGCTTTCAGGCCGCGCGATCGGAATCGCGGCCTTTCGCGGGCTCGCCATCTTCGAGGATGGCCGGATCGCCAACCACTGGTACGCCGGCCATTTCGACTTCCACGAGCAGAGCGGCCCCTTCGCCGGCGAGGCCCTATGGGTATTCGAGGACGGCTCGACGGCTCCGCGCGAGCTATGCCGGGGAGGCCGCTCGCGGCGAAAGGTGGCGGCATCACCTTCACCGGACGACACAGCGCCGTCACCGGCACCGGGGCGTACGACGGCGCCACGGGCCACGGAGCCTTCGAGGGCCGCAGGGTCGACCATCTCCGCAACGGCGGCGATACCTACTACACGCGGCACGCTCGACCTGACCGTTCCCTAGAGCCCGTTCGAAAGAGATGACGATGCCGCCGCCGCGGACGCGAGGACGGTGCCGCCGGCGGCCGTGACTACTGATTGAACTTGATCTTGGCGACCTGGAGCTCGCTGTTGGTCGAGATGTCGGGGGTGAAGTCGACCCGGGGGCCGACCCGGGTGTAGCCCACCATGTAGAACATCATGATGTCGCGAGCAGACCCTCGTGCACATGCGGAACGCCTCCTGCCAGATCTGCTGGCGGTTGCCGGCGCCGGTCGTGGCGTAGTTCGCCCATTCGCCAACCGGGAGCATGTTGACAATCATGTTGACGTCCTGGAGCATCGCCATGGTCGCCGCGGCGTGCTGGGTGGTGTCGCGCATCTTCCGTCAGGCGCCCTTGACTGGTGGCACACCGAGATCGTGGCAGATGGGGTCCCCGGAACTTTCGGGCGCCCGACAAATACGGCTAAAGCGGACTGGCAAGGGGCCTCCCGACACCAACCCGGTTAGCGCAAGCAGGCCGGGTTTTTTGTTGCGCTGAAACGATGCCCTCCTTTGCCGCAACGACTGGTGGAAGCCCCGCACGAGCGGCGCCGGGCCGCTCCGTGGGCGCGGTCGTCGCGCGCCTGGCGCGCTTCGACACGCCGCTGCCGCTCGCGTGCGGCACCGCGCTGGCGCACTACGACCTTGCCTACGAAACCTACGGCACGCTGGACGCCGACGGCGCCAACGCGGTGCTCGTCTGCCATGCGCTCAACGCGTCGCATCACGTCGCCGGCTACTATGCGGACGACCTCGACAACGTCGGCTGGTGGGACAACCTGGTCGGGCCCGGCAAGCCGCTCGACACCGATCACTTCTTCGTCGTCGGGGTCAATAACCTCGGCAGCTGCTTCGGCTCGACCGGTCCGCTGTCGCCGAATCCGGCGACCGGGAAGCCTTGGGGCGCCGACTTTCCGCTGGTCACCGTCGAGGATTGGGTGGACGCGCAGGCGCGCCTCGCCGACCTGCTCGGCATCCGGCAATGGGCGGCGGTGATGGGCGGCAGCCTCGGCGGCATGCAGGCGCTCGCCTGGGCCACGCGCTATCCGGAGCGTATCCGCCATGCGCTGGTGATTGCCGCCGCGCCGAATCTTTCCGCGCAGAACATCGCGTTCAACGAGGTTGCGCGGCAGGCGATCCGCACGGATCCCGACTTTCACGACGGCCACTTCGAGGCGCAGGGGACGAAGCCGCGGCGCGGGCTCGTCGTCGCCCGGATGATCGGGCACATCACGTATCTGTCCGACGAGCAGATGGAGGAGAAATTCGGCCGCGCGCTGCGCGAAGGCCTCAACTTCTCGTTCGAGCCCGAATTCCAGATCGAATCGTACCTTCGCCACCAGGGCCAGAAATTCGCCGAGTACTACGACGCCAACACCTACCTCCGCATCACCAAGGCGCTCGACTACTTCGATCCGGCCACCGCGACCGGCGGCGACCTCACGAAGGCGCTTGCGCCGGCGACCTGCCGGTTCCTCGTCGTCTCGTTCACCACCGACTGGCGCTTCGCTCCCGCTCGCTCGCGCGAGATCGTGAAGGCGCTCGTCGACAACGACCGCGACGTCAGCTACGCGGAAATCGTCGCGGCGCATGGGCATGACGCGTTCCTGCTCGACGACCCCCAGTACATGGCGATCCTCCGCGCGTACTACGAGCGCATTGCGGCGGAGGCCGGCGGTCAGAGACGGTTCCTCGAAGATATCGGCATCGGCCCAATCCGCGGCCGACAAAGTCGTTGCCGACTCCATCGTACCCGCGCCGTACGTTCCGTCCGCCGCGGCGGCGGCTGGCCGCGCGGACTTCGCGACCATCGCCGCCTGGATCGCGCGCGGCTCGCACGTCCTCGATCTGGGCTGCGGCGACGGGAGCCTTCTCGCCTACCTTGCCCGCGAGCGCGGTGCGACGGGCTACGGCATCGAGATCGATGACGCCGGGCGTGCTCGCGAGCGTGGGCAACGGCATCAATGTGCTGCAGAGCGACCTCGAGTCGGGGCTCGCGGGATTCGACGACGCGTCGTTCGACTGCGTGATCCTGTCGCAGACGCTGCAGGCGATGCGCCACGCCGACCACATCGTGGCCGAGATGCTGCGCGTCGGGCGCGAAGCGATCGTGACCTTCCCGAATTTCGGGCACTGGTCCCATCGGTGGCAGATCGCACGGGGCCGCATGCCGGTGTCCACGGCGCTGCCCTATCAGTGGTACGACACGCCCAACATCCACCTCTGCACGGTCGCCGATTTCGATGCGTTTCTCGCGGAGCGGCGCCTGCCCGTGATGAACCGCGTCGTGCTGGCGGGCGGCCGGCCGGTGGGCGTGCTGCCCAATCTCCTGGGCGAGCTCGCGATCTACCGGTTCCGGCGCGCGTGATGACCACATCCCGGCCGCTCCTCTCGAACAAGCTGTTCTGGGTCGGCCTCCTCTACTTCTCGGAAGGCTATCCCCTCGGCGTCTTCTACGAGATCTTTCCGGTCTACTTCCGCCAGCAGGGCGTGGAGCTGCGCCAGATCGGCGTGCTCTCGCTGCTCGGCCTCGCGTGGACCCTCAAGTTCCTCTGGGCTCCGGCGATCGACTACTGGCGGCATCACCGGCGTTTCATGGCCGCGGTGGACGTCGCCATGGGTTGCGCGATGCTGTACTTCGCGATGCAGGTCGGCTTCGGGCCGATGGTCTGGGTCGACGATCGGCGTGTTCACCGCGCTCTCCGCGACGAACGATATCGCGATCGACGGCTACACGATCGAGTACCTCGGCCAGGACGAGCTCGGGCTCGCCAACGGGATAAGGATCGGCCTCTATCGCGTCGGAATGCTGGCGTCGGGCTTCGTGCTGATGGCCTCGGAATGGCTGGGCTGGCCCGGCGCGTTCGCGCTTTCGGCCGGAGTGTTCTTCGCGCTGGCGGTAGCCTGCCTCACCGCGCCGCGCGAGCGCCCGCGAACGACGCCGCGCGGCAGTGTTCAGGCCGAGCTCACGGCGCTCGCGCGATCGCCGCAGGCGCTCGCTGTCGTCGCGGGCTTCGTGCTGGGGGTGCTGTGGCTCATCGATGGCACGACGAAGTGGTCGACGCGTATCACGCGCGTTCTGGGTCTACGCTGTCGTCGGTGTCGCGCTCGCGGTCGGGCTCGTTGCCGTGATCGGCCGGCTGCAGGACCGGAGGACGGTCGCGGCGGCCGCCCAATCGCCCAATGGCGCTCCGACGGAAGCGCTCGTCAGTGGACCGATGTTCGGGGCGCTGATGGAGCTCCTGCGCCGGCCCGGAATTCTGCCGGTGCTGCTCTTCATCCTGGTCTTCAAGCTTCCGATGCGGCGATGGGGTTCATGGTCAAGCCGTTCTGGGTCGACGTCGGGTTCTCGGCGGCGCAGATCGGCCTCGTTTCCGTCAACATCGGCCTTGCGCTGTCGATCGCCGGCGGCATCGTCGGCGGCTGGATCACCGACCGGATCGGCATCTTCAGCAGCCTCTGGATCCTCGGCCTCGCGCAAGCGGTTTCCAATCTCGGCTACTGGATCGCAGCGGGCATCATCCCGCTCGCCGCGCCGGGCGCGAGCATGCCCGTCGAGCACATGGCGATCCTCTATGCCGCCAGCGCAACGGAGTCGTTCACTGGAGGGCTCGGCACGGCCGCGTTCCTCGCTTTCCTGATGGCGATCGTGGAGAAGGAACGCGCCGCGACCGAGTACGCGTTGCTGTCGTCGGTGTTCGCGCTGTCGCGCTCGGTCGCGGGCTGGGTGGGCGGGCTGGGGGCGCAGTCGATGGGTTACGGGAACTGGTTTCTGCTCACGTTCTTCCTCGCGGCGCCCGCCTACCTCCTGTTGCCTTGGGTGCGGCGCATGCTGAATCGCGGACGCGGCGCAGCCGCCGAAGGCGTCGCCGCCGAGACGCCGCGCTACTGGCTCGCCGTGACCCCGCCGTCGACGTAGAGCACCTGGCCGGTGACGAAACCGCCGGCCGGCGCGCAGAACAAGAGCGCGGGGCCGACGACATCGTCAGGCTCGCCCACGCGACCCAGCGGAATCCGGTCGAGGATCTGCTGGCGCGTGACCGGATTGTCGAGCCAGTGGTTCGCCATCGCGGTGCGCACGACGGTCGGCGCGACGCCGTTGACCGTGATGCCGTGGCGCGCGAGCTCCATCGCATGCTGCTTCACCAGCATGACGAGGCCGCCCTTGGTGCTGCAGTAGGCGGAGTAGCCGCGATCGCGCAAGCCGAGCTGCGCCCGCACCGACAGCAGATGAACGTGCCGCCCGCCGTGTCCCGCGCGCGACCTGGTGGCGGGCGACGGCCTGGCCCAGGAACATCGCGGCCTTGAGGTTGACCTCGTAGACTTCGTCGTACGCTTCTTCGGTCACGTCGAGCAGCGGCTGCTCGCGCTGGATGCCGACGCAGTTCACCAGAATATCGAGGTGGCCGCGCCGCGCGACGGCGGCGTCGACCGCCGTCGCGGATGGACGCGACCGAGTGCGCATCCATCGCGATGCCCGCCGCGGCGAAACCCTGCTCGCGCATCTCGGCCGCCATCGCTTCGGCCTTGCCGCGCATCGCGGCCGGCGACGATCACTTCCGCGCCCTGCCGCGCGAGGCCCCACGCGATGGCTGCGCCGATGCCGCCGTAGCCTCCGGGAACGAACGCGACCTTTTCCGGTGAGATCGCAATGACCTCGCCGGATTACCTTCGTGCTCCGGCACTCCGGTACTCGCCCTTGGGGCGGCTCGGCGGGCTCATGCGTCGAGAATGCTCTTGCGGCCGAAGAGGCCGCGCGCGCGGAAAGTCACGACGGCGATGAAAAGAAGGTACATCGACAGCAGCGACCACTCCGACGCGTACGCGCCGGAGAGCCCAACGACCATGCCGACCAGGAGCCCGGCGATGACGGCGCCCCACAGGCTGCCGACGCCGCCCAGCACGATGATGAGGAACGCCGGCACGACCGCATCGACGCCGACCTGCGGGCGGATGCCCCAGATCGGCGCCATCACGACGCCGGCGATCGCCGCGAGCCCGACGCCCAGCGCGAACACGAAGAGCCGCAGTCGCGGCAGATTGATGCCGAGCGCCCGCACCATCTCGCTGTCGTGCGCGCCGGCCTTGATCATCGCACCGTAGGGCGTCTTTTCCAGGAACAGCCAGAGAAGCCCGATCATCACGATCGCGAAGCCGCTCGCGAAGAGCCGATAGCGCGCATAGATGAGATCGCCCAGCATGAACGCGCCGGAGATCGCGTCGGGCAGCGGCAGTTGCTTTTCGTTGGAGCCCCAGACCAACGCGTATCAGCTCTTCGATGACGAGCGCCGCGCCGAACGTGAGCAGCAGGCCGTACAGCGGATCCTTGCCGTAGGTGCGCCGCATGCACAGCTCGAGCAGCATGCCGAAAACGCCCACGAAGACCGGCGCGAGCAGCAGGGCAACGAAATATCGGGTGCCGAGCGGGAGGGCGCCGTACCACTCGACGGCCGCCGGAAACGCGCCGAGCTTCGGCGCGATCAGGAAGAGCGCCACGTACATTCCCAGCGCGAAGAGCGAACCATGCGCGAGGTTGATCGTCTCCATCACGCCGACGATCAGCATGAAGCCGAGCGCGATCAGGGCGAACAGGAGCCCGAGCGAGATCCCGTTGACGAGATGCGGCAGGAGATTGGTCAGGAACTCCACAAGACTCCCGGCCGCAGGACGCCCGCGTCGATCGACGGAGTTCGCCGCGACCGCCGGCGCTCCGCGCGGCCGCGGCGTCGATGCCGCCTTCCACCTACATCTCGTAGCGTCGGTGTCGCTTCGTAGGATTCGAGCTTGCAGGTCGTGGGCGCCTCGGGATCCTCGACGTCCTTCGGCGGCAGCTTGGCGAGGATCTTGAAGATGTCGTCCTTCTCCGTCGGAGCGTCGTTGTACGTCGCCATGTAGATCGTCTGCTGCAACTGGTGCGTCGACCGGGTTCATGTAGGCGTCGAAGTCCTGCATCCGGTCGCGAGCACTGACCTTGAGCGCCTCGAGCTCCTTGATGACCTTGATGTTGTTCGTCGTGCCGGCTCGCTCCACGGCGCGCAAGAGCTCGCGCGTGGCCATGTAGCCGTTGTAGTACGTGTTGCCCGGTACGCGGATCTGCACGCCGGGATAGGTGGTCTGGTACGCGGCGACGAATTCCTTGACGCCCGGCAGATCGAGCCGGTAGTACCAGTTGGTGCCGAACACGCCGAAGATCGCGTCGGGCCCCAGACCGTAGACGTCCGGCCAGTCCTGCTGATTGTTGATCCACGCCGGGCTCTTGTTGAGCTTGACCTGCACCACCTGCTGCCGCAGCGCCTTGATGTCGTCGCCGCCGATGGCCGCAGCGACCACGTTCGGCTTGATCTGCTGGATCTTGAGGAGATACGACGAGAAGTCGCGCGTGTTCTGCGGCACGAGCAGCTCCTCGATGATCTTGCCGCCGTTCGCCTCGACGATGGTCCGCGTCGCCTTCGACGTCTGGTGCCCCCATACGTAGTCGTTCGTGAGCAGCACCCAGTTCTTGCCATTGACCGCCATCGCGTTCTTGACGATGGCCAGCGCGAAGTTGGTGCCGTTGCCATCCCAGACGAACTTGACGCGGTGGCAATCCTTGCCCGCCTCGGTCGGCGAGCTTGAATTGGTGTTGAGGAAGATGCAACCGTACTTCTGCGCGACCTGCGAGATCGCATTGGCCACGCCCGAGTGGAGCGCGCCGATCAGGAACGCGGCTTCGTTGCGGGTGATGAGACGTTCGGCGACGCGTGAGCCGGTGGCGGGCGTCGTCTCCGAGTCCATGTGGATCGCCTCGATCGGACGCCCGAGCACGCCGCCTTTGGCGTTGATTTCCTTGATCGCCATCATCGCGCCGAGACGCTCGTCCATGCCGCTCGCCGCGTACTGGCCGCTCGCGTCCATCGTGAGACCCAGGACCAGTGGCTTTTTCTGGCCGGCCTGCGACCAGGCGTGATTGTGTTTCCACGGGCCGAAAAACGGCGCCACGCCGTAGGCGCCGGCGGTAGCGAGCGCCAGCGCCGAAACTCTGAGGACGCGGCGGCGCGATGCGTTGATCGGGGACTTCGTTTGCTTCGTTGTCGATAGCGCTCATGGGACTCCCTCCTGGTCATCCGGTGTCGCAGGAACGGGCGATCCGGAAATGGTATGGTTCAGAGTATTCATTCCTGTTTGCCGCGTCAACCTGGACCCTAATGCCGACCGTCGCCCACCGCCGTGCGCCACTGTTGCCGGTGCCGATGCTCGTGCTGTTCGCGGCGCTCGTGACGACGCCGCTCTGGCTCACCAAGGTCGGGCTCTACCAGTACCTGGCGCTCGAGATCATGATCTGGATGCTCTTCGCGCTGGGCTACAACCTGTTGCTGGGATACACGGGCCTGCCGTCGTTCGGCCACGGCGCCTATTTCGGCATCGGCGCCTATGCGTTCGGCCTGCTCGAGCTCAAGGTGTGGCCCAATCTCTGGTTCGATCTCGCCGGCGCCGCGGTGATCGCGGCGGCGCTGGGCGCGCTGGTGGCGGTCTTCATCTCGCATCGGCGTGGTATCTACTATGCCTTGCTGACGATCGCGTTCGGCCAGGTGTTCTGGTTCATCGCGGTCAAATGGCATTCGGTCACCGGCGGCGAGGACGGCCTTCTCAATCTGCGCCGGCTGCCCGCCGACTTCGGGTTTGTCGCTTTCGACCTGAGGAGCAACGCCGCGATTTTCTATTTCGCGTTCGGCGTGTTCGCGGTGATCGTCGTCGCGCTGTGGCGGCTTGTCCATTCCCCGCTCGGCCGCATCCTGAGTGCGATAAAACAAAACGAAATGCGCGCCGCCTTCGTGGGCTACAACGTCTGGTTCTACAAATGGCTCGCCTTCACACTGTCGGCGGGCATCGCGGGAATTGCCGGCGGCTTGTTCGCGCTCGCGCAGCAGTCGGCCTATCCCAACGTGATGAGTCTGCATTCGTCGGGCTTCGTCGTGATGATGGTGCTGATCGGCGGCGGCCTCGTGAGCTTCTGGGGTCCGGTGCTGGGCGCGCTCTTCTTCATCCTCGCCCGCGATCTGCTCGGCGCTTATACCGAGACGTGGCTCCTCTGGTACGGCCTGCTGTTCATGGCGATGGTGCTGTGGAAGCCCGATGGCATCGCCGGCTTGTGGCGGGACTGGCAACAGCGGCGACGGCGCGGCGACGCGCGGGTGGCCGAGGCCGCGGCGCGGGCGACCTGACAATGGCGCTCTTCGAGGCGCGACATCTGCACAAGCGGTTCGGCCGCCAGGTCGTGCTGGAGGATATTTCCCTCTCGTTCGAGGCTGGCGTTCTGTCGGGAATCATGGGTCCGAACGGCGCCGGCAAGACGACGTGCTTCAACGTGCTGACTGGACGCTATGCGCCGGATCGCGGCGAAGTGATGTTCGCCGGCGAAGCGATTACCGGCATGGCGCCACGACAGATCGCACGGCGCGGCATCTCGCGCTCGTTCCAGATCATGAACCTCTTCAACGACTATTCGGCGCAGGACAACGTGTTGATCGCGCTACCCGAGATTCGCCGTCGCGGGTTCGACGGCTGGAGCGACCTCGCAGCGGACACCACGGCGCAGGACAAGGCGGCGGCGGTGCTCGCCCGGGTCGGCCTCGCCGGCAAGGAATGGACGCCGGCGAAGAGCCTGTCCTACGGCGAGCGGCGCGCGCTCGAAATCGCGGTCGCCCTCGCCGCGGAGCCACGGCTCCTGTTTCTGGACGAGCCCACCGCCGGCCTCGGCAGCGAAGGGACGGCCCGTCTCGCGGGCCTCATCGCCGAACTGAAAGAAACCCTGACGATCGTCGTGATCGAGCACGACATGAAATTTCTTTTCGGCCTCGCGGATCGGATTTCGGTGATCCACTGGGGTCAGGTCATCGCCGAGGGCACGCCGGTCGAACTGCGCGAGAATCCGTGGGTGCGGCGCTCGAATCTCGGCGGAGCCGCGTGATGCTCGAAGTCGACGGCATCGAGACGTTCTACGGCGAGACCCAGGCGCTCTTCGGCGTGTCGTTGGCGGTGGGCGCGGGTGAAGTGGTCGCGCTGCTCGGTCCGAATGGCGCCGGCAAGACGACCACGTTGCGCTCGATACTGGGCCTCACCCCCGCTCGCGCGGGCAGCATTCGCTTCGACGGTCACGACATCACGCGCGCGCCGACCCACGAGATCGCGCAGCGCGGGCTCTCGTGGGTGCCCGACGACCGGCGCATCTTTCCGACGCTCACGGTGGCGCGCAATCTGTCCATCGCGCGCAAGAAGACCCGCTTTCGCGGCTGGACCGAAAAGGAGTGCTTCGGGATCTTCTCCGCGCTCGAGTACCTCATGCACCGCGAATGCGAGAACCTGTCGGGCGGGGAGATGCAGATGGTCGCGATCTCCCGCGCGCTGGTCGGCGCGCCGGGTCTCGTGCTGTTCGACGAGCCGAGCCAGGGTCTCGCCCCCAAGGTCGTCCAGGACGTGATGAAGACAATCTTGCGCTTGAAGAGCGAGGGCGTGGCCGTCCTGATCGTCGAGCAGAACGTGCAAAGCGCGCTGGCGGTGGCAGACCGGGCTTACGTCATGAACCTCGGCGTGATCGTTCACCACGGACCCGCGCGCGACCTCGTCTCAAACGCGCAAGAACGCGAGCGGCTGCTCGGCGTATAGGAGCGTCCCAACCTATGGCCGCCGCGCTCCTTCGCGTCGACACGCTCACCAAGCGCTATACCCGCGGCGTATTCGACCGCAAGGTGACGTTTTCGCTCGAGGCCGATTTCGTTGTCGAGACACCGACCATCGTCGGCGTCATGGGGCCGAACGGCTCGGGCAAGACGACGCTGTTCGAGCTCATCACCGGCAGCAATCTGCCGTCGTCCGGCCGGGTGAGCGTCATGGGCCAGGACATTCATCGCGTGCGTTACCGCGAGCGCGACCGTTTGGCGATCCATTACCACCAGTCGTATCAGGTTCGGGCATTCAAGCGCACGCGGCCCTCGTTCCTGCTCCAGCAGGCCCGGAGCCGGACGCCTCTGGTGCACTTATTCGACGAGCCGCAATTCAACACGCAGGATGGTTACATCGGGTTCATGCTCGATTTTTTCCGGCGGCTCCGCGGCGATGGGCGGCTCGTGTTTCTCTGCCTGCATCCGAACGAGACCTGGCAGATCGATATCCTGCGGGAGACCTGCGAGCGCTTCATTTTCGTCGATCGGGGCCGGCTCTTGCATGCGCCGGATTTCACTGGCCTCGTGCAGCAGCCTGCGGTACGCGAGTATCTGGGACGCCTCGCCGCAGGCTGAAATACGTAGAACATTCGCGTGCAGCGGACAGTGCGCGCGCATTGCCGATAGTTACGTTTCCGATCCCGATCGCTCGAGGGCTTCGGAAATTTCCAGCCACTGCGTCTCGAGCCGGGCGAGTTGCCACGCAAGGTCGCCCTGGCGCGCAATCCGCGATTTGAGCGCCTCCCGTTCCTCCTCCGCATAAGCGGCGGGCGAGGCGAGCCAATCCTCGACGGCCTTTCGTTCGGCGTTGAGGGCGGCCATCTCGCATTCCACTTTCGCGAGCTTGTCGGCGAGCGGCTTCCGTTGCGCATATCCGCGCTGCCGCGCTTCGGCTTCGGCACGCTTTTGCGCCTTGCGGTTGCCTGCTGCGTTCGCGGCGCTCGCGTCGGCGGATTCCGCGGGACGTCGGCTTCGGGCGAGCACCCAGTCACGGTAGTCGTCGAGATCGCCGTCGAACGGGACGATGCGGCCGTCTGCGACCAGCCAGAGCACGTCGGTGGTGGCGCGCAGCAGGTGGCGGTCGTGCGCGACGACCACGAGCGCGCCCTCGTAGTCCTGCAGGGCTTCGGCCAGCGCTTCGCGCATTTCGATGTCGAGGTGATTGGTGGGCTCGTCGAGCAACAGGAGATTGGGCTTCTGCCGGACGAGGAGCGCCAGCGTCAGCCGCGCCTTCTCGCCGCCGGAAAAGTGGCCCACCGGATGCGTGACCATGTCGCCGCGGAAGTCGAACCCGCCGAGAAAGTCGCGCAACTCCTGCTCGCGCGCCGCGGGATCGATCTTCGTGAGATGCCAGAGCGGCGACTCGTCGGAGCGCAACTGCTCCACCTGGTGCTGCGCGAAGTAGCCGAGCGAGAGTGTCTGTGCCGTGTGCCGCGCCCCCGCGAGCGGAGGCAACGTTCCGGCGATCGCTTTCAAAAGCGTCGACTTGCCGGAGCCGTTGGGACCGAGGAGCCCGATGCGATCGCCGTTGAGGATGCCCCAGTCGAGCCCTTCGAGCACCGGCGGGCGGCCCGCGTAACCCAATGTCGCGTGCTCGAGCTGCACGAGCCGTTGCGTGGCGATCGTCACTGGCGCAAACGCGAATTCGAACGGGCTGTCGGCGTGGGCCGCCGCGATCTTCTCCATCCGCTCGAGTGCCTTGATCCGGCTTTGCGCCTGCTTCGCCTTGGTCGCCTTGGCGCGGAAGCGGTCGACGAACGCCTGCAGATGCGCGATCTGCCGCTGCTGCTTCACGTAGGTCGCCTGCTGCAACGCCAACTGCTGGGCCCGCTCGCGCTCGAACTGCGAATAGTTGCCGGTGTAGGACTTGAGCTTCCGCGCGTCGAAATGGACGATTCCGTCGACGACCCCGTCCAGGAAATCGCGGTCGTGCGTGATGAGCAGCAGGGTTCCGGGATAGCGGGTGAGCCAGTCCTCGAGCCACAGCACGGCGTCGAGGTCGAGGTGGTTGGTGGGTTCGTCGAGCAACAGGAGGTCCGACCGGCACATCAGCGCCTGCGCGAGATTGAGTCGCATCCGCCAGCCGCCGGAAAATCCCGCCACCGGATCCCCATGGCTTGCCGCGGGGAAACCGAGGCCCGAGAGCAGCGTCGCGGCGCGAGCGCGTGCCGAGTAGCCGCCGACTTCGTCGTACCGGTGATGAAGGTGCGCGAGCGTTTCGCCCTGGCCGGCCGGATCGGTGGCGGCAGCGGTCTCGGCGGCTTCGAGCGCCCGCTCGATGTCACGCAGCTCACGGTCTCCGTCCTCGACGTATTCGATCGCCGGAGTCGTCGTCGCGAGCGTCTCCTGCGCGACATGCGCGGTCGTCCACGAGGGAGGGAATTCGACGTTCCCGGCGTCCTGGTGGGCCTCTCCCAGAATCAGCGCGAAGAAGCTCGACTTGCCGCAACCGTTCGGCCCGACGAGCCCGACCTTGTGCCCCGGATGAACGGTGAGGTTCGCGCCGTCGAGCAGACGCTTGGTGCCGCGGGCGAGGACCAAGTCGGTGACGCGAAGCATGTCACCTCAGCAGTGCGCGCACGGCCGCCCGAAGCGCACTGTGCGCCCCCGCGGGGGGCAGCGAACGTAGAGAGCGTGGGGGCCCTTCACGTTAGATCGCAGTCGTAGTCGATCATGAGCGGCGCATGGTCGGAAAAACGCCGGTTCGTGTAGATCGCCGCCGCCTTGGCCTTGGCCGCGATTCCGGGCGTGGCAATCTGGTAATCGATCCGCCAGCCGACATTATTCGCCCAGGCCTGCCCGCGATTCGACCACCAGGTGTAGCGGTCGGGGCGCGGGTCGACGCGGCGGAAGACGTCGACGAAGCCGAGCTCGTCGAACACGCGGGTAAGCCACTGCCGTTCCTCGGGCAGGAAGCCGGAGTTCTTCTGGTTGCTTCGCCAGTTCTTGAGATCGATCTCGCGGTGGGCGATGTTCCAGTCGCCACAGATGACGATTTCGCGCTTTTGCTTGCGAAGGCTCGCAAGATGCGGCAGGAACGCTTCGAGAAAGCGGAACTTCGACGCTTGCCGGTGCGGGCCGCTGGAGCCGGAAGGCAAGTACACACTGATGACGGTCAGCGCTGCAAAATGGGCTTCGAGGTAGCGTCCCTCGGCGTCGAATTCGCGGCAACCGAAGCCTTCGACGGTGCGCGGCGGTCGCTTGGCGTAGATCGCGACGCCGGCGTAGCCCTTGCGGTCCGCCGGCAAAAACGCCGCATGCGAAGATCGCGGCGCCCTAAGCGGGTGCGGAATGTCGTCGCGCCCGGCCCTGATTTCCTGCAGGCAGACGACATCCCACGGTTCCGCGCGAGCGAGCCAGCGCGCGAGACCGCGCCGCTCGCGATGAGCGGATGCCGTTGACATTGAGGGTGATGATGCGCACGGAGTCGGGCGCGTTTCGCGCCAGCCAATCGCCGAAATCCGGCGAGTTTACACGGCCGTAAACGCGTAGGCGGCGTATTCGGAATCGCACCGTGCAAATGCGTGGCGACGCCCGGGTCGCCCCACGCGGTCAGCGTATAATCGGCGCAAAACGTGACGCGAGGTCGAGTTGACCGATTTCCGGCAGGATTTCCTGGCCTTCGCGCTGGCACGCGAAGTGCTGCGTTTCGGTGACTTTGTGACGAAGGCCGGACGCCTGACGCCTTACTTTTTCAACGCGGGACTGTTCAATGACGGCGAGAGCTTGCACCGCGTCGGACAGTTCTACGCCGAAGCGGCGCTTGCATCCGGTGTGGCTTTTGACCAGCTTTTCGGACCGGCGTACAAGGGGATCACGCTTGCGGCGGCGGCGGCGGTCGCGTTGGCCGAAAAGGGGCACAATTTGCCGTTCAGCTTCAATCGCAAGGAGACCAAGGATCACGGCGAGGGTGGCAACGTCATCGGTGCGGCGCTTCGCGGACGCGTGCTGATCGTCGACGATGTCGTTTCGGCCGGCACGTCCGTCCGCGAATCGGTGGACCTGATACGCGCGAACGGGGCAAGTCCGGCCGGCGTGCTGATCGCGTTGGACCGGATGGAGCGCGGAACGGGCGAAAAATCCGGTGTGCAGGAAGTCCGGGATAGCTATGGGATACCGGTGATTGCCATCGCGACGCTCGACGACTTGATGCAATTCGTCGCGGGGCGGCCGGCGTTGACGGCCGCCGGTCCGGCCGTGGCGGCGTATCGGGCGCGATACGGTGTGAGCTGAAGGCGCCCGCGCGGCGGGTATCCCGGAACTCGATGGGGTGGTTTGCATCGAAGCAGGAGAAAGAGATGGGCATGTCGACAATGCGTGAAAAGGGAGCGAACGCGGCGCTGGGACAGCACGCGCCGGGCGATCCATGGCGGGCGCGATTCGCGCTGGCCGTGACGCTGCTCGCGTCGGCGGCGGTCCTCTTTGCCGCGGGCCCGGCCCGGGCGGCGATGTACAAGTGGGTCGACGAAAAGGGCGTCGTCCACTACACGGACAAGATGCCGCCGGAGGCCGTCGACAAGGCCAGCGTCGAACTCAACAAGCAGGGAATCCCGGTCAGCCGCACCGAGAAGGCGCTCACGCCGGAGCAGCGTCGCGCGAATGAGCAGGAGGCCGAGCGCGCAAAGGACGCGGCGCGGGCGCAGGAAGAAATCGCCCGGCGCGACCGCGCGCTCGTGTCGTCTTACACGAGCGAGGCCGAGATCGATCTTGCGCAGAACCGCTCGCTGCAGACCATCAACAATGTCATCCTGTCGTCGCAGGCGTTCAGCGAGCAGCTGACCAAGCGCAAGGTCGACGTCGAGACGAAGAAGGTCGAATCGCAGGGCAAGCCGACGGTTGCCGTGCTCGATCGGGAGCTTGAAAGCATCGAGGCCGAGCTCGCGCGCCAGGCTGAGCTAATCGCCCAGAAGAAGCGGGAGGTGGCGGTGATCACCGCCAAGTACGACGCCGACAAGCAGCGCTGGCGGGAGCTGGTCGCGGCCAAGACGACCTCGAAGGCTGCAACACCTGTTCCCGGCGGCGGCACCGCCGTCGTCCCCGTAGCCGGCACCGCCAAGAAGTAGGAGGCGCGCCCGGGTCGGCGCGCCCCCTTGGGCTCCGTCGCCCGCCCGATGTCGACCTAGCCTGCGATAATTGCGGGCCCGAACGACGACAGGCTTCACCGGCAACCCATGGCTCAATACGTTTACACGATGAATCGCGTGGGCAAGATCGTGCCGCCCAAACGCGTCATTCTCAAGGATATATCGCTCTCGTTCTTTCCGGGCGCCAAGATCGGCGTACTGGGATTGAATGGCTCGGGCAAGTCGAGCCTCCTGCGCATCATGGCGGGCGAAGACAAGGAGTTCGACGGCGAGGCCGTGCCCATGCCCAACATGCGCATCGGCTTTCTGCCGCAGGAGCCAGAGCTCGACGCCGCGAAATCCGTGCGCGAGGCGGTCGAAGAGGGGCTGTCCGAAATACTCGACGCCAAATCGAAGCTCGACGCGATCTACGCGGCGTATGCGGAACCCGATGCAGATTTCGACCAGCTTGCGGCCGAGCAGGCGAAGTACGAAGCGATCATCGCCGCGGCGGGCGCCGACACGGACGTGCAGATGGAAATCGCCGCCGATGCGCTGCGCCTGCCGCCATGGGACGCGACGGTCGCGAAGCTCTCCGGCGGCGAGAAGCGGCGGGTGGCGCTCTGCCGCCTGCTGCTCTCCAGGCCCGACATGCTGCTGCTCGACGAGCCGACCAATCATCTCGACGCCGAGAGTGTCGAATGGCTGGAGCAGTTCCTGCTGCGCTTTCCGGGGACCGTGATCGCGGTGACGCACGACCGCTATTTTCTCGACAACGCCGCGGAGTGGATCCTCGAGCTCGACCGCGGCTACGGCATCCCGTGGAAAGGCAATTACAGTTCATGGCTGGAACAGAAGGAAGCCCGTCTCAAGACCGAGGCAAAACAGGAGGCCGCCCGCATCAAGGCGATGCAGAAGGAGCTGGAGTGGGTGCGGCAGAACGCGAAGGGGCGCCAGGCAAAGGGCAAAGCGCGTATCGCCCGCTTCGAGGAGCTTGCCTCCTACGAACATCAGCAGAGGAACGAGACGCAGGAGATCTTCATTCCCGTCGCCGAACGGCTCGGGGACGCCGTCATCGAATTTGCCGGAGTGAGCAAGGGCTACGGCGATCGCCTGCTCATCGACAACCTGTCGTTCAACATTCCGGCGGGGGCGATCGTCGGGATCATCGGCCCCAACGGTGCCGGCAAGTCGACGCTGTTCCGGATGATCACGGGCGCCGAGAAGCCGGACAAGGGCGAGATCGTGATTGGCCCGACGGTGCGGCTCGCGGTCGTCGACCAGACGCGCGAATCGCTGCCGAACGACAAGACGGTATTTGAGGCGATCTCCGGCGGGCAGGACATCCTCACAGTGGGCCGGTTCGAGATGCCGTCGCGCGCCTATCTCGGCCGCTTCAATTTCAAGGGCGGCGACCAGCAGAAACTCGTGGGGACGCTTTCCGGCGGCGAGCGCGGCCGGTTGCATCTCGCGGCCACGCTGCTGAAGGGCGGC
This sequence comes from uncultured beta proteobacterium, assembly GCA_963840945.1. Taxonomy (GTDB): domain Bacteria; phylum Pseudomonadota; class Gammaproteobacteria; order Burkholderiales; family Casimicrobiaceae; genus CAIWHR01. The sequence goes on along the minus strand of CAWJAU010000023.1, from coordinate 455,398 downwards.
AACGTGCTGCTGCTGGACGAGCCGTCGAACGATCTCGACGTCGAGACGCTGCGCGCGCTCGAGGATGCGCTGGCGGAATTCGCCGGCAGCGTGCTCGTCATCTCGCACGATCGCTGGTTCCTCGATCGCATCGCCACGCACATTCTTGCCGCCGAGGGCGAGTCGCAATGGTCCTTCTTCGAAGGCAACTACCAGGAATACGAGGCGGACAAGAGGAAGCGGCTGGGCGAGGAGGGCGCGCGCCCGCACCGCATCCGGTACAAGGCGCTGATGCAATAGGAGGCCGCGTCGCGCGCCGAGATCAGTTGGAGAGCTTGCGGCGCAGCGTCGCATTGACCTGCGCGGGGTCGGCCTTGCCTTTTGTTGCGGCCATCGCCTTGCCGACGAGCGACTGGAGCGCCTTCTGTTTCCCGGCGCGGAATTCGGCGGCGACCGCGGCGTTCGCGGCCAGCACGTCGTCGACGATCTTCTCGATCGCACCCGCGTCCGAAATCTGCTCGAGCCCTTTGGCGGCGATGATCGCATCCGCGTCGCCGCCGTGCTCGCCCGCCCACATGGCGTCGAAGACGTCCTTGGCGATCTTGCCGGAGATCGTGCCGTCGCCAATGCGCCGCAACAACGCCGCCAACTGATCCGCGCGGACCGGCGCCGCGTCGATGGCGCGCTCGTCGCGGTTGAGCGCGGCGGACAATTCGCCCAGCACCCAGTTCGCGACCAGCTTGCCAGTGCGCTCGTTGGGCGCCGCCAGGGACTTCGCCGCTGTCTCGAAATACCCGGCGGTCTCGCGATCGGCGGTGAGGGCGACGGCGTCCTGCGGCTGGCAGCGCGTACTCGGCCACGAAGCGCTCCCTCATCGCCTCCGGCAATTCGGGCATTCCGGTACGCACCCGCTCGATCCACGCGTCGTCGATCGCGAGTGGCGGCAGATCGGGATCGGGGAAGTAGCGATAGTCCTGCGCGTCTTCCTTGCTGCGCATCGACCGCGTCTCGCCGCGGCCGGGATCGAAGAGGCGTGTCTCCTGGACGACGGTCCCGCCGTCGTCGATGAGCTCGATCTGGCGCCGCACTTCGTATTCGATCGCCTGTTGCATGAAGCGGAAGCTGTTGAGATTCTTGATCTCGCAGCGGGTGCCGAGCTGCGTCGCGCCTTCCCGCCGGACCGAGACATTGGCGTCGCAGCGGAAGCTCCCCTCCTGCATGTTGCCGTCGCAGATGCCGATCCACTTGACGAGCGCGTGCAGCCGCTTCGCATAGGTCACGGCCTCGGCGGCGCTCCTCAGGTCCGGTTCGGACACGATTTCGAGGAGCGGCGTGCCGGCGCGGTTGAGGTCGATGCCCGTCATTCCGTGGTAGTCCTCGTGGAGGCTCTTGCCTGCGTCCTCCTCGAGGTGCGCGCGCGTGAGCCGGACGACCTTCTCACCCGCCGGCGTCGCGATCGACAGCGAACCGCCCTGCACGATAGGAATCTCGTATTGCGAGATCTGGTAGCCCTTCGGCAGGTCCGGATAGAAGTAGTTCTTCCGGGCGAATACGCTCTTCCGGTGGATCGTCGCGCCGACGGCGAGACCGAACCGGATGGCGCGCTCGACCGCGCCGCGATTGAGAACGGGGAGCACGCCCGGCAGCGCGATGTCCACCGCCGAGGCCTGCGTGTTCGGAGCCGCGCCGAACGCCGTCGACGCGCCGGAAAAGATCTTCGACGCGGTCGAAAGCTGCGCGTGGGTTTCGAGCCCGATGACGACTTCCCACGTCACGTGTCTCCCTCGCTTCCGCCTCGCTCGGCACGCGCCTTCCGGCGATTCGCGCGGCGGCGGCGCTCATTTTGCGGCCATGGGCGGAATGCGCCGGTGCCAGTCGGTCGCCTGCTGGAACCGGTGCGCGACATCGAGCAAGCGGGCTTCGGCAAACGCGGGGCCCTGGAGTTGCAGGCCGATCGGCAGTCCGTTCGCGTCGAACCCGCACGGAATCGACAGTGCGGGCGAACCCGTGAGGTTGGCTGCGATGGTGAAGATGTCGTTGAGATACATCGCTACCGGATCGTCGCTCTTCGCCCCGATCGGAAAGGCGGCGGTCGGCGCGGTCGGGCCCGCGATCACGTCGCATTGCGCATAGGCGCGGCGAAAGTCGTCGGCGATGAGCCTTCGCACCCGCTGCGCCTTGAGGTAGTAGGCGTCGTAGTAGCCGTGCGACAGCACGTAGGTGCCGACCAGGATCCGGCGCTTCACCTCGGCGCCGAAACCCTCGGCGCGCGTCTTCTTGTACATGTCCGCGAGGTCGGTGTACGCCGCCGGCGCGATGGCCGTACCGGACGCCGTCGAAGCGCGACAGGTTCGACGACGCTTCCGCCGGCGCGATCACGTAGTACACCGGTATCGACAACCCGACGTTCGGGAGCGCGAGGTCGACCGTGACGGCGCCGAGGTTGCGCAGTTCGGCGAGCGCGTTGCCGACGGCCTGCGCTACTGCGGCGTCGATACCGGCGCCGAAATACTCGGCGGGAAGGCCGATCCTGACGCCGGAAAGGGGTCTCGGGCCGCGCTCCACCGCCAGCGTTCGCGCATAGTCCTCGACGGGGCGATCGAGCGAGGTCGAATCACGCGCGTCGTGGCCCGCCATCGCGTTCAGCAACAGCGCGAGGTCGTGTGCGGTGCGCGCGAACGGGCCGGCCTGATCGAGGCTGGAAGCGAAGGCGACCAACCCGAAGCGGGAACAGACGCCGTAGGTCGGCTTCAGGCCGCAGATGCCCGACATGGCCGCCGGTTGGCGAATGGAGCCGCCGGTGTCGGTGCCGGTGCCGCCCGGCACCAGGCGCGCCGCGACTGCCGCCGCCGTGCCGCCCGAACTGCCCCCGGGCACATAGGCCGAGTGCCAGGGATTCTTCACCGGGCCGAAATGCGACGTTTCGCTCGACGAGCCCATCGCGAACTCGTCCATGTTGGTCTTGCCGATGAGGACGGTGCCGGCGCGTCCCAGGCGGTCGACGACGTGCGCGTCGAAAGGCGACGTGTAGTTCGCGAGCATCCGCGAGCCACAGGTAGTGCGCATGCCCGCCGTGGCGAGAATGTCCTTGTGCGCAATCGGAATGCCGAGGAGCGGCCCGCCGTTGCCGTAGGCGAGAACCGCATCGGCCGCCTTCGCGTCGGCGAGCGCCCGCTCGGGATCGACGGTGATGAAGGCGTTGAGCGCCGGATCGAGCGCCGCGATGCGATCGAGCGACGCCCGGGCGAGCTCGACGCTCGAGAAGCGCTTTGCCCGAAGGGAGGCGGAAAGCTCCGTGATGGGGGAATCGAACATACCGTCAGACCCAGTGCGCGCCGCAGCGACGCGTCGGGGGCCGTTCATTCGAGCACCTTTGGGACGAGGTAGAGCCCGTCCCCCACCGCCGGCGCGAGAGTCTGGTAGCGCTCACGCAAATCCGGCTCCAATGCGACGTCTTCGCGAAGCGGAAGAGTCGCCTCCTGCGCATGGGCCATGGGTTCGACGCCGGTTGTGTCCACGGCGGCGAGTTGGTCGATCAAACCGAAGATCGATGCGAGCTTCGCGCGAACTTCTTCCGCATGCGCGGCATCGATCTCGACGCGCGCGAGGTGCGCGATCCGGTAAACGTCGGTGAGCGAGATGTTCATGATGACTGGACAGGTACGAGGCGGGCGCCTCCGCCGAAGGAGCCGGGCTCGCCGAATCGCGGCGAATGGACGGTCGGAATCGGCCCGGCGGCGCACCCCAAAACACCCGATTACCACGCAAAATCAGTGCTGGAGCACTGCACAATAGGTTATCATATTGTCATATTTTCGAGCGGCTCCGGCTGTTCCCGATCCTTTTCGACCTTCTGGCCGCCCATCGTCCGCGCGCGCCGAACCAGCGCAGGTATCCGTTTTCATGTTCGACTCCTTCAAGGGTTATTTCTCCAGCGATCTTGCGATCGATCTCGGCACGGCGAACACCCTGATCTATGTCCGCGGCAAGGGCATTGTGTTGAACGAGCCTTCCGTCGTTGCGATTCGGCAGGAAGGCGGGCCGAACGGCAAGCGCGTGATCCAGGAGGTCGGCATCGCGGCGAAGCAGATGCTCGGGCGCACGCCGGGCAACATCACGGCGATCCGGCCGATGAAAGACGGCGTGATCGCCGACTTCACGGTCACGGAGCAGATGCTGAAGCAGTTCATCAAGAAAGTGCTCGAGTCGCGGCTGTTCTCGCCGTCGCCCAGGATCATCATTTGCGTTCCCTGCGGCTCGACTCAGGTCGAGCGCCGCGCGATCCGCGAATCGGCGCTGGGGGCCGGCGCGTCGAAGGTGTACCTCATCGAGGAACCGATGGCCGCGGCGATCGGTGCCGACCTGCCGATTTCCGATGCCACGGGGTCGATGGTCGTCGACATCGGCGGCGGCACGACGGAAGTCGGGGTCATCTCTTTGGGCGGCATGGTCTATGCAGGCAGCGTGCGCGTCGGCGGCGACAAGTTCGACGAGGCGATCGTCAACTACATCCGCCGCAACTACGGCATGCTGATCGGCGAGCCGACCGCCGAGCTCATCAAGAAGACGATCGGCTCGGGATTTCCGGGCTCCGAGGTGAAGGAGATGGAAGTCAAGGGGCGCAACCTCGCCGAGGGCATACCGCGCAGCTTCACGGTGTCGTCGAACGAGATCCTCGAAGCCCTGACCGACCCCTTGAACAGCATCGTCTCGGCGGTGAAGAGTGCGCTCGAGCGAACGCCGCCGGAGCTCGGCGCGGACATCGCGGAACGCGGCATGGTGCTGACGGGCGGCGGCGCGCTCTTGCGCGACGTCGACCGATTGCTGATGGAAGAGACGGGACTGCCGGTGATCGTCGCCGACGATCCGCTCACGTGCGTGGTGCGTGGCTGCGGACGCGCGCTCGAGAACATGGACAAGCTCTCGACGATCTTCACCTCGGACTGATCCGGCCGCCGACACCGGGTCCCCGGACTGGTCGCATTCGCGATGCGCTACATCCCGGTCGAGCCGCCTCCGTTTTTCCGCCGCGGGCCCTCGCCGCTTGCCCGACTGGCATTTTTCGGCCTGATCTCGCATCGCGCTGCTGTTCGTCGACACGAGATATCACTATCTCGAAGGCATCCGGAACGTCGCCGCCACGATCCTCTATCCGCTGCAGCGCGCGGTGCAGCTGCCGGGCGAGGGGCTTGCGTGGGTCGGCGGCTACTTCGCGTCGCTGCGCTCTCTCACCGACGAAAATGCGATGCTGAAGCAGCTGTCCGTCGAACATGCCGCGGCGTCACAGGCGTTCGCCGCGACCCAGCAGGAAAATGCGCGCCTGCGCGCGCTGCTCGACATCCGGGCGAACTACGCGGCCGCTGCCAAGACGGTCGAGGTGCTGTACACGAGCCGCGATCCGTTCGCACAGAAACTCTTCGTCGACAAGGGCGTGGACTTCGACATCCAGCCGGGCCAGGCGGTGATTGACGCGGACGGCGTCGTCGGGCAGGTCACGCGGGTCTATCCCTACATGGCGGAGGTGACGCTCGTCACGGACAAGGACCACGCGGTTCCGGTGCAGGTTCAGCGCAGCGGCGTCCGCTCGGTGCTCTACGGCGCCGGCGCGGGGCGTGCGCCGGAGCTTCGCTTCATGGCGCCGAACGCGGATATCCAGATCGGCGACGTGCTCGTGACCTCGGGGCTCGACGGCACGTATCCGCCGGGCTTGGCCGTCGCGCGCGTCGCCACGCTCGAGCGCGACACCGGGCAGATTTTCGCCCGCATCGCGTGCACACCTCTGGCCGGCGTCGACCGGAGCGAGCACCTGCTCGTTCTCGGCCGTGCGGCGGCGGCGCAGCCCCGGCCCGAGGAGCCTGCCGCGCTCGACCCGGCGAAGAAGTTGGGCAAAGGCAAACGCCGCGGTGGGGCGAATCCATGATGGCGATGCCCAACATCGGCCAGCTCGCGACCGCGGCGCCGGAGGAGATCCTGCAGCCGGTGCGGCCGTGGTTCATCGTGGCTACACTTGCATTGGCGCTCGCCGCCAATCTGCTGCCGCTGTCGGGCGTGGCGCTGGCGCTGCGACCCGACTTCGTCGCGCTCGTGCTGCTCTACTGGTGCATCCAGGAGCCGCGCTACGTCGGCGTCGGGATTGCCTGGGGCGTGGGTCTCCTGATGGACGTCGGCGATGCCACGCTGTTCGGGCAGCATGCGCTCGCCTACGCGTTCCTCGCCTATGCCGCCGAATATTTCCGCCGGCGCGTGCTACGCTTTTCGCTTTGGCAGCAGGCCGCGCAGGTGGCCGTGCTGCTCGGTTTGTGCGCCGCGCTGGTCCTCCTCGTCCGCTTTGTCGGCGGCGCGCCGCTTCCGCGCTGGATGTATGCCGTGCCCCCGCTCGTCGGTGCGCTGCTCTGGCCCGCCATAACGCTGTTGCTGCAATGGCCGCAGCGACCGCAACATTCGTCGGCCGAACTATGATGCCAACGTACGTTGCGGACACAGTGTGAACCGGCCCTAGCCATGGCACGCTTCCTCTTCACTTCACGCGGGCGCAGCGGCGGCGCTGCGCTGGGATCGCCCGAGCTCAAGAATCCGGGGCGCGAGGCCTACCTCTTCCGGCGGCGCCTGACGATCGCCGGAGCACTGGTCACGCTCGCGGTGGTCGGGCTTCTCGCGCGCTTTTTCTACCTGCAAGTCGTTCAGCACCGCCATTACCAGACGCTGGCCGAGACGAACCGGATCGCAATCGTGCCGATCGTGCCGAATCGCGGCGTGATTCTCGACCGCAACGGCATCGTGCTCGCGCAAAGCTATTCGGCATACACGCTCGAAATCCAGCCGGCGCGCGTCAAGGGTCTCGAGCAGACGATCGATGCGCTGGCGGAGGTCGTCGAAATCCAGCCGCGCGACCGGAGGCGGTTCAAGAAGCTCATGGACGAGTCGAAGAGCTTCGAGAGCCTTCCGCTGCGCACGCGCCTCACCGACAACGAGGTGGCGCGCTTCGCGGTGAATCGCTACCGTTTTCCGGGCGTCGAGATCAAGGCCCGGCTCTTCCGGCAGTACCCCTACGGCGAGCTCGCATCGCACGTGGTCGGCTATATCGGGCGCATCAACGACCGCGATCTCACGCGCATCGACGAGTGGGGCGAGACCGCGAACTACAAGGGCTCCGACTACATCGGCAAGGTCGGGATCGAGCTTTCGTACGAACGTGAATTGCACGGTACGACCGGAGTCGAGGACGTCGAGGTCGACGCCGGCGGACGCGCGGTGCGCACGCTCTCGCGGGTCGCGCCCGCGTCGGGCAACGATCTCACGCTGACGCTCGACATCAAGCTGCAGGAAGTGGCGGAAGCCGCGTTCGGAACCCGCCGCGGTGCGCTGGTGGCTCTCGATCCTGCGACAGGCGAGGTGCTCGCGATGGTCTCCCGACCCGGGCTACGATCCCAACCTCTTCGTCGACGGCATCGACACCGCCAATTGGGAACTGCTGAACGATTCGCCGGACAAGCCGCTCTTGAACCGCCCGCTGCGGGGCGCGTATCCGCCCGGCTCGACGATCAAGCCGTTCCTCGCGCTGTCGGCGTTGACGTCCGGCAAAAGAACGCCTGCGCAGACGATCTTCGATCCCGGCTATTTCCAGCTCCCCGGCGCCGCGCATCGGTTCAACGACGACAAGAAGGGCGGCCACGGCACCGTGGACATGTACAAGTCGATCGTGGCGTCCTGCGACACGTACTACTACATCCTGGCGAGCGAGACCGACATCGACGACACGTACCGCTTCCTGTCGCAGCTCGGGTTTGGCCGCAAGACGGGTATCGACATCGAGGGCGAGCTGTCCGGCACGTTGCCGTCGCGGGAATGGAAGCGGCAGCGCTTCGCGGGAAAGGAATTCCGCGAGGAGCACCGGAAGTGGTATCTCGGCGACAGCATCTCCGCAGGCATCGGGCAAGGCTACAACGCATTCACGCCGGTACAGCTCGCGCACGCGATCGCGATGATCGCGAACGACGGCGTTTCGTATCCCCCGCACCTCGTGCGGTCGATCCGGACCCACGGCACCGAAGGGCAGCGCGCGGTCGCGGCGCAACCGGCAACCACGTTGCAGGTGAAGCCCGAGCATCTCGCCGTGATCAAGAATGCACTGGCCGGCGTCAGCAAGGAAGGGACCAGCGCCGCCGCCTTCGTCAAATCCGCGTACGTGAGCGCCGGCAAGACCGGGACCGCGCAGGTTTATTCGCTGAAGGGCGAGAAGTACATCGCGAGCCTGGTCGACGAGCGGCTGCGCGACCACGCGTGGTATATCGCATATGCGCCGGCCGACAAGCCGCGCATCGCGCTCGCCGTGCTGGTCGAGAACGGCGGCTTTGGTGCGCAGGCGGCGGCACCGATTGCGCGGCAGGTGTTCGACTATGTCCTGGCGGGTGAGAAAAAAGCGGGACCGGCGCCTGCCGTTTCGGTTCCGCGACACGGAAGATCAGAGCGACTGATGGGACAGTTTCTGAGCCGCTTGTGGGAATTCCTGTCGCGGCGCGTCGACAGCTTCCTGTTCGGCGTCGCTTTGACGATCGCGGGTGTCGGGCTCATCACGTTGTTCTCGGCCGCAGACCAGAGCCTCGCGCGCGTGTGGAGCCAGGTGTGGAGCCTCGCGTTCGCGCTGCTTCTGATGTGGATCGTCGCCAACATCCCCCCGCAGACGATCGCGCGCGCTGCGGTGCCGCTCTATGCGCTGGGGATCGTGCTGCTCGCCGCCGTGGCGCTGTGGGGCGTCAGCGTCAACGGCTCGCGGCGGTGGTTGAATCTCGGCTTCGGGCGGTTTCAGCCGTCCGAGCTCATGAAGGTCGCGCTGCCGCTGATGCTCGCGTGGTACTTCCAGAAGTTCGAAGGCCGGATCGGCTGGAAGGATTTCGTGCTCGCGGCGGTGCTTATCGCCGTGCCCGTCTACCTCATCAAGCGCCAGCCCGATCTCGGCACGTCGGTGCTGATCGCCGCATCGGGCTTCTATGTGCTCTACTTTGCGGGCCTGTCATGGAAAGTCATCGCGCGGACTCGTTGCCGCGGCGGGCGCCGCCGCGCCGCTCATCTGGCCCCATCTGCGCGACTATCAGCGCGAGCGGATCCTGACCTTCATCGACCCGACCCGCGATCCGCTCGGCACCGGGTATCACTCGTCGCAGGCCTCGATCGCACTGGGTTCGGGCGGCGTCGTCGGCAAAGGGTGGCTGAACGGCACGCAGACGCACCTCGATTTTCTGCCGGAGCGGCACACCGATTTCATCTTCGCCGTGTTCGGCGAGGAATTCGGCCTGATCGGCAATGCGGTCCTGCTCGTCCTCTACCTGCTGCTGATCGGACGCGGGCTCATGATCACGGCGGGCGCTTCGACGCTGTTCGCGCGTCTCATCGCCGGCGCGATCGACGCTGATGTTCTTCACCTATGCGTTCGTGAACATGGGCATGGTGAGCGGGGTCCTGCCGGTGGTCGGCGTGCCTTTGCCGCTGGTGTCCTACGGCGGCTCGGCGCTGATTTCGCTCTTCATCGGCCTCGGCATCCTGATGAGCGTGCAGGCGCACCGCAAATTGGTCAACACCTAGCAGTTGGGTCGCGCGACTCCGGAGTCACGCTCCTGCGAACGTTGGGAGAGGGGCATGCGGGCGGGCGCATGCATCATCCTAAGCCCGCCGCATGCCCCTCTCCGAACGGGACAACGCTACGCAATCCTCTAAGGATCCTCGGCGATCTTCGCCGCCGCGAGGCCCGCGTCGGAGCGATCGGGGGGCTGCTTGATGGCGATCAAATGCCTGACCCGCTCGAGCGCCGTCTGCGTGCAAGGCTGCAGCTCGATGTCCGTCGTGGCGAGCGGTGTCGTGCGTTCGCCCCACCGGACGAGATGCGAGCACCACGTGAGGCCAGCCCCGAACGCCGGCATCAGAATCAGCGAGTGAGGCTTGATTCGGTCCTCCTCCAGCGCGTCGACGAGGGAGACGGGAATGCTCGCGGACGACATGTTGCCGTAGCGGTCCACGGTGACGTAGACGCGCTCCATCGGTGCGCCGACACGCTTCGCCACCGACTCGATGATGCGCAGGTTGGCCTGGTGCGGAATGACGAGGTCGATTTCGTCCACCGCGTGGCCCGTCTTGGCGAGGACGTCGTGCGACGCCTGCGCCATCGCGACCACCGCGCGCTTGAAGATCTCCTGGCCGTCGAAATTCCACCCGGTGTCGCCCAGCATGACGCCTTGATGGGCGTACGCGGTTCCCATGCCGCGTACGCGCAGGATGCCGCGCACATCGGCGCTGCAGCCGAGCTTCTCGCCGATCAGGCCCTCTTCGCGGTCGGTTGCCTGGAGGACTACGGCGGCGGCACCGTCGCCGAAGAGCACGGCCACGCCGCGATTGGTCCAGTCCATGAATTGCGAGATGAGCTCGACGCCGATCACCACGGCGTTCCGCACGACGCCGGTGCGAATCATCGCGGTCGCGGTCGAAAGCCCGTACAGAAAACTGGTGCACGCGGTGTTGACGTCCATCGACGCCGCGTTGAGGGCGCCCAGGCGCACCTGGACGCCGGATGCCGAGTTCGGCACCGTCTCGTCGTTCGAGCAGCTGCCGTACACGACGAGATCGACGTCCTTCGCATCGAGCCCCGCGCAGGCCAGCGCACGCGCCGCGGCGACGTGCGCGAGCTCGATCCCCGTGACGTGCGAGACCCGCCGCTCGCGGATGCCCGTGCGCGACATGATCCATTCGTCGTCCGTCTCCATGATCGACGCGAGATCGGCGTTGGTGAGGATGGCGGGCGGCATGCATTTGCCCCACCCGGTAATGGCTGCGTGTGTCATGGGTTCCGCCGCATGGAATTGGCGCTGTGCGGGTACACAATCGCCCGGGCGTTCGCCCAGTCTGCTTCGCAATGCACCGCTACTTGCGCGGTTTCGCGGCGGATTTCGTCTGGCCCGACGCAGCGCCTTTCGGCACCGAATCTTCCTTGACGTAGTCGCCGATGATGCCTTTTACCGGACAGACCGCGAAGATCGGACACTTTTTGCAACCGACGGCGATGGCGATCGGACAGACGGTCATGCGGCGTCTCCTTCAGGCGGGGGTGGGACTGATCGGCATGGGCCCAAGCGGACCCGCCGCGAGCGGTGACGCCCGCCGCTATCGACCCAGGACGCGGCGATCGGGTCCGACTGTACGTTAGCGTACGCTCTTGTTCGCTCCGCGTCATGTCGGGCCGGGATCGCACGGGCCCGGGATCTCGTCCGCATGGGCGTCAGGCTCCATCGCGGCCGCTGCCGCCGCCCTTCAGCAATTTCGCCAGATCGGCGAAGGGGCGGTGGGTCGTGCCCCGCGCCGCGCCCTCGTGGTCGGGCGTCTCGCGCGCCGCGGCTTCGAGCTCGCGCGAGTGCTCGTTGTCGTGGCAATAGACGCACAGGAGCTCCCAGTTGCTGCCGTCGGCCGGATTGTTGCCGTGGTCGTGGTCCTTGTGGTGAACCGTCAGCTGATGCACGTTGGATCGATCGAACTCGCGGGCGCAGCGGCCGCAGATCCAGGGGAAGAGCTTGAGCGCGCGCTCACGATACCCTTTCTCGCGCTCGTCGCGGGCACGGCGCGCTTCGGCCACGATCCGGTCGAGGCGTGCGGCATCGGGCGGTCCGGCTCGCTTGGGCATACGATTCGCTAGCCTTCGACGCGCGTGTAGGTGATCACGTGATGGGCAATCAGGCGCGCGTCCGCGCCCCGACATTCGGCCGTGCCGTACATGCTCCGTCGGCCGGGCTTCAGAATCCGCGCGTCGCACGCGATATCCTCCTCGCGCGCGCTCTGCAGGAATGCCGTCTTCATGTCCGCCGTAACCCAGTGTTCTGCCATGCCCCGCAACGTCATGATCGCGAGCCACATCGCGACGTCGGCGGCACCCATCAGCGTCATTCCGCTGACGATGCCCCCGGGCCGTTCGAGCGCGCGGACAAAAGGGACGCGCAACGTGCATTCGCCGGGCGCGGTGGATTCCACGCGGAAGCCGTACGACTGCAGAAATGGCGTGTCCGCCAGCACCTGGTTCAGATCGGAAATCGTCGGAACGGAGGGTGCGATGCTGGGCCACGATCCGCGCTTCGCCGGACTATTCCGCGGTGGTAGGGTCGATCATTCGCCGGACCGCGGATATCCGGTTCGCGGGAAATCCGCCCTGGCTCGCGTGCTCGCGCACGGCGGCCTCGTCGGGCGCGATATAGACGCAATAGAGCTTGTCTTCGGTCACGAAGCTCTCGACCCATTGAATCGACGGTCCCATTTTCTCGAGGACGGCGCAGGATTTCTGCGCAATGGTGCGCATCGACTCCCCCGGCAGCCGCCCTACGCCGGGAATCTCGCGCTCGATCACAAATTTCGGCATGCTGTCGCTCCTCGTATCGATGATTCGCGCCGCCTCGAGCCACCGGCGACGCCGGCAATGATCCTCCCGCGCTGTGCGCGACACAAGCGCGCCTCAGCGGCGAGCAACGCGTCGATGAATACCGGGATGACCGGCTGCAGCGTGGCGAGCTCGTCGCCGTGCGGCACCTTCATCTCGAGCACCATGATCATGATGATGACGGCGATGACGCCGTCGCTGAAGGCGCCATGCGGGCTTTGCCCACAGATCGTCCTCGTTGTCATCCGTCGTGTCAGGTCAGCGGCGACATCACGATCTTCCGGTATACCGCGCGCTCGCCCAGCCGTTCGAACCACCGCACCACGTTGGGCCGCGCAGCGCGCTCGATCGGCAGCGCCATCCAGCGCCAGATCCCGCAACCGAGTGGCATGTCGCCGATGGTGAATTCGTCGCCTGCAAGATAGGGGCGGGAGCGCAGGTGGTCATCGACCAGCCGCAGGAGTTCCTCGGTCTTGCGCAGCGACTCCGCGATGGCGGCTTCGTTGCGCTGCTCCGGCGGCGTGCGAATCAGTCCCAGAAAACCCGTGCGAAGCGCGCCCCAGAACGTGTGGCTCCAGTCCATCCACTGGTCGGCCTCCGCCCGTCTCCGCGGATCCGTCGGCCACAGGCGGGACGAATGCTTCGCCGCGAGATAACGGACGATGGCATTCGATTCCCAGAGCACGAATCCGTCGTCGTCGATGGCCGGCACGAGGCCGTTCGGATTGCGGGCGCGGTATTCCGGCGTATCGACGATTCCGAACGGGCCGCCGGCATCGATGCGCTGGTATTCGAGCCCGATTTCCTCGCAGCACCAAAGCACTTTCTGGACGTTGACCGAATTGGTCCTTCCCCATATCACGAGCATGGGTTGCCTATGGCTTGACGAATTTGAGCACGAATTCGTCCTTGGGCTGCGGCGGATCGGGAGTGTTCTTGTCGCGCGGGTCCGCCGGGTTGCGCATGAAGTTGCCTTCGGCGACGAGCTTGAATCCGGCCGCTTCCACTTCCTTGCGCAGGAATGCCTCTTCGACGCGATGGAGGGTTCCGGATTCCGAGATGCCGGTTCCGGGGCGCCCGGAATGATCGGCAATGACGTACATGCCTCCCGGCCTGAGCGCGGCGAACACCGCCTTGTTCATCTGCGCGCGGTCCACACCCATGTGGCCGAGATCGTGGTAGTTGAACATCAGCGTGACGAGATCGACGCCATTCGACGCGACCGCAGCCGGGAATGGATCCTCGAATTTCTGCACGACTGAAACGATGTTCCCGGCCGCGGGTTCTTCGCGCGCTCGGCGAGGCGCATCGGCGTCGTCATTGGCGGCGCGGACGGGGCCGCCGCGGGCGGGGACGGCTGGGTCGCAGGAAAGGCGGCGCCCTCCGGCGCCGGCGGGGGCGGCGGAGGAGCGGCACGCGGCGGGCTCTGACCGTAGACGCGTCCCGTTGGCCCGACCGAGCGCGCAAGGAGCTCGGTGGTGTAGCCCCCGCCCGAGCTCAAGTCCATCGCTACCATGCCGGGCACGATGCCGATGAACGCCAGCATTTCCGCGGGCTTGCGGCGAATGTCGTTGGTGCGATCGGCCGCGCTGCGGTCAGGGCTCGCCAGGATCTCCGCAATTCGCTCGGCGGACAATTTGGCAGCGCCCGCTGCGGTCTGCGCCATCACGGTCGCCGCCGACAGGGCGCCGAGCAGGAAGAGCGTCGCGGCCACCGTGACGCTCCTGTGGCGCACCTTCGACGCGCCGGAGCAGGGACAAGGTTTCACGGGGTCTCCAGGTTCACAGGAACTCGGGTTAACAGAATAACGGTTCGTCTCACGTATGGATCAGTCGTCCGCCGGCGAACGACCAGTTTTCCCACAGCGTCTCTTTGAAGACGACCATCACATTCTCCGGATGCAGGCCCGGCGCTTTCGTAACGGCCGCGGCGATATCGGCGACGATCTTCTTTTTCACCTTCACGCTGCGGCCGACCGACAGCAGTATCTCGATGAGGACGAAGTCGTCGGTTCGCGGCGCGGTGAGATCGGGATAGTCCGCGTCGAAACGGAAGTCGTCCGGCCCGAGCTCCAGCACGCGATGAAAACGGTCCTTCTCCGGCACCCCCGAGGCGACCAGCGCGCCGTGCACCGCGGCGAGCACCGCTTGCTTGAATTCGCTGGACTTGCCCTTGCGCAGCGTAACGGTGATGAGCGGCATGGTTCCTCCCTGGCGTCAGTGACCCGGCGCCACGACGACGGCGGTTCCATAGCACAAGACCTCCGTCACGCCGCTCATGATCTCGGTCGCGCCGTAGCGGACTTCGAACGCGAATGCGGTTGTCGTGAGCGCAGGGTCCACAGTTCTTCCTCGGACGGGGTCGGATGGCATCAGGGTTTCGGACAATCGCAGACCTCGTTGCCCTTGTCGAAAATGATGCGCCAGGTGCCGGGCGCCTCCAGGCGCCAGATGGAAGTGAAAGTCGCGAAGATCTTGCCTTGCGGATCCCGCACGGGACCGCTCGAGAGCGCGAGATTGCCTGAGTCCAGCACCTCGACCGTTTCCGGCTGCCATGAAAACGGCGCCGCTGGGGCTTCGTAGAATCGTTTCCAGAAATCGGCCACCTCGCGCTTTCCGCGCAGCGCCTTGGTCGGCGTGAAGAAGATGGCCTCGTCGGACAGGAACGACGCGAACGCGGCATGGTTGCGGTCGGCCATCGTCTTCGCAAAGGCGCGCTCGGTATCGGCCACCTGGCGTTGCAGGTCGGTAGCCGGCGTTTGGGTTGTCATGGTTGTGCAGCCCGCGACCATTGTCGCGCAGAGCGCGGCCAAGAAATACTGCCTGGACATGGCCGTGGCGATCCTTTCACTTGTGCCGGGACTATCGCGTGCGATCACGACCTGGTCCTCGAGCTCGTTCTTCTCGGGCGCGCATTATGCCGCTCGCCAAGCGCAATCATTGCATATTGCGCTCACGTTCGCGCGATGTTTCGAAACATCAGTGTCTCGTCGGGCAGGACGCCGCGCGCGGCGCGCAGATCGGGGCCGCCGGTCGCGAAGCCGAGCCGCTCCAGCAGGCGAAGGGAGCGCAAATTGTCTTGCTTTGCCACCGCGAAGAGCATCGTGACCCGGTAGTGCTCGATCAATTCGGAGATCATCGCTTCGGTGGCGCGGCGGCCGAGTCCGCGACCCCAGTGCGGGCTCGCCATCTCGTACGCGATCGCGGCGCTGCCGTCGCGGCGCACGGTCGCCTGGACATAACCGATGAGTCCGTTGCCCTTGATCCTGACCACCCAATTGAGCCAGCGTTCCGCGCCGTCTGCCGATTGGCGCGATTCGAGCTTCTCGTAGCGGGCACGCAGCCAGTCGATCGAGGGCGGTGGCGCGTTCTCGTACGTGTAAATCGCGGGGTCGCCGAGGACGGTGAACATTTCCTCCGCGTGCTCCCCAAACTGGGGCTCGAGCATGAGCGTGCCGGCATCGATCGCGCGCATCGGTGCTACCCCGGCCGGCACCTGAGCGGCAGGTTTCGCGCGGGGACGCTGGTATTGTTCGTGCCCTTGACCGTCATCTTGTCGGGCGCCGCGGCGTAACCGCACACCCAGGTCACCGGCACGACGGGCGCGTCGTCGATGACCGCCGGGCGGAGCGTGAGAATCTTGCCCTTGAGGGCGCTGTTCGCGCGATTGCCGAAAGTGATGTCGATCGCGCCGGCACGCACCGCCACCGCGCTGACGACATAGTTGACGATCTTGGCGGGTACGGGCAGGTCGGCCGCAGCGTTGTCGGCGGGAAGGGGTTGCGCGTTGGCCCACGCCGTCGCGATCGGCGCCTTCGCGATATCCGCAAGGGGCAGCGCTTCGACGACCTGGTCCCGGATGATCTTGTCGAGATAGCTCGGGAGCGCGAGTGTGGCGAGTACCGCGATGACGCGCGATCACGGCCAGCGCTTCCATCATGCTGAAGCCGCCGTGGCGGCGCACTCTATTTGCCCGCTCGAATGCGCTTGACCACTTCATCCGCGAGAGCGTTGGGAACCGGGATCGTCAGGTGGTATTGCTCGATCTTCCAGGCACCGCCGACGCGCCGCAGGACACCGGTGCCGCGACAGCGGCCCAAATCGGCGTTGTCCAGCAATTCGTCGAACGACGCGTGGCGGCCGTCGCTCGACACATTCACATGCCGTTGAACAGTCACATAGGTCCAGCCGCGACCCTTGTCGAAATACGGCTTGGCGTAGGCTTTGAACTGGTCGACGGTCCAGCGCTCCCCCGCATCGGTCCCGATGAAGATTCCATCGGGCGCGAACAGGCCGAAGTACTCGCCGAACTTCGCGCCGGACGCCGCGCGATGGAAACGATCCAGCACCTCGTTGATTTCATCGGTGGCGGCGCTCGCATGGGCGCGCCCGATGCCCAGCAAGGGCAACGAGAGCAAAAGGCGTCGAAGCGGGTTCATGGTCGCGAATTATCGCCGTTCCGGCGGCAGCGCGCCGACGGCGGCGGAAAACCGCGCATGCGCGGCCGGATCGACCGGCCGGTGCTTGCGCACGGCGCTCGCGGGATCTTTGCCGAGGTAGTTGTCGCCCTTCCAGTTCCGCGCGGGCCGGATCGGTCGGGCGACGAAGCCGCCGCCGCAATTCGGACAGACGTTGCCCAGGACCCCGTCGACGCAGGTCGCGCAGAAAGTGCACTCGTACGAGCAGATGCGCGCGTCGGTCGCCGCGGGCGGCAGCGGCTTGTCGCAGTGCTCGCACGTGGGCCGCAGTTCCAGCATGTCGTTCTCCTCGAATCTCGCAGCGTCCGCGCGCCGCTCATTAGTGCGCCCTTGGCGCTTCGCGCTTTCCCTCCGAGCCCGGCGCGCTCATGCCGTCATGTCCGGATCGTGGCGCGCGCGAACGATGCTACGCGACGAGCTCGACTTCGGCTTCGATCTCCACCGGAATGTCGAACGGAAGCTCTGCGAGTCCCACCGCGCTTCGCGCGTGCGCGCCGATTTCCGGACCGTAGAGTTCGAGAATGAGGTCCGAAAATCCGTTGATGACGAGCGGCTGCCGATTGAAGCCGGGCGCCGAGTTGACCATGCCGAAGACCCGCAGCCAGCCGGCGACGCGATCGAGATCGCCTATCGTCCGTTGCAGGCTGCCGAGTATCGCCAGCGCCGTGAGGCGAGCCGCCGCGTAGCCCTGCTCGAGGCTCACCTCGCGCCCTACCTTGCCCAAGGGTTTCGCGATCGACCCGTCGGGGTGTTGCGGCGCGTGGCCGGAGATCAGTGCGCGCCGTCCGACGACGTGGACGAAGCGAAAGGGAAGGACAACGCCGGGCGGCGGCTTCAGTTGCGGTGGAAGGGAAAGTCCGAGAGCCCGCAAGCGTTCTTCGATTCGTGCCATGACGTGCCCCTTCGAAAGTCAGGAATACTTCCACCAGAGGAATCCCGCGACCGCCGCGGGAATGACGAACAGTACGAGGAAGATCGGAAGCTCCTCGGCAACCGAGTACCCGGCCCGGGCCACCCCCATCCACATGTTGAACAGCGTTGCGGCGAGCCAGACCGGGATGAAGATCTTCGCGGCGGTCACCACGGACGGCGCGCCGCTGCCCAACCGCCAGCCGGCGAGCGCGAACACGCCGAGCAGCACGAGGCCTCCTACTTGGATGATAGCCGTACGCATCGATCACGAGCCCGGCTCGAACAACTCGACCGGCTTGCCGGAGGGATCGTCAACAACGCCCATGCGAGATCTCCTGAAATCGAAAGCGCACGTTACACCATTCGCCCGCTCGCGGATTCAAGCCGCCCGCGGGCCGGCACCGCTCGTGTCGCGCGGGCAAGGCCGAACGGCGGCATGTTGTTGTAAATGCATTCATAGTCGCCGGGGCGGACGCGGTAGGTCTCGTGCCAGATGCCGACATCGCCGTTGCTCGCGACGGCTCGGTTGAACGCGGCCCAGGCCGGTCGATGCAGGCGGGCGGAATCCTTCGCGTACCGCTCGAGATGGTCGAAGGATCTCCAGTATTGCAGCGCTATCGTCGGATTGCCGAACCAGGTCTCGACGCCGAGCAAGCCCGAATCCGGGTCTTCCGCCAACTCGCGCAGCATCCGCGGCATGGCCGCCGCCACCGGCCACCACTTGTGCACTTTCCAGAGGCGATTGATCCGCATGCCGATGAGAAATACCACGACTTCGTCGTCAATTTGAGCCGTGACGCGATCGGCGACAATGCGGGCCATGCGAATGAGGTCCTCGCGGGTCCGGGTCACTTCATCGCGGCGCCGACCGTCTTGCGCACCGGGATTCCCGATGGATCGAAGTCGGCGAGGCAAAAGACGTTGATGCCGAGATAGTCAGGCGTCACGCGCTTCCGGTGAAATGGATAGATCCCGCATGTCCTGCAGAAATAGTGACGTGCGGTCATCGTGTGGAACCGGTACTCGGTCAACGAGCTCTCGCCCGACAGCAGGCGAAACCGGTCTTCGTGCACCTTGACCATGAGCGCATTCTTGCGCCGGCAAATCGAGCAGTCGCAGGTGGTGAGCTCCGGGAAGTCGGTCTCGATCTCGAAGGTCACGGCGCCGCAATGGCAACTGCCGCGATACGTTTGTTTCGGGCGATCGGACATCGGGTTGCGCGCCGTTTCGGCTAGAGTTGGCGGATGACGCGGCACGGATTGCCGGCCGCGAACACGCCTTCGGGCAGGTTGCGCGTGACGACGCTTCCGGCGCCGACAACCGTGCCGCTGCCGACCGTGACGCCAGGGCAGATGATCGCATTGCCTCCGATCCAGACATCGTCGCCGATCGCAACGGGTTTGCCGAATTCCAGTCCCGACCGTCGCTCCTCGCCGCGCATGGGATGCGAGGCCGTATAGACATGAACTCCGGGTCCGAACAGCGCATTCCTGCCAATGGTGACGCGCACGACGTCGAGCACGACGCAGTCCACGTTGAAATAGGCATTTGGTCCGAGCTCGATGTTGTAGCCATAATCGCAAAAGAATGGCGGGTTGATGCAGGCGCCGGTCTCGGCACCGAGCAGCGTCGCGAGCAGTTCCCGCAGGCGCGCGCTCTCTCGCGGATCGAGCGAATTGATCTGATGACAAAGGGTCCGGGCCCGCAGGCGTTCGCGGGCGAGCAATTCGTCGGCCGGATCGTAGGGCTCGCCGGCCTGCATCTTCTCCTTCTCGGTACGCATGCGGAGTGAATCAAGCATGGCGTCTTCAGGGTCCGGTCCGATGCAGGTGGCGACTGCGAACGCGAACGACCCCGATGACGATGCAGATGACCGCCGGCCAGAACGTGAAAAAGAACAGGAGGCCCGGGCCGATGGGATTGGGTTTCGGATCGGGCCAAAGGCCGACGGCGGCAGCGACGATGATGAACAGGAGCGGGCCTGAGCCTGCGATCAGCAAGCCGAGGCCGACCTTGGTCCATGTGGATTGGAGATAGGCGCGCATGAGGCTCTCAGCGACGACACGATAGTTGGGACGGCCCCGCGTGGCAAGCGGCAGGCATCAAGTGCTGAAACTGCGCTCTGGCCAAACGGACAGCGTCAGCATTGATCTGCAGCAGTAGCGATTGAATCGGGACGGACGCCTGTTGCCCATCGGCCATACTTGCGGCCGCTTGCGCGGCCGAACTTGTCAAAAGCAGTCAACGGATCAAATCGACGGAGGCGCCGCGAACAGCGCGACCGCCGCGAACAACGCCTGACCTTCCATCAGTGGATTACTCGATCCACGCGAACGAGGAAAGTCTGCGGCAGGGTCAATCCCAGCGTGCGTGCTACCGTGGCATTGACGACCAGCTCGTAGCGCGTCGGCTGAAAGATGGGAAGGTCGCCGGGCTTCGCACCTTTGAGGATCTTGTCGACATAACCGGCAGTTGACGACAAAATCGCCGTAGGCAGGTGTGGGTCGATTGCGACTCTGGCGACCCGCGTTTCGCCGTCAGCTCGCGGTGCTGTCTTGCGAAAACTCCCAGCCACCGTGACCGACGACGCCCCGCCCCCACCCGAGCAAGTACGGCAACTCACGCTTCGATAATCGATAGAAGCGATCGCCGCGGTGGTGAATCACCCGGCGCTGGCTGGTATTCTGTGTTGGAATGCAAATTCATTCGACCGACCCAGCCTTCAACGATTCCGAGCGCGCGCGCGACAACTTTCGGCTGGCGGTAAAACTCTCGCTGGGCTTCGTCGCCGTACTCTGGCTGATCCCGACACTGGGTTGGGGTCTGGAGCTGGAGCGGTTCGGCGTGCGTCCTCGGGAATGGATCGGTCTGCCCGGGATTCTGGTTGCGCCGATGCTGCACGCTGGCTTCATCCATCTGATCGCCAATTCGCTGCCGTTGTTGGTGCTTGGCACGGTGATGTTGCAGCTCTACCCGACCGCGGCGTTTCGGGTATTGCCGGCGGTCTACTTCGGGCCGGGAGTCGCCGTATGGCTTTTCGCCCGCGAGGGCGTTCACGTCGGCGCCAGCGGCCTGGTCTACGGTCTGGTCAGCTATATCTTCGTTGCCGGCCTGATCCGACGCGACCGGCGCGCCGTTGCCGCGTCACTGCTCGTCGCTTTCATGTACGGCACCTTGGTTTGGGGAGTACTGCCGATCAAGGTCGGGGTTTCCTGGGAAACCCATCTGGCGGCTGCGCTGATCGGTGTATCAATGGCGATCATGCTGCGGCACCGAGACAATCCACCGCGTATTCGCTATTCCTGGGAAGGCGAAGAAGACGACTGCGAGGACCGGCAATCTCGTGACAGCGATACCGTACAACGATTTTGAGGCGAAGACTGCTGCGGCGGCGTGTGACGCTCGTCGAACTTCGATAGGTTCCGTCGCATCGCTTGTGGGCACGACGAACGAGGCGTCGCGGGCCAATCAACGGACGCGCAAGGGCTGCCCGACGCGTTTGCCCTGATGAAACAGCGACGGGCAGACGCGATTCTGGTCGCGACCGGTGGTCCGCTCAACATCGCCGGGGCACGGGTGGGAGAAATTGCCATCCAATACCGGCTGCCGACGATCGCCGCCTTCAAGGCAATGCCGCGGGCAGGGCTCCTCATGAGTTACGGACCCGACTTGCCCGACATCCATCGCAGGACTGCGGGCTACGTCGACCGAATTCTCAAAGGCGCCAGGCCCGGGGACTTGCCCATCGAATTGCCAACCAAGTACGAATTGGTCATCAACCTTAAGACGGCGAAGGCGCTCGGCCTGACTATCCCGCAGACCCTGCTGCAGCGTGCGGACGAGGTGATCCAGTAATCGAGCGTACCGGGTTGTGACCGCTTTCTGCGTGGCTGACGGTTCAATCCGAGCTGACAGAGTCCGTCAGGTCCAATTTCCGAGCAGGACACATCAAGGTGTCAGGGTGAGGCGTGATCGCGAGTGTGCCTCGATCTGTTTCGGGTCGAACCACCACGGTTGCCGCCCGCCCGCCGCCCATAGTTTCACCTGGTCGTTCTGATGGGGCTGGAAGTGACGCTCGTTGACCCCACCGGCCAGCACGGCTTCGATCTTCTCGGGGTCGCCGAGGTCGACGACGAGCAGCATGGAAGCGAAGAAGGTCACCGCGTACGGTGCGCGGAAGTCATAAACACCGCGGTCCAGCGTTTCGCCGCTGCCGGACCGCTCCACCGTGAATCCGCCAAGAAGCTCCTGCCCCGCGCCATCACGCCGCAGCGGGCTCACGAAGCGCAGCGTGTGCGCCTTGCCCCAGCGCCAGGAGGAGGGATCGGTACCCTGCGCGGCAGCAAGGCGGTTGCGTGCACGCGAGGCGGCGGCGCGGATCACGTCGGAAAGCGTTTCGCGGCGGTCCGGCGTGCGCGCGTCGTCGAACCACGGAGAATCGGGGGTTCCCACCAGCGCATCGAATCGGTGTTGCCAGAAATACCAGACGGACAGCATGTCGTTGGCCAACGGCTCCCCAAGCTCGTCCGCGAAAGTGCCGAGCGCGATCTCGCGATAGAGCTCCTGGTAGATGAGCGGCGCGGCCGCTTCGGCGCGATCCACGCCATCCCAGGATTCGAGGATCGCGGCGAAGTCGCCGTGGGCGGGATCGGCCTTGAGTGCAGCGACGATCGCCCCGCGCAGCGCGTCGCTTTGCAGGTTACGGTCGTCGCGCATCAGTTTCCAATGCTCGTCGGCCGTCATCTCCCGGGCCGCGTCCAGCACCTGCCCCATGCGCACGTAGCGGTAAGGAGGCGCCACATAGGACGTGTAGTACCAGGGGAAGTCGGCGGGCCGGGTATCTTGGTTGGCCGTGCCCACCCAGGCGCGCACCGGATTGCGTGTCCCCGGCATCCGGTCCTTCGGAATGTAGCCGATCCAGTCATCGGCCCCATCCGCCGGCGGCACGCGCGGGACGCTGCCGTCCACGCCGGCGCGAATGGGCACCGCGCCGCTGGCGCGATGGGCGATGGTGCCGTCGTCATCGGCAAATACGAAATTGAACATCAGGAGGTCGATCTTCTGCACCTCGCGATCGAACGCGGCCGCGTTCGGGGCCGTCAACAGGCCTTCGATCCCGACGATCGGCGCCAGTACTTCGGCGTCTGTCGATCGCAGGACGACTACCTTGTTGCCCTCGGGCCCCAGCCCAGGGTGATCGCTGATCACCGGACCCCGTCGCGTGGATCGTATCGTCAATGCGTGCTCGCGGTAGCCGCCGGCGGCTGCGCCGTCTTTCACGCGAATCGTTTCCGTGATCACGGCGAACGGCACGCTGCGGCCGGCATCGAGGTAGCGATTGGCATCCGCGGCATCGAGGGTTTCGAGGTAGAGATCCTGCACGTCGCCGTAGGCGTTGGTGACGCCGAAGGCGACATGCTGCGTGCGGCCGATCAGGATGCCGGGCATTCCCGGCAGGGCCGCGCCCACCGCCTGAATTTCGGGCGAGAACAGCCCGACCGGATGCCACGTGCCGGGCAGGATGCGGTTGTCGAGATGCGGATCATTGGCCAGCATGGCTTTGCCCGACTTGGTCCGCGTCGGTCCCACCGCCCAGTTGTTCGACCCCAGTCCCTGGTGATTGCGAGTCTCGGGTCCGGCGGTGAGAGCGTCCCAATCGATATCGAGGGCCGTCCACCCGGCGCGTGAAACGGCGGCCTGTCGGGGCGCGACGCCCGCCTTCCCGTCGGGGTTCGACGCTACCGGGAAGAGGTCGCGCGCGCGATCGAAGCCCAGGCGGTCGATCAATTGCTGCGCGACGATCTCGGCTTTGATATTGGCCGCGTGCGAGTAGTGGATGAAATGGATCAGAGTAACCAGGTCGGCGACGCTCCAGGGCCTGGGCGCGAGACCGGCCACCCTGAGCTCGAGCGGATGATCCGACGCGTATGCGCCAATGTAGGCGTTGATCCCGTCCGCGTACTGCTGAAAGTACGCGCGAGACCCAGGCTCGAGCATCGTGGCGTGGCGATCGCCGTTGCGCCGGATGCCGAGCACCCGCATGCGGATGTCACTTGGCAATGCGCGGGCGCCGAAAGTGGCGGCCAGTTCGCCTCGCCACGTGGCCCGGTAGAGCTCCATCTGCATGAGCCGGTGCTGCGCCGTGACGAAACCCTGCGCGCGAAGGAGGTCGGGCGTATTCGCCGCGAAAATGTAGGGGATGCCAAGCTCGTCGCGGAGCACCGTCACCGGCGCGGTGAGTCCCGCGAGTTGCATGCGACCCTCCGCCTGCGGCTGTCCAGCCGAGCGCAGCCACAGGCCGATGCCGAGCACGACCACGACGATCGATGCCGATGTCACGCCCAAGACCCGCTTCAGCGTGGTGGAAATGACGCGTACCCTGCGACGAAATCAGTAGTCGATCAGGAACGGGGCGGCCACGAGCAGCAGGCCGATCACGGACAGCGCCAGCAGGCTTTCCACGAAGTAAGGATAGACGCACAGCAATACGCCGGCGAGCATCGGCACGTATTTGGCCTGCCGCTTCCCGTAGAGGAAATAGCCCATTCCGATGGCGCCGGCGACGACGCTGACCCAGAGGCTGTGCACGGCATCCTGCCGTTAGGCCGGCGACTGCCGCGGCACGAGCTGTGCGGGGTCATAGAAGAACGTCTCCTCCGCGATGCGGTCCCCGACCCACCGCTGGTAGGCGAGCTCCTCCATGCGGGTCACGGTGCCGTCGTGCCACTCGAACTGGAATATCCAGCGGATGACGACCTTGTCGCCGTTGACGAAGACGGGGCGCACGCACGTCGACGACAGCGATTTCGCCTTGGCCAGCACGCGGCGTTCGTTCGCCGCGTGTGACTCGCGGCCGACGCGCGGCGCAGCCTGATTTTCCTGCATCGACGCATCCGTGGTGTAGAACTGTTCAACGGCCTCCACGTGCGCATTGCTTTCGACCAGCGCGATGAACCGCTCCAGCGTTTCGGCGGCTGGCATGCTAGAACATCGTATTGCCGTTGGTGGACGAATCCGGCACCACTTGCAGCACGTCCCAGTGCTCGACGATCCCTCCGTTCTCGTCGAGCCGGAAAATGTCGATGCCCGCCCAGTCGCGATTGCTGTCGGTAGGCCAATGCTGGTGACAATGAAGGATGACGTAGTCGCCTTCGGCGAACGCCCGCTTGACGTGCACCCGTTTTCCCGGGAACTCGCGAGCCATCCGCTCGAAGTACGCAATGAAGGCTTCCTTGCCATCCGCGACGTGCGGATTGTGCTGTATGTATTCGGCGCCCGCGTAACGTTCGATGGCCTCGCGGGGCCGGCACTCATTGAACATCAATTCGTAAAACGCAATGACCGCGTTCTTGTTTCGTTCGATACGATCGCTCATCGTCGAGATCCCGTCGCATCGGCGGCATAGGCCCAGCGGAAATTGATGGGCTGGGAGGTGACGGAAAGGTACACGAAGCTCTCCGCACCGGAATTCTCGACGCCGTGCACGTCCCCCTCGATGAGCCGGACGATGTCGCCCTCGCCGAACGGTTCCGCCGGCGACCCTTCCAGCAAGAGTCGGGCGGTCCCGCGCAGCGCCATCCAGATTTGCTCGGATTGCGGATGCGCGTGCCGCGGCTGGGTGGCCCCCGGCGATACGGTCACGCGCGTGACGGTAACGCGGGTCGAATGCGAGTTTTCGGGAAAGAGCAATTGCTCGGACGTTACGCCGGATTTGGTCAGCGATACGACCTCGTGGCGCCGGATCATTTCCACTGGCGACTCCTCGCCCCAGTGCCGATGAGTCCAAGCCAGGGTTCGAATCGGGAGCGTTCAGTGTGGCGGAGGCATTATCGGGCATGGCGCTTCCTTCGGTGGCTGACGGCCGATTCTACGCGCCGAGCGGCCATGCCGGCCGCCCATGGGCTCCACGCTGAACTCGGTTCGGCTCAGCGAAGACGAGCGCGGCGAATGGAGGACCGTGGCAAGACAATCCCGCGATAGGGAACGCTGAATCAGTAGCGCTTGCTGAGGAAGACATAACCGACGAGCATATCCTACGAACAGGAGAAACGGCGCGCCAAAGAGAAATGCGTCGTTGGCTCTATGGCGTTTGGCCCGATCGTTTCCGTTCGTATTCCTCGTACGACATCTTGTTGACGCGCGCGAGGCAGCCATCGATGTCGCCCGCACGGTCGGCGGCGGCATTCATTTTCCGCGCTGAGTTTCATCCCGTCATACCACGCCTGCGTGGAGCAACCGCCCAATGAAACGACGCCTATCGCCCACACCAACAAAAACGGGATGCATTTCGAGTTCATGCTCGTGACCCCACTTGAAACGGCTCACCGGATTACCCGGTCTGCCTATTCAACGACCGGAGTGCCTTTCTGCGAGGAGACAAAGATGCACGCATCGGAAACCGCGACGACGTCATGTTCCTCGCCAGGGCTCGTGAACAGGTAGTCACCCGGATCGAGCTCGACACCTCCAATGGCCACGGTCCCGGAAAGGACCACGACCTCCTCGGCGCCGTGGTGCGCGTGGCGCGGAAACCGAGAGCCCTTGACCAAGCGCACGACGGACGAACGGCCGCCGGTGTCATTGTTTCGGAACAGGCTGCGCTCGATGCCGGGATAGTCCGTAGCTTTCCACTCGCGTTCAGAAGTCTTGTTTACCAACATGGACGCCTCCGCAAGACCGTGGATTTCGTTCGATACGTGATGCTCACTGCACCGGCTTGACGTTGAGCACGTTCGCGGCAAATACGGCAAGCCCGATCAGAAGGAAGCGCAATCCCATGGCCAATCTCCTTTTGCAGAGATCAAACGTGGCGAGGTAGAGGTTCGTCATTTCTGGTCGAGTAATGCGAATTCGACAACCGAAAAGATCAACCCGAGCAAGAGCGCAATTGCGGAACCGATGAACCACCGGACCGTCCTTTGATATTCGATTGCGTCCTGGTCTTCGAGCCGCAACGACCGGAACAGTGCAATGAGCTGCAATACGATAGCTGCCATCGTGGTACCCGTGGAGATGACGGAGCGCAACGTCCACTGACCGGGCGCCTCGAATCCCCAGAAGCGCAGGAAGGAGAGCGAGAAACCCAGGAGAACGGTGATCGCGGTAATAAGCCCCTGACGATAACCGTCAGGGACCGGGCGGAATTCATGTCCGGTCTCCGGTTCTGATGGACCCCCGGCCTTGTTGTCTTCACTCATGGCGTTCCCGATCACTATTCCGAAGCCTTCGCTGCGAGTTCCTGGGCATAACGGGCAAGCGACCGATTGTATCGAGGCAGATAGTGCGAGAGTGCGGCGAGGCTGATGGCGACTGCTTCGCGCTCGCGCCCGAGATCGACGAGGGCCAGGGCAAGGAAGGCTCGTACGGCGCCGTCGAGTTCGTCGCTGGCCGCGCGAAGCTCGGCGCTCAGCAGTTCGGCGGCGTGTCTGGCGTTACCCAGATTGCGCAGCGAGCTCGCCAATTGAATAGTGGCTCTGCGGCGGCGCGACCCGGTCAAGCCCGCTCGCAGCGCGGCCTGATAGAGCGGGACGGCGAGATCGGGATGCCCGGTGGAGTCCTGCGCCGCGCCACGTTCGAAGAGCCCGATCGCGCTATCGCGTGGCAACTCGGCGACCAGAATGTCGAGTTTGACAACGAAACTCTCGGGGTCGTGGTCGTCCAGCGCGTTCCACAGGTCGGCAACCCTTTGCTCCCACGCTGCATCGGCATCATTCGGCGATTTGAACATCGGCGATCCAATTGCGTTGTCTGCGCGCAAGACGGGACTCGACACCTTCGCCTTCGAAGTTGGCGGCAGCCCGGCGCAACCAAGATTCGTTGACGTTCTCCAAGACGTTGACGTTGACCACCGCGTAGAGGTGATTCGCGATTTCGCTCGTGACGAGCGGCACCGCACCGCAAGTCGAGCAAACGTAAAAGGTTGCCGTCCGGGTTTCGAAGGCGTATTTCGATACGAGCGAGGCGTCGCGAATCGTCACCGTGAGGCTGGATCGAGGATTCGAGGTCCAGACGCCACCGTGTTTGACGCAGAACGAGCACCGACACGCGCGCGCCGGGATTTCCGGTGGATCCCCTTCCCATTCGAGCTCCAGGGCGATGTTCCCGCAGTGACATTTTCCTGCGATGAGCATGTCGTCTCCGGTACCGAATGCCGAGGTCCAGCGTTGGGTGCTCGGTCGGCGACTACCCGTTGCGCCGGCGCGGGAGGTATTTCTCCGCGCACTTGATGACTTCGAGATTGCTGGGAAATTCGAGGCACCGGCGCGCGTCCGCGGTTGTCGCGGCGTCGCGATTGGCGCGGATAGGCGACTCCGTTCCCTTCTGGGCCGGCGTTACCGCCGCTGCAGGAGGGCTGGCGCTGGGTGGCGGGCTTTGCGCGCCGGCGCTTGAAAACGCGGCAAGAATCGAGAACGCAACAGCGATACTCTCTAAGCGGCTCATTGATTCACCCCCCTTGTTCGGAATCGCGCACGCGCGAAAGCGCCATGTTGGATGTCAGGTCAGGCTGCATTATCGACCCCAACGTCGCGACAGAGAAGAGTAACGGAGTCGCTGCGCCGCGAGGATTGCCATACGCCAGGGGACGACCGTAACAGAGCCGCCACTTTGGGCACATCGGTCGGGCGAGCGGTGAGGATGCGCATATGCCTACCCTAACATTGCTCCTCTGTCGCGCGCGACCAACGCGAAGTATTCGGCGAGCGAGCCTCCGGCGAGAGGTTTCGCCATCACGCGAAGCGTATTGACCTTTGTACCCATTTCCACTCCATCACGCTTGCGAACCTCAACAAACGCACGGCTTTCCCAGACGCCCCATGAACCTCCTCGTCTGCTTCGTCGCGCGCGGGCGGTTGCCCGTTTACCGCGAAGAAACATTCAGGATTGAGCTCGAAGAAGCGTTGCAGCTCTGGAATCCCTTCAGCGCCAAGTTCCTCCGCATGATAGGCGCCGGCTGGAAAGAGCGGCGGAGTCGATCGACGCGCACTCACAGATCGGATGCGAGGAGGCAATTACTCTCGAATCTCACGCATCAGCGCGAGGAGGTTTTCATCCGGATCGCGAAAAAAGGCCATCCACAATTCGTGGTATCCATCGCCGAGTTGCTCATGGAAGGTCGCCTTTCGTCGCGTGCCTGATGCCTGGGAAATACTCGAGCAACTCATCATTCGCGGCATCGAACGTGCCCGTTGCTCTCCATCCCAAGTGTCTGTAGAAGCCATAAGACCTCGTCCTGGGATTTGACGAGCAACCCAGGAATAGCCGGTTGAAGCCAAGGCGCCGGAGGTCCTGGACCATCTTGTTCAACAGGGTCTTCCCGATGCCTCTATTTTCGAATTCGGGGAGGATTGCCAGAACAGCGATTTCTCCTGTGTCTTTGACCCCAAAGCAATACCCGACGACCTTGCCTCCGAACAGGCAAACATAGCCTGGCAAGGCTCCCTCGGCAATGTCCCGCGTCCAGGTTTCCAGGGTGACGCCAATTGCCTTCAATCGCTCCACGGAAATTGAGTTCTCGCGGGTCTTCCCGCGCAAATCGATACACGCCGCAACGTCCTCCGGTACGGCCCTTCTGTAGACAACGTTCATGTGTCTCGAACCAGCGGATCGGGTCTCGCGGGGGCAATTCGATGCTGTCACGCATCGCCTGTAGGGATGATGGTCGCCGTTTCGACCATGAGGATGATCGCCCGCTCCGGGGCACGCGTGCGGTGAACAACCCCTTTGGGTACGACGAACCCTTGTTGCGGTTTGAGATCGATGGTCCGGTCTTCCAGATCGATGATGAAGTGACCGTCGAGGACAAAGAAGAACTCGTCGTCGCTATCGTGCTTGTGCCAGTGATACTCCCCCTGCATGACGCCAAGCCGAACAACGGAACCGTTCACCTTGCACAGGGTCTGGTTGTACCAACGCTCCGTGCAGGCTTCGACCAACGACGGAATGTCAACCACGCTAAGCGCAGGGAATCGAATATCGAGATACGTCGCGTACGGGTACGTCTGCGGTTCGCTCATGATGCTCCCACTATCGAGAGATGCGTGACCTGCAAGCCGCGCTCGATGCGCGAATTGCAATCTGTCTGGCCTTGCTCAGCGACGCGAACGCCCTTTGGTACGAGCATTCGACCAGCTCGATCAGATAAGCAGCAGGAAAGCGCGGCACTTCGACAATAGTGACCCAATGAAAGCGTCCCCTGTATCTGGCCGGTTTTACGCCAGGAATATCGGTCAGCTCGATAAACCGATCTGGAGAAACGCGGGTACTGAAGCGCCATCTTTCCGGTTCACTGGTTTTGAAATAGGCAAACGTCTTGCCACCGACCGAGTAGACAAGAATATTGCTCGGCTCTGCGTACAAAGTCACCCGGACCCCGGACAGCCTGCTGCAGAACCCCTTGAGTTGTCTGACATTCATGTGCGCACGGTAGGGCGCCGCGCGATGCGAGCTACCGGCCGCTGCGGGGCGGCGGCAAGCGTTTCACCACCGGCTAAGGATACGCATAG
This sequence comes from uncultured beta proteobacterium, assembly GCA_963840945.1. Lineage (GTDB taxonomy): Bacteria > Pseudomonadota > Gammaproteobacteria > Burkholderiales > Casimicrobiaceae > CAIWHR01. The sequence continues at coordinate 425,121 of CAWJAU010000023.1, read as the reverse complement.
AAGACATCCAGCGTCGGGAATTGCGCTTCCGCGCGCAGACAATCCCAGAGATAGATTGCGAATCCAAGGTCGCCGGTCCACAAGGAGTATCGCAACTGCCCATAGCGCAGCGCATCCTCCTGTGTTTGAGCAATGCCGTGCATGGCGAAGGAGCGCGCGCGTTCCAGCCACAGCGGATCCCGTGTTCGTTCAAACAGCTTCAGCAGCGCATAGCCATTGCCGCCGGTGCCATGACACAAATTGGAACCCTTGGTCAGCGGACCGGCCGACCAGATGGTCTCTCCGCCGGCAAGCAGCAAGTCGTTAAGCGCTGGACTCGGCAGACCGGCAAGGCAGATGACGAAACCGGGCGCGCCATGGCAGAACTGAAGGAGCTTCTTTTCGGAATCTATCGCGGTATCAAGTTGCGGGCGCCAGTTGGCATGTGGGCCGGCCCGATCCGCCGTACGCTGCACGGTGTTGACGATGCAACGCTCCCACGCCTTCCATTCTTCGATATCGAGAAGGTGCCGACCCCGGATCAGCGGCAAGGCGGTGCCGACGAAGCCATGCACAGCGTCGAGATAGGTTGATTGCCGGCCATGGAAGTGTTGCGTCCAATAGGAGCACAGATACTGGGGCGACCACTCGAGTTGGCTCCAGAGCTTGCCGGCGGTCGACCGAAACAAGTCCGACCATTGGCGCTTTCCGGTGTGCTCGTATAGAAACAAGGCGGCAAGCAGGGTCCCTGGAGAACCCCACATCAGGTCGCGTGCGGGATGTTCCATATTGCCGGCGATCAAGCTGGCAAGAGCGCTCTCGAGTTCCTCCGCCGGCTCTTCGCCAAAGGACATCATTTGAATCGGAGTGTCGCCGATCATGAACGAGGCCCGATCGCGCTCCGCGTATTCGCCGAGCCGGGCACGGTTGCGCGCCAGGAGTCGATCCAATTCGGCGGCGTAGCTTCGCGACAGCGTGGCTGCGCCGACGCCTTCAAGATAGCGCAGCGCCCACACGACGCCGCAGGCGCCGTCATACAAGGCCGTCTCGAAATCGTCCGTCTCGTCCCCGCTCGCTCGGTCAAGGGGATGCAGTGACCAATAGCGATCTTCGGTAAAGCACGATTCGGTATCCACCACGATGTAATCGATTGCCGTCAGAACCTGGCTCTCGTCCCATGCGCGCGGGCGGAGCGGCTGATGTCTTGCAGGGTCGTACAGCAGGTCGGGCCGCATTACGGTTGGGCGAGAAGTAGATAGCCGGCAAGGACCATACCGATCGCAAGGCCGGCACGAAGCCGCGCAAGGAGCGTGCGCTCAGCGGTGAAGAACACGCGCGGGTCCGATTCGGATATTGGCATGGGTTGGTGTCACCTGCGCTGGAGCTCCCCGGCTTGGTGCGGCCTAACGTATAGAAGCTGACAGTATTCCTCCCAAAAAAGTTGCGCGGTTGGCCAGATCGCACGCTCCAGCGTGACAGCCTATCGTCGCAAAACCCCATCGGGCGGGGTCACTGTGGATGACTACTTCGCCGGTGGACAACGATGGTGCGTCAGGGCACTCTTCCGATCAACCAGGCGAATACGGCTTTCGTTCGGTTGGAACGGTGACCCGTCGAAGCCACGCGACGCGGCGCATGCCCCGTCGCGAAAGAGAGATCGTCGTTTGTGCCTGATCGGTATGGGCCGGCGACCAGGATCATTTGCGGACTCAACTGCGCACTCCGCGCTGAACAGGCCCAACTAGGCCTGAGTTGTCTGTGTTGAGCGCGCACCGCCGGACCGCCGAATCCACAGCAGGCGGGCAAACGCCCAGAGCGAACCCAAAAGCGCGACGCTTCCCAGCACCGGAATTATCACCGCCCACAGAACCAGGAAGTACAACGAGTCGGCGAGCGATGCCTGCCAGCCAAGTGCGATCCAGCCGACAACAAACAAGAACAAGGCTTGAATGAACCAGCCACCGCCAAAGCGAATGCAACGCAAAAGATAGTCGGATTTCGTCTCGCCCCGAATGGGCGCCGGCCCAAACTCCGAGAAGTAAACGCGAGCGAGCAAGCTTCGGGGAAAGCAGACGGCCAGGCGAATCGTCACCACGACGACGACCCAGAAAGCCGCGATGTAGAAGAATTGGCGCATCAGGTCGAACGAGAGAGTGCCGCCAAGGTAGCGAAGAGAGGAAGCGCTGGGTAACCGCGACCAAGCCACCCTCCCTCGGCAACCTGAGTGGAGGCAGAACTTGGACGCCTCGTGCGTCTGGAAGCGGGAGTCTGCCAACGGTCCCCACGAACGATTAGTATAGGCCGCGCTTCCAGCCTCCTCAAGCGGTGACGCCGCCCCCACCGACGAGTCGAGATACGACTTGGTCAGGCGCCGAACTCATGACGCAACATATTGCGCAAACGCTCACCTTCCGCGGCATCTAGCGGCTTGGCGCGCGTGGGGTTCAATTCGTCACGAGCGTACAACGGCACCAGGTGAACGTGAACATGCGGCACCCCGAACCCCTCGACGACAACGCCAATGCGAACGGCGGAGATGACCGATCGCATACCCGGCGCCAATCGCGCGGCTGCTGCCCACAGTGCATGGTAACCGGCCGCATCCATGTCAAACAGGTAGTCGGTGTGACGTTTTGGAATTAGCAGCAAGTGACCGGGATTGATGTGCTCCAGCGGGAAAAACGCAATGTGCGCGGCATCTTCAAATACGATCGGCTCCGGAACACGGCCAGCGACGATCTCGCAGAAGATGCATGGACGCGATTGGAGCACGGTGCCTGACGATACTTCAGATCCGTATCCAAAGTCGAGGCTTCACCAGGCGAATCGGCTTCGTCTGCTCCGCTTGCCTGGCAGCCCGAGGCGAACCCCGACGAACTCTCGATCAGGATGCGAGGACCCATGCTTTGGTCGGCAACTGGTACAACAGGCGTCCTGTGCGCTACGCTTCGTCCTCTGTCACGCTTCGGAGGCGTACATGAAGAGAGTCACGGGAATCGGTGGGATCTTCTTCAAAGCCAGGGATCCGGTTGCGCTAGGGGCTTGGTACAAGAAGCACCTCGGCATCGATGTCCAGGATTGGGGAGGTACCGCGTTTCGCTGGACCGATGAAGCTGGCAATCCCAAGGCAGGCACCACCGTTTGGTCTGTGGGCAGCGCTGAGGGCGACCAATTCGCACCCGGCCAGTCGTCCTTCATGGTCAACTACCGGGTCGCGGATCTGCACAGCCTCCTCGCGGCATTGCGCGGCGAGGGTTGCAACGTTCTCGACAAGACAGAAGAGTCCGAGTACGGAAAGTTCGGGTGGGTCATCGACCCGGAGGGCAACAAGGTCGAGCTCTGGCAACCCCCCGAAGGCCAATGAGTCCGCCGTCCCCTGCTGATATGCGGAGTGAACCGTGGTCGTTCGAGTAGTTCGATTGGGGAGTGAAAGAGTCCCTGACGAGGGCATTCGCATCGGAACGGTGCGTCGTCCGCCGAGGGGTGTTCCAAAGACCGAGTTCACCGCGCGCAATTGGTACGACGTATGGTTCCCGAACCTTGCCCCAAGCGTCGAAACCATGAAGCTCGGGCAAGCGGCCAAGACGCCCGCCGAGTGGAGCGCCTTCGCCAGCAAGTACCGCGCGGAAATGACGACGCCGGACAACAGCCACGCCATCGAGTTGCTTGCCGCGTTGTCTCACCAAGCCGACTTCTCTGTCGGCTGCTACTGCGAGAGCGAAGCGCATTGCCATCGTTCGGTACTTCGAGCATTGCTCACCGAGAAGGGCGCCAACGTTCAATAGCCGGCGCATCGAGTCGAGTCTCCCGCAACTCTTCCATCGAGGCATCCTTGCCGGCAGGCGCAGGCGCATTCTAGAATCTCCCTGCTCGTGACCGCGATCATTCATTGCCGCCAACCGCAATCCGATGGATATCAACACTTGGCTCATCTACTTTCTGGCAGCCGTGGGGCTCTCTCTATCGCCGGGACCTAACGGGCTCCTTGCGCTTACGCATGGAGCATTGCATGGTCGGCACAAGGCGCTGTACACCATCTTCGGCGGGGCTTTCGGGTTCACCGCGGTCATTGCCCTTTCCATGTTTGGCATCGGCGCGTTGCTCAAGGCATCCCTCGCGTGGCTGACGGTCATGAAGTGGGTGGGCGGCGCCTACCTCGTCTGGCTCGGAATCCAAGTTTGGCGATCGCCACCGATAGGCATCGAAGTCGGTGATTCAGCGGAGCCCAGAGCCGGCTGGTCGCTGTTTCGGCAAGGGGCATTCTCCGCGTTGACCAATCCCAAGGGACTGCTCTTCTTCGCGGCGTTTCTTCCGCAGTTCATCGATCCCGATCGAAGTCTCTTCATCCAGTTCGTCATCATGGCTGGAACGTTCGCCGCAATCGAAATCGCCACGGAGATGTTCATCGCCAGCATGGCTCATCGCATCAGCCCATGGCTGCGGCGAGTTGGGCGGCGCTTCAACCAGGCCTGCGGCGGGGTGTTCATGGCGATCGGCGTCGCCCTGCCTCTTCGCAGCTGAGCGGTGGCGGGCCTCTTCCGGAAAATACCTGTGCGATGACCATTCATCTCGATCACACCATTGTGCCGGCAAAGAACAAGGTTGCATCGGCGAAGCTCTTGGCCGAGCTTCTCGGCGTGGCATGGGCGCAGTCGGGACCTGGGCCCTTCGCGCCGGTCTACGTCAATGATGGGTTGACGCTCGACTTCATCGACACGGACGAGGATTTTCCGATCTACCACTTCTGCTTCCGCGTGGATCCCGAAGAGTTCGACGTCATTCTTGGACGCATCAAAGCCGCAGAAGTCCCGTATCGCAGCACGGTGCGCGGACCGATGGACATGGACGTCAACACGCAACTTGGTGGCCGCATCGTCTACTGGAACGAGCCTGAAGGGCACCAGTGGGAGATGCTGACAGTGAGCTATGCGCGGCCGAATCGCTGATCCGGGCGAGACTCCGGCGGACTATCGATGACCAGCATACGACCGAGCGACTCCTGGAACGCGGGGGATCCCTATGAGCGATACGTGGGACGCTGGAGCCACCTCGTCGCGAACGAATTTCTCGCGTGGCTCAACCTGCCATCGTCATTGCGCTGGCTCGAGATCGGTTGTGGAACGGGCGCGTTGACGGCCGCGATCGTGGAGAAATGCCTGCCGTCGCGGCTCATCGGAATCGATCCTTCCGAGGGTTTCCTGGCAAGGGCGCGCGCACGGCTCGGGACCAAGGCTACGTTTCACGTTGCCGATGCGCTGGCTATCCCAGCGCGGGACGCAGAAGCCGATGTTGTCGTATCGGGTCTCGTGCTCAATTTTGTTCCGAATACCGCTTTGGCCGTGGCGGAAATGCGACGCGCAGCGGTTCCGGGCGGCACGATTGCAGCCTACGTCTGGGACTACGCCGGCAAGATGGAGCTGATGCGCCACTTCTGGGACGCGGCCGTCGCCCTGAACCCTGCGGTGCGAGAGCTCGACGAAGGCGTCCGCTTTCCGTTGTGCCAGCCGAAGGCTCTCGGGGCCATGTTTCGAAACGCAAATCTCGCGGCGATCGAGGTCGTACCGATCGACGTCCCCACTCGATTTCGGGATTTCGACGATTACTGGAGCCCTTTTCTCGGAGGACAGGGACCTGCACCCTCCTATGCGATGTCGTTGGACGAGGCGTCGCGCGATCGATTGCGGGATCGCATCCGCGGGCGCTTGCCGAGGCAATCCGATGGGTCGATCCCGTTGGTGGCCCGGGCCTGGGCGATCCGGAGCCGAGTGCCCGGATGACGCGAACCCAGGGCGGTGCGCCAGCGGAGTGGCATGCCGGCGGAGTCACATGAGCGCCGCCGGGCCGCCCGAGCGGATTGCTCCCTCTCGGAGGGAAGGCGCGTAGCGCCAAGGGTGCACCAATGACCGACCCTCCCTATCAGCTGCTTGCCGATGTAGTGCTCTCGTTGCACGTCGCCATCGTCGTGTTCGTGGGTGGCGGCCTCGTCCTCATCATCGTCGGCAATCTATGCGCCTGGCACTGGGTCAATGTATTGTGGTTCCGGCTCGCGCATCTCGCTGCCATCGCGATAGTGGTCGCAGAGGCCTGGTTCGGCGCCGTTTGCCCGCTCACATCCCTCGAAATGTGGCTGCGCGCCAAGGCTCGTGCGACGACCTACGCTGGAACCTTCATCGAGCATTGGCTGCAGCGCATCCTGTACTACGACGCGCCAGCGTGGGTCTTTACTCTCGGCTACACATTGTTCGCTCTGCTCGTGGTTGCAACCTGGTGGTACTTCCCGCCAAGGTTCACTCGGCGCGCTCGTGAACTCGATGCCTGACCGTCAACCAGGCGCGTCAGGCATTGCTGGCGAAACATCGTGATGATTTCATTCATCGTGCCGGCCTACAACGAAGAGCATCTGCTCGGTGCAACGCTCGACGCGCTGCACGCGGCGGGTCGGGCGGTGGACGAGGCCTATGAAGTCGTGGTCGTTGACGATGCTTCGACGGATCGAACCGCCCTCGTCGCCAAACGCCATGGCGCTCGACTGGTCAGCGTCGCCCATCGCCAAATCGCCGCGACCCGCAATTCGGGCGCTCGCGAAGCGAACGGTGAAATGCTCATTTTCGTGGATGCGGACACGATCGTGAACGAGGCGGTCGTTCGCGCCGCGGTCGAGGCGTGGCGCGACGGCGCCGTCGGCGGTGGCGCGGGCGTGGAGCTCGAGGGAGCGGTTCCTTTGTACGCGAGACTGCTCATGCCGATCCTGGTCCGGTCGTTCCGGATGATTCGCCTGGCGGCAGGCTGTTTCCTGTTCTGCAGTCGCAGCGCGTTTGTGACGGTGGGTGGCTTCGACGAAGCGTTTTACGGCGCCGAGGAGCTGGTGTTGAGCCGAGCCTTGAAAGGCCAGGGCACGTTCGTGATCTTGCCGCAGGCGGTGACGACGTCCGGACGCAAGCTGCGCACCCATTCCGTTCGCGAGATGTTGATGGTCCTGGGCCGGGTGGCGTTTCGCGGATCCCAGGCGGTCAAGCAGCGGCAGGGCCTGGAGCTTTGGTATGCGGAACGCCGCGAGGATCCGCAGAAAAATGCCTGACCGCGCGGTCGACGTCTATCGGATACACTTCAGGCGCCGGCGCGGACTGACGGTAGCGGCAAAGAGCGAAGGGACCAAAACGTGATGAACGTCGGCTACAACAGCATCTTGGGCGTGTTGATACTCGCCGGCGATATCTGGGCGATCATCAATATTTTCCAGAGCTCCGCCTCCAACGAAAAGAAACTGCTCTGGATCCTCGTGGTGGTGCTGCTACCGGTGCTGGGTTTGATCCTGTGGTTTTTTCTCGGACCACGGGACGGCAAGAGATAGCGCTTGTAGTCGGCGACAGGCCGGGTCCATGCGCCAATCGTCAGTCGTACTTCCGCACGTCGTCGATCACCTTGCCGTCGTTGCGTAATTCGCCCGGCGCGCGAAACACGACCTCCCCGCGCAGCTTGGTAATGTCGCGGATCGACAGGACGATCGCCTCGGCGCTCGACGATCGGTTGTCCGGGACCTCGACCTCCAGCGTCATACGGTCCGTGCCTTCGGCGTTATCGACCACGAGTCGCGCCTTGCCGATCTCCGGATGGCGGGCGACGATCGCGGCGACCTGTGCGGGATGCACGAACATGCCCTTCACTTTCGTCGTCTGGTCGGCGCGACCCATCCAGCCTTTGATCCGCAGGTTGGTGCGCCCGCACGGGCTCCGACCGGGCAGCACTGCGGAAAGGTCGCCGGTGCCGAATCGGATCAGCGGGTAGTCGGTGTTGTAGAGCGACGTCACGACGACCTCGCCCACTTCGCCCGGAGCCACCGGGTCTCCGGTGCCGGGCCGGACGATTTCCACGAGAACTCCTTCGTCGACGACGAGCCCTTCGCGCGCCGCCGTCTCATAAGCGATCGTGCCGAGGTCGGCCGATGCATATACTTGATAACCGGCGATGCCGCGAGCGAGCAGGGCGTCGCAAAGGCTCTTCGGAAACGGCTCCGCAGATACGAGTGCCTTGGCGAGGCCAGGCAGCGCAACACCCATCTCGTCCGCCTTTTCGAGAATGATCCGGAGGAACGACGGCGTGCCGACGTAGCACGTGGGCCGCAGTTCGGCCATCGCCTGCACCTGCAGCTCGGTCTGCCCGGTGCCCGCCGGAAACACGGTGCAGCCGAGCGCGTGCGCGCCAGTTTCCAGCATCGATCCTGCCGGCGTGAAGTGGTACGAAAAGCAGTTGTGGACGAGATCGCCGCGGCGAAACCCGGCCGCGAACAGCGCTCGCGCGAGACGCCAATAGTCCGGCCGGCGACCCTCCGGCTCGTAGATCGGGCCGGGCGAGGCGAACACGCGCACAGCCTCGCCCCAGCGTGTCGCCGCGAGGCCGCCGAAGGGCCGGGCGGATTTCTGCAAGTCGAGCAACGCGGACTTGCGCGTCACGGGCAGCTGCGCCAACGCCGCGCGGGTCGTGATCGATGCGACGTCGATGTCGGCCAGGATGCGCGCGAACGCCGGCGCATGGGCTTTCGCGTACGTAGCCTGCCGCGGCAACCGCGCCAGCTGCTCGCGCTCGCGTTCTTCGGGATCGCGGATTTCCAGCGTATCGAAATAGTCAGCCATGGTCAGGGCATCCGGCGGCCGCAAACAGGGCGACAACGCACCTCTACGCGAGCCAACGCTTGCGGCGGCGGTAATGCTTGACGTCGCGAAAACTCTTTCGCCCGGCGGTTGACAGCCCGAGGTAGAACTCCTTCACGTCCTCGTTCTGCGCGAGATCCTTCGCGGCGCCGTCCATGACGACCCGTCCGTTCTCGAGGATGTAGCCGTAGTCGGCGAAGCGCAACGCGACCATCGTGTTCTGCTCGGCGAGCAGGAACGACACTCGCTCCTTGACGTTCAGGTTGCGGACGATCTCGAAGATCTCCTCGACCAGCTGCGGCGCGAGTCCCATCGACGGCTCGTCCAGCAGGATCATCTTCGGCCGGGCCATCAGCGCGCGGCCGATGGCGGTCATCTGCTGCTCGCCGCCGGAGGTGTAGCCCGATTGGCTCCCCCGCCGCTCCTTCAATCGCGGAAAGTAGGTGTAGACGAGATCGAGGTCGCGCCTCAGCTCCGCCCGCTTGATGTTCCGGGTGAAGGCCCCCGTCAGCAGGTTTTCCTCGACCGTTAGATGCTGGAAGCAGTGGCGGCCTTCCATGACCTGGCACACGCCCATGCGCACCAGCTCATTCGGGGTGAGCCGGTCGACGCGCTGGCCCATGAACTCGATCGTGCCCTTGGTCACGTCGCCGCGCTCGGCGCGCAGCAGGTTGGAGATCGCCTTCAGCGTCGTCGTCTTGCCCGCGCCGTTGGCGCCCAGCAGCGTCACGATCTTGCCTTCGGGCACATGCAGCGACACGCCCTTCAGCACGAGGATCACGTGGTCGTAGATGACCTCGACGTTGTTGATCGAAAGATACGCCGCGGCAGCATAGGGCTGCGCGGCGGGCATGGCCATCGTCGCGAGGGGATGAGAAGGCCGCGTCGCACGCCGATGCTCCGGCGCGCCCCGCGGCCGGGGTGGTGGCTCAGGTTTCCTTGCCGCAGTCGCGTGGCGTGATCTTCTTCTCCTTGGCGTACGCCGCCGCGGACTCCTCGATCATCCCGCGCACGAGCTCCTTATCGGGCTGGATCCAGTCGGTGATCACCTTCCACTGGTTGCCGTCCCACTGCTGGAACTTGACCGCACCGCCGCCTTCGTGATCGGCGCACGTGACCTTGAGCGGCTGCATGAAGCCCGTCGCGCCGAGTTCCTTCAACCGCGCTTCGCTGATCTGGAGATTCTCGATGCCCCAGCGCATCTGTTCGCCCGTCAGCGGCTTCTTGCCGAATTTCTCCTGCGCCTTGCGGATCGCCTCGACGGTGACGATGCCGTGCACCACGCCGCGGTTGTAGTAGATCGACCCGATGCGCGACTTGTCTTCCATTTCCCCCTTGCCCTTGGCGTACACGTACTTCTTGATTTCCTGGATCACCGGGAAGTTGTCGCCTGCGACATTGAAGCCGGCCGCGATATAGCCCTTGGCCGCCGGACCGGCCGGAATCGTGTCCTCTTCCGCTCCCGACCACCAGACGCCGACGATGTGATCGCTCGGGAAACCGACCTTCGCCGCGGCCTTCAATGCCGTGGGGTTCATCACACCCCAGCCGCGCAGGATCACCCAGTCCGGCTTGATCTGGCGGATCTGCAGCCATTGCGCGCCCTGCTCGTTGCCCGGATTCGGCACCGCGATGTGGGTGACCGTGAAGCCGTACTTCTTCGCCTGCGCATCGAGGACGGGAATCGTCTCCTTGCCGTAGGCGGAGTCGTGATAGATGTTCACGATCTTCTTGCCCTTCAGCTTGTCCATCCCCCCTTCCTTCATCCCGATGAACTTGATCTTGGCGGTATTCTGCGACCAGTAGTTCGTGATCAGCGGGAAGACGTACGGAAACACCCGGCCATCGGAGGCGTCGGTGCGCCCGTAGCCCAGCGAGATGATCGGGATCTTGTCCTCGGTGGCCTTGTCGATGAGTGAGTAGGTGATACCCGTCGACAGCGGATGGATGACCGTGGACCCGGTGGGGCCCTTCTTCTTCTGCCGCTCGTAGCATTCGACGCCGCGCGCGTTGTTGTATTCGGTCTCGCACTTCTCGTTCGTGAGCTTCACGCCGCCGACGCCGCCGTCGCGCGCGTTGAGCATGTTGATGTAGTCGATGAACCCGCCGAAGATGCCCGAGCCACCGGGCGCGTACGGGCCGACCCAATACCCGTTCATCGGGATGAACTGCTCGTTCTGCGCCGACGCCGCGGACGCGACTCCGGCCAGTGCCAGGCCCAGCAGGGCCGCTCGAATTGCCTTCATGTTGCTCCTCCTAGGGAAAAATCCTCGCAGCCGCTGCCCAAGACCGTACAGCATTGGCGAGACCGGCCGCCGTGTCAATGACGGCCCTTAAGAAAACCAAGCGATTTGTCCGAGGCATTCTCCGATCGTATGTTGCATCGCAATATGCCGATCGCTCGCTGACCAATTTCCCGTGCGTTGGACAGCCAGTCTGCCAGCGGCTCTGGCGCCCCTCCGACCCATTACAAGCAAAGGGCGCGCCCCTGGGATAGGAGGGCGCGCCCCAATAAGGAGTCGACCGCTTCGAATTCTGAAGTCTTGCGGCGTCCTCTCCATTTTTCGGCACCAAGCAGTCAAATTGGACGAGTCATTGATGCTGAATCTCTGTGGCCTGGACCGGGCCTTGCACTTGGCCGCCATTGCGGCCGCTATCGGGGCCATCCAGTTCCGGGGATGCGCCGCAGACTATACGACAGCAAATGGACAAGAGTTGTCGCGCAAACGACAATCCGAACCGCGGCTCTCGGGCATCCTGCTCGTCTCACTTTCCTTCGCTGCACCGTCGAGCTGCGAATAGCGACCGTGGCGCGAAACCGCATGTTCCGCCCAGGGTCTGCGGGGTGAGCACCGATGAAGGCCAAACGCACCGTTCCGGGCATCTCCAGTCACGCTGCGCTGTTGGGCGCGCCCTGGGTGCAGCAGCTGACCGAGGAACTGCGCCGACGCGTAGTGGCAGAGACCGTGATCCGTGCGGTGCCAGCGGGTGGTTTTGTTTGCCGCAAAGGAGATCCGGTCGACCACTGGCCAGGTGTGCTCGACGGCCTGGTCAAGCTCGCCAGTGTATCGCCCGAAGGAAAGTCGATCAGCTTCACGGGGGTTCCGACGGGCGGCTGGTTCGGAGAGGGATCGTTGCTCAAGAGCGAGCCAAGGCGCTACGACGCCATTGCTTTGCGCGATAGCCGTATCGCATACGTGCCGCGGAACACATTCACGTTGCTGCTCGATGGCAGTGTCGCGTTCAATCGTTTCATCCTGATTCAACTCAACGAGCGCCTTGGCCACTTCATCGGCATGGTGGAATACGACCGGTCGCTCGGGCCGAACGCCAGACTCGCAAAGGAGCTGGCCGCGCTGTTCAATCCTCTGCTGTATCCAGGAAGCGGAAAGACGCTGCCCGTCTCGCAGGAGGAACTGGCGCACCTCGTCGGGCTCTCCAGACAACGCGTCAACCAGGCGCTGAGGCATCTGGAATCGGTCGGCCTCCTGCGCATCGGCTACCGCGGCGTGACCATCCTCGACCTCGACGGCCTTCGGCGATTCGAAGGATAACCAGCGTGCCGCAAAGGACTGTACCAACGGCTGACTGGAGCGACGCGGAAGTCTGACCCGGGTCGAAGTCGGCCAGCCAGACAATCTGATGGGAACCCCGACGATGCCCCGGGAATTCGAGACAATGTGCGCTTCGAGTGCTGTCGCGATTGTCGCTTGGGCGACAGAGTTAGCTGCTGTTCGCGCTCATACTAATCGAGCGCGATTCAAGGGTGCGCGCTATCAAGTCGTCGTGTAAAGCATATATGTGCCAACGTGGTGCGGCCAGGGAGTGCTGATCACATCTCCAGGAGGAGTACCGAATGAACACGTTAGATGCAGGACGACCAGTTGCTGCGTTGCTGAATATTTCCAGCCGTGTGACCCCGAGTGGAAGTCGTTGGGTCAACGTTCGATTGACCTCCATCTTATCGGCACTACCGATGTGCGCCATGCTCGCGGTTGGGGTTGCGCCCGCGCAGGCAGCTCCGCCCACGATAGAGGTTCTTTCCAATCGAGCGGACTTAATCTCGGGAGGAGACGCGTTGGTGCAGGTCAATCTGCCGGCGGGGTCGAATCCAGCGTTCGTGAAGGTCGCGCTCAATGGCACGTTGATCAACAGCGCGTTCGCGGTTCGCCCCAACGGCCGCTATCAGGGTCTCGTTACGGGTCTCAACGTCGGCGATAACTTGCTGACCGCGACAACGCCGCAGGGAAGAGCCAGGATCACCATCAACAATCACCCGATCGGCGGCCCGGTTTTCTCCGGTGCGCAATTGCAGCCCTGGATTTGCGCGACCCGGGTCGCTACGACGGTCACGGTCGTTGGCAACCCTGGCAGCACACCGGCGACCGCAATTGCGACGACCAGGGCAAGCGGCCTCAATGACGATCCGGTCGACGAGCAATGCAATACGCCGCCCACCTACTCGTACTACTACCAGCCAATGGCCCTCGAGGGGACTGGCTGCACCTTCACGATCGCCGGAGCCAGCCCGTGCTTTGTCGCATTCCCGTCGCTGAACGATCCGACCACACGCCCGGCCGATGCCGCGATCGCGAACTTCACCAACGACCGCGGCGACATGGCGAAGAGCATCGTCCGCGTCGAGCGCGGCCAGATCAATCGCAACATCTATGAGCTCGTGACGTTCTACGATCCGGCCGTAGCCTAACGGCGCCCTGGGCGCCGCAGAAAGGCTGGAACCAGAAGCTGCTATTGGAAGTTCGGCGCCTCGAGCGGCGTCTAGCCGCTTCGAGGCGTCTCCGCGCTCAACGACCATCTTCGAACAACAACGCGTTGAGTCGCGGCTTCATGGTCGGCGCTTCGTCATCTGACGGACAACGGATCGAACACCAACAACACCTTGGCGGCCGAGACAGTGATGATGGTGAAGGAGCGGGTCATCGAGAACTACGGACCGATCCGCTACACCATGAGCGATGGCTGCTCGGGTGGCTCGATCATGCAGATGAGCATTACTTCCGCCTATCCGGGATTGGTGAAGGCACCCAGCCCAACTGCACCTACCAGGATATGTTTCGACCTGGGTCGAAGTCGCGGACTGCGGCCTGGTGCAGGCTAACTACTACGCCACACCCAACGGCTCGGCGCTCACTACTGCGCAGCGCGCCGCCATCAACGGTCAGCGTCCAGGGGTTCTGCACGAGCCTGGGCGCGGATTCCTGGGTGCCTCCAACCCGGCCACTGCCAACATGCGGCAACGGCTTCCCGCCGCAGCTCTCCTGTCTACAAGTCCCGCGAGCAACCCCAAAGGCGTTCGCTGCGATACCTACGACCACGACGCATCGTTGTTGGGCACTTTCGATCGACACTGACGGAGTGACCAAGGCGCATAACCCGCCGCGACAACATCGGCATTCAGTACGGTTTGAATGCGCTGCAGTCCGGTGCTATCTCACGCCGAGGAGTTCGTACGACTGAACGAGGGCGTCGGCGGCTTCGACGCCGACTTCGAACTGGGTGCCCCAGCCGCATGCAGGCGGCAACTTCCGTACTGCGCACGATGTACAGGAGCGGTCTCGTAAGCGACGGCAAGCAACTCGCCAAGGTGGCGATCATTGACTTGCGTGGAAACAACCCCGTGAACGGCGATATCCACGCGAACTGGCGTAGCCTGGGCTTGCGACAACGGCTCGACCAGGATTACGGCAGTCACGGCAACAACGTGATCTGGGCCACTACCAACGGAATCTCCAGTCGGAGCGGCCCTGGTCAACAAGTCGTTCGCAACCATGGATAAGTGGTTGCACGCCGTCGAGACTCGACACCAGCGCCAATCCGCTCGAAGTGAAAATCGTCACCAACAAGCCGGCCGAAGCGGTCGATTTCTGCCTCACCACCCACGGCGACACCGATGCCCAGGTGGCGGCGGCGATCCCCCTGTTCGATCCTGCCTGCACAGTGAGCCTCACCGGCAAATCTTTGCGGCAGGTTGCGGGCGGACCGGTGGCGGAAAACATCTACAAGTGCCAGTTGAAGCCGTTCAGCGTCGTCGACCCTGACTACACAGGCATTCTGTTCAGCGCCAATCAGCAGAGCAGGTTGCAAGCAGTTTTTCCGACGGGCGTCTGCGACTGGACGAAGCCCGGGGTCGAGCAAGCGCCCGTGAATCCATGGACGACGTTTGCCGCAGGTCCAGGTGGGCAGCCCCTGCCACCTCCCCCGGTATCCAGTCCGTTTTGACGCACCGGGTGCCATGCTAGGAATGGGTGCGCCACAAGTTGCACCGCCCGACTCCTCCACGAGTGATGCAAATTCCCCGGCCGCAAGGCCGGGGTTTTTTTATGGCGCCAATCTGCGAGATGATCCGGGAGGCTCATTAGAATTGGTTCCGACGTCAGTAACGCGCTTCCCAACGAGCTACGCGCACGACATCGTATCTGGAACTGAACGATCGCGGGCCGCGCTCAAATGGGCACGACCCGCGCTCTTGGTACTGCTACTATCAGCGGCCAAAAGCTGTTTGGCCCATACGCGTCCAGTTCCCCGGAGGCGATACGTAACGCAACCATGAATCCTCAATCGGCGCCTGGCTCACACCGGGCTTGGTCCAGTCGCATACGCCTTGAGGGAAGATTGTGTTTAGCCGCACCAGTTCCGCGGGCGTGAAGCTTACGGCGTAATCGGTCGGGTTCACCGGCTTGAGCTGGCACTTGAGAATGTCGCCACCCAGTGGACCACCGGCCGCCATTCGCACGGTTCTATACACTGGCATCAACTGATTGCATTGCGAGGCGGGATTGAGTGTGATCGTTTCCTCGAATTTCACGCCGTTGAACCAGCACGCATCCTTGAGGGTCGCGGGCTTGTTCCGAACGACTTTCGTCGCATACGGATCGACCGATGCGTCCGCCCGGATGTTTTCGAGCCATTCGTTATGCGCGAGCAGTGCTATTGTGGCTGTGTCCGGGGCAGAGGTCCCGCCGGTCAGCCAACTCACCTGGTTCGCCGTCGTCCCGGTAGTTCGCCCGAGGCGATCGAGAAACTGAAACGTTCGAATGCGTTGGTGGAAATCTGCGACGTCATCGACATAGGGTCGCGTATCGATGATCGGCAACGTCTCTGACGTGACGACTCGCCCGGCCCGGTAACCATTGCGCAGCGCAATAGGGTCGGCAACCGAGCGAGTGGGCATGTAGGCGCCATCGATGTCGAGTCCACCGGCCTTTTCGTTGATATCGAGAAACTCGGCTTTGGCGATCGCGCCGCTGTTGAGGGCGTTCAAGCCATATTGGACGCCGACATTGTCGTACGCCGACCGCGCGAATCCGTTGACGGGATCGACACCGTAGGTATTTACGTTGGCATCCCAGAAGTCGGCGCGAGCGCCGGTGGGATTCGTCACCGGGTGATATCGAAGTGACAACGGAACGACGCTGCTGAAGGCGTTAAAGGGATTCTGCCACCTGGCGGCGTGGCCGCCCCAATTGTTCATGCAAGCCGTTTGACCGAGCAGAGCACCCGAATTTCCAACTGCGTAGCCGTCGACGGCGGAGCGGCGGCTGCCCGGCCAGGCAGCGGGGTTTGTGAACTGCGTGAAATAATTATTGAGCACCTTGCAATCGAGTACGTCCGCGGCGATGGAGCCTACGTCTGGAAAGGAAGCGCCGGGGGTGATGGCGTCGAGAAGGCCCGGGTAGTTCTGTGCGATGTAGTGTTGCTGGATGGATCCGCCCGAGGTGCCCGAACCGATGGTGAATCGCGGCAACCCGTACTGCTCGATGAAGCGCTCCTTCACCATCGACGTTGTCTCGGCAGAGACCACGTCGTCGAAACCAGTCCCGTACATGTTACGGGTGCCGAACGCAACGGCAAACCCGAGGCGCAGCGGAGTGTGTGAAAGCGCTGATGTGACGTTGTTGCTGCCGGAGCGAAAACCGGGTCCCGCTCCCGGACCGTACGGATAGGTCAGCTTTCCGTTCCACCCCGGCCCGGGCTTCTTCCCTCCGGGAGACCACGGGTTGGAAATCGGATTCGTAGGATCATCGAGAATCGCCATCCGATATATCGATTCATTGATCGTACCGGATTCGACGCGCACGATGTAATTGACAGTGTTGCCATCGATCGTGGTGGTCTGCGCGAGGTCGGACGGGAACGGCGGATTGAGCGATTGCAGCGGCTGGAAGGTGCCGGCAGTCGTCCGGTAGAACCAGTCGTATCGCGTCGGCGCTACGCAGGGTCCCGATGCAGGCGGTGGCCCCAGGCCCGACGCTTCGGTTTCACAGATCCACGGCCGCTGATGCGGGCCGGCGAACACCGGTCCGTACAGCGGCCAGTTCTGCACGGCCAATTTTGCAATGATGCGTCCATCGACGCGCGACGTGGCAACGAGCGTGTTCAAGCCCACGTTGAGTCCGCTCACCAGGCCTTGTAAAGTCCTGACGTCGGTCGCCACGAACCCACTTGTGACATCCGAACCGTTGCGCAGGATCGTCACCTGCTGCGTCGATATGCCTGCCGGGAGGCCGACCTGGATAACAGCATCGCCGCCACTTACGGTATCCGCGCGCGACGACAATACCTGAATCTGTTGCGCGATCGCGCTCTGACACGTGAGCGCCAGACCTAGAACGCCGATCTTCGACCAAAGGGGCCTGCTCCTTCCAAAAGTCCTCATGACTCCTCTCCTCTTGTACCGAGATTGGAGCGGAGATTCGCTCCCGCCGAACGTCCAGGCAGATCTATTCGCTCGACCTGTTCGTTATGCGACTCAGGATAGCGGAGGCGATGTGCCGATGCTGTCGCCTCGGCGACAATGCGTGGATGTAACGGCACATATCCGGAACCGAACGATCGCGGGCCGCGCGCAAGTCGCACGGCCCGCGCTCCTGGTACTGCTGCTGTCAGCGGCCGAAGCCTGTCTGGCCCATGCGCGTCCAACTCCCCGGCGATACGAAACGCAGCCACAAATCGTCGATCGGCGCCTCGCTCACACCGGGCTTGGTCCAGTCACATACGCCTTGAGGGAAGATCGTATTCAGCCGCACCAATTCCGCAGGCGTGAAGCTCTCGGCGTAATCGTTCACCGTCACCGGCTTGCAGCTGGCACTTGAGCGTGGTTCCGCCGAGCGAGCCACCTGCAGCAAGACGTACGGTGCCGAATACCGGCATCAGCTTGTTGCGCTGCACCAGGACGGATCCAGCGTGAGGGGCTCCTCGTATTTCACGCCGTCGAACCAGCACGCATCCTTGAGGTAATCGGGCTTGTTCAGGATGACCTTCGTTGTGTAAGGAAGGCTCGACTGGTCCGCGAGGATCCTTTCGAGCCAATCGTTGTGTCCTAGTAGCGCCAGGCATCGCCGATTCGGGCTGAGAAATTCCGCCGGTCATCCAACTCACGTGATTCGCGATCGTGCCGTTGCGGCTTCGCAAGCGGTCCACAAACATATTTGTGCGAATGCGGGAATGGATGCTTTGTAGCGCGTTATCGGACGCGTCGACATAGGGCCGAGTGTCGATTATCGGAAGGGTCCCACCGGATGACACAACTCTCCCGGTCCGATACGCGTTTTGCAGCGCGATGGGGTCAGTTGTCGATCGCTGCGATACGTGATTACCGTCGATATCGAGACCACCGATCTTCTCGTTGAGATCCAGAAACTCCGCTTTGGTGATTCCGCCGGAATTCCAGTGCGTTCAGCCCGTACTGTATGCCGATGTTGTCGTACGGAGATCGCGCGAAGCCGGTGACGGGATCGCGGCCGAACGAGTTCACGTTGGCGTCCCAAAAGCCACCGCGCGCACCGGTAGGATTCGTGATCGGGTCGTATCGCAGCTCAATCGGCACCACGTGAGAAAAGCCTGCGCGTCGGGGTTCTGCCAGCTATTGCGCAAAACCAGCTCCAGCCGTTCTGGCAGGTCGTCTGGCCGCCCTCGACGTGTCCGACCGCATATCCATCGATCAATGGAGCGGCTGCCTCCCGGCCAATCTGCCGGGTTCGCGTTTCATGTTGAAATCGTTGATTCAGTAAGCTGGCAGTCCAGCACATCTGACTGTCAATCGAGCCAACATCCGGAAAGGAAGAGCCCGGGCGTCAAGGCATCGAGCAACCCCGGATAGTTCTGGGCGATGTAGTGCTGCTGTATTGCACCTCCAGAGCCGCCCGAGCCGATCGTGAATTGGGCAAGCCCGTACTGCTCGATGAAGCGCTCCTTCATCATCAACGTTCGTTTCGGCTGAGACCACATCGTCCCCCCCGGTCCCTTACGTGTTTCGTGTTCCGAATGCAACTGCAAATCCGAGACGCAACGGCGCGTCTGCAGTGTCGAAGCGCGTCGAACGTGCAGACGTTGTATAATTGCTACCGGAGCGAAAACCAACCCCTGCAACCTCCACCGAACGGCCAGAGTCAACTTTCCATTCCATCCCGGCCCCGGCTTCTTTCCACCTGCAGACCACGGGTTGGCGATCGGGTTGGTCTGATCGTCAAGGATCGCGATTCGATATATCGATTCGTTGATCATGCCCGATTCGACCCGCACGATGTAATTGACCGTCTCTGCCGTCGATCGTGGTCGTTTGCGCAAGATCGGCCGGAACGGCGGCATCAAACTGATGGCAGCGGCTGAAACGTGCCACCGGTCGTGCGATAAAACCAGTCGTATCGCGTCGGCGCCATGCAAGGACCCGATGCCGGCGGCGGCCCCAGACCCGACGCTTCAGTTTCACAGATCCACGGCCGCTGATGCGGACCCGCGAAGCCGGTCCGTATCAGCGGCCAGTTCTGTACGGCCAATTTTGCAATGACGCGTCCATCGACGCGCGACGTGGCAACGAGCGTATTGAAACCCACGTTGAGTCCGCTCACCAGACCTTGCAAAGTCCTGACGTCGGTCGTCACGAACGCACTCGTGACATCGGAACCATTGCGCAGGATCGTCACTTGCTGCGTCGATATACCTGCCGGCAGACCGACCTGGATGACGGCATCGCCACCACTTACGGTATCCGCGCGCGACGACAATACCTGAATCTGTTGCGCGATCGCGCTCTGACACGTGAGCGCCAGACCTAGAACGCCGATCTTCGACCAAAGGGGCTTGCTCCTTCCAAAAGTACTCATGACTCATCTCCTCCGGTTATATGACGCAGGTTAGCGTAGGCGATGCGTCCATGTTGTCGCCTCGGCGACAATTGGAGCTTTAACCGAATCTGGCGTACGACGATGAGTTGAAGAAGTCGGCGTGAGCCACTCACGGCGACACGGATGCTCGAGTCGCGGCGGCGCTTCCGCTGTTCGATCCTGCCTAACCGTGAACCTCGCCGGAAAATCGCGCGATCAATGCGGGAACGGCCACAGCCGCAGCTTTTCCTTGCCGATCTGCCAGAGGCGGGCGAGCCCGTGCGGCTCGACGATCAGGAAGAAGATGATGAGCGCGCCGAATACGATCAATTCGAGGTTGGACATCAGTCCCGCCGGGAGCGTGAAGCCGAGCAATTCCTCGATCGGGTGCGCGAGCGTGTTGAGGAAAATCGGCAATAGCGTGATGAACGCCGCGCCGAGGAACGACCCCAGGATGCTGCCGACCCCGCCGACGATCACCATGAACAGGATCCGGAACGACAGGTCGAGCGTGAACGCCTCCGGCTCGACGGTGCCGAGGTAGGTGAACGCATACAGCGCACCCGCGACGCCGCAGTAGAACGAGCTGATCGCAAACGCGAGGAGCTTCGTCTGCATCATCCGGATGCCGATCACCTCCGCCGCGAGATCCATGTCGCGCACCGCCATGAACTTGCGCCCGGTCTCGCTGCGCAGCATGTTCTTGGCGAGGAGTGCCAGCACCGCGACGATGGTGAGCGTCAGCATGTACTTGGCGGCCGGCGTCTCGAAGGCATACCCCAGGATGACGACCTTCTGCGCGTTGATCACGCCGGAGGTGCTGTAATTGGTGAACCAGCCGATTCGCTGCAATGCCCACAGCACGAAGAACTGGCAGGCGAGCGTGGCGACGGCGAGATAGAAGCCCTTGATGCGTAGCGACGGCAGGCCGAAGGCGACGCCGACGGCCGCCGCGCAAAGACCGGCCAGCGTGAACGACACCAGGATCGGCAGACCGGGCACGCGCAACTCGAAATTGAACGCCATGAACGCCCCGACCGCCATGAACGCCGCCGTGCCGAGCGAAAGCTGGCCCGCGTAGCCCGTCAGGATGTTCAAGCCGAGTGTGGCAAGCGCAAAGATCAGGAAGGGCGTGAGAATGGCGGACAGCCAGTATTGGTTGCCGAAGAGCGGCACCACCACGAACGCGACCACGAGCAGCGCCGCAAAGCCGATGCGGTCCTGCCGGATCGGAAAGACCTGCTGGTCGCCGGCGTAGGTCGCCTTGAATTGGCCCGCTTCCCGATAGAGCACGCGTTTCTCCTAAACCCGCTCGATGCGTTTTTCGCCGAACAGACCCTCGGGCCGCACCAGCAGGAACGCGAGCGCCAGCACGTACGGGAACCAGGATTCGAGGCCGCCGCCGACGTACGGCCCGAGATAGACCTCGGCAAGCTTCTCCGACGCCCCGATGATGAGGCCGCCGACGATCGCGCCGGCGACCGATTCGAACCCGCCGAGGATCAGCACCGGCAGCGCCTTCAAGGCGATGAAAGTGAGTGCATACTGTACGCCGTTGCGGGCGCCCCACATGACTCCGGCCACCAGCGCGACGAAACCGGCGACCGTCCAGACGATCGCCCAGATCTGGCGCAGCGGGATGCCCACCGCGAGGGCCGCCTGGTGGTCGTCGGCCACGGCGCGGAGCGCGCGGCCGATCCGGGTCGTCTGGAAGAACACGGCCAGCACGGCGACGAGAATCCCGGCCACCACCGCCGCGAACAGGTCGAACTGGCTTACGTTGATCCCCGTCGTTTCGGACAGCCATTGCATCGGCACGTCGGGGATGCCGATCTCGAGCCCGTGCGGCTGCGAACCGAAGACGAGCTGCGACAGCCCTTCCAGCACGAACGAGAGGCCGATGGTGGCCATGAACAGCGTGATCTGCGGCTGGTTGACGAGAGGTCGCAACACGAACGCGCTCGATCGCGATCCCGAGCACGACCATCACCGCCAGCGTGATCCCGATCGCGAGCCAGAAATTGACTCCTCGCTCCAGCAGCGAGACGAACGTGAGCGCCGCGAGGAACACCATCGCGCCCTGCGCGAAGTTGAACACCCCGGACGCCTTGTAGATCAGCACGAACCCGAGCGCGACCAGCGAATACATCACGCCCGCCAGCAGCCCGCCGACCAGGACTTCGAGGAAGAACTGCCAATTCATGACGGCCAACTCCTCGTTGGTTTTCTAGTGCGCGCCGAGGTAGGCGCGGATGACGACCGGATCCGCGCGGACGACGTCCGGCGTGCCTTCCGCGATCTTCGCCCCGTGATCCATCACGACCACGTAATGGGAAATGTCCATCACCACGCCCATGTCGTGCTCGATCAGGATGATCGTCGTTCCCCACTGATCGTTGACGTCGAGGATGAAGCGGACCATGTCCTCCTTCTCCTCGACGTTCATTCCCGCCATCGGTTCGTCGAGCAGCAGCACCTTGGGCTCCATCGCCAGCGCGCGCGCGAGCTCCACCCGCTTCTGCAGGCCGTAGGGCAGCTTGCCGACCGGGGTCTTGCGGATCGCCTGGATCTCCAGGAAATCGATGATCTTCTCGACGTGCTCGCGGTGCGCCGTCTCCTCCTTCTGCGCGAAGCCCCAGTACAGCGCATCGGTCAGGAAGTTGCCGCGCATCTTCAACGACCGGCCGGTCATGATGTTGTCGAGCGTGGACATCCCCTTGAAGAGCGCGATGTTCTGAAAGGTCCGCGCGAAGCCAAGGCGGGCGACCGCGTGCGCCGGGAGGTGCGTGCGGTCGACGCCCTCGAAGAAGATCCGGCCGGACGACGGCCGGTAGAAGCCGCTGATCACGTTCAACATCGAGCTCTTGCCGGCGCCATTGGGGCCGATGATCGACGAGATCTCGCCGCGATCGACGCCGAAGCCGACCTTGGCAATGGCCCGGACGCCGCCGAAGTTGAGCTCGATGTCCTCGACGCGAAGGATGCCTTCGACGGTTTCCGCGCCGGCGTCTCCACCCAGCGTCTCGCGCCGCTTCCGCATTTCGCCCAGCGCGAGGAACGCCTGATCGCGCGTCTCGTAGATATTCGCGCGAAACATCTCGAGCTGCGCCCGCTGCCGGATGGTCTCGCGCACGCCGGCGCTGGTGCCGACACGGACCGTGCCCAGCCCGTACTTGATATTGGTGTTCTTCCCGCGGGCGGCGAAGCGGTCCCAGACCTCGGGGGCGATGACGCAATCCGTGTAGACCACGAGGAAGTACCAGCGCTTGCCGGTCGCCTCCAGGCGCCCGTCGGCTTCGTCATAGAACGCGTCGACCTGCGCGTCCGTGGCGAAATGCATCCCCGAGAAATCGGCCTCCATCGCGCCGAGGTCCTCGTGCAGGATTACCCGGTCCCGCATGCTCCGTTCAGTCATGGTCGCCTTGCGAGCGCGGTTGTCGCCGACCGAGGGTCGCGGCGGCGTCAGGCCGCCTCGGCGACCGGGGCATAGACCGCGGCGTCGCGTATCCGGAGGTCCGCGCTGATCGTGCCCGTGCGGCCGTCCTCGAACTTGACCTGAGTCTGGACGAACTGGCTCTTGTTGCCGGCGTACAGCGCGTCGATGAGCGTGGCGTACTTTTCGCCGATGAAGCCGCGGCGCACCTTGCGCGTGCGGGTGAGCTCGTCGTCGTCGGGATCGAGCTCCTTGTGCAGCACCAGGAAGCGGCGCACCTGCGAATGGCAAAGGATGGGATCGCGCGCGAGCTCCGCGTTGACCTTCTCGACGCACTCCTGGATCAGCTCGCCGACCTCTTCGCGGGCGGCGAGGTCGGTGTAGCCCGAATACGGGATGCCGCGGCGTTCCGCCCAATTGCCGACCGCCGACATGTCGATGTTGACGAACGCGCACACCATCTCGCGCCCGTTGCCGAAAGCGACCGCCTCCTTGATGTGCGAGAAGAACTTGAGCTTGTTCTCGACGTAGTTAGGCGCGAAGAGCGCGCCGCCGGCGAGCTTGCCCACGTCCTTGGCCCGGTCGATGATCTTCAAGTGGCCGTCGCTATCGAAGAGGCCGGCGTCGCCCGTGTGGAAGTAGCCCTCGCTGTCGATCGATTCGGCGGTCGCATCGGGGCGCCGGTGGTATTCCTTCAGCATCGCCGCGCTGCGCACGAGCACCTCGCCGTTCTCGGCGATCTTGACTTCGACCCCCGGCGCCGGCTTGCCCACCGAGTCGAGCTTGATGTCGCTGTCCGGCTGCAGGCAGACGTAGGCGCATGTCTCCGTCGCGCCGTAGAGCTGTTTCATGTTGATGCCGAGCGAGCGGTAGAAGCGGAAGAGATCGGGCCCGATGGCCGCACCCGCGGTGTACGCGACGCGGATGCGGCTCATGCCGAGCACGTTGCGCAGCGGCCCGTAGATGAGAACGTCGCCGAGGGCGTAGAGGAGTCGGTCCGCGAGCGCGATGCCGGCCTTCTTGTCCAGGATCTCCGCGCCGCAGCGGCGCGCCACGCCCATGAAATAGTGAAACGCCCAGCGCTTGAGCGCTCCCGCGTCCTCCATGCGAATCATCACCTGCGTCAGCAGGCGCTCGTACACTGCGGGCGGCGCGAAATAGAACGTCGGGCCGATCTCGCGCAGGTCGGTCATCACCGTATCGCCGGACTCCGGACAATTGATCGTAAAGCCCGCGTAGAGCGCCTCGCAGTAGGAGAACAGATGATCGCCGATCCAGGCCATCGGCAGGTACGACAGCACATCCTCATCGGGGGTGAGCCGGTCGAACTCGACGCCCCCGCGGGCCGCGGTGATCAACGCGTGGTGCGTGAGGCACACGCCCTTCGGCTTGCCGGTCGTCCCGGACGTGTAGACCATGACGGCCACATCGTCGGAGCGGCCCAGCGCGACCTCGCCCGCGAAAAAATCCGGGTGCGCCTGGTGCTGCGCCCGTCCCAACGCCTGGATACCGTCGAAGTCGTGCAGGAACTCCTGCGTGTAGTGACGAAGGCCCCGCGGATCGTCGAACACGATGTGCCCGAGCTTGGGGCAGCGATCGCGGATCTCGAGCAGCTTGTCGACCTGCTCCTGGTCCTCGACGATCGCGAAATGCACCTCGGCATCGTTCAGCACATACACCATCTCGGTCGCGACCGAGTCCTGGTAGAGCGGCACCGGCACTCCGCCCAACGCTTGCGCGGCGGCCATCGCCCAATAGAGCCGCGGGCGGTTGTCGCCGATGATCGCGAGATTCATCCCGCGCTTGAAACCCTGCGCCGCCAGCCCGCACGCGAGCGCGCGCACCTCGTCCTCCACCTGCGCCCAGGTCCACGTTTGCCAGATGCCGAGATCCTTCTCGCGGGTGGCCGGATGCCCGCCGCGCACCTTCGCGTGATTCAGCAACAGCCGCGGGAACGTATCCAATGCGGGAGTGGCGGGCACCGGTTGTCTCCTCGAACCTTGTGTGGACCGTCTGGCGGGTCGTCAGGGTTGCCGGGATTCTATGCTTTCGACTGCGCTGGCGGTATACGGCGTTTTCCAAGGTAGCGGCGCAAGTGCCGAGGCGTCCACCGAACTCTCAGCCACCTTGACGCCCGCACTGCGTCATGATAAAAGAGATAAAAGACAAACGTTTGTTTTTTTAAACCCGACTCTTGATGCCCCGCCCGCAGCGCGCACCACGCGCCGACAATCGTCTCCCCCTACTGCTGGACGAGGCCGCGCGCCTCTTCGGGGCGCAGGGGTTCCACGGGACATCCATCCGGGACATCGTGCGCGCCGTGGCCATGCTGCCCGGGTCGATCTACTACCACTTCGCCACGAAGGATCTGCTGCTGGTCGCGGTGTACGCCGAAGGGGTGCGCCGGATCTCCGAGCGTGTCGTGGCCGCGGTCGCCGCAAAGTCCGATTCCTGGGAACGCCTGGAAGCCGCCTGCGTCGCGCACCTCGAGGCCGTGCTGGAAGAAAGCGGGTACGCGCAGGTCGTGATCCGCGTCCGACCGACCGACGTGCCGTCGGCCACCGCGCACCTGAACGAGTTGCGCGACGCCTACGAACGGTTGTTCGTGGAGTTGGTCGACGCGCTACCGATCGCACCCGGCGTCGACCGGCGCGGGCTCCGATTGTTGCTGCTGGGCGGGCTCAACTGGACCCAGACCTGGTATCGGCCGGGCCGTCACAGCCCGCGTTCGATCGCCAAGCACTTCGTCACCCTGTTGCGCGCGCCGGTCGGCGCGAAATAGACGTGGACATCCGGCCGAAAGTGCTCGTCACGAAGATCGGCCTCGACGGTCACGACCGCGGCAGCCGCATCGTCGCGGCCTACCTGCGCGACGCGGGGATGGAAGTGCTTTACACGCCGCCGTGGCAGGAGATTCCCGCCGTGGTCAAGCTCGCCACCGAAGAGGATGTCGACGTCATCGGGATTTCGTCGCTCGCGACCGACCACCTGATCGTGCCCAAGCTCATGGCCGCGCTGCGCGGCGCGGGTCTGACCGAGGTCGCCGTCATCGTCGGCGGAATCGTGCCCGACGACGACGAGGAGGCGCTGCTCGCGGCCGGCGTCGCGAAAGTGTTCCATCCGGGCGGCGCGCTCGAAGACATCGCGACCTTCATCCGCGACATCACGCCCGCGCTCCGTGCGCAGCGCGCCGCTTTATAGGGTAGCGTATGAGCGCGGCGGGCGAAGCCAAGGACGAGACGTCGCTCGCCGCGCGATTGCGCGCGCTCGACACCCCGCCAGTCAAACAATGACGCACTCCAGGGAGAGCGCGAAATGAACAAACCGCTCGACAACCGCCAGCTCGAGCCCGCCGCCGGCCTTGACCGCTGGCAGCAGGACTACGACGCGCAGATCGGCACCGACCGCGCGGTACGCAACCGCTCCGGGATCGACATCAAGCCGCTGTACACGCCGCGCGACTGGAATGGCGATCGGCACGACGCGGACGTCGGCTATCCCGGCCAGGCGCCGTATACGCGCGGCATCTATCCGACGATGCACCGCGGCCGGACCTGGACCCAGCGCCAGCTGATCGGCCTCGGGACGCCGTTCGATTACAACGCGCGCCTGTCCGCGATCATCGCGCAGGGCGCCAGCGCCGTCTCGCTCATTCCGTGCAACTCGGTCTACCGCGGCTACGACATGGACGAGGTGCATGCCGAGCTCCTCGGCACGTGCGGCGTCGTCGTCAACACGGTCGAGCACATGGACGCCTGCCTCGCGGGCGTGGACTTGCGCTCGATGTCCTGTGCGATGAACGATCCGTCGCCGTTCACGCTCCTCGCGTTCGTGCTGGCGGTGGCAAGGCGCCGCGGGATTCCCTGGAGTGCGATCGGCGGCACGTCGAACCAGAGCGACTACCTGAGTCACTATGTGGCGAACCACATGTTCTTCCGCATCGCGCTCCCGGGAGCGCGGCGGATCCTGACGGACCACATCGAGTTCTGCAACCGGCACGTTCCGAAGTGGAATCCGATGTCGGTGGTGGGCCAGCACATGCAACAGGCCGGCGCCACGCCGGCGGACGCGATGGCCTTCACGCTCGCCACGGCGCTCCAGAACGCCGACGATTGCGTCGCCCGCGGGATGGACCCGGACCAATTCCTGCCGCGGTTCACGTTCTTCTTCGATATCTCGCTCTCGTTCTTCGAGGAAATCGCCCGGTTCCGCGCCGGTCGCCGCATCTGGGCTCGGCTGACACGGGAGCGGTACGGCGCGAAGGACCCGCGGAGCTGGCGCTTCAAGTTCCACGCGCAGACGTCCGGCGTAGACCTTACCCGGCAGCAGCCGCTCAACAACGTGTCGCGCGTCACTGTGCAGGCGATGGCCGGAATCTTCGGCGGCCTGCAATCGCTGCATACCGACGCGTTCGACGAGGCGCTGTCCTGTCCGACCGAGTTCGGCGCACGGATCGCGGTCGCCACGCAGAACATCCTGCGCGAGGAAGCCCACCTGACCGATGTCATCGACCCGCTCGGCGGCAGCTACTACGTGGAGACGCTGACCGACCAGATGGAAGCCGGGATCCTGCGCTCGATGCGCATGGTCGAGGACGCGGGAGGAATGTACGCCGCCGTCGCGGCGGGCATCGTGCAGAAGCGGATCGGCGAATCCGCGCGCAGTTTCCAGGACGATGTCGAAGCGGGCCGGCAGACCGTCGTCGGCGTCAACGCCTACCGGATCGACGAAGACCGCAGCGCGCGGCCGTCGCTGCCGAAACCCGACTTGCGGAAGATGGACGAACATGTCGCCGCGTTTCGCTCGTACAAGGCGGCGCGCCCGGGCGGTGCGATTCGCGCGGCGCTGGACGCGCTTGCCCGTGCGGCCAACGATCCGCGCGACAACGTCTTCGAGCAGGTCGTCGCGGCGGCCGAAGCCGGCTGCACTCATGGCGAAATCTGCGCGACGTTGCGCCGCGAGATGGGGTTCGGAGACGTGCAGGCCGTGGTGTGAACGACCCCCGCGCACACTAGAACGCGGCTCCTGCGCGGGAACCCATTTGCAGCCTCAGGCGCATCCCGCCCTACCCCCGCGGTTGGCGCGGATCCTCGCGGGCGACCGACGTTCGATCGCCCACGCGATCAGCGCGATCGAGCGGGGCGAGTCCGACACCGGCGCCATCGCGCTCGCGATCGCCCCCCACCGCGGACGCGCGCATGTCCTCGGCGTCACCGGAGCGCCGGGCGCAGGCAAGTCGACGCTCATCAATGCGCTGCTCGGCGCATTCATCGCGCGTGGCCGGCGCGTCGCGGTGGTCGCCGTCGATCCGTCCAGTCCCATTACCGGCGGCGCCGTGCTCGGCGATCGCGTCCGCATGGGTGAGCACGCCGCGCACCCGGACATCTTCATCCGCTCACTCGCCTCTCGCGGCCATCTCGGCGGCACGTCACGCACGGCCGCGCAAATCGTGGACGTGCTCGACGCCGCCGGCTTCGACACGATCATCGTCGAGACGGTAGGCGCCGGTCAGTCGGAGGTCGAGATAGCGCAACTCGCGGATACCCGGCTCGTCGTCTGTCCGCCGGGACAGGGCGACGCCGTGCAGGCGATCAAGGCCGGCATCCTCGAGATCGCCGATCTCCTGGTCGTGAGCAAGGGCGACCTGCCGGCCGCCGACGTCACGGTCCGCGAGCTCGAGGACATGCTCCGGCTTCGTCGCGGTGACTCGACGCGCGGTACCGGTTCTCAAGGTCGCTGCGGCAAGCAACGATGGGGTCACGGCCATCGTCGACGCCGTCATCGCGCACGCGTCGCAAGCCGGGCGGGGCCGCCGGTTCCGGGCGGGCCGCGTGCCATCCGCGGACGATGTCGTGGCGGTCGATCGCGCCATCGCCACACGCCGGTCGGTGCGCAAGTTCCTGCCGGATCCCGTGCCGCAGGCGACGGTCGAGGAGATCCTGGCGGTGGCGAGCCGCGCGCCCAGCGGCACCAACATGCAGCCCTGGCGCGTGCACGCCTTGGCCGGCGCGCGCAAGGAGGCGCTCTCGGAGGCGCTCATGGCAGCGTATCGCCACGAGCAGGACCAGCACACCGAGGAGTTTCGCTATTACCCGCGGGAGTGGTTCGAGCCCTATCTCGCCCGCCGGCGCCGGATCGGCTGGGACCTGTATGGACTCCTCGGGATCGAGCGTGCCGACAAACCCGGCATGCACCGTCAGCACGGGCGGAATTATGTTTTCTTCGACGCGCCGATCGGCCTCATCTTCACGATCCATCGCGGACTCGAGAAAGGGAGCATTCTCGACTACGGGATGTTCCTGCAGAACGTCATGATCGCCGCGCGCGCGCGGGGGCTCGACACTTGCCCGCAGGCGTCGTTTCTGCAGTTCCATCGCGTGCTCGCGCGCGAGCTTCCGCTTGCCGCGGACGAGAGCGTGATCTGCGGGATGTCGCTCGGCTACGCCGATCCGGATGCGCCGGAAAACCGGCTCGTCACCGAACGCGCGCCGGTATCCGCGTTCGCGACCTTCCAGGGATTCGAAGCGTGACGACGGCCCGGCACGAGGAGACGAGGACGATGGACGAAGACCAGCAAATGGCCGAGCGCGTCATGCGGCTCGCGGCGCGCGACCCGTTCGTGACCTTCGTCGGCGTCCGCTGTGTTTCCGCCGGAAAGGGATGCGCAACCGTCGAGCTCGACGTGGGTGACGCGCACATCAACTTCAACGGCCGATGCCACGGCGGCGCGATCTTCACGCTGGCCGACACGGCGTTCGGCCTTGCATCGAACTCGCACGGCATGATCGCCGCCGGGATCGACGCGCACATCACCTACCACGTGGCGGCCATTCGCGGCGACAGGCTGATCGCGACGGCGACCGAAGTGTCCCGCACGCGCCGGATCGCGGTCTATCGCATCGACGTGAAACGCGCCGACGGCGCGCTGGTCGCGGGCTTCACCGGCACGGTCTACATCCTCGACCGGCCCATCGCAGCGGAGCCGGGCCCCGGTTGATCACTTGTACGTATGGAAGCCGCGCCCCGATTTGCGGCCAAGCTGTCCTGCCGCGACCATCTCCTTCAAGAGCAGCGCCGGCCGATATTTCGGATCGTTGAAGTCGCGGTAGAACACCTCCATCACCGCGAGCATCACGTCGAGGCCGATCATGTCCGCGAGTGCGAGCGGGCCGATCGGATGGCTGCAGCCGAGCTTCATCCCGTTGTCGATCTCTTCTGCCGACGCGAGCCCTTCCTGCAACGCGAGCACGGCTTCGTTGATCATCGGGCAGAGGATCCGGTTGACGACGAAGCCGGGGCTGTTCTTGACGACGATCGGCGTCTTGCCCAGTGCGCTCGCCAGCGCTACGGCCGCGGCGACGGTCGCATCCTCCGTCAGGTGGCCCCGTATCAATTCGACGAGCGTCATCATCGGGACCGGATTGAAGAAATGCATCCCGATGAACTTCCCTGGCCGCGACGTCGTCGCGGCAAGCTTTGTGATCGATATCGATGACGTGTTCGTGGCGAGGATGACGTCGGGACGCGCCAGCGCGTCGACCTGTCGCAGTATCTTGACCTTGAGATCCTCGTTTTCGGTGGCTGCCTCGATGACGAGGTCGCAACTTTGCAGCGCCTCATAGCGGGTTGTGCCCTGGATGCGCTTGACCGCCGCATCCTTGTCCGCCGCCGTGATCTTTTCCTTTTTCAGCAGCCGATCGAGGCTCGACGCTATCGTCGCTTGCCCACGCGCCACCGCGGATTCGGCAATGTCCACCATCACGACATCGAGGCCGGAGACGGCGCACGCCTGCGCGATGCCGTTCCCCATCGTTCCGGCGCCGACCACGCCGACTGTCTTGAGTGTGCTCATGGAATTCTCGCAGTGAACAAAAACGCCGATTATGCGCGTCGATGGGCGCGGCCGTCTAAGGACGCGCCCGGAGCTGCCGCGCAACAGGCCTGCCCACTAGCGGGGGCCGTGCGGATTTCCGGCGGACGCGCCGCGGCGGCCGGGTGGTAAGTCCCGCCAGCAGCGTGTCGATCATCGCCGGCGCCGCCAGAGCGAGATCGTACGACTTCGGCGCCTGCACCCACTCGTGCATCACGCCAACCATGAATGCGTTGAGGCAACGCGCGGCGAGCCGGGTGTCGGTATCGCGCGGGAGTTGCCCGGCCGTCACCGCCTGGGTCAGCAGCCGCTCGACATTGGCGAGGCATCCGCTGTCGGTGGCGTGACGCCGTCCGGAGACCACCGCGAACTCCGCGGTGAATTCGCATTTGTGGAAGATCACGTCGAACACCGCCTGCGTACGCGCATCGGTGGCGAGGCGCACGAGGCCGTTGACCGCGAGGGCGCGCACCGCGCCGAGCGGATCCTGCTGGCGGATTTCGCCGGCGGAAGCGAGCATCGCCTCCATCGGCAGTTGCACGCGTTCGCACAATGCCTCGAACAGCGCCGTCTTGTCGCGGAAGTGCCAGTAGACGGCGCCGCGCGTCACTCCCGCCGCCGCGGCGATCTCGGCGAGCGACGTGCGCGCGACTCCGCGCTCGCGGAAAACCCGCTCTGCGGCGTCGAGCAGCGCGGCGCGCGTCGCGGCGGCTTCCCTCTTGGTGCGTCGGGCCATGAATTGGGGCGGAAGATCCCTGTTGCCGTCAGGGTTGCAAACATCCACGAATGTATGTAATGTCGAACCCGTTGTCAAGCCGCTGCCTGCGTGCGCGATCTAACAGACTGTCGACGTGCGCACCGCTCAATGGCATTTGTGGTCCCCTCGAGGGCGTCTGTACAGACGCGTTCGCCCATCACGGAGCTCCTCATGTCCCTCGCCCCCCGCTCCGCGCGTCGCCTCGTGGCGCCGCTCGCGGGCATCGCCATCGCCCTTCTCGTCGCCGCATGCGGTCAATCCCAGCAGGGAGGCTTTCACGGCTTTCCACCGGCTGCCGTGACGACGCTCGTATTGCA
This sequence comes from uncultured beta proteobacterium, assembly GCA_963840945.1. Taxonomy (GTDB): domain Bacteria; phylum Pseudomonadota; class Gammaproteobacteria; order Burkholderiales; family Casimicrobiaceae; genus CAIWHR01. Next base: position 392,994 of record CAWJAU010000023.1, on the reverse strand, counting down.
GCCGAGAACACTGCCCGTCACCTACGAATATGTCGGACAGACGGCGGGCTCGAAGGAAGTCGAGGTGCGCGCGCGGGTGACCGGTATCCTCGAGAAGCGCCTCTTTGCCGAAGGCGGATGGGTGAAAGCGGGCCAGGCGCTCTTCCTCATCGATCCGAAGCCGCTGCAGGCGCAGTCGGCGGCCCTCGAAGCCGAAGTCGCGCGCGCCCGCGCCCAGCTCGCGCAAGCCGAACGCGAGGTTGCGCGCCTGAAGCCGCTCGCGGAAAAGCGCGCGGTCGGGCAAAAAGAAGCCGACGACGCCGTGTCGAACGCCGAGCTCGCGCGCGCGGCCGTCAAAGCCGCCGAGGCACGGGCCGCCGAAGTGAATCTCAGTCTCGGCTACACGCGCGTCAGCGCGCCGATCACAGGGCTGTCGAGCCGCGCCAACAAATCCGAAGGAAGCCTCGTCACCGCCAACGACACCTTGCTGACGCTCCTCTGGCAGGTCGACCCGATATGGGTGCCTTTCAACGTCTCCGAAAACGACCGGTTGGGCCTCGAGCGCGCCGTTGCCGCGGGCAAGCTCACGCTGCCCAAAGACAACGCCTACGACGTGACGATCAAGCTCTCCGACGGCTCCACGTTTCCGCGCAAGGGCAAGATCAATTTCAGCGACACGCGGGTTAATCCTTCGACGGGAACCTACGAGATGCGCGCGGAGCTCGCCAATGCCGACGGCGCGCTCAAGCCTGGTCAGTTCGTCCGCGTCGCGCTCAAGGGAGCGGTGCGCAACAATGCGATCGCAGTGCCGCAGGTTGCGGTGCAGGACGGGCCGCAAGGCAAGTTCGTCTACGTGACGGGCAAGGACAAGGACGGCAAGGACATCGCGGTCGTGCGCCCCATCACGCTGGGGGACTGGGTTGAGGTGGACGGCGTGAACTTGTGGGTGGTCGAATCGGGTCTCGCGGCCGGCGACACGGTGATCGTCGATGGCATCGCCAAGCTGCAACCAGGCGGGGCGATCGCGTTGGGCGGCGCACCGGGCGCACCGGGCGCACCGGGTGGCGCGCCCCCGGCCGGCGGCAAGGGTCCCGGCAAGGACGCGCCGCCCGCGAAGGATGGCGCCAAGAGTGGCGGGATAGGTGGCGCCAAGGATGCGCCGCCTGCGAAAGACGGCGCCAAGACATCGCCGGCACCCAAGACCTGATCGCGAGACTCCGTCATGTTCTCAAGATTCTTCATCGACCGCCCGATCTTCGCGGCGGTGATCTCGGTGTTTTTCGTGCTCGCGGGTCTCGCCGCGATGCGCGCGCTGCCGATCGCGCAATACCCGGAGATCGCGCCCCCCGTGGTCACCGTGCAGGCGGTCTATCCCGGTGCCTCCGCCGAAGTGCTGGAGCAAACCGTCGCCGCGCCGCTCGAAAACGCCATCAACGGCGTCCAGGGCATGCTTTACATGGAGTCGCACTCGACGGCTCAGGGCGTCACGGCGATCACGGTCACGTTCGAGATCGGCACCAACGTCGACGACGCGACGATCAACGTCAACAACCGCGTGAAGCAGGTCGAGCCGAGGCTGCCGCTCGAAGTGCGGCGACAGGGCGTGTCGGTCGAGCGTGGCTCCTCGTCCTTCCTTCAGGTGCTGGCGTTCTATTCGCCGGACGGCCGCTACAACGACCTCTTCATCTCGAACTACGTGACGCTCAACGTCCTGGACGAGCTGAAGCGCCTGCCGGGCACCACCAACGTGCAGATCTTCGGCGCCAAGGACTACGCGATGCGCATCTGGCTCCTGCCCGACCGCCTCGCGCAGTTGAAATTGACGCCCAGCGATGTCGCCAACGCCATCAACGAGCAGAACGCGCAGTTCGCGGCGGGCAAGGTGGGCCAGACGCCGACCGGCGGCAAGCAGGACCTCGTCTACACGATCACCACGCGCGGCCGGCTCGCCGACCCGAAGGAGTTCGGTCAGATCATCGTCCGCGCGAACCCCGACGGCTCGACGGTGCGGCTCGTCGACGTCGCCCGGGTCGAGCTGGGCTCGAAGGACTACGATTTCATCGGCCGCTACAACGGCCACGAAGCTACGCTGGTCGGCATCTTCCTGTCCCCAGGCGCCAATGCGCTCAGCGTCGCGAAGACGGTCCAGAGCCGGGCAGCCGCGCTCGCGCAGAAATTTCCCGAAGGCCTGACCTACGCCGTTCCGTACGACACGACGCGCTTCGTCGAAGTGTCGATCACCGAGGTCGTGAAGACGCTCGGCGAAGCGATGCTGCTCGTCTTCCTCGTCGTCTACCTCTTTCTGCAGAGCTGGCGCGCCGCGTTGATTCCGTTCATCGCGGTTCCCGTCTCGCTGATCGGGACCTTCGCCGGCCTCTACGCGCTCGGCTACTCGATCAACACGCTGACGCTGTTCGGCATGGTGCTCGCGATCGGCATCGTCGTAGACGACGCGATCGTCGTGCTGGAGAACGTCGAGCGGAACATGCGCGAGAACAAGCTGCCGCCGCGCGACGCCGCCGTCAGGGCGATGCGCGAGGTGACAGGACCGATCGTCGCGATCGTGCTGACGCTTTGCGCCGTGTTCGTGCCGATCGCCTTCCTTGGGGGGCTCACGGGCGAGCTCTACCGCCAGTTCGCGGTGACGATCTCGATCGCGGTCGTCATCTCGGGGATCGTCGCGCTGACGCTGTCGCCGGCGTTGTGCGTGCTGATGTTGAAGCGCGGGCATCGGCCTCCCGGGCGGTTTTTCACGTGGTTCAACAACTGGTTCGCCCGCGTCACGCAGCACTATTCCGACGGCGTCCTGTGGATGATCCGGCGTGGATTCGTCGCCATTTTCCTGTTCGCCGGCATGGTGGCGATCACCGCGTGGCTATGGAAAACGACGCCGGGAAGCCTCGTCCCCGACGAAGACCAGGGCTTCTACATCGGTGCGGTGTTCCTGCCCGACGGCGCGTCGCTCGAGCGCACGGACAAGGTCGTGAAACAGGTCGAGGAAGCGATCCGCGCCAATCCTGCGAACCAGGACATCATCTCGTTCACGGGCTTCGACTTCATCGGCGGCGGTTTCCGCAACAGCGCCGCCACGCTCTTCGTCGTGCAGGTGCCCTGGGAAAAGCGCAAGGTCACCGCAGCGAGCCTCGTCGGCGAGCTCTTCGGCCGGACGATGGGCATCAAGGAGGCGCTGGTGCTCGCGTTCAACCCGCCGGCGATCTTCGGCCTCGGCACGACGGGCGGGTTCGAATTCTACATCCAGAACCGCGGCGAAGGCGGCTCCAAGCGGCTGTCCGAAGTCACGCAGGCGTTTCTCGCGCGCGCGAACAGCGACAAGGAGTTAGGCGGTGCGCAAACGCTGTGGCGCGCGACCGTGCCGCAGCTCTACGTCGACACCGACCGCGAAAAGGCAAAGAAGCTCGGCGTGCCGATCGACGACGTGTACAACGCCCTCGCCGGCACGCTCGGCACCTACTACGTCAACGATTTCAACAAGTACGGCCGGACGTGGCAGGTGTTGATGTCGGCCGACCCCGCGTACCGCAAGCGGCCCGACGACATCGGTGGCGTCTACGTCCGATCTGAAAAAGGCGAGATGATTCCGCTCTCCGCGCTCGCGACGGTCAGATACACATCGGGACCCGATGCGCTCGACCGCTTCAACAACCTGCCGGCGGTAAAGATCATCGGACAGGCGGCGCCCGGATTCAGTTCGGGCGAAGCGATCGCCGCGGTCGAGCGAATCGCGGCTGAAGTACTGCCGCCCGATTTCACCTTCGACTGGGGCGGCACGTCCTACCAGGAGAAGCGCTCCGGAGGGGCGTCGGGCTTTTCCCTCGTGCTGGCGGTGATCATGGTGTTCCTGATCCTGTCCGCGCAGTACGAGCGGTGGTCGCTGCCGCTGTCGGTGCTGTTGGCACTCCCGTTCGGCACGTTCGGCGCGCTCGCCGCGGTCCATCTGCGGGGCATGACCAACGACGTCTACTTCCAGATCGGCCTCGTCACGCTGCTCGGGCTCGCGGCGAAGAACGCGATCCTGATCGTCGAATTCGCGTTGCGCAGGCATGAGGAGGGTCTGTCTACATCGGCGGCGGCGATCGAGGCGGCGCGATTACGGTTTCGCCCGATCCTCATGACCTCGCTCGCCTTCATTCTCGGCGTGCTGCCACTCGCGATCTCGACGGGCGCCGGCGCCGGCGCGCGCCTCTCCGTGGGTACGGGTGTGATGGGAGGCATGCTCGCCGCTACGTTCCTGGCGATCTTCTTCGTGCCGTGGTTCTTCCGGCTGATCTTCGACCGCAAGATCACCGAGCCGCGCACCAAGGACGAGCTGCACGCGGAGATCGACCACGCGCACGCGCTGCACGCGCGGCCAACGGTCGCCACACCGGGTCATCCGCCACATCCTGGACATGGAGGCGAACATGCGTAACTTGCAGCACTCATTCATCGCGCTCGCGACCGCCGCCGCGCTCGCGGGCTGCGCGGTGACTCAGCCGAAGCCACCAGAGCTCGACCTGCCCGCGGCCACGGCGACCGCCGCGCAGAACGCACTGCTCGAGCGCTGGTGGACGGCGTTCGACGACCCGGTGCTGACCGCGCTGGTCGAGGAGGCGTTCGCCAATAACCTCGATCTGCGCGGCGCGTTCGCGCGCATCGAGGCTGCACGAGCGGACGTCCTGCTCGCGCAGTCGTACCTCGCGCCCAGCATCAACCTGCGCGGCGGCGCCTCGCGCTCGCGGCAGTCGCAGAGCACGGCACAGGCCGCCGGATTCGCCATCCCCGTGTCGAACGACTACAGCGTGGGGATCGAAATGTCGTACGAGCTCGACATCTGGGGCAAGTATCGCAGCGGGGCGCTCGCCGCCGCGAACGATCTCGTCGCCGCGCAGTATTTTCGGGAGAGCGTGCGCATTTCGGTCGCCGCCGAGGTCGCGAACGCGTATTTCAGGTTGCGAGCGGCCGACGCGCTCCTGGTGGTGTTCGAGGATACGCGCAAGACGCGCACCGACACCGTTCAGTTGCAGCAGGATCGGTTCGACGGCGGCATCATCGGCGAATACGACCTGCGCCAGGCCGAAGCCGAGCTTTCCGCGGTCGTTGCCGACATCGCCCGGGCGCGACAGTCAATCGGCCTCCTCGAGTCGGCCATCGCGACCTTGACGGGCCGCTCGCCGCGCGCCGTGTTCACGCCTGAGGTCGCACGCGGCGCGACGATCGAGGCCGCCACAGCCGTGCCGCAACTGCCGTCCGGACTGCCGTCTGGCCTCCTCGAACGGCGACCCGATATCCGCCGCACCGAGGCGCTGCTGGCGGCCTCGGACCTGCGGATCCAGGAGGCGCGGGCGAATTACTTTCCGAGCGTCAATCTGACCGGTGCCTACGGCACGGAGTCGGCGGCGCTGTCGAACCTGTTCAGCGCGCCGGCCGTGGCGTGGCGCTTCGGCGCCGGGCTCTTGCAGCCGCTCCTGGCGCTGAAGGCGATCGAGTCCCAGGTCGAGGCGGCCATCGCCCGCCGCGACAGCGTCACGGTGGAGTACCAGCAGACGGTGCAGACTGCCTTCCGCGAAGTGCACGATGCGCTGGTGACGAACCGCTCCGCCGGCGAAGTGCTCGCCGCGGAGACGCAGCGCCGCGAGCAGCTGCGTCAGGCGCTTGCCGTCGCCAACCTCCGCTACGAAGCCGGCCGCACGTCGTTCCTGGAGGTGCTGGACGCGCAGCGCACGCTGCTTGCCGCGGAGACGCTGCGCATCGCCGCGGCGCGCGATTCGAGGCTGTCGATCGTCGATTTCGCGAAGGCGCTCGGCGGAGGCTGGGAGCGCGAGACCTACACCGTCGCGTACTGACGCCGGCGGTGGTGCGCGTGGCTCTGACGACGTCTTCGGCCATTGCGCGCGGTACGTGATTCATGCCAGCGCTTGTTCGATATCGGCGATCAGGTCGTCGACGTGCTCGACGCCGACCGACAGCCGTACGAGATCCGGCGGGCAGAGCGTCCCCGGACCTTCGACGCTGGCGCGATGCTCGGCCAAGCTTTCGACCGACCCCAGCGATGTCGCGCGCTTCCACACCCGGAGCTTCGCCGCGAACGCGATCGCGGCGCTCTCGCCGCCTGCGAAGCGCAGCGACATCATCCCGCCGTATCCGCCTTGCATCTGCTTCGCGGCAACGGCGTGTCCGGGGTGCGTCGGCAAGCCCGGATAGAGCACGTGCCCGAGCTTCGGGTGCCCGGTCAGGCGTTGCGCGATCGCGAGCGCGCTCGCGGATGCAGCGGCGACGCGCAAATGCAGCGTGCGCATGCCGCGCAGCAAGAGCCACGCTTCGAATGGGCCCAGCACGGCGCCGCCTCCACCGCGCACGTAGCGAATGCGTTGCCACAGCTCGTCATCGCGCGCGCTCGCGAGCGCACCGGCAATCACGTCGGCATGTCCGTTCAGGTACTTGGTCGCCGAATGCATCACGATCTGCGCGCCGAGCTCGATCGGGCGCGTGAGCATGGGAGTCGCAGCCGTCGAATCGACCGCGACGACCGCGCCGACTTCGCGGCCGATCGCGCTCACTTCGGCAATGTCGGTGATGTCCCACGTCGGATTGGCCGGCGTCTCGATCCAGATCAGCCTGGGCCGGCGCATCCGCGCCTTCGCCGCAAGGTCATCGAGCGATGTGTTTTCGTAGAACTCGACGCTGATTCCCCACGGCACCGCGAATTCCAGCAGCCATTTGCGCAACGCCCAGTACATCTGGCGCGGGGCAAGCGCCCAATCGCCCGGAGCAAGCGCCTGGAACACGGCCCCCGCTGCCGCCTGGCCCGAAGCGAACAACATTGCCGCCGCAGCACCCTCCAGCGACGCGATCAGCGCCTCGGCCTGATCGTAGCTGGGGTTGTCGGCCCGGGAGTAGACGCGCCCGCCTGGATACGTTCCGTCGGCGCCGCGTTCGTATGTCGTCGCCACATGGATCGGCGGGACGATATCGCGAAAGGGGGCGGCGACCCGGCCCATGCCCTGCGCGGCCAGCGTTTCGCGATGGGCGCATTTCTTGTCGGGAGGCATCGGGGCGCGACTTACCAGGAATTGCGAAGTTCGCGGAGCTTGAGAAACACGGTCCGCGCATCGGGCTTCTCGGGCAGATCGGGAAAGGCTTCGCGCAATCGCGCAATCACGGTGGGGCTCGTCAGGCGAAAGAACGTGTTGATCCCGCGCTCGACGTCGAGCGTCGTGACCACAGCGTTGTCGGGATCGTGACCGGCGAGCCGGTCGAGCATGTCGCGGGCATTCCTGTTGTCGGGCTCGCGATCCAGCGTGAAGCGCAGGTTGTTTTCGATGTAGTCGTGGCCCGGGTAGATCAACGTCGAAGCCGGCAGCCCCGCAAGCTGTTCCGAAAATGTCTTGTAGAGCTCCGCCGGATGGCCGCCGTTGTGGCAATTACCGGCGCCGGCGTTGAACAGCGTATCCCCGCAAAAGAGCGCCGGCTGGTCGGTATGCGACCGCAGGCACACGTGGCACATCGTATGGCCCGGCGTGTCCAGCACCTCGAGCTCCACGGTCTTGCCTACCTTGATGACATCGCCCGCGCCCAATCCCCGGGTCATGCCGGGGATCGTGTCGCGCGCATTCTTGTGCGCCAGGATCACGGCGCCGGTGTGCCGGACCATCGTCTCGTTGCCGCCGGTGTGGTCGCGATGCTCGTGCGTGTTCAGGATCTGGGTGATCGTCCAGCCCGCATCCTTCGCGGCCCTGAGGCACTTCTCGTGATCCAGCGGATCGACGGCCAGCGCTTCGCCGGATTCGGCGCAGGCGATGAGGTAGTTGAAGTTGCGGTAGGCGTTCGCGGTCCAGATCTGCTTGACGATCACGGCATCATCTCCGGTCGGTTCGAGAGGCAATGATAACGCCGAAAGGTTTCACCTCCTGTCAGTGGTCGCCGAACAGGAACGCCAGCAATACGAGGCGACGCCCGGAAGTCACGTGGAGCGCCTCGTGGAGCAACGACGACGAGAACACGATTGCCTCGCCGTTCGCCGGACGGTACCGCTGATCGCCAAATTCCGGGAAGCGCAGCTCGCCGCCCGCGAATTCCTCGAGGTTGAGGTTGATCGACATCGCGAAGCGGCGATAAGGCGTTGGCTCGACATTATCGCGGTGCCCGTGAAGCTCGCCGCCGCGCTCGCCCTGGTAGCAGCCGATACGCAGCCTTTCCCAGCGCGTGATCCGGTACTGGAAGGCCGTGGCTATCTCCGGCAGCAAGCGCCGCTCGATGCGCCGGTGCAGTGCTGGTTCGGCCGCAACACGACGGTCGTTGGGAGATCCCGGGCGTCGGCGTTGAAGGCTCGGAACACCGCCCCGTCGCGATCGAGCAACACTGGAAAGGGGATGTTCTGTGCCTGCGCGACTTCCGCGCTTTCTTGGGTAACGGCGAGAAGCCGCGCGCCGGCGGCAACAAAGGACTGCTGCTCAGCGACAACTCCAGTGATCGCGGCGGTGGTCGCCTCGGAGAATTTCGGACAGAACAGGAGGACGATCGGGTTCCCGGCGATGGCATCGGCGCGAATGTCGACGATCCTTCCATCGAGCCCGGGGAGAGCGCATGGAGGTGCAATGTCGCCAGCCAAAAGTGCCGGCAGATCCGAGACCTTGCGCGGATTGCCCTGGTTGGACGCGCTCTCAAGGATTTGCGGTTGGCGCAAATGCATAGTCCTGGATCGGCGTGATCGCATACGACGTAACACAGATTTCGCACATCCTGGGCGGTCGCTTCGAGTTGCAGCGTTGAACGGGCGCACGCCTTTTGGCCCACGCCCGTTCAGGTCTTGCGTTGAACTCGTCGATCAGAGTCGTGTTTGATCGCGCGCTCTCATCCGACGTTCCTAAGGCAGATTGCCGATGTCATGATTGCCAGGCAGCGGCCCTTCGCCCTGTAACAGCCCGGCTTCCTGGGCAAGAAGTGCGGGATCGTCTTGAGCATTGATCTGGCAGGCAAAATTAGCCTGGTCGTCGGTGCTGCCCGAGCCGTCGTAGACCGGAGTGTTCGGGTACATGCAGACCTTGCGCGTTCGCGTGGCGTTGACCTGAGCCACGAGGTAGTCAGGTGCGACACCGTTCTCGACCCAGTCCACCAAGGCGTTGAACAGCAAATTGGTGGTCATGCCTGCCCCGCCGCAATGCGTAGCGTTCGGAAACACGTAGTAGCGATAGAACTCCTGGGTCTTGGCGACTCCGCCCATCGCAGCAAACAAGCGCTGCATATAGTTGTAATGGCCGTTGGGCGGGATGATCTGGTCCAGGTTGCCGTAGCTGGCGATCAGCTTGCCGCCGCTTCCCTTGAACGTATGCAGGTTCGGCGAGTCGGAGCCGATGTATTGCGAGAACTGGTTCGTCAGGTTGCGTTGCTCGACGAGAAACTGCTGCTCAGTGATCGATCGCCAATTGAAAGTCGGATCCTTGTGAACCCAATAGCGATTGATCTGCTCACCGAACAGCGTAGGCGCTCCCGTGGCGGCCGGGGTGATCCCGAAGACGTTTCCGGTGCCCCGTTCCCAGCCGACCCACATCTTGCTGCCGTTGGGGTTGCGCGGACCATCCCAGATCTTGTTCACGACCGCGGCTTCCGCGGACGTCAGACATCGCGTGGGATCCGCAGAGGCGCCCGGCTGACCACAGACCGCTTGCTGGGCGTTGTAAGTGCACTTTCGCGTCTCCTGGATCATGCCATCGGTAATGCCATCGATTGGATCGCATGCCGCCAAGGCCCTTTGATTGACGTCCTGGAACTTCGGTGTATCCAGTCCGTTCTGCCCGAGTTCCTGGCGGGCGACATAGTTTCCCCAGCCGCCCGAGAATGCCCATCGATCCCAGTGGACAGCAGGAGACATAGCGACGATGCCATCAAAATGTTGGCCGAAGCGCTGCGCCATTTCGTGACCTTCACGGCCTCCGTCCGAACAGCCGACGTAGTAGTTCTTCGTGTGCTTCTGCCCGTAGTAAGTCTTTGCGAGGCGCTGGCCCCATAGATTCGCATGATGTTGGCCACGCCAACCGTAATCCATGATGCGCCCGTAGTTGACAGTGCCATCCGTATTCAGCCCAAACGCAGCCCCGCTCTCGCTCGGCGGCATTTCGACCGTGGCAGGGGGCGGGTTCGGGTTGGGAATGGGGTTGGTGATCGATGCGCTGTGTCCCGTGTCCGAACCGGTGCCCACATAGCCGGCGTTGGTCGCGCTCGTGACACCGGTGATGGTGCCGGCGAAACCGCCGTTGCCGAGCGACTGGATCTTGCCGTTCCACGCGCCTTGCGCGCCTCCCGCTCCGCCGTCGTTCGCGTTCAACGGTAAACCAACGCGGACTCCGATCTTCGAGGTCTGTCCCGGCTGGTATCCGAATTGCGGACCAGCCAATGTCACGTCAACGAAATTCACCTGGCAATAGGCGAGATTGGGCCCGGACGGCGGAATGATCGCAGCCGTGAGATTGATAATGGATGAGTTGCCTGCGAGTCCCCACGCGGGATCCGTCGCAAGATCGGAACAAAGCGGAGTGGCCGGGCGGGCCCCAGCGATGGCGGGCACCGCCATGGCAGCGGACAGCAAAGCTGTCCTGAATAAACACGAGCGCATCCTCATAATAAGCTCTCCTGGTATGACCTCTCTATCCGGACGCGAGGCGTTGCCCCCGCGTTTCGTCTCTTGGTGCTTCGTCACGAACAGCACCTCTGACTACCTACTGCAATCGCCTATGGCCACTTGTAGGTTGATCATGCTGCACGATTCCCGACGCAGGCGTTGCGACCGTAAAAGGCGATTGGCCTTCGTCGAGAATTTCACATAGCGAGAATCGACAGTACAGCGAGCCTGCCGGTGCATTTGGTGGCGGGGTCTATCGGTCCGATCGGAAACGCTGATCTCGGCGTTCGTCCATGTGTATCAGACATACGCTGGTTTGCGTGTAGGACAGAGCGAAAAACTCCAAGCCAGATTGTGAGTGTCACACCCATTCGAGGCTGAGGTACGGCAGCGGCTCGAGTCGATACAACTGCAGCTCAGCACCGCGTTCTGGCAGCAGGCCGAATTGGCGATTTAGCGTCATGTATTCACGTAAAGCTGAATAGGCCCGAACCCGCTGGGCTTCGCGTGCGAGCGAGCGCTAGCTTGCCGCCTTCACGCGGTCGAGCACCTTGCCTTCGATGTCGTCGATGCCGGGCGGCACCGCCGGATACCACTTGACGTTCTTCAAGGCCGCTTCCGGAAAGCTCTTCGCGAACTGTGCATTCAACTTCGCGTCCTGGCGGCCGCGCTGCGGCAGCGTCAATGCGGTGAGTAGTAGCCGGATCGGCCGCAACACCCTGTCTGTCAAGACTTTCCCGACATCGAGGGGTGAGTCTCCTATCGCTTGCGACGCGTGAGGCAGAGTCCCAGTGCTCCGATAGCGAGCAATGTCAGCACGGAGGGCTCCGGCAACGGTGGTGTCACTTGGCCCGGCAGACCGAAGCGGACGTTGTCGATGCCAAAGCCGAATGGCTCTGCGCCGACGAGACTGAATTGCAATCCCGCAATTTGTGCGAGCCCGGTGTCAGTTACGAGACCCAGAAATTCGATGCCGAGGCCAGTATTAGTCACTTGGCCGAGATTGATTCCCTGCCGGTTGAACGCGGTGATGGAAGTGCCCCCAATTGCGTCAAAGAAGCCGCCGGTGAGACCGACTCCATAAACATCGGTACTAAAGAAGATCGAGATCGGCCCGTTGAACGTGGGCGACCCGGAAAGCACCGGACTCGTTGGAGTAACAAGGTCGTTAGTGATGACGGTGTTCGGCGAGGCGGCATCCAACGCAACCGGATTGGTAGGCGCTCCCACGACGCAACCGGTGACCGCCGCACCGGCCGGGCATGTTCCCACGGTACCGAGCGCCTGGCCCGTGAAGAACCCATCGAATGTAACCGTGGGCAGTCCGGCCCCGCCCCCGTAAGTCGCTGGCGTGTAGACCGGGTTTACCGTTCCGACGGTAAACTCGCTGAACGTGATCAGCCCTGCGGCGGGCAGAAAGCTTCCGATTGGGACGCGGATGACTGCCGCGTGGATTTGGGCTGCTGTGCAAAGCACTGCCGCCATAGCGCTGACGTATGCGAAGCTTTTGGCTCGTCTCATTTGTGCCTCCCAGTTGTAAAGTACAATGCGACGATAATTTCAACCAACTCAAGCACATTCCATTCTACGAAGGCGAAGTGCAAGGCAATCAAGACCTTGGCAGAGCTACTCGTTGCTCGCTTGGTCAACCTGTAAAGTACACCGACAAGAACACCGCTTTGCAGTAGTGACCGTCCCGGCATTGGGCGAGCCAGGTCACGAGTGCTCCTGGCCGCAGCGATAGAGCACGCTCAGGCGCGGTCCTGCCTCCGGATTGAGAGGTGAGGGCGGCCGTCTGGAACTGACCGGCAAGAGCCGGCGCGCTCGATGCTCCGGCGTGCCCTTGGACACTACCTCCGCCGCATCAGCACGAGCGCAATCAAGGCCGAGGCGACCATCAGCAGCAAGCTCACCGCGTTCAGCACGGGGCTCGCGCCCTCGCGCATCCGCCCGTACATCATGATCGTGAGCGGCGGATCGGAGCCGACCAGCATCAGCGTCGTGTTGAAGTTCTCGAACGACATCAGGAACGAGATCGCGGCGGCGCCGATCAGGGCCGGCTTGAGGTACGGCAGCGTCACGGTCCACAGCACGGCGGCGCGCGAGGCCCCGAGGTTGAATGCGGCGTCCTCCAGCGTGGCGTCGAAGCGCTTCAGCCGCGCGGCGATCGTCAGGGTCGCGATGGATACGATGTAGGAGAACTGGCCCAGCACCACCAGCACCAGCCCGGGTCGCAGGAAATCGAGCTCGAGCCCGAACGTGTCGTCGGCGAACTGGGCGAGGCGGCTCGCGAACGCGAGAATCGAAATGCCGAGGATCACGCCCGGGATCACCAGCGGCGCCAACATGAGCAGCGAAAGCGCCGACTTGCCGCGAAAGTCGACGCGCTCCAGCAGGAACGCGTTCGCCGTGCCCACCGCGACCGAGAGCACGGTCACCGCGCTCGCCACCCACACGCTCGTGACGATGCTCTTCATGAGGGGCGCATCGGCGAAGAGCCCCGTCCGGCCTTTCGCCCCGCCGACGAACCAGTCCAACGTGAAGCCGCGCCACGGCGGCGCCGGGTAGTTGGCATCGTTGAACGCGAAGAGCGCGACGACGGCGAGCGGCAGGAAGAGGAACACGAAGAATGCCGCGACATACGCACCGGTCGCGTAGCGCGTGACGCCCGACCTCGGAAGCGACGGGATCACGAGCGCCTCATCACGTCGCCGAATCGCTGGCCTGTCACCTTCAGTCCCAGCCAGACGATCGCGGTCGAGAGGATCAGCAGGAGGAAGCCGAACGCCGCGCCCTGCTCCCAGTTGAAACGCGTGATGAACTGCGTGTAGATCTGCTCGGTGAACCACAGCGAGTTCTTTCCGCCGAGGAGCGTGGGCGTCAGGTAGTTGCCGAGCGTGAGCATGAACACGACGATCGAGCCCGCGGCGATTCCCGGCGCCGCGTGCGGGACGATGATCTGCCGCAGGATCGACCAGCCGTTGCCGCCGAGGTCGTAGGCGGCCTCGATCAGCGAATCGTCGAGGCTCTCGAGCGCGCTCACGAGCGGCACGACCATGAACAGCATGGACGTATAGACGAGGCCGACGAGGATCGTCGCGTCGTGGTAGAGGAGCTCGACGGGCGCCGCGGTGATCCCGAAATCGGCGAGCAAACGTGGCAGAACGCCGGACTCGCGCAGCAGGATCATCCAGCCCAGCGTGCGCACGGTCTCGCTCACCCAGAACGGGATGAGGCACAAGACGAACAGGATTGACTTCGCGCGGCCGCGGGCGATCTTCGCGATGTGCCACGCGACGGGAAAGGCGATCGCGAGCGTGCAGGCGGTGGCAAAGATCGACATCGCCGCCGTGCGCACGAAGGTGTGCCAGTACAGCGGCTCGTCGATGAACGTCGCGTACTGCTTGAGGCTCCACTCGTAGATCCGCGGCGCCACGCGCGCGCGGAGCGAAAGCACGGCGAGCTCCAGGTGCGGCAGCACGATGAGACCGACAAGCCAGAGGAGCGCCGGCGCCATCAAGAGCAGCAGCGCCAGCCTCTGGCGCGGCGTATCGGAGCCGCCGGCGACGCTAACCGCCATGACCGGCGGCGCGGAAGCAAACGGCGCGGTGTGGATCGAAACCGAAGGCGACGGTCTCGTCGACGTTGAGGTCCGCGAAGCGCCCTGTCTGCGGGAGCGCGATCCTGATTTCGGTGCTTGTCGCCTCCTCGCGCACCAGCACGGCGGAGTTCGCGCCGTCGAACAGCAGGCTTGCGACACGGCCGGAGAAACGCTTCGCCGCCGCCGGCAATTCGGCGGCATCACGTGCGAGATGGAGCACCTCCGGCCGCACGAACGCCTCGACCATGTCGCCGGCCGCGATCGCTCCGCTCGCCCGCGCACTGACGCGAAGCCCCTCGTGCGTGACCACGTCGACGACTTCGCCTTCGACTTGCGCCGCCTTGCCCGCGACCCGGTTATTGGCCCCGACGAATCCGGCGACGAACGCGCTCGCCGGTCGATAATAGAGCTCCTGCGGCGTTCCGACCTGCTCGAAACGCCCCGCATTCATCACGGCGACGTGATCGGACAGGACGAGCGCCTCGGACTGGTCGTGCGTGATGTAGACGAATGTCGTGCCGAAGTCTGCCTGGAGCTGCTTCAGCTCGAGCTTCATGTGCTCCCGCAGCTTGAGGTCGAGCGCCCCGAGCGGCTCGTCCAGCAGCAGCAACGTCGGCTCGAGCACGAGGCTCCGCGCGATCGCCACCCGCTGCTTCTGCCCGCCGGAGAGCTGGTCGACCCGCTTGTCCTGCGCGCCGGGGAGACCCACCCGCTCGAGCATCGCGTCGACGCGCTTTGCGGTCTCGGCGCGCGCGGTGCCGCGCCGCACGAGGCCGTAGCCGACGTTTTCGCCGACGCTCATCATTGGGAACAGCGCGAGGTGCTGGAACACCATGTTGACAGGCCGCCGGTTCGGCAGCACGCCGCGCATCGAGCGTCCGCCGATCCGGATGTCGCCTTCGTCCGGCGCAAGGAAGCCGGCGACGATGCGCAACAGCGTCGTCTTGCCGCAGCCCGACGGCCCGAGGATCGAGAAGAAGCTGCCGTGCGCGACGGCAAGCGACAGCGCGTCGACGGCGACGTGCGCGCCGTAGCGCTTCGTGACGCCGTCGACCTCGAGGTCCTGCTCCAACTAGGGCCCGATCCCGCGTGGGCTTCGCGTGCGGGCGAGCGCTAGCTTGCCGCCTTCACGCGGTCGAGCACCTTGCCTTCGATGTCTTCGATGCCGGGCGGCACCGCCGGATACCACTTGACGTTCTTCAAGGCCGCTTCCGGAAAGCTCTTCGCGAACTGGGCCTTGAGCTTTGCATCCATCAGCTGGTCGGCACCCTTCGCTGCGGTGAAGTTGCCGGCGGACGCAGCAACCTTGGCCGCGATCTCGGGCCGCATGTTGAAGTTGATCCACGCATACGCGGCGGCGTCGTTCCTGCCCTTCGCCGGGAGCGCGAAGGTGTCGATCCAGCCGAGCGCGCCCGACTTGGGCGCAATGTATTGGATTTCGGGGTTCTCACTGTTCAATTTCCAGCCGCCGGTGTCCCACATCATCGCGCCGACGATCTCGCCGGTGCGTGCGCCGTTCAGGAGCTGATCCTTGTTGTCCCAGAAGAACTTGATATTGCCCTTGCACGCGGACAGCTTCTTGCCCACGTCGTCCATCAGCGCTGCGT
The DNA here is from genome assembly GCA_963840945.1 of uncultured beta proteobacterium. Classification (GTDB taxonomy): domain Bacteria; phylum Pseudomonadota; class Gammaproteobacteria; order Burkholderiales; family Casimicrobiaceae; genus CAIWHR01. The sequence goes on along the minus strand of CAWJAU010000023.1, from coordinate 377,192 downwards.
AGGCCTTGGGATCGTTGTACAGCGCGAAGGGGTCCTTGCCGCTCGCGAACGCGAAGGCAAGCAGCGTCGGGCGCTTCAGGCGCATGGACGTCTTGCCCTTGTACTTCGCGTCGCACAGGTCGGTGTAGTCGGTCATCTGCGCGAGCTTGGTGTTGACGACGAGGCCGTCGGTGCCCCAGATGTGCGGCAGCCCATACACCGCGCCCTTCAGCGTCGTGTTCTTCTTCGTCGCGTCGAGCATCGACGGAAGGAACAGATCGGTCTTGATCTTGCTCATGTCCATCGGCTTGTAGATGCCGAATTCCTGCTGCGGGCCGACGATGCGGTCCTGCGACGGCTGCGCCAAGTCGAAGCCGGCGCCGCCCGTCGCACGGAGCTTCGAGATCATTTCTTCGTTATTGGAGAGCGTGACCTCGACGTCGATTCCAGTCTCCTTCTTGAACTGTGCGAGCACATCCGCAGGCACGTAATCGGCCCATGTGATGAGGCGCAGCTTGTTCTCCTGCGCGAGCGCGGATGTGGCGAAGCCGATGGCGACGAGGCCCGCGGCGACGAGTAAGCGTGAGAGCTTCATGGGAGGCCTCCGGGTGAGAATGAGCGCGCCCCCGCTTTCGTGCACCGGGGGACCCACAAGCTTAACGCAACTTCGCGGCAGGCGGGCACGCAGAGCGGAACGGCACGCCTCAGGCCGCAATCCGGGTGACAAAGGGATGCTCGGTATCGTTTTTCACGTCGAACTGCGAGCGTCCCGTGTGATTGATGTGCCTGCCATAGATATGGAGCGAAACCGTGACGGCGGCGGTCTGGTTCCACACCTGGTGGATCATGCCGGTCGGCATCGCGAGCACCTCGCCCGGCAGAAACATCTTGGCGCCCGTCTGTTCGAGCTTGGCGTAGCCCGGGCGCGTCCCGTCGTCCTGCCGCCGCCAGAACGTGTTCCACTCGGGCCCGAGGACGCCCGCGACCACCGCCCACGTTCCGTGGTCGTGCGGCGGCGTGCCGCGATCCGGGCAGCCAGCTCAGTGCAAACACGGCGAGCGAGTGGTCTTCCTCCTCGCTCAAGGGAAAGAGGCTGTAGCCCTGTTCCTGGTCCGGCGCGAACATGCGGTCTTCGAACCAGAGGTCCGCGGGATTCGGCGGCGCGCAGAGCGAGCGGGCGCACTGCCGCCAGGAGGCGATGTTCGTCGGTGTTCTCGGCGCGGATGCGCCGCAGGTCGGCGGCAAGTTGGCGGTATCGAATAGCCATCCAGAGTCATGGTCACCTCCAACGGCTTGGCGGGCGGGATCGCCCGCGGGTTAGCGGCGATGCGCCACGCCGCGCGCACTATTGCAGGCTCGGCTTCCGCAGGAAATCGTTGCGATCGCCCGAGACCACCCTAACGTACACCGGCGCGCCGCCGCGTGCCAGCGTCAGCGGAATCTCGGTGCCCGCAGGCCCGTGACGCCAGATCTCGCGAAAGAGGTCGGCAAGGCTCGCGACCCGTTCGGCCCCCACCGCGACCACCAGATCGCCCGCATGCACGCCCGCACGCTCGGCCGGCCCGCCGCTCGCGAGCCCATTGACCACCAGGCGGTCGTCGCGATCGGCCGTGTACATGCCGAGCCAAGGCCGCGGCGGCTCGGCCGATCGTCCCGTTCGAACGAGATCGTCGAGTATCGGCTCGATCAAGTCCACCGGGACGAACATGTTGCCGTCCACGACATCTTCGCCCACCTTCTCCTGCAACAGCAGCGAGCCGATGCCGATGAGCTTGCCCTCGTCGTCGAGCAGCGCCGCGCCGCTCCACTCCGGATGCGGCGGCGTGGTGAACAGGGCGGTCTCGAGGAGATACTCCCAGAATCCGGCGAATTCCCGCTTGGCGAAGATCGTGGCCTTCAGCGCATGCGCGCGCCCGCCATGGCCGATTACGTATACGTTGTCGTCCTCCGCCACCGATGCTGCAGACCCGCGTTCCACAACCGGCAGATCCAGCCGACCGAGCGGCAGGACAAGACCGAAGCCCGTCGCGAAATCGTAGGCGAGCGGATGGCCTTCCACGACCGATCCGTCGTGAAGCGTGAGCCAGATGGTGGCGGCCTCGGTGATCAAGTACCCGATGGTGAGAATGAGCCCGTCTTCGCGGATCACGACACCGTTGCCCGTGCGATCGGTGCCGAGGATCTGCGCGGTGAACGCGTCGTCGGGAATCTCGGCGCGAAGCGCGACGATGCCGTCGAATGTCGATTTGAGATCGAAGGCGACCTCGCCCTGGGTAGGCTGCAACGCAGGCGGAAAAGACCAGCGAGTGAGTTCGGCCACGAAGTCGCTTCCGGAAGGGGCCACTGCCGGCGCAACGCGCCCGCTGCGGCCAATGTTACCGGACTCCGGTCGGGGATGGTACGACCACCCTGCGCTCGCGGCAGGCGGATCGACGCAATCTGCGGGACAATCGCGCCTCGCCTTCATGCCGCCAACCGCCATGCGCGTCGCCGCCCTCATTAGGCCTTGCCTCCCCGCCCTCATCGTTGCCTTCACTTTCGTCGTATCGCTGGGGCAGGCGCAGGTCGCGCCTTCGCCGGTCGAACGCGCTGGCTACAGCGGCCTTTTCGCCGCTGCGTCGCGCGGTGATGTCGCCGAGGTCGCGCGCCTCGCCGCCGCGGGAGCGAACGTCGAGGCGCGTGACGGCAATGGACGCACCGCGCTCATCGTCGCCGCCTTTGCCTCGCAGCGGAACGCGATGCGCGCCTTGGTCGCGGCGGGCGCGGATCCCAATGCGCAGGATGGCGATCGGTACGACATCGTGACCATCGCCGCCGTGGCGAACGACCTGCCAACCTTGCGGGAAGCGCTCGCCTTGGGCGGGAGTGCGCGCAATGTCACGAGCCGTTACGACGGCACCGCGCTGATCGCCGCCGCGCATCTCGGACACGTCGAAGTCGTGCGCGAGCTGATCCGCGCCAACGCACCGCTCGACCACGTCAACAATCTCGGCTGGACCGCGGTCATCGAATCGATCGTGCTGGGCGACGGCGGTCCGCGTCATGCCGCCACGCTCGAGGCTCTGATCAGCGCCGGCGCGAACGTGAATCTCGCGGACCGCGGCGGCGTGTCGCCGCTGGAGCTCGCCAAGCGGCGCGGCTATCGCGCGATGAGTGCGGCGCTGGAAAGGGCAGGCGCGCGATAGCCGCCCGCGCGAGCAGTTCATGCCGACCGACGACTCGCGCCGCGCAGCGACCTCCGCATCACTGGCCGCGTCGGCTTGCGGCGTGCCACTTCGACGAATCCGGCACGATCGAACATGCGCTTGGCGCCGAACCACATGAAGTCGTCGACACTTCCTTTGGGTTTGTCGCATGGATAGGCTTCGATGAGCTTCGCGCCGCAGTCGCGCGCCCATGCCGTCGCGCCTTTCAGCAGTGCTTCGGCGACGCCGCGATGGCGCGCCTTCGCGTCGACGAAAAAACACACGATCGACCATACCGGCTTCGCATCGACCGGCTTCATCACGGGCGAGCGCGCGAGTTTTGCGTAATCCTCGCGCGGACCGAGCGATACCCAGCCGACGGCTCGGCCATTCTCATAGCCGATGAGGCCCGGAACCACGCCTGCATCCACCAGGCCCTTGAGCGCTCGCTTGTTGCTCTCCGAATAGGTGAGGCCCGCGGGCGTCTCGTGCTTGCCGGATCGGCGATAGCACATGCAATAGCAGCCGCGCGCGATCGAGGCACCGGGGCGCCCGAAGAGCTCCACGAGGTCATCCCAGCGATCGGGGGTCAGCGGCTCGATTTCAAGTTTCATCCCGCACACTCGTTAGGTGCGACGATTCACGGCTTGGGGATTCGGAGCCGGCTGATCATCAGCGAGCCCGAGAGCGCAAAAAGGAGGACGAGCGGATGAAGCGTGAAGCCGGCCAGTTTGACTTCGCCGAACCACAAATGCTCACGAACGGCGCCTTGCCATGCCGCCACCACCAACAGCAGGACGAGGAGGATCGACGTTGGTATGGGCGTTCCCTCGAAGTACTTAACCTTGCCCGTTCCCTCGCTCAGCGCTTCGGCAGTGACGTTGTACCGGGCAAGGCGCGAGACCCCGCAGGCGACGAAGTAGCCCAGCACGATCCGGTCGTAGAGGCCCTGCATTCCGCAACCGTACGCCATGATCGCCGGGGCGACTCCGAACGAGATGACATCGGCGAGCGAGTCGAGCTCTCGTCCCAATACGGACGCCTTCCGCCGCCACCTGGCGATGCGACCGTCCAGGACGTCGAATATCAAGGCAGCGAAGACCAAGCCGCCCCCAAAGTAGACATGCCTCACGTCATTGGTTTCGAGGTAGGTCATGGTGGAGAACAGAGCCCCGATGCCGCAAACGGCATTCGCGAGCGTGAACCAATCCGCGAGGTGGAACTCCCGGATCATCGAGAAGGGCTTGTGTGGCTCAGTTGTCGTCATCGGAAGTCGGCCTCCTGGCCCATTCGCTCGAGGTCTGAATTATCGCTCATGTGGTTGAGCTTTCAGGCTCATGAATTGCAGCCCGGGGCACATTGCCCGTGAGCACGTTCAAACCAGTGGCGGCATGCCATTGGCAAGCAAGACGAGTATTGCGCGACGATGGAGTCCGCAATCAAGAAATGGGATGCGGAGGTCGATAACCTAAACGCCAAAGGCAAGCAAATGACCGCCGGCGCTACGCGCCAGGTATGACACACAGGTCAAGGCGATGACCGCGATCTCGCTTACTCGAAATTGGAGGAAATGCGCACGGCCAACGAATCGGCGTGGAGCCCGACGCCAACCGACTTCTTAGCCGCCCTTGTTCTTGTCGAGGGCGGTAGTCGAATGGTCATTGGCCTGACTCGGCAACGGCATCGCCTTCGACTCCTCGGCCCCGGTCATCGGTTCCTGAGGGGCCGGCTTCTGCTGCAACGCGGTGGTTTCCTGCATCGCCTTGGCCTTCTCTGCGGCATCCTGTGCTGCGAACACGGTCGCGGCGTCAGGCACCGAGGGATCGCCCTTGGGCATCTGCGGGATAGGCGTTGCGTTCGCAACGGGTTCCGGAGGCACGCCGCTCGACGTGCTGGCCGGCGCGTCACTCTTTTGGCACGCCGCCAATGTCAATGCCAGTGCTGCGCCAATGAAAATGGATCGGGATGTGTTATTCATATTCACTCGCTCAAGTTGGCCGGCGGAAGCATCGCACACGAGGACCATATGCCGACCAATCGAAATCGGACGGCGTCATCGGAGCGATACAAGGCTCTGCAATTGGCAACATTTCAGCACGAGCGCGCGGCACTGTCTGTACGTTATGGCACGAACCGATGTTTCGGTTCGACCCCACCGCGCCATCATGCCGCCGCGGAGTGGGACCGCGGCCTGCCTTCTATTTCCACCTTTGCCCGAGTGCGTCGAGGCCGGCTACGGTCCGTCCGCCGTAGGATCGCCGGGTCAGGCGCGCCACTCCGAGTCACAGCAGTTCCCCTCGAACAATTGGAATGATGCTGCCGCCAACGCTCACTTCGCGCGAGTTGTCGACCATCCGGGCACGCAACAGCACCAGGGAGGGGCGGCGAATCTCGAACCCTTGCTCGATCCGCAAATCCAGCGTGGTTTCGGGGAACACGCGGTGCTCCAGCAGGTAAGCACCTAGGAACGCCGCTCCGTTTCCGGTAGCCGGGTCTTCGCGTACACCGTGCGCTTCGAAGAAGAACCTCGCGCAAAGGTCATTCAGGGCGTCACGCGTCTCATGGCAATACAGGTAGAGGAGCGGCGGGAACCCTCGCGCGGCGAGGGGGGCGAAAGCTTCAAGATCAAGACGGCTCTCGCGCAGCGCGCGCTGACTGCGCAGCGGCACGATCATGGCCGAAGTGCCCGCCGAAAGCTGCTGAACGGGGGCCTCGCTCGCGATGTCCTCTGGCGATACTCCAAGTGCCGCTGCGATCGCCGCTGGAGCACACACTTGTCCAAGCGACGCCGGTGGTGCACGAAACCAAGCTACCTCTCGACCGTCAGCTGATGATTCGAACGAGACGTAGATATCCCCGGCGGCCGTTCGCAGGCACAGGTGACCGGATGGGTTAGGTAATAGGTGATGCTGGACCACCTATCCGCTACCCAGGAGCGGGTGTCCCGCGAACGCAATCTCTCGCGCGGGAGTGAAGAGGCGAACGCGGAAAGCGCCGTCCCGCTCTGGTGTGGACGTCACAAACGCGGTTTCCGAGTAGTTGGTCTCCGCGGCGATAGATTGCATGACGTCCCTGGGGAAGCCCAACCGCATCCAGCACAACCGCAAGTTGATTCCCGGAGTAGGGGCGTTCGGCGAAGACGTCGACTATGTGGAAGGGGCGTGGCATCGTCTTCGGGCGTGGCCGACTCATTTCCTAAAAGTCAGGGCCGCGATCTGCGCTGTCGGCCGTCAGGTCAGGTCCCAACATATCCAATGCCTCGCGCCATGAGCGCCGCACACAATACGATCAGGAAACGCCGACCAGCTCCCAATGCAGGATGCGCTGAATGACGCGCATTCTCGTCGCGGCTACCGCCGGGATCAGGCCTTGTTTCAAGGACGCTCGCCAGGAGAGAAAAGTAACCGTCGGATAAATCGACAGCAGCCCGACAATCGAAAACAAGGAGAACTTTGCGATGAAAGGCACACTATGAAAATAATAGGATGCGCCTTTCTCGAAATAGAACACTCGGAGCAACCCCACGACGAGCACGACGCCGGCTGAGACGCCGAAGACGAGGTCGGAGAACAAAAGCTTCCGTGCGTTCTGGCTGTTCAGCTCGCCTTTCATCAAGACAAACTCGACTGCCAGCGCCGCCACCAGGGCAAACGCTGCGACGCGATGGATGAAAGCAAAGAGCGAGACCATCGCAACGCTGCGGAGCTCAGCTGACGCGCCTACGGTTTGGCGCCCGCAAGGGCAGCGAAGTCGATTTCTTCGGCCTTGGCTGTCCCGTTCCGACGGCCCGGATAACTAAGCCATGTCATTGCCACGTTCAGGTCGGTGATGACGCTCGTGGCCTCGACCTTTGCGCCGCCCTCGATTTCCATCGTGCGCGTGGTGTGCGCGTTACTGATCAACGTCAGGTCGTAGCCACGTTCCAATGCCCCGTAGGCAGTTGCCCGAATACACCAGTTGGTTGCAGCTCCGGCGAGCGCAATGTGAGTCGCGCCGACCTTCGCAAGCTCCTCTTCCAGTGCCGTTTGCTCGAAGGAAGATTCGAAATGCTTGTGAATCAGCGGCTCCCCCTCGTGAGGCATCAGTCCTGGCACCCACTGCCACTCCGGGCTCCCATGGACCAGATCCTTGTCCGAGTGCTGCACCCAGATCACGGGCACGCCTTGATTCCTGGCCCGGTCAACCGTGTGAGCGACGTTGCCGGCGATTCGCTTGGCGTCCCAAGCCTCGCTCATGACGCCGACCTGTACATCGACGACGATCAGGACTGCCTTGTTTCCCTTTCGCACGGTTGCCATGACTTTCGCCTCCGATTGAGACCACGCTCGACGACAGGGCCAACGTGTTTCATTGACGTTCCATAGCTGGGACACCGCTAACGTTTTGAGCCCACTCCAATGCGGACTTGCACCAAATGCGCTTCGTCGGTGGCAATTGGGCCCTTTGCGTCAAGCAGCCCACCCGCAGCGAATAGCTCGGCGGATCATCTACATTCGCGCAAGCATAGATCGGCGTACCGCAGTTGAAGCAGAACGCGTGAATGCGCTTTGCCCCGCTCTCCGCAGTCTTGACATAAGTCCTGGGTTCCCCCGTCAACAGGCGAAATTTCCCCTTCGGTGCGGGAACAGAGACGCGGAATGCCGATCCGGTGAGCATTTGACAGTCGGTGCAGTTGCACAAACTGACTGTCTCTGGATCGATCTCGGCTTCATAGGTGACCTGACCGCAATGGCACGATCCCTGGACTTTCATGAGTCTCTCCATGTTCGTGTAGAACAGTCGCCGCCAACAGTGCGAGGATCCGCATTGATTGTCTGCGATTATGGTTGTTGGTGGGTGCTCGCGCTAGTGGGCGTATCCGGTTGGCCGCAGGATTAGGCAACTGCGCGCACACGTCGCCACATTACCCAATCGATCTTGATGCTTCCAAGCATCTCGAAGTCAACCATCGCGCAGCGCTCGAATCCGTTACGTTCGTAGAAGTGAATCGCCAAAGCATTGTGCTCCCATACGCGAAGCCAAAGAGCATTGTGGCCGTTGGTACGGGCGAGTGAATCACACGCTCCAAGGAGCTCGCGCCCGACGCCCGTGCCGATATGCGTGGGAAGGACGTACAGCCGCACCAGACGCAAGGCGCGCTCGAAGGGTACTTGAGGTGGGACGGGGTCCCCCGCCGTTCGAGCATAGCCCAGCAGTCCCGACGGAGAATCAGCCAGCAGGAATGTTGAATCCGGCGTCCGTAGCTCTGCTTCCAGGCGCGTGGTATTGAATGCAGTATCGACGTAGGCACTGAGGTTGGCAGGGTCGATCTGCGCGGCGAATGCGGCAACGAAGGTTCGCGACCCCAGATCAGACAACGCCGACGCGTCGTCAAGCGTAGCAATGCGAATGACTGCATTGTTAGGCGATTCGCCGCTCATAGTCAGACGCTTAACGACGTTGAGCGGCGCCGAGGCAGCGCCTGCATACCACAGCAGCGGCGATTGGTGTCCGCTGGGACGCCGGGAAGGGCGTTACTCTTGGCGAACTGGGGCTTCGGCCAGTGGCTCATGCGTCCGCAAAAGCACCCTCCGGCACTTTGTGGGGAATGGACCAACCGAAGTAAACCTCGGCTTCAACGATTTGCTGACCCCGTACCGTAAGCACCTCTGTATTGCGAAAGTGTCCTCCATCGACATTGGCGCCTTCATAGGTCACGAACACCAACTCGCCATCGGCTACGAGGTGGACGTAATCAAAGGCCTTGATTCGTTGGCTATTAGGCCAACAACGCCTGAAGTATGTGTTTCGGTCGAGGCGATTGTCGAGCGGGCTTGTGAAGTGGAAGTCCTCGGCGATCAATGCTTCGATGGCCATACGGTCCTTGCGGACGTACGCGTCGTAGCTTGCGCGAGCAATAGCGATCGGATCGTTCTTCATACGCTCCTCCCCAAGCAATCGGTAAGACAAGGGACCAAGCAGGTCGTGGTCACCTCGCAAGTTGCTAGCCACGGGCTGGGCTGGCCTCCAGCGTTAGCTTCATTACGCCCAAACCTTGCAGCATCATTTTCTCAACAGTGTCGGCGACCTCGTTTGGCAACAGATCTGCAATCCACACGACTCGACACCTCGGGGCGCCTTCCGCGAAAACCTGAATAGATGCGTTGTGATGAGTGAATGGCTCGCCCTGCGCAGACCAAGCGTGTCGGCAGGTCTGGTCGCTAACGGTGACGATGACCTCACGAACTACCATCCCATTTGCGAATGTGACGATTCGGGAGTCACCTTCGAGTTTGCAGTCCACTACGAACCCAGGTACCAACCGTCTATGAATTGCTCCCACGTCCCGGATCGCGTCCCAAACAAAGGACTTATCTCGAGCGATCTCTATTTCGCTTTGAATGGTCGCCATGGAATTACCTCACGTAGTTGCCACGATGGGCCGCACTAGAAGAATCCGCGGAGAAATGCGGCCGCTTCATCCGAGATACCCACAATCTTGTTCGTTGCTTGACGGTAGAACTTGAAGTTGAGCTCGGTTTCGGGTCGACCGTCGTTCCAGTCGGAGAAGAGTTTGAGCTCGCTCCGTCCCAGGCGGCGCTTCGCGAGCGCGGTGCGCCTGATGGAGATGCTGACGCGCGGCGTTTGCCGGGCGATCCCGAGTTTCTTTGGACTTGCTTCGGCCGAGGTGATGATGCCGCTGGCGATCAGACCTGGACCACCCTCGTTTTCGCTTGCGAAGACAAAGATGATGTCACCCCTGGCGATGTGCTTGCCACCGTACATCGTTTTTTGCTCCCTGAACGCGAACGCCCATGCTCTCGGGTCGCTGACCTCGGCTTTGATCGCGAACATGTTGATTCTCTTCTCGCTCCAGAAACTCCGTGACCCTTCGTGACGCCTTTAGGCGGCGGACAAGGTTCAAGGCTTGAGGGCGGGCGGTGAGGGTGGCGCCTTGGGAAAGGGCGTCTCCGGAGCGCTATTGGTGTTCTGGAAACTTACGATTTGCCAACGACCAAGCTCCTTGCGCAGAACCTGAAGCTGGATTCCTTGGCGTGGGGGTTCGGGTGCGCCGGGTGGCACTTTGGCTCCTTCCAGCACCCAGCGAACATGCGCGACGGCCGTGACGGGATCGAGAAGGCGGACGTGTACCTCGCCAATCGTCAATGTGCTATCTCGAAACACCCATGCGAAAGCATCAGTCAGCTTGCCTTCGATCTCCGACCGACCGCGCCACCACCATCCGAGAACATTCACCACGTCTCCGTCCGCGGCGAAGAGGGCTGCGTATGCCGCGGCATCATGCCGATTCCACGCTTGCGCCTGTTGCATCTGCACTTCGCGGACCGCATGAACGTCGGACTGCTGAGCGGTGGATTCAAGCGCGTATGCAATGCCCAGGATCGACGCGAGCATCAATCGAAGCCAATACCTATTCATCCTATTCATGAGTTGCCTTCGCGTCAGATGTCGAATGGGATAATGGTCAGCGTCGGAACGACCCATCCTAGGCGGAATCATTCCGTGATTGTGGAAATGTGGGTAAGCCATCGCCAAACCGTACCCACGCGATGTCGTGACTCAGCCACGAGTGATGGGTTGGCGGAAATGTCCCGGGAGTATCGAGGCTGCAGGTGGTGACATCGACGAATCCGACGGAATAGCTGTGCTCATACGTAAGAGGAGTTCCGCAGGCCGGGCAAAAGGTGCGGCGCACCGGCTGAGACGAATGAAATGCAGACGGATGCCCTTGAAGAATCTGAAATTGCGCCAATGGGAACGTAACCCACGCGACAACCGGTGAACCTGCAACCCGTCGGCAACTTTGGCAGTGACAAATCATGCTGTTCGTCGGTTGGCCGCTGACGCGATACCGAATCGCGCCGCAAATGCAACCTCCCTCAGCAACCGGTGTTGGCATGTGACTCCCCTTCCGTCGCCTAACGGGTAAGCCAATCGGCGACCGCGGCGCGGGCGAAGGCCGCGGGGGTACTAGTTGCCGCGCCCCCAGTATTCGCAGAAGCGCTCGACGTTGCCGAATCAGCCGACCGCCAAGCCCGGCATAGCCTGCCATGGCACGCCAATCGCGGTCAACAGCGCTCGTTCCGTGTAGCTTCGGTTACATACTCCGCCGATACTGTCCGCCGACCTCGAAGAGCGTCTTCGTGATCTGCCCGAGCGAGCAGACGCGGACGGCTTGCACGAGCTCCTCGAAGATGTTGCCGTTGCGGATCACCACCTCCTGCAGCCGCGCCAGCGCCGCTGTCTGCTTCCCCGGCGTGTCGCTGCTGGAATGCCGCAAGTCGATCCAGCTGCGACTCCTTCTCCTCGCCGGTCGAACGGGCAAGGGTGATCGTTTGCGGCGGCGCGTCGGTGTGCGGCGCGCGAAAGGTGTTGACCCCGACAATCGGGTAAGTGCCGTCGTGCTTGCGGTGCTCGTAGTACATCGACTCTTCCTGGATCTTGCCGCGCTGGTAGCCGGTTTCCATCGCGCCCAGCACACCGCCCCGCTCCGAGATCGCCTCGAACTCCTTCAGCACCGCCTCCTCGACCAGGTCGGTCAACTCCTCGATGATGAAGCTGCCCTGATTCGGGTTCTCGTTCTTCCCGAGACCCCACTCGCGGTTGATGATGAGCTGGATCGCCATCGCCCGGCGCACGCTCTCCTCGGTGGGCGTGGTGATCGCCTCGTCGTAGGCGTTGGTGTGCAGCGAATTGGTATTGTCGTAGGTCGAGATCAGCGCCTGCAGCGTCGTCCGGATGTCGTTGAACGAGATTTCCTGCGCGTGCAGCGAGCGGCCCGAAGTCTGCGAGTGGAATTTGAGCTTCTGCGAGCGCTCGTTGGCGCCGTACCGATTCTTCATGGCCACTGCCCAGATCCGCCGCGCGACGCGTCCAATGACGGAGTACTCGGGATCCATGCCGTAGCTGAAGAAGAACGACAGGTTCGGCGCGAAGTCGTCGATACGCATGCCGCGGGCCAGGTACGCCTCGACGAACGTGAAGCCGTTCGACAGCGTGAACGCAAGCTGCGAGATCGGATTCGCGCCGGCCTCGGCGATGTGGTAGCCGGAAATCGACACCGAGTAGAAATTACGGATGCCGTGGTGGACGAAATATTCCTGAATGTCGCCCATCACCTTGAGCGAGAACTCGGTCGAGAAGATGCAGGTGTTCTGGCCCTGGTCCTCCTTCAGGATGTCGGCCTGCACCGTGCCGCGCATCGACGTCAACGTCCAGGCCCGGATCTTGTCGGCCTCGTCGTCGGTGGGTTCGCGGTTGTTGTCGTTCGCGAATTTCTCGATCTGCTGGTCGATCGCCGTGTTGACGAACATCGCGAGGATCGTCGGCGCGGGCCCGTTGATCGTCATCGACACCGAAGTCGCGGGATCGCAGAGCTCGAAGCCGGAGTAGAGCACCTTCATATCGTCTAGGGTGGCGATCGACACGCCCGAATTCCCTACCTTGCCGTAGATGTCCGGCCGCCGGTCGGGGTCGTTGCCGTACAGCGTGACCGAATCGAACGCCGTCGAGAGCCGCTTCGCAGGCATGCCGTCGGCGAGCAGATGGAAGCGGCGGTTGGTGCGGAACGCATCGCCTTCGCCGGCGAACATGCGGGTCGGATCCTCGTTCTCGCGCTTGAACGCGAACACGCCCGCGGTGAAAGGAAAGCTCCCGGGCACGTTCTCCCGGAGCTGCCAGCGCAGGATCTCGCCGTGATCCTCGAACGACGGCAGCGCGACCTTGCGGATCTTCGTTCCGGACAGCGACGTCGACGTGAGCTCGGTGCGGATTTCCTTGTCGCGGATCTTCACGACATATTCGTCACCCGCGTATGCGGCTTTCGTCTTCGGCCACATGTCGAGGAGCTTCTTCGCCCGTGGATCGAGCTTCGCGTCGCGGTCGGCGATGAGCGGGTCGAGATCGGCACCGTCCTTGCCGCACTCAGCCGCGAGGAGGCCCTTTACGGCGCGCAGCTGCTGCCGCTCGCGCGCGATCCGCGTTTCCTTGGCGACCCACTGGTGGTATTGGCGGAGGCATTCGGCGATTTCGGCGAGATAGCGGACCCGTGCGGGCGGCACGATGACGATCTGCGCGGTCGAATGTTTCGTCGCGATCGGCGCGAGCTTGCCTGGCCCGAGCTTCAGGCCCTTCTCGACAAGGCGGGCGGCCAGCGCCTGGTAGAGCGCGGTGACGCCGTCGTCGTTGAAGCGCGAGGCCATCGTGCCGAACACGGGCATCGCGTCCGGCGCAAGCTTGAACTCGCCGCGATTGCGCTGCACCTGCTTTCGTACGTCGCGCAGCGCGTCCTGCGCGCCTTTGCGATCGAATTTGTTGATCGCCACGAAATCGGCAAAGTCGAGCATGTCGATTTTCTCGAGTTGCGAAGCGGCGCCGAATTCGGGCGTCATCACGTAGAGCGAGACGTCGACTAGCGGCGCGATCGCGGCGTCGCCCTGGCCAATCCCGGAAGTCTCGACGATCACCACGTCGAACGCGGCGACCTTGCAGGCGGCGATCACGTCGGGCAGCGCCTTGCTCACTTCGCTGCCCGCGTCACGCGTCGCGAGCGAGCGCATGTAGGTGTTCGGGTGCTCGATCGCGTTCATCCGGATCCGGTCGCCCAGAAGCGCGCCGCCGGACTTGCGTCGCGTCGGATCGATCGAGATGATCGCGATCCGGAGGCGGTCCTGCTGGTCGAGGCGGAAGCGCCGGACGAGCTCGTCGGTTAGCGAGCTTTTGCCGGCGCCGCCGGTGCCCGTGACGCCGAGCGTGGGCGACTTCGCCTTCGCCGCGGTGGCGAGCAACGCCTCGCGCTCCTTCGCCGACACGGTGCCGGCTTCGAGACCGGTGATCATCCGCGCGAGCGCGCGGGTGCGTTCCGCATGAGTGCCGGTGACGAGCGCGCTCGCACGCGCCGGCAGGTCGCGCGCAAGGTCGACGTCGGACGCGGCGACGATTTCGCTGATCATCCCCACGAGTCCGAGGCGCTGGCCGTCCTCGGGCGAGAAGAGCCGCGCGACGCCATAGTCGTGCAGTTCCTTGATCTCCGCTGGAACGATGACTCCGCCGCCGCCGCCGAACACCTTGATATCCGGTGCGCCGCGCTGGCGTAGCAGATCGAGCATGTACTTGAAGAATTCGACGTGGCCGCCCTGGTACGACGAAATGGCGATGGCGTGGGCGTCTTCCTGTATCGCGCAGTTCACGATCTCGTCGACCGACCGGTTGTGCCCGAGGTGGATCACTTCGCAGCCGAGCGACTGCAGGATCCGGCGCATGATGTTGATCGACGCGTCGTGGCCGTCGAACAGCGACGCGGCCGTGACGAAGCGGACCCGGTTCGCGGGTTTGTAAACGAGGGGCTGACGGCTCGAGTCGTTCATTGCGGGCTCCTGCGCGCAGGCGCGGCGTCGCTAGGCAACAAAGCTTACCCCTCCGTCTGGGTCCTTGGCTGCGCTTGCCATCGTATATGACGTTTACGTAAACGTCAATATTCGGACCTCGGATAACCCATGGATGCGCCAGGAACCGTTTGCCCGGATCGCGGTCGTATTTTCCCGCCCCAGCGGTACATCCAGCGCCCCGTCGCGTCATCAGATTCGCTTCAGCCGCGACGGCTATACTCAGCGCCCCCCGGTTTTCATCGTCGAGACCCCCATGCCTTTCGCCATCCATTTGCGCGCTTTCCGGCTCTTCGTCGCCGTCCTTTTCACCCTCCTCGCCTGCGCTTCCCAGGCCGCGGTCCCCGCGGGCGTCACGCAGGGCGCGACCGTCGAGGGGATCACGGAGTACACCCTCGCCAATGGCCTCAGGGTGCTGCTGTTTCCGGATGCAACGAAGCCGACGACGACCGTCAATGTCACCTATCTCGTCGGCTCGCGCCAGGAGAACTACGGCGAGACCGGCATGGCGCACTTGCTCGAGCATCTCCTGTTCAAAGGCACGCCGACGATTCCGAGCATCTTCCAGGAGCTCGGGCGCCGGGGCGTGCGTTTCAACGGCTCGACGTTCTTCGACCGCACCAACTATTTTGAGTCGTTCACCGCCTCCGACGAGAACCTTGACTGGGCACTCGCGATGGAAGCCGACCGGATGGTGAACTCATTCGTCGCGAAAAAGGACCTCGACACCGAGATGACCGTCGTCCGCAACGAATACGAAAGCGGCGAGAACAATCCACAGCGCGTGCTCTGGGGTCGCTTGCATGCGACGGCGTACGACTGGCACAACTACGGCAACCTCACCATCGGCGCGCGCTCGGACATCGAGAACGTCGACATCTCCCGGTTGCAGGCGTTCTACAAGCTGTATTACCAGCCCGACAACGCAGTGCTGATCGTCGCGGGACGGTTCGATCCGGATCGCGCGCTCGCGCAGATCGTGAAGACGTTCGGTCCGATTCCACGTCCGACGCGGACGCTGCCGGTCCTGTACACGAAGGAGCCGGTGCAGGACGGCGAGCGCGCGGTCACCGTTCGTCGTGCCGGCGGCGCGCAGTTCGTCGCGGCGCTCTACCACACGGTGCCCGGCGCGCACCCGGACGCGATTGCGATGGATGCGCTCGGCGAGGTAATGACCGTCCAGCCCGCGGGCCGGCTGTACCGCGCGCTCGTCGAGACGAAGAAAGCGAGCGCCGTCGAGTCGTGGAATTTCGTGCTGGCCGATCCGGGCGACATCATCTTCTGGGCGCAAGTGCCGCCGACCGATTCGCTCGCGGCCGCGCGCGAGGCGCTCATCGCCACGGTCGAGGGCGTCAAGGCGAAGCCGATTACGGCGGCAGAAGTCGATCGCGTGCGCGCCAAGGCGCTGCGCCAGTTCGACGAGACGTTCAACGATCCGCAGAAGCTCGGCGTGGCGATATCGGAATCGATCGCGACGGGCGACTGGCGACTTTTCTTCCTGCAACGCGACCAATGGCGCAAGGTGACGCCTGCCGATGTGCAGCGGGTGGCGCTCGAATACCTGAAACCGTCGAACCGCACCGTCGGCCAATTCATTCCGGATTCGAAGTCCGATCGCGCGCCGACACCGCCCGCCGTGGACATCATCGCAATGGTCAAGGATTACAAGGGCGATCCGAGTGTTGCGGCGGGCGAATCGTTCGAGCCGACACCGGCCAATCTCGAGGCGCGCACGCAGCGGTTTTCCTTGCCCAACGGCATGAAGGTCACGTTGCTTCCGAAGAAGACCCGGGGCGAGACCGTGCAGCTTCAGATGCGGCTGCACCAAGGTGACGAGATGTCGCTCAAGAACATGGCGCCGCGCGGCGACCTCGCGACGTCGATGCTGGCGCTCGGAACGAAGAAGCGCGACCGGCAGGCGTTCGAGGACACGCTCGACCGGCTCCGCGCGAAGCTTTCCATCGGCGGCGGGGAGACCGAGACCGACGTGCGCGGCCAGACCGTGCGCACGCATCTGCCGGACCTCCTGCGGCTCACCGCCGAAGCGCTACGCGAGCCCGCCTTCCCCGCGACCGAGTTCGAAAAGCTGAAGCGCGAACGTCTAGCGTCGCTGGAAGAGAACAAGACCGATCCGCAGAACATCGCGGAGCGCGCCCTCGAGCGCTGGAACAATCCCTATCCCAAGGGCGACGTCCGCTACGTGCCGACGTTCGACGAGGAGATCGCCGAGATCAAGGCGGCGAAGCTCGACCAGGCGCGGGGTTTTTACACGCGCTTCATTGGGGGCGCGAATGCGGAGCTCGCGCTCGTCGGCGATTTCGATCCCGCCGCGATGAAGACGCTGGTCACCGAGCTCTTCGGCGCGTGGAAGAGCCCGTCGCCGTTCGCGCGTGTGCCCAATCCCTATCGGCCGCCGGCGCCCACGGTGATGACCGCGCAGACGCCCGACAAGGCGAACGCCACGATGTTCGGGCGCGTGCCGGTCAGGATCAACGATCGCAGCGACGATCTGCCGGCGCTGATCGTCGTCGACAAGATCCTCGGCGCGTCGCCGGAGTCACGGATCCCGGATCGCGTGCGCGAAAGAGAAGGCCTGAGCTACGGGATCCAGACCTGGATTGCTCCTTCGAGCTTCGAGGAAAACTCGCAGCTCAACTTGTATGCGATCTTCGCGCCGCAGAATCGAGAGCGCCTTCGCACGGCTATCAGCGAGGAGCTCGCGCGCGCGCTGAAGGACGGATTCACGGAGGCCGAGGTCGCCGACGCCAAGCGCTCGCTCTTGCAGGCGCGGCGCATTGCCCGGGCGCAGGACCCCACGCTCGCGAGCGGGCTCCTGCAACAGGCCTATCTGGGCCGCACGTGGGACTATGCACAGAAGATCGACGAAGGCATCGCCGCCGTTACCGTCGACCGAGTGAACGCCGCGCTGCGCAAGTATGTCGACGCGGCGGACTTCGCCTATTCGTACGCCGGCGATTTCGCCAAGGCGAAGCCCTAGCGGGGCTCGTTGAAGACACACCTGTCGCCGCGCGACCTTGCGCTGACGCTCGCCATCGTCACCGTCTGGGGCTACACGTTCGTCCCGATCGAGGTGGCGCTCACCGAGGCCCGGCCATTCTTGACGGACCAAAACCTCGCTTGATATGATTAGCATGCAGAACGACGGTTCGTATGTTGAGAATGTTCGGAGGTGACATTCGATGATTCGGAACAGTTGGTACGTCGCCGATCTTTCGCGGAACTTCAAGTACAAGCTCGAGAAGAAAGTCATCACCGCGCTGCCGATCGTCATGTGGCGCGCGCAGGGCGGAGAGGTGGTGGCGTTCGACGGGCGCTGTTGCCACAAACGCTTCCCGCTATGGGAAGGAAAGCTGCTCGAAAACGGCGTCCTGCGGTGCGCCTATCACGGCTTGTGCTACGACAGCACCGGAAAGTGCGTCGACATCCCGATGCAGCGCGACATTCCGATCTCGCCGGTGGCGCAGCTGCATCGTTACCCGGTCGTCGAGCAAGACGGCCTCGTCTGGCTGTGGCCAGGGGATCCCGCGAAGATCGGGGACGTCAAGCCACCGCGGATACCGGAGCTCGCCGATTCGCGATACGAGGCAGTCATTTCGGACCCACCGATCCGATCCGCGCGAACTATCGGTTGCTGATCGAGAACCTGTTGGACATCACGCATTTCTTCCCGCTGCACGACGGCAACATCGGGGACCTCGCCAATTCGATGATCCCCGTCGGACTCGTCGAAGGTGTGGTTGACGGGAATCCGAAGGTGATGACGACACGCAGCGTGCAGAATTATCGGCTTCCTCCCTATTACCAGCGCTGGTTCGGTCTCGACGTTGTGGATCGCGACCATACCCACGCAATGATCGGCCCGGGTCTCGTGCGCGTGCAGTTGCGGCTCGCGCCGCCCGGTAAGCTCGGGACGGACGACGAGTGCGGATATATCCTGTGCCATACCGATACGCCGATCGACGAGCATCATCTCGAGTGGCATTGGATCATGATGACGAAAGCAGGCGCGCGCTTCCCGCCCGACCGGTCGATGACGCTCGCCCAGGGGATGGCCTTCGAGTTTCCCGAGGTCGTCGCTCAAGACGAGTGGGCGCTGGCGAAGCAGCAGGAGATGCTCGACTTTTCCGACGCCCTTTCCGACAACACGAAGTATCGCGAGATCAACATGCGCTCGGACATCGGTGTCGTCCATGCCCGCCGCGTGCTCGCGCGCATGGAAAAGTCGGAGCATAACGAACCCCTTGGTTTGCCGGCAGCATCCTTGGAGATGGCGAAATATGCCTCCAACCTCAGAGCCCAAGGCGCGGGATCATGAAAGTGGTCGTTAACTTCGACGTATGCATGAGCAATGCCCAGTGCGTGCTCGCCGCACCGGAGGTCTTCGAAGTGCGCGAGGACGGCATGTTGTACGTTCTGCAAGGGGAGCCGCCAGAGAGCCTTCGGGTCAAAGTCGAAAACGCGGCGCGCCTGTGCCCGACGCAAGCGATCACGATCGAAAAATAGCAACGTGCGTTCGATCGTTATTGTCGGCGCATCGCTCGCCGGCTTCTCCGCCGCGCAGGCGCTCCGGAGGCGCGGATTTGAGGGAACGATTACCGTAGTTGGCGATGAACTGCATCTGCCGTACCAGCGACCACCACTATCGAAACAGTTTCTCGGCGGCGCATGGGATCGCGCTCGGCTGGATCTGCGCAGCGCGGACGGACTGCAGCTCGACTGGCTGCTCGGCGCGCGCGCGCTCGCTCTCGATTTGTCGCGTCGCGAGGTGGCTCTTGCCGACAGCCGCCGCCTTCGATTCGATGGCCTGGTGATCGCAACCGGCGCGCGTGCGCGCAAGCCGCGCTGGTATGCGGAACTGGATGGCGTCTTCACGCTTCGAACCGTCGACGACACGGAGGCGCTCCGATCCCATCTTGCCTCGGGCAAGCGCAAGGTCGCAATCGTCGGCGCCGGATTCATCGGGTCGGAAACCGCAGCGACGCTGCGCAAGCTCCAATGCGACATCACCTTGATCGACCTTGATCGCTTGCCGATGCTTCGCGTTCTCGGCGAAAGGCTTGGCAGCGTGTGTCTGCGGCTCCACGAATCGCACGGCGTGCACACGTTCTTCGGGGTTGCGGTAGACGCACTCCTCGGTTCGACGTCGGTCGAGGGCGTGCGGCTCGAGGACGGCAGAGTCATTGAAGCGGACTGTGTCGTCGTCGGGGTCGGCGTCATTCCGAATGTCGAGTGGCTCCGGGGCTCTGGCCTCCTCCTCGAGGACGGTGTGGCATGCGATGACGCGTGCGCGGCGCTCGGCGCCGACCGGGTGGTCGCCGCGGGCGATGCCGCGAACTGGAAGCATCCCCATTACGGGCAGCTCCGCATCGAGCATTGGGACAACGCGATCGCGCAAGGAGACGCCGCCGCACAAACGCTCCTCGCATCACCCGGGAACGCGCGATCGTACGCTCCTGTTCCATTCTTCTGGTCGGATCAATACGACTGCAAGCTGCAGTTGATCGGTGTTCCACGACCGTGGGACACCATGCGCGTCGTCGAAGGGGCGCTAGGCGAACGGCGTTTCGTCACCCTCTTCGAGCGCGACGCCCGCGTGACGGGCGCGTTTCTCTTCAATAGCATGCATCGTGTCGCCGTCTATCGGCAGATGGTCGAAGCCGCTGTCACGGGCCTCGCGGAAGGGGCGACAGCATGAGCGCCGCCGGGCCGTCCCAAGGCGCTCATTGCTCCCTCTCGGAGGGAAAGCGCGCAGCGCCAAGGGTGCACCAATGACTGGCGGCGTTCCCCACACGCCGCTTGCGGGTTTGCGCGTCCTTGAGTTTGGGCACATCGCGGCGGTTCCGTTCTGCGGAATGCTGCTTGCGGATCTCGGTGCCGACGTCGTCAAGCTCGAGGCGCCCCAGGGCGATGGACTACGCACCTGGCCCCCGATTGTGGAAAGTGCGACGGGAGAGAGCTTCAGTCTGAACTTCGCATCGCTCAATCGAGGCAAGCGCAGTGTCGTTGCGGATCTCAAGGATCCGCAACAGCTTGCGCGAGTGCGCGAACTCTGCTCGCGGGCAGACGTGATCATCGAAAACTATCGCCCGGGCGTCCTCGACCGGCTCGGGGTCGGCTTCAAGGACGTGGCAAAGCTGCAAAAGGCAATCGTCTACTGCTCGATCTCGGGATACGGCCAGCACGGCCGGAACGCGAAGGGAGCCTTCGATGTCGTGGTTCAGGGCGCGTCTGGGCTCATGAGCGTGACCGGGGAGCCGGAGCGCCCGCCGGTGAAATGCGGCATCCCTGTGGGCGACTTTACGGCTGGCCTCTACGCGGCGTACACGATTCTTGCCGCACGCACCGACGCGCTGCGTGGGCAGCGCGCTATCTATCTCGATTGCTCGATGCTCGATTGTCTGCTCGGGATATCCGCGTTGCAGACTAGCGAGTATTGGGGGACTGGTCTCGCACCGATGCGGCTCGGCTCGGCACACCCCCGCAATGCGCCGTACCAGGCGTTCGACGCGAGCGACGCGCAGATCATCATCGCAGCAGGTAACAACGAGCTGTGGCGCGAAGTCTGCGAGGCAACCGGGAAGCTGGAGTTGATGGAAGACCCGCGCTTCGCGGATATAACGCAGCGCGCGAAGAACCAGAAAGCGCTTGCGGCGATCTTGCAGGAAGTCCTTTGCACACGCACCGCGCGCGAGTGGCTCGACGAGTTTGAAAGACGCGGCGTGCCGAGCGGGCCGATAAACAGCTTCGCCGACATCCTTGGCGACCCGGAGTTGATTTCAAGCGGACTTATCCAAGAGATGCCGGTTCCTGCAGCCGGTACGACCAAGACGGTCGCATACCCGGTGCAACTCAATGGCAATCGCCTTCGCGCCTCGCTGCCGCCACCGCGTCTTGGCGAGCACACCGAAGAGGTGTTCGCGGAGTGGGTTGCTGACGAGCCCGCCGCGAGCGTCGCGAGCCGTGACTGAGATGCTCAGGGTCGAGCGAGATGCCCCGCGTGCGGGATCGTGGCGCCTGGTCCTCGACGATCCGCTGCGCGCGAACGCACTCTCGCCGGGTCTCGTCGCGCGGCTACATGCGTCCTTGCACGCGGCATTCGAGAGCGACGCTCGCGCGATCGTTCTCGACAGTTCCAGTGACCGCTTCTGCGCCGGTTCCGATCTCAGCGATGTCGATCGGTTGGCCGATTCGGAACTGCGGGAGCGCTTCGGCGCACTCGAGGACTTGTTCGAGACGATTCGCCGTGCGCCGGCACTGACGATTGCGGTCGTGCGCGGTGCAGCGCTCGGCGCCGGCGCCGATCTTGTTGCATCGTGCGATTATCGGATAGGCACGAGCGGCGCACGACTGGCATTCCCAGGCAGCCGCTTCGGCGTGGTGCTCGGAACGCGACACCTTGCGGCGGTGGTCGGGAGACAATTCGCCCGCGAGATCCTGGTCGAGGGAAAGATACTCGACGCAAAGGCGGCGCTCGACTGCGGGCTGCTGAGCTCGCTTTGCGCCGAGGACACCGTGGCCAGTCGCCTGGACGAGATCCTCCGGGGTTCGGAGGCGCTCGATTCCGAAACGTTGCGGGCGATCTTGCGGCTCACACGGGACATGCCTTCGGAACGCGACCGGGCCGAGCTTCTGCGCTCGACGTGGCGTGAAGGGCTCGCCGAGCGGACACGCGAACACGCGCGCCGTACCCGCGAAGAGCGCGCCGCGCGGCGGACGAAGCGCCCATGAAGCTCGCTGCACCTCGCACCGGCTCGGTCAAGGCTGCCATCCCGCGCATGAGCTCGGTGGCGAAAGCGCTGCTCGTGCTGGAGTGCGTCGGACTCTCGGAACGGCGGACGCTTACGGAGATTGCGAAGGAGGTCAGTCTCCCGAAATCGACGTTGCTGCGCCTGATCTCCGTGCTTACCGCACGAGGCTTCTTGCGGCGCACCGCCCATGGCGAATACGCAGTGAGCCTCAAGATGTGGCAGATCGGTTGCGCCGCATTCAACGCCGAGGCGATTCGCGACGAGGTGATTCCCTTGCTCCGTGGGCTCGTGGATCGTACCGGCGAGACCGCGCACTACGCCGCCTACGAAGACGGCTGCTCTGTCTATGTCGAGAAAGTGGATGGCCTGCATCCGATTCGTTCGTACACCGCCGTCGGAGGACGTTCACCGGCCTATGCGACAGCGACCGGGAAGGCACTCCTGGCCTGGCGCGACGAACGGGAGATCGCAGAGGTCGGGCGCGCGGCCCTTCGCTGGACCGAGGCGACGAATGTGGGAGCCGAAGAGGTCTTGCGCGCAGCGGCCGAGACACGGCGCCTCGGCTACGCGGTCAACCGCGGAGAGTGGCGCGCGTCGGTATGGGGGATCGGCGCGCCGGTTTTCGATCGGCACGGAAAAGTGATTTCCGCCGTCGGCATTTCCGGCCCACGGGAACGTCTCGAGCCGAACGTAGAAGCGTTCGCGGAAGTAGTGGGTGCCGCCGCCAAGGAGCTTTCACGCCGGTTGGGCGCGTTGGTGAGGCCATCCCACTAGCAGGCTGGTGGATTGTAACGTTTGAATAGCTGGTAACAGCGCTTGCTCATTGCCATCGTGTCGCAGACGACCTGATATCCTCATGTTGAGCGCGAAAAACGTCTTCAAGTCCTTCGGCGGCTTTCAGGCCCTGAGCGGCTGCAGCATCGCGATCGGCGCGCAAAGCATCACTGGCATCATAGGTCCCAATGGCGCCGGCAAATCGACGTTGTTCAACATCGTCGGCGGCCTCATTCCACCCGATGCCGGCGCCATCACGCTGGAGGACAGGAACATCGTGGACTTGCGGCCCGACGAGATGGCGCAAGCCGGACTGGTCCGCACCTTTCAGATCTCGCGCGAGCTTGGGCAGCTGACCGTACTCGAGAACATGCTGCTGGCGAGCTCTGGCATGAGCGGAGACAGCGTGTGGCGAAATTTCTGTTCGCCGTCGCGCGTGCGCGCCGAGCAGCAGCACGCAATTGCCAAGGCGCGCGCGCTGCTCGAGCAAGTCAATTTGTGGCAACTCGCCAACGAACCGGCGAAAAATCTCTCCGGCGGCCAGAAAAAGCTGCTTGAAATTTCGCGCGCGTTGATGCTCGATCCGAAAATCATCCTCCTGGACGAGCCGACCGCCGGCGTCAGCCCGCAGATGACCAAGGTGCTGGGCGATACCCTCATCAAGCTGCGCGGGCAGGGCCTTACGTTCGCCATCATCGAGCACGACATGGACGTCATCGCCGAACTGTGCAATCCGATCTACGTACTGGCGGAGGGACGCACGCTGACCTCGGGCACGTTCAAGGAAGTTGCCTCCAATCGCGACGTGATGCATGCGTATCTGGGTAAAGTCGCATGAGCGCCGCCCGGCCGTCCCAGGGCGCGAATTACTCCGTCCCGGAGGGAAGGCGCGTAGCGCCAAGGGTGCCCCAATGACCGACATACTTTCGATCAGGCAATTGCACGCCGGCTACGGCGAGGGCGACATCCTGAAAGGCATCGACGTGACGTTGTCGGCTGGCAAAGTGGTGACGATCATCGGGCCGAATGGCTCGGGCAAATCAACTTTGCTCAAGACGCTGGCGGGTCTGCTGACGGTACGGCAGGGCGACATCGTGCTCAAAGGACAGAGCCTGAAGGACTTGAGTCCGCCCAAGCGTGTCAGGGCAGGGTTGTCGTACATGCCGCAGGAGTACAACGTGTTCCGCAACTTGACGGTGCTCGAAAATCTGAAGATCGCGCGCGAATTCATGGCCGACGCGAAAGCGCGCGGCGACGCGGTGATTTCCGATGAATTGCTGGAGCTGTTTCCCGAGCTGCCGGGGAAATTCAAGGCGCGCGCGGGAAACTTGAGCGGCGGCCAGCGCCAGATGCTGGCGCTTGCGTGCGCGCTTGTCGTTCGCCCCGAGATGCTGATGCTTGATGAGCCCTCGACCGGGTTGTCGCCCAAGTACATGGCAGATATTTTCGAAACGGTGCGCAAGATCAACGCCAAGGGCGTATCGGTATTGATGGTCGAGCAAAACGCGATCGAGGCGCTGCGTATTTCCGACACCTGCGTGGTTATGGCCAATGGCCGCGTGCGCATGACCGCGCCCGCGGGCGAGGTGCTCGGCATGAAGGATTTGCACAGCTTGTATCTGGGCGATGCACGGGAAGAGGCGGTGGCGCCCTGATGCTGCAGACCGCTTTCAACGGTTTGATCACCGGCATAATCGTTACGCTTCCCGCGCTGTCGGTAACGCTTCTGTTCGGAGTGCTGAAGTTTCCGAACTTCGCGGTCGGCGCGATGATGACGCTCGCCGCCTACATGGTATTTGCGTTGAACGTCCAGCTCGGCTGGCCGCTGACGATCGCTACGGCGGTTGTCGCCGTTGCTTACGGCGGCTTGCTGATCGCGATCGATTACCTGACGTTCAGGCCGCTCAGGGAACGCGACTCGATCACGTTGATGGTGGCTTCGCTCGGGCTGGGTTTCGTGCTGGAGAATATCGCCCGCCTTGCCTACGGGAACACGGCGCGCAGCTTCGCGATCGAGCTCGCGCGTCCGTTCCGTTTTCTCGATATCCGCATGAACCGTGAACAGATGATCACCATCGCCGTCTCCACCCTGGCTATGCTCGCGATGTATTTTCTGCTGACGCGCATGCCGATCGGGCGCGCGATGCGCGCGGTTTCCGACAACCCGGCGCTTGCGCTGGTGCGCGGCATCGAGAGTCCGCGCATCATCCGCTGGACATGGTTTATCGCCGGCATGCTGCTCGCGGTGGGCGGCATGTTGATCGGCATGGACCGCGCGCTAGAGCCGCTGATGGGCGCGAGCTATGTGGTGACGGTGTTCGCCGCGGCGATCCTCGGCGGGCTCGGTAGTCCGCTCGGCGCTTTTGTCGGTGCGCTGATCATCGGCATCGTGAGCGAGCTTGCGACGCTGGTCATCCCACCCAACTACCGGATCGGCATTCCGCTGTGCGTGATCGCGCTGATACTCATTTTCCGTCCGCAAGGATTGTTTGGCCAACCGTACATCCGCAAATGAGACGCCGATGATTTCCTACCTGGTCCTGATGGCCACCGTAGTCTGCTTTACGGCCATCCTTGCGCTCGCGCTCAATTTTCAGTGGGGTCTCGGGGGGATGGTGAACTTCGGACTGGCGGGGCTGTACGCGCTCGGCGCCTACAGCTGCGCGCTGCTCATGTTGAAAGGCGGTGCCAATACGGTCTTCGCGACGCTGGGGGCGATGGCGATCGTCGCGGCGGCGTGCGGCATAGTCGCGCTCGTCACGCTGCGTGTGACCGAGGAGGACTATTTCGCGATCGTGACACTCGGTGCCGGCGAGATGCTGCGGCTGGTGGTGCTCAATGAAGACTGGCTGACCAAAGGCGCGCTGGGGCTTACCGGTGTGCCGCGGCCGCTGGGTGACGTGATCGCCTCCGAGTATTACCAGTATTTCCAGCTTGGATTGGCGGTCGTGCTGCTGCTCGGCACGGTGTGGTTTCTCAACGTGATTGCACGCTCGCCATTCGGCCGCATCGTGCGCGCTCTGCGTGAAGACGACGTAGTGGCGGCGACGCTCGGCAAGCACGTGCTGTGGGCGCGCGTGCGCATTTTTGCCATCGGCGGCGCAGTCATCGGGCTCGCGGGCTCGTTTCACGGATTCTATTACCAGTACATAGACCCGACGCAGTTTTCCAATATCGTAATCGCCTATGCGTTCATGGCGGTGATCGCGGGCGGGCGCGGCGCCCACTACGGCGCAATCTGGGGGGCCGCCTTTGTGATGGTGCTGCTCGAAGGCTCGCGTTTCATCAAGGATC
The DNA here is from genome assembly GCA_963840945.1 of uncultured beta proteobacterium. Taxonomy (GTDB): domain Bacteria; phylum Pseudomonadota; class Gammaproteobacteria; order Burkholderiales; family Casimicrobiaceae; genus CAIWHR01. Next base: position 350,807 of record CAWJAU010000023.1, on the reverse strand, counting down.
TGATCCCAGCGCTCGATTCCGACCAGCTCGCCGCCATCCGCATCATCATCATCGGTGTCGGCTTGATCCTGCTGCTGATATTTCGGCCGCAGGGGTTCGCGCGCGAATATCGCTTGCAGGTGGATATCAAGTGATGCAAGGTATGGGTTAAAACAGGCAGGTACCGCGGTTCGATGCATCGTCAGGAGGTGTCAAATGAAGAAGTTCTCCCGTCGCAAGGTCCTTAAAACGCTGAGCGCGGCGGCCGCGTTGCCGATTGCGGCGCCTTTTCTCAACCTCGCGCACGCGCAAGGCGCAACGATTCCGATTGGCGTGGCTCTGCCGATGACCGGTAACGCAGGCCCCTACGGTCCCGACATGGCCGAGGCCGCCAAGCGCACGACGGCGAAAATCAACAATGCCGGCGGCATCCTCGGCGGGCGCAAGCTCGAGCTCTTTATCGAAGACTCGGAGTCGAGCGCTGCGGTGGCGGCCAACCTGTCGCAGAAATTCATCAACGTGCACAAAGCCCAGGCATTGGTTGGTTACTGGGGCACGCCGGAGGGTATGTCATCGCGACCGATCGCGATCCAGAACAAGGCGGTGTTGATGGTGTCGAGCGCGGCTAACGCGATCACCGAAGGTGACACCCAAGGTTACGTGTGGCGTTTCCAGATGAAGGCGACCGACTGGGGCATCGTGATCGGCCGCGCGGTGCAGCGCCTTGACTTCAAGACCATCGGGATCATGGGCCTGCAGAATGCCTTCGTGCTGCCGATCATGAAGTCGGTCGAGGAACAGATGAAGGCCGCAGGCCGCACCGTGACGGATTCGTTGATCTACAACCCCGAGCAGCCATCGTACCGTGCCGAGGTCGAGCGCATTTTCGGCAAGAAGCCGGAGGCCGTGTGCTGCTTCGGCCTGCTGCCCGATTTCGTGTCGATCATGAAGGAAGTCTACCGCGGCGGGTTCGACAGCAAGGTGATCGCGCTGTCGATCATGGCGGACGCCGAAGGCAAGTTTGTCGAGGCGGTAGGGCCACAGGTCGCAGAAGGCATCCGCCATTTCCAGCCCATGCCAGACACGAGCGCGCCCGGCTATAAGAAATTCCTCAAGCTGATGGACGCACCCGACGACAAGTTGTACTTGTTCCCGCCCAACACCCACGACCAAATCGCGGTGGTCGCGATGGCAATGGAGAAAGCCAAAAGCCCGGTTGCCGCCGATTGGTCGAAGCAGATCATCGCCGTGGGCAACGGACCGGGAGACAACGTCGACGACGTGGTCGATGCCCTGAAGCTGATCCGTGCCGGCAAGGCAATCAATTTCGCGGGCGCCGGCTCGACTTGCGAGTTCACTCCCAACGGCGACCAACTGGGCCGCGGCATGGGGCAATGGATCATCAAAGGCGGCAAGAACGTCTTCGTCGCGTACGAAAAGCCGTAAGATTGAAAGCATGAAACCGGCGGCGTGCGGTGGCAATGCCGGACGCCGCCGGTTGTTTTATTCTGCAGCCTACGCAGCGGCGTTGACCTACTCTCGCCAGTCAGATCTCGAGTTCCAGCAGGGCGAACGACAGCGACTTGCCATGTGCGTCAAGCGCTAATGAAGTCGTCACCCCGCCGTTCAAAGAGTGTTCGCAGACGAATTGCAGCGCGCCAAGTTGCGGGAGTTCATAGCGCCGAATGTCGCCTTGCACTATCCCGCGCAGATGCAGCGCGACGGCTGAGACCGTGACGCGCTCCACGAGTAAAGGATAGTCCTCCGGCCGGTAGGCAATCAGGGAAAGAATTGAAGTATTGCCTTTGTCGCCGGCCCGACAGTGCGCAACGTCATACAACTTCGGCATGTGCATCCCACTCTCGCTCGGTAACTTTCGTGCTGACGCGGGCGCGGTCGAGCAGCGTGGAAACGATGCCAATTTGCTCGGTAACGTATTTACGGGTACCGCCGCCTCCCGCCGGGCCGTTGGTGTACAAAGCTTCGACCTCATCGCCGACGAGTGCAGCTTCTTCCGGCGTTTTCGCGCGGGCAGCTACGCGCAGGCGTATCTCGTATGGTCGTTCCTTGCTATCGAAGGCGCGGCCGTGCAATGAAGTGCTGCCGACAAGGTCGATTCGCAACTCGGAATAACGTCCGGCGAGCCGCTCGCGGAGGATCTGGGCCGCGAGTTGAGCACGGGCCATGGCGTTGGTTCCGGCATACCCAATCTCGCCTTCGCCCACGAATCCTGCAAGATAGCCTACGCTTACCTTGAGTGCCGACGGCCGCGCGCGGCCGCGCGCGCCCCTCACCGCGACGCGATCCTGCGCTGTTTCCGTCAACGTGACCGCGGAGAAGTCAGCCGTGACGTCCGGAGTGAGGTATCCGTAGGGATCGGTAACCTCATAGAGAAGTTGCTCGGTCGCCGTTGCGCGGGTGATACGTCCCCCGGTGCCGGCAACTTTGCCGAGAACGGCGTTGCCATCGGCGTCTACGTCCGCGAACGGGAAACCGAGGCGCGCCATGTCGGGGACTTCCTTGCGACCAGGATCGGCGAAGTAGCCCCCGCACAGCTGCCCCGCGCATTCGAGGAGGTGACCTACCGCGGTGCCACAGGCGAGGCGGTCTACGTCCTCCGGCGCCCAACCGTACTCGTGCATCAATGGCGCCACAAATAGCGAAGGATCGGCAACACGCCCCGTGACGATAATGTCCGCGCCACTGGCTAGTGCGGGCAGCAGGGCCTCGGCGCCAAGATAGGCATTGGCCGAAATGATCGGAGCGTACGTCGATGTCGGTTTGCCGCCCTCCATTGTCGGCTCGTCAAGATCGAGCGCGGTGAGCACATCGTCGCCCGTGACGGCCGCAACCTTGATAGGAATGCGCAAGCGGCGAGCGATGGCTACAATCGCATCTGCTGCCGCGAGTGGATTGGCTGCGCCGCAGTTTGTGACGAGCTTGATTCCCCGGCTCTTCAGAATGGGCAGCAGTGTTTCGATTCGAGCGGCCAATCGGGTATCGAAGCCGCTGGCAGGGTCGCGCCGTCGCCGAAGCTGCGCCAGCGCAATTGTGCGTTCGGCCAAGCACTCGAGCACCAGGTAGTCGAGCGCGCCACGCTCGGCAAGAACGAGGGGCGCATCCAGCCGATCGCCCGCAAATCCCGCTCCACCGCCTATTCGCAACGATGTACGCATGAATCCCGCTCAATGGGCCCTGACGAGGCGACTCACTCCGCCTCTATGCCTGCCTTTTTGATGATGTTCTTCCATTTTTCGGACTCCGCCAACTGGAACTTGCCAAGCTCGGCGGGCGAGGTTACGAATGGGTCGGTGCCCGTGTTGCTGTAGTACTGTTGCATCGCCGCGCCTTTGGTCGCCTCGACGAGAACGTCGTGCAGCTTGTCCACGACGGCTGCCGGCGTGTTCGCGGGCACGTATGCCGCGAACCAGAAGCCCATGTCGTACCCCTTGACCCCGGCTTCGTCGATGGTCGGGAGATCGGGCGTGAGCGGCGAGCGCTTGGATGTGGAGACGGCGAGCGCGCGCACCTTGCCGCCCTTCACTTGCGGCAAGCCGGTGGCGGTGTCCGTAATCATCATGTTGATCTGCCCGCCCAGAAGATCGTTGATCGCGAGCGGATTGCTCTTGTAAGGCACGTGCAGGAGCTCGATGCCGGCCAACTGCTGCAACATCTCACCCGCCACCCGCGATGAGCTACTGCCACTTCCGAAGCTGATTTTCCCGGGCTGGGCCTTCGCGAGCGCGATGAATTCCGCGACGCTCTTCGCGGGCGTGTTCATGTTGACGATCATGATCTGCCCGCCCTTCCCTAGACCCGTGACCGGCAGGTAGTCCTTGATAGGGTCGTAGGGAAGCTTCTTGAAGAGGTGTTCATTGGCCGCGTGAGTCGTGTTGGTTGTGATAAATACGGTATAGCCATCCGGCGCTGCCTTCTTTACCACCTCCGCACCGATAAAGCCCGATGCACCCGGCTTGTTATCGACGATCACGCCCTGCTTTGTGATTCTGGTGACTTCCTGACCGAGTGCACGGGCGAGCTGGTCTGTGGCGCTTCCGGCCGCAAAGGGCACGACGAAGGTGAATTGTTTGTCGGGATACTGCGCCTGCGCGATACCTGACATCCCAAGGGCGGCCACGCCAATCATGAGGAAGCTGCGGCAGTGAGAAAACATGCTCATCCTTTGTCTGGAGAGAAAGCGATCAATGTCAAGGCCGAATGCGAGGGGCGAATGCATCACAGGAAGGTTCGCATCGGGCAGGTCTGAGGCGAGTGCAGAGTGCAAGATGGGCAGGACGATTATAGCTTTAGCTTATATGTCTTTCCACGCGGACGGGCGGTGGAATCGCTACTTCAACCGCTACTCCACGCACATCCACAACTTCGATATCGGACAACGTGATTTCAGTAGAACCAGACGCGTACAGCTCAAATTCAACACGGCCTAAAACGCCGATGCCCTTGATCGATCGACCATCCCAGGAAACTATGAGTTGCCCCTCTGTATTGGCGGGTGCTCGCACGGTGAAGCTCGCTATATCGGTTGGACGCACAACAAACTCGCTGCTACGCACCCCAACGAGGCGGAGCATCATGGGGTCGTAGTTGACCGTGAATGTGATTCGGCTAGCGGGGCGACGGGAGTCGGTATTTAACTCAAGCTGAAATACCTCGCCGAAGTTTGGGTTCAGCTCCGCACTAAGGCCTACAGATACTTCACCATTAAGAGTCTCGGCCACCTTGCGCGACGTATCGGAAGGTAACGAGCGTGTAAGTCCATCTGCCGACGGGAGAGCAGGCAACGCTTGTGTACTAGTCGAGGGTTCCCGAGCTTGTGGAGTCGCATGACCCGAAGCGATGGGCGGCAAAATCTGCGGCGAAGTGCCTAAGACGCCATCGTGCCCGCGCATTTCGGCGAACAGTCCAATGGTAATCAGCGTAACGATGACAAAGCGCGCTCGTACTTTCATGTCTACTGGTATCTCTCTATTCTGAAGGCGGCTGGCCAAGGCCCTCACTGCGAGAGCCTTGGCCGCCGTATCGTTGTTATCGGAACTGCTGCGACACCGGCGGATTGCCGAGCGGCTGGCCTCCTGGCCCGTTCTTGAAGGTTATCCACTGCGCCGGCGGTGTATCCTGGCCAATGCCACGCTGGCTGTAGTCGCACACGCCGGCCGGGAAGGCCGCCAGCAGGCGGGCCCATTCCGCGTCGGTGAACGTAACCGTGTAGTCGCCGCGAACAGGCGTCTTCAGTCGGCACTTCATGATGTCGCTCGTGTTGTCCTCGCCAGCAGCCCAACGGGTGTCGCGGTACACCGGCCACTGGTCGTTGGTCGGGCTCGGAATGAGCGTGGCGCCCGAGCCGGTGGTATTTGCAATCATGTTCGGGTCGACGCTCAGATTGCAGTAGTCGACGTCGGTCGACCAGCCAACCGGGGCGGTGATGCGCCAGCAGCGGTCCACGGCCTCGACGGGCCTGTTGGCGATGATCTTCTGGCGCAACGTACGGCCCGGCGTATTGTCCGCCTCGACGAGCGTCAGCCAGTCATCCATCACCAGGAAGGCCGACCGACCCGTCGTGCCGCCTCCCCTGGTGCGCCAGATCGCCTGGTTGTCATCGTCGCCCCAATACTCGTTGATGCGGTTCTTGATCACCCATGCGCGGAAGTCGTAGTGCTCCTCGATGATGTTGAAGTTGCGGCTGTCGATGATCGCCACTTCGCCCATGCCCTTGCCGGTCGAGACACGTCCGGACTGGTGCGTGATCTCAACGGCGCCTGGATCGGCGACCATGCGCGCGGCTTGCCACTGGCCGTTGATATCGTAGCCGCCGATGCCTTCGTTCAACTTCAGGAACTGCTCCTTTGTGATCGTCCCGTTGTTCAGCGCACGGAACCCGTACTGGATGCCGAGGTTGTCCTGCGGCGTCTTGGCATAGCCCGTGGCGTCGCGTGGGCCGAAGACCGCGATGTTGAAGTCCTGCAATGTGCACCGGATGCCGTCCGTGTTGGTCGAAGACCAGCGGTTGGGATGGGTTCCGCAACCCGCGCCTCCGACTTCCGGATCCATGTAGAACGGGGTACGGCTGGCCATGTTCGTGTTGGCCGGACCCTCGCAGACCTGGTTCCAGCGGTGACCGGCGGTCTGGCCGCGCTCGTTGATGGTCATGTTCCACGGCTGCATGGCGTTCGCATCGTGGTAGCGCTTGAGCAGGCCGCAGTCGGCGAATTCGCGTCCCGACGTCCACGTGTCCTGGAACGTATCGCCGGGGTTGATGCCCTGCAGCAGGCCCGGATAGTTGGCAGAATGCAGATGTTGCTGGTGCGCGCCGCCCGAACTTCCTGTCGCGTGCGTGAAGCGAATCTTGCCGTAGGCTTCTTCGATCCGCTCCTTGATCATCATCACGGTCTCGGCCGAGGTGACGTCGTTGCAGTGCGTGCCGTACTGCGTCATTTCCGACCCGGCGACCATGTAGCCTCGGCTGAGCTGGGTGTCATTGATGACGCCGGGCGGGTTCGTTTGCGAGCGCCCGTATTCGCAGCCCGAGCCGAACCCCCAGAACAATTTGCCGTTCCAGTTGGGGACCTTCTGGAAAGGCGACCAGCCCGCTGTCGGGTTGGCCGGGTTGGCCAGGTAGGCGATGTCGTACTTGCCGCGATTGATGACCCCGCGCTCGACGCGCACGATGTAGGGCACGACATTGCCTTCATCGGTGGTGGTGTTGGCGATCAAGTTCGCCGCCGGCGGGCTCGCCGGGTCGTAGTCGACGAACTGGTTCGACAGGTTGCGGTACCGGTAGTAGAACTTGGGTTCGGCGATGTTGCACTTGGCGTCGAGCGGATCGCCCAGGTCGGGGTTGGTCAGCGTAGGATTGTTGACCTTGGTGGTGCAGACCCACTGGTCGACCTGCGTGCCCGAGAACACCGGCCCGCCGAGGTCGTGGTTGGTGATGACGATGGTGGATCCGCCTCCGGGCAACTTTGCTCGCAACGTGTTGGCACCAATTTGTAGACCGGTCACCAAGCCAGCGAAGCGACCGTCGGCACGAACCGCAAAAGCACTCCTCACGCTTCTGCCATCGACATCGACTTTGAGGAAGGCCGGATTGGCGCCAGCCGGTAACTTGAGCTCAACCAGGGCGTCACCGCCGGAGATCAGGTCCGCACGATTGGATAGACACGACGATTTCGGGCGCGCCCCGCGGCGGTCGCCGCGCTCATCAAGCTTAGGGCCAGCACGACCGACAACGCTATTCGCTACGTGTCTACATTTCAGATTCACGATCTATCTCCTCCAAATGTCGTGTCCGGGCCCGTCCAGATACGCTACCGATCACCTCAGGGACCTGGCAGCGACACCGGCGCATCGCCCAGAGGAACGCCACCGGGGCCGCCGGCGTAAGTAAGCCACGGCACGGTCGGCTGGAATCCGACGCCCGGTTTCGAAAAATCACAGACGCCGGTCGGGAACGCGCCCTGTAGCGCCGCCCATTGGGCGTCAGTGAAGGTAACGTTGTAGTCGTTGCGATTCATTGGCTTGAGCTGACATTTCATCGTGTAGATGGTGGGGCTTTCTCCAGCGGTGGTGCGCGGCTCACCGAAAGTAGGGATACGTCGCATTGCAGACCGTTTGATCGGTAATCTGCACACCGCCGATCCAGCAGGCGATGACGACATCTGCGGGCTTGTTGCGCACGACCTTCACTTCCGGCGGATCGTTGCTCGTATCGGCCTTGATGGCGGCGAGCCAGCGATCCATCGCTTTCAATGTGCTCTGGCTGGCAGGCGGAGCGGTCCAGAACACGTGGTTGTCGGCGTTACCGTTGGTCGCAATTAGCCGGTTGCGGTTGACGTATGTGCGGAACGGGTAGTGGTAGTCGTTGTTGTTCGTGCCGCGAATCGCAATTTCCGGAATCTTTCCAAGCTCGCGCCCGAAGGTGACCTGGCCCGTACGATGAAGAAGCGCAGCCACTTCGGGTTCCATCGCGCTGCGCTGTGGCAGCCACCTTCCGTCCACGTCGTAGCCGCCCGCCCGCACGTTGACGTCCACGAACTTCTCGGCACTGATCTCGCCGTTCAGCAGGGCCTTCAATCCGTACTGGACGCCGACGTTGTCCCACACGAGGTTCGCTTTGCCGTCGGGCCTGCGGCCGATGTAGTTCACCATGAAATCCTGGAACGTGCAGCGAACACCCGTCGGATTCGTCGTGGGGTTGTAGCTATCGGCACCCGCGCAGTTTGTGCCGTCGTCGGGACGGTTGTAATCGCCCAGCCTGCCGTTCTCGATGTTGTAGACGTTTGCATTGCCCGGGCCCCATCCAGCGATGGCGGTGCGCTCGTTCGCCGAATAGGTGAGCGAAGAACCGTTGAGCGCCTGCAGGAGAGCGCCGCTGTCGGCGAACTCGCGATAGGCACCTGCGATCGAATCCTCCCAATCGCTGCGTGGGCCGCAGCCCGTCCAGGAGTCCCGGATAGGCGTCGCCGATCAGGTGCTGCAGCAACGCGCCCCCCGAGCTGCCCTCGCCGATCGTGTAGCGGATCTCGCCATAGCTTTCGATAAAGTGCTCCTTCAACATCATCGTCGTTTCCGCGGCGGTCACGAAGTTTGAGTGCTGACCATTTACGAGCATCGATGAGTTGGCGACAGCGAATCCGGCTGAAAGCGCTTCGTTGCTTAGCACTGACTCCGGCGTGCCCTGGCGATACTGCTGGCTGGTTCCTGCGCCGTACTGGATGACCAGCTTGCGGTTCCATTGCGGTTGCCCTGCCCACGGTGTCCAGGGCGCGTTCGGATCGAACAGCACCGCGATCTCGTGGATGCCGCGATTCAGTGTTCCGCGCTCGATCCTTACGATGTAGGGGACGGTGATTCCATGATCGGTCGTGGTCGTGGCCAGATTCGCAGGTGGCGGCGCCGACGGGATTGTAGGTTGCGAACTGGCCCGCTGTCGTCCGGTACATGTACCGATACTGCGTCGGCGCATTGCATTGCGCGTCGATTGCCGGTCCTAACGATGGGTTGGAAGTCGCTGTCTGCAGGTCCATGGCTGCAGCTGCGGACCCGAAAACACCGGCCCGCCGATCGGATGGTTCGTGATCGTGATACGTGCGCGCCCGCCGGGCATTGTCGCTGTCAGTACGTTGGCGCCCACCTTCAAGCCGGTCACCAGACCGTAGTAGCGGCCGTCGGCGCGAACCGCGAATGCGCCATTGACGTTGACACCGTCAACGTCGACCTTGACCCCCTTAGCAAGGTTGACCCAGGTCGGTACCCTGATTTCAACCAGCGCGTCACCACCCGAGACTAGATCCGCGCGATTCGATAACACCAGTATTTCCGGCGGCGCTGCCGTGGCGGCAGTCGACAAACCGAGCGCCAGCACAATGCCGGCGCAATTTGCCGCGTGTCTATATTTCAGATTCACGATCTGTCTCCTCCAAGAGAGTTGCTCGATGCCTTGCAATGGGGCGCGAGTATCGACCTTGCCTGCCGCTGCTGCAGTGCGGGACGCGACAATTAGAACCGGTCTCGCTTTCAATTGCCAACGGATAATTTCAATCACAGTTATTCGACTATGCAGATGAATCGCCGAACGAACGAAGCGAGCTAGTTCTCCGTACGATTCGACGCGCGTTTGCCGTGGGAGTGGAGCGCGAGTTCGTCATGCCACTCGTGCTTGACGATGCCGCGCGCAACTGGTTCGCCGTCGCGCCGGCGGCGAGCAACCGCTAATGGTCAACGCGGCAGGCGACTCCGTCGCCGTCAGGTGTTAGCGCCGCTGTCACGCGCTTCGTCGACGCGAACCTTTGGAGCTGCTGATCAAGAACGCGACGAATTTCTCGACAGCGGGCGCCATCGACCGACCTTGCCGCTTGAGAATGCCGATTTGCCGCATGAGAATGCGATCGGCGAAATTCCGGCATCCGAGATCGGTGGCGCTCTGTACCTCCAGCGATGCGGCCGGCAATACCGTAACGCCCAAGCCCGCGCGGACCATGCCGATTGCAGTCGACATGAATGCGACTTCAAACGCCGGCTGCGCCAATCGACCCTTTGCCCGAAGCGCGTCTTCGATGACGTGACGAACGCTGCTGCTTCGGTCCATCAGAATGAGCGGATAGTCGATCAGTTGCTCCAGCTTCAGCGAGGCGACGCGATGCAAAGGATGCTTCTTGGGAAAGATCGCCGCCATTCGATCCGTCGTAAGGAGCGTGAATTCGAACGAGCTATCGCCAACAATCGGACTCGATATGGCGAAATCCACTTCGTCGTTTCGAACCATATCCGCAATTTCCTGGGCTAGCGCATCTTTCAGTACGAGCGAGATGCGGGGATTTTCCCGAAGAAACTGCGAGATTACGGGAGGCAGTACGGTCGCAGAGATCGACGGAAGTGCGGCCATCACGACGCGGCCCGCGATTCCCGCCGAGATATCCTTGGTTTGCCCGACCAAGGCCTCCGTGTCACCAAGGATGCGTTCTACAGAGGGCAAGAGGTCGCGAGCGATTCGGGTCAATCGCACGGAGCGCGTCTGCGGTCGAAGAGCCTCGCTCCGATGGACTTCTCGAGCTGCGCGATTCGCGAACTCAACGCAGACTGTGACGTATGAAGAGCGATTGCGGCGCGGGTGAAACTGCCATATCGCGCGACCGACGCAAATGCGCGCAGCTGCTGAAAGGATACTTGCATGGTATTGATCTCACTTTTCGATAACTGACATCAAAGATTTCCGTTTGCCTATTTGATCTTGAGCGCATCAAATGGGTTTTGTAAACCTGTGCGCCCCGCGAAATCTGCGACGGAAGAAGGACAGACGCACGACGCGGACGGAGGGACGCGACGCCCTATCGGCGGGACGGGCCAGAGATGGCCCACTGATGGCAATTTCGATTCGATCGGGTGCGCGGCTCCTCGCGACCGGTCGCCTGGCCGCACGCGCTCCAGCCCGTGTCGTCGCGCGCATGGACGACTTGTCGCGGTCTATCGCGGCCCGTCGCGTGGGTGCTATTCGTGCCACGCCCACGTACGATCGACCGTTGGTCATTCTGGAGACTGCTCATGCGCCGCACGCTGATCGCGCTCATCGTCTGCCTTCCTGCCCTTGCGTGCAGTGCCGCACGACCCCCGGAAGGTCGTTGGGAGGGCCGGATCGAGATCCCGGGTAGCGAGCTGCAACTGATCGTTGATCTCGCGCAGGGGAGCGCCGGCGGCTGGGCGGGATCGATCGTCATCCCTGGGCTCGGCGTCAAGGGCGCAGCGTTGTCGAATCTCGCCGTGACCGACACCGACGTGTCCTTCGACATCGGAACCGTGCTCCGCGCCCCGACGCAGGGCCCCGCCGGATTCCGCGCGCGGCTGATGGCCGCCGACGCCATGGCGGGCGAAATGCGGCAGGCCGGCAACGTCGCCAAATTCGCGCTCAGGAAGGTGGGGCCCGCGCAGGTCGAATCGCCGCCGCGAAGCACGCCGGTCCAACGCGATCTCGAGGACCAATGGATCGGTGAATACGAGCTCGGCGGCTATCCGCGCCGCGTGACGATCACTCTCGAGAATCACGGAGACACCGGGGCGAGCGCCCGATTCGTCATCGTGGGCAAGATGACGAATGATCTCCCGGTCGATCTCGTCGTCCAGCAAGGCAATTTGCTGAGAGTCGAATCGCAGTCGACCCGAGTCTCGTTCGAGGGGCGTGTCTTCAGCGAGGCCGGCGAGATCCGCGGCACGATCGAGCTCGGACCCGTCGAACTGCCGCTCGTGTTGCGCCGCTCTTCCCGGAGGACGTCGTGAAAACCGTGGCCACCGCAATTGCGCTCGTCGGCCTGCTGGTTTCCGGCGCCGTGTTTGCGCAGGCGATGTTTCGTGGCGACGCCGCTCACAACGGCACGTACCGCGGCGACGGACCCCGTGAGCTCCCTCGCGTCAAATGGAAGTTCCCGACAGGCGACCGGATCGTCTCGTCACCGGTCTACAACGATGGGGTGATCTATTTCGGGAGCGACGACGGAAATGTCTACGCAGTCGACGCAGGTGACGGGCGCCAGCTCTGGAAGCGCCGGACCGGCGGTCCCGTTGCCGCGACGCCGGCGATCGCGGGCAATGTCGTTTATGTGGGCAGCTACGACGGCAAATTCTATGCGCTCGACGCGAAGACCGGGGCGACGCAGTGGACGTTCGCCACCGGCGGCGAGCGGCGATTCGAAGCGAAGGGGTTGCATGGAATGCAACCGAGGAATCAGACGATCGCCGATCCGTTCGACGTCTTCCTGTCGAGCCCGGTCGTGGTTGAGGGCTCGGTGTTCTTCGGGAGCGGCGACGGCCACGTCTACTCGCTCGATGCCGTTTCCGGAGCGTTGAACTGGAAATTCCGCACGGGCGATGTGGTCCACGCCTCCCCCGCGCATGCCGATGGCGTCGTGTTCTTCGGCAGCTGGGACAGTTATTTCTACGCGGTCGACGCCAGGACGGGCGCAGAAAAGTGGCGGTTTCACGGCGGAGAAGATCCGTTCATCCACAACCAGGTCGGCTTCCAGTCGTCGCCCGCGGTCGTGAACGGTGTGGTCTACACGGGTTGCAGGGACTCGAGGCTGTATGCGCTCGATGCCGCCACCGGTCGCGAGAAGTGGCACTTCGACGCCGCCGGAAGCTGGGTGATCAGCTCACCCGCGGTGGCGCAGGGAAAGGTGATCTTCGGCACCTCCGATTCGAGCCTCTACGTCGTTCTGGATGCCGAGACCGGCAGGGAGCTCATCCGGCAGCAAGGCAAGGCCTATGTGTTTTCCTCACCTTCGGTGGCGGGAAAAACGGTCTACGTCGGCGTGCTCAACGGCACGCTGGAGGCGCGCGATTTCGACAGCGGAGACCTGCTTTGGGAATACCAGACCGACGTGTCGAAGCAGAACGCAGGCTGGGTTCTCACCGCGGACCGCAAATTCAATACGCCGCTGCTCTTCTGGTCCAACTGGCGCGAGAATCCGCTCGTCGCGACCTCCCGGCAATTCGGCATTGGCTCGATCTTCTCGTCGCCACTCATCGTCGGCGGCGTCGTTTTCTTCGGAAGCACGGACGGCTACCTTTACGCGCTGGAATGAGCGAGGCGCGCGCACAGCGGCCCGTGATTGCAAGCGGCGACGCCCGCCGACGCCAGCAGCGCGATTCCGACCGCGGCGAGAATCGCTCCCGTGACACGCGCGACGCGCTCGCCCGCAGGCAACAGCTCCTCGGCGAGGGCGTAAGCCTGCCAGCCCGGCGATCCAGTACAGGTTCATGATGCCGCCGACAAACAGCAGCGCCATCATCAACCAGCAGCAGGCGACGCAGTGCGCGCCGTGTTCGGCCCCCATCGCAAACGCTCCTGCAGCTCCCTTGCGGCGGTGCGCCGTGAGGAATTGCACCGGCGAACGGCAATGTCGCAGGCACGCGCGTTTCTGTGGCGTCAACTGCCAGAGCCCCGCGGCGAGCAGCAAACCGCCCGCGAGAGCGCCTTCGCCGACGTGCAGCATCGATGACAAGGTGCCGTTCGCGCTCAGCCAAGCCTGCGCGGCAACGGCGACCACGCTGAAGCCGCCCCACGCGGCCAGGTAGCCGCATGCGAACAACGCCGTCGCGCCGTATGGCCGGCGCTCGGGGGCTGCGCGGCGATTGAGCGCGGCCGCGAGCAGCAGGACCGGCGTCGCGCTCGGCAGCATCATCGCCGTCATCATCAGCCACCACATCGCGAACATCAGCGCGGCGTACGACAGTGTCCAATCCGGTTGCGGCATCGCCATGTCGCGGGGCATCCGCGTCATGTCAAGTGCCGTCATGTCCATCCCGGCGCCGAGCAACACGTAGACACTCGTGATCACGAACACAAGCGAGAGGCCGGCGATCGTCAGCCAGCGATCCCGACGAAGCACGTGCGTCATCGCCACGAGATTTCCTCCCTAAGCGTGAACGACGCCTTTCCCGGAATGCCGAAGTCGGCTGAACTGGCCGTAAGTGTCGGTGAGAGCGAGCCGTATCGCCGTGGTCGCCGACGTCGTCGCGCTGCCGATTTCGGCGCGCTCGAACTCGATGCCATTTGGAATGTCGATGCGCACCCGGTGCTCCTGGCCGGTGGCGGGGCTCACAATCGGCCGGCCGACCGATTCGAGCACGCCGGCAATCGCGACGCGCGCCGTACGCGCGTCCAGGTCGACGTCGAACTCGATCGGCCTGACCAAGGTTTCGTGCACCGTATCCGACATGCTGCGAAAGACCCACCAATGCGTCGCGCCTTCGTCGGTCTCCTCGCCGTGGACGATCTTCACCAGCGCTTCGCGCTGGCGCGCGTCGGCGCGTTCGTCGACGATCACCTGCATTTCGCCCTTGCCCTCGAAGATCGGCCCGGGCCACGCATAGAGCAGCGCGACCTTGAGGCCATCGAGCGCGATGTCGCCGAAGTGGCCGCGATCGATGCGCAACACCTCGAATCCGCGGCAGTTGCCGTGCGTCGGCAACGCCTCGAACTGGCACGGACAGGCATAGATGCAATTGCAGCTGCCGAATTGGTTACCTTCGACATACCAATCGATGTGGTTCATGGCGGCCTCCGACGGGCGCTGAGGGGCTGGGAGGCGGGCATGACGACGGGCCGGAATTATTGTAGCGCGGGCGCGCGGATTGCGGCACCGGCGTCAGCGCGGCGCCGCGGCGGGCACGTCGATCACCCTCGGCACGTGGCCGGTCGCCGCGAGAAAACGTTCGAGATCGGCATGCCGGACGACCATCGTCGCCGTGTTGACGAGCGGATGCGCATGCACGGCGTCGGCTTCCCACAACTTGCGGTCGAGGACGAATTCCACCGCGTGTGCGGAGTCGTTGACGAGTCCGAGGAGGCTCACGGACCCCGGCTTCAGGCCCAGGTGCTTCTGCAGCCGCTCCGCGGAGGCGAAGCCCACGCCGCCGACGCCGAGCGCCGCGGCCAACGCGTCGAGATCGACGGCGACGTCGTGCGGCACCGTCACGAGGAAATGGCGCCGTCCTTTCTTGTCGCGCAGGAACAGGTTCTTGGTCTTGGCGCCCGGGAGCTTCGGCACGAGCCGCTTCGACTCCTCGACCGTCATCACCGCCGGATGCTCGTGGCGCGCGGCGTCGACGCCATGCTTTCTCAGGAATTCGGAAAGGTCCATCAGCGTTCCGTGTAGCGGGCTATTCAAACGCCGCGTCCCACGCGCGAGCGGATGACAGTGAAGGCGCGTCTTCTATCCCGCGCATCCCTCGGGACCATTAGAATATGCGATCCCGTCGGCCGGCAACAGCCGTATCTGCCGCGCGGAGGGGAGGGGCTTTCGTTGAAATACTCGATCTTCTCGCTGGCGCGCAATGCGCGGAGCTACCACGAAGGCTGGCCGCTCGCGTGGCGCAGTCCTGCGCCCAAGCCTCGCTACGACGCGGTCATCGTCGGCGGCGGCGGACACGGGCTCGCGACCGCCTATTACCTCGCGAAGGAGCACGGCCTCGCCAACGTCGCGGTGCTCGAGAAGGGCTGGCTCGGCGGCGGCAACACCGGGCGCAACACGACGATCGTCCGCTCGAACTACCACCTCGACCCCAACGCGCATTTCTACGAGTTCTCGCTCAAGCTGTGGGAGAAGCTCGCGCAGGACCTCAACTTCAACGTGATGTACAGCGCGCGCGGCGTGCTGAACCTCGTGCATTCGCCGGCGGACATGGACGCGGCGATGCGCCGCGGCAACGCGATGCGGCTCAATGGCATCGACGCGAAGTTCATGTCGGCCAACGAGATCGCGAGATGGATCCCGAACCTCGACTGCTCGCCGGAGGCGCGCTTCCCGATCCTGGGCGGCCTCCTGCAGCCGCGCGGCGGCACGGTCCGCCACGACGCGGTGGCCTGGGGCTACGCGCGTGCCGCGGATGCGCCGCGGCGTCGACATCATCCAGCAGTGCGCGGTGACCGGCATCCGGATCGAAGATGGCGCCATCGCGGGTGTCGACACCACGCAGGGATTCATTGCGACGTCGAAGCTCGGGCTCGCCGTCGCCGGACATTCCGGCCACGTCGCCGCGATGGCGGGCTTGAAGCTTCCCATCGAGTCGCACGTGCTGCAGGCCATGGTGTCCGAGCCCGTCAAGCCGGTGCTCGACACCGTCGTCACGTCGGGCGCCGTGCATTTCTACATCAGCCAATCCGACAAGGGCGAGCTCGTGATGGGCGGCGACCTCGACTTCTACAACTCCTATGCGCAGCGCGGCAATCTGCCGATCATCGAGCATGTCGTCAGTGCATGCCTCGCGCTTTTCCCGAGCTTTGGCCGGCTCAAGCTGATGCGGACGTGGGGCGGCGTGATGGACATGACGATGGACGGCAGCCCGATCATCGGCAAGCTTCCCGTCAGAGGACTGTACATGACGGGCGGGTGGTGCTACGGCGGATTCAAGGCGACGCCGGCGTCGGGCTGGCTTCTCGCCCATACGATCGCGCGCGATGCGCCGCACGCGCTCAACGCCGCGTTCACGCTCGAGCGGTTCGCCGAAGGCCGCACGATCGACGAAAAGGGGGCGGGACCGTATGCGTGGATGCACTAGATGCTGCTGATTCCCTGCCCTTGGTGCGGTACGCGGAGCCAGCTCGAGTTCACCTATGGCGGCGACGCGACAGTGCGGCGCCCGGCGGCCGAGGCGTCCGAAGCGGTGTGGGTGCGTTACGTCTACGTCCGCGACAATCCGATGGGGCCGCACGACGAATGGTGGCTGCACAGCGCGGGCTGCCGGCAGTGGTTCAGGGTTCGGCGCGACACCCGCACGCATGAGATCCTCGGGAGCGCCGGGCCCGGCGAGCCATTGCCGCAGGCCGCGCCGTGACCCAGCCCTTTCGCCTTCCGCACGGCGGAATCGTCGACCGCGCTCGAGTGTTGCCATTCGAGTTCGACGGCATCCGGTACGAAGGTCTCGCCGGCGACACGCTCGCTTCGGCGCTCCTCGCCAACGGAATCCATCTCGTCGGCCGCAGCTTCAAGTATCACCGCCCGCGCGGCATCCTCGGCGCCGGTGTCGACGAGCCGAACGCGCTCGTGCAACTGGGGCGCGGCGCGCGCACCGAGCCGAATGTCCGAGCGACCACGCAGGAGCTCTATGCCGGGCTCGCCGCCTCGAGCCAGAACCGCTGGCCCTCGCTGCGTTTCGATATCGGCGCGATCAACGACATCGCCTCGCGGCTCATTCCCGCCGGCTTCTATTACAAGACGTTCATGTGGCCGCCGACGCCGAAGTGGTGGCTTCGTTACGAGCACGTGATCCGCCATGCCGCGGGCATGGGCCGCGCCGCGAGCCTGCCGGATCCCGATGCCTACGAGCATCAGTACGGGCATTGCGACGTGCTCGTGATCGGCGCGGGTCCCGCGGGCCTCGCCGCCGCCCGTGCGGCCGCGCATGCCGGCGCCCGAGTCATGCTGTGCGACGAGAACCCGGTCTTCGGCGGCGGCCTCGTCGGCGCTGTCGGGACGATCGATGGTCTCGATGTCGCTTCGTGGCTCGCCGCAATCATCGGCGAGCTCGCGGCGCTCCCCGACGTCACGCTGCTGCCACGAACCACCGCATTCGGCTACTACGACGGCAATCTCGTCGGCTTGCTCGAGCGCATCGCCGATCACGTAGCCGCACCGCCGGAATGGGCGCCTCGCCAGCGCCTGTGGAAGGTTCGGGCGAAATCCGTCGTGCTCGCGACGGGAGCGCACGAACGCGGCATCGGCTACGCGAACAACGACCTCCCGGGAACCCTGCTGGCGGGGGCTGCGCGCACTTACGTCGAACGCTATGCCGTGCGGCCCGGATCACGCGCCGTGGTGTTCACGAACAACGACAGCGCGTACGCGACAGCGCTGGCGCTGCATGGCGCAGGCGTCGAGGTCGCGGCGATCGTCGATCCCCGGTCGGGCGCGGCGCTCGAAGGCGCGTTGCCGCATGCGGCCCGGGACGCCGGCCTGCCGATCGTTGCGAAGTCGGTCCTCGTCGGCGCGCTCGGCGGGTTGCGTGTCGCCGCGGTCGAGGTCGTGCCGCAAGCCGGCGGCACGCCGCGGCGTATCGATTGCGATCTCGTCGCCCTCTCCGGCGGTTGGAGCCCGGCGGTCCATCTCCACTCGCAGGCGCGGGGCAAGCTTCGTTACGACGATACGCTCGCGACTTTCGTTCCCGACGGTTCGCCTGCGCCGATTACGCCGGCGGGGGCGGTCAACGGACACTACGACCTTGCCGGGGCGCTGGCAGAAGGGCACGCCGCCGGGATCGCCGCTGCGATGCAGGCGGGTTTTCGCGCCGGTGCGCCTCGCGCGTCACCGCAGGCGGCACCCATCGCGAGTGGAGCACCGCAGCCGCTGTGGAGCGTCCCGGCGGCCACCAAGGGTGTCAAACGCTTCGTCGACTGGCAGAACGACGTCACCGTCGACGACATCGCGCTCGCCGCGCGCGAAGGGTACCGCTCCGTCGAGCATCTCAAGCGTTACACGACGCTCGGCATGGGCACCGACCAGGGCAAGCTGTCCAATATCGTCGGGCTCGCGTTGCTGGCGGAGCAACTCGAACTGCCGATCGCCAAGGTCGGCACGACGACGTTCCGGCCGCCTTACACGCCCGTCGCGCTGGGCGCATTCCCGGGCATCGACGGGGGAGCGCATCTCGAGCCGACGCGTTACTCGGCCATGCATGACTGGCATCTCGCGCATGGCGCCCGGTTCGTCAACGCCGGACTCTGGAAACGTCCGCATTCGTATCCGCGCGCCGAGGAATCGGCGGACGACGCGGCGTTTCGCGAAGCCCGGAATGTGCGCGCCAACGTCGGGATCGTCGACGTATCGACCCTGGGCAAGATCGAATTGCAGGGGAAGGACGTCGCGGAATTCCTGAACCGCGTCTACATCAACCGCTGGGACACGCTCCCCGTCGGCCGCTGCCGCTATGGCGTGATGCTGCGCGACGACGGCATCGTGTTCGACGACGGCACGGTGTCGCGTCTCGCGCCTGCGCACTACCTGATGACGACGACGACAGTGAACGCCGTCAGGGTGCTGCAGCATCTCGAAATGCTGCTGCAGGTCGACTGGCCGGAGCTCGAGGTGTTCGTGACGTCGGTCACCGAGCAATGGGCCGCCGCCGCGCTGTCCGGCCCGGCCGCGCGCTTCGTGCTCGCGAAAATCGTCGACATCGACGTGGAGAACGAGGCCTTCCCGTTTCTCGCCGTCGGCGCCTGCCAGGTGCGCACGGCCACCGGCCTCGTCCCCGCCCGGGTCTTCCGGATGAGTTATTCCGGTGAGCTCGCCTACGAAATCCACGTGCCCGCCCACCACGGCCGCGCCATGTGGAAGGCGGTGCTCACGGCCGGCGCGGAATTCGGGATCATGCCGTACGGCACCGAGGCGATGAGCACGCTGCGTATCGAGAAGGGCCATGTCGTGATCGGCGCCGAGGCCGACGGCCGGACGACGGCGGACGATCTCGGACTGGGCAATCTCGTCAGCGCCACGAAGGATTTCGTCGGCCGGCAACTGCTCTCGCGGCCGGCGCTGACCGCACGGGACCGCTGGCAACTCGTCGGCCTCGCCACGCTCGACAACGCGCCGCTGCCGCGCGCCGCGAAGCTCGTCGCCGACCCCGATCGCGCGAGCCCGAACCCCATGCAGGGGCACGTGACCTCATGGTGCCGGAGCCCGAGTGTGGATGCGTGGATTGCGTTGGCGCTCCTCGCGAACGGCCGGGCGCGGCACGGCGAAAGGCTGTGGGCGGTGTCACCGCTCGCCGATACCCGGGTCCGCGTGCAGGTCGGCCCGCCCTGCTTCCTGGACCCGAAAGGCGAGCGGCTCCGTGGCTGACCAGAACGAATTCGCGATCGGCGCGGTGATGACCGGGCACTACGGTGCCGAGACCACCGGCGTAACGCTCGCCGAAACGACTTTCGCCGCGGCGTGGAACGTGCAAGGCGATGCGCGCCGGCCGGAGTTCATCGATCGGGTCGGCGAGCTTTTCACGGTCTCGCTTCCGATCACGCCGAACACGACCGCGCGCAACGCCGGCCGCACCGCGCTTTGGCTCGGTCCCACGTCATGGCTCGTGATCGAGTCGAACCTCTCGCACCCCGCCGATTTCGAGTCGGGGCGCGACGCGCTCAATGCCGTGGGCGGCGCCTTGTTCGACGTCAGCGCGAGCCGCGTCGCGTGGACCATCGCCGGGACGCATGCCGCGACCATTCTCGCCAAGGCGTGTCCGCTGGATTTCCACCCGCGCGCGTTTGCGGAGGAGGCCTGTGCGCAGAGCGTCTTCGGGCGCGTGAACGCGCTCTTCTATCGGCGCGCCGCCGCCCCGGTGTTCACGCTGATGGTCGCCCGGAGCTTCGCTCGCGACGCCTGGCGCACGCTATGCCTGTCGGCCGCCGCGTACGGATACGAAGTTCTGCTGGCACGCGACTTCTGATTCCGTCCGCGACCCGGGAATCGGCACGCTTCCTGCGCAAACTTCCGGCGGCGATTTTGCATTCGCTCGCTGCTGATGCGATCATTGCCGCTTCGGCTTGCATCGCGCCACCCCTCCCGGAAAGCATCCGTCGCGCCCGGGGGCGACTTGTTCAGAGGTTCCTTAGCGCCCGTGTCCGTACGCTCACCCGCCCTCGCCAAGCTGACGAGGCCTAAGCTCTACGACGCGCTGCCACGGCCGCGACTCTTCGCTCTTCTCGACGAGGCTGCGACGCGGCCGATCGTGTGGGTGTGCGCCCCGCCAGGCGCAGGCAAGACGACGCTGGTCGCGAGCTACCTCGAGGCACGCGGCCTGCGTCACCTCTGGTATCAGATCGACATCGCCGACAGCGACCCCGCGACCTTCGTGCATTACATGCGGATGGCCGCGTTGCAGCTAGTGGGGAAGAAGGCGGCCCCGCTGCCGCACTTCAACCCGGAACCCCAGCAGGACATCGCGCGCTTCGCGCGAACCTATTTCCGCGAGTTCTTTTCCGTATTGCCGCGGCCCACGGTCATCGCGCTGGACAGCTTCCAGGAAGCCCGCACCGGCAACGAGCTGCGGGCCGCATTCGCGCATGCGCTCGAGGAGGTTCCCGAGGGCATCACGGTCATTGCGATCTCCCGCGGCGACCCACCCCCGGAGTTCGCCCGTCTCGTCGCGAGTCGCCGTATCGCCCGGATCGAGCCTTCGGCGCTGGCCTGCACGCCCGACGAAGCGGAAGCCATCCTGGGCAGCAGTCCGCTGGACGCGCAGACGCTGCAGCGGATCACGCGCCAAAGCGACGGCTGGGTGGCGGCGCTCGTGCTCCTGCGCGAGCATTTGAGCCGCGACGGCGCGACGCTGGATGAATCGATCGGCGAAGGCAAGGACGCGATCTTCCAGTACTTCGCCGGCGAAATCTTCAATCGCGCGCTGCCCGAGAACCAGCGCATCCTGATGCTGACCGCGATTCCGCCATCGTTCACGCAAGCGGAGGCGGTGGCGCTGGGCGGCGAAGAGCAGACGCCGCGATTGCTCGATTACCTCTATCGGCGACACCTCTTCATCGACCGCCGGCGCGGCACGCCGATGACCTACCATTACCACGGGCTGTTTCGCGAATTCCTGCTCGAGGAAGCGAAGCGGCGGCTCTCGGCCGACGAGCGGCGCCTCGCGAGCGCGCGGGCCGCCCTGCTCATGGAAGCGCGCGGCCAAGCGAGCGAAGCGCTGGCGCTCTTCCGCGACGCGGACAATGTCGAGGCGATGCGCCGGGTCATCATCGCCAACGCGCTCGACTGGGCGCGCCAGGGACGGGCACAGACGCTCTCGGACTGGATCGAGGCGCTGCCGAAGTCCATGCGGGAAGCCGATCCATGGCTCGAATACTGGTACGGTCGTGCCTGGATCTTCGTGCGGCCGCCTCTCGGCCGGCCGGCGCTCCAGTGTGCCTACGAGGCCTTTCGCGCCGCCGGCGATCTGCGCGGACAGGCGCTCGCCCTCAACACGATCGTCACCGGGTACTACTACGAATGGGCGAACTTCGTGCCGCTCGATCGCTGGTTGCCGGAATTCGACCGCCTGCTCGGCCCGGAAAACGCTGCAAGACTCGATCGCGAAAGTGAATTGCGCGCGCGGGCCGCGCACGTCATCGCACTTCTGTTCCGCCGGCCGGAAGATCCCGAGCTTAAGGTAAGTGCCCGCCGTCTCGACGAGCTCATCGACACCGAGAGCGACCTCAATGCGCGGATGATGGCCGCCTCCACGCTGTTCAACTATCTCAACTGGACGACCAAGGGCGACTCCGCCGACGGCCTCGTCGCCCGGATCGAGCCGATCCTCGCCGCGCCCGAGGTCACGCCCCTGATGCAGGTATGGTGGCGCACCCATCTTTCGTTCTGGCACCACGTCAATGGCCGCTACGATCAATCGGCGGCCGTGATCGCCGAGGGGCGCGGAATCGCCGAGCGCTACGGGCTCGCAGTCTACCTCTTCGAAATCGACCACGCGGTGGCCTCCGCGCTCATCAGCAAGGGCGACTATGTGGCCGCCGCCGATTTGTTGCGGACCATGGAGCGCCGCCTCTCACCGGCGCGCCGCATGGATTGGGCCTATTTCCATCACCTGCAGGCAAACCTCGAACAGCGACTCGGGCATTTCGGCAACGCGGCGAAGGCCGCCGAAAAGGCGGTCGATCTGGCCCGCGAAACCGGCCTCCCCTCGATGCAGCTGCCGCATTTCCTCGCGCGTCTTGCCCACAGCCGCATCACGGCGGGCGATCGCGATGGCGGCATGCGCGCCATGGAGGAGGCGATCGCGGCGGCGTCCGACGTCGACCGCAAGACGTTCCAGCAGCAGCGCGAGCTCGTGTTGATCGAGGAAGACATCGACGCCGGGCGAACGCAGCGCGCCACCGAGCGTCTCGCCGTCGTGCTGGCGGAGTACCGGGCCCGCGGGCAAGTCATGTTCCTGCGCAATCGGCCGGATCTCGCCGCATGCCTTGCCAATCACGCGCTCCGGCACGGCATCGAAACCGAATTCGTGCATACGCTGATCGAGCGCAATCTCCTCGCTGCGCCGGCCGACGCGGCACCCGCGTGGCCGTTTCGGCTGCGAATCAAGGCGCTGGGCGGCTTCGAGCTGATTCGCGACGGACAGCCGATGCGCTTTACCGGCAAGGCGCAGCAGCGGCCGCTCGATCTCCTCAAGCTCCTGGTCGCGCTCGGCGCCACCGACGTGGACAGCCAGCCGCTGATGGCTGCGTTATGGCCGGACGCCGACGGCGATGCTGCCAAGACATCGTTCGACACGACGCTGTTTCGCCTGCGCAAGCTGCTCGACGTCGACAATGCACTCGTGCTTTCTGCCGGAAAACTCTCGCTTGCGCGCTCGCTCGCCTGGACCGACGTGTGGGCGCTGCGGGGCGCTTTCGATGCGGCGGACCGCGTGGACGATACCGAGGCGGACGATGTATCGGCGGCCCGCGTCGCGCGCCGTCTGCTCGACGCCTATCCGGGCGCGTTGCTGGGGGCGGAGGAAGCGCCGTGGATCGTGAAGCCGCGCGATGCCTTGCGCTCGCGCTTCGTGCGGACGCTGGTCCGGCTCGGCGAGCGGCTCGAGCGCCGAGGCGACTTCGCGACCGCCATCGACGTCTACCGGCGGGGCATCGAAGCCGACAATCTCGCCGAGTCGTTTTATCGCGGACTCATGCGCTCGCTTGCCGCGACGGGCGATCGAGCGGAGGCACTCAACGCGTTCCGGCGTTGCCGCGAACTGCTGTCCATCGTCCTGGGCGTGAAGCCATCCCCTGAAACCGACCTTCTGTCGCGCGAAATCGCGGCGGGTCGCGTCCCCGCAATCCCCGCTGTAAGTCATCGGTAAGCCCAGGTTGCGGCGGCCGCGCGCCCCGCATCGATTGCCCGCCCGGGGCGATCGGCGACACCGGGCCGGCCGGCGGCCTCGCCAACAATCGCCTTTTCCGCCAGTACGTTAGCGCGCCCGCGGACGTCGCCGTCAGCCGGCAGCCGCGCACTTTCGCGCGTACGCGGATTCGTCAGCGATCGGCAAGCTCCCCGATCGCAGACTGCGCCATGTCCCGAAGCAATGCGCGACAACCGCGCCGCCAGGGAAACACGAATCCAGAGGGGAGACAGGAAATGCGCAACAAATCTTCGAACCGGGCCACCCCGGTGAATACGGAAAAGGCCGCGCCCACGGTGGGTCGCAAAGAGACCCGCCGGGCGACCGGTCAGGTCAACGCGGACGGCGCGCGAAAGCCGGGAACCGGCCCCGCCACGACCCGACGCAAGAAGTCATTTGTCTTGTAGCAACGGCGTTGCCCGTACCCGGGCGAACTCCAATCAGAGAAGCAGGAGCGATCAAATGGAAACCGCAGTGTTGCGCAGCTTCAAGGTCTTCGGAGCCCTCGTGCAAAAGGCAGGGCCGTATCTGCTGCTCGAGATCCTGCTGCCGGGCGGTACGCTGTTCGCGCTGCTTCTCTTCCTCTACAAGCGACGGCAGCAAGGCGGCGCAGAAATGCCGCGCGCGATGTTCGTCGTCGCACGCGCGATCGGCAAAGTCCACGCGGAGATCGTCTACGTCGCAAGACTGTATGGCATTGCCTCGCTGTGGCGTGGTCGCGCAAGCGAGCGCGACGGCCTCGAAGCGTTGGCGCTTGCCCCCGACATGTAACTTGAAAGACCCGACACGGTCCCGGCTTTCTCAATGTGCCCGCGGCAGGCCGTCGGCGAGGATCGGATACAGCGACGCGACGAGCAGCAGGGCCATGACGATGTTGAACACGCGGACGGCCTTCGGGTCTCTCAATACCCGCTGCAACGCGGCACCAAACCCGAGCCACGTACCGCTGGAGGCGAACCCGAGGACACAGTACAGCGCGGCAATGACTATCACGTTCAGCGGAAACTGCGCGACCGCCGCATAGGTGGATACGGCGCCGACCGCCATCACCCAGGCCTTGGGATTGACCCACTGGAAAGCGGCGGCCTTCAGAAAGCCGATCGGGGTGCCCACGGATGCGTCGCCCGGTGCAGGGGGAAGCGATACGGCAATCTGCCATGCGAGGTAAAGCAGATAGGCCGCCCCTGCGTACTTCAATGCCACATACAGGAGCGGCCAAGCCGCGAAGACTGCGCCGAGCCCGAGGCCGACGACCAGCACCATGGCCGTGAATCCGAGCGTGACGCCCAGCAGGTGCGGCAGGCCACGCCGGAAGCCGAAATTGAGTCCCGACGTCATCAGCATCAGGTTGTTCGGTCCCGGCGTGAAGAGGGTGACCGTACAGAAAAGTGCGAGTGCCCCGAGGAGCTCCATGCCTTCTATTCTAGTTCCCGCCGGCAAGACCAGGCATCAGCTCCACGGGAATGGACTGTTGCTGACCGGGTGCAGCCGGCCCGCGGCGTAGCGCGAGAACCGGAACGGCTCCAGCAGCGCGCGCGGCTCGCCCATGAGCTCGTCGGCGACGAGCTCGCCGACGCCGAGCATCTTGTAGCCGTGATTGGAATCGGCGATCACGTAGACGTTTTCGCGGAACCGGTCGAACACCGGAAAGCTGTCGGGCGTGAAGCAGCCGATGCCGCCCGATGGCTCATTCCGGTATTTCGCATGCTGTCCCTCGAAACGCTTCTGGCAGAACGCGAGCGCCGAAGTCCACATGTCCGCGAAGTTGTCGGTGACGACGAATTCGGGAGATTTCGGACCATAGGGATCGACGCGCACGTCGTCCGGATCGGGCTTGACCACCGCCGGCATCGCGCCGCCTTGCACGCCGCCGAAATGAAAATCGGGCTTGTAGTAAAGCCCCCACAGCTCGTCGGTAATGAGCCGGCCGTCGCGATCGGAATGAAGCGGCGCATCCGTATCGACATGAATCACCGGCGGCATCCGGCCATCGTTGGTCTTCTGGTAATCCGGATCGACGCCGAGTGTGCCTTCCTGCAGCGCCATGTAATGCCACATGCGCACGCCATCGTGCACCTTGCCGTCGCGACCCTTGACGCTGATCGTCCTGGGCAGGGCCAGCATGTTCCATATCGAATTGATCCACGGGCCGACGCCGACCACGACCTCGTCGCACGCGATCGTCCCCGCGGACGTCTCCACCGCCGTGATTGCCGGGGTGCCGTTGCCGGACCGGAATCCCGTCACCGCGACGCCGGTGACGATCTCCACCCCCAGCGCCGCGGCCTTCGCCGAGAGACCGCGCAGCGACGCCATGTTGTTGGCGTAACCGCCGCGCTTCTCGTGCAGCACCGACGTGATGCTCTTTGCCTGCCAGTCGTGAAAGAGCTCCTGCATGTAGCGCATCGACTCGGCTTCGCCTTCGATGAACACCGATTCGTAGCCGATTGCCTTCTGCTGCTCGTAGATCGTGCCGACCTGCGTGTGCATCACCTCGGGGCTGATCTGCATATAGCCGACCGGGTGGTAGCTGTAGGTTTCGGGATCGCGCTCCCAGACCGACACCGAATGCGCCATCAGCTCGCGCATCGCGGGTTGGTAGTAATTGTTGCGGACGACGCCACAGGCGATGCCGGACGCGCCTGCGCCGATGCCGGTCTTGTCCAGCACCACGATCCGCGTGCCGTCCGCGCCAATCGATTTTCCTTTTGCCCTCAGGCGCAGCGCGAGATGCATCGCCGTCGACAGGCCATGGATGCCGGCGCCGATGATGACGTAGCGGGCGTGTTGGGGAAGGGTCGTCACGTGGTGGGCTCCAGAAGGTCGTCCTGCAATGCGCGCAGCGCGGTCGGGTCGGTCGAAAGTGCATGCACGGCCTGCTCGATCCGCGTCGCGCGCTGGGCGCCCAGCACGGGCTCCGCGTAGGCGAAATACTTGCGGCGCAGCTCGTCGTCGGCGAGCGGGTTTTCCGGATTGCCGCGCGCGCGCGCCGGCTCCGAAACGAGCGTGCGGCCGTCGGCCAGCGTCACGCGGACACGCGCCCAGCGTTCCGCCGGAAAGCGGCGGGAGAACTCGGCATCCTCGTTCAGCGTCATCAGTCGTTGCAAGCGGGCGACGCGCGGATCGGCGAGTCTCGGCAAGCTCACCTCGTCCGCTCCGATGTCGCCGAACACCAGCGCCGCCGCCACCGGGAACGGCAAGCTGTACTGTGCCTCCTCGGTGGTTGCGGCCGTTGGGCAGGCGGAGCCCAGCGCGACCGCTTCGCGGAAGCTGTCGATCGATAGCGTCGTGACATCCTCCGCCGCAAATCCGATAGGTGCGTTGCAGGTCGAATGCCGCCTCGACGGCGGGCTGCGCCCAGCGACAGACCGGGTACGCCTTGAAGTACTGCTCGCGGATGCGCCATCGGTTGCCGAGATCGTCCCAGAATGCGCGCGCGTCGTCGCGCTCGATGGTGAGCGCCGGCGCGCCGGTGAAACCGTCGCCCGCGAGCAGCGCCGCGGTGACCCCGACATGCGCACCCCAGCCGGAGCCGTCCTTCACCATCGTCGGGGAATCGCATGCACGCAGGATCTGTCCGCGCGGGCCGAAGTATTCGGCGACACCCAGCGCCTGCCGGATCCGGGCGGCGTCGAAGGACAAGAGGCGCGCGACGACGGCGGCGCAGCCGAGCGCATTCCACGCGCCCGAGCAATGGTAGTCGGTGACGCTCGCATGCAGCGCAATGCCTGCGCGCGTCGCAATTTCGTAGCCGAGCACGAGACAGGTCAGGAATTCGCGCCCGTCGACGTCCGCGGCGGGTTCACCGCGATGCGCCCCGTCGATCACCGCCAGCAGCGTCGGCAGGATGGCGACGCCGGCGTGGCCTTTGGTCAGCACGTGACCGTCGTGCGCGTCGAGCGCGTCGATCGTCGCGGCACCGGCGAAGGCCGCGCCGGCGAGACCGGCACGGCGGCCGTCGAACAGGATTCGCGCGTCGCGTTCACGGCCGCAAAGTTGCGTCGCTGCATAGGCATTTGCGATGCGCGCGCTATGCGTGCGGGATCCCGCCGCGGCGACGCCGATCAAATCGAGCAGGCAGCGCTGGCCCTGTGCCACGACGTCGGCCGGCAGGGCGCCGAACGAGAGATCGCGCACGAACGCCGGCACTACGGCGCGCATGGCGGCGCTCGTGCCGCGATCACCCTCCACCATGCGCCCGCTCCATGCCCGATGCGACGTTCGCGTTCAGGATCCGTCGGCCGCGGCTTCGGGTTTCAACTGGAAGGCGCGCCGCGGTACCGCGCCCGCCAGCATCATGCCATGTTCCGCCGGATCGATGCCGGAGCGTGCGAACGCCGGCAAGGGCGAACCGGGTTTGGTCATCGGCGTTCGCGTGCTCACTGGAGTACCTTGCGCGCTTCGGTATTCGCCCTTGGGGCGGCCCGGCGGGCTCATGCCAGCTGCGAGCTATGGCTCCGTCGGCGCAAACGTGAGATATTCCCGGACCCTAGTACATTCCAGAAAGCTCCGCGATGAACGCTCCGACTCCGACGCGCATGTCCCTCATGGAACGCCTCGACCAGGGGCCCGTGATCTGCGCCGAAGGCTATGTGTTCGAGCTCGAGCGGCGCGGGTATCTGCAGGCCGGCGCGTTCGTGCCGGAGGTCGTGCTCGAGCATCCGGAAGTCGTCGCGCAGCTCCATCGCGATTTCGTCCATGCCGGGTCCGACGTCGTCGAGGCGCTCACGTACTACGCGCACCGCGAGAAGCTGCGCGTGATCGGCCGCGAGCAGGACCTGGAGCCGATCAACCGCCGTGCGCTGGAGATCGCCAAGGCGGTCGCGAAGGAAACCGGCGCGCTCTTCGCCGGCGACATCTGCAACACCAATGTCTTCGACCCGGCGGATCCCGCATCGCACAAGGCGGTTCGCGCGATGTTCGAGGAGCAGGTCGGCTGGGCGGTCGACGCCGGAGTCGACTACATCGTCGGCGAGACGTTTTCGTGGGCGCAGGAGGCGATGATCGCGCTCGACGTCATCAAGAAGGCGAAGCAAACTGCGGTGATCACGCTCGCGATGCACAAGGCCGATGTCACGCGCGAGGATTGGACCGTCGCGGATGCCTGCCAACGCCTCGCCGATGCCGGCGCCGACGTCGTGGGTCTCAACTGCATCCGCGGCCCCGCGACGATGCTGCCGCTCTTGCGCGAGATTCGCGCCCGCGTGAAGACGCATCTGGCGGCGCTTCCGGTGCCGTATCGGACGAGCGAGAGCGAGCCGTCGTTCCAGTCGCTGCGCGACACGCACTGGCGCTACGACGAAGGCAGCCGGCCGTTCCCGGTAGCGCTCGATCCGTTCACGTGCAACCGCTTCGAGATCGCCGAATTCGGGCGCGACGCCATCGCGCTCGACATCCGGTATCTCGGTGTCTGCTGCGGCGCGGGCCCCCATCACATCCGGGCGCTCGCCGAGGCCGTCGGCAAGCAACCGCCCGCGAGCAAGTATTCGGCGGACATGTCGAAGCACGCCTTCCTGGGCTCGCACGAGCGGATCAAGCAGGTGCAGAAGGACTACGCCAGCAAGCTCTGACGCCGGAACGACGCTCGTTCCGGCCGCGGCGATCAATCCAATCGCTGCGGGATGCTGTCGTCGATCCGGTAATAGTCCGACGCGCTCGCCACATGGATCTGCACGATGGTCTTCAACCCCGTCGGCGAATCCAGCGTGCCCGCGGCAATCGCCATGTAGTCCTTCTGCACCGGATCGAAGAACACGCTCCCGCCGCACTCGCCGCAGAATCCGCGCCGCGCGTGCGCCGACGATTGGTACCATTTGAGCCCGCGCGCCTCGACAACTTCGAGCCCGTCCTTGGGAGTTGCCGTGTACGCGCCGATATGGCCGTGGGTCTTTCTGCACATCGCGCAATGGCACTCCACGACGTCCCGCAGCGGCCCCGTCACCTTGTAACGGACGGCCGCGCAGAGGCAGCTGCCGGTTGCCCGCACGGCGGGCGTCGCGTCTTCAATTTTGGTCATTGGCGTCTCTCCACTTCGGACGGCGGACGAAATCCCCAACGCAGGAGGATAAACGATGCCGGCACCGTGAACGCGAGCGCTGCCAGCATCCCGAGGGGCTTCGGCACCGCAAGGCGAGTAGACGGCGATATAGATTACGAGCAGCGAAAGAAGATACATCGCGGCATACGTCACGAGATAGCTCGCCGCCGACCGCGCGCCCGGCCGTGCGCCGAACACGAAGCGGGCGTGCATCAGGTATCCGCCGGCGAGACCGGCGACAAAGGCGACCGTGTAGGCGACACGGTAATCCACTACGAGCAACAGGAGGAGATAGATACCATAGCTCGCGGCCGTGTTGGCGGTCCCGACAACGAGGAAGCGGGCGAATTGCACGACGCCATCGCGCCCGTCAGCGCTTCGATCCGACGCGCACGAGCAAGGATACGTGCACGCTATCCCCGACGGGCTCGACGCCGGACGAGCTCGCGAAACGCTTCATAGTCCCGCACGTAATCGCTGGGATCGTAATTGTGCGAAGCGAAGACGAGGAGGGCCGCATCGGGGCTGTAGTCGTATTGCACGCTCCAGATCCTGGGCGGAATGTAGATGCCGGTGGCCGGATCGTCGAGCAGGAACTCCTGCCTCCGGCTTCCGTCGTCGGCAATCACTCGGCAACTTCCGCGGATGCAGGCAAGGAACTGGTGGCAGGAGAGGTGCGCGTGCTGGCCACGCACCTCGCGGCCCGGCACGTCGTGAACGATGAAGAATCGCTTCACCTTGAATGGCAGGAACGAGTCGGTCTCGCCGGCCACGAGCTTGCCACGCAGATCCTCGACGGCGGCAAGCCGCTCGACGAAGACGCCGCGCACGTGACTCTTTCCCACTCGCGCCGCCTCGGTTCGCACCCCGGGTTCCTTCGGCGTCGGCTTGGCGTCGCAATAACTCACGATGCGCGCAGGATTGCCGGCAACAACAGCGTACGGCGGCACCGATTCGACGACGACCGCGCCGGCGCCGACCATCGCGCCGCGGCCGATCGTGATTCCCGGAAGCAGCGTCGCGTTGGCTCCGATCGACGCACCCTCTTTCACGAGCGTGCCGAGATATTTCTTCGGCGGCCGCTTGCTGCGCGGAAAGCGGTCATTCGCGAACGTCGCATTGGGACCGATGAAGACGTCGTCCTCGATGCGCACGCCGTCCCAGAGCTGGACGCCGCATTTCACCGTGACCCGATCGCCGACGATGACGTCGTTCTCGATGAACGTGTGGTCGCAGATGTTGCAGTCGGCGCCGATGCGCGCCCCGGGCAACACGTGCGCGAAGGCCCAGATGCGCGTGCGCGGGCCGACGTTCTTCGATTCGCACATCGCCTGCGGATGCAAGAGAACGCTCATAGCGCTCATTGGTGTACCGCTCGCGCCGCTGCGCTGCCCCCGAGGGCGCAATTCGCGCTTGTGGCGGCCCGGCGCGCTCATTGGTGTACGCGCATGCTCGCGGGTGTGGCCACAGTCTCGCCTTCCCCGAACGCGAATCGCCGCCGCACGATCGCGAGCGGGCGGGCCTTGGTATTCTCGAATGCGCGCCACGCGTACGCGCCGACCACCGAGAGGCCGAGCGCATTGAGCGCACCAAATCCCGAGATCAGCAGCACGGTCGGCGCGTACCCGGGCTCGACGATGAGGCCCGTGACGCGCGCGAAGAGCACGATGGCGCCGTAGACGATCGCTACGGCGAGTGCCAGCATGCCCACGCCGAACAGGAGGCGAATCGGCAGGTCGGAGAACGCGAGGCTGCTGTCGAGCATGTACGTGATCTTTCTTCGCAACGTCCACCCGCTCTTGCCGTGCCGCCGGGCGCGACGGTGATAAGGGACCTCGTCGCGCCGCATGCCGATCCACAGGAGCTGTCCGATGAGGCTCGAGTGCGCCTCGGTCAGCGCCACGAGCGCGTCTCTGGCGGCGAGATTGCATCCGAAGACGTCGACGCCGCCGGGCGGCATCTCCGGCTGCACGAGCCGGCGATAAAGCGCCCAGAAGAGGTTCGACGCAAGTCGCGTCCGCCACGGGTCGTCGCGCGTGGCGCGCACGCCGCAGACGACATCGCAGGAACCCTGCTCGAGGCGGCGGAAGAACTCCACGGCGAGCTCCGGCGGTTCCTGCAGATCCGCCGCCATCACGGCGAAGTACGGGCCCGAAGCTTCGTTGAGACCGGCGCGAATCGCCGCGAACGCACCGAAATTGCGCGACATCTCGAGAAGCTTTGCGGTGAGGCCCGTGCGCGGCAGCAGCTCGACCAGGCGAGCGAGCGAACGATCCGGGCTGCCGTCGACGACAAAGACGACTTCGAGCCCGCCGCCGAGCGCGCTGTCCACTCCCGCCAGCGCGGCGAGGAGATCGGCAATCATCTCCTCGTTGCGGTAGACGGGGACTACGAGCGAGTAGCGGGTTGCCATCGGTTGCATGCGGCCGCGACCGCATCGATCTCGGGGGCGGTGAGCTCAGGGTAGCATGGCAGGCTCAGGACTTCCGCGCACGCGCGCTCCGTGTGCACGAGTCCCTGGGCTGGCGCCTCGCCGGCCCCCGGTTGGCGATGGTCCGGCACCGGATAGTGAACGTCGGTCGCGACGCCGGCTCCGGCGAGATGCGCGCGCAGCGACTCGCGCTCCCGCGCGCGCACGACGTAGAGATGCGCCACGTCGGTCTCGTCGGCGGCGGGCGGCAAAGTAATGGCGGGATGGCGGATCGTTGCGGCGTAGCGCGCCGCGATCTCGCGCCGGCGGCGATTCCAGCCATCGAGGTGCGGGAGCTTGGCGCGCAGCACCGCCGCCTGCAGCTCGTCCATCCGCGAGTTCATTCCGCCTTCCATCATGCAATGGTACTTGGCGCCCCAGCCGTAGGTCCGCAGCGCGCGCAGTTTCGCCGCCAGATCGCGGTCGCCGGTGACGATGGCGCCGGCATCGCCCAGCGCGCCCAGGTTCTTCGTCGGATAGAAGCTGAAGCAGCCGAGCGCGCCATGCGTCCCCGCCATGCGTCCCTTGAGCCGCGCGCCGTGTGCCTGCGCGCAATCCTCGATCAGGGCGATGCCCCGCTCCCGCGCGATCTGGCCCAGACGATCGATGTTGGCGAAGCGTCCGTAGAGATGCGTGACGATCAACGCACGCGTGGTGAGCCCGGTGGCGAGCGCGGCGGGGTCCATCTGCAGCGTCGATGCGTCGATTTCGACGTAGGCGGGCACTGCTCCAGTGGCGCGGATCGCGGTCGTCGCGTACCTCCCGGCGTTCGCCACGGTCGCGACCGCGTCACCTGGACCGATGGTGAGCGCACGCAAGGCGAGCTCGAGCGCATCGGTGCCGTTGCCGACGGCGACGCAATTCGGCGACGCCGGTGATACGCGGCGAATTCCTGCTCGAAGGCCGCGACTTCGGGCCCGAGGATGTACCAGCCGCGCGCGAGCACCCGCGCCATCGCCGCCTGCAGCTCGGCCTTGAGCGGCGCGTGATGCCGCGCGAGATCATTGAGCGCGATCATCCGGCGCAACCCGCAGCCTCGAGACCACGAGACCAGACGTCGTTCCAGTCGCGAAAATCGGCCTCGAACTGGAGCGGCATCGCCTCGAGCTTGTGGTTTTTGAGGCTCCAGCAGAAAAAGCGGTCGGGCACCGCCAGCGACTGCGCCCCGGGCGCCTGCGGATTCGCGGTCACATCCTCGAGCGGCTCGGACTTGAGGCGGCCGATGATGTTTTTCTCCAGCATCCGCGGCCACCCCGGGAGGTCTTCGGCGAGCTGCACGACCAATCGCGGCGACAACGACCGGGGCTGTACCGGGGGCGACATCAGGCCGCCTTGCGCATTGCGCGCAAACGGGATCGAGCCGAAGCGGTCGGGAACGATGACGAAAGCGTACGACCCCGCAGGTATCGCATCGGCCGTCTTCGCAAGCGCCGCGATCAGCGCGCTGACCTCGGCGCCCGCCTGTGCCCTGCGTTCGACCGTGCCGCGAGTCAGCATCAACCCGCTTCCGAGCAACACGAGGGCGACCACCCAGGCTGCAGCGCGCAACCCGCCTTCGGATGAACGCAACGGCAACGCCACGGCCAACGCGGCGATCGCTGCCAGTGCGTACAGGACGCGTCCACCTTCACCGGTCGCCGACCATCCCCAATGCGAGAACACCAACGCCATCGCGGCGACGAACGCGGCCAGTACCGCCACCAGCACGCGACCTTCGCGCCCGTCACGCAGGCCCGCCGACACGGTGGCGATGCCGATGAAAAGGCCAGCCAACGCATAAGCCCGGAGCAACCCGGCCTCCGGCATCACCCGCGGCCACCAGTCGGCGCTCGCGGGCAGCACGGCCAGCCATTTTCCTGAAAGGAGCGCTGATCCCGGCGAGGTCCCCGGATAGAACCGGAAGGGATCGCCGAAGATCCACGTTCGGTATGCGAAATACGCTGCGCCGATCGCCAGCCACGGCAATGCGCCGGCAAGCGCATGCGCGATCCCGCGGGCAAAGCTCTCCTGAGCGGGTCGCCGCGCCCACGCGAGCGCCGCGATCAATGCCGGACCGATCGCGGCCGATTCCTTGCTCATGAAGGCGAGCATGGTCGCCGCGAGACTCGTGAGAGCGTAGCGATCGCGCCATTGCCGGCTCGCCATGAAAGCGCACGCGGCGATGAGCATCCAGAGCAGCGTCATGCCGTCGAAGCGGGCGGCGATCCAGGCGACCGCCTCCGCGCTCGGCGGGAACCACGCGAACGCCACGCCGGCGGTGAGCGCCGCGGCGCGCGCGCCGCGGGTCGTGGGTCCTGCGAGCTGCCACGAAAGCAACGCCACCAGCGCGGCGTTGGCCGCATGGAGCGCGACATTGACAGCTCGCCACGCCGCCGCATCCGCGCCGTTCAACAACGCGTTGGCCGCGAAGGATGCCATCACCAGCGGGCGGTATTGGTTCGACGGCGGTCCGACGCCGGAAACGAACGTCTTCCACACGCGTGCGGCGACTTCGTGCGCGTCGACTCCGTAGAACATCTGCAGCAGGCTGTAATCGTCGGACAGGAATCCGCCGGACAGCGCCGGCAGATAGACCGCGATCGCCCCCAGCGCGGGGACCGCGAGCATCAGCGATGTCGACAAAAAGCGGGCGGGCTGCACAGGAACCGAACGGTATCATTGGTCAAGGACCGGGGTATACGAATCCCTTCGACCCATCGTAGGTCCAGCCCAGCTTTCGCAGGCGCACGAGCTCGTCCTGGGAGACGACGAACCGGTGCTCGCGATCCTTCTCGCCCGCGCCATAGGCACGGGAGACACGGTACAGCACGATGCTCCCCGCGACCCGCTCGCTCTGCATGAACCCCTCGACGCCGATCTCCTTGTAGCCGAGTGAACGGACAATCCGCTGCTCAAGCGCGGAAATCGTACACAAAGTGTCGGTACGCGGCGAGGCGGCGTAGAAGCACATCAGGGGCCGCGAATGGGAAACCGGGCGCGCATCGACATAGGCAATGGCGTCCATGTCGGCATAGCCCCGCTCGCGCACCAGCCATTCGCGCCGCTCGGCGCTGACTGTGTACGTGGAATCGGTCTCGCGTTCATTCCACAGCCAATGCAACGGAACGCGCGGCGGCGCACCGGTGTCGGCCGCAAGCATCGCCGAAGAGAGCGACGTCGCGAGGAGGATCGACCTAAAGCTTGATATCCGCACTTTGCAACAGCAGCGTGTTGTACAGGAACGAAAGGGCGAGGTACATGAGCAGCCCCGGGCCGAGCCATGACCACCGCGCACACGACGGCCGGGTCCCGATCCATTCGGCAACCTGAATCGACAGCATCGCGAATCCCACGATACCGAACCGGGACTCCGTTGCCAGCAACACCAGCGAAGCCACGCACAGGGCGACAGTGGCAATGGCGAAAGCGCGATCGGCGTCGAGATCGCGGGCGATGACGATCGCCGTCATGCGCATGACGCCGAGAAAAACGATCGCGGAAGACAATACCAGCCAAATCGTCAGGGGGCGGGCGCGATCGAGCCGCCAGTAAGGCGTGATCTGGTCATAGTGAAAGCCGGCATACGCGTGGCCCAACATCAGAAACGCGCCGCGCATCGGGTGCTTGAGGTAGAAACCGACGGTCTTGTCCTCCTCGGGCTCCGCCACGAACGGCGACCAGTAGGTTAGGCCACGCCAGTGCCCTTCGTCTTCGACCGTTGCGAACTTGAGCAACGTAACGCCCCAGGCGATCTGCTGGGCAAGCGGCGTGGTCGACGGATAGGGATGGAAGGAGCCGGATTTGTGATTCGAAATATGGATTTGGGGTCCGATGAGGAGGCAGCCAGCGAAGATAACGAAAACCGTCCATGGCAGCCAGCGGCGAGGATGGCGGATCTGCGGCCACAGCAACCAACCGGCATAAATTGCTGCGAGCGGGAGCCACCACACCAGCGACGAGCGAATGATGTACGCAAGGAGCGCCAGCATCAACACCAGCGCGGCGCGGCGGGAAGGCTCCATGTCTTTCGCACCGGCCCACATGAACAGCAGCGGCAGGCACCAGACCATCAGCACGCCTTCCTGCAGCGCGAAGGGCACGTAAACCAGCAGGATGGGGTTGAGCAGAGTGGCGGCGCTCGTCATCCAGAACGTCAGCACGCCGACGCGATTTGCGAGCCACCAAATGAGGCCCGAGGAGACAAGCCAGAACAGAAGTGAGACGCCATACGTGTAGCGCTCCACTGCGCCAGCGTCGAATCCGGCGGTCGCCGCGAGCCACTGTACCGAAGCAATGAAGAACGGGACGAAATACGAGCGATAGCCGTCGTAGGGATTCAGAAACAGGAGTCCTGATTTGGCGATCTCGGCCGCGGCGGTGTAGTAGTAGGAGGTATCGCACACCTGGCAATGAAGCGCTGGTGGTAACGCCACGCGCGCGGCCCAGAGGAGGAACGCGAGCTGCATGCCGGCTGCCGCCAATACCCGCAGCGGACGCCGGCGATCCGCCGGTGGAGGCCCAGATCCAACCGCCTCGGTGAGCATAGGCGCGGCGGTGATCAGAGACGCGATACCACGCGCACGGCGACTTCCTGATGAAAGCGAAATCCCATGCGTTCGTACAGACGGCGAGCGTGCACGTTGTCGCTCATGACGTGGAGAAAGGGCGTCTCCCCACGCTGCATCTGGCTGCGCACGAGCTTCGCGATGAGACGCCACGCGAGGCCGCGCCCCTCGACGTCGGGGTGCGTGCACACGCCGCTGATCTCGTGCCATCCGCCCGCCGCCATGCGTTCTCCCGCCATTGCCACCAATCGCCCGCCCTCGATGACGCCATAGTAGTCCCCGAGCTCGCGGGTCCGGGCGGCAAAGGGTCCCGGCGGCCGCAGCGCGACCAGCTCCAGCATCTGCGGCACGTGCTGCGGTCCAAGCGGCACGGCGGCAAACGCGGGATCGGCCTCGGGAATGACGGCGTCCCATACCATCTGATGCATCGACGTTTTCGAGCTCGATATGCCAGCCGGCGGGCGCCTGCCCCGACCATCCTCCCACATAGAAGTGCTCGTCGCGCCCGCAAAACGGAGCGAGCGCGGCGAAATTCGGAGACTCGGCGTCGGCGAATCCTGCGATCGGCGAAAAGCCGGGCGCATACCGCCGCGCTTCGTTCGTGCCGGCGGAAAACCTCGCGTGCGCGCCGGCGAGGCTATGCCAGATGATGTTGTCGAGGAGCTCCGCGGGCGCGGGGCGCAGGACGACAGGCTCGAGCATGGACCTACGGCGCGCGGTCGAGCGCGCGCACCGCGTCCGCGATGTCTTGGCTCATGCGCGAGAGCGCGCGGCTGTGGGCGGCCGCCAGCGCGTCGAAGCTCTTTTCAGCGGCAGGCTCGCGCACGGTCGTGCGTCCGGTCTCGGACTTGCCGTCCCGGGCTCGCCGCACGAGCCACGCCGCATTCAGCGTTGCGGCATCGCCAGGCGCCGATTCGAAGGTCTGCACTTCGATCGCCACGCGGTAATCACCCTCGGCGGAAAGCGATTGCTGGAACTGCGACACGCGCGGGGTTCCCAGCAACTGGACCAGGTTTTCGGCGACCACGCGCGAGATATTGTTCGGGAGCGGCGAGGCCCAGCGATTGAACTCGTCGATCGTCACCTGGTTCGGGCCGGTGCTGACGACGATCTGCGGCAGGTCGACGATGGCGGGCACCGACACGGGACCGACGATCACCGAGAGCTTCGACGTCGCTGCGCCGGCGGAAGCGCTGGAGGACGCCGTGGAGCTCAGCGTATAGAAGCGCGACGGCGGCGAGGAAGCGCACGCGGCGGCGAGCGCCACGACGACGCACAGCACAGCGCCGGAGACTGGGCGAGGCATCAGGGTTTCTCCGCGGGCTTGCCCCGGATGAGCGTATCGGGGTGACGTTCGAGATAGTCGACGAGCACGCGGACACTGCGTGCGGCCCGCGTGATTTCCTGCAGCATGTCGCGCAGATCCTGCGGCGCGGGCGAATCCTTGCTGAAGAGCGTGGCGTCCGCGTTCCTGACGACCTGGTTGGCGTCGTTGATCGCGCGGCGAAGATCCTCGAGCGTCTTGGCGCCCTCGGGCACCCATTGCGTGTCCACGCGATTGACGAGCGTGCTCGCGTCCTTGAGCGTCCGGTCCAGGGTCGAGAGCGCCGTCCGCACGTCGCGGCTGATCGCGTCGAGCGGCATCTTGTCGATCTTGGTGAGGATGCTGCCCAGCTTCGCCTCGATGCTCGCGAGGCTCCCCGGCACCACCGGCAGCTCCAGTGGATCCTTCATCCAGTCGATCTTCGCCTTGGGCGCGTCCGGAAAATACTCGAACGCGACATAGAGCTCGCCGGTGAGGAGGCTGCCGGTGCGAAGCTGCGCGCGCAGCCCCTGTTCCTCCACCACCCGGCGCAGCATCCGCTGGCGTGTGTCGGGATTCATTTCTCCCACTGTCTTGCTGGCAAGCACGCGCTCCCGCGGCGACAGATCCGACAGCAGGCGGTCGGGGAAGAACGTGATCATTACGCGAGGCCGGAATATTTCCGTCCTGCGATCGTAAGTAAGGCGTTACGTCGGTGACCTCGCCGACCTGCATTCCGAACAGCGTCACCGGCGCGCCCACCGACAAGCCGCGGACCGACTCGTTGAACACGAGAGCATAGCGCCGCTCGACCGGATCCGGCTCCTTCATCGCGATGGCGCGATAGCGATACAGAGTGAACACGGCGTTGGCGGGGGCCGGCTGGCCGCGAGTGAGGAATTCGGGCACGTCGAAGGCCACGCCTCCCGCGAGGAGCGCGGCGACCGATTCGGTGCGCACGCTGATGCCGTCGGCGTTGAGCGTGACGTTGACCCCGCTCACGTTCCAGAAGCGCGTCTCGGTGGTGACGTACTTGTCGTACGGTGCATTGACGAAGACCTTGACGTCCACCGACTGGCCGTCAGGGGCGAGCGAGTACCCCGCCACCTGACCGACATTGAGGCGCCGGTAGTAGATCGGGCGTGCCGACGCCCAGCGAGCCCAGCGTGGGCGTCTTCAGCACGAACTGACGGCCGGGCTGGTCCGTGATGATCGGCGGTTCTTCGAGCGCGAAGAACAGTGTCTGGGAGTCGCTCGACTTCCCGGCCTGGAATCCGATGTAGTTGCCCGAGAGCAGAGTGCTGAGCCCCGACACGCCGCTCAGCGAGATCTGGGGCGCGACGATCCAGAACTTCGCGTCCGCGACCATGAGGCCCGCCGCGTGTTTCGCGATCTTCGCCTTGACCAGCACCTTGGCGTAGTCCTCGGACAGCTCCACCGCCGACACGAGGCCGATCCGCACGTCCTTGTACCGGATGAACGTCTTGCCGGCTTCGATGCCCTCCGCATCCTTGAGCACGATGGTGATCGTGGGGCCCTCGCTCCTGATGCGCTGGACGACGATGCCGATGGCCACCAGCGCCGCGAGCAGCGGAATGATCCAGATGATCGAGATCCGCAGCTTCTTTCGCCGCGTGACCACGGCCTTCGGCAGCGCGTCGAGATCGGGCTCGTCAACCATGGTCGGCCGGCCGTTGCTCGCTCGCGTCCCAGATGAGGCGAGGGTCGAAGGTTTCCGCCGCGAGCATCGTCAGCACGACGACGGCGGCAAAGAACAGGACGCCGGCGCCGGGCGCCACGGAGGTGAGCGGCTGGAGTTGCACCAGGGCGACGGTAAACGCGGCGACGAACACGTCGAGCATCGACCACCGGCCGATGAACTCCACGATGCGGTAGAGCTGCGTGCGCTCGCGGTTGTTGGCGATCGAGCCGCGCTGGACCGTGATCAGCAGGTAGGCGAGCGCCACGAGCTTCCCAAGCGGGATCATCACGCTCGCGACCAGCACGATGAGGGCGAGCGGCCACGAGCCCGAGGTATAGAGAAACGCCACGCCGCTCAGGATCGTGTCGGGCTCCTCCTGCCCCAGCGTGGTCGTGGTGAACACGGGCAAGGCGTTCGCCGGGATGTAGCAGATCGCGGCGGCGACGATCAGCGCCCACGTGGTCTCGATCGACGCGTGACGGCGGAACTCGAGCTTCTCGCCGCACCGGCGGCAGTAACCTGGCTCATCCTTGCTCGCGGGCCGCGACAGTAGCAGGCACGCCTCGCAGGAGACGAGACCGACGCTTGCCGCAGTGAGTGCCGCAGGCTTCATCGCGCCGGCTCGTCGACCCGAACCGCGCCTGGCGCGCGCTGCTCCGCACCGCCGATCCACTCGACCCGCGACCAGAGCTCGCGGTCATCGAACGTGACCATGATCGACGGAACGAGAATGATCAGCGCGAAGACCGCGTACATGCCGATGCCAGTTTCGACCGACGCGACTTCCGCGATCTTGATCAGCGCCACCATGATGCCGAGCATCATCACTTCGAGCATCGACCACATTTCGAAGTGGTACGCCCAGCGCAGCATCTCGCCCGCCCAGTGCGGCAAAGGCGATTGCCGCGCGGCGATCAGCAGCGTCAGCATGAACGCGAGGTACACGCCGGGGGCGATCACGGCGCAAAAGGCGATCAGCGCGCCGACGATCGGCTCGCCTTCCACCCACATCTCATAGGCACCGCCGGCGATGGTCGTGCTCGTGGTCCGCCCGACGGCGGATAGGTCCATCAGCGGCGAGACATTGGCGATGACAAAACAGATGAGTCCTGCGGCCGAGAGTGCCAGCGGAAGGTCGCGCGGCCCGGGCGGCCGGCTCGCGAGGACGTGGTCGCATCGCACGCAGCGGGCCTTCGTCCCTCGCGGCAATGGAGGTACCTCCTGCAGGAGATCGCAGTCGGGACAGGCAATCGAGGATTCCAAGCGAGCGTTCAACGCCATGCTCCCTGTGAGGCGCCAATGCCTCTCCGGGCAGGGCAATCAGCGAGCCGTCGGCGGCGTTGCCTGCGCGATCATTCCGCATGGTAGTGGACGGGCGCGATTTCCCGCAAGCGCCCCCTGTGGGGGCCCACGGTCGCGTTCTCCCCTGCGCCGAAAAGAAGAGGGCCAGCCCTGAGACTGGCCCTCTGCTATGTCGACAGGCGGTCCGTCTGGCGAGTCGGCCGCGGAGAGGGACGCGTCCGGACGGGAACGGCAATCGGGCTACTGCATGGAGTGGAGGCCGATCATATTGTCTTCAGTATCCGATCCCAGCGCGATGAAGCCATGCGGGCCGATCGCAAACTTGTCTTTCATGATCTTGCCGCCATTGGCGCGAATCCGGCCGGCCTCGACGGAACAATCCTTGCATTCGAAATAGACGATTGTGCCGCCGCTCCTACCCTGAGGACCATCGGCCATTTTCACGAGCGCGCCCGTCGCTCCGTAGCTGTCCTTGCCCATTGGGAAGGACCACATTTCCGTCACATCCCCCGCAGGCGTATCCAACTTTTCAAGCTTGATGCCGAGCGTCTTCTCGTAGAACGCCTTCGCGCGTTGCGCGTCTTTGACATAGATTTCGAACCAAGTGACTGGGTTTGCACTCATGCTGGCCTCCGTTGTTGATGTCCCGTGTCACCGAGAGAGCCCAGACTTGTTGCGCGGGCATTCGTCCCGTCAGACAATCAAGTCTGCTCCAGAAGCGGCCGTTACGGGATCAGAGAATCACTGACGGCATTGTAGGACTGCACCCGCGGCACGCCAGGATCGCGCGGGAGTCGTTCGAGAGTTTGGGCGTCGGCTCCCCCGGGCTCGCGCGTCTTTGCCGCTTTCAAAAGACAGCGGGTCAGCCCATGGGACTGACCCGCGATGTTGGTAGGCCGTGCAGGGATCGAACCTGCGACCAACGGATTAAGAGGACTCGGCGAGTCAGTTCCCGATAATTCTCGCTTGAGCTTAATTTATTGATATTTCGGAGTTTTTCGCGTCGTCGAGTCAATCCAAAGGTCTGGCGAATTCCCGGCTACTACGCAATTTTCCCTGCTGAGTTTCACAGAAATTACACAGACCGTACGCCCCGCGCCAAGTGGCCTTATTTTGGATGCACCTCTGGACCGGGGTAGACAACCTGACGCAACTCGCCGCCGCGCCATGTATTGCGCTGGACCGGGTTGGCCTTGCGCTCCAGGGCACGCAGGCCCGCGAGTGCCGTGCCGGCCGCCCCCATCCCGGGCGTGCCACACTGAGATCCAATGGCGCCCCCTTTACCGCGGCGTGACCGCGGTAAACCCATGCGCTACAGCTGGGCGGCGCGGTGGTGGCGTGGTTCGAGCACGGGTTCGCTCATCGAGCACGCGCCCTGCAGCGTGCTCGTTGTTATCATGCACTGAGTGTCGATTCCCGCTCTGCACTTCAATGCTTCCGTCCGGCACCGTCAGTAACTCCACCAGCGCATCGAACAGCGCGAGCACCGCAGGGGAATCCTGCGCGAACGATGACGTGCCCGCCGATTCAGGAACAGCGCGGATGCTGTCGAGGAAGCTGAGACGGCAGCCATAGGCCCCTCGACCGCCTCAGACCTATTACCGCAATGACAAGAAGCCCCACGATGATCGTGGGGCTTCGCAGGATCGCCACATTGCTGTGGCTTCGTTTCGTTGCGTCACCGCAACGTGTGCCGGGCGTTGGTCACCGGCATTGGGGTAGTCCAGTAGTAAATGTCATCGATAAGGCATCCCCCTCGTTAGTTGCTGCAACATCGGCGCCACCTCGCGGACGCGAACTCGGGGGCATCCGGTTGCGGGACGACCTACCCGCAAAAACCAACACCCACGACTGCCGCCATTTCCGCGAGAACCGATCCACCACTTGGATCATCTACCAGTTCAGACTACGCCGAGCCGGAAAGAGTTTCAAAGATCGGGCCACGTGGTGGCTTTTCGTTCGCCTACCGGCGCAGACGGGAATCGTTTTCGATCGGATGCCGGCGGCGTAAACTAATAATGGCAACGGGGCCGCCCCCGAAAGTGCTCCGCCGATGTGAGACGTTCCTGTTGCTGTTGTGGTCTGCGCCATCGCATTGGTTGCGGCGGGGCGAAGGAGTCCCAACATGAGCAAGAAGGATGAGTACTTAGAAATGATGGACGCGCAACGCGAGAAATGGGATGCCGAGATCGACAAGCTGCGAGCCAAAACCCATGAAATGAGCGCGGAGGCACGTGCCAAATACGCCGACCAGATCAAGGCCCTACATGCCAGCCGCGACGCCGCGCACGAGAAATTGGAGGAAATGCGTGCGGCTAGTGAATCGGCGTGGCAGCACATGCAGACGGGGGTGGACAGCGCATGGGCGTCGATGAAGGACGCTTTGCATAAAGCGTCCTCACAGTTCAAGAAATAGACCGGCAGCAGCGGATCGAAACCATTCTGTGCCGAGGGTGACGTGCGTCGCTCCGGCATTTCCGTGCGTGTGTGTTCAGTCCCCCAAAGGGCTTCTCGGAAACCCGAGGTGCCTTCGGGTCTGCTACACGCGCTTCTTGGCGATGAGTCCCCAGACAAAGAGAACGACAATGGCGCCGACGACGGCACCGATAAGCCCCGCACCCTCGCCGGCCGCATACCATCCAAGCGCTTGACCGAGAAAGCTCGCAACCATCGCACCCACGATGCCAAGGATCGTCGTCAACACGAAACCCGGAGGGCTCGTTGCTTCCCGGCATGATGAACTTAGCGAGCACTCCGGCGATAAACCCAATGACGATCGTCCAGACGATACCCATGGCATCTCCTTTGAGGGCTCGGTGACAGCCGAGCTACCGCATGATGATACCGGATCGATCGCCCACTCCGGCCATCCGGCCAACTCCAAACCGGACATTCAACCTGGCGCGGGCGGACGGTCACATGGCACCGAGGCTTTTGGCAGCCGATTCAGTCCACATGTAAGGTTGTCACCCACCGCCAATCCTAGTCCTCGGTCATTGACACCCGCGAGACCTTTGCGGCACAGTCAGATCCGGGACGCACCACCACCGTGGACAACCAAAAGGAGAAGAAACATGAAGCGAGCAACGACGATGCTGAGCGCGTTCGCAGTGGTCCTGGCCCTCGCCCTGCCCAGTTGGGCGCAGGTCAAGGAACTCCCGAAACAGACGATCACCGTTGCAGGCACCGTAGAGACGATCGATAAGAACAAGCGCCTGTTGCAAATCAAGACGG
Source organism: uncultured beta proteobacterium (assembly GCA_963840945.1). Classification (GTDB taxonomy): domain Bacteria; phylum Pseudomonadota; class Gammaproteobacteria; order Burkholderiales; family Casimicrobiaceae; genus CAIWHR01. The sequence goes on along the minus strand of CAWJAU010000023.1, from coordinate 306,359 downwards.
CCGACGGCAAGTTCGTCGCCGTCGACGTGCCCGCGGGCGCCAAGCGCTTCGACGAGCTCAAGGTTGGGGACAAGGTGAAGGCGACGTATAACAACAATGTCCTGGTGCGCGTGAAGGCGCCGGGCGAGGCGGCGATGGATTCCGCCGGCACGGCCTCCACCATGGGAAAGGAAGCGCGGCCGGGAGGCGCGGCATTGATGACACGGACGATGACGGCAACTATCGCCGAAATCGACAAGGCCAACTCGTCTATGACTTTTGTCGGGCCGAACGACTGGAAATACAGCCGGCGGATCGTCGATCCGAAGGTGTTCGATCAGGTCAAGGTGGGTGACCGGGTCGACATCACCTGGAGCACGGACCTCGTCATCGCGGTAGAGTAGCCCCGGGACCGAGTGCGCAGCGGGGGCGAGCGCGCACGCTGCGGATTTGGTTCGACTACGGCTGCTGGTTGGTCGAAACTGAGCGGTAGCAATCCGTCTGAAGCGGTCGGCCAGTCGGTGTCGGCCAATGACAACTGAGGCCGGGAGCAGTCTGTCGTCAACGACGGCCTACGACCTCAGCAGTCGCTCGATATTGCGGATAGGCGACGTTCGCTGGCGCAAAATCCGACATCGTCGCGCCGTTCACGAGCTGAGGATTCGGTGGCGATGGTGCGCCTATAATGAAGCTCCGTTCAAAGGGAGCTGAGCATGGAAGCCAAAGCCGATTCGCGCGACGATTCGGTTCGCACGACCGTCCAGAACCTCATGTCTGAATGCGAGAACCTGCTCGCAGAGCTTGGTGACGAGGGCGCGCACCGTTACCGCGATGCGGTGACGGGCCTGCAGCGTCAGATGCGTCGGACGCGCGACGACCTCGACGACTTGCAGTACTCGGCGGTGCGCCGAGCGAGAAAGTCGATCCGCCGCGCCGATGCTTACGTACACGACAATCCCTGGCAGTCCGCGGGCGCCGCAGCCGCGGTGGGCGCAGTGATCGGCGCTGCCGTGGCGATTCTTCTGACGAGAAGATAGGGCGATTACTGGATCACCTCGCCGAATTGGCAATCTAAGAGCCGACTCGGAGTGACCGGAATTGGCCGTCGAGTCTGAACGCGACCCTAACCAGACCTGCAATTCAGGTCCCAAGCAGACACTCCACAGACTGAGGGACAGTATGAACGGTGATGTGGCGCGTTGTGCGCATCTTGACTTACTTCTTCGCCGGGATGACCTGCTCCTTCAGCTTCTCTTTGGTTTCCCGGGCCTCGGTCGTTAGCTTGTATGAGACGTAATACTTGAAGATGTTGCGCACGTAAGTCGTGGTCTCGATACCGATCTTCTCCGCGGTGACGTTCTCGACATTGTTGAACCAACTGGTTCGGGTCAAGCCCGCGCTTCTCGGCCTCCTTGCGCATTTTCGAGATGTTCCCTGGCCCGGCGTTGTAGCTCGCAAACGCGAATAACGTCCGGTTCTGCTCGTCGAACTTGGCGTCGCTGAGATACTCGGTCATCAACTTATCCATATACTTCGCGCCAGCGTGGATGTTCGCTTCGGCCACGGTGATCTCGCCGACCTTGAGCTGCCGCCCGGTCGCCGGCATCAACTGCATCACGCCGATGGCGCCGACAGGGCTCCTCTTGCTCTGATCCAGCGTCGACTCCTGGTAGCCCTGCGCGGCAAGCATCAAGGGGTCGAAGTGGTACTGCGTGCCATACTTCTTGAAGTAGGCGATTAGATCCGTGAAGCGCTGTTGGTCTTTGGCGCCCGACGCGCTGTGCAGTGCCTTGATCCTCTTCATATACTGTTGCTGGCGGTGCGGGATCACGCCTACTTTCTTGGCCCAGTTCGCGTAGAAATCGTTCAGTTCCGCCGCGAGCTTCGGGTTGTCCTTGCGGATAGCCCAACCCCTCTTTGTCGGCGGCCGCAGTTCGATGTCCGCGCGCACCTTCAGCTTGGGCAAGACCTGCGCCCACATTCTTGCCTTCCAGTCGTCGACGACGATCGACTCGAGGAGCCCGGCGTTCATCATTTCCAGCATGTCCTCATCTTCAAGCGCGTCCGGAACCAGAACGAGCTTGGCTTCGGGCTTGCCCGCCTGCCTAAATCGATCGTTCAGGGCGGTCAGGCTCGCATAGTAGGAGGACGACTTGCGCACATGGATCGCCTTGCCCGACAGATCGTCGAGCGAGGCGATCTCGGGCGATGCCGGCCCGTTCACGAGAATCTCGACGTTGACGAGCTTGTCGTCGGGGGCGACGAAGTCGGCAACCTTGAGCCGTTCCTTGGTGACCGACAGGTTGCCGACCGCGATGTCGGCCAACCCATCGTTGAGATCGGGGAACAACTTTTCGCGGGTGGTTGCCACGACAATCACGGTAAGGGGACGCTTGCCAAGCTTCTTCGCGTATTTCTGATTCACCCAGCGCTCGAAGTCGCGGATGAGCTCGGCGGCAATGCCGCGCTCACGGCCCTTGTCGATGAAATAGAGCGAGCGGCTATATGGCACACTGACCCGGATGATCCTGCGCTTGAGCATCGCGTCGAAATCGCCTTTCCAGGGCTTGTTCGCGACCGAGAGCTGGCGTGTCGTCTCGGCGCTCGAGCCGCCGGATGTAGGCGACGCGGGAGTTGCGGTGCGTGCGGACGGGCTCTGGGTGAGCGTGCCGACGGCAAGGCAAGACCCAAAAGCGCTGATGCCGGCAGCAGAGCCAATCGCTTCATCTGGCCTCCTCCGCGGGACGTGTAGGGCGGCCGGAGCACAAAGTGCCGGCACGAGTTTCAGGCCCTCGGCCACTCTCAGACAGTCTAGCAGAAGCCCGCGGTTCCTTAACGCAGTGCCTGTGAGCCGCTGTTGCACGTTGACGAATATCTTTGTCTACGTCGGAGATGGTTGCTGTCCATGCACTAACGGCGTCGGGTTATGCTGGAGCGATCGGTACTGGCCCGGATAACAGTTCAGCGCCCGGTGTCCGCGAAATTCTCGCAACACCCGGCGCGGTGGCGAATCCTCCAAGTAGGGCTCAGCATGGGGCTGTGTTTCCCGGCGACCATGACCGCGTCCGGAAAATTGGGCGGCGACGCCAAACGGCTGCTCACGGCCCGACAGCGCCCGTTGAGAAGCCGCGGCCGAATGGCTGCTGCCGCGGCGCAGCGGACGGTCGGCTGCCTCGCGCAGTGGCGGTACAGCAACGCTACACCGGCGTGGATCTGGAACGAGATCTGGAACGCTGGCGCGACCGCTGTGGGATCGTGGCCTAACGCGGCAACCAGCGCGGTCGTCCCCACGCTGATGGCGGGAGATTGGGAGGCAGTGGAAGCAGGTCGCTGGTTCGCCTCCTTCAGTCACAGGGATCACTACCAGCCATCTCCGGTGGTGAGCGGCCGTACAGGGCATCAAGTCGGCCGCGAGGTGTCTGGGATGCCCGGCAGCAATTGCGGGCGCTGTAGGGGCCGTGGTGCGGTCAGCGAGCGAGTCTCCACTGTGGCGGAGCAGCCGCCTGCATCACACAGCCAGTTTACCGCGCTCCACTCTGATCTCGCGCATAAGTTGCCGAGCCTGCCAACGCAGTTGCTGCGCCTCCGCCGTGTGAAAGCCATGCATTAGGCCATTCCGATTGCCGAGGGGAGCGCCACTCCCGGGCGCGCAACCATGCATACGGCAGCGCCGTCGCCTCGTCGCGTGATCTTCATCCCCAAAGCAAAAGCAGGAGCGCGGGAGCAGCCCATCACGGCGCACCTCGCCGAGTTTTCTCAAGCCCTACATTGCCGCGATCCCGGAAGAGACATCTTGGTTATTCCCATCCGCCACCGCTAAGGGCGGTCACACGGTCGACGTCAGGAAGCCGTTTCGCAGAGTCGTTGAGGCTGCAGGCCTTGATTCCGCTCAGGTTGTGCGGCACACACTTCGGCATACCGCGATAACGCATTTGGTCCAAGCCGGAGTTGATCTCCCAACGTCAAGCGGATTAGTGGGCATAAAACGCTCTCGATGGTGGAGCGTTACGCGCACGCCAACGGAGCGCACATCGAATTGGCGATGGACTTACTGGAGCGCCGCCTTGAGATCAAGGCAACTGCGCAAAATGCTGGCGCAATTACACAGGAATTACACAAAACAGAAAAGGCTTCCCCGACTGATGCCGAGAAAGCCCTTGATGTTGTTGGTAGGCCGTGCAGGGATCGAACCTGCGACCAACGGATTAAGAGTCCGCTGCTCTACCAGCTGAGCTAACGACCCGATGCAACTTTGCGGCGACGTCGGTACGGCGGGACTTCCAGCCTGGCCCGAAACTGGTAGGCCGTGCTGGATTCGAACCAGCGACCAACGGATTAAAAGTCCGCTGCTCTACCAAGCTGAGCTAACGGCCCGCCGAAAAGCGGGCCATTATAGCCGGAAGCGACGCGGGCGCTCAACACGCTGAAACGGCTGTGGTCTCAAACCGCGACATTACCAAAGCACCGTATCGCCGATCAATGGTGGTCGCGCGTGAGGAACGGCGGCAGCGAGGCGAAATCGATTCCTTCCTCGCGCAAGCGCGTCGGCATCGTCCTTCGAAGCCTGGCCGCGAATGGGCCGCGGCGGCACCTCCTCGTAGTGGATCTTCCGCGCTTCCTCGGGAAAGCGGCGACCGACGTTCTCCGTGTTGCGAACGATCTCGCGCAGCTTCCGCACGAGATCCTCGGGGAGGCCGGCGACGGTCTCCGCTTCGGCGTCGGCGCCATCGGCAACCGCGCGGCGCGTCCACCGTCGCGCGGCCCACGTGCACTTTCGCGGACGGCACGCGCACGACGCTTGCGTCGTCGCAGACGGGGCAACGGACCATCACGGCTTTCGCCTGCCGCTCGAAATCATCGGCCGAGGCGAACCAGCCCTCGAAGCGATGGCCGTGCGCGCAGGTGAGGTCGAAGATGATCATCAGCCCGCCCGGTCACATGTGCTCGACGCGCCACATCTGGTACTTGAGCGCCGAGACGCAGCCGGCGACGATTCGCGCCGACCGCGAGAAATGACCCGAGCGCCAACGTCGACACGCCGGACAGGCCTTGCCCGATCGTGCAGCCGAACGCTGTGACGCCGCCGAACCCCATCAGGATCCCGCCGGCGACATGGTTGGCGAGATCCTCGGTCGTCGTGAAGCCTTCCCAGCGGAATGTCTTCGTCGCGATCGCCATTGCCGCCGAGCCGACGAGCATGCCCAGCACGCCGGCGATGCCGAACGTCAGCACGCGCGACTGGTCGGTCCAGTAGATCAGCAGCTCGAGCAGATACGCGATCGGCGCCGTGTAGCTGAAGGACTCGGCGCGCCCGAGTTGGTGGCGACGAATTTCTCTTCGAGCGTGGCCGGATCCTCCGGCACGTAGCCGATGTGGCCCGACACGTACCAGCCACCGACGATCACGGCACCGATGACGAGGCCACCGAAGATCATCTCGCGGCGTTGCGCGGAACTCGCGGTCTGCGAGCACCCAGCCCGCGATGCCGCGGCGAACGCGAAGGGAAACCACAGCCTGACCGCGCCGCCGGCGCCGAGCGCGGCGAGGATCGAGGGCACGTCGGAGGTCTTGGCGCCGAGCGCCGCGACATCGAAGCGCAGCGGATCGAGCGCGTCGTTCGCCACACCGCGAAGAGACCCTTCAGCGTCATGTACGCGGAAACGGCGAAGAACACGAGGACGATCAGCGATTTCAAGTTGCCGCCGCCGACGCGGATCAGCGACTTGCTGCCGCACCCGGAGCCCAACGTCATGCCGAAGCCGAACAGGAATCCGCCCACCACTAGCGACAGCCAGCCGACCCGATTGCCGGTGTAGAGCGTTTTCGACAGGTCGACCAGGCCGGCGATTCTGCAGCGCGGCCGCGCCAGCGATCGCCACCGCAATGGCCAGGAGCCACATCCGCAACCGGCGGGAGTCGCCGAAGTTCACGACGTCGCTGATCGCGCCCATCGTGCAGAAATTGACGCGCGTCGCGACGGCGCCGAACACCGTGGCGAGCACGAACGCTAGTCCGGTGACGAGCATCGGCAAATGACTGACATCCTGCATGGACAAATTATGGCACGCGGGGGATCCAGTCCCTCTTGGGATACGGTTCAGCGCGGCCACGGTTTAACCCCGTTGGGGCCGGGGCTCCGTTTGCAGTGACATCGGCGGCATCTACAGGACGACCCGCGACCACCGAGGGAGCACGAATGCGCCTTGGGACGGCCCGGAGCAGGCGCAATCCCTGCGACGGCCGACCTTCACGGAGAACGACAATGACCCACATGACGAAGGACACGCATCCCCGAATCGGGGCTCTCGCCATTGCCATCACGCTGGCACTTGGCGCCGCCGGCAGCGCCTCCGCCGGCGGGCGATTGGGCAGCATCGACGTCGTGACGCGCCCCGACGGCCAGGTGCTGCCGGTGTACGGGAAGGACGGCAGGAGCTGCGTGGTCGGCACGCCTGGCCTGGAGTACGGAATCCGCGTTTGCAACACGACCGGCAATCGTGTGCTCGCCGTGATGAGCGTCGACGGCGTCAATGTGGTGTCGGGCGAGACCGCATCGCCCGCGCAGTCGGGCTATGTGCTGAGCGGGCACGAGTGCGCCGACATCAACGGCTGGCGCAAGAATCTCGCCACGACCGCTGCGTTCTATTTCACCGAGTTGCCGGATGCCTATGCCACGCGCACGGGGCGCCCCGAGAACGTCGGCGTCATCGGCGTCGCCTTCTTCCGTGAGCGGCCGCAACGGATCACATGGAAAGACTCGCCGAGAATCGCCGCCGCCCCCCCGACCGAGTCCGCCCGGCGGCAGGACGCCGGCGCGAGCGATGCGATGGGGGAGAGCAAGTCGAGCAGCGCGCCGGCCGCGCGCGGCGAGATGGCTGCGGAGATGCCCGCGCCGGCGCCGATTGCGAAGATCGGCACCGGCCATGGCCGCCAGGAACAGTCGTACGTGCAGACCACGCGCTTCGTGCGCGAGAGCGCGACACCGAACGAGACCATCGCGATCCACTACGACCGCCGCGAGAACCTCATTGCGATGGGAATCCTGCCGCCGCCCGTCGATCGCCCGGTCGGTCAATCCGTTTCCCGCGTGGACGCCGCGCTTCGTGCCGGACCCGCCGACGCGTTGAGCGAACCGATCGGAGGCGTCGATTGCCCGGCCCGCGGGCCGCTCGCATACTGGCGGGCGATGCCCGCGCCCGCTATCGTCGCCGCGCCGCGCGACGAGGACCTGATGCTCGCGTATGCGGCGGACGACGCTGCCGCTTTCGATGCGCTGTATGCGCGCCACAAAGGCGCCGTATATCGCTATCTGCTGCGCCAGTGCAGCCACGCTGGCGTCGTGGACGAACTCTTCCAGGACGTGTGGATGAACGTGATCCGTCCGCGCGCGTCCTATGTTCCGAGCGCCAAGTTTACGACGTGGCTGTATCGGATCGCGCACCATCGCCTGATCGACCATTGGCGCGCGAGCGGGCACATCGAGCTCGTCAGCGCGGCGACCGGACGACGAAGCGGACGATCCGCTCGATGCCATTGCACGCCGCGCGCTGACGACGAGCCGGAAGCGCGCGCCAGCACGCGCGAGTTGTCGAGCCGGCTCAAGGCCGCGTGCGCAGCGCTGCCCGCCGCGCAGCGCGAAGCGTTTCTGCTGCATCAGGAGGGCGGGCTCGAGCTCGCGGAGATCGCCGCGCTGACCGGCGCCGGCATCGAGACCATCAAGAGCCGCATCCGGTACGCGGTCGCGAAGCTTCGGGTCGAGCTTGGAGACTTGCAATGACCACTTCAAGACCTGACGATCGCCCGCCACTCGTCGATCCGCGCGTCGACCGCGGCATGGCGCGAGACATCGCGCGAAGAACCTCCCGCCTCCCTCGACGCGGAGATCCTTGCCGCAGCGCGCCGCGACGCCGGAGCCAAGCCGCAGCCCGTCGGTGCCCGCGAAGCGACGGCGGCCCGGCGCCAATGGTGGCAACTTGCCGCGGCCGCCACCGTCGCCGCGATCGCCGTCGGCGTGTTGCAGCTCACGCCACGGGAAGAGCTAGGTGCGCCTGTTGCGGAGAAGGCGGTTGTGTCCGACGTGCCGGCGCCCGTCGCAAGGGTCGCGCCGCAAAGTGCGCAGTCGGTTCCACCCGCCGACGAGACGAAGCGGGCCGGCGGCAACGGTGCTCCTGTCCGAAAAGAAACTTCGCGCGCGGATGCGTCGCCTCCACCGGCATCGGCCGCCGGCGCGCCGGAGCCAAAACAACCGGCGGCCGCCCCCGTCCAGGTCTCGCCACCGGTGGCCGAACCCTTTCCCGGTGCGCCGAAAGTTGCCGCCAACACCGCCAGACCCTCCGCCGCGCCACCCGCCGAACCGGTGCCGCCACAGGAAGCGCCGCGATCTCCTCCTGCCGTGGGCAGCGTGGCCGCGGAACGCGCGGCACCGGCGCGCGGCGCAGCTGCGTCGGCCGAAATCGGCGCGGCGCCCGCTATGGCACCGGCACCGGCTCCGCCACCGCCACCGCGCACCGAGGCTGCGGCATCGCGCATGTCCGAACGCGCCTCACCGCCGCCTGCGGCTGCACCGCTCGCCAAGATGGCCGCGGGAAGCGCCGCCGACACCGGAACCAGCGACGCGCGCATCAAGGATCGGATCGCCGTTGCCGATCCCGGACTGGATCGCGCTCATCCGCCGGCTGCGCGACGAAGGCAAGACTGCCGAGGCCGCGAAGGAGCTCGTCGCGTTTCGCGCCGCGCACGTCGACCACGAAAACTTGCTGCCGCCCGATCTGCGCGACTGGCGGCCGTCCGAGAAATGACGGCCCCAACGCTCGCTCAGCGCGCTGCCCCCCGAGGGGGGAGCACAGTGCCCTTCGGGCGGCCGCGCGGGCACTGATAACTATAACGACGCCAGCAGCTTCCTGATCGGCGCGGGCAGCGCGGCCGCGAGCGCGTCGTCGCGCGTGAGCCAAAGGAGTCCTGGCGCTTCGGCGCGCGGGGGCCATTTCCGCACGGCCACTCGCTGTGGGCGAATCGTCAGCCTGTAATGCGTGAAGGCGTGCTCGATCGGAGCGAGCTCGTCCCCGACGATGACGTCAGCCAGGAACCGCGCCTTGCAATGACGCGCGACATCGGCCGCGAGATCGATTTCAGGAAGGCTCCACAGCCCGCCCCAGATGCCCGCGTCAGGGCGCTTTTCGAGGAGGATCGCGCCGGCGCGTTCCATCAGCAGCATCCGCACCCCGCGCGACGGTCGCGGCTTCGCGCGGACGCGGGGACGGCAGCTCGGCCACGCGGTCTTCGCTGCGTGCCGCGCAATCTACGGCCACCGGGCACTCGTTGCAGCGAGGCATCGTCCGCGTGCAGATCGTCGCGCCGAGATCCATCAGCGCCTGCGTGTAGGTCTCGATGCCGCGTTCCGGCAGGAGCGACTCCGCCAACTTCCATAACTCCGTCTCGACCTTCGGCGTGCCAGGAAAGCCTTCGATGCCACGATGGCGCGCGAGCACGCGCTTCACATTGCCTTCGAGAATCGCCGCACGCTCGCCGAACGCAAAGGCCGCGATGGCCGCTGCCGTCGAGCGACCGATTCCCGGTAGCGTGGCGATGGTTTTGGCATCGCGCGGAAACTGGCCGCCATGTTGCGCGACGACCCTGCACGCCGCCGCGTGCAGATGATGCGCGCGGCGGTAGTAGCCGAGACCGCTCCACAGTTCGAGCACGCGGTCGATGGGCGCCGCGGCCAGCGCGCCCACATCGGGGAAAGCCGCGAGAAACCGGCCATAGTACGGGACGACGGTCGTCACCTGCGTCTGCTGCAGCATGATCTCGGAGAGCCAGATGCGATACGCATCGCGCGTGCCCTGCCAAGGAAGATCGTGGCGGCCGTGAGTGCGCTGCCACGCGACGAGGCGCGTCGCGAAGGTCGTGCTGCGCATGGGAACCGCTCAGCGAATCGCGAGACGTTGGCTCGCCTTGGCCGCGGCCTCGGACTGCGGGTGCTTCGCGATCAGTTCCTCGAGCGTGCGTCGCGACGCAGCGGCGTCGTTGAGCTCGAACTGGCTGGTCGCGATGTTGAGGAGCGCGTCGGGAACTTTCGGATTGCCCGGGAAGGCCGCGATCATTTGCCGCTGCGTGGCGATCGCCGCGCGATAGTCCTTCTGCGCAAACTGCGAGTTGCCGATCCAATAGTAAGCCGAGGGTGCGAGCGGGCTCTTGGCGTAGTTTTTCACGAACGCGTTGAAGCTCGCGATGGCGGCAGGATAATTGCCGGCCTTGAACTGATCGAGCGCAACGTCGTAGGCGCGCTGCTCGATTGCCGCTGCGTCAGGGCGCCCGCGGCGACGGCGGCGGCGCGCCGCCGCCGGCGGGCGCCGCGATCGGCGCCGGGGGCGCAATGGTTCCGGCGATCGGTGGCGGCGGCGCTGCCGCCGCAGGCGGCACGTTGGCGCCGGGGCCGCCTTCGAGCCGGCGCATCCGCGAGTCGAGATCGATGTAGAGGTCGCGCTGACGCTTCTGTGTCTGCTCCGACTCGTTGTTCAGCACCTCGATCTGGCCGCGCAACTTCGCGACATCGGATTTCAATTGCTCGACCTGGCCGAAGAGCTCGACCAAGCCTTGGTTCTTGAGCTGCAACTCGAGCGAAGCGAGGCGATCCTCGATCTGCTTCTGGACCTGCGCCAAGCGGAGGTTGGTCTGTTCGATGCGCCGCCGGGCTTCGTCATCGTCGAAGAGCGCCGCACGGGCGGGCAGCGTGATGAACGCCATGGCTAACGCAGCCCACGCCGCGTGCCGGAATTGCCGACCGCTCACTTCGCGCCCCGTTCTGTGGCTATTCGCCAGCGTGCACGATATCGACGCGGCGGTTTTCGGCCCACGACGCCTCGTCGTGGCCCTCGCGCCGCGGCTTTTCCTTGCCGAAGCTCACCGTCTCGATCTGGATCTCGGTGGCACCCAGCAGCAGCATCAGGTTCTTCACCGCATCGGCGCGCTTTTGCCCCAGCGCGATGTTGTATTCGCGCGTGCCGCGCTCGTCGGTGTGGCCCTGGAGGATCGCGCGCGCGCTGCGATTGGCCTGCAGATACTTGGCGTGGGCTTCGACGATGGGCTTGTATTCGTCCTTGACCGTGAACTGGTCGTAGTCGAAATAGATGTTGCGCTTCGACAGGATGTTCCTCGGATCCTTGAGCGCCGCGGCTCCGATTCCGGCGCCAGGTATGCCGCTCGAGGCGCCAGGCGGCACGCCCGACGATGGTGGCGCCGGAAGTGGTGGCACCCGAGGTGGCGCCCGCTCCGGGCGTCGTCGCGGTCGCGGCCTTGTCATCGGTCGGGGCTGCTTCCTCCGTACTGGCACATCCGGCGAGTGCCGCCAACAGAAAGGCTGCGATGATCCACTTGCGCATGAATTGTCTCCTCGATTGAAAGGGTCACCGTGGCAACGGACCCCAGGCCGGCTCGCGCACATCGGCGGCGGGTGAGACGAGCCGCTGTTTGACGCGGCCGTCGGAGGATACGCCGGCCAATATACCACGCGACCCCTGCTGGGCCGCGTAGATGATGAGCTTGGAATTGGGCGCGATGCTGGGGCTTTCGTCGAGCGGGCCGGAAGTCAGCACCTGGACCTGCCGCGTCGCGAAATCCTGGATCGCCACCATGAAGCGCCCGCCGTCGCGACGCACGAACACGAAACTCTTGCCATCGGGTGTCGCATGCGGCGAGACGTTGTGACTGCCGTCGAACGTCATTCTTTCGATGACACCCGATGCGATCGTCAGCCGGTAGATTTGCGGCGTGCCTCCGCGGTCGGAGGAGAACAGCAGCGCCTTGCCATCCGGCGTGAACGAGGCCTCGGTATCGATGCCCGCCGAGTTGAGGAGGCGCTGGACCCCCGAGCCGTCAGCGTTGATCAGGAAAATCTGGGAGCCGCCGTCCTTGGTGAGCGTCACCGCGAGCCGGCGGCCATCCGGTGACCACGCGGGCGCGCTGTTGCTGCCCCGGAAATTCGCGAGCACCTGCCGCTGGCCGGTCGCCATCGACTGCACGTAGACGACAGGCTTCTTGTTCTCCATTGAAACATAGGCGAGCCGGGAACCATCGGGCGACCATGCCGGCGAAAGCAGCGGCTCGTTCGAACCGACGATCGCCTGCGGATTGCTGCCATCGGCATCGGCGACGACGAGCTCGAACCGGCCGCCTTGCCGAGTGATGTAGGCGATGCGGGTCGAAAACACGCCGGGATCGCCCGTGAGCTTTTCGTAGATGATGTCGGCGATGCGGTGCGCCGTGGCGCGGAATTGCGCCGGCGTGACCATGTACGTCATCGCCGCCAGCGGCGTCGCTTTGACCACGTCGAGGAGCGCGAACCGCACATCCACGCGCCCATCGCTCTGCGGGCGCATCGACCCGACCACGACGGCATCCGCGCCGCGCGAGCGAAACTCCGGGAACTTCACCTCCTCGGCGCGGCTCGGCCGCGGCACGATCCCGGTGTCGCTCACCTGCCTGAAGAGGCCGCTTCGCTGCAAATCGGCGGCGACGATGCCGGAGATGCCGAGCGGCCAGGTCGATTCGTTCTCGAACGGAACGATCGCGATGGGGATCGTCGTGCCGCCTCCGCCGACGATTTCGATAGTGAGCTGCGCGCTCGCTGGCGCGACGGCCAGGACCATGAACGCGAGGGCGGCAAGAATCAGGCGATGCAATGCGGTCCTTGGCAAAAAGATGGCAGCGTTCCGATTATAACGGACCGACCCCGTACATCGGGTTAACGCGACGGCATCGAGCGCCGATGACATGCGTGCGCTAGTGAACCGCGATCGTCGACGGCAGTCCGAGCGCGTCGCGGAGGCGGTCGGCCGTACGCTTCGCGTCGTCACGCGTCGGATATGGCCCCGCAAAGACGCGGAACAGCCCATTGACCTGGCGCACGTTCGCTTCGACCCCTATCGGTCCGATCTGGTTCGCGAGATGCGCAACGAAATTCTGCGCATTGGCAAAATTTGCAAACGCCCCCAGTTGCACGACGAACCCACCCTCCGCACCGGCGACCGGGGCAGGTACGGTTGCTTCCACCGGCACCGGCGTGCCCGCGGCGGTCGCCACGGTGGGCGGCGTGGCCACCGGCGGCAGCGGCGGGCCGGCCGCGGGCGTGGACGTCCCGCCGGGGAGGATCGCTTCGACCTCGACCTCGCCACTGCCCTTCTGCGCGATTCCAATCCGCTCCGCCGCGGCGAAACTGAGATCGATCACGCGGCCGTGCAGGAAGGGGCCGCGGTCGTTGACACGCACGACCACGCTCTTGCCCGTCGCCACGTTCGTGACACGTGCGTAGGACGGCAGCGCCAGCGTCGGATGCGCCGCGGTCATCGCATACATGTCGTAGATCTCGCCACTCGACGTCTTCTCGCCGTGGAATCGGCGTCCGTACCAGGACGCGATGCCGCGCTCCCGATAGGGGCGCAGGCTCGTCGCGGGCACGTACTCGCGGCCGAACACCGAATACGGCCGGTTGGCGAAGCGATGCAGCGGCTCGGGGCGCGGAACGGCATCGGGGATCGCCTCCAGATTGGCGGGCGCGGAATCGCCCGGGCCATCGTCCTTGTAGTAGCGGGTCGAGGGCGAAGGCTTGGGTGCCGTCACCGTGCCAGGCACCGATTCCGTGGTCGGTGCGCTGCCGCACGCAGCCAGCATGGCGGCGGCACGGCCAAGGGCAGAAATCGGCAGGCAACATGCATGATCATGGTCGGCGACATAGCGGAGGGCGTATTATTCACCAACGGCGGGCGCGTCCCGCCGGCGCGGATGCCGTGATGACGCAGTGGTCGTCCCTCCGCTTCACTGCGTGAGCACCCCCGACAAGGAGAGCACAACTTGGCAAAACCCAATTTCGGGTACCAGAAACGCCAGAAGGAACTGGAAAAGAAGCGCAAGAAGGAAGAGAAGATGAAGAAGAAGCTCGAGAAGAACGCGGCACCAGCGGCGGATGCGGCCGCACCCGCGCCGGAAAACGTGGAGCCCGTTTGACGTAAGCCTCCGGCAAAAGCGGTTGGCGCGCCATCGGCGATCGGCATCGAAGTCCGGCGTCGCGGATCGTGGCTACCTACCTTTTCGCCTGGAATCCCGCGATCTGGAACTGGCCGGAGCTTGCCGGGGACATCCGCAAGCTCGCGCGCCGCGGTCACCTCGAAACAGAATGGTCGTGCGGACGGCATCGGAATATCGAGCCCGGCAGCCGCGCGTTCCTCGTGCGGCTGGGCGTTGCGCCCAAGGGAATCTTCGGCTCCGGCGTCACCCTGACCCCGCCGGCAACTCGCCTCCATTGGATGGAGGAGAAGGCGGCGGCCGGAATCTCGACCAACTACACGACGCTGCGACTCGAGACGCTGCTCGAGGGGCCACTCATCACCTTCGACGAGCTGACGGTCGCGCCGTTCCGGCGTTTCCGCTGGGGCGTGCGCTCCTCGGGCACCTACCTGCCCGAGACCATTGCCGATGCGTTGGAAGATTTGTGGGAATCGCGCATCGCCGCACGCCGGGAGCCAGGCGAAAAGGTCCGCCGCGGCGAAGGATGCCGTTGCACCGCGCCCCGGCGCGAAGCGGATGGGCTGACGACGGCAACGGTCAACCGTCGAGCGGACTCACAACGTCACGCCCACCCCGATTGAACACGTGGGTGTAGCACGAACGTGAACGAGGTGGCGGCGAAGCGGCGCCTCAACGCCCCGCGGAAGCATCGTCACCCGATCCTTCGCGCCCTTGCCGTCGCGCACGACGACCTCGCGGCGCTCGAAATCGACGTCCTTGATGCGCAGCCGCATGCCCTCCATGATGCGCATTCCCGACGCGTACAGCAGGCTGGCGATGAGGAGGTGAATGCCGCGGAGCCATCGCAGCAAACGCCTCACTTCCGCGCGAGTCAGTACGACCGGCATTCGGTACGGCGGCTTCGCCGGCGTGATCCCGGAAAGCCAAGGAAGCTCGACGCCGAGCACGTCCCGGTACAGGAACAGGAGCGCGCTCTTCGCCTGGGTCTGCGTCGACGCCGCGACGTTGCTGTCCACTGCGAGCTGAGTCAGAAAGGCCTCCACTTCCTTCGCGGCGAGCTCCGCTGGATGGCGCTTGCCGTGAAACCTGATGAAGCGTCTAATCCAATCGACATACGCCTGCTCGGTGCGGAGGCTGTAATGCCGGACACGGATTTCCCGGTAGCATCCGCCCGGCTCGATTGAGGTAGGCTTGCAACGAAACGAAGGTCCAGCTTTGGTCCCGTGCACACTGGACGCAGACGTACCGCACAACCGTGCAAACGCTCGCGGAGTGAGAAATGAGGCAAGTCCGACGTAGACAGTTCCTGATTGCCACGATCGGCCTTGCGACACTCTCCCTGCTCGGCACATGCGCAAACTGAGCGCAGGGTGCGGCAGATTGGATATCTCAGTCAGGCAAGCGCTCAGGTCAACGCCGCCAGGCTTGCCGCATTCCGCGCTGGCATGGCTGGAACTGCGCTGGGTCGAAGGACGCGACTACTCCATTGATGCCCGCTACGCCAACGGTGTAACGCACGCCTTGCCGGGCCTGGCCGCCGAGCTGGTGGCAACCCGGCCTGATCTGCTACTGGTGCCTTCCGACGAGGACGTGCGCCTACTCGCACAATCCACCAAGACGATACCGATCGTGTTTGCCATCGCTCAAGATCCGGTCGGAAACGGGCTCGCGGCGAGCCTGCGGCGCCCCGGGGGCAACGCGACCGGCCTGACGACCATTTCAACCGAACTCTCGTCCAAAAGACTGCAGTTGCTCAAAGAGGCGTTTCCTCGTGTCGCGCACATCGTCCTGCTGTTTGAGCCGGACAATGTGGGTAGCGTTTCGCAAGCGAAGGAAATCGGGGAGGCAGCCTCGCGCCTGGGGGTGCGGATTACCCCGATCGAGTTGAGGCAACCCTCGGATATCGAGCCCGCTTTCAAGCGAGCCACTGCAATCGGTGCCCAAGCCTATATCGTGACTACAGGCGGTACCATAGCCAGTCAGCGTCAAGCGATTGCTGATCGAATTATTCGCCTCAAGACCCCGGCCATGTTTGCCAATAGCCAATAGCCGGAAGCGGGCGGACTAATGTCGTATGGACCCTCATTCACCGACAATTTTCGTCGCGCGGCGGTCTACGTCGACAAGATTCTCAAGGGCGCAAATCCAGGCGAAATCCCAATCGAGCAGCCGACCAAGTTCGAGCTGATCGTGAACATGAAGACCGCCAGGGCGACCGGCTTCACGTTCCCGGAATCGTTCCTGACGCAGGTGAATCGCGTGATCGAATGAGTACTGAGATTCGACTGCGCGAGGCGGTTGGCGAATGATCATTTGCCTGAATTCGGATCATGCACACGCGGTGCTGAGTTTGACGCCCAACCCTGCGCTCAACCGGACGGGCCGGTACGCAACTTCAACTTGGCGAGCGTCGGCGCGGCCCGCCGGTTAGCTTGATACGTTAGGCCCCATGTGACGGACGCTGAACTCCTTGCCGAAGTCGAATCAGAATTCGGGGCCATTCCAAGGCCAGAACACTTTGCCGATTTCGAGATCGCCCTGAGTGCGCTGAACGCGACGAGTTGTTGCGTTCGCGTCGCCGCGGAGAACTTCGTGCTGAGGACGTCTCAAATCCTGGCTGGGATCCAATCTGCTTTGTGTCAAATGAGGCGTTTCTCTATCTTGTGCCGGATCTCGTGCGGGTTGCGCTCTTGCCAGTGCGGCGGGGCATCGATTGGTCATTCCCGAATTTAATCTTCCATCTGTGGCCTTGTATATTGGAAAGTGAGCGATTTGCGGTGGTCGCTATGGACGGCGGAAACTATGGTTTCTCCGGGGGGCCGATCTAACCCACAAGGTCCAAGCCTTGAGGCATTAACGGCCTCCCCGGAGAAACCATAGTTTCTGCCGTCCCTATCAAGCACTGCAAACCGATCAATTCAAATATGCAAGGCGCCATGACTCGACCGCTTTCACGCTCAAACAACGCTGACCATCGATGAAGGAGCCCGAATGAGTGCCGTTTCAGTAACCCCTCACCTTGTTGTAAACGATGGTGAGGCAGCCATAGCTTTCTATCAAAAGGCATTTGAAGCGACCGTCGAGGCCAAGCACCTTGCAGATGACGGCCGCAGAATAATGTTCGCTCACCTAAAGATCGGCGCGAGTTCACTCTTCCTGAACGATGATTTTCCTGAGTTCGGCGAACACGGCCCGAAAGCACCCTTGCGACTCGGTGGCGTGAGCTGCACCATTCACTTGGAGGCGCCGGATGCAGATATTGCATGGGCGCGAGCAACGAGTGCGGGAGCGCAGATTCTCATGCCGCTCGATAATCAGTTCTGGGGAGCACGCTACGGTCAAGTCAAAGATCCTTTTGGCCACAATTGGCTATTCGGCGGCCCACTGAAGTGACGCCTGCTTTGAGCATGACACCTGTGAACGCGTTTGAAGGTTCATGCCATTGCGGTGCGGTCGGGTTTACGTTTAGCCCCGTTTCAGTTCGGAATTGTGGCGAGTTCACGCATGCCAATGCTGTTTTTGTCGAAGGCATGGTGCTCGCACCACCTCTGATCCGGGAGGTCGCGTTTGATTTCACATCCGCGACGAGGCAAAGTTGCATCGCTACCGTTTTGGGCTCCAGACCGCGGACTTTCTGGCATGCCGCTCGTGTGGCGTTTATGTTGGCGCAGTTCTTTCGTCGCCGCGCGGCCATATATGACGGAGAAACTTCCCAGCAACGACAGGCGCGCCGCGAACGTCAGTGGACGCCAGTTGTTGCGGCCGCCTAACCTTGCGGTCAACACGGACGCCCGCCGCGGGGCTTCGCCCGCGCCGCGGTCGCCGGTTACCTTACTCGTTAGGCCGCTGTTCCGTCGCTCCATTCAGCCACCACCGAAAGCGTCACAATGCACGAAGGCATTCGAGTCATGGTCCCCGGAGCTGAGTTCTATATAGACGAGGGCTGCTTCGTCAACGAACTCTCCAACATCGATGCAGATCCAGAAGCCTCGATTGCTCGAGTTCGTGTCCCTGCGCGTGCCACTACGAAGTGGCACCGACTCGTCCGAACAACCGAGCGGTACGTGCTTTTTTCTGGCATGGGTAAGGTGGGAGTTGGTATCTCGCTCCCAGATCGTCCGCCCCGGAGATGTCGTACTCATTCCACCCGGCTGCCGCCAACGTATTGCCAATATAGGTGACGAGGACCTCATCTTTCTCGCTATCTGTACGCAACGGTTTCGCCCCGAGGCTTACGAGGACATCGATGCAGGCGAGTTGCCGACAACCGCCTAACCCGGCGTTCGGGGGGGGCGCGCCGGCAAAGGCCTTCAACATGGTGGGCGTCGCCACAGCGCGCCCCTCAATTGGTATGTTAGGGCGCACGGACATGGGCACCTTCTGGAACGTTGTTGTAGGTTTGCTGGCTCTTGTCACGCGCCGGCAAATGGCTTCAACTTGGCGAACGTCATCGCGGCGCGCCCCTCAACTTACACGTTAGGCCTCATGAACGGAGGTATCGGTTGTGAAACTTCTACCAACAGTTGTGGGAGTGGTGTGTGGCTATGCCTTCATGGTCGGGCTCATCACACTTGTCCAAGAAGGTTGGTTTGGCGGCGTCGGATGGATCAACACACCTCTTGGCGTTCTCGCCATCGCTGGCTTTTTCACATGTGTGGCCGCAGCCATTGGCGCTGTCACCGCGACCGCAATTGCCCGGCCCACGGGTCGGGTCGCGGCGGCGATAATGTCTTGCGTGGTTGTCATTGAAACGAGCACTCTGATCGTCACTGGCAAAGTTGCCGGACCACTATGGTTCGACCTTCTAGCTGCGGCATCCCTCGTCGTCGCCATTCTGCTTGGTGCCGAGTTAACCTTGCGCTTCACCCGGTCATCCGGTCGTGAGTCCGCTGAGGCCTAACCGGGCGTTCAACGCGGACCCCAACCGGCGGGCTTTCGGCCGGGCCGATGGCGCCGGTTAACTAGTACGTTAGGCCCCGGGGCCGTGTCTGAACGCCGCATTGACGTCTTCTTCTACGGTCTGTTCATGGACACGGCGATTCTCCGCGTCGGTGGAGTGGCAGAGCCGGCAAATCCGCGGCGCGCTTTTGTCGAAGACTTCGAATTGTGTATCGGCGAGCGTGCCACGCTCGTACCTGTAGCCGGCTCCCGAGTCTACGGCATGCTCTTTGCGCTCACCCACACCGAGCTCCTGACCTGCGATACGCTGCTCCGGGTTTGGAGGTGTACCGAGCTGAGGCCATAGTTGCTCAGTCGTTCGATGGCATAGTTGCTCCAGCTCTGTGCTACAACCTTCGTCATCCGCCGTCGGCTGACGAACGGAACTCGGGATATGCATCCCGGCTTCAAGAGATTCTTGCCAGGCTAAACTTTCCCGAAGCGTATGTTGCTTCTGTCTCGAACGCGGGGCCTAACCCGGCGGTGAACCGGACGCGCCGATTGATGACTTCTACTTGGTTAGCGTCCTGCCAGCTGGACCTGCGGTACGCGGTTTCGGCTTCGGTTGCCAGCGCGCCCGCCGTTTAGCTTGTTACGTTAGGCATGAACATCCATATCGAGGCAGATTGTGAGCACTGAAGCCACTTACTTCTTAGGCGCAATTGTCGTTGGCCTTGGCGCAACTCTGTTCATGGACGTTTGGGCGCTGTTCCTGAAACGTGCGTTCAGCATTCCTTTGGCCAACTATTGTCTGGTCGGGCGCTGGCTTCGCCATATGCCCGAAGGCACGTTCATGCATGCGAGTATCGCCGCCGCTCCGCAGAAGCGTTCCGAGTGCACGGTGGGCTGGATCGCCCACTACGTCATTGGTACCGTGTACGCACTCGTGCTCGTCGCCTTTGTTTCAGGTAGCTGGCTTGCGCGGCCAACCTTGTTGCCAGCCATGCTTTTCGGCATTGGTAGTGTGCTGGTGCCATACCTAATCATGCAGCCTTCGTTCGGACTCGGCGTTGCTGCGTCAAGAACGCCCCAGCCAACACAGGCTAGGCTGCGAAGCCTTATGGCGCACACGGCCTTCGGAGTCGGGCTCTATGTATGTGCTGTTGGCGTGAGCTACGTGCTGCGGGTTCATGCCTAACCCACGCGCTCAACCGGACCCGCCGGGGCGCGACTCTCTTGCTCGGCCGTTGGTGGCGGCGGGCCGGTTAGCTTAGCCGTTAGGCCTCCCTCGTGCCTACTACTTCTGCAGGTGCGTTAAATTTGACAATACGGCAAGCGGCCTGGGCTCCTGTATCCGTCCTCGCCTTTTGTGTCATTGTTGCGAAGGCATTCAACGGCTATTTGCTTCTCCCATCTCTCGATATTCCCACCCACTTCATCGGTGGCGTTGCCGGCTCGTATTTCTTGTGTCGGTTGATCGCGAATCTCGAAAGTGTTTTCGGCCGAATTCCGTGCCTGATTCAGAGTCTGTTCGTGTGCACCAGTGTTGGAATCGTTGCGATGTGTTGGGAGTTCTCCGAATTTGTTGCTGACCGCGTTCTCGGAACGACAATGCAATTGGGACTGCACGATACCCTGTCTGACTTGTTCTTCGGGCTGCTTGGAAGCGTAGTGTTTTTGGCCATTCGCACTTTTCGTCAAGCGAGTGTGAGTTCGCAGGGTAGATCGGATGCCCCGAACGGAGCACGGTAGGGCGACGATATCAAGGTCATGGACGAAGTAATCGACGTAATCGCCGCGCTCCCGGATGTTGACGCGACGGACACCAAAGTCGCTCGTTGGCTTGATGGAGTCGGTCCTCCAATTCCTCATGCGCCTGCGGCCTAACCGGGCGGTCAACCGGACGCGCCGATTCATGGCTTCTACTTGGCGAGCGTCGATCCGGCGTGCCGGTTACCTTAGTCGTTAGGCCGCCTATGGCTGTTGAGGCCACTAATGTGTCGCTGCGAGAGATTACTTCCGAAACGGTGAGGCAAGTTATCGGGCTTTCCGTAGCCGAGAGTCAGAAATGCTTTGTCGCGCCAAATGCTGTCTCTCTGGCGCAGGCCCTGTTTGCCCCGGAGGCTTGGTACCGCGCGATCTATTTCGCCGACGAGTTAGCTGGCTTTGTTATGCTCGAAGATGAGTCGCTGCGTTCACCAGCTCCCGAACTGCCAATGGTGGGCGTGTGGCGTTTCATGATCGATGCCACGTTTCAAGGTCGAGGCATTGGAACAGCGGCGATGATGCGAGTCATTGAACATGTTCGTGCCAAGGGTTTGTTCACATCGCTCGAACTATCGTATGTGCCCGGTCCGGGTTGCCCTGAGCCGTTTTACCTTGGCCTCGGCTTCCGTCACACTGGCAGAGTCGAGGGAAATGAAATCGTTCTCGAACTGCCCCTTCAAGAGAATGTGGCCTAACCGGGCGGTCAACCTGCCGGAGCTGCGTGAAAGAGGTATACAAGTGGCAATTGGAAAGTTTCGCTGCATCGTTATGAACGTTACCGATCTGGAACGGGGGGAACGTTTTTGGACGGAAGTGACTGGGCTTCCGGTCCGCTTCAGTGCGGTCGGATATCCAACGCGTTTCTCGCGGCTCGGCGATATTGCATCGCATTCGATCCTGCTCCAGCTAGTTCCGGAAGGGAATCCGCCGCCCACCAACAACGCTCACTTAGATCTAACTGTCGAGGATGTTGACGTGGCCGTACAGCAAGCACTGACATTGGGTGCAACCTTGTTTCGACAGAAAGGAACATACCCGCTGCGCTCGCTTAGCCCGTATCTCGAATGGGCGGTCATGAGGGACCCTTTCGGAAATGCCTTCTGTCTTATCAAAGATTTGGTCTAACAGAGTCGATGTCCACCCCAACGAGTGTTTCGTGTGGCCTAACCATGCGGTCAACCGCACGCGCCGATTCGTTAGGCGGCCCCAAGCTAAGCACATTGCACTTTTCTCCGGCGACGTTCGTAGAGCGAATGCGGTGTTCCTGTTGGTTCTGCGCCGATCGTTCTGCGCCTTTGGTATGAGGCAGTGGTTTGGCGACTACAGCAGGGGCCGCAAATGTTGGGATTTTAGGCATCACACATGACCGTCGATCCGCCGGTAGCTATCGCAAGACCAAGCGACGCCAGCGCAATCGCAGTTATGTCTCGCGATCTCATCGAGTACGGACTCGAATGGCGCTGGCGCACCGACAGGGTGGCGAGGGCAATAGACGATCCAGACACGAATGTTGCTGTGTTGCGCCGTGAAGAAGAACTTATTGGTTTCGGGATCATGGAGTACCTGGACGACGAGGCTTATCTCATTCTCTTCGCCGTAGCCAAGTCGAGTCAGCGCCAAGGAGTAGGGAGCGCACTGCTGCGCTGGCTAGAAGCGGCCGCCCGAGCAGCTGGATCGCAGCGTATCCGCGTTGACGCGCGTCGCGAGAATGTCGCGGCGCGATGCTTCTACAACGAACACGGGTACCACGAGCGGATCTTGGAGTCGCGCATGTACAGCAAAGCGGTCGATGGTGTCCGTCTTGAAAAGTGGCTCCGTTTCCCGGTGAGCAGTGATGCCTGAACAGGACGGCGGCAAGCTCTATTGGCCGAATGAACGCGAGCCGATGGGAGTGTCGGAGTTCGTGCCGAGGTTGCCGGAATGAACGTCAGGCTGCCGGCGCCTAACCGTGCGTTCGAGCGGACGCCGATCGGTGCTGCCCTGCTCAGTCGGCGCTTCCACGGCGCCACTCAACCTTGATCGTTAGGCTGCAATGAACGGACCGTGGACCGTAGAGGACTTTGAAGTCATGTCCTGGCATGACGTGCATGTGCACGGGTTCAGGCTCGACGAATTTGATGAGAACAACGGGTCTGCCGACCTCGTTCTGGACATCGACTACATCTTGCAATGGAATAAGTCAGAGGGCACATTTGAGTTCACCGTCTGTCCGGCTTCTCTTAGGTTTCACGAGGTGTTTGGCCTGAAAGTGGCGCTGGATTACGCTCAGCCAACTGCCGGAATGTGTCCGTTCTCAATCCAAGGAATCGAGCGGGAGCCGCTGGAGTTCGCGACAGGTCACAGGTCCTATCGGTGGCGCATTCCGATAAACTGGCCAAGTGGCGAGATTCAGTTTCAGGCCCCGAAATTCACGCAAGTCCTCACTGGGACGCCACGCGTGCAGGCTCAGCAATGGCTGGATCCAGAGAAACGCCGTGGCGGAGTTGCAGCCTAACCCACCGGTCAACCGGACGCGCCGGTTCATGACTTCTACTCTGCGCAGCATCAGCACGGCGCGCCGGCTACCTTGATCGTTGGGCCGCTCTTCGAAGAATGGGCGTCTTGAACCGCACCCTTAACCTGTTCCCTCAAGAACCATCTGCACATGCCAAAACCCGTTGACTTCGATGTCGCCGCTGCGCACAAGCACTTTTCGACGCAATGCTTCAACAGGGCATGGGATCTTATCGAGAAGAGCAATCGCACACCTGAAGACGACCGATTGATGGTGGCCCTCAATCAAGCATCGCTCTTTCACTGGCTGCAACGGGACGACTGCAACAGCCAGCGTTTGTCTGTTGGTTACTGGCAGGCTTCCCGAATTCAAGCACTCTTGGGCAATGCCGCGGAGGCCATTCGCCAAGCGAATGTCTGCCTGACTTACAGCGGAGAGTTGAAACCGTTTTATCTTGGCTATGCCCATGAAGCACTGGCACGTGCTCACGGTTTGGCTGGAAACGCCCAAGCTGCAGCTCGCCACTTGAAGTCATCACTTGAACTTGCCAACCGCGTCGGTGACAAAGGCGAACGCGAACTCCTGCTCGCTGATCTCAAGCTCCTCCAAGGCGCCTCGTGAGCAGCAAGACGCCCAATCCTGCGGTCGAGCGGACGCGCCGGTTTATGGTTCTTACTTGGCGAGCGTCAGCGCGGCGCGCCGCTCACCTTGATCGTTAGAGCGCTCGCATTCCGCGTCCACCAACTTCAATCCGAGTCCGCAATGAAGACTGTTTTGCGCCTGATCTCTACTATCCACGGCCTTATGGCCATCTTGTTCGCGTGCGCGGCCCTTATCCTTATCGTAGTCGCTGCACGCGTTGCTTGGGTGGCGCTCCTTTCCGGATTAGATCGCTCTGCCGCGCAAGGAGTCATTGAGGCGGTGGGGCTGCTGGCCGCTGCCGTTGTCGCACTTCAAATTGCGCAGACGATCATGGAGGAAGAGGTTATACGCGATGCTCACATCAGTGCGCCAACGCGCGTCCGCCGATTCTTGTCACGTTTTCTGGTAGTGGTTGTTGTCGCGCTCGCAATCGAAGGACTAGTTGCCACTTTCAAAGCCATCCACGAGGACATGACAAAACTGGCATATGCGGCGAGTCTGCTCATTTCTGTTGGCGTTGTCCTTGCTGGCTGGGGCCTGTTTGTTCGCCTTAATAGATACGCTGAGGAGCTCGAACCAGAAGCGATGGAAGCAGCCAAGCGTGAAGATCGAAAACTCAAATAGACGCATGAGCGCTCTAACCACGCGTTCAACCGGACCCGCGCGTACGCTGCTCCCTTCTCGCATGTGTCGGTGGGCGCGGGCCGGATACAGTAACTTGCCTCGTTAGACCGCAGAAGGCGAATCGTGGGTGCGATCTCCGTCAGCTCACACGACAGTTATCCGCCGGCAGAAACGGCGCTGGTTGATAGCGGCCTGGGCGTGGCCAACAATGCCGCTGCGCCACTTCACGAGGTTCAGCCCATCTCCTGTTTCGCTCGGACAGAGTCAGGGCAGGTGATCGGCGGAGCCGTCGGGCGGAGGTGGGGTTCATGCTGCGAGTTGCAGCAGCTTTGGGTTGTGCCGTCACATCGTCGCAAGGGCATAGGGACGCAACTTATCGGGGCCTTCGAGGCTCACGCGCGATCCCGGGGTTGCTTGTCGTTCTACCTCGAAACGTTCAACTTCCAGACGCCAGGGCTGTACAGGTCACTCGGCTACGAGGTCGCATACGAGCACAAGGTGTACCCTCATGGCATTGTCAAATTCATCATGGTCAAGCAGTGAGGGCGAAGCTGCGGCCCAACCCGGCGTTCGAGCGGACGCGCCGGTTCATGGCTTCTACTTGGCGAGCGTCTTGCCGGCGCGCCGGTTACCTTTCTCGTTAGGCCGCGGAATGCGAATCGTCAACTTCGAATGACGCGACAACTATCCTGGCACAGGGGGATGGACTAAACTGTTACTCATGTCGCCGGACCGTAACAACTGCACGAAACGTCCCATCCTCTCAACGTTGACGACGCAAAATAGGCTCTCGATGGACATCACTTCGGCGACAGTCCGCCAAATCTTCTTCCATCCCGAAACAGGATCCGGAGACCAGTTCTTTGACCGTGTTGCGGACAACGTCGATTGGACGGTCGAAGGTACGCACCCTCTCGCCGGGCGCTACCTGTCGAAGAATGATTTCTATGCCAATACATTCGCCAGGCTCAACAAAATCCTACCCGGGGGTACGCAGCTTCACGTTGAGAGCGTGCTGACCGACGGCAATTGTGCCGCTGTGGAGCTGCGATCACACGCGACCGCCACGAATGGAATGCGGTTTGACAATCGGTACTGTTGGCTTGTGCGATTCGAAGACAAGCGGATTGTTGAGGTTCGCGCCTTTCTTAACTCTGCCCTCGTCCAGAAGCTGATCGACGAAACTCATGGTTGATTGCTGCGTAGCAGTCCGAAGTGAGCGAGCAAATGGCGCCTAGCCGGCGGTCAACACGGACGCCCGCCGGCGGGGCTTCGCCGGGGCCGGGGTCGCCGGTTACCTTGCTCATTAGCAACTGTTGAATTTCGATTTGGCACGGAGGCAACCGCTCGAAATTGTCTAAACCTCGTGCAATTGAAGTTGTTTTTGCGCAAAAATGGGGCGGCTTTGCTATGTGCAAGGGTCGCTCATTTGAATTTCAACAGCGTGTTAGGTGGCTTCGGGCATGACGCCTGTGTACGCGTTTGAAGGTTCATGCCATTGCGGTGCCATCGGGTTCACATTTAGCTCCCGTCTCAGTTCGGAATCGTGGCGAGTTCACGCATGCCAATGCAGTTTTTGTCGAAGGCATGGTGCTCGCACCACCTCTGATCCGGGAGGTCGCGTTTCATTTCACATCCGCGACGAGGCAAAGTTGCATCGCTACCGTTTTGGGCTCCAGACCGCGAACTTTCTGGTATGCCGCTCGTGTGGCGTTTATGTTGGCGCAGTTCTTTCGTCGCCGCGCGGCCAATTTGCTACCCTCAACGTGAACACGATCCTCGGGGCATCGGTGGGCCAAGCCGAACCGACCACGTATGATGGAGAAACTTCCCAGCAACGACAGGCGCGCCGCGAACGTCAGTGGACGCCAGTTGTTGCGGCCGCCTAGCCTCACGGTCAACCTTCGAGACAAAGGTTACTGGTTTGTCGCAATTCCTTCTGATGAGGCGGTACGGACCAACTGACCCTACGGTAATGGTTGTTTGCTTTACGGCGATGTGTCGTCCGGAGGACCTGCCAACTATCACTTTCGCCTTGCGCAAAAGACCGCAGAGGATCTGTCCGCCGCCAATGTCATGTCTGTGGCTCTCGTTCGACCGGGCTACCCGGGGGGAAGTGGGGCCGCGTCCACGGTCAGCCTGCTGCACGGCGGCCGTTCCGATCACTACACGCAGGAAAACATTGCGGGGTCGGTGCTGTTATCGAGAAGCTTCGAGCGAAGTACAGGCCAAAATCTGTAATCATTATTGGCCATTCGGGTGGAGCAGCGACTGCGGCCGTGCTTCTCGGTATGAAACCGAAGCTGGCTGATGCTGCCGTGCTGGTGTCTTGCCCTTGCGACCTCGTCGGCTGGCGGAGCGGGCGGTCCGGCCGCGAGTGGGGTAGAAGTGAAGACCCAACTCGGTGGGCCGAAAAGATAAGCGCATCGACAAGAGTCATCGCCTTGACTGCTCAAAGGATGACAACACGTCGCCGAATCTGGCGAGGACCTATATCGATTTACTCAGGTCGCGTGGAATCGACACCACCTTCCAGATCGCTGCCGAAGCGACGCACAATAGTGCGGCGGGATCGGTAGAGGTTTTTGATGCAATTGCAAAATTGGCGCCCCACTGATACGCGGACAACGAGTCCTAACCCGGCGTTGAGGCCTTCGGCCGAGCCGGTGGGGTCGGTTAGCTCTCGCTAGACTGCAAGGAGACGTTTATGCAATACCACCGCGGCCGACTCATTGATCACGTGCATCTACGAGTGTCTGATGTCGAAGCGAGCAAACGATTCTATCGTGCCGTCCTTGGCTCGCTCGGTCTGCCGGATGTTCTTGTCGAAGGCAATGGCTTCTTCTATGCCGATGAGTTGTTTGTTGACAAAGCCGATGGATCAGTTTCTCGCGTGCACCTTGCGTTCCAGGCCCAAGATCGAGACGTCGTCAAAGCCTTTCATCAAGCTGCTTTGAGCGCGGGCGGTCGCGACAATGGTGCTCCGGGCGAACGTTCTTATCATCCCGGCTATTACGCAGCGTTCGTGTTAGATCCTGATGGGAACAACATCGAGGCGGTGTTTCATGGTCCGCTCACACGGTCCGCACAGGCAGTTGTCCTCACCCCCGCAGGTCCGTAGCGGTGTGCGCCCACGTGCGGTCTAAACCCACGTTCGAGCGGACCCGCCGGCAAGCGGCTTCTTCGTCTGAAGGTCAGTGGCGGCGGGCCGCTCAACTCGGACCTTAGACCTCTGGAGCAACCATGGTGCAGCGCTCAGGCTGGTGGGCGGTTTTAGTAGGAGGCCTAGCTGGCGGTGCGCTCGATATTCTCTTCGCGATCTCGTTCGCAGCCTATAACGGCATGCCCACAGTAGGTTTGCTGCAGTCGATAGCCAGCGGCCTCTTAGGGAGGGACGCCTACGCAGGCGGCGGCCTCAGCGCAGCACTTGGTCTCCTTCTGCACTTTGCCATTGCCGTTGCCTTCGCCGGCGTCTTCCTTCTGGTCAGCCGCCGCTTTCCGCCCCTGGTTCGCCGTCCCTTTATCTTCGGAGGTGTCTTCGGCGTCGGTGTGTTCCTGTTAATGCGTCTCGTCGTATTGCCTTGGTCTGCATTTCCGCATCCAGTGAGTTTCAGACCTCTTGCCACAACGTTGGACCTCTTGTCCCATATTTTCCTCTTTGGCATTCCGATTGCCTTAGTAGTTAGGTCGGCCTCGCCGAGCGGCCTGAGCCGACCGTCTTCGACGGGCGCTCATGTCGAACGTTAGGGCGCACACAATGGTCACATCACCGCTTCGCGCCGGCCAAGTGCTGGAGATCAGTTTCCCGACATTCACACCGCGGATCACTGTTCATTCTGAACGCGAGCTAACCGTGGAAATCGTTGTGGGTGACAACATCGGTTTCTCCGACACTGTCGAATATGAGGCAGTCACCGTTCGCGATGGTCTGGTAATTCTTTCTTGGCGGGGAGCACATTGGAAGCACGATCGTACACGTGCTCGATTTCATTTCCGGCGAGGCATACACCGCCGTAACTCCAGCGAAGGCGGATTCATGCGATTGACGGGTCGGATTGAAGTCAAATCGGCAACGTGACCTGTCTCACTAGCCTTCGATACAGCGCTTGCGGTCGTTCTTAATGTTACGTGCAGCGATACGCGCCAATTCCACTCGTTGGGCGTCATAGGCCACTCAGCACGACAGGAAGGTGCAGATGATTACCGTCCTTACTACGTTCACTTTGCCAAAGCCAATCACTCGCGAGGAAGCTCGCAGCATCTTCCTGAGCACCGCGCCAAAGTATCGAGGCGTACAAGGTTTGTTTCGGAAGATCTACGTGCTCTCCCAAGACGGGGTAACAGTAGGTGGCGTCTACCTTTGGAATTCGACGCAAGAGGCAGAAGCAATGTACACAGAATCATGGCGCTCATTCGTCCGAGAGAGATACGGCACTGATCCAACCGTAACCTACTTCGAAAGTCCCGTGGTGGTCGACAACGTGGCTCAGCAGGTCTTCACCGACGAGTAGGAAAGCACCGTCCTGCAGCGCAATGACGCCCAACCCTTCCATCGAGCAGACATGCTTCGGCGGGTTTTGCCCGCTGCGTATGCCGCTCATGTCGAACGTTGGGCGTCGAGAGAGTGCGACATTCGCTTTCGGCTCGATGCAGGTTGCCGCGCTTTGAAAAGTGGACATACGTGAACTTCGCCGAACTACCAGAGCAAGTTCCTCCCTTTGCGTCGTCCGCAGTATCCACGGCCATCCGCCGTCTTCGTCACTCGGTCCCCAACGCGGTCAAATTCCTCGCGGTTGTGCTCGTGATCTTCTTTGTCCCTGTGCGTTATTCGATGTGGATGCAGTTTCCCCTTTGGTAGCACACCATTTTTTGGTCTCGCTCGCGCCGCTTGTGCTGCTCGGCGCCCGGTTGGCGCGGCCAATCTCTTCGGAAGCAAGAAGTGCGGCCTCGGATTGGGCCCACGCGGGGTTGCACGCGGGCGAGCGGATCGCCCAGGCCTCCCATCGGCGCCCTGGCGAAGGCTTGGCCGAACAATCCGAAACGCGTAGGCTGTTTGCTCCGAGGGCTTCCCTCAATCACTGGAGGCGAGCATGAAGAATATTTGGAGGGCGTTGGTCGCGGTGCTGTTCGCATGGGCGAGTTTCGGCGCCGCCGCGCAGGTACCGCAGTACGGCGCAAGCATCAACCTCGACCAGGCGAAGAAGGCCATTGCCGCAGGTCAGGTGGAAGCGCGCAAGAACAACTGGCCGGTTGCGATTGCGGTCGTCGACAACTCGGGCCTGCTCGTGGCCTACGAGCGCATGGACAATACCCAGACCGGCAGCGTCCAGGTTGCGATCGACAAGGCCGTCTCTGCGGCGATGTACCGTCGCTCGACCAAGGCGTTCCAGGATGTGGTTGCCGGCGGCGCAGCCGGCCTGCGGATACTTGGCCTGCGTGGGGCATCGCCCGTCGAGGGCGGGCTGACGCTGATGATCGACGGCAAGGTCGTCGGTGGTATCGGCGTTTCAGGAGTCAATGCCGACCAGGACGGCGTGGTCGCCAAAGCCGGCGCCGATGTGACCAAGTAGCGCCGGGATGGTACGGAATGCGAGCATGCCGCGGATATCCGCGCTGGAACTTGACCCTACTCGCCGCAAGATGCAACCACGCAAGCGCCCTAACCCGGCGTTCCATATGTGCGGGTGGCGCCTAACGGTCGTTCGAGCGGACGTGCCGGTTCGGAGCTTCTTCTCCGGAACGGCCATGGCGGCGCGTCGCTCAAGTAGGTCGTCAAAGGCGGCACAACCGGCTGCGGGAGCTGAGATGAAATTCCTGCTCTTGTTTGCCGCTTTGAGCGCAGCGACTGTGCCCGCCGCTACCGCAAACGCACAAGCGGGCGCGAAGAAGGCGCAAATTTGCATCGTGTGTCATAAACTTGCCCAGTCCTACAGCTTTCCATTGCTTGAGGCTCAGCCCAAGGAATATCTATACATCCAGATGAAGGCTTACAAAGACAAACAAAGGGTGTGGCCCGGAAGGCCACACAACGACACCTCACTACCCGAAAAGGATTTGCGTGACATTGCAGAATACTTTTCGGCGCAGAAGATGCCAGGTGCCCTTTTTCGCATTGACGCTTCAAAAGTGGCCTCGGGCAAAGATAAGGCCGATGAACTGAAATGTGCGAACTGCCACATGCCGGATTTTTCCGGGAAGGATCGTGTTCCGCGCTTGGCGGGGCAGGTTCCAGAGTATCTCGTTGCGCAAATGGACGCGTTTGGTTCAGGTGCCCGTTCGCATGGCCTTGGGCCGACCCCCGATCCGGCGCGAAACGCCAGCGCACAAGACAGCGAACTGCTTGGGCACTTTTTCGCCTCGGTGCAATGAAATGCGCCCAACCTGGCGGTGAACGGACGCGACCGATTCATGGCTTCTACTTGGCGAGCCTCAGCGCGACGCGGCGGCTAGTACGTTGGGCCTCGGGTGGAGGCGCCAGCGCAACCAGTTCGCGCTTGTTCCGGGTTAGGTCCAATCACTAGCGCAAAGTTGGCTGCAGTGGCTCATCTCGTTGCACCTCGCCGGCATCTCGCTGCGACATTCGCGCAACTTCGTATGCCTCTTGCGCGCGCTGAACTGCCTGGATTGCCTTGTCGCGCTTTGCTACGGCAGCAAGGTCCATCGCGTACATCACCAGCGCTACAGCTAGGAACAGCGCACCGGCGACGTAATAGTGCCAAACCTGCATGTCGAGCTTGAAGAGCAGCACCACGAATGGAATCGGAATCCAGATTGTGCCGTACCTAATCCAGGCCGTGCGGTCATAGGTTTGTATCGCCGCGTCGGCTTCGCGTGTTAAGTCCGAGACGTGCCGTTGCAGCGGGTCCAGGTCCTCGACCTGCGCAGTCCCGATCTCATCGCGGGCGTCGGCCTCAGTCATAGAGCATCAGGATAATCCTTCGCGGCGAACTCGGAATCATGCTCCGCCGGACGGTTTCCCCTTGCCGTTCTCTCGGCCTTGCTGCACCCTTGCGGAGGTGAGCAATTACCTCCGGGCTGGAGCGATTTTGTCTGCCATGTGAAGCGTTGTGCGTTGCGCTCCTGGATGCGGCAGACTACTCTTGCGGGGTTTGCGTGCCGCGTGGTTACGACCGGCGGTGGGATTGGTGGACGATTCTGGTGCGCGTGCGGTAGAGGAGGGGATTGCCGACCTTAATGAAAAACGGCCCAAGCCGTCCGCGGTGAAGATAGCCGCGCTATCAAGATTGAGGCCCAACCCGGCGTTCGAGCGGACGCCGTTGGACCCGCGATGCCACCCGTTCAAGCTCCCACCGCGAAGCCCACCTTGTGAACGTGCAACCTTTCGACATTGAGGAGGCAAGATCGAAATGATCCAAGGGTCCTGTCACTGCGGCGCAGTTCGATGGACGTTCGAGGGCAGCCCGACGGAGCAACAGCCTGCAACTGCACCGTTTGTCGACGCTACGGCGTACTCTGGGCTTATGGCTACGAGGGTGAAGGCATCAAAGGTCGCAGGCAAGACTCAGCCCTACGTCCGGGGAAAGGCGATTGAATTCCATAGATGGACGCCCCCGGTTTGTCAAGCAATCACTCAATGACGGCGAGAAGGTTAAGATTGCAGCCATAGATCCGGACTTTGTCTGAGGCCTATGCCTCGGTCCCTGATGGAATCGGCTGACGGAGTCCTTATCACTTCTGCGCACTCGAAAGTGCTTGGAATTTCACAGGCTCACTCCGTCACGGTCTTACCTGTCTTGCCATCACCTCTGATTGCCTGAGCAATCGGCGGAAGTCCCCCTTGCTAAACGGTTCGCTCGTTCAATTTCAACTAACCGCCATCACGCGGCCTTCCGTGTAGCAACGTAATCGTGCTGGTAGCTGCGCTGGTGCGCCAGCAACGCCCACGCGATACGCGCGTTCTTCGCCGCCAGTGCCACCGTCGCGACGTTCTTGTTACGTCGAGCCAGCAGCTTCTTCAACCATGCATCGGCCTGATCGGGCTTGCGCTCACTGTGCGCGATCACGGCGCGCGCCCCATACCCGTGGCGATCACCATCCCGAACTCGGCGAGCAACCCGCGAATTTGGTTGGCCTGCGCGGTGCGTGCCCTTACGAATCCATGACGCGCTCGGTGCAGCGCGAGCACCGCTTGCATCGGCGCCGTCTTCACCGCTACAAAGCGCATATTCGGCCGCCCAACCGCTTCACAGATCGCCTCGGCGTCGTTGCGATCGCTCTTATTAGTCTTCACGTAAGGCTTCACGAACTGCGGCGCCATTAGACGCACTGTGTGGCCCAGTTCCGAGAGTTTCCTCGCCCAGTAGTGCGCGCTCCCACAGGCCTCCATGCCGATCAGGCACGGCTGAAGATTCGCGAAAAAGCTCAGCACGTCCTTGCGCTTGAGCTGCTTGCGCAGCACCACCTTCCCACGGTTATCGACTCCATGCACTTGGAAGGCCACCTTTGCCAAATCGATCCCAATCGTCGTAACTTTCATGCTGACGCTCCCTCTCTGAAGTGGTGGGTTGCACCTCCACTGTGGCACCTCGATGCCGGTTGAGAAAGGGGGCGTCCATACCATTACTTCTGTCCTGTATGCGGCTGTGTAGTCTTCTGGCGCGCGCAGCAGAAGGATCAAGAGGGGCGCCGCCGCATCGCCGTTAACCTACGTCTCGCTGAACCCGAGGCCGTGGCAGAGATACCCATCGACCACTTCGACGGGCTGAACACATTCGAAGACTGGCCGCGAGACGGTCGATGTGTCGCTGACTACTGGTTCTAGTGCGGTGGCTCATGGTGCGGCCTAACCCGACAATCGCAAATCCGGACGTGTTTCGGGGCGCAAACTTCATCGGAATTCATCGGAAGCTTCGCAGGGGTATTCATGGCGGCTGACCGCACGGTGCCAAAAAGCATCGACGAATACATCGCAGCGTTTTCTCCCGAGCTGCAGACCATCCTCCAGCGCGTACGATTGACGATCAGCGAGCCTGCGCCCGACGCGCGGGAGACAATCAGCTACCGGATCCCGGCGTTTACCCTGAGCGGCGCTTTGGTGTATTTCGCTGCCTTCAAGAATCACATCGGCTTCTATCCACCGGTGAAGGGCGATGCGCGACTAGAGAAGGCGATATCTGCCTATGCGGGAGAAAAGGGCAATCTGCGATTTCCACTCGATCAGCCGATCCCCTACAGTCTGATCGAAAGAATTGTGAAGCTCAGAGTGAAGCAGAACTTGACGAAAATGGCCGCAAGGGGAAAGAAGGGGAAAGGCCCGTGAACGGGGGACACTCGCTTATTGTTGGGTCCGAATCCGACGAGCTGCCCGGTCATGGCTGGTCGACACGAACGCCCACCCACGGGGCTGCGCCGCGCCGCGGTCGCCGGTAGACTTGGCTCGTTAGGCCACAGCAATCGGCAGCCATCCTCGCCACACGATGGTGATTGAATTGCGCAATGCTGATGCGAGTGACGTTGAATTTCTTGCGTCCATATTCCTGGCCACGATGCGCGAATCAATCTCCGCGGCACGAGGGAAATGGGACGAGATGCTTGAGCGAAAGCAATTTAACCAACAGCTTCAGCTTGAACATGCGGAAATCGTGCAGTGCGACGGCATTGACGTCGGCTTTGTCGTGGTTATCCCTCGGGCGCATGAAGTTGAGCTTCATTCACTCTGTATCGCGCAGAAATATCAATGCCGTGGTATCGGGTCTGAAGTCACCAATCGGATTGTGCGCCGAGCAATTCAGCGCAAGCTTGACGTTGTTCTCTCGGTGCTCAAGGCTAATGTCCGTGCCCGCGTGCTATATGAGCGGCTCGGCGTCGCCATCATCGACGAATGCAAGCATCATTACCGCTTGCGCATGTCCTAAACAAGTCCGCGGCCCAACCGGGCGGCCGGAGGCACAGGCTTATGCGCTCATGCACGAGATCTGGCAACCCCAAGGCGTTTTGCAGCAAGATGCTGTTACACGGGGCGGCGCAATCCAGCTGACCGCCACATCTTCGGGGAGACCGCAATGGATCGCCGTCGTCTGCTCAAACTTACCAGTATCGCTCTTGCCGGTGCTGCCGCTCTGCCATCGATCGCTCATTCGCAGAAGTCCAAGTCCTCTGGTCTTTGGGGCGTTTGGGACAACGTTTTCGCGCGAGCACGCTTCGTTTCGCTGTCACATGTCCTGACCCCGGATACGCCGGTCTGGAATGGTTTTCCGACCACGACGAAATTCCAGCAAGGTACCGGCCGACTCGATGAAAGATCGCCCTACGCAACCTTGACCTACGAGAAGACAGGTGTCGAATCCACCGCATACGCATTCGCGACCGATCAATTCGGCACCCAGCTCGACCCGCCCGCGCATTGGCATCAATGTTTCCCAGCCATCGATGAATTGCCGGCAACACTGGCACTGCGCAAGCTCGCCGTAATCTCGATTGTCGACAAGGTGGCGGCAGACGCGAACTATCATCTCACTGCTGCCGACGTTCGCGCATGGGAACGGGCGAATGGAATGATCCCGCCGGGCAGCGTCGTAATGGTGCGCTCGGATTGGTCAAAGCGCTGGCCCGACGCGGCGCGAATGCAACCGGCCGACCACAAATTTCCCGGAGCAACGCTCGAAGCAATCAAGCTGCTGCATCTCGATCGCAAGATCCTGTTGCACGGCCACGAACCGCTGGACGCCGATTCCACGCCTACGCTCGTCGTCGAAGACTGGCTGATGAACAACGGGTACATGCAGGCCGAGGGTGTCACCAATCTAGATCAGGTGCCGGCGAGTGGTGCGCTGATCGCCATCGGGTTTCCGCGTTTGAAAGGCGGTACGGGAGGTTTCGCCAGCTTTACCGCCATTTGTCCGGCCGACTGGGATCACGGTGTCCGGCCCGGCGAAGGGGCAGAAGCGCCGCTGCCCTACAATGAAAACCGTCTCGTGTGGAACGAGGCCAAAAGTGTGCGGGAACGTACGGCGGCTTGCGACAAGCCGAAAGGAAAGCAGAGCTTCAACTGACCGCGTGGCAACCGACGCCGCGCCACGCGCCGCCAGCACCAGCGGCGCTCCGGGCCGGCGCTTCGCGCGGCTCGCGGGGCGTCGGAGAGGGCTCTCATGGCA
The DNA here is from genome assembly GCA_963840945.1 of uncultured beta proteobacterium. Classification (GTDB taxonomy): domain Bacteria; phylum Pseudomonadota; class Gammaproteobacteria; order Burkholderiales; family Casimicrobiaceae; genus CAIWHR01. The sequence continues at coordinate 270,839 of CAWJAU010000023.1, read as the reverse complement.
TGGGTTGCTCGGTTACGAAATTGCGATCTGGTACGAGTAGGGGACGCAAGCAGGCCCCCGGCTAAGTGGCTCATCAATCTCGGAATGGGGATGTTGCAGATACGCCAAACGACTGCACTGGACAGTGAAGCCATCTGGGACGTCTTTCATGCCGTCGTCGCTCGTGGCGACACCTACGCACTTGATCCACGGATTTCACGCGAAGAGGCTCTCGCGTACTGGCTACATCCAGCGAATTGGTGCTACGTCGCAGAGCATCAAGGCAATGTCGTTGGTACCTACATCCTGAGATCTAACCAACCTGGCCCTGGCTCCCACATCGCCAACGCGGCGTTCATGGTCTCGCCTGGCGCCCGGGGCCTTGGCGTGGGACGCAAAATGGGCGAGCATTGTCTGAGTGAAGCTCGTCGCCTCGGATTTTGTGCGATGCAATTCAACTTTGTCGTTTCCACCAACGAGCCGGCCGTCCGACTGTGGCAACAACTCGGATTCGAGATTGTCGGTACTCTGCCGGGTGTGTTCCGCCATCCGGAAAAGGGGTTGGTTGATGCCTACGTCATGTTTCGCTCGCTCACCGAGGCGTAAGCCGGCGTTCGACACGGACCCCAACCGGCGAGCTTTCGGCCCGACCGATTGGGCCGGTTACCTTTTCACGCTGGGTGCCCAAGTTTTGAACGTTTCGATATTTGGAAGAGCCTATGAGTCGAATTGACCGAGTCGCGTCTCGATCGGCGGTAGTCCTCGCGCCAGGTGGTGGTCGTGTCTATCCGATGGGACGAATCAGCGCGATTTTCAAAGCCGATGGAACGGAGACCGATTCCCGGTACTCCATTTCGGAATGGTGGCTTGAACCGCACACCCAAGGGCCTGGAGCGCACTCACATCCCGAGGATGACATTTTCTACGTACTCGAGGGGACAATGAGCGTCTTGGTCGCCGACCAGTGGACTCACGCAATCAAAGGCTCGTTCGTTCTCATCCCCGGCGGGATCGCGCATGACTTCGAAAACCGCGGGAATACGCGTGCCGGGATGCTCAATCTTTCCATTCCGGGCGCGTTCGAGCCACACATGCCAGACATCTCGCGGTGGTTCGCCGAGAATCCGCCGGCAAATGCGGGCACCTAACCCTACGGTCAATAGAGTGCGCGCCGGTTCCATTCGGAGGTCATGATGGCGCTAACCGAGCTCAATCACTACTTTGTAAGAGCCAAGAACCTTGAGCGCTCCCGCAGTTTCTATTGCGACGCCCTTGGATTCGAGGTCATGCCGCGGCCGAACTTCCCGTTCCCCGGCTACTGGTTGGGGGTCAATGGCAAGATTCAAGTTCATATCGGCCTCGACGGGATTCCCGAAGAAGCTACTTACTACTTCGGCACGTCGTCTAAGTCGGCGCGAGACAACGCTGGCGTCGTTGATCACATTGCCTTTCAAGCGACGGACCCGGAGAACGTTGCCGAGCGCTTGAGTAGCTTCGGGCTTCCCTCTCGCACCCGCTACTTTGCCGAGATCCAACTCTTTCAGATCTTCGTCGCCGATCCCGATGGATTGATGATCGAATTGAATTTCCCGGGTATCGCCGTCGAGCCATTGTGGGCAAAGGGCGGTGACGCCTAACCCGATGCTCAACGTGGGCGTTTCGCCTGCGGGGGCTTCGTCACCGCAGCGGGCCGCCGGTCAGCTTGTTGGGTCAGTCTGCAGGATATTTCGCTATGCGATTGTGGACGCTTCATCCGAAATACCTCGACGCACAAGGCCTCGTTGCGCTTTGGCGTGAGGCGCTACTCGCCCGCGAGGTGCTTCGCGGGCGCACCGATGGTTATCGCCAGCACCCGCAATTGAAGCGGTTTCGGTCTTGTGCCTCCCCTCGCACGGCGATCAACCGCTACCTTGCGCTCATCTACGCAGAAGCCCGGACTCGGGATTACGCATTTGATCGATCCAAACTCGGGCGCACCGGCTCCGGGCAGCGTATCCTCGTAACCGATGAACAGTTGCAATACGAATGGCGTTGGCTTCTGAGTAAGTTGCGGCGGCGCAGTCTGTCTCTGTATCGTCGTCACCTTGAAGTCTTCCTGCCCGTCGCGCATTCTCTTTTTCGCGTGGTACCGGGACCGATTGCTGATTGGGAACATGTGCGCAACACGCTGCAGCCTAATCTGGCGTTCAAATGCGCACCCCGCCCGACGGGTCTTAGGCCCGGGCGGTGGGGCCGGTTAGCTTGTACCTAGACGGCTCTATGCCCCTCGCAAACCTTCTCGCCATGGGTCTAGGCTTTGTCGTGGCTGCGATAGGAATCCTCGGTGTTGCCGCTCCGTCGGTTCTCCTTGAGTTTGGTCGATCAATGCAATCGGCCGGCGCACTCTATGTCCTTGCAGCCGTACGGGTCGGGTTCGGGGCCATACTGTACTGGGCCGCACCAAATTCACGCACACCACGGACTCTTCGCATCCTTGGCATATTCATCATCATCGCGGGCCTGGGCACACCGTTCTTTGGCGTCGCGTGGACTCGCGCCCTGTTTGATTGGTGGTCGACTCACGGCTCCTTCTTCACGCGAGCGTGGCCCCTTGCGGCTGTCGGTTTTGGTCTCTTCATTGCCTATACCAATTCGTCTCGTGGGTCCGGAGCCTAACCCAGCGGTCAGCCTGACGCGCCGTTCTGACCAGGTTCTTGTGTCAACGTACGGAAGACAAGCGACAAAAGCCAGCAATTCGATCACGGGACGCATGCGTGAGTATCGAACGTGGCTACGGAGACGATCAGCCAGCGGGGTACAACCTTAGTTAGACGGTTGGTTCTAGAACCCGGGATGGCGACGCCCTGGCACGTTGATCCATTTCATGGAGTAACCGTGGTTGTGCGCGGTGAGACACTGGCGATTGAGTATCGAGACGGACGAGAAATCAAACGGGTGGAAGTCTGTTCCGGAGAAACAGACTGGGATCCACCCACTGACCAGGTGCATCGTGCTGTGAACGTGGGGCGGACCACCTACGAAGAGGTGGCGATCTTTTTTCTCGATCGGCCCGACGCAATACCCCAACCAATCTCCAAGTAAAGTGCATTGCCCAATCTAATATGCCACTTGACCCATCGCTCGATACACACGTCCCGCATGCTGGTCTGCACCCGCGTCGCGGGCGGTCAGCTTGACCCGTTGGACCCGCGCACCGGAAGCCCCTATGCAGATACCCGCTCGACTGGAAATCAGTGATGGATTGTGTACGTACCGGCCGCGTGGAAAGCATTCGCTTGTGGAGGCCGTGGACCTCGTATCCAGCGCGATTGCATATTGTCGCGAGCGTGGTGTGACAAAAATCTTGATCGATGTGACAGAGCTAACGGACCTTCCCATACCGACGCTTGTTGATCGATTCCTGATGGTCGAAGAATGGGCGCAAGTAGCAGATGGCACGGTTGTCGTAGCGATGGTGGCGCCAGCCGAGCACATACACCCACAAAAATTCGGGGTGAAGGTCGCGTTGCACTTTGGCTTGATTTGTGATGTTTACACGTCCCTGGGAGACGCGTCGAAGTGGCTGAATGAAAGTGCAAACCATGCCAATCGAATGGGGGAATAGCCCCCGCCGGCGCCCGGTCAGGCTGTGGCGTTAGGACGCACCGACTATGTCGCGCCGTCGATACCGCGTCGGGTTGATCTCCGATACACACGGCCAACTCCGAGCCGAGGCGATGGATGCTCTTCGCGGAAGTGACTTTATCATTCACGCCGGCGACATCGGTCACGCGGACATAATTCATCAACTTGCTGAAATTGCCCCGGTTACGGCCGTGCGCGGCAACAACGACAACGGCGCGTGGGCCACGGGCGTGCGCGAAACTGAGGTTCTTGTCGTGGGCGAGGTTTGCGTTTACGTCATTCACGATCTCGCGCAATTGAAGTTGGACCCGGCCGTGGCGGGTTTCCAGGCTGTCGTTTCGGGGCACACGCACCGGCCTGGATTCGAACGGCGCAATGGTGTGCTGTACGTAAACCCGGGCAGCGCTGGTCCGCGACGATTTACGCTGCCAGTGTCTGTCGGCGAGTTAATTGTTTCGGGTCTCGATCTTGGACCGCAGCTGTTCACGCTGAGCGTTCCAAGTGCCGTCTAATCCGGCGGTTGCCGCCCATCCAGGGCAAGCGTAACGTTGCGTCGAAGTTCCTGCGGAGGTGCCCATGACTGATCCCGTTGACGCACTGGTGATAGCCCTTTTGGAATGGATTGGCCCCAAGCCTAAGCCGTATGCGGAAGTCATCGATGCCTGGCGCACTTCTTGCCCTCGTCTGCCCGTATGGGAGGAGGCGAATGCTCGCGGCTACATCATTCATGAACATGTGGAAGGGAGGGGCACCTTGATATCGGTGTCCCCTATCGGCCTTTACATTCTCGGCCAGCATCAGCACGCGGGTGGATACTCTCTGGTGCAATAGACGGGTTCCGAACATCAAATGCTCACCGCTTCCGGTCACTGTGGCGCGGTCAAAGTCCAGGTGCCTCGCAAACCCAGGAGTCTGACCAACTGCAACTGCTCCATTTGCCGCCGCTATGGTGCGGTCAAGATTCGCCTGCTCGACGGTGCGAAAACCTGGAAATACATTGGCTAGTCGGCTGTCCCACCAACCAGGCAGCGAGGAATGTCGTGTCGAAACTACGCGTCCAATGCTTCGCGATCTCCATCGACGGCTACGGTGCCGGGCCGAACCAGGATCTCCAGAATCCGCTCGGCGTGGGAGGCCCCGAGTTGATGGAGTGGTTCTTCCACACGCGCGTATGGCGCAGGATGCACGGTCATGACGATGAGAGACGGGAGTCGACAACGGACTTGCCGAGCAAGGCTTTGCGGGAATCGGTGCCTGGATTCTCGGACGCAACATGTTCGGTCCTGTCCGCGGCCCGTGGCCGGACGACAGCTGGAAGGGCTGGTGGGGCGACGAGCCTCCGTATCACACGCCTGTCTTCGTGCTGACGCATCACCCGCGGCCGCCGATTAGGATGGCGGGCGGTACGGAGTTTCGCTTTGTCACCGAAGGCATTCACGCCGCCTTGGAGCAGGCGACTGCTGCAGCGGGTGGCCGCGACGTCCGCGTCGGTGGCGGCGCCGCCACCATTCGGCAGTATCTGCGCGCCACCCTGATTGACGAGCTGCATCTCGCCATCCGACCTGTCCTGCTCGGTTCCGGAGAACATCTCTTGAACGACATCGATATGCGTGCCTTGGGCTATGAATGCACGAAATCGGTCGCCGGCGAGCGTGCCATGCACGTTTTTCTGCGCAAGTGCGCGTGACACTCGATGGGCGTGGCCGAGGGCGGCTGTCTGTGCAAATCGATCCTTATCGAGTCATAAGTACGCCTCTCGCCCAGAGCCTCTGTCACTGCAGATCGTGCCGCCTCGCCGCCGGCGATTTCCGCCGATGCGTGAGATTTGGCTCGATTACAGACTTTTCTGGGAGCCGCTCAATGACGAACTGCACACTTTCGGAGAAGCAGTTCGAGGGTTCGGGCAATGACGCCTAACCCGACGGTCACGAGGCCCGAAATTACTCCTGGGGTTCACTCGACCCGCACTCCGCAGCTCGACACGAGCCCGCGTGAGTCTTAAGACCGGGGAGTGGCCGTGGCATCGTCGAAGTGACGCCTGACGCTACGCTCAAAGAGAGGTCCAGCATGTCCAACGCTGCTTGGTACTCCAATTTTGCGAAGGCGGCCGCGCACTTCTGCGGCCGGCCAAGAGTGTTTGTTCTTGCCGTCGGTGTCATTGCGGTATGGATAATCACCGGGCCGATATTCAGATTCAGCGACACTTGGCAACTGGTCATCAACACCGGCACCACGATCGTCACCTTCGTGATGGTCTTTCTCCTTCAGAACACACAGAATCGGGACACCGAGGCAATTCAAGTGAAACTCGATGAGCTCATCCGCGCAACCAAAGGCGCGCACAACGCCCTTCTCGATCTCGAAGAGCTCGGGGTGGAGGAGCTCGACGCATTCCGGGCGAAGTATCAAGCGCTCGCCTGTGCGGCAAGAGCGGAGTTGAGCCGCGGACTTCAAGACATCGGCACGCCAGAGCCATGAGCCAAATATTTGTGTTTGCCCGACTTCATGCTCGCCCTGGAAAGCGAAGCGAAGTGCAACAAGCCATGTTCGAAGTCCAGGGACCCACGCGTCAGGAGCCAGGCTGCCTCAGCTACGGCGCCTTCCACTCAGTTCGTGATCCCGATGAGTATTACATTCACACGCGCTGGAGGGACATGGCGGCATTTGAACGTCACGCGGAGCTGCCTCATACGGTACGCTTTGTTGATTCAGTCGAGCCGCTGCTCGATCACTCCTTCAACGTTACACTGGCGGAGCAGCTTTGGTAGCCGGTACATTCGACCGGCTGAAGGCGCTCGATCCAAAACCGAAGAACTGGAGGCATTGATGAACGAGGAAACACTCAATCTGAGTATCCGCAAATTCCTGAAGATGGTTGGCGTGAATTCGCAGCGTGAAATTGAGCATGCGGTGGCAACGGCAATTACGGCGCATGCCATCTCTGGCACGGAATCCTTCCCGGCAAGAGTGACCCTCGAGATTGCCGGGCTGAAGCTCAACGTCAATTTTGACGGGGAAATCAAGCTGCAATGAGCGCCGCCCCGGGATCGATGCATTTCGGGCGGTATCGTCAACGTTCTTCCGGGGGCAGATCATGAGGCTTAAGGTTCCACCAGGTCGCCTGTTCCGAGATGATGATATCGAAAGCCTGTAGCATAAACCCCGACGCGCATGTGGGTTCGTAGCATGCCAATGTCTGAGTATGTTCGAGACTTGAGAGCGAAGATTGGCACCACGGTGCTGGAGATTCCGACCGTTGCCGTGCTCACGTTCGATCAAAGTGATCGAGTCTTGCTGGTGCGTCACGTCGAGGGAAACGACTGGACCACTCCCGGTGGAATGATCGAGCCATACGAACTTCCGTCAAATGCCGCGGTTCGTGAAATGTGGGAGGAGACCGGGCTCCACGTTACGCTGACACACATTGTCGGTGTATTTGGCGGGACACTTTGCTCCGGCATCTATTCCAACGGCGACAAGGTGGCATGGGTATCGACCGTATTTGGGGCGGAGCTCATTCGAGGCACGCTGAGGCCCGATGGCGAAGAGACACTAGAGGCTCGATATTTCTCGCGGGCGGAGACACGCGCCATTCGCTGCAAGCCGCATGTCCAGCTGTTTCTCGAAGCGGCACACGCAGGACAGCAGAAAGCGCACTTCCAGCAGGCCACGTGGGAGCCGCCGGATGCGTAACCTTGATCGTTGCGGCGCTCCGCGACCATCGCTCACGACGCAACTCCTCAAGAAAATGAGCGCCGGCCACAGCCAGCGCTCATGAGCTTCGACCGCCTGGTCCCTTCCGCGAAGGGACCAGCTTCGGCGGCGGTTACTTCTTCCCTTGATCGTGAGGCACGTTGACCGCGACCGACTTTGTCGCCGTCAAGTTGTTCGCGGGATCCGTGCACTGCAGTTGCAGCGTGTAGGTGCGACCGTTCTTGTCCTTTCCCGCTCGATCGGACCGCAGATTCGCCGTCATCGGCCCGGTGATGTGCCAATCCCCGGAGGTGGCCCCGTCGGTTCCAGTGACCTGGGTGATACTGCAGGAGACATTGCACGTGTCCGGTGCATTCACCCCGAGCGATACGGGCACCATCTTGCCGTTCGGCGGCCAGAGCGCGCCGGGTGAGGCACCCACGCTCGAATTGGCCAACGCGAACGAATAGGGCGCAAACGATGCCGGCGGATTGGGAACGCCCCGGCTCACGCCTGTCCTGCCGAAGGCGTTGCAGCTCGGTCGCGCCGTCCTCGCACAGCAGCGTGCGGTCCTGGATCATCGTGTTCATTGCGGACTTCACCTGAGTGTCATACGCATCGAACGTCGGATAGCGCTCGGCCACCGACGGACGCGGATCGCCGGTGGCGATGCGATCGGCGGCGGTCCTGGGGAATGCGATGGACTGGCCGGATCCCTCGCAACCGTCGTTGGCCCATGCACCCGCGCGCAGCGCCCAACCCGTGTAGGTCGCGAGAGGCACGCTGACGTCGACCAACTTCAGGCCGGCGATGTCGTTGCCGTCGCTATCGGTCTTCGGTGCGAAGCTCGGATAGATCGGATGACCGTCCACCGACGTCATCGGCACCAAGGTCTCGACCTGGTAGGCCCCCGCCGTCATTGCCGGCGGGTTGATGGTTGGAATCCCGGTGTCGTAGAAGCCAGCCCCCATGTTGAAACGATAGCGGGTCGACTTGAGCCCGGTATACGTCACCTTGCCGTTGGGAGTTTGCCCGAACGGATCGGGAATATTGGTCGGGAACCCGGTATTGGCGGGCAGCGTCATCGTTCCGTCGGCGAGCTTGGGCACACGGCTATCAGGCGCCGGTATCCCCGCGGTGGCCCACTTGTCCAACGCAAGGAACAGCGCGCGCTGCACCGGGTTCGAGCTCAACGGATTCTGGAACTGCTGGCAATTTCCGCGGTTCGTTCCGCTGCCGGTGCCGTGCTGCATGCTCGTCATGAAGTAGTTGCGTGAAAACGGCGAATCCGGAAGATCCATCGATCCGTCCGGCGTCGTGTGCAGGAGCGACGCGGTCTTCACCCAGTACTCGTTGGCCGAGTAGATCTCCACGCCGAGCGGGCAGGTGTTGGTCGCCTGGCACTTCGCATAACGGCTGTCGGTCTTCCCGGTATGCGGATCGGTCGTCGACACGTTGGCGAACGGGAACAGGTTCTCCGGGTAAAGGTGATCCTGCCGGTTGCGCTCCGTGCGGCCGGACTGCGAGAACCGGTAGTTCATGTTGATGCCGCTGCCTGCGGAGATCCAATTCATGATGCCATCGAGGACCTTTCTGCCGCTTTCGTCTTCGTTGAACCCGAGATGACGAAAGTCGTTCAGAAACCGTCCGGGTTGCGACGAGATTTCCGTATAGATCCGCGTGACGTAGTTGGGTACCGGATTGCCCTCGGCGGCCGTTCCGTATTTGATCCAGGAATTCAGGTCGCGAACGGCGGCGAAGCCGAGCCCGGCAATTTCCGGATCCTTGGCGATGTACTTGAACTCGTAGATGTCGTTGGCGACGAACCCGCCCGTCAATGTCAGCGCCGTCGCCGCCGCGTTGTAGTTCCAGCTCGCGGTGGGAACCACCTGCGGCACGTCGTTCAAGTGCACGCGGTGCGTGAGCGTGGCCATGGACTTGTCCAGCGTGGCCGGCGTAAAGTTCAAATTGACCGTGCCCGCGCTGTATTCATAAACCGGACCCGTGATCGTGGAGCCGTTCGGGTTCTGGGCGATGGGCACGGCCACCGACGCGATCAGGTTGGTGCCAAGGTTGGCGAGAGGCACCAACGGCTCCCACCCGCTCCATACCAGCGTGTACCCACGCGGCATCAGGAACGAGTTCGCGAGAACCGTGGTGTCGGTTATGGTCGCGGGGTCGTTGCCGCCGCCGCTGACACGGCCCAACGCGGTCCACGTCTTGCCGCCGCGGTTGGGCGGCTCGTACATCACCTTCCCGTAGCCGTTGAGGCTGGGATTGACCGCAGCCGGATTGACCGGTTTCAGAATGTAGAAATTGAACAGGTAGCCGACCTTGCCCGCGGCTGTCTTACCGGGTTGCGGAAGATTGTTGACGAGACCGGCGGGCTGCGCCTGGGCAAGCGCGAGGTCGACGATAACGGCGTTCCTGGGATCGTTCGGATCCACTTCGGCGTAAGCCACGCCGGTGATCCTATGGTATTGCCCCACGCCGGGCCACGAGTAGCCGCCGAAGGCGATCGTGGGTGCGCTCAGCTGGACACTGACGATGCGCGCGTCCACCGCGGACGCCGCGACCAGCGCGCCGGCGGCGAGAGCGCCTGCGACCGCCCGTTGCAACGATTTGCGCTTGCTGAATTCCGGTGTTCGCGAATAGGGTGCGTGGAGCTTGATTCCGGTCATGTTGCCTCCTTTGGTGGTGCCGCGTCGTTAGTGAATTCTCGGCGTAATGGAAGTAACTGCCAACATCAATGCGCGCCAGCGCTTGCCGCCAACGTGCAATCCTTCAAGTGATCCGGGGATGTGCTCGCGTCATCTGTCCCGCGAAGCCGGAACAGCGACGCAATCTCGCGCCTGCCCGACACCGGACAACGTGCACCTGCGACGATCGCGACAAAGCGACCGACCGCGCAGGTGCCGCGCAGTGTCATCGACATCGGGTACTCCTCCCGGCGGATGCTCGCTGCCCTCGTTGGGGAGCGATGTTCGATGCGCTCGACGCAAACCTGTCGCGCATCCGCCAATGCGAACTCAATTCACCTTAGTCCGACGATACCCGTTTGTCAAACGGCCACGGGGCAACAATTCACGCCCGGCGCTCCCTCCAAAACGGAGTCGCGCGAAAACAAAGAGATGCACGAATGTCTTTCGGGGGCACATCCACGTTTGTCGCAACGCACAATGCACGTCCTGCGCATGCGGGATATGGAACTCCCACCGTCTACCGGTCGATGCCCCCAAAGCACACGTATTTCACCTGCACGAATTCGTCGATGCCGTACATCGAACCTTCGCGGCCCAGGCCCGACTGCTTCACGCCACCGAAGGGCGCGACTTCAGTGGTGATGAGCCCGGTGTTGACGCCGACCATCCCGTATTCGAGCGCCTCGGCCACGCGCCAGATCCGGCCGATATCGCGCGAGTAGAAATAGGAAGCGAGGCCGTATTCGGTGCGGTTCGCAAGCTCGATCACCTCGGCGTCGGACGAAAAGCGGATGAGCGGCGCGACCGGCCCGAAGGTCTCCTCGCGGAAGATCTGCATCGATGCCGTCACGTCGGTCAGCACCGTCGGCTCGAAGAACGTGCCGCGCAGCGCGTGCCGCTTGCCGCCGGTGGCCACGCGCGCGCCCTGCGCCGTCGCATCGGTGATGTGTTCCTCCACTTTCGTGACCGCTGCCGCATCGATCAACGGTCCCTGCGTGACGCCGGCCTCGGTTCCGGGGCCGACCTTGAGCGCCTTCACGCGCTCGACGAGTTTCGCGGCGAAGGCGTCGTAGATGCTGTCGTGTACAAAGAACCGGTTCGTGCAAACGCAGGTCTGTCCGGCGTTGCGATACTTGGCAATGATCGCGCCGTCGGCCGCGGCGTCGAGATCGGCGTCGTCGAACACGACGAACGGCGCATTGCCCCCGAGCTCGAGCGAGATCTTCTTCACCGTCGGAGCCACCTGCTTCATCAGCTGCCGCCCGATCTCGGTCGAGCCGGTGAACGACAGCTTGCGCACCGTGGGATTCGCGCACATTTCGCCGCCGATCGCGCGCGCGTCTCCCGTGATGACGTTGAGCACGCCCGGCGGGAAGCCCGCGCGATGGGCGAGCTCGGCCAACGCCAGCGCCGAATAGGGTGTGGCTTGCGCCGGCTTGATGACGACCGTGCAGCCCGCCGCGAGCGCCGGTGCGACCTTGCGGGTGATCATCGACGAGGGAAAATTCCATGGCGTGATCGCCGCGCAGACCCCGACGGGTTCCTTGACTACCACCAGCCGGCGATCGTTGGCGATCGTCGGTATCACGTCGCCGTAGACCCGCTTCGCCTCTTCGGCGAACCACTCGATGTAGGCCGCGCCGATCGCGATCTCGCCTTTCGACTCCGCGAGCGGCTTGCCTTGTTCGGTGGTCAGGATCAGCGCCAGATCGTCGCTGTTGGCCAACATCAATTCGAACCATTTGCGCAGCACCGAGCTTCGTTCCTTGGCCGTCTTTGCGCGCCAGCCGGGAAAGGCAGCCGCAGCGGCAGCGATCGCAACCCGTGTTTCGGCGGCGCCCATCCACGGAGCGGTCCCGATCCGGGCGCCGGTGGCGGGATTTAGGACGTTCATCGTCGCCCCGCATCCGCATCGGTCCAACGCCCGTCGATATAGCAGCGTTGCGACAGGAGCGTCGGGTCCTTGAGGCGGATGGACGAGCGCGGATCGAGAGTGTCGTCGGGTGGCATGCGAGTCTCCACGGGAGAAGGCGCGCGGCGGCAACGCCTTCGGATCTGTCGATTATAGGCTTGGCGCGGCCTCGCGCTTATCCGCGGGGGTCATCGTCACCAGCATGACGCCGACCAGCACCAGCGCCGCGCCGACGAGCTGCATGGCCTGCACTGCTTCACCCAGGATGAGAGCGCCCAGCCCGATCGTGAAGATGGGTCCGAGCGATCCGATGAGCGAGGACGTGGTGGCGCCGAGACGATGGATGGCTTCGGCGATCAGCCACGTCGGAAGGACCGTCGAGACGATGGCCATCGCGAGCGACAGCGCATAGATCGATGGCGGCTGGCGAAGCAACGCGAGATCGTGCGTCAGGGCGAAATGGGCGAGGACGAACACGCACGACACGAGCATCGCCCAGGCGATGAAGCGCAAGCTGCCCAGGCGGGCGATCACGGCGCCCGCATCGACCAGGTAGAGCGCGTATGCGAACGCGCTGCCGAAAACCAGCGCGCCGCCGGTGAGCGTCGCCGCGCGGTTGCCGCCCAGGCTGACGTCGTGCGCGAAGACGAACGCGATGCCCGCATACGAGACGAGGAGCGCCACCACCTGGCGTCCCGTGATCGGCCGCCCGCGCATCAGCGCCGAAAGCAGCACGACCATGGTCGGATAGAGAAACAGCACGAGCCGCTCGAGCGAAGCCGTGATATGGACGAGGCCCATGAAATCGAGCAGGCTCGCGAGGTAATAGCCGATGAATCCCAGCCAGACGAGCAACAGCCAGTCGCGGCGCGCGATCGGGCGCGCTTCCGGCCGGCGTCCCGCCCACCATGCCATCGCGACGAAGAATGGCGCCGAGAACAGCATGCGGAGCGCGAGCAGCGTCACGGCGTCGACCGGGTGCCACGCATAGGCGAGCTTGATCAGGATCGCCTTGAAGGAAAAGCCGAGCACGCCGACGACGGCGCACGCGGGTCCGACCCAGCGGGGGCCGGACTCCGTCAGTCCCACCGGACAAGCCCGGCCCAGGCGGTGACGAGGATCACCGCGCCGAACGCGATCCGATACCACGCGAAAGGCACGAAGTCGTGGTGCGCCACGTAGCGGATGAGCCAGCGCACGCACGCGAAGGCCGAAACGAACGCCGCGGCGAACCCGACGCCGAAGGCCGGCAGCGATTGCGCGGACAAGAGCGCCGAATCCTTCCACAGCGAATATCCGGTGGCGGCGAACAGCGTCGGGATCGCGAGGAAGAATGAAAACTCGGTGGCCGCGACGCGCGACAGGCCGAACAGCATGCCGCCGATGATCGTCGCCCCCGAGCGGGACGTTCCGGGAATGAGCGCCAACGCCTGCGCGCACCCGACCTTGAGGGCATCCGTCCAGCGCATGTCGTCGAGCGTGGCAATGCGGATCGTGCTGGGCTGCAGCCGTTGCCGGCGCTCGGCCCAGAGGATGACGAAGGCGCCGGCGACGAATGCGCAGGCAACGGGCACCGGCGCGAAAAGATGCGCTTTGATGACCTTGTTGAACGCGAAGCCGAGCACGGCGGCGGGCAGGAACGCCACGACGAGGTTGACGGCGAAGCGCTGCGCGCCGGCGTCGGTGAAGATTCCGCGCAGGACTGCGAGCAGCCTCGATCTGAATTCCCAGCAAACGGCGAGGATCGCGCCGGCCTGGATCACGATCTCGAAGGTCTTCGCTTGCTCGCCGGTGTAGCCCGCGAGCGAGCCCGCCACGATCAGGTGGCCGGTGGACGAGACGGGCAGGAATTCCGTGAGGCCTTCGACGACGCCGAGCAGCGCCGCGGTGATGAGCGTGGGTTGGTCCAAAAGGCGCGCAGACAAAAAAGGCCGGGACGTTAGCCCCGGCCGATGAATTGTAACGCAGGCCCGCCGATGCTCAACCAGTCTTCTTTTGCGTCAGCAGGGCGAGCGCCTGCTCCACCATGTCGTTGTGGTTGTCCGGAACATTTCCGTCCGGCGTGAATCGGTCGATGAGCTGCGGCAGGACTTGCGCCAATCCGCCGGCGGCATCGCCATGCGACATGCCGAGCTGCTGCGCGATCTGGCCGATGGAGCCGGTGCCCAGCACTTCCTGCAGTGCGCTGCCGGGCAACGGGATGTTCTGCCCGGTGCTCTGCCAGGACGCGGCCTGGTCGGCGTAGCCGCCCTGGCGGAATTTGTCGAGGATGCCCTCGACGCCGCCGTTCTGCTGCAGCAGTTGCAGCGCCACCTGCAGCAACGGATTCTGCGTCTGCTGGCCCTGGCCCAGCATGCCGCCGAGCGCGCTACCGATCAGACCATCGAGCATTCCCATGGGTCACCTCGCGATTCGTTCAGGCTGGGTCGTTTGACGCCAGATGGCGGCCGTCCACCTTCCGCCCACGAAATCAGGCGCGCTCAGTTGGCTCTATGCCGGACATGAAGGTGCGCCTCCGCCGCGGGATATCCGGCGGCGCCGAACGCCTCGCGGATCGTGCGGTTGGTGTCGAAGTATACCTGCCAGTAGTACGCGGTGTTGCAGTAAACGGGCTCAGCGGTCGGGAGTATCGCGTTCCGAGCGAAGACTCGCAACAGCAGCCCTGAGATCCGCGACGTCGGCCTCGAGCCGCGCGACGCTCCCCCTGAGCGCGGCGAGCTCGGAGACCGATGCCAGGTCCTCTGCCGGGCCTCGTGATGCCGCCGCCTCGGGGACCTCGGCGGACGGAGCGCCGCACAAGAGATGCATCCATCGCGTTTCACGCGCGCCGGGCTGGCGCGGCAATTCGATCGCGAGCGCGCCGGCCGGCCGCGCGGCCAGCTCGTGCAGGAATCCTTCCACCGCCGACGTGTCCGCGAAGCGGTGCAGGCGATCGCAGTTGATTCGCAATTCGCCCACCGTTTGCGGTCCGCGGAGCATCAGGGCGGCGATCAGCGCGACGGCCTGCGACGGGATCGCCAGCACGCGCTCCGCATTGTGCGCGTAGCGCATGACGCGGCCACCGCTCGATTCGACGACGAACGACATCGTCCTCAGGTGATCGAGCGCCGCCTGCACTTCGGTTTCGCTCGCGTTCATGATGGGGTCGCGGCTCGTCTTCTGGTTGCAGCCCGCGGTGAGGGCGAGGAGCGTCAGGGGATAGGTGTCCGGCACTGTGTGCTGCTTCTCCACGAGCACGCCCAGAACCCGGGTCTCGAGGAGCGAAAGGATGAGCGGAGGCATGGCATCGGCAATTGGGGAAGGCGCGCCCAGTGTAGCCTTTGCACCCCGTTTGGCGCGAGGGCATGATCACGCGGGCGAGCTCGCCGCGGTCGCGTCAGCGGCCCGGTGCTGCTATCGTTGCGGATTGCGGCCGTATGGCTGCCGGTTTTCCACCGCCGCGCTACAAACCTCCTGGAAGACGACATGGCCCACCCCCCAGAAGTCACCAACATGGCGCTGTTCTGCGATTTCGAGAACATCGCGCTGGGTGTGCAGGACGCCAAGTACGAGAAGTTCGACATCGGCAAAGTGCTGGAGCGGCTGCTGTTGAAGGGCAGCATCGTCGTGAAGAAGGCGTACTGCGACTGGGAGCGCTACAAGTCGTTCAAGGCGCCGATGCACGAGGCATCGTTCGAGCTGATCGAAATTCCGCACGTGCGCCAGTCGGGGAAGAATTCGGCCGACATCCGGATGGTCGTCGATGCGCTCGATCTCTGCTACACGAAGTCGCATGTCGAGACTTTCGTCATCATCAGCGGCGACTCGGACTTCTCCCCGCTCGTCTCCAAGCTCCGCGAGAACAACAAGGTTGTGATCGGCGTCGGGGTGAAGAACTCGACGTCGGACCTGCTGATCGCGAACTGCGACGAGTTCATCTTCTACGACGACCTGGTCCGCGAGAAGCGCAAGCCCGCGGCGCGGAAAGCGCCGGCGCGAGCGCCGGCCGGCGTGGCGAAGCCGGCGGTGAAGGCGGTGGCGCCGGAAGCGCCGGTTCCCGGCAAGAAGAGCGACGAGGAGCGCCGGCAGGAGGCGCTCGACCTCATTCTAGAAACGATCGAGGCGCTCGTCGCCGAGCGCGGCGGCGACGAGAAGATCTGGAGCTCGATGGTGAAGCAGGCATTGAAGCGCCGCAAGCCGGGCTTCAACGAGTCCTATTACGGCTTTCGCTCGTTCAACGGCATGCTGGAGGAGGCCGAGCGGCGGGGCAGCCTCAAGCTCGAACGCGACGAGAAATCGGGCAACTGCCGGATCCAGCTCGCGTCGAACGGGGAGTGACCCGTGCCGCCGCGACGCCCCATGGAGGGGACGTGAGCGAGGGAAGGCGCGACGCGCCAAGGGTGCAGGCATGAGCGCGCCGCGCCGTCCCCAGCGCGAATTGCTCCCTCTCGGAGGGAAGGCGCGAAGCGCCAAGGGTGCACCAATTCGGGCAGGGTCGCCGCGCCGGCGGTGGTCGCGCGACTTGCTTGTCGTGGTTGTTCCGGCGGTCGCGCTGGTCGCGCTCACGTTCTATGTCGCATCGCGGTATGTACAGCCGGCTCCGCCGGACCGCCTCGTCATGGCGACAGGCGCCTCGGGTGGCGCGTACCAGAAGTACGGCGAGCAGTACCAGGAATATCTCAGGCAGTTCGGGGTACACCTCGAGTTGCGGCAGACGCAAGGCGCCGCCGAGAATTTCGCGCTGCTTCGCGATGGCCGGGTCGACGTCGCGCTCGTGCAGGGGGGCGTTGCCAAACCGTTGCCCTACGTCAACGGCGAACCGCCCGTCGTTTCGCTCGGCGCGCTCTATTACGAGGCGATGTGGGTGTTCCTGCGCGCGGATCAGCCGCAGGTCGACACGCTCGCGGGGCTTGCAGGTCGGCGGCTGGCCGTCGGTGCCGAGGGCAGCGGCACGCGCACGCTCGCGTTGCGATTGCTGCAGGACAGCGGCGATCGAGGGCGGCAGCACCAAATTTCTGCCGATCGGCGGCGCGGACATGTTGCAGGCGCTCGATGCCGCCGAAATCGACGTCGTGTTCCAGGTCGCCGGCGTCGAGGCGCCCATTGCCGGCGAGCTCCTGCACCGGCGCGACTTGAAGCCGATGAGTCTCGCCCACGCCGCCGCCTACGCGAAGCGCAGTTCCTATCTGACGGCGTTGACGGTGCCGCGCGGCGTCGTCGACATCGCCGACGACCTGCCGCCACGCGACCTCGCGGTCGTGGCCACGACCGCCAATCTCCTGGCGCGAAACGAAGTCCACCCCGCGCTGATGTACCTGTTGCTCGATACCGCGGCCGAAGTCAACAGCGGCCATGCCCGGCTCTCCGAGGCGAAAACGTTTCCGAATCCGCGGGCGCAAGACCTGCCGATCGCGGAGGAGGCGCAGCGCTACTACAAGTCCGGAAAGCCGTTCCTCAAGGCCTATCTGCCGTACTGGGCGGCGAATTTCGTCGACCGCATGCTGATCCTGCTGATCCCGATTTTCGGCGTGCTGATCCCGGCGATCAAGTTTGCTCCCGTGCTCTACACCTACCGGCTGAAATCGCGGATCGGTCGCTGGTATGCGCAGCTCGGCGCCGTGGAGAGTGAAATGGCCGGCCAGCCGGACGTCACCCGCATCGACGACTACCTGTCTCGGCTCGACGCCATCGAAGCCGAGATCAACGCCGCCGACATGCCGAATTGGCTGAGCGACCAGATCTACCTGCTGCGCGCGGCGATCGATCTCGTGCGCGAACGATTGGGCATTCCGCACGCCAAGGCGATACCCCGCCTTCGCGATCGCTCGCGCGATGGCGCGGGCCTTGGAACGACCGCCGGACCGGCGTAAGGTATCGATGGAGAGGCGCCAACGGATTGGCGCACGCACGAATCGGGAGCGACGTTTTGACTGACGTACGTCCTGCTGCCGTGGCCGGCATGTTTTACCCCGAGGCGCCCGCGGTGCTCGCGGCCGAGGTTCGTGCGCATCTCGCGGCAGGCGAAGCTCGACGGGACGCGGGCGCCGGCGTGCCCAAGGCGATCATCGTGCCGCACGCCGGCTACGTGTATTCGGGACCGATCGCCGCCTCGGCTTACGCGCGCCTCGCGGGCGGACGCGAGACGATCCGGCGCGTCGTGCTGTTCGGCCCCACGCACCGCGTGCTGGTGCGCGGGCTCGCGTTGCCTTCGGTCGAGGCGTTCGCGACGCCGCTCGGCCGCGTGGCCGTCGATCGGCGCCGCAGCCGATCTCGCGCTGACGCTGCGCCAGGTCACCACGAACGATGCCGCGCACGCGCTCGAGCACTCGCTCGAAGTGCAGTTGCCATTCCTGCAGGCGGTGCTCGGGACCTTCAGCATCGTGCCATTCGCCGTCGGGGATGCGACGGGGATCGAAGTCGGTGAAGTCATCGACCTGCTCTGGGGCGGGAGGGAAACGCTGATCGTCGTCAGCTCGGACCTTTCGCACTATCACCGGTATGCCGACGCGCGCAGGTTCGATCGCGCGACCGGCGACGCGATCCTCGCGCTATCGGCCACGCTCGATCACGAGCAAGCCTGTGGCGCGACGCCGATCAATGGCCTCCTCCTGGCCGCCCATCGTCGCGGGCTGCGGCCGGAGCTTCTCGACTTGCGCAATTCGGGCGACACGGCAGGCGACAAGGCGCGCGTCGTCGGTTATGCATCGTTCTCGTTCACCGAACCGGAGCCGGCCGAGCGCAGCCAGGTCACACGCTCATGACCGACCCCGATCTCGGCCGCGCCCTGCTGACAATCGCGCGTTCGGCGATCGGAGCAGAGCTCGGGTTGGGCGCCTTCGCGGACGTCAGCCATGCCGAGCTCGTGCGCCCCGCGGCCACGTTCGTCACGCTCCGGCGCTCGGGCGAGCTCCGCGGCTGCATCGGTTCGCTCGAGCCCCGGCGCCCGCTTGGCGCCGACGTGCGCGAGAATGCCACCGCCGCCGCGTTCCGCGACCCCCGTTTTGCGCCGCTCGACCGGGCGGAGTTCGAGCGCATTTCGATCGAAGTTTCGCTGTTGTCGGCCGCCGAGCGCTTCGACGTCCAGGATGAGGAAGATCTCCTGGCGCGGGTTCGTCCCGGCTTCGACGGGCTGGTGCTCGCATTCGGCGGCCACCGCGCGACGTTCCTGCCGCAAGTCTGGGAAGCGTTCCCCGAGCCGCGCGAGTTCCTGGCGGCGCTGAAGCACAAGGCAGGGCTCGCCGCCGATTTCTGGAGTCCGGACATGAACGTTTCGCGCTACGGGGTGACCAAATGGACGGAGCGCGATTTCGCGTGGAGCGAATAGGGGCGATGAGCAACTTTCCCGGCCGCTGGTGGCACCGGCTTCCTGATGGCCGGGTTCAGTGCGACCTCTGCCCGCGCGACTGCCGGCTGCACGAGGGTCAGCGGGGCGCGTGCTTCGTGCGCCAGCGCGAAGGCGATGCGATCGTGCTTACGACCTACGGCCGGTCGTCCGGTTTCTGCATCGACCCGATCGAGAAGAAACCGCTCAACCATTTCTACCCGGGGTCCTCGGTGTTCTCGTTCGGCACCGCCGGCTGCAACCTCGCGTGCAAATTCTGTCAGAACTGGGACATCTCGAAATCGCGCGAGATGGATACGCTGATGGATGCGGCCACGCCCGAAGCGATCGCGGCGACGGCGGCCAGACTGCGTTGCACGAGCGTGGCCTTCACCTACAACGATCCGGTCATCTTCGCCGAATACGCGATGGATACGGCCGACGCCTGCCACGCGGTGGGAATCAAGACCGTGGCGGTCACGGCGGGCTACATCGGCGTGGAGGCGCGGCGCGAGTTCTACGCGAAGATGGATGCCGCCAACGTCGACCTCAAAGGCTTCACCGACGAGTTCTACGTGAAGCTTTGCGGCGCGCATTTGCAGCCGGTCCTCGACACGCTCGTCTATCTCAAGCGCGAGACGGACGTCTGGTTCGAGATCACGACGCTGCTCATCCCCGGCAAGAACGATTCGGACGCGGAACTGGAGGCGATGAGCCGCTGGATCTTCCGCGAGCTCGGAACCGACGTGCCGCTGCATTTCACCGCGTTCCATCCCGATTACAAGATGACGGACATCGCGCGCACGCCGGCCGCGACACTCACGCGAGCGCGCAACATCGCGCTCGCGGCGGGCCTTCGCTACGTCTACACGGGCAATGTGCATGATCGCACCGGCGGAACGACGTCGTGCCCCGGCTGCGGCAGGGCCGTCGTCGAGCGCGATTGGCACGAGATCCTGAGCTACAAACTGACGGACGACGGCCGCTGTCGCTACTGCGCGGCGCAGATTCCCGGGCGATTCGCGGCGTTCGACGGGCAATGGGGCCGGCGCCGCGTGCCGGTGCGCGTGAGCGTGGAGGCTCCGGCCGGCGCGCATCGAGCGAAAGCCGTGGCGGTCGGTCGGCGGTCGGCGTAACGGACGCGAAAATCTCCCCTTCGTTCCATGGGTCACACGCGCGCCGCTGTCGCCCTGGTTTTGGCGGCGTTCGCCGGTCTCGCGTCGGGCCAGGGCGCGCCGCACGGGCCAGACGGTTACCGCAACAACTATCCGCATGGCGGCCGGGAGAGTTTCTGGGCATGGCAGTGGGAACGAATGCGCGACGGGCTGCCGAAAGCGCCTCCGGAAGGCTGGAACCTGCCCGCGGTCAAGACGGATCCGGCGACGCTGCGCTCCCCGGAAACCAATCCGTCGGTGACGTGGATCGGGCACGCCACGATGTTCGTCCGACTCGCGGGCAAGAACATCCTGTTCGATCCTGTTTTCGCCGAGCGCGCGTCACCGTTCGCATTTGCGGGACCGAAGCGCATCGTGCCGCTGCCGATCGACATCGCCGAGCTCCCTCCGATCGACGTCGTGCTGATCTCGCACAACCACTACGATCATCTTGACGCGGACGCGGTGGCACGCCTTGCCGCGATGCCACAAGGCAGCCCGCGCTTTCTGGTGCCGCTCGGCCTCAAGGCCTGGTTCGCCACACTCGGCATCACGCGCGTCGACGAGTACGACTGGTGGCAGGAGACGCGCGAGGGTGATCTCGCCATCACGTTCGTACCGGTGCAGCACTGGAGCAAACGAAGGCTGGACGACGCCAACCAGACGCTATGGGGCGGCTGGGTCGTCGCGGGTGAGGGATTGCGGCTCGTTCACACCGGCGACACCGGGTATTCGAAAGATTTCCGCGACATCGGCGAGCGCCTGGGGCCTTTCGACATGGCGTTCATCCCGATCGGTGCCTACGCGCCGCGCTGGTTCATGAAGGTGATGCACGTGGATGTTCCCGAGGCCGTGCAGATCCGCGCCGACTTGAAGGCGGCACGCGCGATCGGCATGCACTGGGGCACCTTCGAGATCGCCGACGAGCCGCCTGACGAACCCCCCGCAGTGCTCGCCCGGCAGCGCCAGGAGCGGGGACTTTCGCCAATCGACTTCGACGTGCTGAAGATCGGCGAGACGCGGCGCCTGGAAAAGGCGGCGGCGCACTGAGCGCCCGGCCTCGCGTTACTTGTCGGGCAGGGGAATGAACTCGGTCTCCCCCGGCACGGGCGCGAAGCGGCCTTCCGCCCAATCCCGCTTCGCTCTTTCTATCCGCTCCGGACTGCTCGACACGAAATTCCACCAAAGATGACGTGCCCCGTCGAGGGGCGCGCCGCCGAGCAGCATAAGGCGGGTGTCGGATTCCGCGTGCAACACCGGCATCGATCCCGGGGCGAATACGATCATCCGCGCTGCCGCGACACTCCGGTCGTCGCAGCGGACACTGCCGCTCACCACGAACGCGGCGCGCTCGGCGGGCTCGGCGGGCAAGGCGAGATCCGTGCCTTCCGGCAGCCGCGCCTCGACGTAGATCAGCGGCGAGAGCGTTTGCACAGGAGAAACGACACCGTACGCGCTCCCCACGAGGATTCGCAAATGCACACCGTCGACATCGACCGCCGGCAACGTGGCGGCGGGATGGTGCCGAAAGTCCGGCGCGGTCTCCTCGTGCGCTTGCGGCAGCGCGACCCAGAGCTGCAAGCCATGCAGGGATGAGCCCGCCTCGCGCAGCGACGCCCCGGTGCGCTCCGAGTGCGCAATGCCCCGGCCCGCCGTCATCCAGTTGATCGCGCCGGGCTCTATCGGCTGCACGAAGCCGAGGCTGTCCCGATGCACGATCTCGCCTGCGAAGAGATAGGTCACCGTCGCAAGACCGATATGCGGATGCGGCCGGACGTCGATTCCCTGGCCCGGTGCAAGCGTGGCTGGACCCATGAGATCGAAGAAGACGATCGGCCCGACGTGCCTTATCGCCGCCGAGGGCAGCAGTCGCGCGACCGAGAAGCCGCCGAGGTCGCGCATCCGGCCTTCGATGATCGTCGCGACACTGTTCACGAAACGGTCCGGACCCGGGTCAGGGCTTCAGGCGGTACAGCATCTCGCCGGCGCGCGGCACGACGAGAATGCCCTCGTGCTCGCGACCGCTCCAGGCGGCGACATCGATCGACGCCGGATCGCGATAGCCGAGATTGATGCGCCGGCAGCGTTCGGCCGAGATGCCGGTGGCAAGTGTCACCGTCACGCGCGGGGTCTCGATGCCCGTCGCGGCGTCGTAGGCGCCCTGTCCCTTCACGTGCGTCGAATGCGCGAGCACGCCACCCGCGTAACCGGCGAAGCGCTCCGGCTGGGCCACGAAATAGTCGCGGCAGTGGTAACCCACTTCCTCGATCATGCGGCCATGGGTGAAGCTCACTTCGTTGATGTGCGGCGCGTAGATGATCACTTCGCCGCCGTCGGCGACCACGGGCTCGATCTTGTACATTCCTTTGCCTGCCGTCCAGATGTCGGCGTACATCGCCGGCATCACCGAGAGCACCTGGCGCACCGGCTTGTCGAGCCAGACGATGTGGCGCTTGGCTGACAGCACCGAAGCCCGCTCCCAGGCCTCGTGCGCCGATCCGAAGTAGAGGCCGGCCATTCCCGCGGGAGTCACGACCAGCGCGAAGCAGGCGGTCGGCACCGACACCATCGACGCGGCGCGGTCGATGACGGCGCGCACCGGCGTATAGCCGCTGCCGATGATTTCGTAATTGGTGATGAGCGCGCCCAGCCAATGCGTGAAGTTGATGACATCGGGGCCGGCGATGCCGGGAAAGAAGTATTTGTTGCCGCCCGAGAAGCCGACGACCTCGTGCGGAAACACCGGCCCGCAGATGATGATCTGATCGTAGTCGAAGATGCGCCGGTTGAGCGCCACGGTGACGGGCTGCGCGAGCCGGCCGCCGGACAGCTCGCGGATCTCGGCCGCGGAAATCTCGCCGATCGTGGTGAAGGTCGCGGGATCCGCCCATTCGTGGTTGTAGATGCGCGAGTCGCCGGCGCGGCCGTCGACGACGGGCACGCCCACGAGGCGCGAAAGCTCGGCGTCGCTCATTGGCCGGTGGGTGCCCAGCGCCACCAGAAAGTCGAGCGCCGCCGCCTTGCCGCCCAGCATTTCGCGGAAAAGTCCGAAGAACAGGGGCATCGGCATCGTGCGCGTGCCGTCGGGAATGATGAACAGCACGCGCTTGCCCGCGAGCGACAGCGAAGCGAGGCCCGTGCGGACGATTTCGCGTGTTTCGTCCGCGGTCAGGAAACGTTCGGCGTAACCGGAGCCGTCCATGGCGCATATCCTACCGCCCGGGACGCCCCGGCGGGGCAATTCCGGTTCCGCATTCCCGCAGGCCCAACGACCGGACGAGGCGGGTTAAACTGAACCCCGCCGCGCAAAAGGATCGCGCCGGCGCAATGAACCGAGCGGGGGCCCGATGAACGAATCTGTGCGAACGGAGACGATCGGCATTCTTTACGGCAAGTCCGGGATGGAGCTCCGGCTGCCGCGCAAACGCGCACGCGACCGTGATCGGCAAGCGGCCGATGGCCAAGCTCCCTGATCCGCGGGCGGCGGTGCGCGACGCGCTGGCGCGGCCGATCGGCACGCCAGCGTATGAAACGCTGGTGCGCGGCCGCAGGAGCGCCTGCATCCTGATCTGCGATATCACGCGCCCGGTCCCGAACCACCTTTTCCTCCGTCCGCTGATCGAGGGCCTCATCGCGGGCGGCATGCCGCGCGAGCGCATCACGGTGCTGGTGGCGACCGGCCTCCATCGGCCGAACGAGGGCGCGGAGCTGGCCGAAGTGGTCGGCGATCCGTGGGTGTTCGACACCGTGCGCGTCGAGAATCATTTCGCGCGGGATGACGCGGCGCACGTCGATCTCGGTGTGACGTCCCGGCGGCGCACGCCCGTGAAGCTCGACCGGCGCTTCGTCGAGGCGGAAGTGCGCATTGCCACCGGGCTCGTCGAGCCGCATTTCATGGCCGGCTACTCCGGAGGCAGGAAGGTCATCGCGCCGGGCATCGCGCACGCGGACACGATCCGGACGTTTCACAGCGCCCGCTTCATGGAAGACCCGGCGGCGATCCAGTGCAACCTCGCCGGCAATCCGCTGCACGAGGAACAGCTCGAGATCGTGCGGATGCTGGGTGACGTCTACGCCGTCAACACGGTGATCGACGAGGATCGCGATCTCGTGCACGTCAATTTCGGCGAGGTGATCGCGAGCCACCTGGCCGCGGTCGCGTTCGTCGCCGAAAGCGCGCGTGTGCCGGTGGGCCGGCGCTTCGCGACAATCGTGACGTCGGCGGCCGGACATCCGCTCGACGGCACCTACTATCAGACGGTAAAAGGAATGGTGACGCCGCTCGACATCCTGGAGCCGGGCGGCACGCTCATTGTCGCTTCGGCATGCTCCGAGGGCTTCGGCTCGGATGAGTTTCGCGCCGCGCAGCAGCGCCTGCGCACCCTCGGTCCCGAAGCTTTCCTGCAGTCCTTGCTCGCAAAGCGCTTTGCCGATGTCGACGAGTGGCAGACCGAGATGCAGTTGAAATCGACCCGCGTCGGCCGCGTGCAGCTCTACACGACCGGTCTCGATCTCGAGGAGCGGAGCCTGACCGGTGTCGAGACGATCGATTCGATCGACGCCGCGCTGGCCGCGGCGCTGGCCCGCGCCGGCGACCGCGCCGTGGCCGTCGTGCCCGAAGGACCCTATGTCGTCCCGGTCGTCGCCTGACGAGGCGTTGCTGCCTTCGCCGGACTCGCTCGCGATCCACCTCGATCTCGTCGGGGGCATCAGCGGCGACATGTTCGTCGCTGCGATGGTCGATGCGCTGCCCCTCCTCGCCGCACCGGTGTTGGCCGAGCTTGAGGCCATGCGGGCGGCCGGCGAATCGGCGCCCGAATTCGTCGAAGCCGCGAGCGGCGGATTGCGCGCGCGGCGTTTCGGCCTTGCGCCGGAGTCGTATCGACCCGCCGCCGGCCCCATCAGCGTGATCGCGGGCGCGGCGCACGAGGATGCCGGGACGCCGTATGCGTCGCTGCGCCGGCAGATCGGGAACGCTCCGCTGTCCGCTCCAACGTGCGAACACGCGCTGGCGCTGCTCGCGCTTCTGGCCGATGCGGAGGCGCATGTGCACGGCATCGCGGTCGACCAGGTGCATTTCCACGAGCTCGCGGACTGGGATTCGCTGCTCGATCTCGTCGCGGCCGGATGCATCGCGGCCAAGCTCGACGGCGCGCACTGGACGGCGTCATCGCTCCCTCTCGGTGGCGGCACCGTGCACACGGCGCACGGGCTGTTGCCGGTGCCGGCCCCCGCGACGAGCCTGTTGCTGGCGGGCTATCCGTGGCACGACGACGGCATCGCCGGCGAGCGCGTGACGCCCACGGGTGCCGCCATCCTGCGGCATCTCGTGCCCGCGGCGCAATGCGCTGCGCGCCGCGAGGCCGGCCGTCTGCTGAGCACGGGCTGTGGAGCGGGAACGCGCACGTTGCCCGGGTTGCCTAATGTCTTGCGCGCACTGGTGCTCGAACGCTGCTCCACGACCGAGGTCGATACCGACGTCGTCGCCGTGCTCGAATTCGACGTCGACGACATGACCGGCGAGGAAATCGCGGTGGCGGCCGATCATCTGCGGATGAAGACCGGCGTCCTCGACGTGTCGGTCGGCACGCGGCATGGCAAGAAGGGACGGCCGCAAGCCGAGTTTCGCCTGCTCGCCAGGCCGGATGCCGTCGATGCGATCACGCGAGCCTGCTTCACGGAAACCTCGACGCTCGGACTGCGCCAGCGCGAGGAGCGGCGGCGCGTGCTGCGCCGAACCGAGGTCGCGGCGGCGGTCGATGGCGCGGACGTCGCCGTCAAGGTCGCCTTGCGCCCCGATGGCAAGCGCACGGCCAAGGCGGCGCAGGACGACGTCGCTGCGATGCGCGGACTCGGCGCGCGCCGGCGAACGCGCGCGGCCGCAGTCGAGCGCGCGTTGAAGGGCACGGCCAAGTGACCGACGTCCTCCCGCGGCTCGTCGCGGCCCTCGACCGCCATCCGCGACTCGCGCTCGCCGTCAGCGGCGGCGTCGACTCGATGACCCTCGCGCATGTTGCATGGCGATTTTCCGGCGCCCAGACGACGATGTACCACGCGACGGGACCGGCGGTGCCGGCGGCTGCGCGAGCGCGCGTCGAGGCGCACGCGGCGACGCACGGCTGGCGGCTCGTGCTGCTCGACGCCGGCGAGCAGGCCGACGCCCGCTATCGCGCGAACCCGGTCGATCGCTGCTATTACTGCAAGACGAATCTTTATGCGCGCATCCGCGAGGCGACGCCGGACCCGATCGCGTCCGGCACCAATCACGACGACCTCGACGACTTTCGCCCCGGATTGCGCGCCGCGGCGGAGCGCGACGTCGTGCATCCGTACGTGGAGGCGGGCATCGACAAGGCGAGCATCTACGCGCTGGCGGGCGACCTCGGCCTCGACGATCTCGAGCGTCTCCCGGCGCAGCCTTGCCTGGCGAGCCGCGTGGAAACGGGGATCGCCATCGCGCCGGACGATCTTGCATTCATCGATGCCGTGGAGTCGCGCCTTGCCGTGCGCCTCGGGGCGGAAGCCGTGCTGCGCTGCCGGGTCACCCACAACGGCATCGTGATCGAGCTCGCGTCCGGACACGACAAGGCGGCCATCGCGGTTGCCCGCGACATCGGCGCCGACGCGTGCGCCATGGCGGGCCGCGCGTTCGCGGGCGTGCGCCCGTATGCCCGCGGGGCCGCCTTCCTGCGCATGGCCGTCGATGGGTGAATTTCGCCTCGATTGGGAACGTGCCGGTCGCACCGGGACGAGCGAGGCGGTGCTGTGTGAACCGAAGTCCGTGGCGCAGATCGACGCCATCGTCGCGCACGCCGCCGAATTGGGACGGCGACTCCTGCTGACACGCCTGGGTCCCCGCAAATTCGGCCGGCTCGCGGTGTCGGCGCGAAGCGCGCTCGACTACGACGAGGCCACGCGCACGGCGATCCTCGGCGAGTTGCCGGCGGCGCGAAGCCTCGGCCGGGTCGCGATCGTCTGCGGCGGCACGTCGGATCTTGCGGTCGCCGGCGAAGCCGCCCGCACGCTCGCGTTTGCCGGGGAGAAGGCGACGCTGATCTGCGACGTGGGCGTCGCCGGCTTGTGGCGATTGATGGAGCGTCTGGACGAGATCCGCCGCCATCGCGTGGTCATCGTCGTGGCGGGCATGGAAGGCGCGCTCTTCAGCGTGCTGGCCGGGCTCGTCCCGTGCGCTGTTATCGCCGTGCCGACGTCGGTGGGCTACGGCGTTGCCGAGGGTGGCCGCACGGCGCTGAATGCGGCGCTCGCGAGCTGCGCGTCCGGTCTTGCGGTCATGAACATCGACAACGGATTTGGCGCCGCGCACGCCGCGCTCCGGATTCTCGGGGAGGCGTTGCCTGCAGCGCCGGACCTCGCAACGGGAGCGGCCTAGGAACCGGTCAGAACTTTTCGTCGGGGCGCAGATAGCGCCACTTTCCGGCCGGCAGCTTGCCCAAAGCGACGCTGCCCGTGCGGACCCGCTTCAAGCCGGTGACCGCGAGGCCGACCAATTCGCACATCCGTCG
Source organism: uncultured beta proteobacterium (assembly GCA_963840945.1). GTDB lineage: Bacteria > Pseudomonadota > Gammaproteobacteria > Burkholderiales > Casimicrobiaceae > CAIWHR01. The sequence goes on along the minus strand of CAWJAU010000023.1, from coordinate 242,952 downwards.
GATCTGGCGCTTCTTCCCCTCGCGGAGCACGAAGCGCAGCTGATGCTCGTTCTGCCACGACACGCGCGCCGGCTTCAATTTCACGCCGTCGAGCTCGAGACCGTGCTGGAGCGATTTCATGCCGGCCGGCGAGAGCGTGCCCTCGACGCGCACGAGGTATTCCTTCTCGACTTCGGAGTCGCGGCCGATCAGCCGGCGCGCGACGCGGCCATCCTGCGTGAAGACAATGAGGCCCGTGGAGTCGATGTCGAGCCTTCCGGCGGGTGCCAAGCCGCGCAGATGGCTGGGCTTGAACGTGATCGGCGCGCGATCTTCCGCCCAGCGGTTTTCCGGACGGATCAGCACGCTCGCGGGCTGGTAGCCATCCTCGGCCTGGCCCGACACGTAGCCGATCGGCTTGTTGACGAGGATCGTGACCTGCTCTCCCTGATGGCGGCGCGCGGCCGGATCGATCTCGATGTGCGCTGCCGGCGGGACGCGCGTGCCCAGCGTACTCATCACCGCGCCGTCGACCTTGACCCAGCCGTTCTCGATCCACTCGTCGGCCTCGCGCCGCGAGCAAAGTCCGAGCTCGCTCATGCGCTTCGACAAGCGCGGATTTTCGGCCGCCAGCGGCGGCGCTGCGCGCACGGCGCCGGAAACGTGGGCAATGGGTGCAGCGGGTGCAGCGTGCGTACGACCGGTACGGCCGGTGCGACCGGTGCAACGCGAGGGCGCGCGGCTGTGTTGCGCGCGACGTTGCCGCGAGGTCGGCGGCTTCGCGGGTTTGGCGGGGGCGCTCCTCGGCGGGAGCTTGAGCGTCGGAGGCGCCATGCGGGCTCACCGGGCCGTCACGCGCGGCGGTAGACCTCCGCGCCCTGCTGCACGAACTCGACCGCCTTGATTTCCATTCCCTTGGCGATCGCGTCCTTCTCCGCGATCCCCTGTTTTGCGGCGAACTCGCGGACATCCTGCGTGATCTTCATCGAGCAGAAGTGCGGGCCGCACATCGAGCAGAAATGCGCGAGCTTGGCGCCCGACTGCGGCAGCGTCTCGTCGTGGAACTCGCGTGCCTTGTCGGGATCGAGCCCGAGATTGAACTGGTCGTCCCAGCGGAACTCGAAGCGCGCCTTGGAAATCGCGTTGTCGCGGATCTGCGCGCCGGGGTGTCCTTTGCCGAGGTCGGCCGCGTGTGCGGCGACCTTGTACGCCATGATGCCGTCCTTGACGTCGGCCTTGTTGGGCAGTCCAAGGTGCTCCTTCGGCGTCACGTAGCAGAGCATCGCCGTGCCGTACCAGCCGATCATCGCCGCGCCGATGGCGCTGGTGATGTGGTCGTAGCCGGGCGCGATGTCGGTGGTGAGCGGTCCCAGCGTGTAGAACGGCGCCTCGCCGCACAGGCGAAGCTGCTCGTCCATGTTGTGCTTGATCATGTGCATCGGCACGTGCCCGGGCCCTTCGATCATCACCTGCACGTCGTGCTTCCACGCGACCTGCGTCAATTCGCCGAGGGTCGCGAGCTCGGCCATCTGCGCTTCGTCGTTGGCGTCGGCGCCCGATCCCGGCCGCAACCCGTCGCCCAGCGAGAACGCGACGTCGTACGCCTTCATGATCTCGCAGATCTCCCCGAAGCGCGTGTAGAGGAAGCTCTCCTTGTGATGCGCGAGGCACCACTTGGCCATGATCGAGCCGCCGCGCGAGACGATCCCGGTCATCCGCTTGGCCGTCATCGGGATGTAGCGAAGCAGCACGCCGGCGTGGATCGTGAAATAGTCGACACCCTGCTCGGCCTGCTCGATCAGCGTGTCGCGGTACATCTCCCACGTGAGCTCTTCCGCCTTGCCGTCGACCTTTTCCAGCGCCTGGTAGATCGGCACCGTGCCGATCGGCACCGGCGAATTGCGGATGATCCATTCGCGGGTCTCGTGGATGTTCTTCCCCGTCGACAGGTCCATCACCGTATCGGCGCCCCAGCGTGTCGCCCACGTCATCTTCTCGACTTCCTCGTTGATCGACGAGGACACCGCCGAATTGCCGATGTTGGCGTTGATTTTCACCAGGAAGTTGCGGCCGATGATCATCGGCTCGGATTCAGGATGGTTGATGTTGTTCGGGATGATCGCGCGGCCGCGCGCCACTTCGTCGCGTACGAATTCCGGCGTGATGATCGCCGGAATGGCGGCGCCGAAGCTTTGGCCCGGATGCTGGCGGGTCACGCTTTCGGGAAGTGTGGCCAGCATCTCGTCGCGTTTCATGTTCTCGCGGATCGCGATGAATTCCATCTCCGGCGTCACTAGCCCTCGGCGCGCGTAGTGCATCTGGGTGACGTTAACGCCGTCGCGCGCACGGCGCGGCTTTCGGTGCAGCTCGAAGCGCAACCCGGCAAGCTCGGGATCCGCGAGCCGGCCTCGGCCGTACGCCGAGGTCAGGCCGTCGAGGGCGACCGTGTCGTCCCGCTCGGCGATCCACGGCGCGCGCAACGCGGGAAGCCCTTTGCGGATGTCGATCGTGGCGGCGGGGTCGGTGTAGGGCCCCGATGTGTCATAGACGACGATGGCCGGATTCTGCTCCGCCCCGAACGATGCCGGCGTGTCCGACTGCGCGATCTCGCGCATCGGCACGCGGATGTCCGCGCGCCTGCCCTCGACGTGAATCTTGCGGGAGCTTGGAAGCGGCGCGACAGCCGCGCTGTCCACGTGCGCATCGCGCGCGTAGAACTTGTCGTTGGCATTCATGGAGACTCCTCGGCCGTGAAGCGGCACGGGGAGCGGAGGGCCAGGCTACGCTTCCCTGCGCCGGCATTATCCGCACAGGTACCAAGGGTTTGATCTCACCCTCCCGGCAAAGCGGGAAGGACCCCTAGCGTCGACCGATACGTTACGCCAAAGCGACGAGGGCGTCCATCTCGTAGGTAACGACCGCCGTGAAGGACATCGCCCTGACCGCCGCGAGCCGGGCGCTTATCGCCTTCAGGACGATCAGGGAATCATCCCGCATTCGAACATCTTGTTGACCACCGGGCCGGCGATCTTGTTGATGAAGGCGGTACGAGCCTGCGGATCGTTCTTCAGGAACTGCACCGCCCGCTGCTCCTCCTGCGATTTCGGCTCATTCTTCTGTTGCAATAGCTGCTCGCAGGTCGCGGTCTGGTACTTGGCGACCACCTTGGTGGCCACCATGTCCATGATCATGCCCTGCGCGCCGACCCATCCGGCGACCAGCAGCGCGGCAAGAATGGCAAATGGATAAATGCATTTTTTCATGTCGGAATCCTCGCTGGGTTGAAAGGAAAATCAGGTCTTCGGCATCCGACGACAAGTCGCGCTAGCGCCGGCCGCCGCCGCGGAATCCACCGCCGCCGAAGCCGCCGCCGAAACGTCCGCCGAAGCCGCCACCGAAACCGCCGCCGCCTCCGAAACGGTCTCCACCCCCAAAGCCGCCACCACCAAAACCTCCTCCGCCGAAGCCTCCGCCGCCGGAGCCGCCACCCCCGCTGTTCATCCGCGACATCGGGCTCGCTTCGCTGAAGCCGCCGAACCGGTCATCGCCGCTCGATCGCGCCTGCGACTCGCGGTTGGCCCACGACGAATCACCGGACGCGTTGTTCCAGCCGCTCGACGAATGCTGCTGCCAGCCGTCGCCCGTGTTCTTGTAGACGTTACCGTTGACGTCGGCGTAATGATTGTTGCCGACGCTGGCGGTGCCCCACGTATTGGTTTGGCCGGTCTTTGCGTTGTAGGTCTGGCCGCCGCCGACATGCGCGTTGCCCTCCGGTCCCGCGGTCGTCGCGCCAGCGCGGTTGTAGGTGCTTCCGCCCGCGCCCGTTCCGGAAACGGCCGATCCGGTGGAGCGCTGGCCCGATATAGATGTTGTAATTGCTCGCGCGAGCGACGTTCGCCCGAGCCGCCGGCGGCGCCGTTCATCGTGCGGTCGTAGCCGCGCGTGGCATTGCCGGTGTTCGCGTTGAACTGGCGGCCGGCGTTGTAGGAGCCGGAAGTTCCCGTGCGGGCGTTGTAGTAGTTGCCGCTCGCCGTCGTGCCCGCCACGCCCCCGCCCGCGTACCAGGAGCGTGTGCCCGACCACGTCGTCGCGCCCCAGTGGCCGTACACGTTGGCGCTCGCCGTGGCGCAGCAGCCGTAGCCGCCCCAGTAGGCCGGATAGTAGTAGGCGCCGCCCCACCACGGCTCCATCCACGCTGCGGTGGCGAGGCCCATCGCAAAGGCCCACGTGTATCCCACGTAGGGGTTGTAGACGGGGGCCGCCGCCACCCCGTACGTGTACGGCGGCGCGTACCAGACGTTGCCGACCCACGGCACGTAGGCGTAGCCGGTGCCGTAGACGACCGTGCCATAGGGTGCGACCACCGTGCCGAGATAGCCCGGCGTGTACCCGACGTAGACCACCTGCGGCGTCGCCTCGTAGATCCGCACGTACGTGACGTAGTAGATCGGCGACGACGGCGGGATCGTGTAGATCACCGGCGGCACCGAGGTCGCGATGACCCATGGCCCCGTGAGCTCCTTCGCGGTGAACCAGACGCCGGCCGTCACCGAATAGAGGGCATTCGGCGCCACCTGGATGATCGGCACATGCGAATTCGTCACGTACGTGAGCGGCGTGCCGGCGACGGGAGCGAATTGCGGCGGGCCGTCGAATTGCGGCGTGAACTTCGGCCCGTTCTTGAGCGGCACGGTCGCCGTCTGCGGGATCGAGTTCTCGATGACCGCTTCCTGCGCCTGCGGCGTGCCGGCGACGGTCGGCAGCACGGCGCCGGCGAGCGATTGCGGCGGGATGCGCGCGAAGTCCGGCGGCAGCGCGTTGCTCGCGACGAACGTCCAGGGCCCATTGAGGCTCGCCGCCATGAACCAGCGGCCGGCGAGCAGCGCGTAGTAGTTGTTGTTGGCGGTATTGATCAGCACATCGCTCGTCGTGTTCGACGCCCACAGGAGCTGCGTGCCGACGATGGGTACGAAATCGGGCTGGCCCTTGAAGACGATCAATTCGGTGGGCGCCTGGCTCGTGTAGATCGCCGGCACGCCCTTGGCGAGCGACGGCTTGGGATTGGCTTTGGGGCCGCCGTCGAGCAAGTCGACGACGCCCGATTTGGAGAGCTCTTTGGCGACGCGTGTCCGCTCGCTGCCCGAGCGGCACGAAGCTGCCTGCGACCACGGACCGGCGAGCGAGCTCGCGGTCAGCCAGCCGTCGTAGACGTGGATATAGAACTTGTTGCCGAAGCCGCCCTGGACGATGAGCGCCCGCGTATTGATGACGCGGTTATAGCGATCTGCTGCGGTACGGGCTTCATTACCGGCGCCCCGTCGATCGGCACCAGGATGGCCGGCGAGTAGCTGACGAGAACCTGCGGCGGATTGTTCTGCACCGCGACCGTGGGCGGCTTGACGCCGGCGATCGCGAGCGAGGACTGGAGCCGGTCGAGTGCGATCGTGCGGATCTTGGCGCTGAATTCCTTCTGCAGCTCGGGCGCGTACGCCGCGCCGCGATTCGGCAGCGTCGGGAAGTCGATCTTGCTGATGTTCATGTTCTCGAAGACGACGGTGCGCGCCACCTTGTCGACTTGCGTGCGCGCGGTCGCGAAGATCACGCCGAACGTCTCGTCCTTCGCGCCCGTGACCTTGATCGCGAGCGCCGCGCGGAAGTCGAGCTGGTTGCCGTCCCACTTGTTCACCTGCGGCTGGTAGACGAGCACCTGCCCGTTGGTGAGATCGACGACCCGCGGCCATGGGTCCGCGGGAAGCTGCGGCGCAGTCGTGCCGGTCGAACCGGCGGGCGCCGCGGCCGGGGCCGCAGTTGGCGCCGGTTGCGCCGATGCGATGGCGGAAAGGAAGATGAGGGCGGCGATGACAGGCGCGAATGCGTTACGGACGGAGAATTTCATGTTTCGGCGGGCATCCAGGATTGGCGGCGGGCAGCCGGGAAGGGACAGCCGAGAATTATCGCACCACTCCTGCCGGGTTGTCCGCGGGGATATACTGGCCGCGTACGTGCCGGGTGGCGCGTACTCCCGGACGACCCGGAAGCCAGTGGCTATCCGGCTGCTCCGTGCGGGCGAGTCCCGCGGACCGGGATTTTCGATCAATCGATCACGTCGAGGCCAACAATGCCATTGCGCATAGGTGACGAGGCGCCGGATTTCACGGCGGATTCGACCGAAGGAACGATCAAGTTCCACGAATGGATGGGGAACGGGTGGGCCATCCTGTTCTCGCATCCGAAGGATTTCACGCCGGTGTGCACGACCGAGCTCGGCTACATGGCCAGGCTCAAGCCGGAATTCGACAAACGCAACACCAAGGTCCTTGGCTTGTCCATCGATCCGGTCAGCGATCACGAGCGGTGGGTGGGCGACATCGAGGAGACGCAGGGGCATAAAGTCAACTATCCGCTGATCGGAGACCCGGACCTCACCGTCGCCAAGCTCTACGACATGATCCATCCGAATGCCAGCGGCAACGCGCCGCGGACGGCAGCGGACAACGCCACGATCCGCTCCGTGTTCATCGTCGGGCCCGACAAGAAGATCAAGCTCATGCTGACTTACCCGATGAGCACCGGGCGCAATTTCGACGAGGTCCTGCGCGTGCTCGACTCGATGCAGCTCACGGCGAAGCACAAGGTGGCCACGCCGGTGAACTGGAAGCACGGGGAGGACGTGATCATCGTCCCGTCGGTGTCGAACGACGAGGCGAAAGAGAAGTTCCCGGGGGGATGGAAGGCGCCGAAACCCTACCTGCGGATCGTGCCGCAGCCGAAATAGACTGGAAACGGGACGGCGCAGCCGTCCCGCATTTGTTGCGTGCAGCGTCGCGAGGCAATCGAAGCAGCGGCGGCATGGTTCGACGGCGGGGGATTGCTGGCCGAGCTGTCGCCTCGCATCGGCATCCGCACCGAGAGCCAGAATCGCGAGTGTGCGGCGGCGCTCGCGCGCTACTTGACGGACGAAATCGGGCCGGCGTGCCTGCGGCTCGGCTTTCGCTGGGAGCAATGGGACAATCCGGTCGCGGGCGCGCCGCCCATGCTTTTCGCCGAGCGCGACGAGGATCCGGCGTTGCCCACGGTGCTGATCTACGGCCACGGCGACGTCGTCGCGGGGCACGACAGCCAGTGGACCGGCGGCCGCTCGCCGTGGCAGGTTTCCGCGGACGGTGGCCGCTGGTACGGGCGAGGCACGGCCGACAACAAGGGTCAGCACTCGATCAACCTCGCCGCGCTCGGGCAGGTGCTCGCGGCGCGTGGGAGACTCGGCTTCAATGCCAAGCTGCTGATCGAAATGGGCGAGGAAGTCGGTTCGCCGGGGTTGCGGCGGATCTGCGAGACGCGCGCGATGTCGTTGCGCGCGGACGTGCTGATCGCCTCGGACGGTCCGCGCCTTCGCTCCGACCGGCCGACGATCTTCCTGGGCTCCCGCGGCGCGTTCAATTTCGATCTCGGCGTCGAGTTGCGCGAGGGTGCGCATCATTCGGGCAACTGGGGCGGGCTCCTGGCGAATCCCGGCATCGTGCTGGCCAACGCCATCGCCTCGATGGTCGACGCGCGCGGCCGCATCCTCTGGCCGGCTTGCACCGCCGCCGATCTCCCAATCGGTGCGGCGCGCGCTCGCGGACATCGAGCCCGGCGAGCCGGACGGACCGGCGATCGACGCCAACTGGGGCGAACCGGGATTGACGCCCGCCGAGCGGGTCTTCGGCTGGAACGCGCTCGAAGTGCTCGCGTTTCGCACGGGCAATCCCGACCGTCCCGTCAATGCGATCCGCGCGCGCGACCGCGCATCTGCAGTTGCGCTTCGTTGCCGGGTGCGACTGGCGGACGTTCGTTCCGGTCATTCGCACGCATCTCGATCTGGCTTCGCGAAGGTGGACGTGCGGCAGTCCGAGGCGGAGCCGATGGCGGCGACGCGGCTCGATCCCGACACCCGTGGGTCGGGCGGCCTCCATCGCGGCCACCACCGGCGCGCGTCCCGCGATCCTGCCGAACCTTGGGGCTCGCTGCCGAACGATTGCTTCGCCGATGTGCTCGATCTACCGACGATCTGGGTGCCGCATTCCTATCCCGCGTGCTCGCAGCACGCAGCCGACGAGCACTTGCTGGTCCATGTCGCGCGCGAGGGGCTCGCGATCATGACGGGACTGTTCTGGGACCTCGGGGAGCCCGGCAGCGCGCCGGCCGGAGGGCGGACCGTCGGGCGGACCGTCGCCGGAGGGTGACCGCAGCGGGCGGCGCGGTATTCGCTACAATCGGGGTTCGCGCGGGTGTAGCTCAATGGTAGAGCAGAAGCTTCCCAAGCTTACGACGAGGGTTCGATTCCCTTCACCCGCTCCAGCGAAACGGCCCTGACCTGGGCCGTTTTCGTTCGGATGGCGAAGGATCGAGCCCCTTGGCTGGGCGGCGAAACCCGGTCATCCTGCGATGATCGTGAGGTCGAACGCGCGCTGGGTGAACCATAGCGCCGCGATCAGCGCAATCGCGCCCGAACCGCACGACGACCAGCACGCGCTGGTAGAGCGCGGTGGCGCGGAGCTGGTAGGCGATCGGCACGAAGATGCCGACGATCACGAGCTGACCAAGTTCGACGCCGAGGTTGAAGGCGACCAGCGCGACCAGCAGCGATTCCTGCGGCAACCCGAGATCGGAGAGCACCGATGCGAAACCGAAGCCGTGAATGAGGCCGAAGCGAAGGCGATCACCCAGCGCTTGCCGTAGATCGACCGGCCACACGTTGTTGAGGGCGGCCAGCACGACGGACAGCGCGATCGCCGACTCGACCCAGCGCGACGGCAGGCTGACGACGCCGAGCGCGGCGAGCGACAGCGTGATCGAATGCGCGAGCGTAAACGCGGTTACGACTTTCACGACATCGATGAACGAAGCGCGGAAGTCTTCGGCCGGCTGCCAGCGGAGCGAAGGCGCCTGCGGGCGCGAATTCTCCTCTCGGAGGGACGGCGCGCAGCGCCAAGGGTGTACCAACGAGCACCGCCGGCAGCAGCAGCGACAGCAGGAACAGGACGTGGTCGAAGCCCGTCCAGATGTGCCAGACGCCCTCTTTGCCGTAGTCGACGAACTGTTCCCATTTCGAAAACTCGGCGAGCGAGAACGATTGCTCCGGCGTGTCGGCGGTGAAGATGCCGGCGCGCGTCTTGCCGCCGTGTTCGAGGCGTAGCAAGCCGCGATGCTGAGGGTCGAGATCGAAGAACAGGCGATAGCCGACGGCGAGAGCTTCGGGCGCGGCGACGCAGGTCGCGGTGAAGCGCAGCACCGCGTAGGCGCCGTCGCTGTGATCGTCGATCAGGTGCCCGGTGACGCTGCGCCGGGCAGGGAGCGTTGGCGCCGCCCGAGCTGCAGCCGCGACAACGCATAGGCCGCGATATCGGCGTGGCTTCGCCCTCACTTCGCCCCACGTGATCGCGTCGTCCTGATTGCGCGTCGAGGCCGAGCGCGAAATCGAGATCGCGCAGCGCGATGTCCCACTGGCCCGTCGATCGTCGTCGCCTTCGACGCTGAGCGTGAGATAGCTGTCCGACGGCTTGTGCGCGTGCGCCGGCGCGAGACTCGCGCCCAGCAGCAGCATCGCCAACGTCACGACGCCAGCAATTTCATTTCGCCCGCTCCGCGGCCGGCGCCGACCAGCGAGGCGACCGCCGGATATTCGAGTCCCGTCTGCGGCGAGCCAGCGCTTGACGATGCCCATGCGCCGCAGCATCGCCGGCGGCGGCCGCGGCTTCGGCGAGGATGCGCAGGTCCGCCGGCTCGCGTTGCACTTTCCAGTTGTCGAGCGCGAGCGCGCAGTGCGCTGCGCGCGTCGCCGCGCAACGACGAGCTCGAAACGCGCGTTCTCGCGCTGGTGCACGGCGTCGCCGCGCGCGCGGCTTGCGTCGAAGCGCGCGCGCAACGTCTCGATCGTCGCGGCGGCTTCCGGCCGCCTGGCAGCGCGTTGCGCGAGCGCGAGCCGCAGCAGCAGCGCATCGACCCGGGTCTCGTTGCCGACGAGCGCGATCACGTCGGCGGCGCGTTGCTGGTCGAGGAGCCAATCGCTGTACGCGCCGAGCATATACAAGTCGCGCGGGTCGGCGTCGAGCGCCGCGCGGAAATGTCGTTCGGCCGCGGGGTCGCCGCGGCGATGCGCGATTTCGCCCAGCAGCGTCTCGCGCCCATGCGCGCCCGCTGCCGTCGATGCGCCCGGCGCCGTCGAGCGTGCGCGCGAGCGTCGCGTAGGCGGGCTCCGCATTGCCGGTGACGCTGTCGATCGCCGCCGTGCAGGCCGCCGCATAGATCGCGGGCACGAGCGCCGGACAGGCGGCGCAATCGGCGCGCGCCTCGGCATATTTCCCGCGCACCGTGAGCACGGTGGCGCGCGTCAGCACCGCCTGGGCGTTTCCCGGCTCGCGCTGCAGGATGCGGTCGAGATCGGCGCGCGGCGGCATCGAACTCGTGCCGGCTCTGCAGAATCGTCGCCCGCAACATCAGCACGGCGGTCGGCGCCTCGGGGTCCTTCCACCACGGCGCGAGCGCCGCCTGCGCGTAGCCGAGAAAGCGCGGATCGCCTTCGGCGCGCGAAGCGCGAACGTAGGCCGTGGCAAGCGCGATGGCCGGCGCCGGATCGTTCGGCGCTGCACCGCCGGCCGCCTGCAGCGGCTTCAGCTCGCGGAATTGCGGCGCGCTGCGCGGCCGGGCAGCCGCTCCAGCACCTGCGCATCGTCGGCGGGAACGTAGGGCGCCGCACGCCGTCCATGCGCGACGCGACGAGGCGAGCCGACGCCAGAGCCTTCCGACGAATCCGCGCTGCACGTGCATCGCTCGCCTCGGTTGGAAGCAGGGGCTTCCGGGTAATCACCCCGGGCCGCGAGGCCGAAAGACGGCCCGGGACGACCCGGGCCGCGAGCCGTGCTCTAGTCGGCACCAGCGGGCCGCAAGGATTGGAGCACGGCTTCTCGCCGCAATCGATGTGCCGCCGGTTCTTGCCGTCATACGGCGTCGGCAGGAACGGGAAGTTCTTCGCGATACCCGTCAGCGGTGATATCGGTGCCGATCGTCGCCCGGCGCGCCGGACCAGGAAGTTGACGCCGTCGCCGGCTTTGTTGGCCGATGTAGTTCGTGCCGCCGACAACGCGAATCGCGATGTCCGTCACGTCGTCGTTCGGCCGCCGGCCGTTGGGCCAGCCCGCCGGGTCGGAGCTCAACGCCGCACCAAGACGCCTCTGGCTCTCGGGCGCCGTCGGCGGAACACGCAGGTCGAGCCGCAGCAGTTCGGAGCAAGGCGTTCCGCAGTCCGAGCCGCTGAGCGCCTGCCCGGGGTACTTGAGCAGGATGCTCATCAGGTCGGTACGGTTGGACGCCGGCGAGCCGTTGATCGGAACGATGGGCACGCCGTAAACGAGCTGAAGCGCCGTCGCGATGACCGGGTTCTTGTAGGAGGCTTGGAACCCCGCCTCGTTCTCGGGATCGGACGCGTTCCAGCCATCCTTGGCGGGCGTGTTGATCAGGAGCTCGTTGACGAGCGGATTGGCCATCCGCGACATCTGCATGAACGGTCCGCTGTTGCCTCCGCCCGGGCCCAACACGCGATTCTGCTGGCGTGCCGTCGCGGCATACATGCCGATCACCGGGTTGGCCGTCGTGGCGGCGGCATTCCGTCGTTCGGTGATGCGGGTGATCGGCACTTCGATGGCGATCGTGCTGATATTGGAGCCGCTGAAGCGGTTGATCCCGAACGCATTGACGTTGTCGTTATCCTCTCCGGGCCCGGTCAGCAGCGGCAGGTACCGCCGCAGGTTGAGCGTGTCGAAGACCGCGCCGAGATCGATGTAGAACGTCTCGGCCCGCTGGCCCGCGAAGACGCGGACGTTGGTCGCCGGATCGGTGTAGATGCCTTGCGCGGCGAGGGCCGCGTAATTGGGAAACGTCGACGGTCCGGCGTTGGAGGGCACGGCCACGAGCGTCGACCCGCTGAAGAGCGGCGTGCGGACCGCACCGCGCACCTCGGTCACCGTATAGGTCTGACGGCGCGTCAGCCCCTCGGACCCGGGACCGTCGAGGGCAGTGATCCCCTGCAGCAGCCCGCCCAATCCGGTGATGTGCGGATTGCCGAGATATGGGACGGGCGAGGTCAATCCCCCAGGTCCGCCCACCGGCCGGTTCTGCGTCGTGAACCGAACTTCGTACACGACATCGTTCGCCACGCCGTCGCGGTTGTTGTCGACGTTGATCGTGTAGAGCACGTCATCGTCGAAGTTGAAGTAATTCGGGCCATCGCCAGGGTCCTGGCCCGGATTGACGTTCAGAATGAAAGTAACCCGCCGATCGGCCGGAGCGCGCGCGATATTGGCCGCGTCGTAACTGACAAAGGCGTAGACATCGGTGTTGTCCGCTGCCGGATCCAACCCGATCAGCGGCGCTTCGCGGTGACTGGCTGCATTGGCGCAGGCGCCCCATGCCAGGGCGAGCGACGCCAGCAGCGGGACAACAAGCCTGGTTGCGTGTTTCATATTCGACCCTCCTGTACGGTTGAGCGATTGGGCGGTTCGGCGCGGCCCGAGCGGCTGGCCGATCCGGCAGACGGAGGCTGCTGGGTCGAATACGCGTTCCGGCCGCATTTGGATGCAGCCGCGGGCCGCGGCCGCGGGAACGCGGCGCCGCGCGCGAGAGCCATGGTGCAAGTCTCTGATAGAATTGGTATTCAACCGTGCGGCCGGAAACCTCCGTTGCCCTCGAGGCGTCCTCATGATCGGCGAGATCCTCGCGCCCAAATTCCTGGTTCTCTACGCGATCGTCCTCTCGGCGCTCTACGTGCACCTGCGCGGCCGCGAGCGATTCCGTTTCACCCGCCAGCTCTTCAATCACTCGACGCTGCTGGCGCCGTACAACGCGCTCGTCTTCCTGTTCTCGGCCGTGCCCGCGAAAGCGTTCCAGGACGTGGGCCGCTTTCCCGAGCTCGCTCCGCTGCGCGAGCAGTGGACGATGCATCCGCGAAGAGGCGCAGAGCCTCTTCGACGAGGGCCACATCCGGGGCGCGCTCGCCAACAACGACGTCGGCTTCAATTCGTTCTTCAAGCGCGGCTGGAAGCGCTTCTACGTCAAGTGGTACGGCGATCCGCTGCCCTCGGCGCAGGCGCTGTGCCCGCAACGGTGGCGCTCCTCGCGACCATTCCCTCGGTCAAGGCCGCGATGTTCGCGATCCTCGAGCCGGACGCGCACCTGAATCCGCACCGCGATCCGTTCGGCGGGTCGCTGCGCTATCACCTCGGCCTCGTCACTCCCAACTCGGACGCCTGCTTCATCGTGGTCGACGGCGAGCGCTACTCGTGGCGCGACGGCGAGGCGGTGATGTTCGACGAGACATTCATCCACTGGGCGGAGAACAAGACCGACGACGACCCGCATCATCCTGTTCTGCGACATCGAGCGGCCGCTCACTAGCAGGCTCATGACGCGCATCAACCGGTACGTGATCGAGAACTTCGTCAAGATCAGCGCGACGCAGAACGTCGAAGGCGAGCCGGTGGGAGCGCTCAACCGCTTCTACGGAAAGGTGGTTCATCCGATCGGCAGCAGGATCAATGATTTCTTCAGGACGCTGAAGCAGCGCAACAAGCCGCTTTCGGTCGTCTTCAAGTAGACGCTCGCGCTCGGGCTCATCTACCTGATCTTTTTTTAGCGCTGCGCCCGCACGCGCACGTCCCGCCGTCCGCCATCGGACTCATCGTCGGAGCGGTCCTGTGCTTCACGATTCTCGACGCGACCGTCAAGCTCTTGCGGACCGCTATCCGATCCCGCTCCTGGTCTGGGCCCGCTACACGGTCCAGACGCTCGTGATCCTGCTCTGGCTGCTGCCGAGGATGGGCGTCGGGCTGTTCCGCACGCCGAGGCCCGACGCCTGAGCTCGTCCGCGGCGCCATCCTGCCGCTGTCGTCGCTGTGCTTCTTCAGCGCGCTCAAGTACCTGCCGCTCGCCGAGGCGACCGCGATCAATTACGGAACGCCCATCCTCGTCATCATCCTGGCGGTGATCGTTTCTCGGCGAGAGAATGACGCGCCCCCGCATCGCGCTCGTGCTGGCGGGAATCGCCGGGATGTTCCTGATCGTGCGACCGGGGTCCGTCGTGTTCCAGGGCGCCGCGCTGCTGGCGCTGGGCTCCGCCGTGTTCTACGGCGACGTTCCAGATCCTCACGCGCATGCTCGCCGGCGAGGATTCGCGCGTGCTGCTGTTCTATCCCGCGCATCATCGGCACGCTGATGATGACCGCGCTCCTGCCGTGGCTCGGCATCGATGTGGCGGTGCCATGGTCGGACGTCGCGTTCATCTTCGTTGCGGGCTTGCTCGGAACGGTCGGCCATTTCCTCTTCATCCTCGCGTTCCAGCGGGCCCCGGCCTCCGCGCTGTCGCCGTTCACCTACATGCAGCTCGTCTGGGCGACCTTGGTCGGCTGGCTCGCGTTCGGCAATTTTCCCGACGCCTGGACGCTGGCCGGCATGGCGGTGATCGGCGGCAGCGGCTTGCTCATCGCACTGCACGAGCGCCGGCGCGCGAAAGGCGCGGCGCCGGAGCCGACCGCCATCGATTAGCGTCGAGTAGCATCCACTAGCGTCGCGGGAGCGCAGCGCGGGTCTCCGGGCGCCTGGGGTACGAAGCCCGGCAGGGCTTGGCGGGGTCATGCGACACCGAAGCCCGGGAGGGCTTGGCGCGGTCATGCGACTGCGCAGTCGGATCCCTGCGCCGTGCGGTAGACTCGGCGGGAAGGTCCGGCACACCGCACGGACCCTGCATCTTGTATTCGGAGGACACATGAACGCAGACGCAAAGCCGCGCATCGGCTTCATCGGGCTGGGGCTGATGGGCCACGGCATGGCGAAAAACGTCGTTACCAAAGGCTATCCGCTCACGGTTTGCGCACATCGCAACAGGAAGCCGCTCGAGGATCTGCTGGCCGCGGGGGCGAAAGAGGTGAAGACCCACGCGGAGGTGGCCCGGGAGTCGGACATCGTGTTCCTCTGCGTGACCGGCACGCCGCAGATCGAGCAGATCGTCTACGGCGGTACGGGACTGCTTACGGCGGCGCGCGAGGGTTTGATCGTCGTGGACACGTCGACGGCCGAGCCCGCCTCGACGGCGGCGATCCGGATGGATTTCGGGGCGAAGCGCGCGGAATTCGTCGACGCGCCGCTCGCGCGCACGCCGGTCGAGGCGGAGCAGGGCCGGCTCAATACGATGGTCGGCGCCGAAGATGCGGTGTTCGCGCAGCTCAAACCGGTGCTCTCCGCATTCTGCGAGAACGTCATTCATGCGGGACCGCCCGGGACATGGCCACACGCTGAAGCTCATCAACAACTTCATTGCGCAGGCGATCGCCACGGCCACCGCCGAAGCGTGCGCGGCGGCCGCGAAATCGGGCCTCTCGATCAAGAAGCTGCACGAGGTGATTTCCGCCGGCGCCGTCAACTCCGGCATTTTCCAGATGATCGTGGGGAAGATGCTCGAGGGGAACGGCGATTTGACCGGCCTCAAGTTCACGCTCGTCAATGCGATGAAGGACCTCCGCTACTACACGCATCTCGCGGAATCGCTCCCCGTGCCGTGCATCGTCGGCGAAGCCGTGCACCAGAGCCTCGTCACGGCGAACCTGCTGGGGTTGGGCGACAAGTACGTGGCCTCGCTGATCGAGGCGCAGGAAAAGCTCGCCGGCGTGAAAATCGTCCCGCGCGGGTAGCGCGAAGCCACGCCCCGTCGCCGCGCCGGGACGACGCGCCTTCGCGACATGAAACTCCTCGTTCTGGGCGGCACGCGATTCCTCGGCCGGCACTTGGTCGACGCCGCGCTTGCGCGGGGCCACGACGTGACGATTTTCACGCGCGGCGTGCAGCGTGTGCCGTGGGACGGCAAGGTCACGCATCTCGTCGGCAATCGCGACCCGCGAATCGCGCCCGGCTTGTCGGCGCTCCAAACAGGCGACATGGGACGCCGCGATCGATACGAGCGGCTATGTTCCACGCTGCGTCAAGGCGTCGGCCGACGCGATCAAAGAGCGGGTCGGCCACTACACTTTCGTGTCGTCATTGTCGGTCTATGCGGACGCGAGCCGCCCGGGCTCGATGAAACGGCGCCCGTCGCGACCCTCGACGATCCGCTCTCCGAAGACATCGCCGCGCATTACGGCGCGCTCAAGGCCCGCTGCGAGGACGAGGTGCGCGCGGCGTTCGGTCGGTGCGCCTTGGTCGTGCGCCCCGGGCTTATCGTCGGACCCCTCGATCCGACCGACCGCTTTGCCTACTGGGTCGCGCGCTTCGCTTGCCCTGAAGTCCTCGGCGCGAGGCCGGTGCCCGCCGTCGTCCCGGCACCGCTGGAATCGCGCCGTGCAATTCATCGATGCGCGCGATCTCGCGTCGTGGATGCTCGACATGATTCAGCGACAAGGGGAAGGCACGTTCGACGCCTGCACTCCATCTGGAAAATGGACGATGGGCGCGTTCGTCGACGTCCTCGTGGTGACAGCGCGCGCGGCCGGCAGTCCGACCGTGCCGCAGTGGATCGACGACGAAACGTTGCTCCGCCACGGCGTCACGCCCTGGACCGAGCTGCCGCTGTGGATTCCCGCAAGCGACCAGGAGTCCGCCGGCTTCATGCATTTCGCCTGCGCGCGTGCGGTGGCGCACGGTCTCGCCTTGCGGCCGCTCGCGGAAACCGTCGACGACACGGCGGCCTGGCTTCGCGAGCGCGATCATTCCGATGCCTGGCGCAATGTGCTGTCAGCCGAAAAGGAACGCGAGATATTGGCCGGCATCGGTGCCGGCGCCGAGTGCGTCGCCGCTCGCCGCGCCCGGCGTGCGATCATAGCCGCCGGCGGCTCCCGGCCGCGGAGCGCACTTCGCCATGGACCCCCCGACGAACGCCGCACTGCTCGAATTCGCGCTGCGCACGGCACAGGCCGCGGGCGAGGCGATCCTGCCGCATTTCCGCGTTGCGCTGGATGTCGAGGACAAGGGGGGGCGGCGAGGCTACGACCCCGTCACGGTCGCCGATCATGCGGCGGAGGCGGTCATCCGGGCGGAGATCGCGCGCGCCTATCCCGACCACGGCATTCGCGGCGAAGAGCACGGCGAGGAGCGCGGGAACTCGAATTACACGTGGGTGATCGACCCGATCGACGGCACGCGCAGTTTCATCCTGGGCCAGATGCACTGGGCGACGCTGATCGCGCTCCATGACGGCGACGGCGTCGTCGTCGGGGTCGCGCACCAGCCGTACGTGGGGAATCGTTCCTGGCGACGGCGGGCGGTGCGGCCGAATGGCGTCGCGGCGGCGAGCGGCGCACCTTGAAGACTCGGCGTTGCCCGACTGTCGGTGACGCCGTCGTCGCCTGCACCGATCCCAAGATGTTCCGTACCGCCGGTGAGCGCGCCGCATTCGACCGGGTGGCGGACCGCGCGCGCCTGACCCGATGGGGCGGCGATTGCTACGCGTATTGCCTGCTCGCGATGGGCTTGATCGACATCGTGATCGAGGCCTCGCTCCACCCCTACGACGTCCAGGCGCTCATGCCCATCGTGAATCGAGGCGGGCGGCACGATGACCACGTGGACGCGGGGAGCGCTGCGAGGAGGGGGGCTCCATCGTAGCCTGCGGCGATCCTGCCCTGCACACCGAGGTACTCGCCTTGCTGGCGCCCTCGCCGCCGGCTGACGCCTCAGTTCCGGGAACCTTTGCCGGTCTGGGCGGCCCATCGAGAACTGGGGTGACATACGGCTTTTGCAGCGATTGGCGAGCGCCTGGCCGTCGTCCAAGTCGTCGGCCCCACTTTTTCCCCCGCTGAGGGGCCCCCTCGTGTAACATTTCGCGCTGTTCCCGCGAAACGGTTTATAAGTGCTCACTCCGCTTGGATTCTCGCTGCTGCGCCAACTTGCCGATGGGCAGTTCCATTCAGGTGAGGACCTTGCCGCCAAGGTGGGGTTGACGCGCGCCCGTGTTTCCCAGGTATTGAAGGATGCCGGCACGGCCGGGCTGGCCCTGGAGCGCGTCAAGGGCCGCGGCTACCGCCTGCTGGAGGCGCCGGAGTTCCTCGATGCGAAGAAGGTGCAGTCGCACTTGGCCGAGCTTGCCACGGCGACGCGGACTCCCGCTGCCGGGCCCGCTCGAGGTCGTCGACCAGATCGAGTCCGACGTCCTCCGAGCTCATGCGGCGGGCGCAGCGCCGGGACGTCCATCGGGTCGCGCTTGCCGCCGAATGGCAGTCGGCGGGGCGTGGCCGCCGCGGGCGCGTGTGGACCGCGATCGCAGGCGGCAGCCTCACGTTCTCGCTGGGGTGGAAGTTCGAGCAGGGCGCGGGGTTTCTGGCCGGCCTATCGCTGGCGGTCGGCGTCGCTGTCGTGCGCGCTCTCGAGGCGCGCGGGCTTCAAGGACGTGGCGCTCAAGTGGCCGAACGACCTCATTCATCGTCACCTCAAGGTCGGCGGCATCCTCATAGAACTGAATGGAGATGCGCTCGGCCCGACGACCACGGTCATCGGCGTTGGCCTCAATGTCCGGATTCCGGCCGCCGCCCGCAAGGACATTCCGGTGCCGGTCACGGACCTTGCCTCCATCGCCGGCCGCAGGGCGCCGCCCATCGACCGCAATCGGCTGCTCGCGGCGTTGCTCACGGAGCTCGCAGCGGCCCTCCACCTGTACGAAAGCGAGGGTTTCGCGCCCTTTGCCGCCGAATGGCAGCACCGCCATGCCTACCAGGGCAAGCCGGTACGGCTGTTGCTGCCCGATGGCGCCACGGTCACCGGCAAGGTGGCCGGCGTCGATGCGAGCGGGGCGCTGGTCCTCGCCGACGGCCCGCGCCGCGCACGCTTCCTGTCCGGCGAGATCACGCTCCGCCGCGCGTGAGCGCCGCCGGGCCGCCCCAAGGCGCGAACAGGTCCCTCTCGGAGGGGCGGCGCGAAGCGCCAAGGGAGGACTGATGCGCGCCGCCGGGCCGCCCCAAGGCGCGAACAGGCACTGATGACTCGCATCCTCGTCATCGACGCCGGCAACAGCCGGATGAAATGGGGGCTGCGTGGCCCGCACGACTGGCTGCGGCTGGGAGTCACTCCCAATGCTGAGATCGGCGCGCTTTCGCTTCGCGCTTGGCACGACCTGCCGCGTCCCGCGCGCGCCGTGGGCGTCAACGTCGCCGGTGAAAGCGCGCGTGTTCGCATCGAAGCGCAGCTCGCGCGCTGGCGCCTGACGCCCGAATGGCTCACCGCGTCCGAGTCCGCGTGCGGGGTCACCAACCGCTATGCCCGGCCGGCGCAGCTTGGCGCGGATCGGTGGGCGTCGCTCGTCGCGGCATGGCGTCGCTCGACCGCGACCGAAATGTTTCCGCCGGCCTGCGTGGTCGTCAATGCAGGCACCGCGGTGACGATCGACGCACTCGACGTGAACGGCGTCTTCCACGGCGGATTGATCTTGCCCGGGATCCGACTCATGCTGCAGGCGCTTGCCGAGAACACCGCGGGCCTCAGGGTGCCGACCGGCGAATTCCAGGGATTTCCGGACAACACCGCGGACGCGATCTACAGCGGGTCGATCCAGGCGATTTGCGGCGCGATCGAGCAGATGCGGCGGCGGATCGATTCCGATCCGGCGCATGTCCGCTGCTATTTGCCGGAGGCGCCGCGCCGGAAATCGGGATGCATTTGGGCCCGCCGGTCGAAGTCATCGACTCCCTGGTGTTGGAGGGCGTGCTCGCGCTCGCCGGGGAAATGGAATAATGGCGTCGGGCGATCCCGTCGTTCCCTCGCCGAGGACGCGGAGGATCTGACCCGCCCGTGAATCCTTCGTTGAGCCCGGTGCGAACCCTCGTACTCCTCCTGTTGCTCGCGAACCTCTCGTTTTTCGGGTTCACGCGTCTCGATGCGTCGCGCGACGGGGAGGCGGGCCGCCTGGCCGAGCAGGTGCAGCCCGACAAGATCAAGCTCCTCACGCCGCAACAAGTGGCGGCGCTCGGCCCGGCCAAGGTGGCGGCGCTCGCCGACGTTTGCCTCGAATGGGGGCCGCTGTCCGAGCCCGACCGGGCGCGCGCGTTCGCGGATCTCGAGCCGCTCTCGCTCGGCAAGCTCCTGACCCAGCGGCGAATCGAAACGACCAACGCGTTCTGGGTTTTCCTGCCGCCAGCCGCGAATCGCGCCGAAGCCGAGCGGCGCGCCGCCGAAGCGAGGGCGAAGGGTATCGGCGACGTGTCGGTCGTCGACGCCGGACCGCAGCGTTTCGCCGTGTCGCTCGGAGCCTTTGCGAACGAGGACGCCGCCCAGGCACGGCTCGCGCAGGTCATCGCGCAGGGCGTGGCGAACGCGAAATCGGCGCCGCGCCAGCAGGTGGCCGTACAAACGATGCTGGTCGTGCGCGATCCCCAGGCGACGGTGATTGCGAAGCTCCGCGACCTCGTGCCCGCCTATCCCGGAAGCGAGGCCAAGGTCGGCAATTGCGAAAAGGCGCAGTGATGCCGAGCGATGCGCCCGCCACCCTACGCGTCGCCGCGCGACCGGCAGACATCGAGCTCGCCCGCGGGCTGTTTGTCGAGTACGCGCATTGGCTCAAGGTCGATCTGTGCTTCCAAGGCTTCGAGCGCGAGCTCGCGACGCTGCCGGGCGCGTATGCGCCGCCGTTCGGGCGCCTGTTGCTCGCGGGAGCCGCAGGGCAGGCGTTCGGCTGCATCGCGCTGCGCCCGGTCGAAGCGTCGGGGAGGGCCGGCGAGGCGGGTCCGAAAGGCTCCGCCCCCGGTGCGGTCGGCGAGGTCAAGCGACTCTATGTGCAGCCGTCGCATCGTGCCGGCGGATGGGGACGCCGGCTGGCCGAGGCGCTCCTCGCCGACGCGCGGGCCATCGGCTACCGCGAGCTCAAGCTCGACACACTCGACTGGATGGCGGATGCGCGGCGGCTCTACGCCAAGCTGGGATTCCGCGAATGCGCGCCGTACTACGACAACCCGCTGCCGGGTGTGGTGTACATGGCGCTGGAGCTCTGACGTCGAGTTCTACGACTGTTCCCAGGGGAGTCCCTCGTGGCGCCACCCGGAGAGCGTTCCGCGGTGATGCTTTTCATCGAGCGGCCCCTCGAAGCCGTCCTGCACATGGTAGATATCGGCGAATCCGGCTTTCTCCAGCGCGACGCAGGCGTCGAGCGAGCGATGCCCGCTGCGGCAGATGAGCACGATCGGGCGGTTCATGCTCGCCACCTTCTTGACCTGTCCGACGAAATGCGGATTGACTTCCCAGTCGGGCCCGTCGTTCCAGGCAACGTGTTGCGCGCCAATCGGGTGGCCGACGAAATAGAACTCCATTTCGCTGCGGCAATCGATGAGGACCGCCGATGGCGTCTCGGCCAGGAACCGCGCTGCCTCTTTGGGTTTGAAGTGTTTCATCGGCGCCAATTTAGCACGTGTGCCCTCATCGCGTCAGGTACCTGCCCGGGCGGCCACGACGAAGGCAATCGGGGCTGTCCCGCTCCGGACCTCGGAGGCACGTGACGAGGCCAATGTTAGAATCCAAAGCTGCATTCACGGCGATCACCCGCCATGCAACCCGACCGCACCGACGAACTCGCCGCCTTGCTCGACCAGCGCATCCTGATCCTGGATGGCGCGATGGGCACGATGATCCAGGGCTACCGGCTCGATGAGGCCGGCTACCGCGGCGCCTGCCTTGCCGGGCATGACCATGACGTCAAGGGCGACAACGACCTCCTCGCGCTGACGCAGCCCGACGTGGTGCGCGCGATCCACGATGCGTATCTCGAGGCCGGCGCCGATATCATCAGCTCCAATACGTTCAACGCGACGTCGATCGCGCAGGCCGACTACGGGCTCGACGGAAGGGTCCGCGACATCAATGCCGCCGCGGCGAGACTCGCGCGTGAATGCGCCGACGCCTGGACGGCGCGCACTCCGGACAAGCCCCGCTTCGTCGCCGGCGCGCTGGGCCCGACCAACCGCACCGCGTCGATCTCGCCCGACGTCAACGATCCCGGCGCGCGCAACGTCCGCTTCGACGAGCTCGTCGCCTCGTACTCGCGAGGCGATCGAAAGCCTCGCCGAAGGCGGCGCCGATCTGTTCCTCGTCGAGACGATCTTCGACACGCTGAACGGCAAAGCCGCGCTGTTCGCGCTCGAGTCCTGCTTCGATCGGTGGGGCCGCCGCTTCCCCGTGATCGTGTCCGGAACGATCACCGACGCGTCCGGCCGCACGCTGTCGGGCCAGACGACCGAGGCGTTCTGGAATTCGGTGCGGCACGTGCGCCCGCTCGCCGTCGGCATCAATTGCTCGCTCGGCGCGGCGCTGATGCGCCCGTACATCGAGGAGCTCGCGCGCGTCGCCGACACCTACGTGTCGTGCTATCCGAACGCGGGGCTGCCGAATCCGATGTCGGACACCGGCTACGACGAGACGCCCGCCGAGACCGCAAGGCTCATCGAGGATTTCGCGCGGAACGGCTTCGTCAATCTCGTCGGCGGCTGCTGCGGCACGACGCCGGCGCACATCCGCGCGATCGGGGATGCGGTCGCCATGCTGCCTCCGCGGAGAATCGCAGTCTCCGAAGCCATTGCCGCGTAGGGCGCCCCGATGATCTCCGCGCCGGGCGGAGCCGGAGTCATGCGACTGTCCGGTCTCGAGCCGCTCAATATCGGCGACGATTCGCTCTTCGTCAACGTGGGCGAGCGCACGAACGTCACGGGCTCGCGCGCTTTCGCGAAGCTCGTCCTCGCGAGCGACTACACGGGCGCGGTGGAAGTCGCGCGCCAGCAGGTGCGCGAACGGCGCGCAGATCATCGACGTCAACATGGACGAGGCGATGCTCGATTCCAAGGCGGCGATGGTGAAGTTCCTGAACCTGATCGCCGCCGAGCCGGACATTGCGCGCGTGCCGGTGATGATCGACTCGTCGAAGTGGGAGGTCATCGAGGCCGGACTCGAATGCGTCCAAGGCAAGGCGGTCGTCAATTCGATCTCGATGAAGGAAGGCGAGGCCGAATTCCTCCGGCAGGCGAACCTCGTCCGGCGCTACGGCGCCGCGGCCATCGTGATGGCGTTCGACGAAAAGGGCCAGGCCGACACGTTCGAGCGCAAGGTCGGGATCTGCCAGCGCGCGTACGACCTCCTGACGCGCACGGTGGGCTTCCCCGCCGAGGACATCATCTTCGACCCCAACATCTTTGCGATCGCGACCGGCATCGAGGAGCACAACAACTACGCGGTCGACTACATCAACGCGACGCGCTGGATCCGGCAGCATCTGCCGCACGCGAAAGTCTCGGGCGGCGTGTCGAACGTCAGCTTCTCGTTTCGCGGCAACGAGCCGGTGCGCGAGGCGATCCACACGGTGTTCCTCTATCACGCGATCCGCGCCGGGATGACGATGGGCATCGTCAACGCCGGCCAGCTCGGCGTCTACGACGAGATTCCCCCCGAGCTCCGTGAACGGGTCGAGGACGTCGTGCTGAACCGGCGGCAGGACTCGACCGAGCGGCTGGTCGCGCTCGCGGAATCGTTCAAGTCGCAGGGCAAGCAGGTCACCGAGGACCTCGCATGGCGCGCCGACCCGGTCGAGGCGCGGCTGTCGCATGCGCTCGTGCGCGGGATCACGACGTACATCATCGAGGACACCGAGGAAGCCCGGCAGAAGTTCGCGCGCCCCATTCAGGTGATCGAAGGCCCGCTGATGGCGGGAATGAACGTCGTCGGCGATCTCTTCGGCGCCGGCAAGATGTTCCTGCCGCAGGTCGTCAAGAGCGCGCGCGTGATGAAGCAGGCGGTCGGCCACCTCGTGCCGTTCATCGAGGCGGAGAAGGCGAAATCGGGCGACGCCGGCAAGCCCAAGGGCACGATCGTGATGGCGACGGTCAAGGGCGACGTCCACGACATCGGCAAGAACATCGTCGGTGTCGTGCTCCAGTGCAACAATTTCGCGGTGATCGATCTCGGCGTGATGGTGCCGGCGACAGAAGATCCTCGACACGGCACGCGAGCACAACGCCGACATCGTCGGCCTGTCGGGGCTCATCACGCCGTCGCTCGAGGAAATGGCGCACGTCGCGCACGAGATGCAGCGTCTGGGCATGACGCAGCCGCTGCTGATCGGCGGCGCCACCACGTCGCGCGTCCACACCGCAGTGAAGATCGCGCCGAACTACGGCGGCGTGACGGTCTACGTGCCGGACGCGTCACGCGCCGTCGGCGTCGCGAGCAACCTTTTGTCGGACGAGCTCAAGACCGCGCTATGTCGCCGAGGTCGCTGCGGACTACGAAAAGGTCCGCGTGCAGCATGCCGGGAAGAAGGGCCCGACGCTGGTCTCGCTGAAGGCCGCCCGCGCGAATGCGTTTCGCGTGGACTGGGCCCACTACGCGCCGCCGGTGCCGATGGCGCAGGGCCGGCGCGAATTCCGCAACGTCGATCTCGGCGAAATCGCGAAATGCATCGACTGGGGCCCATTCTTCCAGGCCTGGGAGTTGAGCGGTCCGTACCCGGCCATTCTCGACGATCCCGTCGTCGGCGAAGCGGCGCGCAGCGTGTATGCCGAAGGGCAGGCGATGCTGCGGGACATCGTCGCCGGCCGCTGGCTCACCGCCAACGGCGCCGTTGCGATCCTGCCGGCGAACTCCGTCGCCGACGACATCGAGATGTACGCAGACGAGACGCGCGCGAAGGTCGTGCTGACGTGGCACAACCTGCGGCAGCAGAATGAGCGGCCGCCCGGCAAGCCGAATTACTGCCTGGCCGATTTCGTCGCGCCGAAGGACTCCGGCGTTCGCGACTATCTCGGCGCGTTCGCCGTCACGACCGGCCTCGGCATCGAAAAGCACGTCGCCAGGTTCGAGGCGGCGAAGGACGACTACAGCGCGATCATGCTGAAGGCGCTCGCCGATCGCCTGGCCGAGGCGTTTGCCGAGTGGCTGCACCGGAAGGTGCGGCGCGAGCTCTGGGGCTACGCGCCGGACGAAGCGCTCGACACCGCGGAGCTCGTGCGCGAGGAGTACCGCGGCATCCGTCCGGCACCCGGGTATCCGGCATGCCCCGAGCACGGCGTCAAGGCGCCGCTCTTTGCGCTGCTGCGCGCCGGGAACGTTGGAATGACGCTGACGGAAAATTTCGCCATGCTGCCCGCCGCGGCGGTTTCCGGCTTCTATCTCGCGCATCCGGAAGCGGTGTATTTCGCGGTGGGGAAAATCGGCGACGATCAGGCCGCGGATTTCGCGCGGCGCGCGGCGTCGGTGGCGCAAGCGGCCTGATTCTCGGCCTCTACGCCCCGATATTACGCGGCGCGCGCGAGACGCGCTGCCCTGAGCTTCGTGTCGCCGTCCCGCAACGCCGTGCGCAATCCTTCCTCGACCACCGGATGGTAGAACGGCATCGCGAGTGTCGCGCTCGACCATGAACTCCGCCTGGATCGACCACGCGAGGAGATGGCCGATATGCTCGGCGTCCGGACCGATCATTTCGGCGCCGACGAGACGCCCGCGCGCGATATCGACGTAGACGTGCAGCAGGCCGGTATTGCGCAGCATCACGCGGCTTCGCCCCTGGTCCTCGAACGAGACCTCCCCCGTGACGAAAGTGCCGGGCGCGAGGTCGGCGTAGCGCGCGCCGACCACGGCGAGCTGCGGATCGGAGAATACGACGGCGAGCGGCGTGCGCCGCGGCGCGTGGCGAACATCGGGGAAACGCGCGGCGTTTTCCCCCGCGATGCGGCCTTCGTCGGCCGCTTCGTGCAGGATCGGCAGGTCGTCGCCGGCATCGCCCGCGATGAAGATCGGCGAGGTCCCGCACTGCATCGTGGCCCGGTCGAACCGCGGCACGCCCCGCGCGTCGAGCTGCGAGCGATGTGTTTTCGAGGCCCAGGCCGCGGACGTTCGGCATCCGTCCCGTGGCGGCGAGCACGTAGTCGACGCTTGCCACGCGCTCAGCTGCCGTCGGTCCGGCGATAGCGCACGTGCACCTGGTCGCCGTCGCGTTCGACGCCGTGGACGTCGGCGTCGAGCTCGAGATCGAGCTCGCGCTCGAAAGTGCGACGCGCATAGGCCTGGATCGCCGGATCGCTGAACGGGCCCACGTGGCCGCGACGACCGAACATCGCGACGCGCACGCCGAGTCGATGCAGCGCCTGGCCGAGCTCGAGGCCGATCACGCCGGGGCCGAAGACGGCGACCGAACGCGGCAGGTCGTCCCAGTCGAAGACGTCGTCGTTGACGATCAGGCGGTCGCCGGCGGCGCGCAGCGAGCGGTAGAAGCGCAGGCGACGAGCCGGTGGCGATGACCGCCCGCGCGAACGCGATGCGCGTATGGCCGTCGACCGTCGAGCGTCCGCGTCGTCGACGAACCGGGCATGACCGAGGATCCGGTCCGCGGCCGGGATGTTCGTCACTCCTTCCAGCACGAAGCCGACGAAACGGTCGCGCTCGCGCTTCACGCGCGCCATCACCGCCCTGCCGTCGACTTCGAGCGAGCCTTCGAGGCGAAGGCCGAATTCCGGCCAGCGCTCCCGGCCGTGCGCCGCTTCGGCTGCCGCGATGAGAAGCTTGCTCGGCATGCAGCCCACGCGCGCGCAGGTGGTGCCGTACGAGCCGCCCTCGATCACGACGGCGCGCCGCCCCGCGGCGATCGCGGCGCGATACGCGGCGAGGCCGGCGGTGCCGGCGCCGATGACAGCCACATCTACGCTGATTTGTTTCATCGTTCACCTTGGTCGCCGTCAGGCTGCCACGGCGGCGCTTACGCTGCCTTGCGCGCCCAGCGCTCGAGCGCCTCGAGGCCGCCGATGCGCTGGCCGTTGATGAACACCTGCGGCACGGTGCTCTCGCCGGCAACGGCGCCGACGACTCGGCTTCGCAGCGTATGCGCGAGCGGGACTTCGGCGTAGTCGTACCCCATCTCCGTCAGCAGTGTCTTCGCTCTCGCACAGTAGCCGCAGCCTTCGCGCGTGAAGATCACAACCTGGTCGGGCTTCTTCGCGTGCGGGTTGACGTACGCGAGCATCGTGTCCGCGTCGGACACCTCGAACGGGTCGCCCGGCTTTCCGGGCTCGATGAACATCTTCTGTGACGATGCCGTCCTTCACCAGCATCGAGTAGCGCCACGAGCGCTTGCCGAAGCCGAGGTCGGACTTGTCGACGAGCATGCCCATGCCGGCAGTGAACTCGCCGTTGCCGTCGGGCACGACGACGACGTTGGCGCACTCCTGGTCTTTCGCCCATTCGTTCATCACGAAGGTGTCGTTGACCGACACGCAGAGGATCGAGTCGACGCCGTTGGCGAAAAACGCGGGCGCGAGCTCGTTGTAGCGCGGCAGGTGGGTTGACGAGCACGTCGGCGTGAACGCGCCGGGCAGCGAGAAGACGACCACCGTCTTGCCGGCGAAGAGCTCGTCGGTGGTGACGTTCGTCCATTCGTTGTTCCGGCGAACGCGGAAAGTGACGTCGGGCACACGTTGGCCCTCGCGGTTCTGCAGCATGGCAAGCTCCTTTGCGGTTTGGGTGTGGTCCATCCCTAAGGGATATAGACGATCCCTAAGGGATGTGGTCGATCTCTCGCGGAATCGGTTGAACGAAGCATGAGGGCATAACCAACGCAGGGCCAATACTTTGTTAGAATCGGCGCGATAGGCACATCCTATCGCCGCAACTCTCACTCGCGCCGATGACCCTCACCGAGCTCAAGTACGTCGTTGCCGTCGCGACCGAACGGCATTTCGGCCGCGCGGCGGAGCGCTGTTTCGTGAGCCAGCCGAGCCTGTCGGCAGCGGTGAAGAACCTCGAGGACGAGCTCGGCGTGCTGATCTTCGAGCGCGGCAAGGGCGAGGTGCTGGTCACGCCCATCGGCGCCGAGGTCGTGGCGCAGGCGCGGCGCGCGCTGGAGGAAGCGGACCGGGTCAAGGCGATCGCCGCGCAGGGCCGCAACCCGCTCGAAGGGCCGCTGCGCCTCGGCATCATCCACACGGTGGCGCCCTACCTGCTGCCGGAGCTCGTGGCGGCGCTTGTCCGTTCGACGCCGCGAATGCCGCTCGACATCGAGGAGAACCTGACGGCGAACCTCGACGCCATGCTGCGGTCGGGGGCGATCGACGCCGCGATCGTCGCATTGCCGTTTGATGCGCCAGGCATCACCGTCACCGCTCTCTACAGCGAGAATTTTCGCGTGATCGTGCCGGCGAAGCACCCGCTGGGCGCGGCGGAGGACGATCCGGCCCGAGGAGCTTGCGGCGCAGAACCTGCTGCTGCTCAACGTTGGCCACTGCTTTCGCGACCAGGTGCTCGATGCCTGCCACGAGTTCACGCGGCCGCCGGTGCAGGGCAAGGAGGGCAATTCGCTGGAGACCATCCGTAACATGGTCACGTCCGGCATGGGAATTTCCGTACTGCCGGCGACGGCGCTGACGCCGAAGTACGCGATGCCGCAGGTCAGGGCCATCGACTTCGCGGAACCGGCGCCGTCGCGCCGGATTGTCCTCGCGAGCCGCGACGCTTTTCCGCGCCGGGCGGCGCTGGCTGCGATCAGAGCGGCGATCCCGAAGCTCGCGCTCCCGATCGAGCCTGCCGTATCGTCGCCGGTGCTGTAAAATTCCGCCGCCTTCGGCGCGGGATGAAACAACGCTTCGGTAGTGTTAACGGATTCGCGCGAGGGCGCATCGATCGCGTGCCGACAATCACCACGGAGAATTCAAATTGAAAAAATCCCGGAAGATCAGCATCGTCGCCGCTGCGACCATGGCCGCACTGTGTGCGGGCGGCCCGGCGCAGGCGCAGCAAAGCAGCATG
This sequence comes from uncultured beta proteobacterium, assembly GCA_963840945.1. GTDB lineage: Bacteria > Pseudomonadota > Gammaproteobacteria > Burkholderiales > Casimicrobiaceae > CAIWHR01. The sequence goes on along the minus strand of CAWJAU010000023.1, from coordinate 214,200 downwards.
ACCTTCTTCGTCACCTCCGCCGGATCCGGTAAGGGCGCCGACCTCGGCGGGCTGGATGGCGCCGACAAGATCTGCCAATCGCTGGCGCAGGCGGCCGGCGCCGGCGGCAAGACGTGGCGCGCCTACCTCAGCACGCAGGGCGCGGGCGGCGTCAATGCCCGCGACCGCATCGGCAAAGGGCCGTGGACCAATGCCAAGGGCGTGGTCATCGCGAAGGATGTCGCCGACCTCCACGGCGCGAACAACCTGACGAAGCAGACCGCTCTTACCGAGAAGGGCGCCGTCGTGAATGGCCGCGGCGACACGCCGAACATGCACGACATTCTCACCGGCTCGCAGCCCGACGGCACGAAGTTTCCCGACACGCCCGACATGACCTGCGGCAATTGGACCAAGAGCGGGGCGGGCGCCGCGATGACCGGCCATTCCGACCGCACGGGCCTCGACGAGAGCGCACCGGCGAAATCCTGGAACTCATCGCACCCGTCGAGGGGTCCCGACGGCGGTTGCAGCCAGAACGACCTTAAGAGCACTGGCGGCAACGGCTTCCTGTACTGCTTCGCGGCGAACTAGCGCGGCGCGCGACCTCGGCCGCGGTGGAAAAAACGGGCAGCCCTTTCGGGCCGCCCGCCTCGACGATCATCTCCTCTGTTCGCGCGCCTTGCCCATCGCGGCCCTGGCGGCCTCGATCTTCGCCTTTACGGCCTCGAGATTGAAGCTTCCCGCGTTGCGCTCCGGTTGACTTGGTACACGTTCACTCGAAAGGAGCATTCCATGCGCAAGTTGCACCTCGTGCTCCTCGTCGCCGCCACCGTTGCCAACGCAGCGCTCGCCCAGACTCCCGCCTCGGTGGCGACGAAGGCTTCCGCCGCGGCGGCGCCTGCCGCCGGTACCGTGAAGGCCGTGCAGCCGGGCCTGTTCGAGGTGGCCGGCCCCCGCGTCAACGAAGCCGTGGCGGCTGGCGTCCAGAAGATCACCGCGACGACAGGCAAAGGCTGGCGCTCCATCACCGTGCAATCGCCGTCGGGTTACAGCTATTTCGGTTGGCCGAAGAACCTGAAACCCGTACCTTATACGATCGAGACGGGCAAACCTGCCGGCGGCGCGACGATCACCGCCCCCGGCTTCAACGACACCAACAAGGCTGACTACAAGGCGGCGATCGAGGGTGTCGTTCAGCACGCGATCACGAGCACGCTGCAAAACAAGGCATTCGCTGAGGGTTCCGGCCGCTGACGAACCGCGGTCTTTCTAGATTGTGGATCGTGCATCGGAATCTTGCCGTCTGTGCAATATCAATTGGGTCTATTCCGCGCGCATCACGCCGAGAGCGCGGGAACGTGCGGACGCAGCCCAATCATAACGGCGCTACGCGAGCCAACTCGAGTAGTAGCAGCTCGCAAAGCATCCAATCGCTTGCCCTTGCTCTGCTCGCGCTTGTCAAGTACAGCCACGATGCTGCGGACCGGGGAAATCGTGGCGAAAGATCAGGTTGTCCGTGATCATCCCCTCAGCGATCGCCTGGCTGTCGTGCACATATGGCAAGCTTGCTCCAGTGTGCTTGGCGCTTTCTATTCGCATCACTCGTCAATCCTGGGCGTTACCTTCACGCGGCTGCTTGTAAATCACGATTACCATTGCTATAAGAGCGTTCGGTTTGCGTCTCACGCACCCGGGTCCGATTCGAGGTCGAAGGCGAAGCTGGCCGCATCGACCTCGCCACTGAAGTCTTCATTGGAGGAACGTAATGAATCGCGCATCGATCTCAGCGCTCTGGCTTGCGCTCGCAACCTGTCTCGTCGGAACGCCGGCGCTCGCCGATGAGACATTGAATGTCGGGATGGCAAACACGCGCAACGCGTTGCCATCGTTCCTTGTCCCGGGATCGGTGCGAACCCAGCATTACGACGGCTCGACCGACGATTTGCTGACCGCCGGTTTGGGCAAGACCGGTCTGGCGGGCGCCGAGCCGGCGGTCTCGAATCCGCAGGATACTTCGCAGCTTCGCCGGCTCGCGATCTACACAAACTACCGTGCGCTGGTCGATATGGCCGCCGCCGGCGGGTACGGGACGCTGTACGGGCCGAACGTCACGAACAGCGGCGTTGTCACGTCGAGTGAGGGCAAGATCGCCGGCTCGGAACACATTGCGGTAGTCGACGACGGCAGCGGTCGGCAAAACGTCACCGTGATGGTCCAGGTGCCGGACAGCTTTGATCCTGCGAAGGCCTGCATAGTCACCGCGACTTCCTCAGGCTCGCGGGGAGTCTATGGCGCGATTAGCGCGGCCGGTGAGTGGGGCCTGAAGCAGGGCTGCGCCGTAGCCTATACCGACAAGGGAACGGGAAATGGTCTCGACGACCTGATGACCAACTTCGTCAATCGGATCGACGGCCGTTGGACTGACGCTCAGGTTGCCGGCAACGATTCGCTTTTCACTGCGGACCTCACCGCGGCGGAGCGCACTGCCTTCAACGTCGCGACACCGAATCGTGTCGCTTACAAGCATGCGCACTCGGAGCAGAATCCTGAGCGCGACTGGGGGAAGAACACGCTGCAGGCTGTCGTCTTCGCGTTCTACGTGCTCAACGAACAATTCGGAACGCCGGCGCCTCAGGGCGGCAAGCGCATCGCTCTCGACCGGCGCAATACTCTCGTCATTGCGTCAGGTGCGTCGAACGGTGGTACCAGTGGCATTGCGGCCGCGGAACAGGACCAACATGGTCTCATCGACGGCGTCGCGGTGGGTGAGCCGAATCTCAACACGCCAGCCGATCGGCACCTAACCATCCGCCAGGGAACGACCGAGTACCCGATATTCGGGCGCTCGTTGTTCGACTACTTCACATACGCCAACCTGTTCCAACCGTGCGCGTCGCTTGACCCGCGTGCCGCAGCCGGGCCCGCCGCGTTCTACATGACGTTTCCTTCCCCATTTCTCCAGGCGAACGCTACCAACCGCTGTACCGCACTCAAGCTGAATGGTCTGCTGACCGCCAACACGCTTGCCGGACAGGCGACGGAGGCGCTCGACAAGCTCCGCGCCTACGGCTATCTGGCTCAGAGCGACCTGCTGCATCCGACGATGTATCGCTTCGCCACGAACTCGATCACGGTGACTTATGCGAACGCATACTCCCGATCCAGCGTGGTCGACAACGTCTGCGGCTTCAGCTTCGCCAACACGGGGACGGGCGGTGTCGTCGTCGCACAGAATCCAGTGCTGCAGGAGCGGATATTCGGACGCGGGAACGGAGTGCCGCCCACCTCTGGCGTCAACGTCGTATACAACGACTCGCAGAACGGAGCCACGCAGGATCTCCTGGCGATATCTCCGTCAACCGGCCTTGCGGACTTGGCCTTCGACGGCGCGGTGTGCCACCGCAGCCTTTTCGAGGGCAGGAACATCGTCAGCGGACAGCCGCTGAGTCCCGCGCTCCAAACGCTTTCGGACCAGATCCGTCAGGGCCTCGGAGAGGTACAACTTACGGCGAAACTCAAGGACACGCCGGCGATCATCGTCCACGGTCGCTCCGACACGCTCATTCCCATCAATCACTCGTCCCGCGCGTACTACGGCAAGAACCAGTTGATGGCGAAAGGAACGACCCAGCTGCGCTACATCGAAGTGACCAATGCGCAGCATTTCGACACCTTCATCGATTCGGCCGCATTTCCCGGTTACAACGAGCTCTACATCCCGCTGCACGTCTACCTGCAACAGGCGATGAACCTCATGTACGACCATCTCAAGAACGGGGCGCTGTTGCCGCCGAGCCAGGTGGTCCACACCACACCGCGCGGAGCAGGCGCACCTCCAATCACCTCCTCGAACGTTCCGCCGATTCTGCAGGCGCCCGCGGCCGGTAATCTGATCGTGATGGACAAGAAGACACTGCTGATCCCGGACTAATCTGAGACTCTGCAGTGCGACATCCTTGTCGCCTGAACCGCCCCGCCCGCGTGGCGGGGCTTTTTGTGTTCGGCGGGACCACTGCAGGTGCTAATGACTGAGTGACACTGATTTCGCGATCGGCTAGCGCCGCATGCATCGTGCATTTCGGATGTCGCCCACAAGGGAGGCATGCTAACCTGCACCTAAATGGACAGGCTCGAATTCAGCGGCAAGCTCGCGCGCGACGCCGGCCGTCTTGCGCATACGGCGTTCGGCCAATCGGCCACCTCGATGAAGGGCCGCCACGACGTCCTGACCGCGATGGACGGCGAGGTCGAGCGTTTCATTCGCAAGGCGATCGTTGCGCAGTATCCGGACGACGCGATCATCGGCGAAGAGGAAGGCGGCCGCGGCGGCGATCGCGTGTGGCTCATCGACCCTATCGACGGCACCGCCAACTATGCGCGCGGCATCCCGCATTATTGCGTCTCGATCGGCTACCTCGAGCATGGGGTGCCGACGGTCGCCGCGCTGCTACGACCCCAGTCACGACTGGCTCTATTCCGCCGCACGCGGCGAAGGCGCCTTTCGCGATGGCGAGCGCCTCGCGGTAAGCCCGTGCGACGACCTCGGCGCGGCCACCGTCGAGTGCGGCTGGTCGACGCGGCGCAGCACCGCCGACTACCTCGCCCTGATCGCGCGGGTGATGGGCGCCGGATGCGCCATCCGCCGCGTCGGCTCCGGCGCGCTGGGACTCGTCGACGTGGCGGCCGGACGAAGCGAGGCCTACTGCGAGCTGCACATCAACGCCTGGGATTGCGCAGCGGGCATCCTGCTCGTCCGGGAGGCGGGCGGCTACACTAACGACTTCTTCGCGGGCGAGGGGCTCACCAGGGGCAATCCCCTGATCGCGACCAACCATGCGCTTTGCGCTAAGCTAGCCGACTTGATCGGCATTCCCATCGAGGGCTGACTGGAGGAGGCAACATGAAATGCAGGAACTGGCTGTTATGGCATCGCCGGGGCGCTGGCGCTCGCGGCACCCCTGACGGCCGCGGCGCAGGGCGAGCTCGTCCTCTACTGCACGGTGCAGGAGGAGTGGTGCCGGCCGATGGTCACGGCTTTCGAGAAGGCCACCGGCATCAAGGTGCTGATGACGCGCAAGAGCTCGGGCGAGTTCTACGCGCAGCTCAAGGCCGAGGCGAGCAACCCGCGCGGCGACATCTGGTGGGGCGGCACCGGCGACCCGCACCTGCAGGCGGCCGAGGAAGGGCTGACCGAACCCTACAAGTCGCCGAAGCTCTCCGAGCTGCAGGACTGGGCGGTGCGCCAGGCCGAGGCGGCGAAGGGACAAGACGGTGGGCGTGTATGCCGGCGCGCTTGGCTACAGCTACAACACCGAGCAGTTGAAGAAGAAGAACATTCCCGAGCCCAAGTGCTGGTCCGATCTCACGAAGCCTGTCTTCAAGGACGAGATCCAGGTCGCGAACCCGAACTCGTCGGGCACGTCGTACACGATGCTGGCGACACTCGTGCAGCTCATGGGCGAGGACAAGGCGTTCGACTATTTGAAGGCGCTGCACAAGAACGTCAACCAGTACACGAAGTCCGGCGCTGCGCCGGCACGGGCGGCAGCCACCGGTGAGAGCCTGGTCGGCATCACGTTCCAGCACGACGCCGTCGTCCAGGCAGTCGGCGGCGCGCCCGTGAAGATCGTGTCGCCGTGCGAAGGCACCGGCTACGAGATCGGCAGCATGAGCATCGTCAAGGGCGCGAAGAACATGGAGAACGCCAAGAAATGGTACGACTGGGCGCTCAGCGCCGAAGCGCAGAGCATCGGCGCACAGGCGAAGGTTTCCTACCAGGTGCCGTCGAACAAGAATGCGAGCGCACCGCCGCAGGCGCCGAAGTTCTCCGAGATCAAGCTCATCAACTACGATTTCGCCAAGTACGGCTCGTCGGCGGAGCGCAACGCGCCTCCTGACGAAGTGGGACAAGGAAGTCTCGACGCTGCCGAAGTAGGATGAACGGTCCCCACGCTCCCTACGGTCGCTGCCCCCCGAGGGGGCGCACAGTGCGCTTCGGACGGCCGTGCGCGCACTGGAATAGCCCCCACGGATAGTGGCCGCTGCCGCGCCCGCGCTCGAGCGGGCCGTTTTCGTGCCGATGGCGCGCGACCGCGCGACGGCGATCGTCGCGGCGGTTGCGCTTCTCGCGCTCGCTATCGCGCCGTGGTCCGGAGTAAGCGGGCCGTCGGCGCTGCTGCGCGCATTGTCCGGCGAGTCGCTGCTCTGGCCCCTCATCGCCGCATCCGTCGCCACGCTGATGTTCGCGGCTTTGGGTCGCGACGCGTGGACAGCGGGTGCCGCCGCATTGGCGCTGGCGTGGGGAATCGGCTCCGGGTTTGCCGCCGGTAACGAGCGGCGCGTCGTTCGGCCTCGGCGCGGCGCTCGCGCTCGGCGCGCTGACCGTCTGTTTCGCGCGGGCGGTCGCGCGGCGCGGACTTTTCGGCGGCGATCCCACGGTCGCCACGATCGTCGTCGTGATCGCCGCGCTGCTCCTGCTCTTCATCTTCTACCCGGTCGGGACTTCGCTGTTTTCCGCCGTCCTGGACGCGAAGGGCAATTTCGCGCCCGGGCTCGCCGCGGAACGCCTCCTGACGGCCGACATCTGGTCGCGTCGATTGCCTGCGCGGTGGCGTGCGCTGCGGCGTCGCGATCAACTCAGCTATTCTGGCCGTGATCGTCGGTGTGCTGTCCACGCTCCTCGGCCTCGTGCTCGCGCTGGTCGTGCAGCGCGGCGGCCAACGCTTCTCGGGCCTTCTCAAGGTGATGTCGATCCTGCCGATCATTACGCCGCCGTTCGTGATCGCTCTGGCGCTCGTCGTGCTGTTCGGAAGGACCGGCCTCATCACGGGCTGGCTCGATTCGGCGTTCGGCATCCCTCGCTCGCGCTGGATCTACGGGTTGCCGGGCGTGACGCTTGCGCAGCTGCTGTCGTTCTCGCCGATCGCGTTCATGATCCTGCACGGCGCGCTCGCCGCGGTGAGCCCCGCGCTCGAGGAGGCCGCGCAGACGCTGCGCGCGTCGCGCGGCCGCGTGTTCCGCACGGTGACCTGGCCGCTCTTGCGTCCGGCGCTCGCCAATGCGTTCCTGCTGGGATTCGTCGAAAGCCTCGCCGACTTCGGCAATCCGATCGTGCTTGCCGGCAATTTCGAGGTGCTGTCGACCAAGATCTTCTTCGCCATCGCCGGCGCGCAGCACGACCCGGGTCGCGCTGCGGTGCTGGCCTCGGTGCTGCTCGGCTTCACGATCGTCGCCTTCTGGCTGCAGCAGCGCTGGCTGGGCCGTGCTCTCTATGTGACGGTCAGCGGCAAGGGCGACGGCGGCATTCCGGCGCAGTTGCCGCGCGGGCTCTGGTATTCCTGCTTCGGCGTGGCCGCCGCCTGGATCCTGTTCACGGTGGTCTGCTACGTCGTCATCCTGATCGGCGGCTTCGTCAAGGACATCGGCCGCGGGGACATGACGCTGACGGTGTCGCATTTCGCGCCGGCTTCGGGGTCGAGTGGGCGAGCGGGGGCTGTACGTTCACCGGCTCGGCCTGGAACAGCTTCTTCAACACGATCGAGGTCGCCGCAATTGCCGCGCCGCTCACGGCGCTCATCGGGCTCCTTGCCGCCTACGTGATCACGCGCCATCGCTTCGCCGGCCGGCGGTGCGTTCGAGTTCCTGACGATGGTCAGCTTCGCGATTCCCGGAACGGTGATCGGCGTGTCCTATATCGTCGCGTTCAACGTGCCGCCGCTCGAATTGACGGGCGGGATGCTGATCCTCGTGCTGTGCTTCGTGTTCCGCAACATGCCGGTCGGCGTGCGGTCGGGCATCGCCGCGCTGGCGCAGATCGACAAGACGCTGGACGAAGCTTCGGCGACGCTGCGCGGGTCCACTCTGCGCACCCTGCGCGAAGTCGTCGTGCCGCTCCTGCGGCCAGCGATCCTCGCGACGCTCGTCTTCAGCTTCACGCACGCGATGACCGCCGTGAGCGCCATCATCTTCCTCGCTACCGCCAAGTACAACCTTGCCACCGTGTACATCATCAATCGGGTGGAGGCGGGCGAGTATCCGCTGGCGATCGTGTACTCGACGGTACTGATCTTCTTCATGCTGGCCGTGTTGCTGGCGGTGCAGAAGACTATCGGTGAAGCGCGGCTCGGCCGCCGCCCGGTCAACCTGGTCGCAGCGGGGAATTGAAATGAGCAAAGCGTCGGGTGGGGTCGTCTTCGAGCGCGTGTCGAAACGCTACGGCAAGCTGACCGTGGTCGACGAGGTGTCGTTCACCGTGTCGCCGGGCGAGCTCGTCACGCTGCTCGGACCCTCGGGCTGCGGCAAGACGACGACGTTGCGGATGGTCGCGGGGCTCGAGCCGGTGACGAGCGGGCGCATCGCGATCGGCGGCACCGACGTCACGCTGCGCGCCGCGAACGAGCGCGATGTCAGCATGGTGTTCCAGTCGTACGCGCTGTTTCCGCACATGACGGTGCTGGAGAATGTCTGCTACGGCCCGCTGTCGACGTCGTCCGACAAGGCGCAGGCGCGCAAGCTCGCGCACGCGAAGCTCGAGATGCTGGGACTGGCCGGGCTGGGCGACCGTCTGCCGTCGGAGCTCTCGGGGGGCCAGCAGCAGCGCGTTGCCGTGGCGCGCTCGCTCGTGCTCGAGCCGGCGGTGCTGCTGTTCGACGAACCGCTGTCCAACCTCGACGCGAAGTTGCGCCGCCGCGTGCGGCAGGAGATCCGCGACCTGCAGCAGGCGCTCGAGCTCACGGTGATTTACGTGACGCACGATCAGGAGGAGGCGCTCGCCGTCTCGGACCACATCATCGTGATGGAGAGTGGACGGATCGCGCAGAAGGGCACGCCGCACGAGCTCTATGAGTCGCCCGCCAGCCGTTTCCTGGCCGACTTCATCGGTGATGCAAACCTCGTCGACGGCGAGCTCGTGGCGGGCGAAGGCGGCCGCTCGTTCTCTGCGGGTGGCGCCGGCATGCCGGTGAAAGCCGACGGCATCGCGCCCGGCCCCGCCACGCTTGCGGTCCGGCCGAATCGGTTGCGGCTTACCACGCCATCGCCGGGCACCGTACCAGGCGTGTGCAAGCGCGCCGCCTACCTCGGCAGCCGCATCGAGTACATGGTGGACACGCCGTGGGGCGAGCTCCTCGTGTTCGACGCCGAAGCACGGGAGCCGCGCGGCCGCGACGAGAAGGTCGGCGTGGCGTTCGACCCGGACGCCGCGATCGTGCTGCGGCGTTAGGCGTCAGCCGAACGTACCCAGGAAATCGGTCTTGCCGATTTCGATCCCGTTATGCCGCAGGATCGCGTACGCCGCCGTCAGGTGAAAGTAGAAATTGGGCAGCGCGAACTGAAACAGGTAATCGACGCCGGTAAACGTCCGCTCCACGCCGCGGATCTTGCGCTTGATCTCGCGGCCTTCCGCGCCTTCGAACTTAGCCGCGGGCAGCGACTTGACGTACGCAATCGCGACGTCGACCCGCGCTACCAATTCCGCGAAGCTCGTCTCCTTGTCCTCGATCGCCGGCGTCTCGATCCCGCAGAGGCGGGCGCTGGTCCCGCGCGCGAAGTCGCTCGCGATCTGCACCTGGACGGTCAGTGGGAACATGTCGGGAAACAACCGCGCGTTGAGCAGCGCCGACTCGTCGATCTTCCTTGCCGCGGCATGCGCGGCCGCCTTTTCGAGGATGCCCTTGAGATTGCCGAGCATCCGGATGAATTGAGGGACGGAAGCCTGATACACGTTGATGGACATTCGACACTCCTGACGTGACGTAATTGTACTGCGGAGACGCCATGCAAACGACATGGCTCCCGGCGGGCACGCAAGGGCTCGCCGGAGATTGCGGTGACGGGATGAAAGCCGCGCCGGCTACTTGGCGCCGAGAAGCTTGGCGGTCTTCGCCACCGCCTCCGGCTTGACCCAGAAGATCGCGCCGAAGCGCCCTTTGCCGCTCGTCACGGCGTCTACGGCGATCAAGTTGATCTTGGCCGCCGCCAGCTTGTCGAACAGGCGCGTCATCGCGCCGACGCGATCGTCTGCCTGATACAGGAATCCGGATTTCTTCACGGAGAGCTTGAGCCCCATTTGCTTTGCGGCGCGCTTCAATTGGCCCGAATCCTCGGGCATCAGATCGAGCTGAGTCATTCGCCCGCTGGGAAATCCCGAAAACGCAAGCAGATTGACGCCCGCGGCGGCGAGCCCGGCCGCGATCTTCGACGCCTGCCCGGCCCTGTTCGGAATCATCACGTGGAAGTAATCGACCTTGCGCAGCTTGTCGCTCATGATGGTCTCCTCTGATATGCGATGACGACGGCCCGCTGACGGCGCGCACGAGCGCGAGGCGGGCGTCTCGCTTACGATTATCCTCCGTTCGGCGCTAGAATTGTCGTGCGGCCAGCGGCAACGGCGGCCGGATGAAACCACGGGAGCACAGCATGAAAGTCACAACGTGCCTCGCCGCATCGCTCGGACTCGTGAAGTAGTCGCGCCGGAATGCGCACGGGATTGGTCGGCGCGGTAGTCGTTGCCGGATGTCTTTCGGCATGCGCCCCTCCGTATCCGGCCCCGCCGGGAACGAAGGGCAGCGACCGGCGGGATTTCCCGATGCGTACTACATGGAGGCCGCGCGCCGCGGCCAGCCGGTATACGAGGTCGATCCGGCGACCTCGCGCGTCGTCATCGAAGTGCGGCGCGGGGGTGCGCTCGCGCAACTCGGGCACGATCATGTCGTCGTGAGCCACGATGTGGTCGGCTATGTCGCGCCGGTCGATGGCCGGGCGGATCTCTACGTCCGGCTCGACCGGCTGGTGGTGGACGAGCGCGCGGAGCGCGCCGACGCGCACTTCGACGGTCAGCCGCCGGACGAGGCCATCGCCGGGACGCGCGAGAACATGCTCCGCAAACTCGCCGCCGACGCGCATCCTTACGCCGTCATCGGCGTGCGCGGTGTGACCAAAGATGCGTCGGGCTCGTGGTTGAATGCCAAGCTTGCGGTGAATGGGGTCGATCGCGAGATGCGCATTCCGGCGCAAGTTTCCCTCGCGCCCGAGGAAGTGCACGTGACCGGCGAAATGACGATCGCGCAGACGAGTTTCGGGATCGTCCCGTACTCCATCCTCGCTGGCGCGCTTCAGGTGCAGGACCAGGTGGCGATTCGATTTCGCGTCCGCGCGCGACGAATGCCGATGTGAATCGGCGACGCGCGCGCACAATCGAGCAGTAACATTCGTCGTGGCCACGCCGGTCCGCTACGCGAGTCAATCCAGGAGATGCGGAAATGCGACGGAAATCAGCTTGCGTGGCGGCGGCTTCGTGAACACGCAGATCTCCGCAGTACCACAACGTCGTCACGCCCGATTTCGGCGCCAACCGGCAGATCCGCGCACAGGTGCAGCTGATGTTCCCGAAGTGATGGCGGAATGAGCCGCAGGAAGAAGTCGCCGCCCGGCGGGAAGGTGCGCGCTGCGGCGGCGACGGCCGGTGCGTCGGCGACGCCGGCTCCTCCGGCAAGCCGAATCGCCGCGCCGGCACCGACGTCGCGTTCGCGTCTCGGCCCGGTGTGGATCGTCGGTTGCGCGGCGCTCGCCGCCATTGCCCTGGGCGCGGTGTTCTGGGCGCAGCGCGATCGTGCTTCGCCCGCGACGCGCCCGACGTCGGTGCCCGCCGTCGCAAGCACGGTGAAGTACGTGGGCGGGGCGCAATGTGCCACCTGTCATGCCAAAGAGAGTGCGGCATGGAAGGGCTCGGACCACGACCTCGCGATGCAGGCCGCCGATGCGCAATCGGTGCTGGGCGATTTCGCCAACGCGAAGTTTGCGTATGCCGGAACCACGTCGACCTTCTCGCGCCGCGACGGCAAATTCTTCGTCAACACGGACGGCCCTGACGGCAAGCTCGCGGACTACGAGATCAAGTACACGTTCGGCGTCCGTCCGCTGCAGCAGTATCTGATCGAGCTCCCAAGGGGGCGCATGCAGGCGCTCGGCATCGCCTGGGATTCGCGGCCCAAGGCGCAAGGCGGGCAGCGCTGGTTCCATCTCTATCCGGGCCAGAACCTCAAGGCGGGCGATCCGCTGCACTGGACTGGCGTGCAGCAGAACTGGAACTTCCAGTGCGCCGAATGCCATTCGACCGACTTTCGGAAGAATTACGATGCCGCGACCGGCACGTTCCACTCGACGTGGGCCGAGGTGAACGTCACCTGCGAGGCTTGCCACGGCCCCGGCTCGAACCACATCGCTTGGGCCGGGAAGCGAGAGAACTACGAGGCGCTCGCGGCGACCAAGGGACTCGCCGCCGCGCTGGACGAGCGCAAAGGGGTGTCCTGGATCCCCGTCGCCGAGACCGGCAACTCGAAGCGCAGCGCGCCTCGCCAGCGCTCGCGCGAGATCGACACCTGCGCGCGCTGCCACGCCCGCGCGAGCCGCATTTCCGACGATTACGTGCACGGCAAGCCGCCGCTGGACACGCACCGGCTCGCCCTCCTCGACGACAACCTCTACTGGAACGACGGGCAGATGCGCGACGAGGTCTACAACTGGGGCTCGTTCGTGCAGAGCCGGATGCACGCGCAAGGCGTAACGTGCTCCGACTGCCACGACCCCCATTCGCTCAAGTTGCGCGCCCCCGCCAATGCCGTGTGCGCGCAGTGCCACCTTCCGGCGAAGTTCGATAGCGTGCGGCATACGCATCACGCCGAGGGCACGCCGGGCGCCGCATGCGCCGCCTGCCACATGCCGACGACGACCTACATGGGGGTCGACCCGCGCCACGACCACTCGCTGCGCATTCCGCGGCCCGATGTCTCGGCGAAACTGGGCGCGCCGAACGCGTGCACGAACTGTCACGCGAAACAGTCGCCGCAGTGGGCGGCCGACGCGATCGGCAAGTGGACCGGCAAACCGCCGGGAAGCTACCAGAATTTCGCCGCGGCGTTGCGCGCGGGCTCGCTCGGCGCGCCAGGTGCGCGCGGGGCGCTGCTCACGCTGATCGAGGACAAGACGCAACCCCCGATCGTGCGCGCCAGCGCCATCGCGCGTCTTGGCCGCTTGCAAACGCCGGTCGTCAGCGAAACTGTGGCCCGCGAATTGAACGATCCGGATCCGATGGTGCGGCTGGCGGCGGTCGAGGCGCTCGCGAGCGCGGAGCCTCCGACGCGGCAGCGATTTCTTCCGCGCATGCTCGCCGACCCGGTTCGCACGGTGCGGATCGAGGCCGCGCGAGCCCTCGCGGGAGCTCCCGAATCGCAGCTGACGGAGAACGACCGCGCGGCATTCGCGAAGGCGCTGGCCGAGTACGTGGCGGCGCAGACCTACAATGCCGACCGGCCCGAGGGGCGCACCAACCTCGGCAATCTTGCCGCGCAACGTGGCGACGCCGCCGGGGCCATCGCGGAGTATCGCAAGGCCATTGCGCTCGACCCGACGTTCGTGGCCGCCTATGCGAATCTCGCCGATCTGTACCGCGCCCGCGGCGCCGAAGGCGACGCCACGACCGTCCTGCGCGAGGGTCTCGCGCGCAATCCGCGCGCCGCGGTGCTGCACCACGCGCTCGGTCTTGCGCTCGTCCGGCAGAAACAGACCGCCGAGAGCTTGAAGGCGCTGCGGATGAGCGTCGAGCTTGCGCCGGAGAGCGCCCGCTTTGCGTATGTCTACGCGGTGGCGCTGAACGGCGCGGGCCAGACCAAGGAAGCACTGCGTGTGCTGACCGCCGCGTTGCAGCGCGAACCGTACGATCGCGACCTCTTGTCCGGCCTCGCGTTTTTCACCGCCGAGTCCGGCAATCGCGAACGCGCGCTGGGTTACGTCGAGCAGTTGCGCGAGCTTGACCCGGAAAATCCGCGATACGCGCAGATGGCGCGGCAGATCGAGGGCGCCGCGGCCGCGGAAATGACCCGAGTATCCCTTACAGGATACTAGAGCTCGACCATTCTCCGCGAGCGCAGCGATTCGGTGACCGCAATGCCGATGCGCGTCGCCTCGGTCGCGTCGGCGAGCGTCAGCGGTGGCGCGAGATCGCCGCGCACGACGTCGACGAAGGCTTGAGCTTCAAGCAGGAAGGCGTCGGCGAACCGCTCGTAGAACGTCGGCGTGCATTCGTTGCGAATGCCGTGCCCGTCGGAGATTTCGACGCGATTGATCCGCGGATTCTGCCCGACCATGAGCCGTCCGGTGGTGCCGACCACCTCCGTCAGCGTCTCGTGCCCATGCGCCATCGTCCGCGAGGCATAGATGGTCGCGATCTCTCCGCCCGTGAACTCGATGGTCGCGACCGCGTTGTCGACATCGCCGACCTCGCGCAAGCCCTCGTGGACCGCGATGGTGCCGGTGGCAAACACGCGCGCGGCGCTCTTCGCCCCGAGGAGCCAGCGCACGGTGTCGATGTCGTGGACGCTCATGTCGAGCAGGATGCCGCCGGAGGCTCCCGCATAGCGCACGAAGAAACCGCTGGCGTCATTCTGGTCGGCGGTTTGCGAGCGCGCACGGAACGGGCGGCCGATGGCGCCTGCCCTGATCTTGTCGAAGGCGTCGCGATAGCTGGGATCGAACCGGCGCACGTAGCCGATCATCGCTTTTTGGCGCGGATGTTTCGCCGCGACTGCCTCCACGCGCACACAATCGGGGAGGTTGAGGGCGAGCGGCTTTTCCGAGAACACGTGTTTGCCGGCCTCGAGCGCCGCAATGATCTGGTCGGCATGCAGCGTGGTCGGCGTCGCGAGGAACACGGCGTCGAGCCCCGGATGGGCGAGCATTCCGGCGTATTCGGTGTAGCCGGCGGTGACGCCGAGCGTGTCGCGCGCCCACGCGAGCTCGTCCGCGACGGGGCTGCAGGCCGCGACGAGCTGCGCGCCTTGCACACGCTGCGCGAGATTGCTCGCGTGGTGGCGGCCCATGCGGCCCACGCCTGCGATGCCGATGCGCACAGGAGGTGCGCTTGTATGTACCCCCACACCCCCCGAGGCAGCCAGCAGTTGCGCGGTATTGGACGGCCCTGCGGCGCTCATCATGGATTTCCTTTTCGATGCAACGGCAGGGCCACTGCAACGGCCCTTCAGGATTGCAGGTCGGCGGTAATGCGACGCGACCGCAAAGTCTTGGCGAAGGCGTGTCGGGCGCCCAATCGCGGATCGTTGACGATGCCGCCGATCGTGCCGGCGACCACCATCACGACGCCGGCAAGGGGCAGGACGAGGATGAGGCCGGGGATTCCCGCGACGGCGCCGCCGAGGAAAATCAGCAGCACCGTCGGCAACGGGTGCATATGCAGGCTGCGGCCGATCGTCAACGGCATGAACACGAAGTCGTCGAGCAGGCGCACGAAGAGGAACAACCCGATGGCCGCGTAGACGACCCAGGGGCTCGACGGAAAATCGGTGGCGGCCACCAGCACCACGATCACGCAGCCGATGACGGACCCGACGAACGGCACCCATGCAAGCACCGCCGCCATGAGGCCGAGCGCGAACGCGCCCGGCATGCCGATCGCCGCGAGTCCCAAGGCGAGGCAGACCGTGTCGATCATCGTCAGCTTCAGCAGGCCCTGGAAATAGGCGCGCGCGGTGCCGTCGACGCGGTCGATCATGTAGAGCGTTCGCTCGAAATACGCGTTCGGCACTGCTTCGGCGAGGTACTTTAGAAACCTCCGGCCGTCGCGGAGAAAGAAAAACGCGAGGAATGGCGCGAGGAGCAGCGCGGGAAGCCAGGCGGCAGTCGCCGAGCAGCGCGTCCGCGAGGTGCTCCTTGCACGTAGCTGCCGCCGAAGTCCGCCATCTTCCGGCTCATCTCGGCGTGGAAGTCGAGCTCCTTCAGGAACCCGAATTGCGACTCGAGCATGCCAAGCGAGCGCTCGACCAGCGACCGCCCGCCGGCAAGGTAGCGGAACAGGGCTTCCTGGCCGCTGACGGCCTGCGCCGCGAGCCACGGCAAGGTCGGCACCATCGCCGCCACCACCACGACGAGGGCTCCGGCCGAGACGAACGCGGCCGCCGACTCGCGTTCGACGCCGGCGAGACGTCATGCGCCGCACGGCCGGGAACAACGCGTAATAGAGGATGATCGCGAGGAGAAACGGCACTACGAGCCAGAGCGCCTGCTTCAGCGCGAGGAGCAGCAGCGTCGTGCACACGATCGTCGCCACCCAGACGAGCGGCCCCGACGCGAGATAGCGACTCCCGCCGGGGATCGTCGCTCGCGCCGCTTTCATACCGCCCGGCGCTCAGCGGCCATGGACCGGTCGCGCAATTGCCGCCCCAGCTGACGCGCGAGTTGAAGCAGGATTTTCGACGCGATCACCGCGTGCGTCACGAGGAGGCTTTCGAGGTCGCCGCGCGAGAGCGAGGCAAGCACGCAATCCTCCTCCGCCCTAGCCTGCAGGGCGCGCGGCGCGTTTTCGAGGAGCGCGAGCTCCCCGAACGCGACTCCGGCGTCGATCTCCGTGACCCGTCCCGCGACGGGATCGCCCTGCTTGCAGATCAGCACCCGACCGGCGATGACGACATGGAGCGCCTGACCCTCCTCGCCTTCGTCGAAGATGATCTCGCCTTTGAGGAAGCGGCGCTCGTGCAGCAGGCCGTCGACGACGCGAAGCTCGAGCCGGGAAAGGGTGGAGAACAGCGCGAGCTGCCGCAGCGTGCCGAGCCGCGGCGCTTCCTTACGGCCCTGGAAAAGAGCTAGCATCGTCGACACCCCGCATCCAAGAAAAACCCCGCGAGCGCTCGCGGGGTCGTCGTTCCGACGTTCACTCGACCGGGTTAAGCTCGCTCGATGATCGCCGCGATCCCCTGGCCGCCGCCGATGCACATCGTGATGAGGCCATAGCGACCGCCGGTGCGGTGGAGCTCGTACATCGCTTTCACCGTGAGGATCGCGCCGGTCGCGCCGATCGGGTGCCCGAGCGCCACGGCGCCGCCATTGGGATTGACCTTTTTCGGATCCATCCCGAGTTCCTTGGACACGCCGAGCGCCTGTGCGGCGAAGGCCTCGTTCGACTCGATGACGTCCATCTGGTCGAGCTTCAGTCCCGCTTTCGCCAGCGCGCGCTTCACCGCGGAGACTGGGCCCAGGCCCATGATCGTGGGATCGATGCCGGCGTGGCCGTAGGCGACGAGCCGCGCCATGGGTTTCAGGCCCTTCTTCGCGGCGACCGACTTTTCCATCAGCACGACTGCCGAGGCCGCATCGTTGATGCCCGAGGCGTTGCCGGCCGTGACGGTGCCGTTTTCCTTGATGAACACGGCACGCAGCTTCGCCATGCTTTCCATCGATGAATCGCCGCGGACGTGCTCGTCGGTGTCGAACATCACTGGGCCCTTCTTGCTCTTGAGCTCGATCGGCAGGATCTGGCTCTTGAAGTGGCCGGCGGCGATCGCGGCAGCCGCGCGCTTGTGGCTTTCGACGGCAAACGCGTCCTGGTTCTCGCGCGTCAGGCCGCATTTGGCCGCGACGTTCTCGGCGGTGACGCCCATGTGGATCGTGTCGAAGGGGTCGGTCAGCGCGCCGACCATCATGTCGAACGACTTCGTCTCGCCCATCCGCGCGCCCCAGCGCTGCGTCGTCGACGCGTAGGCGGCGCGGCTCATGCTCTCGACGCCGCCGGCGACGGCCGCGTCGGTATCGCCGAGGAGGATATATTGCGACGCCGACACGATCGCCTGCATCCCGCTGCCACACAGACGGTTGAGCGTCAGCGCGCCGGTGTCGTGCGGCAATCCGCCGTTCACGCAGGCGAGACGCGAGATGTACATGTCCTTGGGCTCGGTGTGGATCACATTGCCGAACACGCACTGGCCAACGTCCTTGGGGTCGACTTTGGCCCGGCTCACCGCCTCTTTGACGACGCGTGCGGCGAGGTCGCTCGGCGCAATGTCCTTCAGGCTGCCGCCATAGTCACCGATCGCCGTGCGCACGCCACTCAGAATTACGACTTCTCTTTGCTCGCTCATGGTTGGTTTCTCCGGATGGGAACGTAATTATCCCGCGAATCGCCAGTTATGGCACTAGGCACGCTCGGAGCCGCCCCGAGGCGGAAGTGCCCCGGCGGGCCATGCCCGCGCGGCGACGAGAAACAGGAAATAGGTACGGGGACGAGCAGCCCGACGATATCGACGGTATTCATGGATCGCTCCTCGAAAGCCATCTGCCGGGCGCAAGGCTGAGTTGAATCGCACAATGTAATCAATTGGGTAGCTTTACACTTACAACGTAAGATTGCAAGAGGTGGACAGGAAGGTCGCGTTTGGAGTCGCCGCGAATGTCGAAGTACTATCGATTCCGATTTTCCAACTCGGACAATTCATGCGATTCGTTGAGCGCGGTGCGGTTCTCGGCAGCATCCTCGGAATATTCGTCTGCGGTGTTGCCGGCGGCTTCGCGGCCTGGTCGGCCGTGACGGCATGGGGGGTCGACGGGGTCGCGGGCGCCATCCTCGCCGCGGTCATCGGAATGGTTGTCGCGACGGCGCTGTGGGCAGGCGGATCGACGCTGCTGCGCACTCTGGGCTGGATTCGCCGCTGACGCGCGTCGACCTCGCCTGTCGCAGTTTACTTCGCTCGCCATCGGTGAAATCGCCACGACGGTCATGCTCACCGATGGCCTGGTCGGTGTTGCGTCGCCCACTATTTCACCGTCAATCCGCGCTTCGCGTGCCAGTCGGCGATGCCCTCGTCCGGGTAATCGCGGAAGTGTGTGTGCCCGCGTCCGGCGGGGATCGCGCACCACGGCGCAGCAAAGTCGAGCATGATCTCCTGCTCTTCGGGCGGCTTCGGCAGCGGCGTGTCGATCGCCGAGGCGAACGGATAGACCCACTCCGCCCAGCGCGGATCCCATACCCAGAGCGCGCTGCCGCATTTCGCACAGAAATGCCGGCGTCCGGGCGAGAGCGTGCCCCGCGCGCTGTCCTTGTCGCGGACGCGCGCGCGAAACACGCTGACGAATTTGCGGCCGCGCACCGAGAGCGACTTGGCGGTGCCCATGATGTTGATCGCGTACCCGCCGCCGCCCCCGGTTTTCCGGCAGATCGAGCAGTAGCACCGTAGGTACGGGTAGGGCGTGTGCGACACGACGGTGAATTTGACCGCGCCGCAATGGCACGAACCTGCGAGCTTCATTGGAGCCTCTGCCAAGGAAAGTCGGCGGATGGTGCCGCCCGGACTGGCGGGCGACTTTCGCCCACCGCTTCAGCGATCGAGTGGCATTTCCATCAGGCGAGTTAGCTATCATGCGTGGTCCGGGCGCGCGGGTCAATCCGCTGCTGGACGACGCGAAAATCCGGTGCGATGATCTTCGAGACGCGGAGCGCCAAGGGTGCACAAAAAATGAGTGAATGGTCGCATTGATGAGCGAGGGCGAATCGGAGCAGCTCGATCTTCCCGCCTATCTGCGCCGAATCGAGTATGCCGGCGAGCGCGACGGATCGCGCGCCGTGCTCGAGGCGCTGCACCAGGCGCACGTTACGCATATCCCGTTCGAGAATCTCGATATCCTGCTTGGCCGCGCGATCGCGCTGGATCTCGATAGTTTGCAGGCGAAGCTCGTTGCCGGGCGACGCGGCGGCTACTGCTTCGAGCAGAACCTGCTGTTCGCCGCTGTGTTGCGGGCCTTCGGCTTCACGGTGACGCAACTCGCTGCCCGTGTGCGACTCGGCTCGGACGCCCTGCGGCCGCGGACGCACATGACGCTGCAGGTCGAAGTCGACGGCGGGCGATGGCTCGCGGATGTCGGCTTCGGCGCCGCGGGCCCGCTGTTGCCGGTGCCACTCGGCGGCGGCGAGGCTTCGCGCCAGAACGCATGGTCCTTCCGGATCGTGGATGAGGCCGGGCAGTCGTTATTGCAGTCTTCGCGCGGCGCATCCTGGGAGGACCTGTACGTGTTCAGCCAGGAGCCGCAGCATCGGGTCGACTACGAGCTCGCGAGTCACTACACGTCGACGCATCCGTCTTCGAAATTCACGCAGGTCGCCACCGCACAGCGGATTGCGCCGGACATGCGATTCACGCTCCGCGATCGGGACTACAGCGAGGAGCGCGGCGCCGAGATGATGCGCCGGACGCTCGCCGACGATGACGAAGTGCTGGACGTGCTCGCCGAAACCTTTGGTCTCAAGTTTCCACCCGGCACACGATTCCAGAGGAACCTCCGTCGATGAACTACTTCGCTCCGATCACTGCGCATCCGGCGCTCGCGTGTGTCGCGCTGCTCACGCTCGCGAACCTCTTCATGACGTTCGCGTGGTACGGACATCTCAAGCATCTGCAGGGCAGCCCGTGGTGGACGGCGGCGCTGGTGTCGTGGGGAATCGCGTTGTTCGAGTATCTGCTGCAGGTGCCGGCGAACCGGGTCGGCTACGGCGTGATGTCGCTGGCGCAGCTCAAGATCCTGCAGGAGGTGATCACGCTCGCGGTGTTCGTTCCGTTCGCGGTGATGTACATGGATCAGCCCGTCAAGCTGGATTTCCTGTGGGCCGGGTTCTGCCTGCTGGGCGCCGTCTACTTCATTTTCCGAAGCTGACGCTCGCGCCCGCCGCGCGTCTTGATGAAGGCGATGAGCATCGCCTCCGCATTCGCGATGTGCGAAGCGAGGAGCTCGCAGGCCCCGATCACATTGCCCGTTCGGCACAGGCGCACCAATGTCACATGCTCCTTTTCGGCGCGCGTGCGGCCGCTGCCGGTCAGCGAGAGCTGCAGGCGCGTGTAGCGATCGGTGTTCTGCAGGAGCGCGGTCACGATCGCGAGCGTCCGCGGTTGCTCCGCCTTCGAGACGAGGTGGAGGTGGAGCCTCGTGTTCAATTCGCCCCAGCGTGCCCGATTCATCGCCCGGATTTCCGCGCGGTACTCGGCATTGATCGCATCGAGCGTCGCGTAGTCCGCCGCGGTAAGGCGAGGCGCGGACAGGCGAAGGAGACGAGGCTCGAGCAAGGCGCGCAATTCGAAGAGCTCGCGAATCTCGTCCGGCGACAATTCCGAAACCAGCGCGCCGCGATGCGGCAGAATCCGCACGAAGCCTTCGCTCTCGAGTTGCACGAGCGCTTCGCGAATCGGGATCCGGCTCATGCCGAAATCCTCCGCGAGCGCGTCCTGCTTCAACTGGAATCCGTCGGGGAAATCGCCGTTGGTGATCCGCCGCCGCAGCTCGTCGGCCGCGGCGAGGGCCATGGTGCGATGGCCGAGGGTGGCTACCGCAGTCATGCGGGCGCCGCAGCGAATCGCAATTGGGGCGGCCCGGCGGCGCTCACGCGGCGGCCCGCAGCCCCACTTCGGCCAGCGCCGGACGACTCGCGAGCGCGGTCTTCATGAGCGCCTCGATCTCGGCTGTTTCCTGCGCATCGAGCGCGAGACGCGGCGGGCGCGTCAAGTGCGTGCCGCGTCCCATGATGTGCTCGCAGAGCTTGATGCACTGGACCAAGTCCGGCCGCGCATCGAGGTGGAGCAGGGGCATGAACCAGCGATAGAGGCTCATCGCTTCGGCGTACCGGCCCGCGCGGG
Source organism: uncultured beta proteobacterium (assembly GCA_963840945.1). GTDB lineage: Bacteria > Pseudomonadota > Gammaproteobacteria > Burkholderiales > Casimicrobiaceae > CAIWHR01. The sequence continues at coordinate 192,760 of CAWJAU010000023.1, read as the reverse complement.
CAAGCCGGAACAGCGTTTCGCCTTCGCGCGGAAAGGCGTTCGAGAGCCCGGAGACCCAGCCCGTGGCGCCGACCATGATGCTTTCGACCACGACGTCGTCGAGCCCGGCGAAGAGCACGAAGCGATCGCCGACGATGTTGCGAAGGTCTGTGAAGCGTCGCGTGTCGCCCGAAGATTCCTTGAAGCAGACGATCGTCTCGCAATCGGCGAGCGAAGCGAGGATCTGCGGCGTGACGTCGTTCTTGTAGATCGGCGGATTGTTGTAGACCATCACCGGCAGGTCGGTCGCCCTGGCGACGCTGCGGAAATGCGCGGCGGTCTCGTGCGGCTTCGATGAGTACACGAGCGCCGGCATCACCATCACGCCGTCGAGGCCGATGCGCGCCGCTTCCTTCGCCATGTCGATCGCGAAGGCCGAAGTGAACTCGGCAATGCCGCTCAAGACCGGGACGCGGCCGCGCGCGACGGCTTTGCCTGCCTCCATCACCGCGATTTTCTCCGCCTTGGCGAGCGAGCAGTTCTCGCCGACGGTGCCGCAGACGATGAGGCCCGACACGCCGTCGCGGATCAGGCCTTCCATGACGCGCGCGGTGGCGTCGATGTCGAGTGAGAGATCGTCCCGAAACTGCGTGGTGACGGCAGGGAAGACGCCTTCCCAGGCAACGTGCTTGCGCATGGCGGACTCCTTGGGCGGGCCTCGAAAACCGAGCTTGATTTCAGATTGTATAACATATATTGTTGAACGACGCGCTTTGTGCCAGCGGAGATCTGCGCCATTCGTTCCTCCACCGTCATTCATGTCGTGAGCTGCCATGCGGAAGGCGAAGTGGGTGACGTCATCGTCGGCGGTGTCGCCTCGCCGCCCGGCGACACGATCTGGCAGCAGTCGCGTTTCATCGCGCAGGACGAAATGCTGCGCAATTTTGTGCTGAACGAGCCGCGCGGCGGAGTATTCCGGCACGTGAACCTGCTGGTCCCGCCCAAGGATCCGCGGGCGCGGATGGGCTGGATCATCATGGAGCCGGCGGACACGCCGCCGATGTCGGGGTCGAATTCGATCTGTGTGGCGACGGTCCTGCTCGACACCGGGGTCGTGCCCATGGTCGAGCCCGAGACGCGTTTCGCGCTCGAAGCTCCCGGCGGCATCGTCGAGATCATGGCCGAATGCCGCAATGGCAAGGCTGAGCGCATCACGGTGCGCAATGTCGCATCCTTCGCGGACAAGCTCGACGCAAAGCTGGAGGTCGCAGGGCTCGGCACGCTCACCGTCGACACCGCGTACGGCGGCGACAGTTTCGTGCTCGTCGATGCGCGCGCTCTGGGCTTTTCGATTGCGCCCGACGAAGCGAAGGACCTCGCGCAAACCGGACTGCAGATCACCCGGGCGGCGGACGAGCAGCTCTGTTTCCGGCATCCGGAGCTGCCTGAGTGGAATCACATCTCGTTCTGCCAGTTCGCCGCGCCGCTGCAGAATGAGGAGGGCATCGTGGTGGGTCGCAACGCCGTCGCGATCCGTCCCGGCAAGATCGACCGCTCGCCGTGCGGCACGGGCTGCTCGGCGCGCCTCGCCGTGCTGCACGCGAGGCGCGTCCTGAAGACCGGCGATTGGTTCATCGGCCGGTCGATCATCGGCTCGGAATTCCGCTGCCGGATCGAAGCGGAGACGCGCGTGGGAGATCGTGCAGCGATCGTGCCGACGCTTGCCGGGCGCGCGTGGATCACCGGAACGCATCAGCACATGCTCGATCCGGACGATCCCTGGCCCGCGGGCTACCGGCTCTCCGATACGTGGCCGCCGATGCCGAAGTCGTGAAGCTTGCCGTGCACGGGCACCGCCAATCCCATTAAATCGAACACGACAGAAAGCATGCACAGAATCCAAGTCATCGATTCGCACACCGGCGGCGAGCCGACGCGCGTCGTAGTCGCCGGCGGCCCCGATCTGGGAACCGGCGCGCTCGCGGCGCGACGCGAGCGATTCCGCCGGGATTTCGACCGGTTCCGCTCTGCGGTGGTCAACGAGCCGCGCGGCTCGGACGTGCTGGTGGGTGCGCTGCTCGTCCCGCCGGAGAATGCCTCGTGCGCCGCCGGCGTGATCTTCTTCAACAACGTCGGCTACCTCGGCATGTGCGGTCACGGCACGATCGGCCTCGTCGCAACGCTCGCGCACCTGGGCAGGATCGGCGCCGGCGCGCACCGGCTCGATACTCCCGTCGGCATCGTCACTGCGACGCTGCATCAGGATGGCGAGGTTTCCGTCACCAACGTGCCGAGCTGGCGCGCGGGCAACGCGGTGACGGTCGACGTGCCCGGCATCGGCAGGGTCGTAGGCGACGTCGCGTGGGGCGGCAACTGGTTTTTCCTGGTCGCGGACCACGGGCAGGACATCGCGCTCGCCAACGTCGAGGCGCTGACGGACTACAGCTGGCGCGTTCGCCGCGCGCTGAACGCCCAGGGATACCCGGACGTCGACCACATCGAGCTGTTCGGCGCGCCCGCCGCCGCGACGGTCCAGTCGCGAAACTTCGTGCTGTGTCCCGGCAAGGCCTACGACCGCTCGCCGTGCGGCACGGGCACCAGCGCGAAGCTCGCGTGCCTCGCGGCCGACGGGAAGCTGGCGGAAGGCGACGCCGTGGGTGCAGGAGAGCATCCTCGGCAGCACGTTCACCGGCAAGTTCCGCTGGCTCGATCGCTCGGCAGGGAAGATCGAGCCGGTGATCACGGGCCGGGCGTTCGTGAATGCCGAAGCGACGTTGTTGCTGGACGACCGTGATCCGTTCGCTGGGCATCGGCGATCCGGTAAGACGTCGTCATCGTCGGCGGCGGCGTGATCGGGTTGTGCGCGGCGCTACTACTGCGTGCGCCGCGGGTGGCAGCGTCACACTCGTCGATCGCAATGCCGTGCGGCGCGATGGCTGCTCGTTCAGAACGCCGGGATGCTCGTGACGAGCCACTTCGTGCCGCTCGCGGCGCCCGGCATGGTCGCGCTCGCGCTCAAGTGGATGTGGAATCCGGCATCGCCGTTCTACGTGAAGCCGCGGCTGTCGCCCGAGCTTCTCGCCTGGGGCTATCGATTCTGGCGCGCCGCCACTGCGGAGCATGTGCGACGCGCTGCGCCGCTCCTTCGCGACCTGAGCGAAGCGAGCCATCGCTGCTACGAGGAGCTCGCGGCGCTGCCCGGCAGCGATTTCGGGCTCGTGAAGAAGGGACTGCTGATGTTGTGCCGGAGCCGCCATGCGCTCGGACGAGGAAACGCAGAACGGCGGAAATGGGCCGCGCGCTGGGTATCGAGTCGCAAGTGCTTGATGCCAACGCGGTGGCAGCGCTCGAACCCGGCATTCGGATGGAGGTCGCCGGCGGTGTGTACTTTCCACAGGACCGTCACCTCACGCCCGATCGCTTCGTGACCCAGACTGCAGGATCGCCTCACTGCCGAAGGCGTCGAGTTCGTCTGGAGCACCGAAGTGGCGGGCTGGCGCATCGAGCGCGGCAGACACGTGCGCGCCGTGACCACAAACAATGGCCGCGAAATCGAGGGAGACGAATTCGTTCTCTGCGGGGGCTCGTGGACACCGCGCATCGCGCGCGAGCTCGGCTTGACCCTGCCCATCCAGGCCGGCAAAGGCTACAGTCTGACGCTTGCGAATCCGCGTCGCATTCCGACGATCTGCGCCATCCTGGCGGAGGCGCGCGTGGCGGTCACGCCGATGGGCGGTGCGCTGCGATTTGCCGGAACGATGGAAATCGCCGGCCTCAACGAGGATATCAACCCCGTGCGGGTGCGCGGCATCGTGGCTGCCGCTACGGATTACTATCCCGACCTCGCGGGCCACGGATTTCGAAGGCGTTGCGCCTTGGCGCGGGCTGCGACCGTGCTCTCCGGACGGAATGCCCTACGTCGGGCGCACCGCGCGATTCGCGAATCTCTCGATCGCGGCCGGCCATGCGATGATGGGGATGAGCCTCGGCCCGGTGACGGGTCAGTTGATCGCGGAAATCCTCGCGGGCGAGACCCCGCGCATTCGACCTGACCCAGCTTTCACCGGATCGCTACGCGAGGCGGTGACGTGCCGTCGGGCTTCGCTCTCGCCCACCACCCCGCCACACGAAAGCCGATCTTGCACTCGAAGTCGGAATTGAAATCCCGGTACATCTTCCTTGCCTTCTGGGCGGCATATCTGCTGTCCTACCTCTTCAGGACGATCAACGCCGTCGTCTCGCCCGAGCTCACGCGCGATCTCGGACTCGCGCCCGGGACGCTGGGTCTGCTCACCAGTGCCTACTTCGTCGCGTTCGCCGCCGTTCAGCTTCCCGCGGGTGTGCTGCTCGACCGTTTCGGCCCGCGCCGAGTCGAGCCCGCGCTGCTGGCGGTAGGCGGAGCGGGTGCGCTGTTGTTCGCCTACGCGGAAAGCACGACGGGTCTTGCCATCGCCCGCGCGTTGATCGGCGCCGGCGTCGCCGTCTGCCTCATGGCTCCGCTGAAGGCCATTGCCGCGTGGGTGCCGCGGCAACGGCAGGCTTCGTTCGCGGGGTGGGTGATGACCGCCGGCAGCGCCGGGGCACTCGCCGCCGCCACGCCGACCGAATTCGCGCTCCGGTACGTGCACTGGCGCACGCTGTTCCTGGCCCTCGCCTGTGCGACGTTCGTCGTCGCCGCCTGGATCTGGTGGCGCGTGCCCGACACCGGAAAGCCCGTCGAAGCACCCGGCCTCGGGGCGCAATGGGCGGGCCTGCGCAAGCTGTTCTTGCATCCGCGCTTCTGGTGGATCGCGCCGCTCGCAGGCTGCTGCACCGGCTCGTTCTTCGCAATCCAGGGACTTTGGTCGGTGCCCTGGCTCACCGAGGTTAACGGGTTCGATCGCGGCGTCGCGGCGCGGCATCTCTTCGTGATGGGAACCGTCATGCTCGCGGGATATCTCGGGCTGGGGTTGTTCGCGACCCGGCTCGCGCGTTACGGCATCGGCCCGCGTCACCTGTTCGCCGCCGGATTTCTCCTCAACATCCTCGCGTTCGCGGCGATCGTCCGGGAGCTTCCGGGTACGTACGTCTGGTGGACGATTTACGGACTCGGCGCCGCCACGAACGTTCTCGCGTTCAACACGTTGAACGAAGGTTTTGCCGCCGATTCGCCGGCCGCGCGAACACTGCGCTCAACCTGCTCATGTTCGGTGGCGGCTTCGTCACCCAATGGGGAATCGGTCTCGTCGTCGACGCAGCGCATGTGGCCTTCGACTTCGACGCGGCGCGGTGGACTCCGCTGCGCGTTCTCGCTCGTGCTGGCGCTCGAGGTGCTCACCTACGCCTGGTTCGCGTGGGGCTGGCGGCAGCATGCGCCGTTTTCGCATGCGGCGGTCGCTACCACAACGAACCCGCGGTCCTGATCGCGCCATGCATCTCCATATCCTCGGCATCTGCGGCACGTTCATGGGCGGGATCGCCGCCATCGCGAATCGGGCCGGATTCAAAGTGACCGGCTGCGACGCCAACGTCTACCCGCCGATGAGCACGCAGCTTACGGCGCTCGGCATCACGCTCACCGAGGGTTACGACGCCGCGCAGTTGTCGGACGTTGCGCGCGGCGCGGACGTGTTCGTCGTCGGCAATGCGCTCTCGCGCGGCAATCCGCTCGTCGAGGCAATCCTCGACGCCGGGTTGCCCTACCAGTCGGGGCCGCAGTGGCTCTTCGATCACGTGCTCCACGACAAGTGGGTGCTCGCGGTCGCCGGCACGCACGGCAAGACGACGGCGACGTCGATGCTGGCGTGGATTCTCGACCATGCCGGAATGAATCCGGGGTTCCTGATCGGCGGCGTCCCGCTCAATTTCGGCATCTCGGCCCGGCTGACCGACAGCGCATTCTTCGTCATCGAGGCCGACGAATACGACACCGCCTTTTTCGACAAGCGCTCCAAGTTCGTCCACTACCGGCCGCGCACTGCGATACTCAACAACCTCGAATTCGATCACGCCGACATCTTCGCGGACCTCTCCGCCATCGAGACGCAATTCCACCATTTCGTCCGCTCGGTGCCGCGGTCGGGCCGCCTCCTCGTGAACGCCGAAGTGCCAGCCCTCGAGCGTGTGCTGGCCCGTGGCTCCTGGTCCGAGGTCGAGCGGTTCGCGGGCGCGGATTTCGGGGCCACCGATGCCGCGGCCGCCGCTTCGGACGCCGCCCTGTCGTCTGATTGGCGGATCGATGATGACGGCGCCGTGTTTTTCCGTGGCGTACCGCGGGGGAACCTGCGCTGGCCGCCGGGCCGGCTGCAACTCGGCCGGCACAATCGATTGAACGCGCTTGCCGCGCTCGCGGCGGCACGGCACGCGGGAGTCCCGGCCGCGGCGGGGCTCGCCGCGCTGGCCGAATTCGAAGGCATCAAGCGCCGGCTCGAGACGCGCGGGATCGCAGGGGGCGTTACTGTCTATGACGATTTCGCGCACCATCCGACGGCCATTGCGACAACGGTGGACGGCCTGCGGCGCGCGGTGGGCGCCGCGCGCATCATCGCGGTGCTGGAGCCGCGATCGAACACGATGAAACTGGGCGCCGTGAAGGACGCGCTGCCGGCGAGCCTCGTCGCGCGCCGACATGACCTTCTGCTACGCCGGGAAACTTGGCTGGGATCCGGCTAGCGCGCTCGCGCCGCTTGGCGCGAAGGCGGCGGTCCACCGCGATCTCGATGCCCTCGTCGCGGCGATTGTCGCCGATGCGCACGCCGGCGATCATATCCTCGTGATGAGCAACGGCGGCTTCGGAGGCATTCACGACAAGCTGCTGCAGCGGCTCGGCGCGCGCGGCCCGTAGCGTGCCGACGATCATCTACCTGCACGGTTTCAATTCCGCGCCGCAGTCGGTCAAGGGGCAGATCCTGGCCAGCGCTGCCACGGCTCAGGCCGAGCCGCCGCGCTTCCATTTGCCGCAGCTCATCACCGCCCGGCGCAAGCGATGCGCGACGTCTGCGCGTGGATCGACCGGGAGACGTCAGGAGGACGCGATCTCGGGTTGATCGGCAGCTCTCTCGGCGGGTTTTACGCGACGTTCCTCGCCGAGAAATACGGCGCGCGCGCCGTGCTCATCAATCCGGCGATTCGGCCGCACGAGGATCTTCGCCCGTTCGCCGGGCGGCAAAGGAACCTCTATACCGGTGAAGAGTACGAGGTCACGCCGGCGCATTTCGACGAGCTCGCGGCCCTCGCGGTGGCACGGATTACGCGACCCGGAGCGGTACTTCCTGCTGGCGCGCACGGGCGACGAGATCCTCGATTGGCGCGAGTCGATCGCGTTCTACGCCGGTGCGTTTCAATACGTCGCCGGAGGAGGCGACCACGGCTGGACCGATTTCGACGCCGAGGCAGACTCCGTGCTGCGGTTCGCGGGATGTAGTCGATAAGGGGTGACGGACCGCCCAAGCTCGGCATGACTTTTGCGTCCTGACCGCAGGGCATGGTACGGTTGGACTTCCTATCCGTCGGCAACAGGGAGAGACGTTCATGGACATCGGCAGGGCGCTCATCGTCGACGATTCGAAAGTGGTGCAATTCAAGCTGAAGCGGATGCTCGAGGCGCGGGGACTGGGCGTCGACACCGCCTCGTCCGGGCACGAGGCGCTCGACTTCCTGAAGTCGCACGCGCCGGTCGTCATCTTCATGGACTTCATGATGCCGGACATGGACGGGTATGAAGTCACCGGGATGATCACGGGGAACCCGGTGACGGCAGCCATTCCGGTCGTCATGTGCACCGGGCACGACACGCCGCAGGACCGGGCACGAGCAAAGGACAGCGGCGCAAGCGGTTTCGTGACCAAGCCAGTCGACGACACCGCGCTCGACACCCTGCTTGCGCAACTGCATGAACGCGCCCCGAGCGCGCCTCCGGTCGCTGCGGCGGACGCGGACGTCGTCGAGGAGCAGGACGCCGAGGCCACGATCGTATCCCCACCGCCGGTCGTCAGTCCGCCGCCGGTCGCGAGTGTGTCGCCCGTGGTGAGCGCAATCCCGACCCCGAACGTCACTCCGGAGCCGTTCGTGAGCCCTGTTCCCGCGCCCGCGCCGGTTGCCGCCGCAGCGGCGGCTGGCGAGGACGTCGCCCGGATCGCCGAACGCGTCGCGCGCGAAGTCGCCGAAAAACTGGTTCGCGAAGCGATCGCCGCGCTGACCGCCGCGTCGGAACAGGCGTCGCGGAACGCCGCGCAGGAAGTCGCGGCCCGCGCCACGCAGGACGCGCTCGCATCGTTGCGGGCCGAGGTTGCGACCACCCATGAGCGCGCCGAGCTCTCGGCGATCGCCGCCGCCACGCGCGCCGCGCGCGAATCGGTCCAGCCTACCGTCGAGGCGGCGGAGGCCGCCCGCAAGTCGGCGGCGATGGAGGCCGACGACAAGCTCCGGGAAGCGCTGGCGACCGTCCATGCGACGGCCGAGCGTGTGGCGCGCCAGACCGTCGATTCGGCCAGGTCGACGATGGAGGAAGCGTCGCGACGGATTCTCGAGACGGCGCGCGCCGACCTGCAGGACACCGCGCGAGCGGCCGCCGAGACCGCGGCGAAGCCCATCGCCGAGACGGCGGCGCGCAGCGTCGCCGAGCACCTTGTGCGAGTCACGCTCGCCGCGGTGCACGAGGACGAAACGGCGATGCGCGCCGATGTGGAGCAGGCCGCAATTGCCATCGCCGAGAAGACCACGCGCGATCTGATCCAACCGGCGGTCGAAGCTGCGGAGACCGCGCGCCGGTCAGCGGCGGTCGCCGCCGAGGAAAAGCTCACGGAATCGCTCGCTACGGTGCATGCGACCGCCGAACGGGTCGCGCGCGAGACGATGGAATCGTCGAGGGCGACGCTGGAGGACGCCTCGCGCGGCATCCTCGACTCGGCGCGCGCCAACCTGGAGGAAAGCGTCCGCGTCACGACCGAGGCCGCCGCCAGGCCGGCGGCGGAGGCTGCCGCCCGCACGGTTGCCGAACAGCTCGTGCGAGTCACGCTCGCCTCGGTCAAGGATGACGAGGCCGCGCTTCGTGCGGAAGTGGAGCAATCGTCGGCGGCCGTCGCCGAGCGCGTCGCGCGCGAACTGGTGGAGCAGGCGAACGCGACCGCCGCTTCCGAACGCGAGGTGGCCGCTGCCGCGGCGGAAGACAAACTGCAGGCCATGCTCATGAGCGCGCATTCGACGGCCGAGGATGTCGCGCGCCAGACCCTCGACACCGCCAAGGCGGCGATGGCGGACGCGTCGCGCGAAGTCCTCGAGTCGGTGCGCGCGGAATTGCAGGAGAGCGTGCGCTCCGTCGCCGAGGTCGCGGCGAAGCCCGCGGCCGAAGCCGCGGCGCGAGCGGTGGCCGAGGAGGTCATGCGCGACGCGCTCGCGGCGGCGCGTGAAGAGGAAGCGATCTCCCGCCAACGCGTGGAGGAGAATGCGATCGTCGTCGCGGAGCGGGTCGGCCGCGAGCTCGTGAAGATGGTATTCGGCGCCACTCAGTTGACGCGGACTGGTGCTGCAGGCGAGGACGGAGTCGACGCGCACGGCATTGCGGGCGGTGTCGCCGGGTCCACGGACGCCGGCAAGTTGCCGCCGCCCGAGGTCGCGCCCGCGCCTGCCGGGTGGGCGAAGGGCGCGGTGCCCTGGCTTGCCGGCCTGACGCTCGCGGTGCTCTATCTCTTGTACAGAACTTTTGTCTAGACGCGCCCGGCGGATGCGAGCGCGGATGATCCGAGGAGAGTTTCGATGAAGATCGCGTTGGTGGGATCGCGCTACTTCGGGGCGACAGCCTTCGAAGCGTTGCGCAAGGAGGAAGGCGTCGAATTTTCGAGCGTCGTCGTGCCCGCGGCCGACGACCGGCTGGCGCTTGCCGCGACCGCGGCCGGAGTGCCCGTTCACGTGCTCGAGAATCCGAAGATGGTGCCGGGCGACGCAGTTCCCAAAGGGACCGATCTCGTCGTGGCTGCCCACACGCATGCGCGAGTGAGCAACGAGGCGCTCGCGAATTCGCGTCTCGGCGGCATTGGCTATCATCCGTCGTTGCTGCCCGGCATCGCGGCATTGCGGCCGTGGAATGGACGATCCAGGAAGGCGACCCGATCGCCGGCGGCACCATCTACCACTTGGCCGACGGCTGGGATGCGGGCGCGATCGCCGCGCAGGAATGGTGCTTCGTCGGCAAAGGCGAAACGGCGCGCGAGTTGTGGGAGCGCGCGCTGGCGCCGATCGGCTTCGAGCTGCTGGCGAAAGTCGTCCGTCATGCACGGCAGCATGGCAGCGTGCCTGCCAAGCCGCAGGATGCGCGATTCGCGACCAAAGCTCCGATGATCAAGAAGCCGGCGGGTTGAACGCCCTTCGCATGTCGAGCCACATCGTATTGACCTCCCACCCGCTCGGGCGCACGGCGGGTCAATCGCCGCCGCTCAAATGGGGTGCCGCGACCGCGGCCGAGCGCGGGCCGGTCGTGGCGAGTCTCACCAATCCGGCGCAGCGCAACGCGATCGGCACGCACTCGGGCGCCTATGCGCTCTATCGTGCACTCGCGGTGGCCTCCGGGCGGCTCGACCGCGACCATCGGCCCGACCTCACGGACACGTCGCCGGCGGAGGTGATCGGCCCGCATCCGCAGTGGGCGGACCCGGACAAGATCGTGTCGCTCGATCCGTGGGGCCACATGGTCGCGACGGCGTTTGCCGCGGAGCTTGCCGCCGGTGTGGACCTGCGGCCGTCGATCGCGGTGACCAAGGCGCGGATCAACATGCCGGAGTTGAAGGACGCCGTCGCAGCCGGACGCCTCGTGCCGGACGGAACGATCCTGCACGCCAACGGCGACGTGCGCGTCACGAAGGCGGCCGTCGATCCGGTCTGGCACCTCCCGGGCATCGCGCGTCGTTTCGATGTCGCCGAGGGTCAGCTGCGGCGCGTGCTGTTCGAGCAGACGGGAGGCATGTTTCCGGAGCTCGTCACGCGTCCCGATCTCCATGTATTCCTGCCGCCGATCGGCGGCATGACGCTCTATTTCTTCGGTGACATCGGGGCGCTGGGTCGCGCCGCCACGAAGGTCGCCTGCCGCGTGCACGACGAATGCAACGGCTCGGACGTGTTCGGTTCCGACATCTGCACGTGCCGGCCCTATCTTGCGCACGGCGTCGAGGTCTGCATCGAGATGGCCCAGCAGGGCGGGGTGGGGCTCGTCGTTTACAACCGCAAGGAGGGCCGCGCGCTGGGCGAGGTGACGAAATTCCTCGTCTACAACGCAAGGAAGCGCCAGGTCGGCGGCGATCGTGCCGCGACGTACTTCGAGCGCACCGAATGCGTGGCCGGGGTGCAGGACATGCGGTTCCAGGAGCTCATGCCCGACGTCTTCCATTGGCTCGGCATTGCGCGCATCGATCGTTGGGCCTCGATGAGCAACATCAAGCACGACGCGCTCACCGCCCAGGGCATCGCCGTGGGCGAGCAGGTGGCGATTCCGGACGATCTCATTCCGGCCGACGCGCGCGTGGAGATGGATGCCAAGAAGGCCGCCGGCTATTTCGCGCCGGACGCGCCGGAACTGCGGAACGGAGCTCTCGCCAAGGGCCGCGCGCTCGACGAGTGATCAGATGAACGCGTGGCACACGCCGAGCCTCAGTGCGCGGACTCGCATCCGGCGGCGAAGTTGCTCACCGCGAATGCCGTGCGCGCGCGCTGCGCCGCGATCATGGCGGCAGCCGAGCGCGGGGAGACACGACATCTCGCGTGGCAGCCGGATCGGATCAAAGCGGCGGCGGCGTATGTGGCCGATACCATCCGCCAGCGCTATCCCTCCCTCGACGTTCCGTACCACAGCCGCTGGCGACATTTCGAGGTGGGCGGCGTCGATCGCTGGGCGCAGATTGCCGCCGCCTTGCCGGACAACCGCGCCGAACGGGCCCGCACGCGGATCGATCTCGCGATCACGAGCGTACTGCTCGACGCGGGCGCCGGCGCTGCCTGGCGCTATGTCGACGCGGCAACCGGGACGACGCTCGCGCGCTCGGAGGGTCTCGCGGTGGCAGGGCTTCGTCTCTTCGCCGCCGGCGCCTTCTCGGCGCGCACCGACGCGCCGTATGCCGCCGATGCGAGTGCGTTGGCGCGGCTCGACATGGCCACGCTCGCCCAGGGATTTCAGGTGGCTGCGGACAATCCGCTCGTCGGCCTCGAGGGACGCGCCGCGCTGCTGCGACGCCTCGGGGCCGTTGCGACGGCCACGCCCGCGGTGTTCGGCACGCCGGCGCGGCTTGGCCATCTCTACGATTACCTCATCGCGCATGCGCGGGATGGCACGGTCAGCGCGGAATTCCTGCTGGAGACATTGCTGCGCGCGCTCGGGCCCGTCTGGCCGCGGAGGCTGGTGCTCGAGGGTGTGGCGCTCGGCGACTGCTGGCGGCATCCCGCGGCGCGTGCCGCGACTCCCGACGATCCCACCGACGGGTACGTCCCGTTCCACAAGCTCACGCAGTGGCTCGCGTATTCGCTGCTGGAGCCGCTCGAAGAGGCCGGGCTAGCGGTCACCGGCCTCGACGAGCTCACGGGCTTGCCCGAGTATCGCAACGGTGGCCTCATGCTCGATCTCGGCGTCCTCGTGCCGTTGGATGCCGGCTTCCTGCGGCGTCGGCACGCGGTCGACGATGAGGCCATCGTCGAATGGCGTGCGCTGACCGTGATTGCTCTCGATCGCATCGCCACGGCCGTGCGCACCGAGCTTGGCGTCACCCGCGAGGCTTTTCCGCTGCCGCGAGTGCTCGAAGGCGGCACCTGGGCGGCAGGAAGGCGCATTGCCGCGGAGCGCCGCGACGGCGGCGCGTCCCCGGTGTCGATCGACAGCGACGGCACCGTTTTCTAGTCTGTATCCACCGAAAGAACCGAGGCTTCCCATGTCGGACACGCTCACCGTCGTCGGTCATCCGCTGATCCTGCACAAGTTGACGCACATGCGCCGCAAGGACACGTCGACCGAGATGTTCCGCCGCCGCCTGCGCGAGATCGCGCAATTGCTCGCCTACGAAGTCACGCGGGACCTGCCGCTCGAGCTCGTGCCCATCGAGACTCCGCTCGTGGCGATGAATGCGCCGCAGATCAGCGGCAAGAAGCTGTGCCTCGTGTCGATCCTGCGCGCCGGCAACGGTATGCTCGACGGCATGATCGAGATCCTGCCGGCCGCGCGCGTTGGCCACGTCGGCCTCTACCGGGATCCGGCCACCCTCGTGCCCGTCGAGTACTACTTCAAGGTCCCCGACGACATCGCCGACCGGCTCGTCATCGTCGTCGATCCGATGCTCGCCACCGGCCATTCGGCCGTCGCGGCGCTCAACCGGCTGAAAGAGGCCGGCGCGGTGACGATCAAGTACGTGTGCCTGCTGGCGGCGCCGGAAGGCATCGCCGTGCTGCAGGCCGGCCATCCGGAGGTGCCGATCTTCACCGCGGCCGTGGACGACCACCTCAACGACCACGGTTACATCATCCCGGGCCTGGGCGACGCCGGCGATCGGCTTTTCGGCACGAAATAATACTCACCATTGATTTCGGGGATCGTTGCGCTGGGCAGTGGTTGGTGCGGCGTCTGCCCATGCGGGTCGTCAACGCACCACTTCGGATACCGGGCACAGCAGAGCTCCGAGCGCAGTTGCCGCGTGGGAATTGTTCGTGACTGCGGCGCAGTGGGATATCGACGTCACGAACAAAGGCCAGCTAGCGATGTTCTCGTCAATCGGATCAGACCGGAATTCTCCACCGACGCCGGTCGTTTGCGCCGACGAGCAGTTCCAGTCGCGGCGCAGCAGTGTCGCCTCCGCCTTCCTCGCTGGCCAACACCCCCGCGAGGACATCGGCATTGGCGGTCGCTTGCGCCCGGCGTCGCGCAGTGTCGCTCGCCCTCGTAGCGGACGCCTCGGTTCGCGGACCTTTGGGCTGACGGCGCGGTGACATTCGCCTTGGCACTGCCACGCTAATCGCTCACCCGGCGCGATGGCGACGGGATCAGACCTCAAGCTGAGTTCAAGATCCCCTCGCAACCCCGACGCGTCGGGGTTGCGACTCGTCCGCTATGCTGTCGCGCCCATCTCCGCGCTCGCCACGCGTACGGCCGGAGCTGTCAGCGACTCATTGCAACTGCCTACCTCCGTGCCGATTGCACCTTCGCACCATATTCGAGCGAGGCGTCAAACTTTCCTCTGCCCTGCGGCGTCAGGTCCAGAACATTCCAAATCGGATTGTACTCGTCGATACCACGCGTTGGGATGTTATGGGCCAGCCTTGGATGAACACTGTAAAAGTGGCGCACTGTTCCCTGCTTGTCCAGTGCGAAAACCGAAATCGTCGAGTCCTGGTTTCCCTCGCGATCTTCGCTCCCGAGATCGTACTTGAATGTGCTTTCACCGGCGCTCAGCAGACGAAGTTTGTCCCAACCTCTTTTACGCGCATGTGCGCGCAGCGTAGGCAGATCGGCCGCAGCCACAATCGCCAAGTCGATATTTTGCGCAAGGTGATGCGCAACGCCATTAAAGCTATCGATCCAGGCGGTACACATCGGGCATGGACTGGTTTGCTTCTTTCCGTACATGAACTGATAAATCACGAGCGCACGATCCGGCGCGGTGAACAATTCGCTCAATTGCACTTTGTTGGTAGGCGCATTGCCTTCGTCAAGAGATGGGGGCCCCTCGACAAACTCATAGTCCTCCAAGATCGCGCCCGGCGGCAGTTGCCGGCGAAGCGTGGCGACCTTTTCGCGCTGGTTCATCAAGTCAATCTCAGCGAGACGCAGTTCTTCACGTTTGGAAAGATACTCTGCTGACTCGTTCGGTAAGTTTGTCTGTCTATAAGTTCCGTCGATCATTTCGTGAACCATTGGTCATGCCTCCATTGAATCGGTAACTAGGAGCAGATTCCCAATTGCATCCCGATCACGCCGGGTTGGAACTACATGGTCAGACTATACCGCCCGCGCGCGGAAATTCTAAGCGGAAAGTAGAAGTTTCCCGAGGCGCAGCCCGCGACATAAGTGTCCTCTACGGCACTCGCTGGTAGCTGTCCATCGTCCACGTTTTGTCGAACAGCGCCTTGTCGTGGCCATAGAAGCGGGACAGCGAGAACCAAGGACGCCCAGGGGCGGTGGGAATCCAGTTCGCCTCCTTGCCGATAGGTGCCTTGGGGCCTAAGTACAAGTCGACCGACCCATCGGCATTGCTCTTCATTTCTTGGTTATACGAATCCAGTCCGGGCTTCGACATGTTGCGATCAGGCACGCCGTGTCGAGGTCGTAGAGCGTTACCGCCCAATATTGCTTCGCGGGCACATTCGCCGGAACGTGGGAGCTTGTAGGAATGCGAGCCATCAAGCGGTTTGCCGGTCGAATCCGTTGCGCGTACCAGGTAGAACGTGGCTGCGCCGAGCTTCTTCGGCGCCGCAAAGGCCATAAAGAAAACCAGCCCGCGCTCGTCCAGGTACACCGCGTTGTCGTCGATGAAACTGAAGCCAGCCTTCGCCCCCTTGTCTTCGACCAGCTTCCAATGCGTGCCGGGCCACCAAGGCTCACCGCCGTGAAGTGCCGTCATGAATTGGCGGTGGGCCTGCTGCGCGGCCATGCCGAGCGTTTGTTTGACTTTGGGATCGGGGTTGTACGACTTGCCCTTTTCGATTCCGAGGGAACGCAGCATTCCCATCGCGACCCTATCTCGGGGCAGGACCGGCTCTTCTTCGACCATGCGGGCCAAGCTCACGTAGAAGGTATCGTTAAACGCCACCACGCCATCGATGAGCTTGCCGGCCATGTCGATGTACCGCTGTGTAGGGGGATTTGCGGCTTGAGCGAACGAATAGAGCCGCAACTGCTTCACCAGGTCAATCGCCTTGCTGACATCGTCCGCGGTCTTGCCGGCGGGGATGGCGCGCGACAGGCCCTACCGTTGAGAGTCTCGAACGGGATTGGAAAATGGCCCGCCGGGATCGGTTCCTTGCAGTTCGGCGGCACCAGCAGATACTTTCCTGCTTTGCCCGCGTCGTCGCCTGCCGGTCCCACGTCCGTCACGGGCACTGGCCAAGCATCCACGATCGACCCGAACAACCCCGCACCGACCGTCGCGGGCACCTCGAGCACGACCGGGCCGTTATTGAGATTGGAATTGACATACCTGAAACAATTTCTTCATGGCTCCCTTCCTTCCAACCCGAACGTTCACCACTTCAGTTTAGAACATCGGTCGCTCCGGCGTGACGCACCTGAAGCCACGGCTCGATGAAATACCGCATTTGATTGGCAATTCGATGGGCGAGTCCCCAGGCCTGGCGCCTTTGAGAATTCGGTCGACGTAGCCCGCCCCATGCTGACCACCCGCGACGAGTTGCTCTGCGCGCACCCCCGGTTCCCGTGCCAATCAGCTCGTGCGGCTTTGAAACACCTCTCATGCCTGACCGCAATTCGGCGACGAACCGCAAATGGGCGCATGCCGTGATAGCCAGAATGCTGTGGCACGACGCCAATTTGTCGATAAAATGACGCTTCCGCGCGGCATTCGGTCTCCGGCGCAATGATCTCGCCGGCGACGAATCGATTCGCCCGCTCTTTCCCCTCGAAAGGATCGGCCTCCATGAATGGTTCACAGAACACGAGAAGAAGGGTGCTAGGCGCCTGTGCGGCGCTCGCGCTCGGCGCGTCGCTCTTAGGCTCCGGCACGGCCCTTGCGCAGCAGAAGATGAAGGTCGCGGCGATCTACACGGTGCCGGTCGAGCAGCAGTGGGTGTCACGCATCCACAAGGCGTTGAACGCCGCGGTCGCGCGCGGCGAGATCGAGTACAAGTTCTCTGAGAACGTCAGCAACGCCGACTACGAGCGCGTGATGCGCCAGTACGCGGAGCAGGGCAACGCTTTCATCATCGGCGAGTCGTTCGCCGTCGAAGCGGCGGCGCGCAAGGTCGCGAAGGACTATCCGAAGGTGTTCTTCCTGATGGGCTCGTCGGGCAAGCCGCAGGAACCGAACCTCGCGGTGTTCGACAACTACATCCAGGAGCCGGCATATCTCTCGGGGATGATCGCCGGCGGCATGACTAAGTCGAACGTGATCGGCATGGTCGGCGGCTATCCGATTCCGGAAGTCAACCGGCTGATGAACGCGTTCATGGAGGGCGCGCGGGAAGTCAATCCCAAGGTGAAGTTCACGATCAGCTTCATCGGCTCGTGGTTCGATCCGCCGAAGGCGAAGGAAGCCGCGTTCGCGATGATCGACAAGGGCGCTGACGTGCTGTACGCCGAGCGCTTCGGTGTCTCCGATGCCGCGAAGGAGAAAGGCAAGCTCGCGATCGGCAACGTGATCAACACGCAGGACAAGTATCCGGACACCGTCGTCGCTTCTGCGCTGTGGAACATGGAGCCGACGGTCGACCGCGCGCTGAAGGCGGTGAAGGACGGCAAGTTCAAGGCGGAAGACTATGGCCCGTACTCGATGATGAAGTACAAGGGCTCGGAGCTCGCGCCGCTCGGCACGTTCGAGAAGAAGGTGCCCGCGGATCTCGCGAAGAAGGTCAACGACAAGGAAAAGGCGATCCAGGACGGCAAGTTCACGGTCAAGGTCAACGACGCCGAGCCGAAGTCCACGCTGTAGCCTTAGCGCCCGCCGCGCGGAGGGAGAGACCCTGGAACCTTCCGTCCTCACTCTGGCGGGCATCACCAAGCGCTTCGGCGCGCTGGTGGCGAACGATGCCGTGTCGCTCGAGCTCGCGCGCGGCGAAGTGCTGGCGTTGCTGGGTGAGAATGGCGCCGGCAAGTCGACGCTGGTGTCGATCCTGTTCGGCCACTACGTGGCCGACGAGGGGACGATCACGGCCTTCGGGGCCTCGCTGCCGCCCGGCGATCCGGCGGCAGCGCTCGCCGCCGGCATCGGCATGGTGCACCAGCACTTCACGCTGGCCGACAATCTGACGGTGCTGGACAACATCCTGATCGGCACCGAGCCCTTGTGGCAGCCGTTCTCGCGGCGACGCGCGGCGCGGGTGCGGGTGCGCGAAACCGGCAAGCGCTTCGGCCTCGCCGTCACCCCCAATGCGCGCGTCGCCGAGCTTTCCGTCGGCGAGCGCCAGCGCGTGGAGATCCTGAAGGCGCTCTACCGGGGCGCGCGCGTGCTGATCCTGGACGAGCCCACCGCGGTGCTGACGCCGCAGGAGAGCCGCGATCTCTTCGCGACGCTGCGGCAGCTGGTGAACGAGGGCTTGTCGATCATCTTCATCAGCCACAAGCTCGACGAAGTGCTGGCGGTGTCCGACCGGATCGCCGTGCTGCGCAACGGTCGGCTCGTCGCCACGCGCGCGGCGCTCGGTGCGACGAAGGGCGAGTTGGCGGAACTGATGGTGGGGCGCGCCGTGGTGATGCCGACGCGCGAGCGGCGGGCGGCGGGCGCGACGGTCGTCGCGATCGACGGCGTCCGCGCGCGTGACGACCGCGGAAACGGGCTGCTCGATGGTGTCGACCTTACCGTCGCGGCTGGCGAAATCGTCGCCATCGCCGGCGTTGCGGGCAACGGCCAGCAGGCGCTGGCGGAAGTGCTTGCGGGAACACTCGCGCCGGAACACGGCACGGCAACCCTCGCGGGCGGCGCGTTGCCGGCGAAGCCGCGTGCGTGGATCGCCGCGGGAGTCGCGCGGATTCCGGAGGATCGCCACGCGGTCGGCGTGATCGGCGATCTCGCCGTCTGGGAGAACGTCGTCTCGGAGCGGCTCCGCACACCGGAGTTCACCCGCGCCGGATTCGTTCGCCGCGCGGCGAGCCGGGCCCATGCGCGGGAACTGGTGCGGCGTTTCGATGTGCGGGGTTCCGGCATCGACGTCCCGGCGCGATCGCTGTCGGGCGGCAACATGCAAAAGCTGATCCTGGGCCGCGCATTGTCGGTCGCCGGCGGCGCCACGCCGACGCTCATCGTGGCCGACCAACCGACCTGGGGGCTCGACATCGGAGCGGTGGCGTATGTGCACCAATGCCTCCTCGATGCGGCGGGCGCGGGCGCGGCGGTCCTGCTGATCTCCGAGGATCTCGACGAGATCTTCGCGCTCGCCGACCGGATCGGCGTGATGTACCACGGGCGGCTTTCCCCGTTGCGGGCGGCCGAAGCGTGGACGCTGGCGGAGATCGGGCTCGCGATGGCCGGATCGACGGAGGCCGCGCATGCGGCTTGAGGCGCGTGCCGCAATCTCGCGGCCGATGCAGATTGCCGCGCCGTTCGCGGCCGTCGCGTTCACGCTCGTCGTCTGCTCGCTCCTTGTCGCGTGGGCCGGCGTTCCCGTCGGCGGCGCGTACCTGTTGCTGCTCGAAGGCGCCGCCGGATCGGGCTTCGCACTTTCGGAGACGCTGACGCGGGCCACACCGCTGATCCTCACCGGACTCGCCGTCGCCGTCGCCTTTCGCGCGAAGCTCTACAACATCGGCGCCGAGGGTCAGCTCTACGTCGGCGCGCTCGCCGCCGTGGCGGTCGGCAACGCTTCCCTGCCGCTGCCGCCCGTCGTGATGTTTGCGCTGATGATGCTTGCCGCGATGGCCGCGGGCGCGCTGCTGCTGCTCGGGCCCGCGCTGCTCAAGACGCGATTCCATGTGGACGAGGTGGTCACGACGCTGCTGCTCAATTTCATCGCGTTGCTGTTCGTGTCGATGCTGCTCGATGGCCCGATGAAGGATCCGGGCGCGCTGGGCTGGCCGCAGTCGGTGGCAATTCCCGCCGAGCTCGAGCTGCCGAGGCTCGCGGACGCGTTCGCGCGTGCACTCGGGACTGATCATCGCGTTGGCGCTGGCGGCGCTCGTGTGGATCATCGGCCGTTTCACCGCGTTCGGCTTCGAGATGCGTGCCGTCGGCGCCAACGCGCGGGCCGCGGCTTTCGCCGGCATGCCGGTGCGCGCCGTCATGGTCAAGACCGCGCTCCTGTCGGGCGCGCTCGCCGGACTCGCCGGATGCATCGAGGTCGCGGGGCGCGCCGGTTACGTGACGCTCGACATGTCGCCGGGCTACGGCTACAGCGGCATCGTCATCGCGATGCTCGCGCAACTCAACCCGATCGCGGTCGTGGCCGCCGCCGTCTTCGTCGCGGGCATCCTGGTGGGCGCCGACAGCATGAGCCGCGCGATCGCGGTGCCGACGTACATCGCCGATGTGATCGTCGCCGCATCGCTCATCTCGATGCTGGTGGCGACGACGCTTCGCGCGCTACCGGTTCCGCTGGCGATGAAACGATGGCCGGCGACATCCTCGACATCGTGGCGAGCGTCCCCTTCTGGGTCGCGGTGCTGCGCATTGCCACGCCGCTCGTCTTCGGCACGCTGGGCGTGCTGTTGTGCGAGCGCGCGGGAGTGCTGAACCTCGGCATCGAGGGGATCATGGTGGTCGGCGCCTTCACCGGCTGGCTTGCGGTCTACCAGGGCGCGGGGTTGTGGACCGGCGTGTTGATCGCCGCGCTGGCTGGCGCCGGCCTCGGCCTGCTGCACGCGATCCTGACCGTGCCGCTGTCCCTGTCGCAGCACGTGTCCGGCCTTGGCGTGACGTTGTTCGGGACGAGTCTTGCCTCCTACGCTTATCGCGTTACGCTGCCGCAAGTGACCACACCGCCGACGATCGAGCCGTTCAAGCCGATGGGCTGGCTCGGCATCCCGCTGCTCGACGCGCAAACGCCGCTCACTCTCCTCGCGCTCATCAGCGTTCCGGTGCTCGCGTATCTCCTCAACCGCACGCCCGCGGGACTCGCGGTGCGCATGGTCGGCGAGAACCCCAGCGCGGCCGAAGGCCAAGGCATCGACGTGGTCGCGGTACGGATGGCGACCGTCGTGGCGGGCTCGGCGCTGATGGGCGTGGCGGGCGCCTTTCTCACGCTCTCGGCGTTCAACGCGTTCTTCTTCAACATGGTCAATGGCCGTGGCTGGATCTGCGTGGCACTGGTCGTGTTCGCGTCGTGGCGCCCGGGCAAGGCGCTGGCCGGAGCTATTCTGTTTGCGGCCTTCGACGCGCTGCAGCTGCGGTTGCAGCAGGCGAGCGGGGCCAAGCTGCCGTACCAGTTCTATCTGATGCTGCCGTACGCGCTGTCGATCCTGGCGCTCGTGGTCATGGCGCGCCGCGCGGCCTACCCGCAGGCGCTGATGAAACCCTATCGCAAAGGCGAGCGATGAACACGACCCCCTCGGCTTCCGTGCAATACGACCTCGTCGTGCGCAACGCCGCGCTGCCGGATGGCCGCGCGGCGATGGACATCGCGGTGCGCGACGGAGAGATCGCGGCCGTCGCGCCGCATGCGGAGCTCTCTGCCGCGCTTGGTGCCACGGAGTTGGACGCGCAAGGACAGCTCGTGAGCCCGCCGTTCGTGGACGCGCACTTCCATATGGACGCCACGCTTTCGTATGGGCTGCCGCGCGTCAACGCTTCGGGAACGTTGCTCGAAGGCATTGCCCTCTGGGGCGAGCTGAAGCCTTCGCTCACCCTGGAAGCGCTGGTCGATCGGGCGCTTCAATATTGCGATTGGGCGGTGGGCCGAGGCCTTCTTGCGATCCGCTCGCATGTCGATGTCTGCGATCCGCGGTTGCTCGCCGTCGACGCGCTGCTCGACGTGCGCGAACGTGTGCGGCCGTACCTCGACCTCCAGCTGGTCGCGTTTCCGCAGGACGGCCTTCTGCGCTCGGAAGGAGCGCGCGCCAATCTGGAGCGCGCGCTCGACAAGGGCGTCGACGTGGTCGGCGGGATACCGCATTTCGAGCGCACGATGGCCGAGGGCGCCGAATCGGTCCGCGTTCTCTGCGAGATGGCCGCGCAGCGCGGATTGCGTGTCGACATGCACTGCGACGAGACCGACGATCCGCTGTCGCGCCACATCGAGACGCTCGCGCACCACGCACAGCGGCTCGGCCTGTCGGGCCGCGTCACCGGCTCGCACCTGACGTCGATGCATTCGATGGACAATTACTACGCCTCGAAGCTGATCCCGCTGATCGCGGAGGCAGGAGTGTCCGCGATCGCCAATCCGTTGATCAACATCACGATCCAGGGCCGCCACGACACCTATCCCAAGCGCCGCGGCATGACGCGCGTGCCCGAGCTGATGGCGGCGGGGGTGGACGTCGCGTTCGGTCACGACTGCGTGCTGGACCCGTGGTATCCGCTGGGTTCGGCCGACATGCTCGAGGTCGCGCACATGGGCCTCCACGTCGCGCAGATGACGGGGCAGGCCGGGATGCGCGCGTGCTTCGACGCGGTCACGACGACGCCGGCGCGCATCCTCGGGCTCGAAGGCTACGGACTCGCACCGGGATGCCACGCGGATTTCGTGCTGCTCGAAGCGCGCGACGTGGTGGAGGCGATCCGGTTGCGGGCGACGCGCCTCGCCGTCGTACGTCGGGGACGCGTCATCGCGCGCACGCCGTCCGCGGCCACCGCGCTCGATCTGCCGGAGCGGCCGTCCGAGACCGCGCTACCGGATCGGGAGCTAATGTGGGGCTTTCGGTCATTCTGATCGCCAAGGACGAGGAGGCGTGCATCGCACGCGCCCTGCGGTCGGTCGCTTGGGCCGACGAGATCGTCGTGGTCGATTCGGGCAGCATCGACCGCACCGTCGACATCGCGCGCGAACTCGGCGCCAAGGTCGTCGTTGCCGCCGACTGGCCGGGATTCGGCGCGCAGAAGAATCGAGCGCTCGACCTTGCGACCGGCGACTGGGTGCTCTCGCTCGATGCCGACGAGTGGCTGACCGCCGCGACCGCGGACCAGATCAGGCGCGCCATTGCCGCGGACGCCGCGGGCATCGCGGCCTATCGGCTGCCGCGCCGCTCCAGTTTTTGCGGACGCTTCATGCGCCACTCCGGCTGGTGGCCGGATTACGTTGTGCGGCTGTTTCGGCGCGGGCGCGCGCGCTTTTCGGACGACATCGTCCATGAACGGCTGGTGGTGGAGGGAACCGTGGGCACGTTGCGCGAGCCGATCATGCACGAGACCTACACGGATCTCGAGGACATGCTGGCCAAGATGAACAGCTATTCGACGCTGACGGCGCAGCAGCTACGGCAGGACGGCAGGTCGGCCGGTTTGTGCGAGGCGATCGCCCGCTCCGCGTGGGCGTTCGTTCGCACGTACCTGCTCCGCGCGGGATTCCTCGACGGCCGCGAGGGATTCATGCTGGCGGTGGCCATCGCCGAAGTCACGTACTACCGTTATGCGAAGCTCCTGTTGCTGCGCGCCAAGTGATGCTGATGCTGCAATGCAGCACGCCATTTTAGGGCGGAACCTGTAAAATTGGCGCCATCGCCGGGCCCGCCCCGGCGTCAGTTTCTCGAATAGCCCAGCACCGGCCACAAGCTCAGGACTGAACTGGCATGTCTCCTGCTATCCCCAAGGTGCCAGGAGAGACTCTCACAAGGAGCAGCGGTATGGATACCCGTTTCCCCGCCGGCGCGAAGCCGGCCGGCGGCGTTGCCGCCGCGCCCCCCGCGATCGCCCGCGAGCGCCGCTATGCGGCCCGCAACTACGACCCTCTGCCCGTCGTGCTCGCGCACGGCGACGGCTGCTGGCTATGGGACGAGCACGGTCGCCGCTATCTCGACATGATGAGCGCGTATTCGGCGGTCAGCCATGGCCACGCCCATCCCCGCATCGTGCGGGCGCTGGTCGAGCAGGCGCAACGGCTTGCCGTGACGTCGCGCGTCTTCCACAACGCGCTGCTGCCGGCATTCCTCCAACGGCTCACCGAAGTCACGGGACTCGATCGCGCGCTGCCGGCGAACGGCGGAGCCGAGGCCGTCGAGACCGCGCTCAAGGCCGCGCGCAAATGGGGTCACAAGATCAAGGGCATCCCCACCGACCGCGCCGAGATCATCGTCTGCGCCGGCAACTTCCACGGCCGTTCGATCACGATCGTCGGCTTTTCGTCCGAGCCGCAGTATCGCGACGGCTTCGGACCATTCGCGCCGGGCTTTCGACAAGTTCCTTATGGCGACGCCGAGGCGCTCGCGCGCGCGATCGGCCCCTACACCGCCGCGTTTCTCGTCGAGCCGATCCAGGGCGAAGGTGGCATCGTCGTTCCGCCGGCCGGCTATCTCGCGCAATGCGCGCGCATTTGCCGCGAGAAGAACGTGCTCCTGATTTGCGACGAGATCCAGACCGGCATGGGCCGCACAGGGAAATTCCTGGCGTGCGAGCACGAGAGCGTGCGGCCGGACGGCGTCATCCTCGGCAAGGCGCTGGGCGGCGGACTCTTGCCCGTCTCGGCGCTGGTCGGCACCGACGACCTGATGCAGGTGTTTTCGCCCGGCGACCACGGCAGCACGTTCGGCGGCAATCCGCTCGCGGCCGCCGTGGGTCTCGCCGCGCTCGACGTGTTGTTCGACGAAGGCTTGATCGCGCGCTCGGCAGAGCTCGGCGCGTATCTTACTCGACCGGTTGCGCACGGTGAAAACCCCGCTGATCCACGAGGTTCGCGGCAAGGGACTCTTCATCGGCGTCGAGGTCGATCGCGACCGGATCACCGCGCGTGATGTCGTCGACCGGCTGCTCGCGCGCGGTATCCTGTCGAAGGATACGCATGGCACGGTCGTGCGGTTCGCGCCGCCGCTCACCATCGATCGCGAGACGCTCGATTGGGCGGTGGAAGAGGTGCGCGCCGTATTCGTGGAGCTGGGCGGCGGATTGAGACGCGCTGCCTAATCCTCCCGGCGCCGGGTTGGTGCGGCGCTATACTGCGCGCATGGGGAAGCCCACGCTCGCCGGCAAGCTGGTGGTGGCGATCTCGTCGCGGGCGCTGTTCGACCTGACCGAGAGCCACCGCATCTACACCTCGGAAGGCGTCGACGCCTATCACCGCTACCAGGTCCTGCACGAGGACGAGATCCTCGCGCCGGGGCCCGCGTTCATGCTGGTGAAGAAGCTGCTGCGCCTCAATCGACCGGACAAGCAGTATGTCGAGGTGATCCTGCTGTCGCGCAATTCCGCGGACACGGGACTGCGCGTCTTCAACTCGATCAAGCACTACGGCCTCGACATCACACGCGCGGCGTTCACCAAAGGTGAGCCGACATCGCGCTATGTTCCGGCGTTCGGCGCCCACCTCTTCCTGTCGGCCGATCAGGGCGACGTGCGCCGCGCGCTCGACGAGGGGCATGCGGCCGCGACGATCTTCCCGAGCGCGGTAGGCACGAACGAGACCGACGAGCTGCGGATCGCGTTCGACGGCGACGCCGTGCTCTTTTCCGACGAGGCCGAGCGCGTCTACCAGGCGGACGGCCTTGCCGCCTTCTCCAGGAGCGAATTGGCCTCGGCGCTCGAACCGCTCGTCGGCGGGCCGTTCAAGGAATTCCTGGCCGGATTGCACCGGATCCAGGCCGACTTTCCCGAGGACAAGAGTCCTCTGCGCACCGCGCTAGTCACCGCGCGCAGCGCGCCGGCGCACGAGCGGGTCATCCGGACGCTGCGCGCCTGGAACATCCGGATCGACGAGGCGCTGTTCCTGGGCGGCCTCGACAAGGGAGAATTCCTGCGCGCGTTTCGCGCCGACATCTTCTTCGACGATCAGCGCACCCACGTGGAGTCCGCGCGGAAGCACGTCGCGGCCGGCCATGTGCCCCACGGTGTGGCCAACGAAGAAAAGCTGCCGACGCGGTGAGTGCTCCGGCCAATCCGTTCACGCTGGCCGATTGGCGCCACACGGTTGCGGAGCATTACGCCGCGGTGCGGGCGCTGGCCGGCAGCGACGCGCCTGCCGCGGCGGCGCAATTTCGCGCCGCGCGCGGACGTCTGATGCGCGAGCATCCGGACAGCCCGATCGTGCCCGAGCGGCGCGCCGCGTGGGACGGGCCGCGGTGGTATCCGTACGACGCCGCATTCCGCGTGCGCGGCGTGATCGATACGGCGGCGCCGCGCGAAACGTTCGAAATCGCGCTCGCGGCCGACGGCGTGCTCCGTTGCACGCGTGTGGGTACACGCGCGCTTCGCGCTCGCCGGCCGCGAGTCGGCGCTCGCGATGTACTGGCTCGAGGGCTACGGCGGCGGGCTGTGGCTGCCGTTCTCGGACGCGTCCGCCGGCAGCGAAACGTATGGCGGTGGCCGTTATCTCTACGATACGATCAAGGGCGCCGATCTCGGCATTGCCGGCACCGCGATCGTGCTCGACTTCAACTTCGCGTACAACCCGTCGTGCGCCTACGACGAGCGTTGGTCGTGTCCGCTGTCGCCGCCGGAGAACCGCTTGTCGTACGCCGTGACGGCGGGTGAGCGGATGCCGTAGCGGCGCGAGCTGCGCCCTGAGTCAGTCGACGATCCGCCCGAAGAAGGGATATTGCGGATCGGAGTATCCGGGCGTGGATGGATGCCCGGGCGCGACGAGGGAGTCGACGAGCGCTTCGTCGGCGTCGCTCCATTTCGTCCCGAGCGCGCCGACGTAGTCGCGCCACTGATCGAACGTCCGCGGGCCCGCGATCACCGACGTGACGATCTGGTTGGCCCAAAGCCACGCGAGCGCGAATTGCGTGAGCGTGCGGCCGGTCTTCTGCGCATGCGCCGCGAGCTTCTGCGCGATCGCGAGCGACTCCTCGCGGAACTCCGTCTCCATCATCCGCAGATCCTTGCGCGCGACGCGCGAGCCCGCAGGCACGGCGCCGGACGCGTACTTGCCGGTCAGCACGCCGCGCGCGATCGGTGAATACGGCGCGACGCCGATGCCGTAGTAATCGCAGGCGGGCAGGATCTCGACCTCGGGCGCGCGGTTGAGCAGGTTGTAGTACGGCTGGCAGACGACGGGCAGCGGCACGCCTTGCGCCTCGCATTCGCTGACGACTTCGGCGATCCGCCAGCCGCGATAGTTCGACACGCCGAAATAGCGGATCTTGCCGCTCTTGATCAGGTCGCCAACGGCGCCCACCGTTTCCGCGATCGGGGTGTCCGGGTCGTCCAGGTGCAGGTAATAGATGTCGATGTAGTCGGTGGCCAGACGCGCGAGGCTGTCGTCGCACGCTGCGAGCATCCAGCGTCGCGACAACCCGCCGTCGTGCGGCTTCTCTCGTCATTGGATTGCCGACCTTCGTGGCCAGAATCCAGCGCCGCCGGTTGGACTTGATCGCCGCACCGACGATCTTCTCGGAGGCGCCGTTGCCGTAGACGTCCGCGGTATCGAGGAAATTGATGCCGGAGTCGAACGCGGCGGCGATGATCTGCTGTGACGTCGCGTCGTCCGTGCCGTCGCCGAACATCATCGTCCCGAGGCATATCGGAGAAACCTCGAGTCCGGAGTCGCCCAGCCGCTGGTATTCCATGATCATCCTTTCACGCCGGTGCGACGGACGGCGAGCGGTGCGCCGCGCCGCGTCGTGCCCGCGTTACCCACGAGCGGTTTGTCGCAGGCGCTCCATGTTCGGTATCGGCAGCGCCCGCCGCAGCACCGTTTCGCCGAGCCATTCGGCCGCCCGTTGCGCCCGACCGGCGACGGTTTCGAGAGGCATCTGCAGGTAGTCGTCGTTGTACACGTCGAAGCTGTAGTTGCCGCAATAACCGATAGCGTCGAGCTTCGTGATGAAGTCCGCGAGCCCGTCGCTGTGCGCGCCCTCGCCGGGAAAGACCCGGAAGTGCGTCGCCGTCGCCGCCTGCTCTTCGGTCGAGCGGATTTCCTGCCACATGTAGTCCGACAGCTGGACCAGATAGATCTGCTGCGGATCGATGGCGTCGAGCTCCTCTCGCGAAATATTCGCGGCGATCACGTCGAAGGCGTCGATGGCCACCCCCAGGTTCGGGCAGTTGGCGCGGAACACGAGATCGCCCGCGGCGGCGAAATCCTTGGTGGTGCGGCTCCACGCCATTCCCTTGTAGGCGATCCGGATGCCCATGGGAATCGCCAGGATCGCGAGCATGCGCAGATCGCGGGCGATGCGCTCGGCGTCCGCGGCGGCGTGTGTCGACGTCGTCGCCTCGACGAGCAGCAGACGTCCGCCGAGCCGGCCGCAGACCTCGAGCATCGACTTCGCGACATCCACCTTGTAGGCGTGCATGCGACCCTCGAGACCTTCGAAATCGCGCAGCGCCTCCAGACCGGTGACGGAGAGGCCGCTCTCGCGCACGGCACGCACGCCGGCGTCGATGCCGGACGGATGCCCGACGACGTCGCTCGCGGAGATCATCACCTGCGAAAATCCCGCCCGACGCACCGCGGCGAGCTTGCTTTCCAGCGAGCCGGCGAGCGAAGCGGTGTCCATTCCGAAGTCGTGGAAGATCATCGCGGCACCGTGGCGTCTTCAGGCACGTTGTGCACGAGCTCGAACATCACGCTTCCCAGCGACGAGGTCGTGAGGGCGCCGCGTTCGCTCGCATGGACCTTCTCGGAGACCAAGAACTCGACGCCGCGCTTCTGCAGGATCTCCACGGTGCCCAGCACGTCAGGCGTCCCGAAGCCGATGCGCTGCAGGTGCTCCTCGGCTGGAGCGAACCGGGCGACGTCGTCGGGCTCGATCAGCTGGAGGTAGAACGTGCGGCAAGGGCTTTCGAGCAGCAGCCCCTTGGGCAGGATTCCGAAACGCTTGCTGTCCGGCAGCGGCGCGAAGCCGAAGACCTGCGAATAGAACTCGGCCCAGTCCGCGGTGCGGTCGGAATCGATGTACTGGACGAGCCCGAAGAAGTGCAATCCGCCGAGCGCGGGCGGATGCGGGTCGACCGTCGGAATGGCACGGAAATCGATGTCGTAGATCGAGAATTCGTCGTGCCGGTCGACGAAATAGATGAGGCTCTCGCCGACGCCGTGAATCGCCGGGATGTTGAGCTCCATCGCCCGCGCCCGCACGGGGATCTCCCACGCGCCGAGCTCGAGCGCCCGGCGGAACGCGGCATCGGCGTCGCGGACGCGGACCGCGAAGGCGCTGATGATCGGACGCTCGCTCGGCTGCACCGTGCGCGGGACGTCCGCTGCCTGCGCGTTGACGATGATGTTCATCTTGCCCTGGCGATAGAGCTCGACCTCGCGCGAGCGATGGCGGGCGATCGGCCGGAAACCCATCCGTTCGAGGACGCCGCCCAGGGCCTGCGGCTTGGACGTGGCGAATTCGATGAATTCGATGCCGTCGATGCCAAGGAGGTTGTGCGGCTCCGCGACCGCTTCGCGATCCAGTGAGTTCGTCATTCCCATACCTCGTCGCTCGACCAAAGACTGGCCACGCCGCATCATAGACCAGCCGCCCGCCGCGCGGGGTTCCACTCGATCGGTCAATACGTCGCGCGCCCGCCGGAAAGATCGAAGACGAATCCGGTCGTGAAGCTGCACTCGGGGCCCGCGATGAACGCCATCATCGCGGCGATCTCCGGGATCTGCAGAAAGCGGTTCATCGGGATCTTGCCGCGGGCATCGGCGATGTGCTCGGCCGTCATCTCCTTGAAGAGGTCCGTAAAGGGTATTCAGTCGGGCGACGGGCGTTGATGCCGGCGTTGTTGACGAGAATGTCGACGTGTCCGAGCGCGGTCTCGGTGGCGGCAAAGGCGCGCGCGACTGCCGCATGGTCCGCAACATTCACGGTCGACACGTGTGCCGGCGAGAATCCCGCTGCTGCGCCGTCGAACGCCGCGACATCGACATCCCACAACGCGACGCGGCAGCCTTCATCGGCGAGCCGCTGCGCAATCCCGAGTCCAATGCCGCGAACCCCGCCGGTGACGATCGCCCCTGACCTTTGAGCGTCGTCTTCATCGCCGCCTGTGCCGGCTGCCGCCGCATCGCCCGGCGTGGCCGGCGCGGGGCATGTCAGCCGCCGCGTGCGCGGCGGATCACGTCGTACACCGCGTTGAGATCGGCGATCGGCATCTGCCCGGGTGCGGAGCTCCCTGCGCCGACCGCGAAACTCAGCGAA
Organism: uncultured beta proteobacterium; assembly: GCA_963840945.1. Classification (GTDB taxonomy): domain Bacteria; phylum Pseudomonadota; class Gammaproteobacteria; order Burkholderiales; family Casimicrobiaceae; genus CAIWHR01. The sequence continues at coordinate 162,951 of CAWJAU010000023.1, read as the reverse complement.
GATCCGAACACGCCGCCGACCATTCGCGTGACCGATCCCAGCGGCCCCATCGACATGCTGATCAACGGGATGCGCGCTTTTGCGTCGGCCTGCGCCGTCGCCGCGAGCAGCGTCAGGACGTCGGCCCGGTCGCGGGGCATCACGGCGACTTTCCCGACATCGCCTCCCAGCCGCTCCGCTTCCTGGAAGCGCTGCACGAGGAACTCGACGCCCGGCGTATAACTGAAGTTGTGGTACGAGAGGATGACGCGAGTCGCCTCCTTGCGCGCCGCTGCGACGACGCGGCGCACGTGCTCGGCATCGTTGCTCATCTCGAAGTCGACGAAATCGACGCTGTGCTCCGCGCCGACCGCGGCGTAGAGCCGGACGACACCTTCGTCGTCGAGCGCGATCGACTCGCCGCCCTCCCGGACCGATCGTCGCGTGAGGATGATCGGCGTGTCGCCTGCTGCGTCGCGAATCGCGCGCGCAACCTCCAGGACCACCGGCGTATCGGCGATGCCGTCGAAGTAATCGATGCGCCACTCGATGACGTCGGGCCGCTTCCCGAGGACGCTCGCCGTTTCGGCGAGAACGCGCTCGCGCGTTCGTCCCACGAGCGGAGTGCAGATCAGCGGCGTTTCCGCGCCCAGTTTCCTGCCTCTGATGTCGATGATCTTTTCCGGCATGCTAAGCCAGCGGCACCGACAGCTTCTCGATCAGTGCGCCGGTCGAGGGCCGCACGCCGCGCCACCAGACGAACGCCTCGGCGGCCTGCTCGATCAGCATGCCGATGCCGTCCGCGACCCGACCCGCACCTGCGTCGCGTGCGAGGCGCAGGAAGGGCGTCAACCCTTTTCCGTAGACCAGGTCGTAGGCGAGACAGCCTTTCGCGAATGCTGCCCGAGGCACTTGCGGGAGCTCTCCGCGCAAGCTCGCGGACGTCGCGTTCACCACGATGTCGAACTGCTGCTCCGCAAAGTCGGAATAGCCGCCCGTGACGAGATTGCTGTAAGTCGAAAACTGATCGCCGAGCGCCCGAGCCTTGGCCACGGTGCGATTCTCGACGACGAGCACCGCGGGCCCCTGCTCGAGGAAGGGCAATATCGCGCCGCGGGTCGCGCCGCCTGCGCCCAGCAGCAGCATGCGGCGGCCGCTTATGGGACAGCCGAGGTTGCGCTCGATGTCGTTGACGAGCCCGAGGCCGTCGAAGTTCTCGGCCATGACGCGATCGCCCTCGAATTTCATGCAGTTGACCGCGCCGGCGAGGCGGGCGCGCTCCGCCTGTTCGTTCGCGTAGGCGAACGCATCGACCTTGAACGGAAGCGTGACATTGCAGCCGCGTCCGCCGGCAGCGCGGAAGCGGTCGACGGCGGCGGCGAACCCGCCGATGGGCGCCTCGATCGCCTCGTAGACGAGGTCCTGCCCCGTCTGCCGCGCGAACTCGGCGTGGATCAGCGGGGACTTGCTGTGTCCCAGCGGTTGGCCGAACAAGGCATAGCGGTCTGTCATCGTCAGAGATCCGTCAGCCCTTGTAGCCCAGCAGCCGCGGCAGGAACAGCACGATGTCCGGCACGAACGTGATCAGCGCGAGCGCGCCGATCATCACGTACAGGAACGGCATCACCTCGCGCACCATGTCGCGCAGCGGCACGTCGGCGATCTTGTTCATCATGAAGAGCAGCAGCCCGTAGGGCGGCGTGACCAGCCCGATCATGATGTTGACGACGGCAAATCACGCCGAAGTGCACGAGGTCGATGCCCAGCGCCTGGGCGGTGGGCATGCAGCACCGGCAGGATCACGAGGATGATCGTCGTGCCTTCGAGGAAGCAGCCGAGGACCAGCAGCAGGACGTTGACCACCAGCAGGAACATCGAGCGGCGACAGCTCGTAGGCCTTCAGCATCGCGCTCAGCGTCTTCGGGATGTTCTCCGACGTGATGACGAAGTTGAAGACCATCGCGCCGGCGATCAGCATGCCGATCGACACCGTGACGCGCGCGCTGGAAGCCAGCGAACGGTAGACGTCCTTCAAGCCTACGCTGCGGTACAGCAATGCGGAGATCAGCAACGCGTAAGCGGCGGCGACCGCGGCGGCCTCGGTGGGCGTGGTGATCCCGCTCCACATGCAGCCGAGCAGGATCACCGGCATCAGGAGCGCCGGCAACGCCTCCCAGGTCACGCGCGGCATCTCGCGCAGCGGAACGCGTTCCTCGACCGGGAAATTGCGGCGCTTGGCCACGGCCGCGATCAGTCCGCTCTGGACGGCGCCGAGCAGCAGGCCCGGAATCACGCCGCCGAGGAACAGGTAGCCGACCGACGTGTCCGAAACCAGCGCGTAGAGCACCAGCGGGATCGACGGCGGGATGATCGGCCCGATGACCGACGACACGCAGGTCAGCGCGGCGGCGAACGCGGGCGGATACTTGCCGTCGCGCGTCATCATCGACTGCATCAGCTTGCCCGAGGCCGCGGCATCGGCGAGCGCGGAGCCCGACATGCTGGCGAAGATGATGCTCTGCACCACGTTGACCTGCGCAAGCCCGCCGCGGAAGCGTCCGACGATCGCGTTGCAGAAGTGCAGCAGCCTGTCCATGATGCTGCCGGTGTTCATGAACTCGGCGGCGAGGATGAACAGCGGGATCGCGAGCAGCAGCTGGCTTCCCATCATGCCGTTCAGCAACTGCTCGGCCGCGGTGCCCATGTCGAGGCCCGACAGGAACAGCCAGAGAATCGACCCGCCGATCATCGCGTAGGCGACCGGCAGCCCGACCAGGCTCAACCCGACGATGGCGACGAGCGCGAGGGAAAACGGGCTGGTCAGGTTCATAGTCCGGAGCTCGCCTTGGTGATGTCGGCCTCTTCCGGCGCCTCGCCGCGAACCAGGCTCACGATCGCCCAGAGGTAGCGGACGATGACCGCCACCGCGAAGACGACGTAGACCGAGTACAGGATGTCGAGGCGGATCTTGAGGTAGGAGCTGCTCTCGACCTTCATGAAGGCGACGTAACTCACGGTCGCCGGCAGCGCCATGCCGAACAGGACGACTGCCGCGACCGCAACGATGAGGCCGACCACGCGCCGTCCACGCGGGCCCAGAATTGCCCGAAATGAGGTCGAATCGGACCTCCTCGCTCTCCTTCAGCCAGAACGCGGAGCCGATCAGCACCATGTACAGCCAGGTGACGACCGACAGCTCCGACGACCAGCCGATGGGGAAGTTGAAGAAGTAGCGGAAGACGATCTGGATGATGAACGCGACGAACATGATGCCGAGCAGGCCGGCAACGACGTTCTCCGCGCGGCGCCGCATCCAGTCGACGGCGTCCCGCATCTTGGAATGCACGATCCTTCCTCCCTGTCTTCCCCGGAACCGGATCGTGCCGGCGCACGGGCGACGGTCGTTTCCTGCGTCCCGGATTTCCGGGATGCCGCGGGCCGCGTACCGACCCGCGGCACGCCGCCGTTACTTGACGGCAGCGATCTTGTCGAGGATTCCCGGCGCCCAGGACTTCGCCTCGTCGGAGGCGAGGTACACCTTCTGCGCGTAGGTGCGGAACGCGTTGACGTCCGGCGCATAGATCTCGAGGCCCTGCTTCTTGAAGCTGTCGGCGAGCTCCACCTCTTTCTTCAGGTGCTCCTGTACGCTCCACGCCAGCGCCTTGTCGACCGCAGCCTGGAACGCCTTCTGCTTGGCCGGACTCATGGCGTTCCAGGTCTTGAGGTTCATGGACAGCACGTCGAAGGCGATCAGGTGCGAGGTCAGCACGATCTGCGACATCACCTCGTAGAACTTCACGGCCTTCACGTTGGGCAGCGGGTTGTCCTGGCCGTCGATCGCGCCGGTCTGCAGCGCGGTGTAGGTCTCGGCAAACGCGATCGGCGTCGGGTTGGCGCCGATCGAGCGGCCCAGTAGCTGCCAGGCGTCGCCCGGCGGCATCCGCAGCTTGATCCCGGCCATGTCCGCCGGCGTGTTGATCTTCTTCTTCGGCTTCAGGCCGACCTGGCGAGTGCCGAAGAACGTCGGCCCGAGGATCTTGATCTTGAGCTGGTCCTCGGCCTCCTTCTTCATCTGCGTGCCGAGGTCGCTCGCGAAGAACGCGAGCACGTGGTTGGCGTCGCGGAACGTGTAGGCCGACGTCAGGACGGACCATGCGGCCATCTGCTTGCTGATGTCCTGCGGCGCGATGTTGCCGATCTCGAGGTTGTCGCGCTGGAGCGCGACCAGCTCGGTGCCCTGCTTGAACAGGCTCCCCATGTAGTAGGGCTCGAACCGGTAGTCGGCCGAGATGTCCTTGATGATCATGTTGAACATCTCGCGCGCGGATGTCCTTGTCCGAGAACACCGCGGCCAAGCGTATCAGGGGCTTGTCCTGCGCCCACGCAGGAACGATCCCGGCGGCCGCAAGCGCGGCCCCGGCTTTGAGCGCGGAACGACGATCGAACTTGAATTCCATGACTCCTCCTCGATGAAGAAGTGCAACTACCGGGCTAGAAAATGAATCAATCGTTGGCTAAGCCAACTCAGGACGATGTCGGCCACCATGCGACGGCGGCGGGACACGTCCCCCTTCGCGCCCATGGCCCGCTGGAAGATTGCACCGAAGGTGTACTGGTTGGTGACGTTGAACATCCCGAGGGCCGCGATCGCCATATGGACGTCGATCGGATCCACGTCCGTGCGGAAGACGCCGTCGGCCTGGCCCCGCGCGATGACGGCCCCGCTAACGTTTCAATGATCGGCCGGTTGACGGTGCGCATCGCCGCGGACTTCTTCATGTGGCGACCCCGGGCCTGGTTCTCGGCGACGACGAGCCGCACGAAATCCTCGTGCTCGACGTAATAGTTGTACGTGAACTCGACGACGCGGCAGATCGCCTCCACCGGCGGCAGGTGGTCGAGGTCGAGCAGGTGCTCGGCGTCGCGAATCTCCGCGTAGACCCGCTCCAGGACGGCGAGGTACAACTTCTCCTTGCTGCCGAAGTAATAGTTGATCAGCGCACGCGTGGTGCTGGTGCGCGCCGCGATGGCGTCCATGCTCGCGCCCTTGAAGCCGCGCGAAGCGAACTCGGCGACGGCGGCCGCGAGAATCCCCGCGCGGTTCGCCTCCGGCGCCTTGGGCTTGCGCATGGCGGTGGTACGGGCCGAAGAAATCTGCGTCGCCATTCGAAGCCTCGGTATTGGGAGCAGGGGGAATTTAACAGACTCGCCAAATCGTCGCAACGTGGTTCTGTTTTGCCGCGTCACAATAGTTCCCGCCGCTGAAGTGACAAGAAATACTCTACGGTAACGGTCATTCAGGTTATGCAGTACAAGACAGAAATTGAGCCATACGGGCATGCGGCAACCCGCGAGGAGGGACATATGAAAATTGCGGTGGGCGTGTTCCCATGATTCGAGCGTATTTGGATTGGCGGGGTCACGAACACTCCTGTTCAAGCAATGCAAGCTACGCATCACTTCGCCTTCCCACTTGAGGTCGCCCAACGCGATAGCGGAGGAGAGCGCAGGGCATTCAAATTCGACACGCAGCTTCGCAATTTCCGCCAGGTTGCCTTACGAGACGGGTGCGACGGTGTAGCCGCGACACCTCATCAATGCTGCGTTGCAACAAACCAGCAAAGCAAAGGCAAGAAATAAAGCAAAAGCGTCCAATTACAATAGCGTACGACAAGAGCGCCCGATCCCATCGCAAATGAAGGTTCGCAGTTCGGCCGCGACTTGTTGTACGGTAGCTAGGACAAAACAATCGATTATTACCACGCCAGCGCATAGTCATGATTGTCTCCAACCACGCAGAAGTCACCGCCGACGCGCTCAAGGTGATGGAACGGACTGCAGACCCTCGCGCGCGGGAGATTCTGGTTTCGCTCGTCAAGCACCTTCATGCGTTTGTCCGCGAGTCGCGGCTCTCCGAAGCAGAGTTTCGCCAGGCGGCCGCAATCCTTAACGAGATGGGCAAACTCACGAGCGACACGCACAACGAAACCATCCTCATGGCGGGATCGCTCGGCGTGTCGTCCCTCGTGTGCCTCCTAAACAACGGTGACGGCGGGGCGACGGAAACCTCGCAGTCCTTGCTCGGACCGTTTTGGCGAATGCACTCGCCGCGCGTCGCCAACGGCGGGTCCATTGTTCGGTCGCCGACCCCTGGCGATCCGCTTCTCGTTACGGCGCGGGTGGTCGACCGCAAAGCGAACCCGATCGCCGGAGCGGAGGTGGACATTTGGCACGCGTCGCCCGTGGGCCAATACGAAAACCAGGATCCGGGCCAAGTCGACATGAACCTCCGGGGAAAATTCACCACCGACGCAGACGGCCGCTTTTGGTTCAGTACTGTGAAGATGGTTGGCTATCCGATCCCAACCGATGGCGTCGTGGGCCGATTGCTGCGCGCGCAGGGTCGCCATCCATTCCGCCCGGCCCATTTGCACGCACTGATCGTCAAGCAACGGTTCAAGGTACTGATCTCGCAGGTCTACGACCCGGCAGATCCGCATATCGATTCTGATGTGCAATTCGGTGTAACGCGAGCGCTCATGGGCGAGTACGTTCGGCATGATGAGTCGCATCCTTCCGATGCGTCCGTTTCGGCGCCTTGGTATTCGCTGGATTACACGTACGTGATGGAACTGGGCGAAACAATTCTTCCGAAACCGCCGATCAAATAAGCGTGGCTTCACGCTGTGTCGCCATGCGGACGCCGAAAGGATGCCAATGGCGACGGTGATCTTTGTACTCAACGGACCAAACCTCAATTTGCTCGGCGAGCGCGAGCCTCACCACTATGGTCGTACAACTTTGGCCGAGGTTCAGGCGATTTGTGCCAGTCGTGCAGCCGCGCACGGCCTGGAGGTGGACTTTCGCCAAACAAACTTCGAGGGTGTACTGATTGAGTCTGTGCACGAGGCGCGCAAGGCCGCTGCCGGAATCATCATCAACCCGTCGGGCTTCACGTGCACATCGATTGCGTTGCTTGATGCGCTAAAAACCTTCGATGGCCCCAAGATCGAATATCACATCAGAAACGTTCATAGTGCCGATCCGATTTATCACGACTCACTGGTTTCAAAGACGGCTACCGCGATTATCTCGGGCTTGGGCGCGGCCGGCTATGGGATCGCCGTTGACGCCATGGCCATGCTGTTGAATGAGAGCGCGCAAGGGTAGGCAACTCAACCGATACGTGTGAGTTTTGTCTTGAAGGCCTGCCCACGCTGGACGTAGGCATCGACATTCGCGCGCATACCCTCGAGCTCGTGGTCCGCGAGTTCACGATGCACCTTCGCGGGCGCGCCAACGATTAGCGAGCGATCGGGGAAGACCTTGCCTTCCGTGATAATCGCTCCCGCTCCAATAAGGCAGTCCTTGCCGATGACCGCCTTGTTGTAGACAATCGCCTGCAGGCCCACCAGCGTTCCGTCGCCGATGGTGCAACCGTGCAACGTCGCCTGATGTCCCACAGTGACGTTGTCGCCGATGGACAGTGGGCAGCCGGGATCAACGTGCAGCACGGCGCAGTCCTGGATATTGGTGTTCTCACCAATGGTGATCGTATCGTCGTCGCCGCGGATCACGGCGCTCGGCCAGACGCTGGCTCGTTCACCGAGCGTCACTTTGCCTATGACGATTGCTTCGGAGGATACGTACGCCGATTGAGGAATGCGCGGTGTGGCGTCGCCGAATCGATAAATGGGCATGCGGTAGTCCTGATCAACGAATGTCAAGATGGTCATTGTGTTATGCAATATGCACATTTCGTGTATTGCATGGACAAGCGCGCCGCGCGTTCCTATTATCCAAAGCAAAACGACACGGCATTCCATTGCCGGAAATTGGCCATCCGCGAGGGCAAATCCCTTCGCCGGTGTCTCTAGCGCTCACCAGCTTTTCCAATTGGAGGAAAGAAATGGAGATTCATACGATTGGCCGCTCCGGCGTGTGGCAGAAGATAACGGTCGTTGCCGCAGCAGCAGGGGTTTGCGCCTTGGCGACCCACGCCGGTGCAGCCACACCCGAGCCTACCGTCAAAGAGCCGGTGATAGGCAACTTTTCACTCGGAACCAAGGCGGACTTTGACCTCTATTACAACGTTTGCCGGGGCTCGAACCCGCTTTGCTACCACCCTTGGCGTACGGATCGCCTCGACAGGGTTCTGCTGTATACGCGCACGGCTGGACCACGGCACGCGCATCTTGGCCCCGCACTCGCCGCCGGTTTGAACCCCCCTCTCACATCGCTCCACGTCCTGCAGAACGCAATCATCGCCTGGATGAGCGCACAGGGGATCCAGGTCAATTGGACCGAGGATGTCAACACGCTCGCCGGTGAAATCGGTATTGGCAGCCGCTATAAGGCGGTGATCTTCGGAAGCACCAGCCGGGACACGACGTGGAAACATGGCACCGCCGTAGCCGCTGCATCCGCCGTGAACACCACAACCGGCGCGCATCTCGATGCCGCAAAGACCGCGCTGCGCCAGTACATGCGCCAAGGCGGCGGATACGTTGGTATCCACAACGCGGTGGGCGGGACGGAGTACAACTGGGTGTATTTCGAAGGATTGAGCGGCGGCACCCAGTACTATGACCATGGCGCCAATCAAAACGGCACGGTCGTCGTTGTCTCGCCGGATTCCTCCAACGTTGGCCTTCCGCCAACCTATACGTCGAGGGACGAGTGGTACAACTTCTTGCCTTACCCGACGCGTGTGAAGTTTCTGCTCGCGATCGACGAATCCTCACTGGCCACCAAGTCGACTACGCATCCGGGCCACGGCGCCTTCCATCCCATGGCTTGGTGTCAGTACTACGATGGCGGCCGCGCCTTCGTTACCGGCCTGGGCCACGACTCGCAATTGTGGCAAGACGGCTCGGGTTTCCCCGGTCAGGCCTTTTTCAAGTCGCACATTGTGAACGGCATCCTTTCCGCAATGGGTAACCTTCCCTTCTGCGTCAATGGGTAACTTTCCCTTCTGCGTTGTTTCAAGAGTCGTCGGCAAACGCGTCTGCGCTTGAGGAGTACAGAGAGAAGGCCCCTTCGGGGGCTCTCTCCTGCTCCTGGGAGCTGTTCGTTTCGGTAGTCCTTGACTATCGATAGCGCCTCGGTTGGCTGACGCGACAGCCCGGGGCATCACTTGTCTTCGTGTTGAACAGCCCAAGGACATTCGCGTCCCCTTTTATCGGAGAATCGTAAGTGAGGATGACCACGCTTTGCGCAATTCTTGCCTTTGCCGCCGCAATGTCCGCGAACGCCGACCAAATACCATGGATGTGACAAACGCAGAGCAGCGGTTGGCTGAGGCACACGCGTGGTGGTCAACGAGGATAACCGACGTTCGTCCGAACTACATCGGCATCCGCGGATACCCCATCGAGCAGCTGATAGGACACCTTCGCTACTCGGAAATGGTTTGGCTGCTGCTTCGGGGTGAGTTGCCTGGTGAGAAACAGGCCCAGCTCTTGGACGTTGCGCTGGTTTCGGGGGTCGACCATGGTTTACATGCTCCCTCAGGAGCAATCTCGAGAATGGCGATTACTTGCGGCTTACCGGTCAATGGGGCCATGGCATCGGCCATTAACGTGCTTGACGACTCGCACGGGGGAGCGGGTCAGCAATGCATGTCCCTCCTGTATGACATCGATCGCCGCCTCGAGGGCCGCAATGTGGATGAAAGTGTCGTCGTTGCTGCGATCGATCGACATGTCGAGCAGCACGGAAAGATTATCGGGGGATTTGGCCATCGCTTTCATGATGTTGACCCAAGAGCTGTGCGAATTTTGACACTGGTTCGGCAGGCCCGCGACGAAGGCACGATAGCTGGGAGATTTGCCGATATCGCGATCGCCGTCGAACAAACACTCACATCGCGAAAGCGCGTGCCGATCCCGTTGAATGTCGACGGAGCGACGGCGGTCATTTTTTGCGAGCTCGGGTTTGCGCCTGAGCTTGGCAGAGGGATATACATACTCTCAAGGGCCGCGGGGATTCTTGCCCACGCGTGGGAGCAGATTCAGGAGGGTCGAACAAACAAGGGGCCAATGCCTCCGACGATCGACTACACGTACGCTGGTCCAGCGAAGCGAGACTTCGTGAAGCCGGTTTCCTGAAGACGAGCGGGGCGGCCCGCCAATAACTTTGTCGATACGAAATCAATGGGCGAACAAGTGCAAGCGATTGGCGTAGACACGACGTACGGCGTGCCCGCTGCGGTTTTCCGTATCAGATTCAAGTGTGTTTGCGTGCGCGTCCACACTGGCACCTAGGAGGCGAAGATGAGGGATCTGATTTCGAATCAACTGGTTCGGTACCTGGAGGCGCGCGGCGTCGAGCACATTTTTGGGTTGTGCGGCCATACGAATATTGCCGTGCTGGCAGCATTGGCGAAGAGCCGGATCAAATTTGTCAACACGCGGCACGAACAGATCGCGGCGCATGCTGCTGACGGATATGCCCGCGCAAAGAAGACGACTTCGGTCGTGCTCTCCCACCTGGGCCCCGGGCTCACCAACGCCGCCACCGGGGTGGCGAGTGCATCGCTTGACTCGGTGCCGATGGTCGTGATCGCAGGCGACGTTCCGACGCACTATCACGGCAAGCATCCGCATCAGGAAGTCAACATGCACTCCGATGCGTCCCAATTTGAGATCTATCGTCCTTTTGTGAAACGTGCCTGGCGTGTTGATCAGCCCGAGCTCTTTCCGGAGATCATCGAAAAGGCTTTCGCGCTCGCCGAAAGCGGGCGCCCGGGGCCGGTGCTAGTGGACGTACCGATGGACATTTTTTCGAAGGAAGTCGATGTGGCGCTGTTCGAGCGCTTGCAGACTGAACACCAAGACCCTTCGCAAGCCAACGATTGACGAGCAGACCGCAACCGAAATCGTCAATAGCCTCCTATCGGCGCGGCATCCGGTGCTCTATGTCGGTGGGGGTGTCATTGCGGCAGATGCAACCGCCGAACTGCGCGAATTAGTGGATCATCTCCAGATCCCCGTCGCTCACACGCTGATGGGCAAAGGGGCGCTTCCGGACGATCATCCATTCGTTCTTGGCATGACGGGGTTTTGGGGAACAAAGTTCATTAACGAGCAATGCCGCTCTGCCGACGTAATTGTGGGACTTGGTACGCGTTTTTCAGAAGCGGATTGCAGTTCCTGGGAACCCGAGTACACGTTCAATTTTCCGCCAACGAAGCTCATTCACATTGATATCGACCCGGCGGAGATTGGCCGCAACTTCCCCGTCGAAATTGGCGCGGTCGCTGACCTCAAGCAGGCGCTGACAGTGATCAATCGGGTCGCTCACAATATGGTTCCGAAGGGTCTCAAGCGGCCCGAAGTGGCGAGCGAGATTGCTGCCTTCCGCGCCACTTTCGTTGCCGGCAACCGCGCGTTCGTGGAGAGCAATGCTTATCCGATGCGTCCGGAACGCATCCTGGCGGATGTGCGAGACGTGCGCGCCGAGAAATGCGCTCATCGTCACCGACGTTGGTTGGAACAAGAACGGCGTCGGCCAGCAATTTCCGATATATGAGCCCGGCTCGATCCTCACGCCAGGTGGCTATGCGACCATGGGCTTCGGTGCGCCCGCCGCAATGGGCGCCAAGCTCGCCCAACCAGATCGCGTGGTGATCGCCCTGGTGGGCGACGGGGGATTCGGCCAGAACCCGGCTTTACTCGCTACTGCGTTCGAGTTGGATATTTCCGTCGTGTGGGTCATCATGAACAACTATGCGTACGGCACGATTGCTGGTCTCGAGAAGGCGCACTTCGACACTACTTTCGGTACGGTGTTCGAGAAGAACGGCAAGGCTTGGTCACCCGACTTTGCCGCGATCGCGAAAGCGTATGGCATCGAAGGCGTGAAAGTCGATTCGGCCGCCGAGTTTAAACCTGCGCTCGACCGCGCGATCCAGTCGGGGAAACCTGTCGTCATCGACGTCATCATGCAGAACGAGCCCGTTCCTACGGCCGGCCATTGGAACATCATGGACATCTATTCGCCCGGACGAAAGGTACATCATGCGAGCACAAGCGTTGTTGCTGCAGACTAACTCTGTGAATGCATAGACGCGACCTGTTCGGCCGCAAAACCAGCAACCGAGCCTTCATCGGAGTTGTCGGTGTGTACTCGTTGGCCGCCCTCCTGCTCATGTCGTGCGCCGAGTATGAACATGCAGAGCTGCCTCGACAGTTATCGGCGTTCGGGATTGCCCTCGGCGAGTCGCCGGAAAAGGTTTCTTCTACACTGAGTCGACTCTATTCGCGTTGCGCCGTTGCCACGTCGATTTACCACGAGAGCGAAGGATATCCCCCAGAGGTGGTGGCCCTGCTTGAAATCAGGCGAGGAACGCTCACTGATTGCCGAGCCGGCCCTGCCGGCGCCGACGTCGCAGATGCCGTTTCCGCCACCTTCGCCCATCCTTCGCTCAGTCCAGACCAACCTCTGTATCAGTTGGACGTTCAACGTACCTATCCCGACGTCGTACTTGAAAAGCAACGGAGGATTAGCCATTCGTTCGATAAGCTGCGCGCAGAGCTGACTCGCACCTACGGGAAGCCGACGCAAGAACTCACAGAAAAGATTTCGTCGACATCGGCCGACCTCGCCAAGAGCCTGGAAATAGGCCAAGACATCCGCCGCGAGGACCGTCTCGTCCGCTTACTGTGGGCCAGCAAGGGGCGTGTCCAAACAAGCCGCGAATCATTGGCGTGCGACTGCGGGGAGCGATACGTTCGTGCCGACATTGAGATCTCGAGATCGCCTTCGACTACCCCGAAAAATCAGTTCTACGTCTTGTTGCTCAACATCTTCATTCAAGATGCACCGATTGCAGCAAAGCAGGAAATATGGAACTCGCAGTGGCAACGAGGGAAGTAATGGAGATCTTGCTCGCTGCTCCTGTTGCTCCTGTACCTCTTTGCCCTGCGAAGCTTTGAATGACATCTGCAACGCATTTCGACATTTGTGTGCTTCCGGGCGATGGCATCGGCGTCGAGGTGATTGACGCTGCGCTGTTGACGCTCGACCAAGTGCAACGCAACGCGGGGTTTGAGCTTCGGTTTGTCACTTATCCCGCCGGTGCGATGCATTTCAAGGCCACGGGCGATGCGCTGCCCCCCGAGACACTGGCGGCCGCCAGTGCCGCGGACGCAATTCTGTTCGGAGCGATGGGATGGCCCGAAATCAGGTACGCCGATGGCACCGAAATCGCGCCGCAACTCGATCTGCGCGTCGAGCTCGAGCTCTATGCCGGGGTTCGTCCGGCACGCGCCATTCCCGGGGTTCCGTTACCGCTCGCTGATCCCCGCGCTCGGGACATCGACCTTGTGGTGGTTCGGGAATCAACCGAAGGCTTGTTCGCGTCACGCGGCAAAGGCACTATAACGAATGACCAGGAAGCGCGGGACACTATGGTGATTACGCGGCGCGGCTCTGAGCGCGTGCACGATTTCGCCTTCCGGCTGGCGCAGCGGCGCAAAGCGAGCGGCCGCATCGGGTGCGTCACCTGCGTAGACAAGGCCAACGCGTTCCGCTCGATGGCGTTCTTCCGCAAAATCTTCGATGAGCGCTCCCGCGCATTTCCAGACATCGAGGCGCGCCACAACTATGTCGACGCTACCGCTCTCGACCTGATCCGCAAGCCGTGGGATTTCGACGTTCTTGTCATGGAAAACATGTTCGGCGATATCCTGTCTGACGAGACGGCGGCGCTCGTCGGCGGCATGGGCATGGCCCCCTCAGCGGATATCGGCGATCAGCACGGACTCTTCCAAGCCTGCCACGGTTCTGCGCCAGACATCGCGGGGCAGGGCAAGGCCAACCCCACGGCGACCATTCTGTCTGCTGCGCTGATGCTCGACTGGCTCGCGCAACGCAGCGGCAACGACGCGCTCGCGCAGGCCGCGAAACGAATCGAGCGCGCAGTGGATACTGTATTTGCGAATGGCAAGATCGTGCCGTTCGAATTCGGCGGTAGCGACGGCACGCGCGCCATCGCGGATGCCGTAGTGTCGCAACTCTGATGGAGGATAGGAGCCTCGAGCGATGCTATACACGCAATGCATGGAATGTGTATATTGCGTGGCGCAATGGCCAAAACGGCACGCTCCAGCCCCTCCGGCGTCGAATTCAAGCTTCTACGGCTATTCGACGTCCTCTATGCGACACGGAGTGTGACCCGCGCGGCCCACGTCCTCGGACAAAGCCAACCCACCGTTAGCATCTGGCTATCCAAGCTGCGCCGACAGCTACGGGATCCGCTCTTCGTGCGTACACCCAGTGGCATGCAGCCGACCCCCGCGGCGGATATGCTGATCAGCCAAGCCCGCGAGATTCTGGAGTCGGTACGGCGGCTATCGGTATGGGAGCCAGGGTTTGTTGCGGCGACGGCGCAACGGCGCTTTCGCATCTGCATGACCGACGCTGCCCACATTGCGCTGTTGCCAGAACTGCTGGCCCATGTCCGCGCAGTAGGCCCCCAAGTGCGTCTCGCGGCGGCACGCATAGATGGCAATACTGCCCATGCGCTAGAGTCCGGCGATGCCGACCTCGCGCTCGGATACATTCCGTGGCTCGAATCCGGGATATATCAGCAGACGCTCTTTCCGCAAGACTGGATCTGCCTCGCGAATGCTTCGCATCCACGCATTCGCAACAAGTTGAGCTTGAGTTTGTATAAGGAAGAGGCCCATATCAGCGTGGTTGCGGGCACCGGCCATCAATTGTTGGAGGGGATCCTGGCTCAACGCAAGATCAAGCGACGGGTGCTCCTCGAGTTGCCGAGCTTTCTCGGGCTTGTTCGTATCGTGGCGAGGACCGACTTGATCGTCACCCTGCCGCGAGACATCGGGTCCACGCTGGCGAAACTAGGAGGGCTTCGTGTCTTTCCGTGTCCCATTCCTATCCCGATGTTCACCGTCAAGCAGCATTGGCACGCGCGCTATCACAATGACCCCGGCAATCGCTGGCTGCGCGAGGCGATTGCCACGCTGTTTTTACAGCACACCGTGCGTGGGGCGTAGTTCTGCGGTGCATGCCGGCCGCGGCCGTGCGCTCGAGCGGCAGGCGCACTTGAAGAAAGAGGCAGAGCTCGCAGACAGTCAGGTCTCTTCGTTGGTCTTGCGCACGTTGGTGCGGGAGCCGGGCCACATTTCATGCTGAGGCAACCCGTCGGTAATCTCGAACCACGGTGCTTTGGAACCAACAAAGAAGTGACCCTCGACGCGATTGCTGGGCGCCTGGTCCAGCCCGCCGAGCGGCAGACTCATTCTTTCGGGGTCATTGTCGTAGGTGCTGATGAGGCTGGATCCGCAGACCGAACAGAAATGCTTTGCCGTGAACTCCGAGGAATGAAACGTCTTGACGAGCTCTTTTCCCTTCACCCACGTGAACTGGGTGGACTTGATGGACGCGCGGGTGCGGAAGGCGGCGCCATGCCAACGCCTGCACCGCGAGCAGTGACAGTTGAGGATAGGACCGAGCTCACCCTCGATCCTGTACTCGACGCCTTCGCAAAGGCAGCGACCCGTAAGAATCTGGGGTGACATGACTGTGTTGGCGCCAGTAACGCGGCGTGAGGTAAGGTGGCCTGAAAGTCAGTCGATTATAGGAGGAGTCAATGACGCGCCGAGCGCGCGCCGTCAGGCACTCTGCCGCGTTGGTTCCAGTCGCGGGTCATAGCATTTCGCCACCGCGGGCCCGCCGGATGATGTCGTACACCGTCACGAGATCGCCGATCGGGATCTGTCCCGGCGCCGACGCGGACTCGCCGACGGCGAAGCTCAACCACGAGCCGAACAGGCCGCCGACCATCCGCGACGCCGAACCGAGCGGTCCCACCGACATGCTGATCAGCGGGATGCGCGTCTTCTCGTCGGCCTCGGCCGTCGCCGCCAGCAAGCGAAGCACGTCGGCACGAACCCGCGGCATGACCTGCACCATCGCCACGTCGCCGCCGAGCCGCTCCGCCTCGAGGAACCGGTCGACGAGGTAATCGAGCCCCGGCGTGTAGCTCAAGTTGTGATAGGACAGGATGAGCCGGACCTCGTACCGCCGCGTACTCTCGCGCACGCGGCGCAGGTGCTCGGGGTCGTTGTCCGTCTCGAAATCGACGAAGTCGACGAATCCGCTCGCCGCGACTGCATCGTAGAGCTCTACGACCGCGGCGTCCCCGATTGTGGTGCGCTCGCCGCCGCCTCGCTCGGCGCGTCGAGTGAAGATGATGGGACGCTTGCCGACGACGCCACGCAGCGCCCGCGCCGTCTCGATCACCGCACCTGCGTCACCGATCGCGTCGAAGAAATCGACGCGCCATTCGACGAGATCGGGCTTTTGCAAGAGGACGCGGGCGGCTTCCGCGAGCAGCCGCTCGCGGGTACGACCGACCAGCGGCGTGCAGAGCAGCGGGGTTTCGCCGCCCAGCTTCCTGCCGCGTGTATCGACCGCCTTGATCTGCTTCTTCATGCCCTGTGTTCCGATCAGGGGGCCGCGACGGAGCGCCGGCTGCCGGCCATCGCGCGTCCGGAACGGCGCTTGTCGCGGGCAGTCTTCTCCCCGCGATTCTCGGCGAGATACCCCTTCAGCGTCTCGAGGCATCGCGTCGCGTGCTCGGCATAGCCGATTTCCTCGTGCCGCTCCTTGTTGGGCAGCTCGATCGAGTAGACGCAATGCGGGATGTGGGCGAGGATGCTCGCGACGTCGATGCCGCCTTCGCCGACGTACAGGCGCGCCTCGCGCATGATGCGGATCATCTCGGCGCGTTCGGTCGGGATCTCGGCCGGGGCGTCGCACAGCTGGGCGAAGTGGAACCACTCGCGCGGCACCGCGTCGAGGTCAGCCGGGTTGTCGCGGGCGCGGTGGAGGTGGTGCGTGTCGATCATCAGGCCGGCGTTGCTCCGCCTGACCGCGCGCAGCACGTCGACCGCCTGCGCCAGGTTCGCCACGGCGGCGATGGGAACGTATTCAAGGTCCACGGTCAGGCCGAAGGGCTTGGCGAGGTCGCAGATCTCGGCGAACTTCTCGATGTAGAACTCGCGCTCGCCGCCCCAGATGCTGGAGAGGACGGCCTTGGCGCCGAGCTCGGCGGCCACTTCCATCGCAGGCAGGTATTTCGTGGGATGCAGGCCTTCGTAGACGCGTGCGAGCTCGATGTCGTGGACGCGCATGCCGGTCGACGCGAGCGCTGCCTTCGTCTGCTTCAGCATCTGCGGGTTTTCGGCCAGCGAGTAGTTGGGCTCGCCGGGCAGCCCCATGTAGATGGGACGGATGCTGACGTAGTCGTAGCCGGCGCGCGCCGCGATGTAGGTCATCTCCGGCGGCGCGCAACCCAGCACCGTCAGGTGCGCGAGGGAGAATTCCTGCTTCATGGTCGTTCCCCTCGTCAGTCGCCGGTGCCGACGTGATGCACCTTCTTGCCCGGCGAGTAGATGTCCATGATGTTCCAGTGGCCCGCCGTGGGCATGGGCTCGTTCTCCATGTACGACGTCGATGACGACCGGGCGCTTCGACTGGATCGGCCTTCTCCAGCGCGGGCTTGAATTCGGCGGCCGAGCTCGACCTTGACGCCATCGATGCCGTAAGCCCGGGCGATCGCCGCGTAGTCGGGCGAGTAAGGCTTGCCGTCCTTCTCGAACACCGTGCCGAAGGTCGTGCCGTAGTGCGCCTTCTCGAGACCGGCGATGGTGCCGAACGCGTAGTTGTTCATGATCACCCAGATCACCGCGATGTCTTCCTCGAACGCGGTAGCGAGCACCGCCGGGTTCTGGCCGAAGCCGCCGTCGCCGATCAACGCTACGACCACCTTGTCCGGCAGGGCCATCTTCGCGCCCAGCGCCGCCGGTGAGCCGAAGCCCATCGTCGCGAACCCGCCGGGCGTGAAGACGCTGCCCGGCGTGTAGATCGGGTACTGCTGGGCCATGCCGTTCTTGTTCCAGCCCACGTCGGTGCAGAGGATCGCGTCACGCGGCATGACGGCGCGCAGGTCGGCGAGGATGCGCTCGGGCCGCATCGGCCACGCATCGCTCTCCATCGCCTTCCTGTTGCCGGCGACGAAGCTCTTCCGGTTGGCCGCCATCTCGGCCACCAGCTCGGGCCGCTTCACGCCCTCTGGCGCGAGCTTGCGGGCAACGCGGTTCAGCACCCGCAGCGCCTGCTTGAGGTCCGCAACGGCGCCGATCGCCACGGGATAGTTGCGGCCGATCTCCGCCGGATCGATGTCGATCTGGATCAGCTTGGTCGGCGGGAAGCTGAACGTGTACTCCGTCTCCCACGAGCTGCAGTCGGCCTCGGAGAATCGCGTGCCGAGCCCCAGGATCCAGTCGGCGCCCCAGCACTTGTCGTTGATGAACTTCGTGCCCCAGAATCCGGTCATGCCGAGGATCAGCGGGTGGTCGTCGGGCAACGCGCCCTTGCCCATCAGCGTGTGCGCGACGGGAAGCGACAGGTGCTCGGCGAGCTCGCGCATCTCGGTCGGCAGCGTCGGCGAGCAGGATGCCGCCGCCGACGTAGAGCAGCGGAGTCTTCGCGCCGAGCAGCGCGCGGATGATCTCCTCGGCCGTCTCGTCGTCGAGCGAAGGCTTCTGCAGCGCCTTGGTGTTGTGCCGCAGGCGCTCGAACAGCTCGACGTCGATCTCCTTGGAGAAGATGTCCATCGGCACGTCGACCAGCACCGGCCCCGGACGGCCGCTCTCGGCCAGCGCGAACGCCTTTTCGATGATCTCGGGGAAGAGGTGCGGCGAATCCACGCGCCACGCCCGCTTGACGAACGGCCGGTAGATCTCGTACTGCGACGCGTCCGCGTGCAGGTTCACTTCCTGGTGCGGATGCTTGCCGATAGTAGTGCGTCGGCACGTCGCCGGCGATCACCACCATCGGGATCGAGTCGAGCGCGGCGTTGGCCACGCCCGTCGCGGCGTTGGTGAGCCCGGGCGAGAGATGCGATCAGCACCACCGATGCCTTGCTCGTCGCGCGCGCATAGCCGTCGGCCGCGTGCGCGGCGATCTGCTCGTGGCGCGTGTTGACGAACTTGATCTTCTTGCTTTTCGACAGCGCCGCGAGCACCGCGATGTTGGTGTGGCCGCACAGGCCGAAGATGTGCTCGACGCCGCGCGCCTCCAGGTACTTCACCAGCTGGTTCGCGATCAGGTCTTTCATTGCCACATCCTCCATTCCCGGGTTGCGCGCCGCCGCAGTCGCAGGCAGCTATGGTTCAGTCGTTGGCGCCCGTGTTCCCGGCGCCGGGAGGCACGGCGCGCCGCGCCGGGCCGCTGTAGCGGTACGGGATCTCCCTCGGCATCGGCCCCATGATGCGGCGGCCGCGCTGCTTCTGCTCCCAGGCGTGCGCGAGAATGCCGACCGGGCGCGACAGGACGAACAGGCCGCGGCCGAGCTCCGGCTCGAAGCCCAGCTCGCAGAAGATGACGGCCGTGATGCCGTCGATGTTCATCGGGATGTGGCGCTTCTTGATCGCCGAGATCGCCGCCTCGACCGCGTGGCCGATCGCGGCGTAGCGCCCGGACACGATGCCCGCGGCCTGCGCCTTCGCGACCAGTGCGAACAGCGGCGCGGTGCGCGGGTCGACCGGATGGAAGCGGTGGCCGAAGCCGGGAACGATCTTCTCGCCGGCGTTGCGATGGCGCTCGATGACGGCGGTGGCCGCCGTCAACGAGTTCGCCATCCGCGCCGGCTGCGGCGTCGATCTCGCGATAGAGCTCCATGCACTGCTGGCCGGCGCCGCCGTGGATGTCGTCGAGCACGTTGATCGCCGAGGCCATCGCGCCGTTGACCGGCAGCCCGCACGTGACCGCCATGCGCGCGATGGCGATCGACGGCGCGTGCGGCCCGTGGTCGACGCCGGGCACCATCGCCGCTTCGAGGAGGTCGGACTGTCCGCGCGACGGCAGTTCGCCGCGCAGCATCAGCCAGATCATGTCGGGAAAGCGCACGCGGCCGATCAGCTCCTCGATCGGATAGCCGCGAATCGCGATCTTGCCCGGATGGATGTCGATGATCGCCGTGTCCCACCAGGCGGACGCATCGGCGAGCAGTTCCTCGGGCTTCTTCGTTGTCATGACAGTGGCTGTGGCCGGTTCGTTGCGCGGAGGAGTGGGCGTTGCCGGCGCGCGGATGACGGCCCGCGCCGGCGTGTGCCCCGACTCAAGTCGTGATGGTCTCGACCTCGGCTTCGAGCGCCGGGTCGTAGAACGTCGCCGAAGAGCTCCTCGTCCGAGGGCTTGTCCTCCTTGATCGGCACCGACACCCAGGTGGTGTTCATGTAGTGCTTGAGGTGCACGTTCTCGGAGACGATGTTGCCGCCCCACGTGCCGCAGCCCAGGCTGGAGGTCATCGGCATCCCGTTGTTGAACGCGCCGGCGTTGGCCTTCGATTGCGGCTGGCGCACCATGATCCGCGACACCGGCGCCGCCAGCGCGAGGCGATGGATGTGGTCCTGGTCGAACGAATAGATGCCGCAGGAGTGGCCCTTGCCGCCGACCTCGTAGATGCCGCGCATCATCGCGAGCGCCTGGTCGAAGCCGCTGTACTGGTAGACGGCCAGCAGCGTGGTCAGCTTCTCGCCGGAGAACGGATGCTCCTTGCCGATGCCGTCGCCGTGCACGATGATGAACTTGCGGTCGGCCGGAATCGCGAAACCCGGCCGCCTTGGCCAGCTGCTGCGGCGCGATCGCGACGGTGTCCGCCGTGCGGTGCGCCTCGTCGTCCCACATCACCCGGCGCAGCGCCGCCTTCTCGGCGTCGGACGCGAGGTAGCCGCCCTCGGCCTGCAGTTGCTCCAGCAGCTTGTCGAAGATCGACGCCTCGATGATCAGGTTGCCGTCGGCCGAGCAGCCGGAGCCGAAGTCCGACGTCTTGGACAGCCGCGTGTTGCGCGCCGCTTCCTCGATGTTCGCGGTCTCGTCGATGATCATCGTCGAGTTGCCGGCGCCGACGCCGTACGCCGGCGTGCCGGAGCTGTACGCGGCGCGCACCATCGGCTGGCCGCCGGTGGCGACGATCAGGTCGGCGCGCGCCATCAGCGCCTGCGACATCGGGATGTTCACCTTGGTCAGGCATTGCAGGATGTCGGCCGGCGCGCCTTCGCGCTCCAGCGCCTCGCGCATCAGCCGCACCGTCTCGAACGAGGTCTTCTTCGAGCGCGGATGCGGCGAGAAGATGACCACGTCGCGCGCCTTGATCGCGTAGATCGCGTTGCCGGCGGGCGTCAGGTCGGGGTTGGTGGTGGGCACGATGCAGGCGATGATGCCCGCCGGCTTGCCGTATTTCACGATGCCCTTCTCCGGCAGCTCCTCGATGATGCCGACGCTCTTCTGGCGCAGCGCGTCGCGCAGCACGCCGCGGATCTTCATCCGCTTGCCCATCCGGCTCACGGCGTCGCCCAGGCCGCTCTCCTCGATGCCCATCGTCGACCAGGCGCGTGAACGTCTGCTTGTTGGCGACCGCCCAGGCCACCGCCTGGCACAGCCGATCGACGCGCGCCTGGTCGTAGGTCTCGATGATCGCCAGCGCCTTCTGCGCGCGCTCGAAGACCTCGTCCAGCTCCTGCTGCTGCTCCTCGGTAATCGGCTTCTTAGTTTCGGTCGCGGGCATGTCTCGGGTTCTCCTCGGTTGTCGGCCCATGCGCGGGAAATTAGCGCGGGCGGATGAATGCGGAGGGGTGAAGGTTATCTCGTGGACCGTCTGTTACGCTTGGCCGCGCGCCGGAGGCGTAATAGTACGCGGTTCTGTTTCCGCCGATGCGCCAAGGCGTCAACTCCGCTCGCCATTTTCAATCCGCTGAGCAGACGAACGATACGGCTGTCCCAATTCTCCCGTCAAGGGCGTATATCGACAATCTGTGCGCCTGACGCACAGATTTGTGCGCGCCAGACCGAATTTCTGCCGTATTCTGGAGATAATGGGGCGCAAAGGATATCATCCGGGCGGCTGTCGCCCCGACTGCCCGATAAGCAGCCATCGCGCAATCCCGTTTCGCGGCGTAGTCGAAAGGATCCCCATGTCGAGCGAAGCCAATGTCCTTCAACCTGCGGAGCCCTTCGTAGAGTTCGCCGATTCGCCCGCGACGCCGCGGCCGCCCGATCCCGCAGAGCTCGTTGCCGAAACCATCGCGCAGTTTGGCGAAGACCCGGATTTCGTCACTGCGCTGGCACGGGGATTGGCCGTGATGCTGGCCCTTTCGGACAAGAAGCGCCGGATGTCGATCGCGCAGGTCAGCCATCGGACGGGTATTCCGCGCGCGGCGGCACGACGCAGCTTGCACACGTTGTCGAAGCTCGGCTTCGTTGCGGCCGACGACGCGCGGCGGTTCTACCTGCGACCGCGCGTCCTGTCGTTCAGCCATGCCTATCTGTCGACGTCTCCGCTCGCGGTGCTGGCGCAGCCGATCCTGGATCGGCTCGGCGAATCGCTGCACGAGGCCTGCTCGCTCGGAATCCTCGACGGGGACGAGATCGTGTACATCGCCCGCTCGGCGTCCTCGCGCATCATGTCTCCGGCGCTCAACGTGGGCCGGCGCCTGCCCGCGTATTGCACGTCGATTGGCCAGGCCATGCTTGCGCATCTCCCGGCGCAGGAGCTCGACGCGTATCTGGCCCGCATCCGGATCCACCCCTACACCGAACACACGCTTACGTCCCCCGAGAAATTGCGCGCGGTGCTGCGCGAAGTCCGCGAATCGGGTTTCGCATTCGCGAGCCAGCAGATGGAGGCAAGACTCTGCACGCTGGCCGTACCGGTCAAGGACATCGGCGGCAATTTCGTCGCGGGGATGAACATCATCCTGCAGGGGCGCCTCGTGACCGCGGGCGAAATGGCCACGCGCTTCGCGCAGCCACTGCAGGATGCCGCGTCCGAGCTCGGTTCCCTCCTGCTCCCCTGAACCGTCATCCTCATGCATGTTCTCTTCGAGGACGACGGCCAGCTCAAGGCCGGCACGGTCCTGACCGACAACGATGCGTCGCTGCAGGTCGAGGCTGCTTCCGGCAAGCGCTTGAAGATCAAGGCGGCGGCGGTTCTGCTGCGGTATGCGGAGCCCTCACCGCCGATGCTGATAGCCGAGGCACAGAAAGAGGCACGCGAGCTCGACCCGAACTTCCTGTGGGACGTCTCGGGCGACGACGATTTCGGTTTCATCGACCTCGCGCGCGAATATTTTGGCCATGCGCCGGCGCCGGTCGAGGCCGCCGCGGTCGCGATGGCGCTCGCGGCCGCCCCGATGTTTTTCTACAAGCGAGGCAAGGGCAGGTATCGCCGTGCGCCGCCGCAGGCGCTCGCCGCCGCGCTCGCCTCGGTCGAGCGCAAGAAGCACGAGGCCGAGCAGATGGCCGCGTGGTGCGACGAGCTCCGCGCGGGCCACCTGCCCGACGCGTTCCGTGCGAAGCTCGACATGCTGCTCTACCGGCCGGACAAGAACACGCTCGAGTGGAAGACGCTCGCCGCGGCGTGCGACACCGCGCAGAAGAATCCGGTGTCCCTGCTCGCCGCCTGCGGCGCCATACCTTCGTCGCACGACTACCACTACAACGCGTTCCTGGCGCAAGCGTTCCCGCACGGCATCTCGTTCGCGGGCTGCGGCGGGCCGGCGCCCGTGCCCGATCTGCCGCAGGCCGATGTCCGCGCGTTCTCGATCGACGACGCGACCACGACGGAAGTCGACGATGCTTTCTCGGTGCGCGAGCTGCCGAACGGGCACTACGAAGTCGGCGTGCATATCGCTGCCCCGGCGCTCGGGATTCCCCGCGGGTCTCCGCTGGACGCCGCGGCCCGGGCGCGGCTCTCCACGGTCTACATGCCCGGGCGCAAGATCACGATGCTGCCCGACGACGTGGTGGACGCATTCACGCTGGCGGAAGGCCGCTGTCCTCCGGCGCTCTCGCTGTACGCCGAAGTCGCGGCGGACGGGACGCTCCTCCGGCACGAGACGCGCGTCAATCGCGTGCCGATCGCCGCCAATCTGCGGCTCGATGCGATCGGTGATGCGTTCGCCGCCGACCTTCCGGGACTGTCGGATCCGCCCTGGACGACGGAACTTCGCGTGCTCTGGAAGCTCGCGCAACGCCTGTCGGATGCGCGCGGCAAGGCGGACTTCGCGCGCATCGATTACAGCTTCCACGTCGATTGGGAGGAAACGATAGAAGGCCTCGAGGTCGGCCGTGTACGCATCGTCCCGAGGCCGCGCGGAAGCCCGCTCGACAAGCTCATCGCCGAGCTCATGATCTTCGTCAACAGCCAGTGGGGCAAGCGGCTCGCCGACGCGCAAGTCGCGGGCCTGTACCGGACGCAGTCGAACGGCAAGGTGAAGATGAGCACCCGTCCGGGCGAGCACCAGGGGCTCGGCGTCGCGCACTACCTGTGGTCGAGCTCGCCGCTGCGCCGCTACAGCGACCTCGTCAATCAGCGCCAGGTGCTCGCGACACTCGATGGAAGGAAGCCGCCGTACGCCGAGAACGACGCCGAGCTTTACGCGGCGCTCACGGATTTCGAGGCGACGTACTCGAACTACGCCGAGTTCCAGGACCGGATGGAGCGCTACTGGTGCCTGCGCTGGCTCTTGCAAGAGCGCCTCGCCGAGACGACGGGAACCATCATTCGAGACACGCTGGTCCGCTTCGATCAGCTCCCGCTCGTCGTCCGGCTCCCGGATCTGCCGGCGCTACCAGCGGACACCCAGGTACGAATCGCGATCGGTCGCATCGACCTCGTCGCGGCCACGCTCGAGTGTCGATACGCTGGACAGAGGAGCACTGGCTGACGCCGCGAGGCTGCGCTAGACTGTCTATTTCCAGCGCCTTGTCCATTGCTGAGCCAAACCGCCTCGCGCAGCGCGTCCTCCCCACCGCCCCCCATCCGGCAGGCGGCAACGCTGGTTCGCACTTCCGTGCGGTCATGGTTCGCCGCGTTTCGGGCAAACCTGCGCGCGATGCCGCTCGGCATCGCCATGCCCCGCACCGAGCATTTCATCATCTATGCGCTCGGCGCCTCCATCCTCGTGCATGCCGTGTTGCTCGTGATCCGCTTCCGTCCCTTCGACCCCACGCGGATTCAGGACCGCACGCCGCCGCTCGAAGTGGCGCTCGTGAATGCGAAATCGAAGTTCAAGCCCGCCGTGGCGGATGTCCTGGCGCAGTCCAATCTCGATGGCGGCGGCAACACCGAGCTCCCCCGGCGGGCGAAGACACCGTTGCCCGTGTCGCCCAAGGCGAGCGCTACCGGCGAAATCGCCGTCGCGTCGCAAAGGCTGGACGTGCTGGAGCAGGAGGCGCGGGAGCTGATGACGCGCATCCAGGGCGCGCCCGCGGCGCCCGCCATGCCGAAGCTGGTCGAGGCGCCCGAGCCCGTGGCGCTGCCCTCGGCGAACGAGCTGATGCAGCGCACGCTCGAATCGATGCGCATCGAGGCGCGCATCGCGAAGGACATCGAGAATTATCAGCAGCGGCCGAAGCGCCGCTTCGTGGGCGCACGCGCCGAAGAGTACAGGCTCGCGCGCTACGTCGAGGACTGGCGCGCCAAGATCGAGCGCATCGGCAACCTCAACTATCCCGAAGCGGCGCGTTCACTCCAGCTCTACGGCAGCTTGCTGCTGACGGTGTCGATCAGGAGCGACGGCAGCGTGGAAAACGTCGAGATCACCCGGTCGTCGGGGCAGTCGGTCCTCGATGCCGCGGCGGTGAAGATCGTCGAGATGTCGGCGCCCTTTGCCGCATTTCCTCCCGACATCAAGCGCGACACCGACGTTCTCCATATCACGCGGACCTGGATGTTCCAAAAGGGCGACTTGCGCACCAGCGAATGAGCGAGGCGGGCGAGCGTCAGCGAGCCAAGGCCCGAAGGGCGCGTCCGCGAGCGATTGAGGGCGGCCGACAGGGCGCCGCCACGCAGACCACGGAGGGCGCGGAGGCCGCTGTATGAGCGAGGCGGGGCGCAGCCAGTGAGTGGCCCCCTCGCGCATAGCATCGGCCGCTGGACTTTGCGTGTCCTCACCGCGATCGTCGTCGTCGCGTTCCTGTGGGTCGCGTGGATTGCGGCGCATATCGGCTGGTACCGTTTTCAGCCGCCAGGGGAGACCGCGTTCATGGCGCAGCGGATGGACGAGCTTCGCGCGAAGAACGCCAAGGCGGTGCTGCAATACCGATGGGTGCCCTACGCGCGGATCTCGACGCAGCTCAAGCGCGCGATGATCGCCGCCGAGGATGCGCGGTTCACCGAGCATGGCGGATTCGACTGGGACGGCATCAGGAACGCCATCGAGAAGAACCGCAAAGCCGGCCGCGTCGTCGGAGGCGGCTCCACGATCACGCAGCAACTCGCGAAGAACCTGTTCCTGTCGCCAGCGCGAAGCTACTGGCGCAAGGCCGAGGAGGCCGTGGTCACGGTGTTGCTGGAGGCGATCCTGCCGAAACAGCGCATCCTGGAGCTCTACCTCAACGTGATCGAATGGGGCAACGGCGTGTTCGGCGCGGAGGCGGCCGCGCAGCGCTATTTCGGCATCGCGGCGGCGCAACTCTCCGCGGTGCAGGCGGCAAGGCTCGCGGCGATGACGCCCAGCCCGCGCGCGTTCGAACGCAGGCCGGATTCCGCCTATCTCGACGGCCGGGTCGCCACGATTCTGGCGCGCATGCCGGGCGCAGTGGTTCCCTAGCCCGCGTAGAATTGACGCGGAGTGGGGCTGGAAAGGGCCGTGGGCGTCGCGCCGAGGGCATCTTCCGGCCCCACGCCTTGAAGCGCTCGCATCAGCACCATGGCCGAACCCGTCGAGACCGCCGTCGCGTCGCGAACCGACACGCCGAACAGCGTGCAGGACGCGCTCGCTCGCGTGACGGACCTCCTGCGCCAGCATCGGCTGGTCGAAGGGCTGGTCCTCGAGCAACTCGAACAGCCGCCGGCCGAGGCCCACGCCGAGCTCGCCGAAAGCTCGGTCTACAAGAAGAGCGCCGCCGCGCTGCAGCGCGAGCTCGACCGGCTCCATCCGGCCGACATCGCCTACATCCTCGAGGCGCTTCCGCCCGACGAGCGGATGTACATCTGGGACCGCGTGCGGGCCTCGCGCGACGGCGACATCCTGCTCGAGGTCTCCGACGCGGTCCGCGAGTCGCTGATCTCGTCGATGGATACCGACGAGCTCGTCGCCGCGACGGAGACGCTCGAAGCCGACGAGATCGCCGATCTCGCGCCCGACCTCCCGCAGGAGGTGATGGACGATGTGTTCCAGAGCCTGCCGGTGGAGGAGCGCGAGCAGTTGCGCGCCGCGATGTCCTTCGACGACGACATGGTCGGCGCGTTGATGGACTTCGAGGACATCACCGTGCGGCCGGACGTGACGCTCGAGGTCGTGCTGCGTTACCTGCGGCGCTTCGATGAATTGCCGTCGCAGACGGACCAGGTGTTCGTCGTCGACCGTGTGGAGCGCCTGCTGGGCGTGCTGCCCATCAACACGCTGATCGTCTCGGATCCCGACACGAAGGTCGAGTCGATCATGCGGGAGCCGGTCGTGCTGTTGCGCCAGCACGAGAAAGCCGATGTCGCGGCTTCGGCATTCGAGCGCTACGACCTCGTGTCCGCTCCCGTCGTGGACACCAACAATCGCCTGGTGGGACGGGTTACCGTCGACGTGGTGCTCGACTTCGTGCGGCAGAGCGGCGAGGAGGATCTCCTGGCGCAGGCCGGCCTGCGCCAGGAGGAGGACGTCTTCGCGTCGGTGTGGGCGTCGTTCAAGAATCGCTGGGCGTGGCTCGCGATCAACCTCGTCACCGCGTTCATCGCGTCCCGCGTGATCGGCGTGTTCGAAGGCTCGATCGAGAAGCTGGTCGCGCTCGCGGCGCTGATGCCCATCGTGGCGGGGATCGGCGGGAACTCCGGCAACCAGACGATCACGATGATCGTGCGCGCCGTGGCGCTCGGGCAGGTGACGGTCGCCAATGCGCGGCAACTGATCCGCAAGGAGATCACGGTGAGCCTCGTCAACGGCGTCATCTGGGGCGGCGTGATGGGATTGGTGGCGATGGTACTGTACAAGGCTGTGGCGCTCGGCCTCGTCATGGTGCTCGCGATGACCTTGAACCTGATGCTGGCAGCATTGATGGGTGTGCTGATACCGATGACGATGATGAAGGCGGGCCGCGATCCGGCGGTCGGCTCGTCCGTGCTCATCACGGCCGTGACGGATTCGGGCGGATTCTTCATCTTTCTCGGACTCGCCACGCTGTTCCTGGTGTGAGATCGTGGATCGGGTGGCGAAGACGGCCGCGCGGCGCCGGTCCGCCCGGAATAGTCACGCGGCAGGGACTGTTGACCCGGGTGTCCCTGGCGATCGCGAAGTAAGATGGCAAGACGCGCGCACGAAGACTCCCCCGATCCAAGTCGATCTTCTTGACTCCGCCAGCCTCAAACGATGCCCCGGGCCTGCCGCACCCGGACCTGGTCGCCGCGATTCCGCGACTGCGTCGATACGCGCGCGTGCTGACGGGCGAGGCGTCGCGCGCCGACGACCTCGTCCAGGACACGCTCGCCCGGGGTTGGGAGAAACGGCGAATGTGGCGGACGGGGAGCGATCTGCGAGCGTGGCTCTTTACGATCATGCATAACGTCTACGTGAATCAGCTGGCGCTCGCGCGGCGCGACGCTGCCAACGTGTCGATCGACGCCGACCCGGGCAATCCCGCATGGCAGCTCCCGGTTCGCGCCAACCAGGTCGATCGCGTCGAGCTCCTCGAGCTCTTGCAGCAAATGGGCCGGCTGTCCGCCGATCAGCGCGAGGTGCTGCTGCTCGCGGCCGTGGAGGAGCTTCGCTACGAGGAGATTGCCGACATCCTCTCGATTCCGGTCGGCACCGTGATGTCGCGGCTGTCGCGCGCGCGCAGCAACTTGCGCCACATCGTGGCCGAGCCGGCCTCGGGATTGCGCGTGGTCAAATGAACATCCTCGCCCGCTCATGATGGCCGCCAATCCACGGCCCGTGCCCGAGGCCGACCTCCAGGCCTACGTCGACGGTCGGTTGCCGGCCGAAGGCTGCGCCAGCGTCGAGGCGGCGATGCTGCGCGACCCGGAGCTCGCGGCGCGCGTCGCGACCCTGCGCGCGCAGAATGCGGCCCTGCGCGATGCGCTCGATCCCGTGCTGACCGAGCCGATCCCCGCGCATTTGCTCGCCGCGGCCGTGCCCCCGGCCCAGCACGCGACGCGCTTTCCCCGCTTGCTCGCGCCCGCGCTCGGTCTCGCCGCGACGCTCGTCGTCGGCATCGGCGTCGGTTGGTGGCTGCGCGATGTGCTGATCGAGCGCGCGGGCACGCCGACGAGCTTCGCGCGGCAGGCGGCATTCGCGCATGCGCTCTATGCTGCGGACGTCAACCGGCCGGTCGAGATCTGGGCGGCGGAGGAAAAGCGCCTCGTCAACTGGCTCACCAAGCGGCTGGGGTTCCAGGTGCACGCGCCCGATCTCAACGCCGTCGGGTATGCGCTCGTCGGCGGCAGGCTCGTCGCCGGCAACGAAAAGCCCACCGCGCTCTTCATGTACGAGAATGCCGACAAGCAACGCCTGTCGCTGCAGGTGCGCAAGCAGGCCGCGGGCCCTCAGCGAGACCGCGTTCCGTTACGCCGAAGAGAACGGCGTCAGCGTGTTCTACTGGATCGACGACGCCTCCGGCTACGCGCTGTCCGGCAACGTCGATCGCGCGCAGCTTCTCAAGATCGCGCACGTCGTCTACGGCCAGCTCGCCGCAGCAGAGGCCGCCGCGCCCAAATAGCGCTATTCGTGCCGGACGCCGCGCCGGCTGCCGTTTGTGAGGCGGGCCGTTGGCAGGGTACGATCCCGCAATGCAGACCCCGCCCGCGCGCGTCGGCGACTCGGCCGCCGATATCGACACTCCGGCGCTCGTCGTCGATCTCGACGTTTTCGAACGCAACCTCGACCTGATGGCGAACGCTTTGCGCGGCGCGGCGGTGGCGCTGCGTCCGCATGGCAAGGCCCACAAGTGTCCGGACATCGCGTTCGCGCAGATCGAGCGCGGTGCCGTCGGCATCTGCTGCCAGAAGGTCGGCGAGGCCGAGGCGTTCGTCGCCGCCGGTGTTCGCGACGTCCTCGTCACGAATGAGATCGTCGGCGCGGCGAAGCTCGCGCGCCTCGCGGCAATGGCGAAGAACGCCAAAGTAGGCGTGCTGGCGGACGACGCCGGAGTGGTCCGCGAGATCGGCGCCGCGGCGAGCGCTGCGGGTGTGACCATCACGGTATTGGTCGAGATCAACGTCGGCGCGAACCGCTGCGGCGTCGCGCCTGGCGCGCCGGCCGTGGGCATCGCACGGGAGGTGGCACGCACGCCGGGACTCACCTTTGGCGGAATCCAGGCGTATCACGGCGGCGCGCAGCATCTGCGTACGCCGGAGGCGCGGCGCGCCGCGATCGTGCTGGCGGTATCGCTTGCCCGCGAAACCAAGGCGGCAATCGAGGCGGCGGGCGTTGCCTGTCCGACGGTTACCGGTGCCGGAACCGGCACCTGGCAATGCGAGCGCGACAGCGGCGTCTACACGGAGGTGCAACCCGGGTCATACGTCTTCATGGACGTCGATTACCAGAAAAACGCGCTGGCGCCGGACCAGCACCACTTCGAGCAGAGCCTGTTCGTGCTGGCGACGGTGATGAGCGCGGCGGCGCGCGAGCGCGCGGTGATCGATGCAGGGTTGAAGGCATTCGCCGTGGATTCGGGTCTGCCGGAAGTGTACGGCGTGCGCGGATTGACGCTACGTGAAAGCGACCGACGAGCATGGCACGCTGGCCGTCGCGCCGGACACATCGCCGCCCGTCATCGGCGACCGGCTCTGGCTTGTCCCCGGACATTGCGATCCCACCGTCAACCTCTACGACTGGATCGTCGGAGTGCGCGGAACGCGCGTCGAATGCGTGTGGCCAGTGGCGGCCCGGGGTGCGCTCGCCTGAATTTCCATGGCGCTCGGCAGGTGCGTGCCGCGGCAATCGACAACAAGACATCAGAAAGGAGTGTTACCGATGTTCGTTTACGCAAAGGAGCTGCCCGTCGAGGATCTGGGTGGCGGCGTGACCCGCAAAGTGCTCGCCCATGACGGCGGGCTGATGCAGGTCGAAGTGAATTTCGAGACCGGGGCCGTCGGACCGATGCACTCGCACCCGCACGAGCAGCTCACCTACGTGCTTTCGGGCGAGTTCGAATTCACGATCGGCGGCGAGACGAAGATCGTCCGTGCCGGCGACACGATGTACAAGAAATCGGGCGTGCCGCATGGTTGCCGCTGCCTGAAGCAAAGTGTGCTGCTCGACACATTCACGCCGCAGCGGGACGATTATCTGCCGAAGTAGCGCGCCCACTGGACTACCTTCGCGCTGCGCGCTCCGGTATTCGCCCTTCGGGCTCATAGCGTCACGATGCCGCGCGGGGTGCGCAGCATCACCGCGAGTCGCGCGTCGCGGTCGTAGGTCACCGGCAGGACACCGTCGAGGCCGAGGGTGCCCAGCGCCGTGCGGATCGCGGCGGGATCAGGATGTGCCGCGGCCAATCCGGCGATCGATACGTTCGACTTCGGCAGAGAATCCGCCGGATGCTGCGGGACATCCCACTCGATCAGGGTGGGAACGATCCCCTTGGCCGGAAGCGCGCCGTCGTCGGCGATCGTGATTCGCCAGCGATAGGCGCCGCGTTCCATCGGGTGGATGCTGCCGAGTGGAACCGCGCATCCCGCAGCGGCGCGCTCGATCCCGGTCGTCCGGGCGACCCAGTGGATGAGGCGTGGCCGCTCGGCGAGCTCCGCCTGCAGCGCGATGTTGTCGAGCTCGAACCATCGGGGTCGCGCGGGCTTGATTCCCGCCGGGTCGATCGCGATGATCTCGAGGAAGGTCCGCTCGGACAGGCGCACGAGTGCATTGTGTGTGCCCATCGCGACGTGCTTGCCGCCGGGCTGCGGCGCAACGCCCGCGATTTCTGCAAAATATTCGATGCCGTCGGCGAGGGTCGCAGCAGCGACGACGAGATGGTCGAGCGTCGCCTGCGGCGCCGGGCTGCTCACTGGTGTGCCCCCACGCTTGCGGCTATCGCCGCTGCGCTGCCCCCCGAGGGGGAGCAATTCGTGCCTTGGGGCGGCCCGGCGGCCCTCATTGCGGCGCCGGCTCTTCCGGCGCGAAATCGAGCTCGACGCGGGCGCCGTTGGGATCGTGCAGGAAGACCTGCCACACGCCCGAACCCTTCTGCTGCCGGCATTGGTACGTGACGCCGTTGGCGTCGAGCGTCGCGATCGTGGCGCGCAGGCCAATGGCCGAGAAGGCCATGTGGTCGATCACGCCGGCGCGAAGCTCGCTTTTCGGCCGGCCGCCGATCACGTGCAGCACGGCCTGCCCGCCGGTGTAGAGCCAGGCACCGGGGAAGCCGAGCGGGGGCCGCGGGCCTTCGGTGAGCCCGATGAGGTCACGGTAGAAATCGACGGTGGCCGGTACGTCGTCGGTCAGCACGGTGAAGTGGTTCATTCCGGTCGTCGTCATGCTTGCCTCCGCATTTGCCAAGCTCGTCGGGCCGCTCGACGCAGGCGTCGCGGCCCTCGATCTTACTGCATCGCGGAGCGGACAAACGCGCCGAGAAGCGCCGTCGCATCGGGAGGATGCGGATCGTTGTACGGATACTTGTCATCGCCGCCGCTCCACGCGTGACCGAGCTGGTCGATCAGGAGGTACCGCGCGACCACGCGGCCGGCGACCAGCCACTCGCGCGTCGTCACGGTGCGGCCGTCCGGCGTCGTCGCGATGCCGGAGCGATCCGGAGGTGGAAGCTCGATGTCGGCCCCCGCATCCGCCGCGGGATGGCCGTTGAGCGCGAGGTACTGCCGGACGACTTGCGCGGCGTTGACCGGCGAAACCACGGCGTCGGCGCCGCCGTGGACGACCAGCAACGGCACGGGAAGCGTGTCCGGCGTTGCCCCCGCGCGCGCCTCGCGCGCGATCCGCGTGATGTCGGTGTCGGCGCCGCCTTTCAACACACCGAGCGCGGCCATGGGCGACGACGCCGCGCCGCACGCGATGCCCGAATGCACGAACACGCCGGCGACCAGTTGCGGCTTCCTTACCCCCAGCACGGTTGCGAGCGCGCCCCCGGAAGACATCCCCGCGACAAACACGCGCTTGCGATCGATCCGGTATTTGCGCCGCACCGAGCGTACCTGCGCGAACACGATCGCAGTCTCGCCCCAGCCCCGCTCTGTCGCGCTGGTCGAACCAGTTCCAGCATCCCCACGCGTTCGCGCGCGGGTTCTGGCGAGGCAACAGCACGAGGCAGCCCACGTCGTCCGCCAACGCGGTGATCCGCGTTGCATGGGCAATTTCGTCGGCCGTCTGCTCGGCAGCCGTGGATAAGGACGAGGAGCGGCACGCTCCGCCAGCGCGAGTGTCCCCGTGGAATGTAGACGGTGTAGTCGCGCGCGGGCCAGATCCACGGCGCCGTCGCCAGCCATCCTCGCAGCGAGGACCGCGCATCGGATTCGAATCGCCCGGGTTCCGGAGGCTTGCGCCGTATGAGGCCGGAGAAGAATGCCTTGGCGCGTGACCAGAGATTGTCGAACATGCGTTGTTTGGCCGCTCGCGGCGGGCCGAGAGGCCCGGGCGCACCCAGGCTGCCCGTCAGATCAGCACGATGTCGTACTGCTCCTGCGTGTAGATCGATTCGACCTGCAGCGAGATCGGCTTGCCGATGAAATCGCCGAGCTGGGCGAGCGACTGCGACTCCTCGTCGAGAAAGAGGTCGATCACCTGCTGCGCGGCGAGGATGCGGAATTCGCGTGCGTTGAATTGCTTCGCCTCGCGCAGGATCTCGCGCAATATTTCGTAGCAGATCGTCTGCGCCGTCTTGAGCTCGCCGCGGCCGTGGCAGGTCGGACAGGTCTCGCATAGCACGTGCGCCAGCGATTCGCGCGTGCGCTTTCGCGTCATCTCGACGAGGCCGAGCTGGGTGAAGCCGTTCACGGTGAGGCGGGTCCGGTCGCGGTCGAGCGCCCGGTTGAGCTCGGCGAGCACGGCGTTTCGGTGGTCGGCGTTCTCCATGTCGATGAAGTCGATGATGATGATGCCGCCCAAGTTGCGGAGCCTTAGCTGCCGCGCGATGACCTGTGCCGCCTCGAGGTTGGTCTTGAAGATCGTGTCATCGAAGCTGCGGCCGCCGACGAAGCCGCCGGTGTTGACGTCGATCGTCGTCATGGCTTCGGTCTGGTCGACGATGAGGTAGCCGCCGGATTTGAGATCCACGCGGCGCGCCAGCGCCTTTTCGATCTCGTCCTCGACGCGATGCAGATCGAACAGCGGACGCTCGCCGGGATGATGCGCGATGCGCTCGGTGAGCGCGGGCGTGTACTCGTGCGCGAACTCGAGCATCTTCGTGAAGGTCTCGCGCGAGTCGACCACCACGCGGGACGTCTCCTCCGTCGCCATGTCGCGCAGCACGCGCTGCGCGAGGTTCAGGTCCTGGTAGAGCAGCGCGGGCGCAGGCACGTCGCGGGCGCGCGCGTTGAGGTCGTTCCACAGCTTGGTCAGGTATTCGATGTCGCTTTGCATCTCGCGCTCGGTGGCGGCCTCCGCCATCGTGCGGATGATGAAGCCGCCGCTGTGCCCGTCCGGCAAGAGCAGCTGGAGCTTGCCGCGCAGACTCTCGCGTTCGGCCTCGTCCTCGATGCGCTGCGAGATGCCGATATGCGAATCCTGCGGCAGGTAGACCAGAAGCCGGCCCGCGAGACTCACCTGAGTGGACAAGCGGGCGCCCTTGGTGCCGATCGGGTCCTTGATCACCTGGACGAGCAGCGACTGCCCTTCGTGCAGGATCTTCTCGATAGGGCGCGTGTCGCTGCCGCCGTGCCCGTTTTGCCGGTGTTCCCAGATGTCCGCGATGTGGAGGAAGGCCGCGCGCTCGAGACCGATCTCGACGAACGCGCTCTGCATGCCCGGCAGGACCCGCGCGACCCGGCCGAGGCAGATGTTGCCGACGAGGCCCCGCGCGCTGGAGCGCTCGATGTGGAACTCCTGCACGACGCCCTGCTCGAGCATCGCGACGCGCGTTTCCTGGGGGGTTACGTTGATGAGGATTTCATGCGACATCGGATGTCGTGGTTATAGCACGGGGAACCCGATGCCGGCGAGCGCCGTCGCCGTTTCGTAGAGAGGCAGGCCCATGATGCCGGAATGACTGCCGTCGATCCGTTGCACGAACGTGGCTGCGCGGCCCTGGATGGCGTAAGCGCCGGCCTTGCCGAACGGCTCGCCTGTCGCGATGTAACGCTCGATCTCGTCGCGACCGAGGGCGCGGAACGTCACGGCCGACGTCGAGATTTCGGCCACCGTGTTCTGTTCCCAGCACAACGCGACCGCCGTGAGCACGTGATGCATCCGGCCCGAGAGCAGCGTGAGCATGCGGACGGCGTCGGCGGCGTCCTTCGGCTTGCCGAAAATCGCGTCGTCCAGCACGACCTCGGTATCCGCGCCCAGCACTGGCCGCGGCGGAAGACCGCGTTGCAGCATCCGCTGCCAGCCGATCGTCGCCTTCGTGCGCGCAATGCGTTCGACGTAGTGGCGCGCCGGTTCGGTATCGCGCGCGCCTTCGACGATGTCACGCTCGCGATCCGAGGATTCCCGCATCCGGAGCGAAGTCGAATTCGACACCGAGCTGGCGCAGGAGCGCTTCGCGGCGGGAGCTTTTCGACGCAAGGTAGACAGCGGGAGCAGTCATGATGGGCAGAGTCCTCTTCGATGCGGGCGTCGTGCGGGCCGTCACTCGCGATGGTAAGGGTGATGCAGGATGAGGCTCACGGCTCGATACAGCTGCTCGGCCACGAGAACACGAACGAGACCGTGCGGCAATGTTAGCGCGGAAAGCGCCACGGTGGCAGCGGCGTCGCGCTTGACGGATTCGGCGAGACCATCCGCGCTTCCGATCACGAACGCGATATCGCGAGCGTCGTCGCGCCAGCGCTCCAGGTTTTCCGCCAGGGTGCGCGTCGTCCAGGGCTGCCCGCGCTCGTCCAGCGCGATCACGCGCGAGTTCCTGCAGGCGGCCGCGATCCGCAGCGCCTCGGCCTCGAGCATCTGCGCCGCCGTTCTGCCGCGATCACGCGGCTCGGCCTTCAGCACGACGAGTTCGAGCGCGAACTCCCGGGGCATGCGGCGGGCGTACTCGTCCCAGCCGGCGTCGATCCATGCGGGCATCCGCTGGCCGAAAGCGACGACACGGACGTTCATCGCGGTCCGAAGAGTCTGACCCCGATTTCTAGGCCGCGGCGCGGTCGGTCGCCTTGGCGCGGCGCTTCGCCGCGGGCGGAGCCCAGAGTTCCTCCAGGTTGTAGTGCGCGCGCACCGCGGGCTGCATGATGTGAACGACGATGTCCCCGGCATCGACCAGCACCCACTCGCCGCTCTCCTCGCCCTCCACGCCGACGATCGTGGCGCCGATCCCGACGAGCTTGTCGCGGACATGGCGCGCGAGCGCGTTGACCTGCCGCTGGGACTCGGCGGTCGCGATGATCATGGTGTCGAAGAGGCTGGTGACCTTGCGAACGTCGAGTACGGTGACGTCGCGCGCCTTGATGTCGTCGAGAGCGTTGACGGCGGTCTTCTGGATCTTGTTAAGTCGCATCCTGGCGCGAGCGATAGAGTTGGTTGCGCTCAATATAGGCCAAAACTGCCGCTGGAAGCAATCCGCGCACCGCGGCGATCCCCTCGGCACCCTGATCGAGGCGCGCGCGTATCGCGGACGCGGAGATCGGATGCGCGGTGACCTGCTGCAGGATGATCGCGCCGGCGGGCGTGGCGGCGAGCGCCTTCGCGTCTCCGGAAAGGCGCTTCGTCCACTCGTCCGCGAGCACGGCAGGCAGCGCGGTTTCGAGCGGGACACCCGGACGCGGCACAACCACGAGGTGCGCGAGAGCGAAGACGTCGCGCCAGCGATGCCAGGTCGGCAGGCCGAGGAAAGTGTCCGCGCCGACGATGAGCGCGAGCGTGCGCGACGGGTCCTCCTCCCGCAGTTCCTCGAGCGTGGGAACGGTGTAGCTCCGCTGTGCGCTGTGAATTTCCCGGGCATCGACCTCGAGACCCGATTGTCCCTCGACGGCGAGCTCGACCATGGCGAGTCGGTGCGCCGGCGTGGCGACGGGCGCCGCCCGATGCGGCGGGTCGCCTGCCGGGATGAAGCGAACGGCCGAGAATCCGAGCGCCTCGCGCAGTTCGCGGGCGAGCTCCAGATGACCGCAATGGATCGGATCGAACGTACCACCGAAAATGCCGAGAACGGAAGTCATCGCCGCCCCGATTGTAGCGCCGGCCGCCGTTGGCAGCCCCATCGCTGCAGCGGCAACTGGCGGCAGGGGTCTAGAAACGCGAACCCGGCTGCTGCAGGAATGCGCTCTCCTCCGGCGTCGACGCGCGGCCAAGGATGGCATTCCGGTGTGGATAACGGCCGAACCGGCGCACGATGACCGCGTGCTTCTCGGCCCATTCGAGCGGTGTGCGGTCCCCCGTATCGCGCGCGAGCTCGCCGAAGAGCGTGAGCGAGCGCTCCTGCATCGCCAGATCCTCCGCATGCTCGAAAGGCAGATACAGGAACGAGCGCTCGAACCGGTCGAGCGTGCGATCGAGTCCCGCATCGACGATTTCGATCGCGGTGGATAGCGCCTCGAAGTCGCCGGCGAAAGCGCGCGGCGTGTCGCGAAAGGCATTGCGGGTGAACTGGTCCAGCAGCAGCACGCGGGCGAGCGCTCCGCGGGCTTCGGAATGCCATTCACGGAACGCGCCACCCATGGCGGACTCGATGGCGACTCCAAAGCGGGCGCGAATTGTCGCGTCGAAAGCGGCATCCTTGCGAAACCATTCGCCGCGCGGCGAATGCGGCAACGGGCCGAACCAGAAATCGAGGATCTCGCGGGCGAGAGGCGCCATGTGCTTTGGTACAGTCGCATTCAGTGGGGTGCACGCCTACGCTTCGACCTTCACGCCCTTCCAGAATGCCACGTACCCCGCGATCTGCTTCGCCGCATCCTTGGGCGCGGGGTAGTACCACGCGCCATCGGGATTGACGGCGTCACCCGCGACGATATCGAAGTAGCTCGCAAGGCCCTTCCAGGGACACACGCTGTGCGTCGCGCTTTCTCGAAAGTGCTCGCGCCGGATCGACGCGGGTGGAAAGTAGTGATTGCCCTCGACGACGATGGTCGCATCGCTCGCCGCAAGCAGCGTCCCGTTCCAGGTCGCTTTCACGATCGTGCTATGAAGTCCGGATCTGCCCCGAGCCCAGCACGATCCACTTGCGGCTGGTGAGACCCTCGAGCCCCACGGGCCCGCGTGCGTGCAGCTTGTTGGTCGAAATCCCGATTTCCGCGCCCAACCCGTATTCGAAGCCGTCGGCGAACCGGGGCGAGGCGTTGACCATCACCGAGCTCGAGTCCACCTCGCGCAGGAAGCGCATCGCGGCGGCGAAATCCTGCGTGACGATCGCATCCGTGTGCTGCGAGCCGTATCTGGCGACGTGCGCGATCGCGTCGTCGAGCGAATCGACGACGCGAATCGCGAGGATCGGAGCGAGGTACTCTGCGTACCAGTCGGCCTCCGTCGCCGGCTGCATCGCCGGCACGATTGCGCGCGAGCGCTCGCAGCCGCGCAACTCGACGCCCTTGCTCGCGTAGATCTCGCACAGCGGCGGCAGTGCGCGGGCGGCGATGCCCGCATGGACCAGGAGCGTCTCCATCGTATTGCACGTCGAGTAACGCTGCGTCTTGGCGTTGTCGGCGATGCGAATCGCCATGTCGAGCTCCGCCGAGGCATCGATGAACACGTGGCACACGCCGTCGAGGTGCTTGATCACCGGCACTTTCGCCTCGCGCGCGATGCGCTCGATCAGGCTCTTCCCTCCTCGCGGCACGATGACGTCGACGTGCTCGTCGTCGGCGATCAGGTGCCCGACTGCGGCGCGATCGGTGGTCGCGACGATCTGCACGGCGTTTTCCGGTAATCCGGCGACGCGCAGGCCGCGGTGCACGCATGCGGCGATGGCCTGGTTGCTGTGCAGCGCCTCGGAGCCGCCGCGCAGGATGGTCGCGTTGCCGGCCTTGAGACATAGCCCGGCGGCGTCCGCGGTCACGTTCGGCCGCGACTCGTAGATGATGCCGACCACGCCCAGCGGCACGCGCATCCATCCAACCTGGATGCCGGACGGGCGATGCTTGAGGTCCGTGATCTCGCCGACGGGATCGGGCAGCGCCGCAATAGCCTCGAGGCCCGCCGCCATCGCGACGATGGTGTCCGTATCGAGCGTCAGCCGGTCGACGAAGGCGGCGTCATGGCCTGCGGCCGTTGCGGCAGCGACGTCCTCGGCATTGGCGGCGATCAGCGTCGCCTCGTCCTCCCGCAACGCAGTCGACATGGCCGTCAGCGCTGCGTTCTTCGCTCGCGTATCGGCGCGCGCGACCTCGCGCGCAGCGGCGCGTGCCGCCGCGCCGACACCCTGCATGTAGGCGCCGACATCGGCAAAGGTCCCGAGCCCGGGGACGGCGAGATTCGTCATCCGGCGATTGTAGCGCTATCCCGGAACGGCCGGCGGGGCGCTAGCGGACTGGCTTGATCGTCCTTACGCCGGCGTCGGTGCCGAGCAGGATCACGTCGGCCCCGCGGACCGCGAAGATCCCGACGGTCACCACGCCGGTGATCGCCCGGATCTTCGCCTCCAGCTCGGCGGGATTGAGGATCGATAGGCCGTGCAGGTCGAGGATGACGTTGCCGTTGTCCGTCGTGAATCCCATCCGCCAAGCCGGCTGGCCACCCAGCAGCACCAGCTGTCGCGCGACGTAGCTTCGCGCCATCGGGATCACTTCGACCGGCAGCGGGAATTTGCCCAGCACGCCGACGAGCTTCGACGCATCGGCGATGCAGACGAATTTGCGCGCGACCGCCGCGACGATCTTCTCGCGCGTCAAAGCGCCGCCGCCGCCCTTGATCATCGCGCCGTGCTCGGTCACCTCGTCGGCGCCGTCGACGTACACCGGGATGTCCGAGACGTTGTTGAGCTCGTCGACGTAGATGCCGTGACCCTTCAGCCGCTCGGCCGTCTTCACCGAGCTCGCGACGGCGCCTTTGATCCGATGCTTGATCTTCGCGAGCTCGTCGATGAAGAAGTTCGCCGTCGAGCCGGAGCCGACGCCGATCATCGCATCGTCCACGACGTACTTGATCGCCTCGCGGGCGACCGCCTGCTTCAGCTCATTCTGCGTCATGCGCTATTTCTTCCGCGGCGGCGGCAGATCCGTGCACACGCCCTCGAATGCCTCGGCCGCAAGACCCACCGATTCGGAAAGCGTCGGGTGCGGATGGATCGTGCGGCCGATGTCGACCGCGTCCGCGCCCATTTCGATCGCGAGCGCGATCTCGCTGATCAAGTCGCCCGCGTGCGTGCCGACGATGCCACCACCGACGATCCGGTGCGTCGTTTCGTCGAACAGGAGCTTGGTGAAGCCTTCGTCGCGGCCATTGGCGATCGCGCGTCCCGACGCCGCCCAGGGAAACAGGCCCTTGCTCGAACTTGACACCTTTCTCCTTCGCTTCGTCCTCGGTGATGCCCGCCCAGGCGATTTCCGGGTCGGTGTAGGCGACCGATGGAATCACGCGGGCGTCGAAGAAGGACTTCTCGCCCGCGGCCGCTTCGGCGGCGACGTGGCCTTCGTGCGTCGCCTTGTGCGCGAGCATCGGCTGGCCGACGACGTCGCCGATCGCGAAGATGTGCGCAACGTTGGTGCGCATCTGGTTGTCGACCGCGATGTAGCCGCGATCGGAGACGGCGATTCCGGCTTTTTCGGCGCCGATCTTCCCGCCGTTCGGGCTGCGGCCGACGCTCATCAGCACGGCGTCGTAGGGCTGCGGTCCGGCGGGTGCCTGCTCGCCCTCGAACGTCACGTGTACGGCATCCTTCTTCGCTTCGACGGCGACCGTTTTAGTCTTCAGCATGACGCGGTCGAAGCGCGACTTGTTCATCTTCTCCCAGACGCGGACGAGGTCGCGGTCGGCGCCGGGCATGAGGCCGTCCAGCATCTCGACGACGTCGAGTCGCGCACCGAGTGTCGAGTAGACAGTGCCCATCTCGAGGCCGATGATGCCGCCGCCGACGACCAGCATGCGCTTCGGAATAGAAGGCAGCTCCAGCGCGCCTGTCGAGTCGAAGATGCGCGGGTCTTCCGGCACGAACGGCAGCTGCACGGATTGCGAACCGGCGGCAATGATCGCCTGCTCGAAGCGCACGACGGTTTTCTTGCCGGTCTTCGCCTGCGCCGGTCCATCGGTGAGCTCGACCTCGACGTGATGCGGATCGAGGAACTGGCCAAGGCCACGGACCACTTCGACCTTGCGCGCCTTGGCCATGCCGGTGAGGCCACCGGTCAGCTTGCCCACGACCTTGTTCTTCCACCCGCGGAGCGCCTCGAGATCGACTTTCGGAGCGCCGAACGCAATGCCGTGAGCGGCGAGCGACCTCGTCTCGTCCATGACGGCCGCGATGTGCAGCAGCGCCTTCGACGGAATGCAGCCGACGTTGAGGCAAACGCCACCGAGCGTGCCGTAGCGCTCGACCAAGACTGTCTTCATGCCGAGATCCGCAGCGCGGAACGCGGCGCTGTAGCCGCCCGGTCCGGCGCCGAGAACGAGCATCCGGCATTCGATATCGGCCTTTCCGCTGTAGGTCGCGGCGCCCGGAATGGGCGCGGCCTTTGGCGCCGGCTTCGCGGCGCCGGTGCGGGTGCCGTGGCTGCCGCCGGTGCTGCGCGGCTGGCGCTGGCGCAGTGGCGGCCTTCGCCGCGCCGGCGGCGCCGCCGGAATCCAGCACGACGATCAGCGAGCCTTCGCTCACCTTGTCGCCGAGCTTCACCTTGACTTCCTTGACGGTACCCGCGGCGGGCGAGGGCACGTCCATCGTCGCCTTGTCCGATTCGAGCGTGACCAGCGAGTCCTCGGCTTTCACGACATCGCCCGGCTTGACGAAGACCTCGATGACCGGGATGTCCTTGAAGTCGCCGATGTCGGGGACCTTTACTTCGACGGCGCTCATGGGCCTCCCGCGGGCGCCCCAGGGAGGCCCTTGCCCCCTTGGGGGAGGCGAACGGAGTGCGCTACGGGGGCTCATGGCCTCCCGCCGGGCCGCCCCAAGGGAGGCCCTTGCCCCCTCGGGGGGAGGCGAACGGAGTGAGCTACGGGGGCTCATAGCACCACCCGGCGCATGTCGGCCAGGAGCGCCGCAAGATACGCGGTGAACCGCGCCGCGCCCGCACCGTCGATCACGCGGTGGTCGTAGGAGAAGGAGAGCGGGATCATCAATCGCGGCACGAAAGCCTTGCCGTCCCAGACGGGCTTCGTGGCGCTCTTCGATACGCCGAGGATCGCGACTTCGGGCGCGTTGATGATCGGCGTGAACGCGGTGCCGCCGATGCCGCCCAGACTCGAGATC
This sequence comes from uncultured beta proteobacterium, assembly GCA_963840945.1. Taxonomy (GTDB): domain Bacteria; phylum Pseudomonadota; class Gammaproteobacteria; order Burkholderiales; family Casimicrobiaceae; genus CAIWHR01. The sequence goes on along the minus strand of CAWJAU010000023.1, from coordinate 120,504 downwards.
GAGAAGCAGCCGCCCTGCATGTCGGCCGGACCGAGCTTGCCTTCGCGCGCCTTTCCCGACAGCGCGGTCATCTCCGCGGCGATCGCGAGGACACCCTTCTGATCGACGCTCCTGATCACCGGCACGACGAGGCCGTTCGGCGTGTCGGCGGCGAAGCCGATGTTGAAATACTGCTTCAGCACCAGGTTGTCGCCGTCGAGGGAGGCATTGACCTCCGGGAATTTCTTGAGCGCGGCAACGCTCGCCTTGATCAGGAACGCGAGCATCGTCACCTTGATGCCAGCCTTCTCGTTTTCCTTGTTGAGTGTGACGCGGAACGCCTCGAGCTCGGTGATGTCCGCCTCGTCGAACTGCGTGACGTGCGGGATCATCACCCAGTTCCGCGCGAGATTGGCGCCCGAAATCTTCTTGATCCTGGACAGTGGCCGAGCTTCGACCGGACCGAACTTCGCGAAATCGACCGTGGGCCATGGCAGGAGGTTGAGCGCGCCGCCGCCGCTGATTCCGCCTGCGGGCGCGCCGGCGGCGGGTGCGCCGCCGCTCATCACCTGCTTCACGAATTTCTGCACGTCCTCCTGCAGGATCCGGCCCTTCGGCGCCGAGCCCGTCACGCGCGCGAGATCGACGCCGAGCTCGCGCGCGAATTTCCTTACCGACGGCGACGCGTGCGCGGCCTTGAAGGCTGCGCTGTCGACAGGCGCCGATGCTGCGACGGCCGGGCCCGGTGCCGGTGCGGCCGCTGCCGCAGGGGCTGCCGCCGGAGGAGCTGCCGCGGGTGCGGGCCCGGCTGCCGGGGCGAGGGCTGCCGCGGGTGCGGGCTCCTGCGCTGCCGCCGGTTTCGCTGCGCCCGCCGCAGGGGCTGCCGCTCCGGTCTCGACCACGACGATCGGCGAGCCTTCGCTCACCTTGTCGCCGAGCTTGACCTTGACTTCCTTGACAGTCCCCGCCGCGGGCGACGGCACATCCATCGTCGCCTTGTCGGACTCGAGCGTGACGAGCGAGTCCTCCGCTTTGACCGTATCGCCCGGCTTGACGAAGACCTCGATGACCGGAATATCGGTGAAATCGCCGATGTCGGGAACTTTGACTTCGATCGTGCTCATGGTTTCGCTTTCGAAGCTTAAGCCCTAGACGGCCCACGGCGCGGGCTTCGCCGGGTCGAGTCCGTATTTCTTCATCGCTTCAGCGACTTTCGTCGCGGGCAGCGTGCCTTCGTCGGCGAGCGCCTTCAGCGCTGCCACAGTGACGTAGTAACGGTCGACCTCGAAGAAGCGCCGCAGCTTTTCGCGCGTATCCGAGCGGCCGAATCCGTCGGTACCGAGCACGACATAGGGCCGCGGCACGTAGGCGCGGATCTGCTCCGCGAAGGCTCGAATGTAGTCGGTCGCGGCGATCACGGGCCCGGACGTGTCGCCGAGGCAGTGGGCGACGTGCGAAATACGCGGCTTCGCCGTCGGGTTCATGAGATTCTCGCGGGCGACAGTCATGCCGTCGCGGGCGAGCTCCGTGAAACTCGGGCAGCTCCAGAGGTCCGAGGCAACACCCCAGTCGTTCTTGAGAAGTGTCGCGGCCTCGACCACTTCGCGGAAGATCGTTCCCGAGCCCAGGAGCTGCACGCGCGGCGCCTTCCCCTTCTTCTCGCCGGCTTCGAACAGGTACATCCCCTTGATGATCGACGGCGCGGCGCCGTCGGGCATCGCCGGCTGCCGGTAATTCTCGTTCATCACCGTCAGGTAGTAATAGACATCCTGCTGGTCGGCATACATCCGCTTCAATCCGTCCTGGATGATCACCGCGACCTCGTAGCCGAACGTCGGATCGTACGAGATGCAGTTCGGGATCGTCGCCGACATGAGATGCGAATGGCCATCCTCGTGCTGCAGGCCCTTCGCCGTTGAGCGTCGTGCGTCCGGCGGTGCCGCCCAGCAGGAAGCCGCGCGAGCGCATGTCGCCCGCCGCCCACGCGAGGTCACCCACCCGTTGGAAACCGAACATCGAGTAGAAGATATAGAACGGGATCATCGGCACGCCGTGCGTCGAGTAGCTCGTGGCCGCGGCGATCCAGTCGCACATCCCGCCGGCCTCGTTGATGCCTTCCTGCAGGATCTGGCCGTTCTTCGACTCCTTGTAGAACATCAGCTGCTCGGAGTCCTGCGGAGTGTAGAGCTGCCCCTGCTGGTTCCAGATGCCAAGCTGGCGAAAGAGGCCCTCCATGCCGAACGTGCGCGATTCGTCGGGGACGATCGGCACGATGTGCTTGCCGAGATTCTTGTCGCGCAGCAGGAGCTGCAGGATCTGCACGAACGCCATCGTGGTCGAGATCTCGCGGTCCTCGGTGCTCTTGAGGAAGCGCTCGAAGGTGGCGAGCTCCGGCGTGGCGAGCGCGGCGGCTTTTCCGCGGCGCGCGGGCAGATAGCCGCCGAGGTCCATCCGGCGGGCGCGCATGTACTCGAGCTCGGGCGAGCCTTCGGGAAACGTGACGTAAGGCACTTCCTCGAGCTTGTCGTCGGGCACGGGAATGCCGAAGCGGTCGCGGAAGCTGCGCATCGACATCTTCCGACATCTTCTTTTGCTGATGCGTGATGTTCTGCGCCTCGCCGGACTCGCCCATCCCGTAGCCCTTGATCGTCTTTGCGAGGATCACCGTAGGCTGGCCCTTGTGGTTCATGGCTGCGTGGTACCCGTTGTAGACCTTGAACGGGTCGTGCCCGCCGCGGTTCAGCTTCCAGATGTCGTCGTCGGTATAGTCGGCGACGAGCTCCTTCAATTCGGGCGTGTTGAAGAAATGCTCGCGAACGTACGCGCCGTTCTTCGACTTGATTGTTTGGTACTCGCCATCGACTACCTCCATCATCCGGCGCATCAGGATGCCCTTCTTGTCGCGGGCGAAGAGCGGATCCCAGTGGCGGCCCCAGACGATCTTGATCACGTTCCAGCCGGAGCCGCGGAAATCGGACTCGAGCTCCTGGATGATCTTGCCGTTGCCGCGCACCGGGCCGTCGAGCCGCTGCAGATTGCAGTTGACGACGAACACGAGGTTGTCGAGCTTCTCGCGCGCGGCCATGCCGATGGCGCCCATCGACTCGGGCTCGTCCATCTCGCCGTCGCCCATGAACGCCCAGACCTTGCGGCCCTCGGTCTGCGCGAGGCCGCGATCCTGCAGGTATTTCATGAAGCGCGCCTGGTAGATCGCCATCAGCGGGCCGAGGCCCATCGACACTGTCGGAAACTGCCAGAAATCGGGCATGAGCCACGGGTGCGGGTACGACGAGATGCCCTTGCCATCGACTTCCTGCCGGAAGTTGTCCATCTGCTCGGCGCGTGAACCGGCCGAGCATGAACGCGCGCGCGTAGACGCCCGGTAGCGGAATGTCCCTGGACGAACACGAGATCGCCGCCGTGGTCTTTCGACGGCGCGCGCCAGAAATGATTGTAGCCGATATCGTAGAGCATCGCCGCGGACGCAAAGCTCGCAATATGGCCGCCGACGTTCGTGTTCTTGTTCGCGCGGAGCACCATCGCCATCGCATTCCAGCGGACGACGTCGCGGATCTTCTTCTCGATGTTGAAGTCGCCGGGGAGCCTGACCTGCTTCTCGACCGGGATCGTGTTGATGTACGCGGTGTTGGCGGAGAACGGCAGATAGGCGCCGGACCGGCGCGCCTTGTCGATCAGCGCCTCGATCAGGAAATGCGCGCGGTCAGGACCCTTCGGCCGCGAGCACGCCTTCGAGCGCAGCGAGCCACTCTTGCGTTTCCTGTGGATCCAGGTCGGAAATGTTGTCCATGCGATGCACCTCCGCAGCTATTGTCGCCCTGTTCGTCTGGCAGGACCGGAATTGTATGTTGCACCTGCGCTGCGGATGCCTACATGTAAGCGCTTACTTTCTGCGCCGCAGCAGCAACCATACACCGCAGCCGAAGGCGAGGCCGCCGAAAGTCGCGAATCCGTAGCGATATCCGCCGGTGAGCGCCGCGATCAACGCAAAGACGGGCGGCCCCAGCATGACCCCGCCGAAGGTGACGAATCCCGATGCGCCGGTGATCGCGCCGACGCGATTCGCCGGAGCCAGGCGCGCGACTTCGGCGAGCATTACGCCGTTCCAGCCGATCGCGGTCGCGCCAAACACCGCGCTCGTCGCCAGGATCGCGGCAACGCGGCCAGCTCGTGCCAAACGCCGCCGTGGCGAAAGCGCAACTTCCGCTAGCCAATCCGAGCCAAGCCCAGCAGCTGGCGGGGCGCAAGATGCAGATCGGCGAAGCCGCCCCATGCGATCCGGCCGACGATCCCGCCGATATTGGCGGCGGTCAGCACGAGACCGGCGGCCACGAGTGTGATACCCAGCGATTCCGTCAGATAGACGACGATGAAACTCGTGAGGCAGACCTGCAGTGACGCGTAGATGAATGCCACGACCACGAGCTCGACGCAGCGCGCGACTGCGCAGCGAGCTCGCGGAGCGGAGCGAAGATGCCGGCCACGGTCGGCATGTGCGCCGGCGTTCGGGCAGCATCGAGCTCCGCGCGCGTGATCTGTCCTGCCAATGCGACGGCGACGCCCAGCACGGCGACCAGCGCGAACGCCGCATGCCAGCCGAACCACAACGCGAGAATCGGGCAACGCGGCGCCCGCCAGCGCCGCGCCGGCGGGTACGCCCGTCTGCTTGATCGAGAACGTCAACGCCATCCGTGACGGCGGCGCGGTCCGGGCGAGGATCTGCGACGAGGCCGGCGTGATCGGGCCGTAGCCGATGCCGATGATGAGCGGCGCGACGGCGAGCGCCAGCACCGCTCCACCCGGCAATATCGGACCGCCCGCGACCAGAAGGGCGCCCGTGGCGCAGAGCAGCACGCACGCCTGCGACACCCGGATCGGGCCGTGCCGCTCGATGAACATGCCCGAGGCAAGGCTTGCGATCATCGAGCCCGCATAGAGGACGCCGACGAAGACACCGACGAGCTTGGGTGCGATGCCGAGGTCGCGCCCGATTTCCGGAGCCAGCACTGCCGTTGCCGTGGCGGCGACCGCGGTGAAGATCTGGATCGCGAGCGTGACCGAGAGCGCTACTGCCGCCGTGCGCGCCGCGGCGCCGCGCGCGTTCCCGTCGGGACCGCTCGCGCTGGAACCCGCTCATCGCGGCATCGACAGTTCGCGCGATTCGGTGACGACGGCGTCGATGGCGATGTCGTTCGGCCCGACGGGAACCGCGATCGACGAGCTGTACGTCGAAGGCGCCGGCGACGCGTGCGGCGCGAGACGAAACGAGAGGCAGGAGACGGTCGTAGTAGCCGCCACCATAGCCAAGCCGCCGCCCTTCGCGATCGAACGCGACGCCAGGAACTACGACGAAGTCGATCTCATCGGGCGGAATTCGGGGGCAGTCGGGCAACGGCTCGGGAATGCTCCGGAATCCCGGGCCGACGTCGCGCGCGAGGTCGGTAATCTTATGGAGGTCGAGCATCCGCGCGTCGCTGTCGACGCGCGGAACCGCGACGGTCTTGCCTGCGGCCATGGCAGCGCGCACGAGGGCCGTGGTGTCCCATTCATTGTGAAAGGGGAGCGTCACCAGTACGCAGCTGCGCCGCGAGAAATCGGCGCGCGCCAGGAAGCGTGCGACGATGCCGACGGAAGCCGCACGCCCGGATTTGCGCGGGCAACGCGTCGCGTTCGGCCAGCACGCGTTGCCGCAGGGCGGCTTTCGCGTCCCGCAACGCGGCGCCCTGTGGGCCGGATGGCGTCGTGACAGACCGGACGTCGCATTCATGGTCTCCGATGGTAACGCATCGCGACGGATTCGCTGCCGGATGGCGCCGACCGCCGGCACGCGGGGATGGACTTATAATCGCCGCTTACATCAAGGCATTCCAATGAACCACAATCACCAGATCTACCGCGATCGCCGCACGGCGGTGGTGCAGCGGATGCGCGAACAAAGCGGCGGCGGCCTGGCCCTGCTCCCTACTGCAGCAGAGGCGGCGCGCAATCGCGATTCGATGTTCCCGTATCGGCACGACAGCTATTTCTATTACATGTCGGGCTTCCCCGAGCCCGAGGCGGTCATCGCGCTCGTCGCCGACGCGGATGGCGACCGGCACGTGCTGTTCTGCCGCGAGAAGGATCAGGAACGGGAGATCTGGGACGGCTTCCGCTACGGTCCCGACGCGGCGCGGGAGATCTTCTGCTTCGACGAGGCACACCCGATCGCCGAGCTCGATCGGCTCCTGCCCGAGCTCGCGGCGGACCGTCCCGCGCTGTACACGCCGCTCGGATTGTTCGCTGCATGGGACTTGAAGGTCAGCGACTTGCTGAACGAGGTGCGCAAACGCGTGCGCATGGGCGTGGCGGCGCCCGAAGAGATCGTCGACGTCCGGCAGGCGATCGACGTGCTGCGGCTCGTGAAAGACGAGCACGAGATCGCGCTGATGCGCCGCGCGGCCGCCATTTCCGCGGGCGCCCATCGGCGGGCGATGGATCGCACGCGCGTCGGATGGCACGAGTACCAGGTCGAAGCGGAGCTGGCGCACGAGTTCCTGCGCAGCGGCGCGCAAGCGGTCGCTTACCCCTCGATCGTCGCCGGCGGCCCCAACGCCTGCGTGCTGCACTACCGCGAGAACAGCCGGCAGCTGCAGGACGGCGAGCTCCTGCTCATCGACGCGGGCTGCGAATATCAAGGCTACGCATCGGACATCACGCGCACCTTTCCGGTGAGCGGCCGCTTCACCGGGCCGCAGAAGGCCGTCTACGAGGTCGTGCTCGCCGCGCAGCAGGCGTGTCTCGATGCAGTGCGCCCGGGCGTCGAGTTCCACGACTACCACAAGGCCGCCGAACGCGTGCTGGCGCAAGGCTACATCGACCTCGGACTTTGCCGCGGGACGCTCGACGAAGTGCTGGAGACCGAGTCCTACAAGCAGTTCTATATGCACCGGGCCGGCCACTGGCTCGGGATGGATGTCCACGACGCGGGCCTTTATCAGGTGAAGGGCGTCTCCCAGAAGCTCGTGCCCGGCATGGTGCTGACCGTGGAGCCCGGCACTTACATCCGGCCTGCCGACAACGTGCCCGACGAATTCTGGGACATCGGCATCCGGATCGAGGACGATGTTCTCGTTACCGCGGCCGGAATCGAGAACCTGACGCTGGCGGCGCCGAAATCGGTGGCCGATGTTGAGGCGGCGTGCCGCAGGTGAGCTGCGCCGATGGCGACGTCGCCCGGCCTGCCGCCGCCGGCAGGAATTTCCGCGGTGGCATGCGTCGCGCCATGCGGCATGATGTCGTCGTCGTAGGGGCAGGCCCGGTCGGGTCGACGCTCGCGCTCGCGCTTGCGGCCGGCGGCATAGAAGCGATCGTCCTCGACGGACGCGCGGCGGGCGAGACGCCCGCGCGGTGATCGCTCGCTCGCGGTGTCGCACGGCGCGCGCCTCATCCTGGAGCGAATTGGAATCTGGGATCCGCTCGCGCACGTCCCCGATGCGTTGACGCCCATCGTGGGCATCGACATTTCGCAAGCCGGCGGCTTCGGACAGCTGCGCCTTTCGGCGGACGAGCACGGCATTCCGGCTCTGGGCTACGTCATCCGTTATCACGCGCTGCAGGCGGCGCTCGATGCCGCGCTCGAACGAAGTGGCGTGAGGGTGCGCCACGGCGTCGAAGTCGCGGGCGTGCGGGGATCTTCCGGGCATGCCGCCATCGATCTCAAGGATAGTGCCTCCGCGCGCGACCAGAGGCGCCGATCGAGGCACGACTGGCTGCGGTCGCCGACGGCACCGGCGCCACGATGACGACCATTGCGCGGCAGCGGCATGATTACCGGCAAGTCGCACTCATCGCGAAACTGTGGCGAGTGGCGCCGCACGAGGGGATCGCCTTCGAGCGGTTCACGCCGGACGGTCCGATGGCGCTGTTGCCGGAGAACGATCGTTACGGACTCGTCTGGACGGCCACGCCGGATCGGGCGCAGGAACTGCTTGCCCTCGACGATTCCGTTTTCCTCGACCGGCTCGCCCGCCATTTCGGGGCGCGGACGGGCGGATTCTCCCGCGTCGCCGACCGCCGCACGTTTCCGCTCGTGCTCGAATTCGCCCGCGAGCCGGCGCGCGCGCGGTGCGTTGCGCTCGGCAATGCGGCGCAAACGCTGCATCCCGTCGCCGGGCAGGGATTCAACGTCGGGCTGCGCGACGCTTGGGAGCTCGCGCAGATCGTGCTCGATTCACCGCGCGAGCAAATCGGCGACGAGGCGATGCTGCGGCGCTATTCGCGCGGCCGGCGCACGGATCGAATGGCAGGCATCGCGTTCACGCACGGACTCGTTCGCCTATTTGGCAACGACCTGCCGCTGGTTCGCTGGCCGCGCGGGTTGGCGCTCACTTTGCTCGATTCCGTTCCGGCAGCGAAGCGCGCATTCACACGCGCGATGCTGTTCGGTGTTCGGTAGCGCGCGGCGCGCGCATCGCCGCCCGCGTTCCAAAAAGCGTGCCACTTTGCGCGACGTTCCGCGAAATAAAAAGTCGCGCGCGCATTGCTCACCGCGCTCCGCGGAGCGGTTATAATTCGCACCCGCCGCAATTTTTTTCTGTTTTCGGTTCACTCTCCGTGCGCATCGGTCATTACATCATCGGGAACAATCTCGTCGTCGCGCCGATGGCCGGGCGTCACCGATCGCCCGTTTCGCCAATTGTGCAAGCGCCTGGGCGCAGGGTACGCGGTGTCCGAGATGGTCGCATCGAATCCACGGCTTTGGCGCACGGAAAAATCGCAACGGCGAACCGATCATCGCGGCGAGGTGGAACCGATCGCGGTGCAGATCGCCGGCGCCGATCCGGATGAGATGGCCGACGCCGCGCGGTACAACGTCGACCGCGGCGCGCAGATCATCGACATCAACATGGGTTGCCCGGCCAAGAAGGTCTGCAATGTCGCCGCCGGCTCCGCGCTGCTCGCGAACGAGCCGCTGGTCGAAGCGATCGTGACGGCCGTCGTGCGCGCCGTCGACGTGCCCGTCACGCTCAAGATCCGCACGGGAAGCGATCCCGAGCACAGGAACGCGCTCGCGATTGCGCGGATTGCCGAAGGCGCCGGAATCAGCGCGCTCGCGGTGCATGGCCGCACGCGCGCCTGCGCCTACGTCGGTCCGGTCGAATACGACACGATACGCGCCGTCAAGGCGGCGGTGCGCATCCCCGTCATCGCGAACGGCGACGTCTCGACGCCCGAGCAGGCAGAGCTCGTGCTGCGGCATACAGGCGCCGACGCGATCATGATCGGCCGCGCCGCGCAAGGTCGGCCGTGGATCTTTCGCGAAATCCGCCACTATCTCGACACCGGGGCGCACCTGCCGCCGCCGATGGTAGCGGAGGCGCGGGCGGCGATCCTGCGGCATCTCGACGACCACTACGCGTTCTACGGCGAAAGTGCGGGTGTGCGGATCGCGCGCAAGCATCTCGGTTGGTACACGAAGGAGCTCGCCGGCGGCGAAGCGTTCCGGCGCGAGGTCAACGCGCTGGAGACGAGCGCTCGCGCAGGTTGCGGCGGTCGGCAGATTCTTCGATACTCTCGCCGAAAGGGGAGACCGGCTCGACTATCGCGCGCCGGTCGCAGCGATCGTGGACGCCCATTCGGCGTTTCGCCAGTCACGACAAGAATCGCAACGGGGCGGGGAGGCCCTGGCCGCGTGAGAAAAACACTGCGCATCAACACCGGCAACGAAATCGGCAAGACGGTCGAGAAATCGCTCGACGAATATTTCCGCAGACTCGACGGCGAACAGCCGCACGGCATCTACGACATGGTGATCAACCACGTCGAGCGCGCGTTGATCGCCTCGGTGATGGACCGCACGGGAGGCAACCAGACCCAGGCGGCCGACATGCTGGGGATGAATCGCAACACGCTGCGGGCCAAGCTCACGAAGTACGACATCCGCTGACCGTTCGCGTCGGACCGTTTGCGGCCACCTTATATCGCGGCCCCTGGTGCAATTTCGCCGGCCTCGTCATGTCCGCCCCAATCGCTCAAGCGCTGCTTTCTGTATCCGACAAGACGGGCCTCGTCGAGTTTGCGCGCGGGCTCGCGGGACTCGGTGTAAAGCTCCTGTCGACCGGGGGCACGGCGAAGGCACTGGCGGATGCCGGACTTGCCGTCACGGAAATCGGCGAGTACACCGGATTTCCCGAAATGCTCGACGGACGTGTGAAGACGCTGCATCCGAAAGTGCACGCCGGCATTCTCGCCCGCCGCGACGTGCTGGCGCATGCCGCGGCGCTCGCCAGGAACGGCATTCCGCTGATCGATCTCGTCGTCGTCAACCTCTACCCGTTTCGGGAGACTGTCGCGAAAAGCGACTGCACGCTCGAGGAAGCGATCGAGAACATCGACATCGGCGGTCCGACGCTGTTGCGCGCCGCGGCGAAGAACTGGGCTCATGTGGGCGTCGTGGTCGAACCGGCGGACTACGGCCCGCTCCTGGCCGAGCTCGCTTCGAACGGCAAGGTGCTGTCGGTTGAGACGCGTTTCGCGCTCGCGCGAAAGGCCTTTTCGCACACTGCGTCCTACGACGGCGCAGTTTCGAACTGGCTCACCGCGCGCGGTCCGGACGGCTTGGCCGCGGCGTTTCCCGAACGCTTCAACTTGCAGGCGGTCAAGGTGCAGGATCTGCGCTACGGCGAAAACCCGCATCAGCAGGCCGCCTTCTATCGCGACGAGAAACCGGCGCCGGGGACGATCGCCACCCACCGGCAGCTGCAAGGTAAAGAGCTGTCGTTCAACAACCTCGCAGATGCGGACGCCGCCTGGGAGTGCGTGAAATCGCTCGCGTCTTCCGGCGACGCGGCATGCGTGATCGTCAAGCATGCGAATCCGTGCGGCGCGGCAATTGCGGGGAGCCAGCTCGCGGCCTATCGGAATGCGTTCGCGACCGACCCCGTTTCGGCCTTCGGCGGCATCATCGCCTTCGACCAGCCAGTCGACGCGGCGACGCTGGAGGCGGTGTCGGCGCAATTTCTGGAAGTGCTGATCGCGCCGGGCTACACGGCGGATGCGATCAAAGTGATCGCGCAGAAAAAGAACGTGCGCGTGCTGGAGGTCACCCTGCCCGCGGTCGCCCCGCCACCGCAGCGCGATCTGAAGCGCATCGGCGGCGGCTTACTCCTGCAAAGCGTCGATGCGCGCGACATCGAGTCCTGCGGAGCTCAAAGTCGTGACTGCGAAGGCGCCGACCGACGCGCAGTTGCGCGATCTCGTGTTCGCCTTTCGCGTCGCCAAGTTCGTGAAGAGCAACGCGATCGTCTACTGCGCCGGCGGGCGCACGCTCGGCATCGGCGCCGGGCAGATGAGTCGCGTCGACTCGACCCGGATCGCGGCTGCCAAGGCCAAAGGCTGCCGAGTTGTCGCTCGCGGGCTCGGTGGTCGCCTCCGATGCATTTTTTCCGTTTCGCGACGGCCTCGACGTCGTCGCCGACAATGGCGCCGTTGCGGTCATCCAGCCCGGCGGCAGCGTCCGCGACGACGAGGTCATCGCCGCCGCCGACGAGCGCGGCATCGCAATGGTCTTCACCGGCGTGCGCCACTTCAGACATTAACGAGCTTCCAGGGAGTAGCAGTGTCAGTCAAACGTCTTGGGTCGCTTGCCGCCATCATTGCGGCTCTGAGTTCCGCTCCGGCGCTCGCCGTCGATTGCGATGGCGACCCCGATTCGACGGAGCTCTCGTACATCGACCGCGCGTGCAGCCGACTTGTCGACACCTGGAAAAAGGGAAAGAACGAGATCATCCTGTCGGGATATGCGTGGCATACACCCTGGACTTGGACGGCGGAGCGGCGGGCCGAGGAGCGTGAGTTGGCATGGGGGGGCGGGTACGGCCGGACGGTCGAGGAACCCAACGGCAACACGCATACGGTCTTCGGCCTCGCCTTTCTCGATTCGCACAGCAATATCCAATGGCAGATCGGGTACGGATGGTCGACGTTCTGGGGCCCGCGCGACGGCGTGCAGCCGGGGCTCGGCTATACGGCGATGATCGTGCAGCGTCCCGACATCGCGAACGGAATCCCCTTCCCGGCCGTGTTGCCGATCTTTTCCGTTCGCTACGGTCAGGCCAGGCTCGACGCGACGTACATCCCGAATTTCGGCGGCGGCATCAATCACGGCAGCGTGCTCTACGTCTTCGGACGCGTGATCCTCGATTGAGATCGAATTCTCACTGGCTCGCGATGAACATCCTCGTCGTCGGCGGCGGCGGACGCGAACACGCGTTGGCGTGGAAAATCGCGCAATCGCCGCGCGTCGGGAAGGTGTTCGTGGCGCCGGGTAACGCCGGCACGGCGCGCGAGCCCGGGCTCACGAACTTTCCCGACGTCGCGATCGCCGATCTCGTGGCGTTCGCGGCGAAGGAGGCGTCGCGTTGACCATCGTCGGACCCGAGGCGCCGCCTGGCCGCCGGGATCGTCGACGCTTTCCGCGCAGCCGGGTTGCGCATATTCGGCGCCACGAAAGCCGCCGCGCAGCTCGAAAGCTCGAAGGATTACGCGAAGGCCTTCATGGCGCGCCACGGCATTCCCACCGCGCAATCGGAGACCTTCGACGATGCCGCCGCCGCCCGCGCCTACGTCGACGCAGCAGGGCGCCCCGATCGTCGTCAAGGCGGACGGCCTTGCGGCCGGCAAGGGCGTGGTCGTTGCGCCAGAGTGTCGCCGAGGCGCATGCGGCCATCGACGCGATGCTCGTCGGCCACGCGCTGGGCACCGCCGGCGCGCGCGTGGTCGTCGAGGACTTTCTCGAGGGCGAGGAGGCGAGCTTCATCGTCATGGCCGACGGGCGGCACGTGCTGCCGCTCGCCTCGTCCCAGGATCACAAGCGGTTGCGCGACGGCGACCAGGGCCCGAATACCGGCGGCATGGGCGCCTATTCGCCGGCGCCGGTCGTCACGCCGGCCATGCACGCGCGCATCATGCGCGAGGTGATCCTGCCGACGGTCAACGGCATGGCCGCCGACGGCATCCCCTACGCCGGATTCCTCTATGCAGGCGTGATGATCGACGCCGCCGGCAATCCGAAAGTGCTGGAATTCAACTGCCGGCTGGGCGATCCCGAAACCCAGCCGATCATGGTCAGGCTGAAGTCCGATCTCGTCGATCTCGTCGAGCATGGCGTCAATGGTACGCTCGACCGCGCGGAAGCCGAATGGGATCGCCGCGCGGCGTTGGGAGTCGTGCTCGCGGCGCGCGGCTATCCCGACAACCCGGCGCACGGGCGACGTCATCGAGGGTCTCGACCGCGTGACGCCCGACGCGCATCCCGATTGCAAGGTATTCCACGCCGGCACCGCGCAGGACGGCGGCAAGGTCGTCGTCTCCGGCGGACGCGTGCTCTGCGTCACGGCGCTCGGCGATTCGGTGAAGCAGGCGCAGCGCGCGGCGTACGCGGCCGTCGCCGAAATCCAGTTCGCCGGCATGCAGTACCGCGGCGACATCGGCCACCGCGCGGTCGCGGCGCGAGGCGCCTGAAGCGCGATGGACGTCACGCGGTGCCTCGCGACTATTTCCGGGCGCTGCAATCGCGCATCGTCGCCGGGCTCGAGGCGGTGGACGGGCAACCGTTCCGCCGCGACGAGTGGACGCGGCCGGAGGGCGGCGGCGGCATCGCGCGAGTGATCGAGGAAGGCAACGTATTCGAGCGCGGCGGCGTCAACTACTCGCACGTCACGGGCGAAAGGCTGCCGCCTTCGGCCACGGCGGCGCGCCCGGACCTCGCCGACCGCGCGTGGGAGGCGATGGGCGTGTCGCTCGTCCTCCATCCGCGCAATCCGTACGTGCCGACGGTGCACATGAACGTGCGGATGTTCGTCGCGCATGCGCCGCGGGCCGACGCGCGAAGACACGCTGGTGGTTCGGCGGCGGCATGGACCTCACGCCCTATTACGGTTTCGCCGACGACGCGATCCACTTCCATCGGGGCCTGCCGCGATGCGCTCGCGCCTTTCGGCGACGGACGTGCATGCGCAGATACAAGCGGTGGTGCGACGAATACTTCTATCTCAAGCACCGGAAGGAGCCCCGCGGTCTCGGCGGCATCTTCTTCGACGATCTCGCCGACGGTGGTTTCGACCGCTGCTTCGCGCTGACGCGAAGCGTCGGCGACCAGCTTTCTCGACGCTTACGTTCCTATCGTCGGGCGGCGCAAGGAAACGCCGTATGGCGAGCGCGAGCGGGATTTCCAGGCGTATAGGCGCGGCCGCTATGTGGAATTCAATCTCGTTTGGGATCGCGGTACGCTGTTCGGGCTGCAGTCCGAACGGACGCACCGAGGCGATCCTGATGTCGCTGCCGCCCGTGGTGAAATGGCGCTACGACTGGACGCCGGCGGCGGGGTACACCCGAGGCCAGGCTCTACACGGACTTCTGGTGGCGAAGGACTGGCTCGAATGAGCGAGGCGACGGAGCGAAGCCAGCGAAGGGTGCCGCGATCGAGCGAGGCCGAGCAGACGAAATGGGCAAGCAGATCGACGCGCACCTGACGGAAATGAGGGTCGATTCCGAAGCGGTATTCGACGGGATGTTGCTGCATGTCCGCCGCGATACCGTGCGCTTGCCCGACGGCAGCCTTGCGACGCGCGAATTTGTCGTGCATCCCGGCGCCGTGCTGGTCGTCCCCGTGCTGTCCGGATGGGAGCCTCGTCGCCGTGCGCCAGTTTCGCTATCCGGTCGGCCGGGTCTTTCTCGAGTTTCCGGCGGGCAAGATCGATCCGGGCGAAACCGCGCTCGCCACCGCGCGACGCGAGCTCGCCGAGGAGGTGGGTTACACCGCCGCGACCTTCACTCCGCTCGGCCGGGTCCATTCGGTGGTCGGCTATTCCGACGAGGCGATCGATCTTTTCGTGGCGGAGGGCCTGACGTTCGTGGGTGCGCGGCCCGATGTCGGCGAATTCCTGGAGATCCTCACGCTCGACGTCGACGCGATGCTGGCGGCGCTGGACAAAGGCGAGATCACCGACGCGAAAACGGTCGCGGCGCTGCTTCTCTATGCGCGCCGGCGCCCGCGTTGATGCAATGATCGCGTGGCGGGTCGTCGTTTGCGGGCGCGTCCAGGGAGTCGGCTATCGCGTTTCGATGCTCGAGGCCGCCGATGACCTCCGCGTCACCGGCTGGGTGCGCAATCGTCGCGACGGCACGGTCGAAGCGGTGGTGCAAGGCGACGGCGATCATGTCGAACGGATCGTGGCATGGTGCCGGCGTGGACCGCCGGGAGCGAGCGTCACCGCGGTCACCACCGAGGCATTGGACGTGGATCCGGCGCGAGCTCGCGACGAAGCTTGCGACGCCGCGCAGCGAGCGACGGAGTAGCGCGCAGTGCGCACCGCTGCTGTCATGTGACGCGGCGCGTCGCGGATTCCGAAAATGTCCTTCCATGCGGCGTAAGTCGATGCGACCCAAAGCGGCAGGGCGAGCACGAGCCCCAGCCCCATCGTCGCGAGACCGAAAGCTAGCAGCACCAGCGACGCTGCGGCATAGGCAAGTAGCGGCAGCGTGTTCAGCACGAATGCCTGCCAGCTTGCGGCGAACGCCGCACCCGGCGGCACATGCTCCAGCAGAACGTGGAGCGGCACGAACATCACGGGCAACGAGGCGAGAATGCCGATCGCGTAGATGCCGACCAGGGATGAAAGCCTCATGTCCTCCGGCATGCCGGCGCTGTCCAGGAGGTTCGCGCCGGCAATCCACCACGCGGCGAGCGATTGCGCGGCGAACGTCACGAGCGACGCCGCGACGATGGCGATCAGGGCTGCCGCGGGCGCCCGAAACGCCTTCGCCACGTCGTGGAGCGCCGGTGCTGCGCCGCGATCCGCGGCGGCCGCCGCATAGATCAGGCCGCAGGCTACGAGCGGAACGATGATTTCGCTCAAGAGCGGGCCCAAGTAGGGGACGAGGCGCAGCGCGAATTCGGCCAGGATCGTGATGACCGCGAGCGCCGCCCACATCCACGGGCCCCGCTTGAACAGGCGCATCGCATCCTCGTACCATGCCAGCGCGTGCTGCCAGGGGACGATGCGCGGATGCAGATGGACCGGCGGGACGGGCAACGGCGGCGGCAGCTGCGGTCACGCACCCTCGCCCAGATAGGCGGCGCGGACGGCGGGATCGTGCAGCAGCGTCTTCGCGTCGCCCGAGAGCGTGATCTCGCCCGATTCCATCACGTAGCCGCGATTGCTGACCTCGAGCGCCAGCTTCGCATTCTGCTCGATCAGCAGGATCGTAACGCCCTCGCTCGACACCTTGAGCACCGTTTCGAAGACCTTCTGCACCATGAGCGGAGCGAGGCCCATCGAAGGTTCGTCGAGCAGCAGGAGCTTCGGCTTCGACATCAGCGCGCGTCCCATGGCGAGCATCTGCTGCTCGCCGCCGGACAGCGTGCCCGCGGTCTGCCGGCGACGCTCCTTGAGGCGCGGGAACAGCGCGAACACCCGCTCGACGTCCTCCTTGATCGCCGCTCGATCGTTCCGTATGTAAGCGCCCATCGCGAGGTTTTCCTCGATGGTCAACGCGCCGAACACGCCGCGGCCCTCGGGGACCATGGCGAGACCCTTGCGCACGAGCTCGAAGGCGGGGCGACCGGTCACGTTCTCGCCGGCGTACCGTATTGCGCCATCCTTCACCGGTTGCAGGCCGGTGATCCCTTTGAGCGTGGTCGTCTTGCCGGCGCCGTTGGTGCCGATCAGACACACGAGCTCGCCCTTGTCCACATGGAGGTCGATGCCCTTGACGGCATGGATGCCGCCGTACGCGATTTCCACCCGCGTCAGCTCGAGCAGGGCATTGGCGCTGCTCATCGAACGACCCCCACGCTTGCGGCCTCATTGGCCAACGCGGCCGCTGCGCTGCCCCCCGAGGGGGAGCAGTTCGCGCCTTGGGGCGGCCCGGCGGCGCTCACGCGGCACCTTTCAGATTCAGCAGAACCTCGCCACCGAGATACGCGGCGATCACCGCTCGGATCCTTCTGCACGTCCGCGGCCGATCCCTCGGCGATCTTCTTGCCGTAGTCGAGCACGAGCACGCGGTCGCACACGCTCATCACGAGCTTCATGTCGTGCTCGATCAGCAGGATCGTCGTGCCGTCGCGGCGGATGTTGGCGAGCAGGCCCTTGAGCGACGACGTCTCGGTGGCATTCATCCCCGCCGCGGGCTCGTCCAGCGCCAGGAGCTTCGGCTCGGTGGCGAGCGCGCGCGCGATCTCGAGGCGGCGCTGGTCACCGTAGGCGAGGTGCTTCGCGAGCGTATTGGCGCGTTTCTGGACGCCGACGTATTCGAGGAGCTCGTGCGCGCGCTTCTCGATCCCCTTTTCCTCGGCGCGCGTTTTCGCATCGCGCAGGATCGCGCCGAACACGTTGCCGTGCGTGCGCACGTGGCGGCCGATCATCACGTTCTCGAGCGCGGAGAGGTTCGCGAAGAGCCGGATGTTCTGGAACGTGCGGGCGATCCCGCGCTCGGCGACCTCGTTCGGCTTCAAGTCGTTGAGCGGCTGGCCGTCGAAGGTGAATTCGCCGCCGTCGGCGGAGTAGATCCCCGTCAGCACGTTGAAGAGGCTCGTCTTGCCGGCGCCGTTGGGACCGATGAGGCCGTAGATCTCGCCGTGATGGATCGTGAAGCCGACGTCCGACAGCGCGTGCACGCCGCCGAAGCGCTTGCTGATGCCCTCTTGCGGCTCGAGACAGCGCGACGTTCGTCCGCTCATCCGCGACGTCGGGCCGCTTGCCGCCGCTCATTTCGCCTCCAGCTCGCGCTTGCGCAGCGCCGAAGGGAGGATGCCCGCCGGCCGGTAAAGCATCATCAGCACCAGGGCGAGGCCGAAGAGCAGCATCCGTATGACCTCGGCGTCGATCAGCATTCGGCCGAACAAGGCCCTCTGCACGGGCTCGACCGTGTAGCGCAGGACCTCGGGGACGAACGACAGCAGGACTGCGCCGAGGACCACGCCGTAGACGTTGCCCATGCCGCCCAGCACGACCATCGACAGCACCATGATCGACTCGACCAGCACGAAGCTCTCCGGGCTGATGAAGCCCTGGGTGGCCGAGAAGATGCCGCCGGAAATGCCGCCGAACGAAGCGCCCATGGCGAACGCCAGGAGCTTCATGTTCCGCGTGTTGATGCCCATCGCGCGGGCGGCGATCTCGTCCTCGCGGATCGCCTCCCAGGCCCGGCCGATCCGCGAGTTCTGCAGGCGCAGATTGATGACGATGATGACGATGACCAGGAGCACCATGAAGTAGTAATACTTGATCGGGCCCGGTGAAATCGAGCCCGAAAATCGTCTCGCGCGTCGCGAAGTTGAAGCTGCCGATCCGGAACGGATCGATCAGCGTGATCCCCTGCGGCCCGTTGGTGAGGTTCACCGGCTGCGACAGGTTGTTGAGGAAGATCCGGATGATCTCGCCGAAGCCCAGCGTCACGATCGCGAGATAGTCGCCGCGCAGCTTGAGCGTCGGCGCGCCCAGCAGCACGCCGAACAGGCAGGCGACGGCGGCGCCGAGCGGCAGGATGATCCAGAACGGCAGGTGCAGATCGAAGTGCGGCGACGCGAGCAGCGCGTAGACGTAGGCGCCGACCGCGTAGAACGCGATGTAGCCGAGATCGAGCAGTCCGGCGAAGCCGACGACGATGTTGAGGCCGAGCGAGAGCAGCACGAACAGGATGGCGAGGTTCGTGATGCGCACCCACGCGGTGCCGATCGCGGTCAGCGCGAACGGCAGCAGCGACGAGGGCGATGCCGACCAGGGCGATGCCCACCCAAGCGCCGCGCGGATACTTCTTCCGGTCGAAGAACTGCTGCATGCCGGATCCTCCTACGCGCGGTCGCTGACGCGCTCGCCCAGGAGCCCGGAGGGCCGGAAGATCAGCACGGCGATCAGCACCAGGAACGCGAACACGTCCTGGTAATTGGATCCGAACAGCGTCAGGTTCGGGTCGTCCACGCAGCGCCTCGCGATGGCGTCGGACCACGACGCGAGCTGGCACAGATTGGTGAGATCGCCGACGTAGCCGGCGCCGAGCGCCTCGATCAGCCCGAGCAGCACGCCGCCCAGCATCGCGCCCGCGAGGTTGCCGATGCCGCCCAGCACCGCCGCCGAGAACGCCTTCAGGCCGAGGATGAAGCCCATCTGGTAATGCGCGATGCCGTAGTACGTGCCGACCATCACGCCGGCCATCGCGCCGAGTCCGGCGCCGATCACGAACGTCAGCGCGATCACCGTGTTGATGTCGATGCCCATCAGTCCCGCGACCTGCTGGTTCTGCGACGTCGCGCGCATCGCGATGCCGAGCTTCGTCCGGTACACGAGCGCGAGCAGACCCGCCATCATCAGCACCGACGTGAGGATGATCACGACCTGCACGTTGGTGATGGTCGCGCCGTTCGGATTGTCGGTGATGTGGATGGGCGTGACCGTGATGATCTGCGGAAACGCGATCGGATTGCGGCTCCAGATGATCATCGCGAGGTGCTGCAGGATGATCGACAGGCCGATCGCGGTGATGAGCGGCGCCAGTCGCGGCGCCTTGCGCAGCGGCCGGTAGGCGACGCGCTCGAGCGTGTACCCGACGCCCATGCAGACGGGGATCGCCACCAGAACGCCGGCGACGACGATCGCGAGCGGCGGCAGTCCCGTGGGCGCCCCGGCGAGCGCCGTGATGACGGAGAACGCGACCATCGCGCCGATCATCACGACCTCGCCGTGCGCGAAGTTGATGAGCTGGATGATGCCGTAGACCATCGTGTAGCCGAGCGCGACGACGGCGTAGACGCTGCCGAGCGTCAGGCCGTTGATCACCTGCTGCAGGAAAATGTCCAAGCGACTCTCCCCAGGAGTGCGCCGCGCTACCGGATGCCTCCGCCGCGATCCGGTCGGCTCCGAGCCGCGGTTCTTCGAGTCCGGGGATTGTGCGGGTTGGCGACGAAGCCGGGCAACCCCGACGCGTCTGTCGCCGCATCGCGACGAAAAAAACGGCGCCCCGAGGGACGCCGTTTTCGTCGGCTGCGGGACGCTTACTTCTTGGGCGCGTCCTTGGCATCGGGGCTGCGGGCGCCGGCGCCGGTGCCGGCGGCCGGCGCGGCCGCGGGTGCGGCCATCGGAGCGGCTGCGGCTGCCGGAGCTTCGCGGCCGACCTTCGTCGTCTTGCCCGCCTTGATGATCGCGATCGGCTCGACGTTGCCGTTCTTCAGCTGGAAGATCGTCATTTCGGCGTCCTTGCGGTCGCCCTTGGCGTCGAACTCGATGTGGCCGGTCGCGCCGTCGAACTTGATCTTCGGCGATCTTCGGCAGGTACTTGGCCGGGTCGGTCGAGTCCGCCTTCTGCATCGCGGCGATCAGGATGTTCGTGGCGTCGTAGAAGAACGGCGCGTATTGCTTGACTTCGCCGTACTTCGCCTTGAACGCGTCCTGGAACTCCTTCGACGCCATCTGCGTCGGGATGCCGGCCTGCGAGCAGATCATGCCTTCCGCCGCGGGGCCGGCGAGCTTGGCCATTTCGCTCGTGCACGCGCCGTCGCCGAAGGCGAACGCCGCCTTGATGCCGAGCTCGCGCGCCTGCTTGATCATCGGGCCGCCGGTGGCGTCCATGCCGCCGTAGAAGATCGACGTCGGGGTTCTTGCCCTTCATCTTGGTCAGGATCGCCTTGAAGTCGGTCGCCTTGTCGTTGGTCTTCTCGCGCGCGACGACCTGCACGCCGGCGGCCTTCAGCGTCTTCTCGACTTCGTTGGCGAGGCCTTCGCCGTACGCGGTCGCGTCATCGGCGATGGCGACCTTCTTGGCCTTGAGCTCGTTGGCGACGTACGCGGCGACGGCGGGACCTTGCTGGTCGTCGCGGCCGACGGTGCGGAACACGACCTTGAAGCCCTGCTCGGTCAGCTTCGGGTTCGTCGCCGAGCCGGAGATCATCGGGATGCCGGCCTGGTTGTAGACCGCGGACGCGGGGATCGACACGCCGGAGTTCAGGTGGCCGACGACGCCGGCGACCTTGGCGTCGACGAACTTCTGCGCGATCGTCGGGCCCATCTTCGGCGTCGGCCTGGTCGTCCTCGCTCATCATCTCGAACTTGATGGTCTTGCCGCCGATCTTGATCTTCTTCGCGGTGGCTTCGTCGACGGCGAGGTGAACGCCGTTCTCGTCATCCTTGCCGAGGTGGGCGATGCCGCCGGTCAGCGGGCCGGCATGGCCGATCTTGACCGTGACGGTTTCTTCGGCGGGAGCGGCCGCTGCGGGCGCAGCCTTCGGGGCTTCGGCTTTTTTCGGTTCTTCCTTGCCGCAACCATAGAAGGTTACGAGCGCGGCCGCGACCAGCGTCAGGCCGAGCTTCGGTTCGTGTTCATTCAAATCCTCCAGGAATAAGGGTATGCCGAACGGGCAACAGGCAATTATTGGCCCTATTCGTCATGTTGTCAATCCGTTAGCGGTTGGCTCGAAGCCGGCCGGCCGTCGTTCGCGCACGCCGGCCGCGGCCCGTCGGACTGGGCGGCGACCCGTCGGGCGGGGTTTTCCGATCCGTTGCGGCGAGGGCCTAAACTACGCGACCTTCGCGAATCCGAACAGCGGTTTCCTCGCATCCAAACGGGGACATTCTTCGCGGGCCGGTCGCCGGATACGCCCGGAACCGGCTCGATGCGCACGGCGGCAGTCCCATCGGACGGCGCCGACACGGGGGGCAGCATGGCAAAGCGGTGGACGGGCAGGCGCGTCATCGGCGCGGCGATTGCGTTGGTGATCGTCGGGGCCATCGGCGGCACGGTCGCGATGCGCATCGTCAAGAAGTTCAACGACGCCGCCTGGAGGGAAAGGCGCGGAGGTGGTCGTGCTCCAGTTCTCGCCGGCCGATCTCGCGCGAGTCGATGCGCAGCCCCTTTCGCGCTGGCTCCCGGTCTCCGGGACGGTGCAGCCGCTGCGCCAAGCGACGGTCAAGGCGAAGGTGTCGGGCGACGTGCGCCAGGTGACCGGTCCGCGAAGGCGAATCCGTGCGCGCGGGCCAATTGCTGGCCCGCATCGATACCGCCGACCTCGAGGCCAAGCTCATCGAGCGCAACGGCGCGCTCGAATCGGCGAAGGCCCAGCTCGCGCATGGCCGCCAAGACGCAGGCGACCAACCAGCAGCTGCTCAAGCAGAACTTCATCTCGCAGAACGCGTACGACAATTCCGAATCGAGCGTTGGGGTGTCGCAGGGCACGGTGAAGTCGGCGGAAGCGCAGGTGCAGCTCGCCCGCAACGCGCTGCGCGATGCGATCGCCATGTCGCCGCTCGCGGGCGTGGTGGCGAAGCGCCACGTTCAGGTCGGCGAGAAGGTGGCGTTCGATTCCCCGCTCGTCACCGTCGTCGACCTGACCGAAATGGAGTTGCAGGCTGCGGTACCCGCCGCCGACGTTCCCGAGCTCGCGATCGGCAAGGCCGTCGAGCTCACCATCGACGGCTTCGGCGATCGCCGCTTCACAGGGCGCGTCGAGCGGATCAATCCGGCGGCCGAGCCCGGCACGCGCGCCATCCTCGTCTATGTCGGCATTCCGAATCCCGATGGTGCGCTGCGGGGCGGGATGTTCGCGACCGGCCGCATCGCGCTCGCCGCCAGCGCCCCGGTGCCGACCTTGCCGGCGACCGCGGTGCGCACCGAGGCCGGGCAGACGTTCGTGTGGACCGTCGAGGGCGGCAAGCTCGTGAAGCGCGGCGTCACGACGGGCCGGCGCGACGACGCCACCGGGCGCGTCGAGCTCAAGACCGCACTGCCGCCGGATACGCCGGTGCTGGCGGCGCGCTTCGACAACCTGAAGGACGGGGCGCCGGCGATCGTCAAGGCGCCGGCACCGGCACCGGCGCCGGCGCCGGCGTCGGCGCCGGCGACGACGCCGACGTCCGGAAGAACGCAGGCCGCGGGCTGATGCGGGGCTGACCGAGGAGCGCCAGCATGTGGATCACACGAGTCTCCATCAACAACCCGGTCTTTGCCACGATGGTGATGGTCGGCATCGCGGTGCTCGGGCTCTTCGCGTACAACCGGCTGCGCGTCGAGCAGATGCCCGACGTCAGCCTGCCGTTCGTGCTGGTGCTGACGAGCTATCCCGGCGCGTCGCCCGAGGTCGTCGAGACCGACGTCACGAAGCCGCTCGAATACGCGATCAATACGGTGTCCGGCGCGAGCCTCATCCGCTCGAACTCGCAGGAAGGGCAGAGCCAGGTCTTCGCCGAGTTCCGCATGTCGACCGACATGACGAAGGCGATGCAGGACGTGCGCGACAAGATCGGGCAGGTGCGTCCCGGCTTCCCGCGCGACGTCAAGGAGCCGCTCGTCATTCGCGCCGACCAGGAGAATTCGCAGCCCGATCGTCTCGCTCGCGGTGCTGTCGCCGACGATGACGCTGCGCGACCTCACGTCGCTCACCGACCAGACCATCGTCAAGGCGCTCGAGAACGTTCCCGGGCGTCGCGCGCATCGACGTCCGCGGCCGGGTGACGCGGCAGATCCTGGTCCAGATCAAGCCCAATGCGGTGACCGCGCTCGGCATCGGCGTCGACCAGGTGATCAACGCGATCCGCTCGGCGAACCAGGACGTGCCGGCGGGACGCATCACGCGCGGACAGACCGATTCGATCGTCCGCATCGAAGGCAAGATCAAGGACCCGGCGCAATTCGCGCCGGATCATCGTCGCGCAGCAGGGCGGCGCGCCGGTCTATCTGTCGCAGGTCGCGGACGTCATCGACGGCGAGAAGGAGGAGACCTCGATCTCGCGGATCAACGGCCGCCCGTCGATCACGATCGACATCCAGAAAGCGCAGGACGCGAACATCGTCGATACGGGCCGCGGCATCACGGCCGCGATCGAGGCGCTGAAGAAGCGCCTGCCGGCCGACGTCGAGATTCGCGTCGCCAATTCGACGGCCGAGTCGGCCGAGCGCGCGTCAATCGCGTGAAATCGACGATCGTCGAAGGCGCGCTCCTGACGGTGCTCATCGTCTTCCTGTTCCTGCACAGCTGGCGCAGCACGATCATCACCGGGCTCACGCTGCCGATCGCCGTGATCGCGACGTTCATCGCGCTGTACGGCGTTCGGCTTCACGTTGAACTTCCTGACGCTGATGGCGCTGTCGCTCTGCATCGGCCTCCTGATCGACGACGCGATCGTCGTGCGCGAGAACATCGTGCGCCACCTGGGGCTCGGCAAGAACCACCATCACGGCGGCGCGCGAGGGCACCGACGAGATCGGGCTCGCCGTGATGGCGACGACGTTCGCGATCGTCGCCGTGTTCGTGCCGATCGCCTTCATGAGCGGCATCATCGGCCGCTTCTTCTTCCAGTTCGGCGTCACCGTCGCCGTCGCGGTGCTGGTGTCGCTGTTCGTCTCGCTTCACGCTCGATCCGATGCTGTCGGCGGTTTGGCACGACCCGCCGGGCTCGCGCTTCGAGCGCGTGCCGTGGCTCGGCCGCTTCATGGACAAGCGTCGAGCAGGGCATCGAGTGGCTGCACGCCTTCTATGGCGAGATCCTCGAATGGGCGCTCGGCCATCGCAAGAGCGTGATCGCGATCGCGATCGTCTCGTTCCTCGCGAGCTTCGCGATCGTGCCGCTGGTCGGCACCGAGTTCGTCCCGCAGGCGGACGAGGGTTCATTTCGCTGCGGCTCAACACGCCGGTCGGCTCGAGCCTCGAATACACGGACAGCAAGGTGCAACAGGTGGAGGCCGTCGCTGAAACCCTTCCCGGACGTCGCGCTGACGATGACCACCGTGGGCTCGGAAGAGGGCCGCAATTATGCGCGGGTCAATCTGAAACTCACCGATCGTGCCCACCGCACCAGGACGCAGAAGGAGATCGAGGCGGCGATCCGCAAGGAGCTGAAGCCGATTCCCGGCATCGAGCTCGCGTTCGGCTTCGATCGGCCGGTATGGGTCAACCTGCTCGGACCCGATCCGGAGATGCTCACCACGCTGATCAACCAGTTTGCCGAGGAGGTTGCGAAGGTGCAGGGGATCGCGGATCTCGAAACGTCGGAGAAGGCGGCGGCGCCCGCGCTGTCGATCCGGCTCAACAACGATGCCGCGGCTGACGTCGGGATCACCGTGCAGCAGGTAGGTGCGACGATCCGGCCGCTGCTCGCCGGCGACACGGTGAGCTACTGGCTCGGACCCGACGGCCAGAACTACGAGGTGAACGTGCAGTTGCCGAAGGACAGCCGCCGGCTGGCCGCGGACTTGGGCAACCTCTATCTCAGCACGACCAAGCACGGGCCGGACGGCGAGGCGCGGATGGTGCCGCTGCGCCAGGTCGCCGAGATCGTGGAGACGACGTCGCCGCAGATCATCAAGCGGCAGGAGTTGCAGCGGCGCGTCGCGCTCTACGCGAACGTCGAAGGGCGGCCGTCGGGCGATGCGAACAAGGACGTGCAGAAGATCATCAAGGAATTTACGTTGCCCCCGGGCTACCGGTTCGACGTCGGCGGGCAGGCGAAGGACATGGAGGAATCGTTCCAGGCAGCGCTCGCCGCGCTGGGCCTCGCGGTGATCTTCATCTACCTGATCCTCGCGTCGCAGTTCGCGAGCTTCACGCAGCCGTTCGCGATCATGGCCTCGCTGCCGTTCTCGCTCATCGGCGTGTTTCTCGCGCTGCTCCTGACCGGCACGACGCTCAATCTGTTCTCGATGATCGGCTTCATCATGCTGATGGGCCTCGTGACGAAGAACGCCATTCTGTTGGTTGACTTTGCCAATCGCGCCCGCCGCGCAGGGGCGAGCCTGCACGACTCGCTGCTGCAGGCGGGACAGGTGCGGCTGCGGCCGATCATGATGACCACGGCGGCGATGATCGGCGGGATGATGCCGCTGGCGCTCGGCATCGGCGAGGGCGGCGAGATCCAGGCGCCGATGGGCCGCGCGATCATCGGCGGCGTCATCACGTCGACGCTGCTGACGCTCGTGGTCGTCCCGGTTCTCTACACGTATCTCGACGCCTGGCACGAGCGCCTCCGCGCGCGGCGCGCGGCAAAAGCCGCGGCGGCCGCCGGCGCTGCCGTTGCGAATCCGGCGCCGACGCAGGGGGACTAGCTCGGGCCAATTTCCTCGCGACGGATGCCCGCCGGCGCAGTCGCCGGCGGGGCGTCGCAGCGGAGCGACGTGCGATAATGCCGCCGCGTATTTGGACAACATCGTGGACACATCGCGGACACATCGCGGACACGTCGCGAACATAACGCGGACACATCGGTCATCGGTATGGATATCAAACAAGCCCGTTTCAACATGGTCGAGCAGCAAATCCGGACGTGGGAAGTGCTCGACCAGAATGTGCTTGACCTGCTGTTCGTCGTTCGCCGCGAGGAATTCGTCCCGGCGGCATATCGCTTGCTTGCCTTCGCCGACCTCGAAATCCCGTTGCGTTCCGGTGCCAGCATGTGGTGGCCCAAGATGGAGGCGCGCGTGCTGCAGGAGCTGGAGCTCGAGTCCGGCGAGAGCGTCCTCGAGATCGGCACCGGCAGCGGATATTTCACTGCTTTGCTGGCGGGCGTGGGCGCGCGGGTCACGAGCGTGGAGATCGATCCGGAGCTCGCGGCCGAAGCGAAGGGCAAGCTTGTCCGGGCCGGTGTGCGCAACATCGAGCTCGAAGTTGGCGATGGCGCCCGGGGCTGGGGAAGCGCCACTTACGACGCGATCGTGCTGACCGGGTCTACGCCGCTCCTGCCCGACCGCTTCGTGGAGCAGTTGAATCCCGGCGGCCGCGTGTTCGCCGTGGTCGGCGAAGCGCCGGCGATGACGGCCCGACTCGTGCGCTGGGTCGCTCCCGGCGCGTTGTCGACCCGCACGCTCTTCGAGACCGTGCTCGCGCCGCTGACGAACGCCGCGGTTGCGGCGCAGTTCGAGTTTTGATCCCGCAGCTCTCCGCCGTCGAACTTGCTCGCTGGCGCGCCGACGCGTCGCGCGAGGCCCCGGTCGTGGTCGACGTCCGCGAGCCGTGGGAGTTCGAGTTGTGCCGGATCGACGGCTCGCTGTCGATTCCGCTCGGCGAAATCGCGAGGCGCAGCGACGAGTTGCCGCGCGAGCGTCCGCTCGTCCTGGTCTGCCATCACGGTGGGCGCAGCCAGCATGCGGCGATGCTGCTCGCCGGAGCCGGTTTCACGCAGGTGCACAACCTCGCAGGCGGCGTGGAATCGTGGGCGGTCAACGTCGATTCCGCGATGACGCGATATTGACGAGCTTACGGAAGCGATGACCGCTCTGTTGCCGCGCAGGAATGGAACGCCGACGATGAAACCACGCTTTCTTGGCTTCGCCTGTCCTCTGGCGCTCGGCCTCGCGACTATCGCGGCGCCCGCGATCGGCGAGGATCTCGTGCAGATCTACCGCGAAGCGTTGCGCGCCGATCCCGTCATCGCCTCTGCCCAGGCCAATTGGGTGGCCACGCAGGAGAAGGCGCCGCAGGCGCGCGCCGGCCTGCTGCCGAACGTCGCGGCCACGGGCAACGGCAGCGTCTTCAACTACGACGCGACGATCAAGGGCGATCCGCGGCAGGACATCAACCGGAATTTCAATCAGTACACCGCGATCGTGTCGGCATCGCAGCCGATTTTCCGCTACCAGAACCTGGTCCTCTACGACCAGGCGAAGCAGCAGGTCTCGCAGGCGGATTTCGTCCTCGGTTCCGCGCAGCAGGACCTGATCGTCCGGGTCGCCGTCGCGTACTTCGACATTCTGCTCGCCCAATTCAACATCGAGCTCGCCGAGAGCCAGAAGAAAGCGGTGGTGGAGCAGCTCGCCCAGGCGAAGCGCAATTTCGAGGTCGGCGTCGCGACGATCACCGATACCAACGAGGCGCAGGCGAAATACGATGCCATCGTGGCGCAGGAGATCACCGTGCGCAACGAGTACGACAATCGCGTGACGGCGCTCCGCGCGATCATCGGGCGCTATCCGAAGGACCTGAAGAAGCTGGGACCGGGCTTCGTGCCGACGCTGCCCGAGCCCAATGTCGCGGACTACTGGGTCGATCGCGCGCTGAAGGAAAACCTCAACGTCCGCATCGCCGAGAGCAATTTCGAGATCGCGAAGCTCGAGGTCGACCGCGCGCGCGGCGGCCATTACCCGACGCTCGATCTCGTCGGCAGCTACACGGCGCAAGGCTCGAGCGCTGCCGTGTCTCAGAGCGTGGGGAGCGATTCGCGCACGGCCACCATCGGCCTGCAGCTCAATGTTCCGATCTACCAGGGCGGATTCACCGATTCGCGGGTGCGCGAGGCCATCGCGCTGCTCGAGAAATCGCGGCAGGATCTCGAAACCGCCCGCCGCGTGGCGCTGTTCGCGGCGCAGACGGGATTCGCGGGGGTGAATAGCGCCACGGCGTCGGTGAAGGCCTTCGAGCAGGCCGTCGTCTCGGCGGAAAGCGCGCTCGCGTCCAACATCCTCGGCCAGGAAGTTGGCATCCGCACGTTCCTCGACGTGCTGAACGTCCAGCAGAACGTCTATTCGACCCGTCGCGATCTCGCCGATGCCTATTTCAAATACCTGATCGGCGTGCTGCGCCTCAAGTCCTCGATCGGCGCGTTGAACGATCAGGATGTCGAGGACCTCAACCGCCAGTTGAAGGGCTGACGGCGCGGGCACCGCAGTTCCGAGTCGCGGCGATGGCCGCGTCGAGGCGTGGCGCGAGCCACGCCGCGAGCCGGTCCGCGGCTCCGTGGTGCGCGGCGTGGAACGCCAGCGCAGCGGTGCGCATCGCTTCCCGGCGCGGTGCGTCGCCGATGAGCGCCGCGACGGTTGCGATGAGCGCAGGGGCATCCGCGACTTCGATCGCGGCACGGGCCGCCAGCGCCTTCTCTGCCGCGTCGGCGAAATTGAACATGTGCGGACCGATGAGCGTCGGCCGTCCCACGCCGATCGGCTCGATCAGGTTCTGGCCCCCCAGCGGAAGCAGACTGCCGCCCACGAACGCGATGTCGGCCGCCGCGTAGTAACCGGCCATTTCGCCCATCGAGTCGCCGAGCACGACTTCGACGTCGGCGGTCACCGGCGCATTGCTGCTGCGAAGCACGAACGGTTTCCCGCGCCGGCGGAGAAGATCGGCGACCGCCGCGAAGCGCTGCGGATGCCGCGGCACGATGACGGTCAACGCGCCATGCGGCAGTTCGCGCGCAACGAGCGCATCGAGGATCATGGCCTCCTCGCCGTCGCGCGTCGATGCCGCGACCCATACGGGGCGCGTTTCGCCGAAGCGGGCCCTGAATTCGCGCCCCAGAGCCTCGCCGGCGCTCGTTGCCGCGACGTCGAATTTCACATTTCCCGTGACGACCGCTCCCGGCGCGCCCAGCGCGGCGAGTCGCGCGGCATCGGCGTCCGTTTGGGCCGCGACACCCGACAGCGTGGCGAGCATCGGTCGCGTGAGTGCGGGAAACGCGGCGTAGAGCCGCGCGGAGCGCTCGGACATGCGCGCGTTGACGAGATAGATCGGCACGCCGGCCTCGCGCGAGAGCGCGACGAGATTCGGCCACAACTCGGTTTCCATGATGAGACCGGCGCAGGGCTTGAAGTGGGCGAGGAATCGCCGCACGGCGAACGGCGCGTCGTAGGGCAGCCACGCTTGCAGCACGCCGTCGCCGAAAAGCGCGCGGCCGGTCGCGCGACCAGTCGCCGTCATGTGCGTCAGCAGCAACGTCGCGTCAGGGTACGCGCGGCGCAGGCGCTCGACGAGCGGCGCCGCAGCGCGAGTCTCGCCGAGCGAAACGGCGTGCACCCACAAGATCCGCGGCGGGACCGTGCCCCGGTACCGACCGTACCGCTCGCCGACGTGCTCGCGATAGCCGGGCTCGCGGCGGCCGCGCCACAGGAGTCGGAGCGGCGCGACCGGCAACGCGGCGTACCAGAGCAGCGAATAGAGGCCGCGCATCGGAGTCAGCAACGCGGGGCCTGGCGCATCAATTCCGCCGCCGTCCGCTCGACCGTTTCCGGTGTCGGTGCGGCGCCGAGGCCACCCAGGTCGCGGGCCCATGGACCCGCGAGGCCGACACCGCACCGTTCATGGATCGGTCGCAACGAACAGCGACACAGTTGGTGTTCCAAGCGCCGCGGCGAGATGCACGAGGCCCGTGTCGACGCCGATGACGAGCTCCGCGCGCGCGAGCAGGGCCGCGAGCGCCGGCAACGATTGCCGCGGGGGCGGTGGAACGCGCGCATTGGGAACGCCGGCGGCAAAGCGCTCGCTGCGTGCGTGTTCGGCGTCGCTTCCCCAGGGCAGGATGACGGGAAAGCCCGAGGCCGCGAACATCTCGACCAGGCGGCGCCAGTGCGCGTCGGGCCACAGCTTGTCCGAGCGCGACGTGCCGTGAAAGAAGGCGATGAACGGACGATCCGGCACGGTCCCCGCAGGGGAAGGCGGCGGCGCGAGGCCGAACCGCGGCGGACCTTCGACTCGGTAACCAAGCGCGGCGGCGGCGAGTTCGCGACAACGCACGATGAAATGCTGGTCTGGGTCGATCGCGTGATGCGTGTCGTGCAAGAGCGAAGCGACGGGTTCCCGGATGCTCATGCGGTCCGGGCCGTGCCGCACGCCGCGCGCCAGGCGCGCGATCAGCGCGCCCTTGACCTGTTCCTGGAGGTCGAGCACGGCCGCGTATTCCTCGCGCCGCAAGGCATGGCGGAACGTCGCGAATTCGCGCCATGACGATGCGGCGAAGGGACGATGTCGCCAGCGGCGCAACGCGACGGGAACGATCCGGCGTATGCCTGGATGGAGTTCCAGCAACGGCACGAATCCGGTGTCGGCGACCCAGTCGATCGCGAGCTCCGGACGGTGTGCCCGCACATCCGCCACGAGGGTCAGCGCATGGACGATGTCACCGAGCGACGAAGGGCGTACGACCAGGATGGCGCTCACGCGGCATTCGCGAAGTGTCGGCTTTGCAGCCAGGATTCCGGCGAAACCCCGTAGAATGCGCGCATGTCGAGCCTCTGCCGCGATGATACCGTGGAACGCGACGCCGGGCGCCGCAGCGCCGACGCGCGATGAATGGCGCGAGGCGCCATGCGCTGCAGACCGTCCGATGACCATGACGAAGGACGCGCCCGTCCTGGTGACCGGCTGTGCGGGATTCGTCGGCATGCACACGGCGCTCGCGCTGCTCGCCCGAGGGAGGCGCGTCACCGGCGTCGACAACCTCGATCCTTATTACGATGTCACGTTGAAGGAAGCGCGGCTCGCGCGGCTCACGGGAGTCCCGGGATTCCGGTTCGCGCGGAGCGATCTCGCGTCTGCCGATTCCGCCGCCGGCCTGTTTCGCGACGGCGCGTTCGGGCAGGTCGTACATCTGGCGGCGCAGCCGGGTGTTCGCTATTCGCTCGTCAATCCCGGAGCGTACTTCGCCAACAACCTGACGGCGTTCGGCCACGTCGTCGAGGGATGCCGCCACGCGAAGGTCGCGCATCTCGTCTATGCGTCGAGCTCCAGCGTGTACGGCGCGAACCATGAGTTGCCGTTCTCCGAGGACCAGAATGTCGACCATCCGGTGAGCCTTTACGCCGCCACGAAAAAAGCCAACGAGCTGATCGCGCACAGCTACAGCCATTTATACAGGCTGCCGACGACGGGGCTGCGTTTCTTCACGATCTACGGGCCTTGGGGCCGTCCCGACATGGCGCCGATGCTGTTCACCAAGGCGATCCTCGCCGGCCTGCCGATCCGGGTGTTCAACAACGGGAAGATGCGGCGCGATTTCACCTATGTCGACGACATCGTCGAGGGCATCGTGCGGGTACTGGAGCGGCCGCCCAAAGACGACGGCGACGCCGCGCCGTACGCGATCTATAACATAGGCAATCACGAGGCCGTCGAGCTCGAAACGTTCATCGGCACACTCGAGCGGCTGCTCGGGCGGACCGCGATCCGGGACGATGCGCCGATGCAACCGGGCGACGTTCCGGCGACCTACGCCGCGATCGACCGCCTCGCGGCACTCACCGGATTTGCACCGCACACGCCGCTCGCCGACGGGCTTGCCCGGTTCGTCGCGTGGTATCGGGAGTACTACTCCACATGATTCTCGTCACCGGCGGGGCCGGCTTTATCGGCGCCAACTTCGTGCTCGACTGGCTGGAACGAACGGGCGAGCCGGTCGTCAACCTCGACAAGCTCACCTATGCCGGCAACCTCGGCAGCCTCGGCGCGCTCCGCGGCGATTCACGGCACGTCTTCGTTCGCGGCGATATCGGCGATCGCGCACAGGTCGATGCGCTGTTGGCGCAGCATCGGCCGCGCGCGATCGTCAATTTCGCGGCGGAAAGCCACGTCGACCGGTCGATCCACGGACCGGAGGCGTTCGTCGACACTAACGTCGTGGGCACCTTCCATCTGCTCGAGGCGGCTCGGACATTCTGGTCGGCGCTGCCGGACGCGGAACGCCGGGCCTTCCGCTTTCTGCACGTCTCGACCGACGAGGTGTACGGCTCGCTCGGCCCGGACGATCCGCCATTCACCGAAAAGAGCGCGTACGCGCCGAACAGTCCCTATTCGGCGTCGAAGGCCGCGGCGGACCACCTGGTGCGCGCCTATCGTCACACGTACGGGCTACCGACGCTCACGACCAACTGTTCGAACAATTACGGACCGCGCCAGTTTCCGGAGAAGCTCATCCCGCTGATGATCGCCAATGCGCTCGCCGGCAAGCCTTTGCCTGTCTACGGGGACGGCCGCAACGTTCGCGATTGGCTCTATGTTGGCGATCACTGCGCGGCGATCCGCGCGGTGCTCGCAGGGGGAGTCGCCGGGCGCGACGTACAATGTCGGCGGTAACGCCGAGTTGACCAATCTCGATGTGGTCGGCACGATCTGCCGGATCCTGGGCGAACTCGCGCCGGGACGCGACTATGCAAGCCTCGTCACGTTCGTCAAGGATCGACCCGGGCACGACCGCCGGTACGCGATCGATGCCGCCACGATTCGCCGCGAACTCTCGTGGACTCCGACGGAATCGTTCGACAGCGGAATGAAGAAAACGGCGCGATGGTATCTCGACAACGGCGCGTGGCTCGCCGCGGTGACCAGCGGGGAATATCACAATTGGATCTCGCTCAACTACGCCGGCGGGACTGCATGATCGCCGACAACTGCGCGGCCTCATGGCGGGCCGGGCAATGACGATGCGCAAGGGAATCATCCTGGCCGGCGGCTCCGGCACGCGCCTCTATCCGGTGACGCATGCTGTTTCGAAGCAGCTCTTGCCGGTGTACGACAAGCCGATGATCTACTATCCGCTGGCGACGCTGATGTTGGCTGGAATTCGCGACATCCTGCTGATCTCGACGCCGGAGGATACGCCGCGTTTCGCGCAGCTCCTCGGTGACGGCGGGCAATGGGGTCTCGCGTTCTCCTACGCGGTGCAGCCGGCCCCGCAGGGCCTGGCCCAGGCGTTCACCATCGGCCGCGGCTTCGTCGGCCGCGACGCGTCGGCGCTGGTGCTGGGCGATAACATCTTCTATGGGCACGATTTCTCGGCGCAGCTCCGGCGCGCCGGCGCGCGTCCCGACGGGGCGACCGTTTTCGCTTATCCGGTCGCCGATCCCGAGCGCTACGGCGTAGCCGAGCTCGATGCTGCAGGTCGCGTGATGAGCCTCGAGGAAAAGCCCGCGCAGCCGAAATCGCGCTACGCGGTCACGGGGCTTTATTTCTACGACAATCTCGTCCTCGACATCGCGGCGAACCTGAAGCCCTCCGCGCGCGGTGAGCTCGAGATCACCGACGTCAACAAGGCCTACCTCGCGCGCGGCACGCTGAGCTGCGAGGTGATGGGCCGCGGTATGGCCTGGCTCGACACGGGTACGCACGAATCGCTGCTCGAGGCCGGCCAATACATCGCGACGATCGAGCGGCGGCAGGGCCTCAAGATCGCCTGTCCCGAGGAGATCGCATTCCGCTTGGGCTACATCGACGCGGCAAGCGTCGAGCGCCTCGGCCAGGCGATGGCGAAGAACGGTTACGGCCAGTATCTCCTCGCGCTCTTGCGCGAACCGAGCATCCAATGAAGGTCATGTCGACGGAGCTCTCCGGCGTCACGGTCGTCGAACCGCGCACCTTCGGCGACGAGCGCGGCTTTTTCCTCGAGAGCTGGAACGCCCGCGACTTCGAAGCCGCCGGACTTTCCGCGACCTTCGTGCAGGACAATCATTCGGGTTCGCGCCGCGGCGTTCTGCGCGGCCTTCACTATCAAGTCGAACACGCGCAGGGCAAGCTTGTCCGGGTCGCGGTCGGTGAAGTCTTCGACGTCGTGGTCGATCTGCGCCGGAGCTCGCCGACGTTCGGCCGATCGATCGCAATGACGCTGTCCGCGCAGAACCGGCGGATGCTGTGGGTGCCGCCGGGTTTCGCGCACGGCTTCCTGACTGTGTCCGAGCATGCGGAATTTCTCTACAAGACTACCGACTACTGGTATCCGGAGCACGAGCGCACGCTCCTCTGGAACGACCCCGCGCTTGGCATCACGTGGCCAGTTTCGGGTGCCCCGATATTGACGGCGAAGGATGCCGCGGGCACGCCGCTCGCGGCGGCAGAAGTCTATCCCTAGCCCGGGGCCAAGCCCTCTGACCGATGCCGCGGCCGACGATTCTCGTGACCGGTGCCCAGGGCCAGATCGGCTTCGAACTGGTGCAACTCCTCGCGCCGCTGGGCAACATCGTTGCCGCCGATCGCGCGATGCTCGACCTGTCCGATCCTGATGCGATCGTCGCCGTCGTGCGCCGTGAAAAGCCCGCGCTCATCGTGAATGCCGGTGCCTACACGGCCGTCGACCGCGCGGAGAGCGAGCCCGCGCTCGCGCGGGCGGTGAACGGCCGCGCACCGGGCATTCTCGCGGAAGAGGCGAAGCGCGCCTCCGCGGTGCTCGTTCACTTTTCCACCGACTACGTGTTCGACGGAACGCGTGCGACACCCTACCCGGAAGATGCGCCGACGGCGCCGTTGAACGTCTACGGACAGAGCAAGCTCGAAGGCGAGCGCGCGATCGCGGATGCCGGTGCCCATGCAATCGTGCTGCGCACGAGCTGGGTGTACGGTTTGCGCGGCAGGAATTTCCTGCTCACGATCCGCAGGCTCGCGGCCGAGCGCGACGAGCTCACCGTGGTGGCCGACCAGCTCGGCGTTCCGAACTGGAGCCATGCGCTCGCGTCGGCAACGGTGCGCATCGTCGCCGCCGGATTGCCCGCGATGGCGGAGCGGTCCGGGTTGTACCACCTTTCGTGCTCGGGGCAGGCGAGCTGGTACGACTTCGCGCGCGCGATCCTGGGGGACACCTCAGAGCCGCGCCTCGTGTCGATTGCGACCGCCGATTATCCGACACCGGCGCAACGGCCGGCGTATGGCGTCCTTGCGACGTCCCGTTTCGAGTCGACGTTCGGCTTCGCGCTGCCGAACTGGCGCAAAGCGCTGGCGGATTGCGTCGCGAGTGGCGCGGCGTCGCCGCATTGAAGGCCCGTCATCTCACGACGCGCTCCACCATCAGAACGCGTACACCACCTCGACCTCCATGCCTTTGGACAAGGTGCGGCCTTCCCCGGCGACGAGGATCGCGTTCACGCCGAACGTGACGCCGCCGAGGCGCTCATTCATGCGGTAGCCGCGTAGCGTCGCGAGCGGTTCCGTCCCAACCTGTCCGGAATCCTGGTCGGTGGTCGTGATCTGGCAGCGTGCGCACGGCTTGACGAGCTTGATCGTGACGCCTTCGATGGAAAGCGTGTCGATGTGATCCTCGGCGAAGGGGTCCAATCCCGCCAGCACGATATTCGGACGGAAACGGTTCATCGGCAATGCCGGGATGCCACTGGCTGCGAGCCGTGCATTGAGGTCGGCGAGCGAGGATTCCGCGACGACCAGCAACGGATAGCCATCGGCGAACGCCGTGTGCGCGCCCGAGTCGCCGGCGAAATCCGGATTGCACAGACGCTGATCGGACGGATCGAAGCGGACGAGACGAAGTTCGGCGCCGAGCGCCGACGACAACCACGCGGCGGCTTCGTCGCCTGCGTCATGGGCGCGCACGCGACTTCTCCACACCACGACCTGGCGCGTGGCGTCCCGGCATTGCTCGACAGACACCGCGAGCGCCGCCTTGCCCGGGGCGCGGAAAACGAGCGCGCCGCCTTCAAGGGTCGTGCCGATCAAAGCGAGCCGGGGATATTCGCGCTGCGTGACAAAGGTCCCATCGCGGTCGACGATCATCCATTCGCGATCGCCGACGGTGCCGGATGACGTGCTCGCCACCAGGCCGCGGGGAGCCACGCGGACATGCTCCTGCCCGATGCCGGCGCAGCTCTTGACCGGATAGACGTTGAGCGCGGCGACGTGGGGAGCTGGCATCTTGCGGCGCAGTTGGCTTCCGATGCGCGCGTTGGCGTAACAGGCCGCGCACCGGCAGTGATAGCTACCGCAGACCGGACGTGTATTCGGCGACGGCTTTCATCTGCGCGTCGCTCATCCTGGCGGCGACCGTGACCATGATCATGCCGTTGATGTCCTTGCCGTCCTTGTCGGCGCCGCGCTCGCCGGCCTTGAACGCCTTGAGCTGCGCATACGTGTAATCCGCGTATTGGCCGGCGAGGCGCGGATAGTTCTTGGCGACGCCCGCGCCGTTCGGGGCGTGACAGGCAGCACACGCGGGGATGCCTGCGACGATGTCGCCGCCGCGGAAGAGCTTCTGTCCCGCCGTGACGAGCGTCGCGTCCTTCGCCGCCTGCCCCGTCGGTTTCTGCTGGGAGTAATAGATGCCGATTGCCTTCATCTCGTCCGGTTGAAGCGTGGCCGCCATCCCCTGCATGATGGGATTTACGCGCAGTCCCGACTTGAAGTGAGCGAGTTGCAGGGTGATATACTCGGCCGGCTGTCCCGCGATGCTCGGATTTGCGGGCACCACGCTGTTTCCGTTGGGGCCGTGGCATGCGAGGCAAACCTCGCTGGCGATCTTCTGGGCTCGCTCGAGATCGGGCTTCCCGGCCGGCGCCTGCGCAAATGCGGCGGCGGCCGCCAACGTGCCGGCAACGGCCGCCAGCAGCAAAGTGCATCTCATCGGGTGACTCCTCGAAGGCAATGGCGGCGAGGCGGTGGCGACGCCGGGTCTTGCTGCCGCACAATGCCGATTCAATGGTGCAAAAGCGACGCATTGTAGCGGAATCGCCGAGTCCGGCCAAAGCCGGTCCGCGCGTCGACGACCGACTGGGTCGGCAACGGTGAAACATCCGGTGCAGCAGGCTGAATTCATGCTGAGCGTCGCCAATGACGCGCAGCTCCCGCCGCCGGAGGCCCCGGAAATTGCGTTCGCCGGCCGGTCCAATGCCGGCAAATCGAGCGCGATCAATGCCCTCGCCAACCGGGCGCGGCTAGCGTTCACCAGCAAGATGCCCGGTCGCACGCAACAGATCAATTTCTTCCGGTTGCGCGGCGGCGCCCTGCTCGCCGACCTGCCGGGCTATGGTTACGCTGCTGTGCCCCGTGAGCTGAAACGGCACTGGCAGGAATTTCTCGCGCGCTACCTCGCCACACGCCAGTCGCTAGTCGGCCTGGTGCTGGTCGTCGACGCGCGGCATGGTCTGTCCGATCTCGATCGCGGGCTGCTCGCAGGCTACCTGACAAGCGGACGGCCTGTGCTTCTCCTTGCGACCAAGATGGATAAATTCGCGGCCTCGGCGCAGCGCGAAGCGAAACGCGCGATCGAGCGGGATGTCGCTGCCGCGTTCCCCGTGCACGCGACGCAGGTGACGATCGTGCCGTTTTCCTCGACGCGTCGTCTCGGGATCGAAACTGCCGAAGCCCTGCTGTCCGAATGGCTCGGTACTGCGGGATTCGACGGGTCGGACCTCGCATCGGGCGCGCGCCAAAGAAGAGGCCCCACGTCCAAGGGGAATGGCGCGGGGCCCGAAATACCCTCGATAGGAGTGATCACAACCGAGGGCACCCGCTCAGGGAGGGAAGCGGGAGACGTTGCCGTCTGCCATGGTAGACAATGGTCCCTCACAGGAGTTCCGACATGGGTTTCGATTTCGCAGGCGAGTATCCTGCTCGACGCATGCGGCGGATGCGGCGCGATGATTTTTCGCGCCGTCTCGTGCGCGAGCATCGTCTGACGGCCGACGATTTCATCTATCCAGTGTTCGTCCTGGACGGCGCTAAACGCGAGGAGCCCGTCGCCTCCCTTCCCGGCATTTCGCGCAAGTCTGTCGACCTCCTGTTGCGAGATGCCGAACGGTGCGTCGAACTCTCCATTCCGGCGCTCGCCCTCTTCCCTGTGGTCGGCGGCGAGCGGAAGTCCCCCGATGGCGCCGAGGCGTGGAACCCGGACGGTCTCGTCCCGCGCGCGGTGCAGGCGCTCAAGACGCGCTTTCCCGATCTGGGCGTCATCACCGACGTCGCGCTCGACCCGTACACCAGCCACGGCCAGGATGGACTCATAGACGCGACCGGATACGTGATGAACGACGAGACCGTCGCTGCGCTCGTGCGCCAGGCGCTCTGTCACGCGGAGGCCGGAGCCGACATGGTGGCGCCGTCGGACATGATGGACGGCCGCATTGGTGCGATCCGCCGGGCGCTCGACGCGCAAGGACGCGAACGGACGAGGATCATGGCGTATGCCGCCAAATACGCGTCGTCGTTGTACGGGCCGTTCCGCGATGCCGTGGGTTCCGCCGGCAACCTCGGTGGCGGCAGCAAATATACGTATCAAATGGATCCGGCGAATTCGGACGAGGCGCTGCGCGAGGTCTGGCTCGACCTTGCGGAAGGAGCCGACATGGTGATGGTCAAGCCGGGTCTGCCGTACCTCGACATCGTGCGCCGCGTGAAGGATGCGTTCGGCGCGCCGACCGCGGTTTACCAGGTCTCCGGGGAATACGCGATGCTCAAAGCCGCGGCGCAAAACGGCTGGCTCGATGAGCGCGCGGCCGTCCTGGAGACGCTGATCGCCTTCAAGCGCGCCGGAGCGGACGCGATACTCACTTACTTCGCGCTTGCCGCGGCCGGGTGGCTCGCGGCGGCCTGAAGGGCCCCGACGCTCACTGCGTGCGGCACAGCCGCAGCCAATTCGCGGGACCGGGCGCGCACTGACCTCAGCCGCCGGCCGCGGAGTCGATCAACGCGGCGAGCGCGTCGGCGGTAAGCCGAGGTTCTTCGCCCTTCCGCGGTCGGTTTCGGCGCTGGACCGGCGTGACGATTGCAAGCCGGACCGCGACGTCCGCCGATTCGACACGAAGCAGCGTCGAGGCGTCGCCCGCGCGCGCGGGCAGCGCCGCATACGCCACTCCCCGGCCGGCAAGATCGATTTCCACCGCCTTGGGATCGTCCGCGACGAGCTCGAGGCGGACCTCGCTATGCTCGGTGGCCCATCCCGCCGCGACGCCGCCGATCAGCACGGGGTCCCACCGCGCGAGGCGTCGCATCCACGCGAGAGCTTCGATCCGCTGGCGGCGCAGCGTCGCGACATGGGCGTCGTGACCGAACAGGGCGTGGTGGTCGGTCAGCGCCGCTTCGATCTCGTCGTTCGAGGGCAGCGCCGTCGTGTCGGGCAGGAGAAGCTGCCGCACCGCCTTGCGTTTGGCGAGCGTCCAGTCCGTGAACCCATGCTCCGCGATGAGGCGGGCGGCAAGCTGGGCGACCCGGAGGCGGTCACGGTGGGCGCCCAAGCCGTCTCGACGGGCATGGCGGTGCGGGGCCATGTCAGGTTCATCAGTGCGCGCACGGCCGCCCGAAGCGCACTGTGCGCCGCGGCCTCATTGCGCCGGATGCCGAGTGTGACGATTGCGCATCGGCCGCCATCCACGCTCGCGGACGCGCCCTTCGGGCCTGGGCTTCGCCCCGCTCGCGTGGAAGTCCCGGCGGGCAGCGAGCGAAGTGACCGTGGGGGCCGTTCATCCGGGACCTAGAAGAGCTGATCGCGTATGTCTTTGCCGGACTTGCTGGGGACAAAGCTGTCGTCACGGCGACGCGGCGGAAACTCGCTGAGAAAGTACTCCGTGATGTTGCCGGTTTCGTCCCGAAGGCCGGACTCGGCATTGATCGGTACGGCAAGTATGCCTTCCGGCATCGGCAGACTGGCAGCAGGCACCCCCTTCATTGCCTTCGCCATATAGGAGATCCATATCGGGAGGGCCGCGTTGGCCCCTGTCTCGTTGGCGCCGAGCGTCTTGGGCTGGTCGAATCCGATCCACGCGACTGCGACCATCGACGCGTTGTAGCCGCAGAACCAGGCGTCGACGTTCTCGTTCGTCGTGCCCGTCTTGCCGGCAAGGTCGGCGCGATTGAGCGACAACGCTCGGGTCGCGGTGCCCGCACGCACGACATCCTTCAGGAGCGACGTCATGATCCAGGCGTTGCGCGGGTCGATTGCCCGCTCGGCGGTCCCTCCCGCCTCGACGGGCGCGGCCTCGGAGAGGACGTTCCCCTTGGAATCGACGATGCGGGTAATGAAGTAGGGCGCGATGCGATACCCGCCATTGGCGAAAACGGAGTAGGCGCTCACCATCTGCATCGGGGTCGCCGAACCGGCGCCCAAGCCCATCGTCAAGTACGGCGGGTGGAGCTTGGGGTCGAAGCCGAATCGTGTGATGTAGTCTTGCGCGTACTGCGGACCGATCGCCTGCAGCACGCGAACGGTAACGAGGTTCTTCGACCGGGCGAGCGCGGCGCGTATGCGCATGGGGCCGTCGAACTTGCCGTCGTAGTTCTTGGGCTCCCAATCCTCGCTGCCGGTTTGGGCCGCGGGAACGAAGAACGGGGCGTCATTGACGATGGTCGCCGGCGTGAATCCCTTTTCCAGCGCCGCGGAGTAGATAAAGGGCTTGAAGGCCGATCCCGGCTGACGCTGGGCCTGAGTGACGTGGTTGAACTTGTTGCGGTCGAAGCTCCAGCCGCCGACGAGCGAAAGTATCGCGCCATCCTGCGGCCGCACCGAGATGAACGCGGACTCCGCCTGCGGCATCTGCGTGATCTCCCAGCGACCTTTCGCGTCGCGCCCGAGTCTGATCACGGCGCCCGGCCGGATCCGGGTTGCCGCCGGAGCCTTGTCGCCCAAGGCCCGGGCCGCGAATTTGAGACCGTCGGCCGAAATCTCCGCCACCTCGCCGTCGGCGAGCACCGCCTTGACCTCCGTCGAGGAAGCGTTCGTCACGACGGCCGGGACGAGCCCGTCGCCGTCGCTCGTATCGGCAAACAGATGCTCCAGCGCGGCGTCGCGTTCGGCCGCGCCCTCCGGGAGGCGCAGGTAGGCTTCCGGACCCCGGTACCCATGCCGGTGGTCATAGTCGATTACGCCGCGCCGCACCGCAGCATAGGCGGCTTCCTGGTCGGTCCTCCGGATCGTGGTTTGCACGATCAGACCCTTGGTGTACGCATCGTCGCCGTAGGCGTCGAAAACGACCTGGCGGGCCATTTCAGCGACGAATTCGGCGTGCGTGGGCAGGGCTTCCCGCAGTCCGTGCCGGACGGCAAGTGGCGCGGTTTGTGCTTCGCGGAATTGCTCGGGACTGATGTACTTCAGATCGTGCATTCGTCTTAGTACATACAATTGACGGGTTTTCGCACGTTTCGGGTTGCTGACGGGATTGTAGGTGGATGGAGCTTTCGGCAGGCCGGCCAGCATGGCCGCCTCGGCCGGAGACAAGTCGCGCAGCGACTTGCCGAAGTAGATCTGCGCCGCCGCGGCGAACCCGTAGGCCCGCTGCCCGAGGAAAATCTGGTTGACGTAGAGCTCGAGAATCTGGTCCTTGGAAAGGTTGGCTTCGATCTTCCAGGCGAGCAGGACTTCGCGCAGTTTGCGAGTGATCGTCTTCTCGCGCGTCAGGAAGAAGTTGCGGGCGACCTGCATGGTGATCGTCCCCGCCCCCTGTTGCGTCCCCGAGGCGAGATTGGTCGCCGCGGCGCGCATGACGCTGAGGTAATCTACGCCCCCGTGCGAATAGAAACGCTCGTCCTCCGCCGCCAGGATGGCGTTGATCATCACGTCCGGAACTTCGCGGATGGCGACGATCGCCCGCCGCTCCTCGCCGAATTCGCCCAGGATTTCACCCTCGGCGGAGACGACCCGCAATGGAATCTTGGGCTGGTAGTCGGTCAGGCTTTCGAGCGAGGGAAGCGTCGGATAAAGGAG
This sequence comes from uncultured beta proteobacterium, assembly GCA_963840945.1. GTDB lineage: Bacteria > Pseudomonadota > Gammaproteobacteria > Burkholderiales > Casimicrobiaceae > CAIWHR01. Next base: position 78,382 of record CAWJAU010000023.1, on the reverse strand, counting down.
CGCCAGCACGAACGCGCCCAGCAGGCCCCCGACAAGGGAAAGGCCAAGCAGGACGGACCCGACATAGAGGAGCCACCGCCTTAGCATATGGGAATATAACTTACCCGATGGGAGGGGTGAACCCCGGATTATAGGCGGGCTTACAACAAAGGTATCCCCGGAAGGAAAACAATTTGACAACCTTCATACTTGCTGCCAATCTTTAATGTAGATTATCAGCATTGGGCTACAGGGGGCGCCGCAGGGCTGCCATGCTCTCAGATAAACTAAATTCCGTCCTGGACGCGTTCAAGACGAAGTACCCGGCGCTGATTGGCGTCGACGTCAGTTCGACAGCCATCAAGCTCGTCGAACTCGTCGAAGCCGGCAGGGGTACCTACCGCCTCGAGCGCTATGCGATCGAACCGCTCGTCCGGGATGTCGTCACCGACGGCAACATCGCCAACCTCGATCTGGTTGCCGATGCGCTCAAGCGGGCCCACAAGCGGCTCGGCAGCCGAAACCGCAACGTCGCGCTCGCGCTGCCGGCCGCGATGGTGATCACCAAGAAGATCATCGTCCCGTCCGGCCAGAGGGAGGAAGAGCTGGAGCTCATGGTCGAGGCGGAGGCCAACCAGTACATTCCGTTCGCGCTCGACGAGGTCAACCTCGATTTCCAGACGCTCGGCCCCGCGCCGAACAATCCCGAGGATTCCGAGGTGCTGATCGCGGCCTCCCGCAAGGAGAAGGTCGAGGACCGCGTCGCCGTCGCGGAGGCCGCAGGCTTGAAGCCGCGGGTGATGGACGTCGAGTCCTACGCGATGCAGCAGGCGTTCGAGCTCATCTCCCCGTCCCTGCCGGCGAGCGGGCGCGACCAGAACATCGCGCTGGTCGACATTGGCGCCCACGTGACGCACTTCTACGTGCTGCGCAACAACCAGTTTCTGTTCTCCCGCGACCAGGCGTTTGGCGGCAACCAGCTGACGCACGACGTCCAACGGGCATTCAACCTTACGCCCGACGAAGCCGAGTCCGCCAAGAAGAGCCAAGGGCTCCCGGAGAACTATGACAGCGATGTGCTGCAGCCGTTCATGGAAACCCTGGCGCTCGAGGTCACCCGCGCGCTCCAGTTCTTTTTCACGTCGACTTCATACAACCAGGTCGACCAGATCGTGCTGGCCGGAGGCTGCGCGCTCCTGCCCGGTATCGATGAGCTCGTCGCGAAGCGGGCCGGCGTCACCACGATCATTGCCAACCCCTTTGGCAACATGGCGACTTCCGATCGCATCCGGCCGCGGCAGCTCGCGCAGGATGCCCCGTTGCTGATGATCGCCTGTGGCCTCGCGCTTCGGAGCTTCGAATGATCCGCATCAACCTGCTGCCGCACCGCGAGCAGAAGCGGCAGGCCCGCCAGCGGCAGTTCGTTTCGATGTCGATCGGCCTCGCCGTTCTCGGCCTTGCGCTGGTGGCGCTGGGCTGGGTGATTCTCGGATCCCAGATCGAGACCCAGGAGAGCCGTAACGGCCTCCTCAAATCGGAAATCGCGAAACTCGACGAGCAGATCAAGGAGATCGACAAGCTGCGCGAGCAGACGCAGGCGCTGCTCGCCCGGAAGCAAGTCGTCGAGACGCTGCAGTCCAACCGGACCGAAGCCGTCCACGTGCTCGACCAGATGGTGCGGCAGCTCCCGGACGGGATCTACCTCAAGTCATTGAAGCAGACGGGCCCCAAGATCACGCTCGTCGGCTACGCGCAGTCGAGCGCGCGCGTCTCGACGCTGATGCGCAACATCGACTCGTCGCCCTGGTTGCAGTCGCCGGAGCTGGTCGAGATCAAGTCGGTGCCGTCGCCGGTGGCCAAGGACCTGCGGGTCAACGAGTTCACGCTCAACGTCCAGATCAAGCAGGCCGCGCCGCCAGAAGAGCCCAAGGCGGCCCCGGCCGCCCGGCCCGCTCCCGCGACGCCGGCGGCACCGGCGGGCACCGGCACCGCCCGCCAAAGCCAAAGGCGCAAAAGACGTATGACATTCGACGATATCCGCCGGCTCAAACTCCGGGAAGTCGGCAACTGGCCGCTCCTGCCCAGAGCCGCTCTCCTCCTCATCATCCTGATCGTAATCGTCCTGCTCGGGGCCTACCTGGTCTGGAAGGACCAGTACGAGGCGCTCGATCGCTCGCAAGAGGAAGAAGTCAAGCTGAAGGAGCAATACGCGACCAAGAAGGCCAAGGCGATCAACTACGACATCTACGTGCAGCAACTGAAGGAGATCGAGCAATCGTTCGGCGCACTGCTGAAGCAGCTGCCGAACAAGGCCGAGATGGACGCGCTCCTCACCGACATCAACCAGGCGGGTCTGGGCCGCGGGCTGCAGTTCGAGCTCTTCAAGCCCGCCGCGCAGGAACGTCTGGCCGACTTCTACGCCGAGTTGCCGATCGCGGTGAAGATCACCGGCAACTATCACGACATGGGCGCGTTCGCGAGCGATGTCGCGCAGCTGCCGCGGATCGTCACGCTGAACGACGTCGCGATCAACAACGACAAGGGCGTGCTGACGCTCGATGCCGTGGCCAAAACGTTCCGATATCTGGACGAGGAAGAGCTCGCCAAGCAGCGCAAGGCGGTGAAGGATGCCAAGGACAAGGCGGCGAAGAAATGAAGCGGTGGCTTGCCCTCTCGTTGGGTGCGAGCGTGCTGCTCGCGGGATGCGGCGGCGAGAGCCACCAGGATCTTCGGGCCTGGATGGCCGACCAGGGCAAGGGCGCGCGTGGCCGCGTCGATCCGCTGCCGCAGATCAAGCCCTATGAGCCCTTTGCCTACAACGCCTTCGACCTCCCGGATCCTTTCAAGCCGCGCAAGATCGAGCCCACCAAGGGCGGGAGCAAGCTCGCACCGGACTTGACGCGTCGCCGCGAGCCGTTGGAGGCCTACCCGCTGGAGTCGCTCAACATGGTTGGAACACTGACACAGGGGAAGTCGACGTACGCGCTGGTGCGCACACCCGACAAGGATGTCTATCAGGTGACCGCCGGCAATTACCTCGGGCAGAACTTCGGCGTGATTCTCGGCATCACCGAAAGCGAGATCCGCATGAAGGAGCTCGTGCAGGACGGCAGCGGCGATTGGACGGAACGGACCGGAACGCTGCAGCTGATCCAGGCCGACACGAAGACACAGGAGCGAAAAAAATGAGCGCGTTCGTTTTCATTGACAACGTCGTGACCGGGGTGCGAACGGCCCGCGGCGCGCGCGCGTGGCTCTTGGCGTTGCTGACGCTCCTTGGCACCAGCGCGGCGTTTGCGCAGGCGACCAACAGCATCGATTCGATGACGGTGTCGAAGGGCACTTCCGGGCGGACGATCGTGAAGTTCGTGCTGAAGAACGCTCCCGCCAATCCGCCCGCGGGTTTTGCCATCGCGACGCCGCCGCGGATCGCCCTCGATTTCCTGGACACCGGCAACGGTCTCGGCGCGACCCAGCGCATGGTCGAGGATGTCGCGCTCCGCAGCGTCAACGTGATCCAGGCCGGCAACCGGACGCGCGTCGTGTTCAACCTCAACCGGCCCCAGACATTCGAAACGCAGGTCGAGGGCAACTCCGTGCTGGTGACGCTCATCGACCAGGGAGACAAGCAGCTCGACGCCAAGCAGCAGACGGTCCAGCGGTTTGCGGAGGCGCGATCCGGCGACATTCAGCACGCGCTGCGCGACGTGGATTTCCGTCGGGGTCCCAACGGCGAGGGGCGGATCATCATCGATCTCTCCGACCCCGCGGCCGGCATCGATATCCGGCAGCAGGGCAAGGCGCTCATCATCGACTTCATCCAGACCTCGCTGCCGAAAAATCTCGAGCGCCGACTCGACGTGCAGGATTTCGGGACGCCCATCGTGACCGTCGACACCTTCGCCCAGGGCGCGAACACGCGGATGATCGTCGAGCCGAAGGGCTTGTGGGAGCACTCGGCGTACCAGACCGACAACCGGTTCATCCTCGAGGTCAAGCCGATCGTCGAGGATCCGAACAAGCTCGTGCAGGGGACGCGCCAGGGCTACAAGGGCGACAAGCTCTCGCTCAACTTCCAGAACGTGGAAGTGCGGGCCGTGCTGCAGGTGATCGCCGATTTCACCGGCCTCAACATCATCACCAGCGACTCGGTGAGCGGCAGCCTCACGCTGCGCCTCAAGGATATTCCGTGGGACCAGGCGCTCGACATCATCATGCAGACGAAAGGCCTCGACATGCGCAAGAACGGCAATGTCGTGCTGATCGCGCCGCGCGAGGAGCTGGCGTTGAAGGAGAAGCAGCAGCTCGAGGCCCAAAAGGACATCAGCGAGCTCGAGCCGCTCGTTTCGGAGTCGTTCCAGCTCAACTACATCAAGGCGCAGGATCTGCTCAACCTCATCACGACGAACCGGCAGCAGCAGTTCGGCGCCGGGGCGGGCCAGACCGCGACGACGGGCGGCCAGGGCTCGTTCATTTCGAGGCGCGGCGTGGCGATGGTCGACCCGCGGTCGAACATCCTGTTCGTGCAGGACATCCCGTCCAACCTGGAGGAGATTCGGAAGATCATCCGGCAGATCGACACGGCGATCCGGCAGGTGGTGATCGAGGCGCGCATCGTGATCGCCAGCGACAAGTTCGGCCGGCAGCTCGGCGTGCGCTTCGGCGCCCAGACGGGTTTCCGGATCAACAACAAGTATGCGGTGGGGCAGGGTGGCAGCCTCAGCACGCAGCCGGTCGTCTCCACGGTGAGTGGCGGCGCCACTGTCACGCGGGAGACGAGAACGCAGACCCCGTACGAGCTCGCGTCGGGGATCACCTATGCCGGCTACTCCGATTCGCCGCAACTCAACGTCAACCTGCCGGTGTTGAACGCCGCGGGCAGTCTCGCGCTGACGCTGATCAACCTCGGCAGCGGCAACCTCATCAATCTCGAATTGTCGGCGCTGGAGTCCGACAATCGCGGCAAGGTCGTGTCGAGCCCGCGCGTGGTCACCGGCGACAACCAGAAAGCGCATATCGAGCAGGGCACGGAGATTCCCTACGTGACGCCGGGAAGCGCCAACAATCCGGCCACGGTGCAGTTCAAGAAGGCCGTGCTGAGCTTGAGCGTGACGCCGCAAATCACGCCGGACAACCGGATCATCATGACGGTCGAGGTGCGCAAGGATTCCGTCGGCCAGATGGTGAACCTGGGCGGCGGATTCCAGGTGCCTTCGATCGACACGCGTAACGTGACCACGCAGATTGCCGTCAATAACGGCGATACCGCGGTCATCGGCGGCATCTACGAAGAGACCGTCAACAACACCATCGACAAGGTTCCGTTTCTCGGCGATGTTCCTATCCTGGGCTACCTGTTCAAGACCACGGGTCGCACGAGCGAGAAGCAGGAGCTCCTCATCTTCCTCACGCCGCGCGTGATCAGGGAATCGATCAACGCCATCAAGTGATCGGTTCGTAGCGCGCCGCGGCCTTCACGTCCGGACACCGATTCGATGCCGGTGTTTTTCCGGCGCGGCGAGACGCTCTTCCTTGCCGGCCGCGGTCCTCCGGCCGTAGTGAATCCACTACAATGCGCGGGTGCATCTGCATCGGGGCAATCTGTACTTGGTCGGGCTGCCGGGCGCGGGCAAGTCCACGCTCGGGCGCCAGTTGGCGCGGCGTCTTGCCAAGACCTTCGTCGATGCCGACGCCGAGCTCGAGAAGAAGCTCGGCGTGACGATTCCGACGATCTTCGAAATCGAGGGCGAAGCGAGCTTCCGCGACCGCGAGGAGGCCGTGCTCGCCGAGTTGACCGCGCTGTCCGATGTCGTGCTCGCTACCGGAGGCGGCGTCGTCATCCGACCCGCGAATCGCGAACGGCTGAAGCAGAACGGCACGGTGATCTATCTGCACGCGATGCCGGAGATGCTGCGCGAGCGCACGCGCAGGAGCCGCCATCGGCCGCTCCTCAATGCGGCGGACCCTATGGCGCGGCTGACCGAGCTCTACTCGGTGCGCGATTCCCTCTACCGGGAGGTCGCGGCATCGGTGATCGAGTCCAATCGCGACGAGATCGCGCGCTTCACGCGCGAACTCGAGGCGTCGCTCCAGGAATCGCTGCCGCCATGAGCCTTCGCAGGGCCGCCCGAAGGCGAATCGCTCCCTCCGGGAGGGAAGGCGCGCAGCGCCAAGGGTGCACCAGACGCAGTCGAGCAGACGCAGCATGTCGCGCTGGGCGAGCGCAGCTATTCCATCCATGTCGGCCCGGGTCTTCTCGCGGATGCCGGCGCGCTGCTCGCGCCGCTGCTGCCGCAACCGCGCGTCGTCATCGTGACGAACCCAGTGGTCTCCGCGCATTGGCTGGCTCCGCTGCGCGCGAGCCTGGCGGCGGCGGGGATCGGGAGCGAAGTCGATCGTCGTCCCCGACGGCGAATCGTTCAAATCGTGGCCGACGCTCAATGACGTCCTGACGCGCCTCCTTGAGCTCAACGCGGAGCGCTCAACGACGCTCGTTGCGCTCGGCGGCGGCGTCGTGGGCGACATCTGCGGTTTCGCGGCGGCGATCTACCAGCGCGGGATGCCGTTCGTGCAGGTGCCGACCACGTTGCTGGCGCAGGTCGACTCGTCGATTGGCGGCAAGACCGCCGTCAATCACCCGCTCGGCAAGAACATGATCGGCGCATTCCATCAGCCGCGTGCCGTGGTGATCGATACCGATTGCCTGCGCACGTTACCTGATCGTGAGTTCGCCGCCGGTCTCGCGGAAGTGATCAAGACTGCCGCGATCCGGAGCCGCGCGTTCTTCGAATGGCTCGAGGCGAATCTGCCGCGCCTCGTCGCGCGCGATGCCGATGCCCTGGTGCACGCGGTCGCGGAAAGCTGCCGGATCAAGGCGGAGATCGTCGCCGCCGACGAACGCGAAACCGGCGAGCGTGCGCTGCTCAATTTCGGCCACACGTTCGGCCATGCGATCGAAACGGGCGTCGGCTACGGCGAATGGCTGCACGGCGAGGCGGTGGCCGCGGGAATGATCCGGGCGGCGCGTGCTGTCCGAACGGCTCGGCTTGCTCCGCCCGTGTCGACGCGGAGCGGCTGCGCGCACTGGTGCAGCGCGCCGGATTGCCGGTCGAGGCGCCGCGCCTCGGGGTGGAGCGCTACCTGGCGTTGATGGGCCGCGACAAGAAGGTCGTCGCCGGTTCGATCCGCTTCGTGCTGCTGCGGGGCATTGGCGACGCGTTCGTCACGGCCGACGTCGCGTTGCCCGATCTGCGTGCCGTGCTCGACGCCTAGGTTCCTGTGGCCACCCGGCGCCGGCGGGCGTCGTAACCGCGCCGGGTCGATGCCACTGCCGGACCGACGCGCCAGTCCCCGCCTACGAGCAGGTGATCGTCCCGGTGGCGCTCTTCTGCGGCGAGCTCGAATCCAGGATCACGACGGACGTTGCGCCGCTGCCGGTCAGCAAGCCGCTGATCGTCGTGGAGCCGCCGCTGGTGGCGACGATTTGCGGGGATGCGGTTCCGCGCGTGGTGCTGACGTTGTACGGAGGCGTGCCGCCGAAGATGACGAAACTGAACGTCTTGCCGGTACACGCGGGGTCCGTTATGGGCAGTCGGAGCAACCGCCAGTGCCTCCGGCGTCACCGCCGGATCTCTTCCGTACCCTCGACGTTGCGCAGCGTCGCGGTCGTCTGGCGGCCTGTCGCGTCCACGATCGAGAACGTCAGCGGATCGACGCACGCGCCGTTGGTGATCGCCCGGAAGAAGCCGCCGTTGGTATTCACGACCGAATTCGACGAGAACGACGCTGTTGGGGAACGTCGACGTGACGCGATACGGCGGGGTGCCGCCGTAGATGTAATAGTCGGTGACGAAGCCGGTCGAGCAGATGCCCTTGAAGGCGCCTGTGATCGTCGCGTCGGACGGGACAACCGTCATGATCTGCGACCCATCGGTGATCTGCACGATCGTGAAGTTGCCGACCAGTTGCAGGCCCGTCGTGACGTCGGTGACGCTCATCTGCGCGGCCTGCGTCGGCGCGTTGACGTTCGCCTTGATGATCACGGCGGCGGTCCCCGTGACGTCGGTCAAGACCGTCAGCGACGACGCGAGCGGCTGCGCCGGGTTGTTGGTGACGATGGCATAGTCCGTGCCGATGACGTCGAACCGGATGGCGCGTCCCGCAATCCGACCGCCCTGTGCCCCGCGCAAGGTGACCTGCGCCGTAGCCGTCTGGCCGGAACACACCGCGGTGCCGCAGTCGGCGAGGTCCGGAACGATCGTGAACGAATTGACAAGCGGCGCCTCGCGCACGGTGACGGCGACCGTCGCCCTTGTCAGTGCAGGATCGCGGCCGCGGAAGCGGCCCAAGATCCTGCGATGGTGATCGTGACTGTCGGTGTCGGCCTCGACATTGTTCGCGAGGAGCAGGACGATGTTCGGCCCGAGACGTTCTGCGTTACCGGCAGCACCGCCTGGTTCGACGAGATCGCCCGGAAGGGACCGGCGCCGCCGGTAATCGTACAGCATCGACGGGACCCCCGAGTACGCGACGTGGCGGTTGCGGCAGACCGTCCAGGTGACGCTGCGAAGAAGTTGTTCGGCGCCCCGCTTCCGCCGCCGCAAGCGCTGAGGGCGAGTACTCCCGCGACAGCGGCGAGGCCGGTGAGCGATCTCAGCCAACCGGCAAAGAGGCGGTTTTCCGTCATGATGGGATTCCCAATGATGTTGTCCTAAAGAGGGCGGGGTGGCAGTGCTGTTTTGGATGTAGCAACAAGCATCTAGCCCATTCTCTTGAGATTAAAGCCTAAGATTCGCCCGCGGCGCAAGTGTTTTGGCTCGATCCAATTGCCCGCGGCGTCGGAAGCTGTTGCGCACCGGCGCCTCTTGCGATTCCGCGGTGCCTTGTCGCATTGCAGCATCGCTGCTAGTCTACAAAGGTTTCGCCCGCACCCTGGGCAAGTCCCGACCGGCGCCACGAATCCCGGCGACCGGACGCCACGTCGACGCGGTGAGGTCATTGTGCAAGAACGTTCGGAAGGATCGCCGTATTGGCCGCCGTCGCGCCAGGGCCTGTACGATCCCGCGCATGAGCGCGACGCGTGCGGCCTCGGCTTCATCGCCCACATCAAGGGCCAGAAGCGACACGCCATCATCACGCAGGCATTGTCGATCCTGCGGAACCTTTCCCATCGTGGCGCCACGGGCGCCGATCCGCTGCAAGGCGACGGCGCCGGCATTCTGATCCAGCTGCCGGACCGCTTCCTCCGCAAGGCATGCGGAGCGCAAGGCCTCACGCTGCCGGCCATCGGCCAATACGGCGTAGGCATGGTGTTCCTGCCGAAGGAGCCGGCCTCGAGGATGGCGTGCGAGCAGGAGATCGAGCGTGCGGTGGCGAGCGAAGGCCAGATTCTGCTCGGCTGGCGCGACGTGCCCACGAACAATGGCGGACTTTCGGAGCGGACGAAGGACGTCGAGCCGGTCATCCGTCAGGTCTTCATAGCGCGCGGCTCGACTGCGATGGACGAGGACGCGCTCGAGCGCAAGCTCTACATCATTCGCAAGAAATCCGGCCACGCGATCCAGGCATTGCGGCTTCGTCACGGCAAGGAGTTCTACGTGCCGTCGATGTCGTCGCGCACGATCGTGTACAAGGGGATGCTGCTCGCGCACCAGGTCGGCGAGTACTTTCTCGACCTTACCGACGAGTCCATGGTGTCGGCGCTGGCAATGGTGCATCAGCGGTTCTCGACCAATACGTTCCCGACGTGGGACCTCGCGCATCCGTTCCGGCTCGTCTGCCACAACGGCGAGATCAATACGTTGCGCGGCAACGTCAACTGGATCCGCGCGCGCCAGAAGAGCATCGCGAGCACGGTGCTGGGCGAGGATCTCGACAAGATCTGGCCGCTGATCTACGACGGGCAGTCCGATTCCGCGTCGTTCGACAACGCGCTCGAGCTGCTCGTGATGGGCGGCTACTCGCTCGCGCACGCGATGATGCTGATGATCCCCGAAGCGTGGGCCGGCAACCCTCTGATGGACGAGGATCGCCGCGCGTTCTACGAATACCACGCGGCGCTGATGGAGCCGTGGGACGGTCCGGCCGCGATGGCGTTCACCGACGGCCGGCAGATCGGCGCGACGCTCGACCGCAACGGCCTGCGGCCCGCGCGCTTCATCGTCACCGACGACGACTACATCGTGATGGCCTCCGAAGTCGGCGTGCTCGACATCCCGGAGCGCAAGATCGTCACCAAATGGCGCCTGCAGCCAGGCAAGATGCTGCTCGTCGACACCGAGCAGGGTCGCATCATCGACGACGCCGAATTGAAGCGCACGCTGGCCACCGCGAAGCCGTACCGCCAGTGGATCGAGCGCTCGCGGATCGCGCTCGACGACCTCCCGGAGCCCGCGCCGCCGCAGCCCACCGAGGTGCCGTTGCTCGACCGCCAGCAAGCGTTCGGCTACACGCAGGAAGATCTCAAGGTGATCCTCGCGCCCATGGCGCGCGGCGGCGAGGAGGCGATCGGGTCGATGGGCAACGATGCCGCGCTGCCGGTGTTGTCCCGGCGTCCGAAGGTGCTCTACAACTACTTCAAGCAGTTGTTCGCGCAGGTCACCAATCCGCCGATCGATCCGATCCGCGAAGAGCTCGTGATGTCGCTCGTCACGTTCATCGGACCGCGGCCGAACCTGCTGGCCGTCGATGTTCCCGCGGATGCGCCGGAGTTGCCGATGCGCCTCGAAGCGCAGCAGCCGATCCTCACGAACGGCGCGATGGAAAAGATCCGCCATGCCGCGCTGTTCACGGGCGGCGCGTTCAAGTCGTTCGAGCTCGACATCTGCTATCCGGCGGCGTGGGGCGCCAACGGCATGGAGGCCGCGCTCGCGTCGCTCGCTGCGGCGGCAGAGGACGCCATCCTCCTCGGCTACAACATTCTGATCGTGTCCGATCGCAACGTGTCCGCCGACCTGTTGCCGATCCCGGCGCTGCTCGCCACCGCGGCCGTGCACCAGCATCTGGTCCGCAATGGCCTTCGCACCAGCACCGGCCTCGTGGTCGAGACGGGCTCGGCGCGCGAGGTCCATCATTTCGCGCTGCTCGCGGGCTATGGCGCTGAGGCCATCCATCCGTACCTCGCGCTCGAGACGCTGGCCGCGCTGGCGGAGCCCGAATCCCGCGCGTCGGAGCCGGAACTGGCGAAACGCTTCATCAAGGCGACTTCGAAGGGGCTCTACAAGGTGATGTCGAAGATGGGCATCTCCACGTACCAGTCGTATTGCGGCGCGCAGATCTTCGAAGCGGTCGGCTTGCAGCGCGAATTCATCGCCAAGTATTTCACCGGCACTTCGAGCAACGTCGAAGGTATCGGGCTGTTCGAGATCGCCGAGGAGGCGCACCGGTTGCACCAGGCCGCGTTCGGCCATGACCCGCTGCTTGCCAACGCGCTCGACGCGGGCGGCGAGTACTACTACCGCATTCGCGGCGAAGACCACATGTGGACGCCGGATTCGATCGCGAAGCTGCAGCACGCGGCGCGCACGAACAACGCTCAGACCTACCGCCAGTACGCCGCGCTGATCAACGACCAGACCAAGCGGATGCTGACGCTGCGCGGGCTGTTCGAGTTCCGGTTTGCGCCGACACCCGTGCCGCTTTCCGAAGTCGAGCCTGCCGCGGAAATCGTCCGCCGCTTTGCCACCGGGGCGATGAGCCTCGGGTCGATTTCCACCGAGGCGCACGCGACGCTGGCCGTCGCGATGAACCGCATCGGCGGCAAATCGAACACCGGCGAAGGCGGCGAGGATGCGCAGCGTTATCCGCTCGCGAAGGCCGGGGAGACCTTGATGTCGCGGATCCCTTCGGTCGTCAGCGACATTCCGCTCAAGGAAGGCGACTCGCTTCGCTCCCGCATCAAGCAGGTGGCGTCGGCCCGGTTCGGGGTGACCGCCGAATATCTGGTGAACGCGGACCAGTTGCAGATCAAGATCGCGCAGGGCGCGAAACCGGGCGAAGGCGGCCAGCTGCCCGGCCACAAGGTCTCCGGCTATATCGCGCAGCTCCGTTACGCGGTGCCCGGAGTCGGCCTCATTTCGCCGCCGCCGCACCACGACATCTACTCGATCGAGGATCTCGCGCAGCTGATCCACGACCTAAAAAATGCGAATTCGCGCGCGTCCATCTCGGTGAAGCTCGTCTCCGAAGTCGGGGTGGGCACCGTCGCCGCTGGCGTGGCAAAGGCCAAGGCGGACCATGTGACGATCGCCGGCCATGACGGCGGCACTGGCGCCTCGCCCGAATCGTCGATCAAGCATGCGGGCACGCCGTGGGAGCTCGGTCTCGCCGAGACGCAGCAAACGCTGGTGCTGAACCGGCTCCGCGGCCGCATCGCCGTGCAGGTTGACGGTCAGATCAAGACTGGCCGCGATGTCGTCGTCGGCGCGATGCTCGGCGCCGACGAGTTCGGCTTCTCCACGGCGCCGCTCGTCGTCGAGGGCTGCATCATGATGAGGAAGTGCCATCTCAACACCTGTCCGGTGGGGATCGCGACGCAGGATCCGGTGCTGCGCCGCAAATTCATCGGACAACCCGAGCATGTCGTCAATTATTTTTTCTTCGTGGCCGAGGAAGTGCGCGAGCTGATGGCGAAGCTCGGCATCCGCAAGTTCGAAGACTTGATCGGCCGTTCCGATCTCCTCGACATGCGGCACGGCATCGACCACTGGAAGGCGGGCGGACTCGACTTTTCGCGGATCTTCTACCAGCCGCCGATGCCGGCCGACGTCGCGCGCCGCCACTGCGAAACGCAGGATCACGGCCTCGCCGGCGCGCTCGATCACCAGCTGATCGCCGCGGCCGCGCCCGCCATCGAGAGAAAGACTCCGGTGCGGCTCGCGCACAGGATTCGCAATGCCAATCGCTCGGTCGGAGCCATGTTGTCGGGCGCGGTAGCCAGGAAGTACGGGCACGCCGGGCTTGCCGAGGACACGATCCATGTCGCCTTCGAGGGGGTGGCCGGCCAGAGCTTCGGCGCTTTCCTTGCGCGCGGGATCACGTTCGAGCTGCAGGGCGCAACCAACGACTACGTGGGCAAAGGTCTTTCCGGCGGACGCATCGTCGTCTACCCCGATCCCGCGTGTCCGGCGATCCCCGAGGCCAACATCGTCATCGGCAACACGGTGATGTATGGCGCGATCGCGGGCGAAGCGTACTTCCGCGGCGTTGCCGGCGAGCGCTTCTGCGTGCGCAATTCGGGCGCGTCGGCCGTTGTCGAAGGCACCGGCGATCACGGTTGCGAATACATGACCGGCGGCACAGTCGTCGTGCTGGGGGCGACCGGACGCAATTTCGCGGCGGGAATGAGCGGCGGCATGGCGTACGTGTACGACGTCGACGGGACGTTCGCCAAGCGCTGCAACACTTCGATGGTCGCTCTCGAGCCGCTGTTGCCGGAAGGCGAGCAGCTGAAGGTCGAGCGGGAGCTCGCCGCCGTCGGCAACGGCCGGCTCCCGCACGCCGGCCGGTCCGACGAATCGCTGGTGCGCGAATTGATCGAGCGACACTTGCGCTTCACCGGCAGCACGCTGGCGCTCACGATCGTCGACGATTGGGAAGCCGCGCGCCGGAAGTTCGTCAAGGTCTTCCCCACCGAGTACAAGCGCGCGCTGACGGAGATGCACGCGGCGAAGGTTGCGGGAAAATCCGCCGCCGTCAAGGTAGCTGCATGAACAGGGCTCGCTGAATGGGCAAGATCACGGGCTTCATGGAGCTCGCGCGGATCCAGGAGGCCTCGCTGCCGCCGCAGGAGCGCGTGACGAATTATCGCGAATTCACACTGGCGCTCACCGACGACGCGGCGTCGAAGCAGGGCGCGCGCTGCATGGATTGCGGCATCCCCTTCTGCCAGAACGGCTGCCCGGTCAACAACATCATTCCCGACTGGAACGACCTCGTCTACCTGAAGCAATGGCGCGAGGCGCTCGATGTGCTGCACTCGACGAACAATTTTCCGGAGTTCACCGGCCGCATCTGTCCCGCGCCGTGCGAGGCCGCGTGCACGCTCAACATCAACGACGATGCAGTTGGCATCAAGTCGATCGAGCACTTCATCATCGACAAGGGATGGGCGGAAGGCTGGGTCGTCCCGCAGCCGCCGGCGAAGAAAACCGGCCGGCGAGTCGCGGTCGTGGGTTCCGGGCCGGCCGGCCTCGCGTGCGCGCAACAGCTCGCGCGCGCGGGACACGACGTTGTGCTCTTCGAGAAGGCCGATCGCATAGGCGGCCTCCTCCGCTACGGCATTCCCGACTTCAAGATGGACAGGCACCTGATCGACCGCCGCATGGCGCAGATGTCCATCGAGGGCGTCGAATTCCGGCCGGGCGTGCACGTCGGCAAGGATGTCGCGGCCCAATCCCTCCTTGCCGAGTACGCCGCGGTCGTCCTGACCGGCGGGGCTGAAGCGCCGCGCGATCTTCCGGTGCCGGGCCGCGATCTGTCGGGTATCCATTTCGCGATGGAGTTCCTGCCGCAGCAGAACCGCGTCGTAGCGGGGGACAAGGTGCCGGCGCAGATCCTGGCCACGGGAAAGCACGTGGTCGTGATCGGCGGCGGCGACACAGGGTCGGATTGCGTCGGCACGTCGAATCGCCAGCGCGCGAAGTCGATCACCCAATTCGAGCTCCTGCCGCAGCCGCCGGAGGAGGAGGACAAGCCGGTCGTCTGGCCGTATTGGCCGATCAAGCTGCGAACGTCGTCGTCGCATCAGGAAGGCTGCATGCGCGACTGGGCAGTGGCGACCAAGCGTTTCGAGGGCCGCGACGGACGGGTCGAAAAGCTCGTCGCGGTGCGCGTCGAATGGCAGCAGGATGCCGGCGGGGCGCTGAAAATGGTCGAGGTCCCAGGCTCCGAGTTCGAGATGAAGGCCGATCTCGTGTTGCTCGCGATGGGCTTCGTTGGCCCGGTGCGCGAAGGCTTGCTGGAAGAGCTCGGTGTCGAGAGTGATCCGCGCAGCAACGTGCGTGCCGACACCGAAAGCTACCAGACGTCGGTGCCCAAGGTCTTCGCGGCCGGCGACATGCGCCGCGGGCAGTCGCTCGTGGTCTGGGCTATCCGTGAAGGCCGTCAGTGCGCGCGCGCCGTCGATCTGTTCCTGATGGGCAGCACCGAGCTGCCCCGCTGATCCGGGTATCGATGACGGCAGTCGTCACGCTGGACCTGGCGGAATGGCGCCCGACACTCCCGGGTGCAACCAAGGAAACAGCCCAGCGTGCCCTAGAGGAAGGCTGCGTGATCCGATTGCCGCGGCTGGGCTTCGAGCTAACGGACTCCGAGCGCCGGTTCCTCTCGCCGGCGTGGTCCGATCCGCGCGCGAAGAACATCAGTCTCGAGGGAACGCAAGTCAAGGGCGCCGTTGGCACCGCGACGGACCGCGCGGAGCTGGCGACAATGATCGCCCGCTTCGCCGCCGGCGCGTCCGACCTCGTCAGCGCCATGTTCCCGCGGTATGCCCCCTTCGTCACCCTCGCGCGGTCGAGCTACCGGCCGCTTCATGCGGTAGGTCGCGATGTCTCGTGGCGCAAGGATGATTCCCGGTTGCACGTCGACGCCTTTCCATCGCGGCCGAACTGGGGTGAACGCATTTTTCGCGTCTTCACGAACGTCAATCCGTCGGAGGATCGCGTCTGGCGCATCGGCGAGCCTTTCGAGGCGATGGCGAAGACATTCCTGCCGCGTGTATCCGATCCGCTTCCCGGCGCCGCGGCGATCCTTGCGGCCGTTCGAGTCACCAAGGGCCGCCGTTCGATCTACGACCATCTGATGCTGAATCTGCATGATCGAGCAAAGGCGGACCTCGATTACCAGCGCGATTGCGAGCAGGAAACCGTGCGTTTCGCGCCCGGAACGACGTGGCTGTGCTTCTCCGACCAAGTGATGCACGCCGCGGTTTCGGGCCAGTTCATGCTCGAGCAGACCATTCGCCTCCCGGTTTCGGCGATGTCCGACCCGGCGCGTTCGCCCCTCGCAATCCTGGAACGCCTGACGGGGCGGACGCTGGTGCCTTCTCGATGACCTGAGCGCTATCCACGCCGCCCACCTTGTCGGGCGCGTCCTGCGCCGCTACGCTCCCCCGATGCTCGAAAACGACGTATTCCTGCGCGCTCTGCGTCGCGAACCCACGCCGTACACGCCGGTATGGCTGATGCGGCAGGCAGGGCGCTATCTGCCCGAATACAACGCGACGCGTGCGAAAGCGGGAAGCTTTCTCGCGCTCGCGAAGACGCCTTCGCTCGCGACCGAGGTCACGCTGCAACCGCTCGACCGTTTTCCGCTTGACGCCGCCATTCTGTTTTCGGACATCCTGACCATTCCGGACGCCATGGGCCTCGGACTCCACTTCGCCGACGGCGAGGGACCGAGGTTCGAACGCACCACTGCCGACGAGCATTCGATCGCAGCGCTCGAAGTACCGGACATGGCCGCGCTCCGCTACGTGTTCGATGCGGTGCGTGAGATCAAGCGGGCGCTCAATGGCCGCGTACCGTTGATCGGCTTCGCCGGCAGCCCGTTCACGCTCGCCTGCTACATGATCGAGGGGGCGGGGAGCCCGGACTTCGCATCGGTGCGCCGCATGGCGCATGGCCGGCCCGACCTGCTGCAACGCCTTGTCGCAGTGAACGCGAGCGCGGTGGCCGCTTATCTCAACGAGCAAATACTTGCCGGGGCTGATGCGGTGATGATATTCGACACGTGGGGCGGATTGCTGACGACCCACGCCTACCATTCGTTCTCGCTCGATTCGATGCGAGCGGTGCTGGCGGCAGTGCGCCCCGGACCGGATGGGCGGCAGGTTCCCGCGATCGTGTTCACGAAAGGCGGGGGACAATGGCTCGATTCGATCGCCGCGTGCGGCGCGGCGTGCGTCGGACTCGACTGGACGGTCGATCTCGCCGCTGCCCGCCGGCGCGTGGGGCACCGCGTTGCACTGCAGGGCAATCTCGATCCGCTGGTGCTGCTTGCGGATGCGAAGGCGGTTGCCCGCGAAGCGACCGCGGTCGTTCGCGCGGCGGGCGCAGCACCGGGGCATATCTTCAATCTGGGGCACGGCATCGTTCCCTCGACCCCTCCCGACAATGTGGCGGTCTTGGTCGAGACGGTGCACCGAGAATCGCGCGCAGTTCACGCCGGGACCTAGGGAACTGATTCAGAGGTTCCCTGATTCGGCCTTGCCTGGGACCGTCTTCCGCGACCCGGTCCTGCCTTCCGCGACCCGGTCCTGCGAAAATGAATCCGGAAAGGCTTGACAAAGCGCAAAATTGCGATGCCACCGCGCAGTTATGCACAGTGAGCCGCCAACTTGGCGCTTGTAGCGCAGCCTTGACCCACGTCTTGGACTGAATTCCGAAAACACTGAAAATAAAGAAGAAAAATTTGTGCATCAGGAACTGCCGGCAATGGGTGCCCCGCGACGTCCGCCGGGCGCCGAAATCCAGGCGGGCCAGTTACCCACAAGATTGTCCACAGCCGTCGTGAACCAAATTTGCTGGCGTTATAAACCAAGGACTTGCCGGAAGTTGCTGCAGCGCGTGTTGAGTATCGCCTACAGCGCAAGTTGTCTAGACGTCCCGCGGCATCTGCTTCAGCGCTGCAGTGTCGCGGCGTGATGTCATGGCCATAGCGCGCATCGCCCTTCCCGTCGCGGCGGCAACTCCTTTCGACTACTGGATTCCCGATGGACTCGCGGTAACTCGCGGTGCGCTCGTCGAGGTGCGCCTCGCGCGTCGCGCGCTTGCGGGCGTGGTCCTCGACGTCGTCGCGACGTCCGAGGTTCCGCACGAACGGTTGCAACCCATCGTGGAGCTTCGGCAGGACGTGCCGCCATTGCCCGCCGACGTCCTCGGACTCGCCGAATTCGTGGCGAAGTATTACCAGGAACCGATGGGGCTCGTTCTGGCGCAGATGCTGCCGCCGCTCGCGGCGGTTACGCGCCGAGCTCGACCTTCGCGTCAAGGCGCGACGCTTCGCAATGCGGGTGCACAGGAGCGGCATGGCGTGGTGCTCAATGTCGATCAGGCGCGCGCCGCGAAGGCGATCATCGAAGCGGCCGGATCGTTCGCGCCCTGTCTGCTGCAAGGCGTCACCGGCAGCGGCAAGACCGAGGTCTATCTTGCCGCCGCAGCCGAATGCATCGCGGCAGGTGGTCAGGTGCTCATTCTGGTGCCGGAAATCAACCTGACGCCGCAATTTCGCCAGCGCATCGCCGAGGCGTTGCCCGCCAGGAAAACGGTGACGCTTCACAGCCGGCTCCCGGCCGGAGAACGACTGCGCAACTGGTGCGACGCCGCCAGCGGACAAGCGGATCTCGTCCTCGGCACGCGGCTCGCCGTTTTCACACCGCTGCCGCGGCTCGGTCTCATCGTCATCGACGAGGAACACGATCCCTCGTTCAAGCAGCAGGACGGCGTTCGCTATCACGGCCGCGATGTGGCGGTCTGGCGCGCGCGGCAACGCAACGTTCCCGTTGTGCTCGGCAGCGCCACGCCATCGCTCGAGACGCTCGTCCATGCGCAGAAGGCGCGATATGTCTGGCAGAAATTGCCGCGGCGCGCGGTGACGCCGGCACGTGAAGCTGCGGTCGTGTTCGTGCCGAGCCGTGACGCCACGGCGCTCGAAGGCATCGGTGCTCCACTCGAGACTGCGCTCGCGACGCGGCTCGAACGGGGCGAACAATCCCTCGTCTTCATCAATCGGCGCGGGTTTGCGCTGTCGCTCCTGTGCTCTTCGTGCGGCTGGCAAGCCGGCTGCCCTCGCTGCAGCGCCAGGCTCGTCGTGCATCGCGAGACCGTCGACCTTCGTTGCCACCATTGCGGCCATGCCGAGCGGCTGGTGCGGACTTGTCCCGACTGCGGCAACGTCGACCTCGTGCCGCTCGGCCACGGCACGCAGCGGCTCGAGAGTGCGCTCGGCGCGCGTTTTCCGGACGCACGCATCGAACGCATCGACCGCGACAGCACCCGGCGCAAGGGCGCATTCGCGGGCGTGCGCGATCGCGTGCACGCAGGCGAGGTCGACATTCTCGTCGGTACGCAGATGCTCGCCAAGGGCCACGATTTCCCGCGGCTCACGCTCGTCGGTGTCGTCGGTGCAGACAATGCGCTCTATAGCGGCGATTTCCGCGCGACGGAGCGACTCGCCGCGCTGCTGTTTCAGGTGTCCGGGCGCGCGGGCCGCGCCGACTTGCCGGGCGAAGTGATCGTGCAAACGGACTTTCCGACGCATCCGCTGGCACAAGCGCTCGCGGCCCACGACTACGAACGCTTCGCCGAAGCGCTGCTCGCGGAACGGCGCGCGGCTACACTTCCGCCCTTCGCGCATCTCGCGATGCTCGTCGCGGATGCGCGGAGCCGCGACGTGGTCGATGCTTTCCTGGCCGCGGCGAGCGAATCCGGCCGCGTGGCGGCGCGCGCGCAGGCGGCCTCCGTCGAGGTGTTTCCATCGGTGCCGGCCGGCATGCCGCGCCGCGCGGGCTTCGAGCGGGGGCAGGTGGTCGCGCACGCAATCGAGCGCGGGGCAATGCAGCGCTTTCTCCCGCATTGGCGCAGTGCCATCGAGGCGCTGCCGGGCCGGCGTGTGCGCTGGGCGCTCGATGTCGATCCGCTCGGGTTCGCGTGATGCCGACAGCTGAGGTGGGAGTGCGCGACCAGCTATAATCGGCAATTCCGTCGCTGTCGCGATGTGAAATAACTCCGCGAATTGGAGCGGCGCGTGCCGTGCCGTTCGATTCGCGGTTCCCGGGCCCAATTGCGGAAGGTCGCCTGGTTCAGCGGCCGCTATGACCGATCTTCGCACTCAACTCAAAGCGCATCTGGCACAAGGCGTTGCCGCTGTCGCACCGGAGCGCGCCGGCTCTGCGATCGAGCTCGATCGTCCGAAGCAGCCGGAGCACGGCGACTTCGCGTCGAACGTCGCGCTCCAACATGCGAAGGCGTTGAAGCGGAATCCGCGCGAATTCGCACAGGCGCTGGTCGCGGCACTGCCGAAGTCGGACCTGGTGCAGAAGGTCGACGTAGCGGGCGCCGGATTCATCAATATCTTCGTCACGCCCGCCGCGCGGCAAGCGGTGGTCCGGGACATACTCGACGATGGCGAGCGATTCGGCCGCAGCGATGCGCGCGCCGGCGAGCGCGTGATGGTCGAATTCGTCTCGGCGAATCCGACGGGGCCGCTGCACGTCGGCCATGGCCGCCAGGCCGCGTTGGGCGACGCGCTGGCCCGGCTCATCGAATGGCAGGGCGCCACCGTGACCCGCGAGTTCTATTACAACGACGCCGGCCAGCAGATCCAGAACCTCGCGGTCTCGGTGCGGGTCCGTGCGCAGCAGCTCCTAGGCGAGCATGCGACGCTGCCGGAAGACGGCTACCGCGGCGACTACATTCGCGAATTGGCGCAGCGCTATCTGGACGAGATCGGCCATGACCTAGGCGATATCGAATCGATACGCCGCTTCGCCGTTGCCGAGCTGCGGCGCGAGCAGGACCGCGACCTCATGGCGTTCGGCGTGCGGTTCGACAAATATTACCTCGAGAGCTCGCTCTATGCGGACGGGCGCGTGGACGCGACGATCGAGCGCCTGGCCGCGTCCGGCAAGACGTACGAGGCCGAAGGCGCACTGTGGCTCAAGACCACCGATTTCGGCGACGACAAGGATCGCGTGATGCGGAAGTCCGACGGCGGGTACACGTATTTCGTGCCCGACGTCGCATACCATGTGACGAAGTGGGAACGCGGATTCGTCACCGTCATCAACGTGCAGGGAGGAGACCACCACGGCACGGTCACGCGCGTGCGCGCGGGGTTGCAGGCGGCGGGACTCGGCATCCCGGTGGGCTATCCCGCCTATGTCATCCACAAGATGGTCACCGTGGTGAAAGGCGGCGAGGAGGTCAAGATCAGCAAGCGCGCGGGAAGCTACCTAACGTTGCGCGAGCTGATCGACGAGGTGGGCCGCGACGCGGTCCGGTTCTTCTTGGTGGCGCGCAAGGCCGAGAGCGAATTCACGTTCGACATCGATCTCGCGCGGTCGCAGACGCTCGACAACCCCGTCTATTATGTGCAGTACGCGAACGCGCGCGTCGAATCCGTGATGCGCCAGGCTGGTATTGCGGCGGAGGGACGTTCCGCCGCTTTGCGCGATGCCGATCTCGCGCCGCTCACGAGCCCGTTCGAGGATGCGCTTTTGCGCCGCCTGGCGGCATTCCCGGCGGAGATTGCGCTCGCCGCGCGTGAGCTGGCGCCGCATCTCGTGACCGCTTATCTCAAGGAATTGGCCGCCGAATTCCACAGTTACTATAATGCCGAGCGGTTTCTCGTTGACGAGCCCGCGACGCAGCGCGCACGTCTGGCGCTCGCCGCGGCGACGGGTCAGGTCGTCCGCAATGGGCTCGCCGTGCTGGGGATCAGCGCGCCCGATCAGATGTGATCCCGCCGACGTTAGCGACCAACCCGCGCAATGACTTCCCGCACCGACCACCGTCCGCCAAAAGCCGCAGACACGAGGCGCCGCTCCGGACCGTCGCGCAAGTCCGGCTTCGGCGGGACGCTCCTCGGCATCTTCCTCGGCCTCGCCATGGGGCTGGCGCTCGCCGCCGGCGTAGCGTTCTATCTGCTGAAGGGCAACCCGTACCTCGCTTCGGGTCCGGCGCGGGAGATTCCGCGCGAGGCGGTCAAGGAAACTGCCAAGGCCGGGCGGAGCGACGCCGGCACCGCGGAAAAACCGCGCTTCGATTTTTACAAGATCCTCCCGGGCGTGGAGGAGCCGAGGGTGCAGGCCAAGAGCGGCGAGCGCGGTACACCCGACCGCGCCACCGTCGATCGCGCCGCTTCGCCCGACAAGGCCGTTGCGAAGCTCGACGAGCGCGCTCCATCGGCACTCGACAAGGGAGCGAAAGCCGTGGAGCGCTACTGGCTGCAGGCGGGTTCGTTCGCGAGCGAGGCCGACGCGGAAAACCTGAAGGCACGCCTCGCGTTTGCCGGCTGGGAGGCCGCCATTCAATCGGCGAGCCTGCCGGACAAGGGAGTCCGTTTTCGCGTGCGCCTGGGCCCCTACGACAATACCGACGAGCTCGGCCGAATGAAGAGCGAGCTCGCCAAACGGGGCTTCGATGCCGCGGTGATCAAGTTCTGAGATGACTGTGCGGGGAACTCGCGTCGTCGCGGGCAGCCCAACGAGCGCTTAACCAGCCATGGAGAATTCGAATATGCACCCGCTGCACACATTGACCCGGCGCCTGATTTCGCTCGTGGCCGTATTTCTCGCGACGCTTGCGTTGTCCGCTACGGCGCAAGTGGCCGCGCCGCAGGAAGGCAACCAGTACCTGAGGCTCAAGAATCCCCAGCCGGTCGAAACCGGCAAGAAGATCGAGGTCATCGAATTCTTTTCCTATGGCTGCCCGCATTGCGGCGAACTCGAACCGATTCTGCAGAACTGGCTGAAGACCATGCCGGCCGACGTCCAGTTTCGTCGCATTCCGGTGATGTTCCAGGAGCGCTGGATACCGCTCGCGAAGATCTATTACACGCTCGAAGCCCTCGGCGAGGAGGCGCGACTTTCGCCGGACGTATTCGTCGCGCTGCACGGGAAGGGACTGGCCCTCTGGCAGGACAAGACGTTCTTCGACTGGGCGGCGAGTCAGGGCCTCGACCGGAAGAAAGTCGAGGACATGTACAACTCGTTCGGCATCGGCGGCAAGGTCAACCGCGCGCGCATGATCGCGCAGGCCTATCAGATCCAATCCGTTCCGTTGATGGTCGTCGACGGCAAGTTCGTCAGCAATCGCGTGCCCACCCATAGCGCATTGCCGCCGCTGATCGACGCGCTGGTCGCAAAGGCGCGCGCCGAGCGGCCGAAGACCTGAAGCCGCATCCGCGAAGCGTCTTCATCACCGGCGCCAGCAGTGGCTTGGGCGTGGCGCTCGCGCGGCAATACGCCATGCAGGGTGCAATTCTCGGATTGTTCGCGCGACGCCGCGCCGAACTCGACGCGCTGGCGGCGTCCTTCCCTGCCGGTAGCGCAGCGGTCTACACCGGCGACGTGCGGGATCCCGCTGCGCTCGCCGATGCCGCCGCCGATTTCATCACGCGATTCGGCGTGCCCGAGATCGTCATTGCCAACGCCGGAATCTCGCAAGGTGCACTGACCGAGCATGCGGAGGACCTGCCGACCTTCCGCGCGATCTTCGACACCAACGTCGTTGGAATCGTCAACACGTTTCAACCGTTCGTCGCGGCGATGAACGCGGCCAGGCGGGGTGCGCTCGTCGGTATCGCCAGCATCGCCGGATTCCGCGGCTTGCCGGGTTCGGGCGCTTATTCGGCGTCGAAGGCAGCCGCGATCACGTACCTCGAGAGCCTGCGCGTAGAGCTGCACGACACCGGCGTTGCCGTCGTCACCGTTTGTCCCGGCTACATCAGCACGCCGATGACGGCCAAAAATCCCTATCCGATGCCGTTCGTGCTGAGTGCGGAAGAGGCCGCGCGACGCATCGTGCGCGCGATCGGGCGCCGCAAGCGATTCCATGTGCTGCCGTGGCCCATGGCGATTGTCGGGTGCGCGCTGCGAATGCTGCCGCGCCCGCTTTACGACGCGCTGTTCGCGCACGCGCCGCGCAAGCCGCGGCGATCCGGATAAGCGGACTCGCCGCGCCGCTCGCGGGAGACTGGTTCAGAGGTTCCGTAGCGCTACAGCGGCAGCCTGAGGCCGACGGTGACCGCCCAGTAGTTGGCATCCGCCCGGCTCGCGGTTGCCGACCCGGCGATGAATCCCGTGACCTTTCCGATTTCGGTGCTGGCTCCTAGACTGAACAACGCGTAGCTGTTGTCCGGCTTCGCGACGGGGATGCTGTAATTGCCGCCCAGCGTGACGGACGACGCGCCGATGCTGCGATCCTGATCCTTCGAATCGATCTCCCAGGTGGCTCGCGCATAGGGACGAATGGCGCCGACGTTCCCGGTGACCTGCCAGCCGAGGCTCCACAGCAGTTGCTTGCGCGTCTGTCTGTCGTAGGTCAACGCCGTGCTGTCCGCGCTCGTTTCGGAAAACTGCTTGACGACGGCTTTCTCCCACGCGAGGCGTGCGTACGGACCGTGCATCAGGTCCTTCATCGCGAACCAATATCCGCCCAGGATCCGCCCGGTGAACTCGTAGCCGCGGGCGTCGGCGCTCTCGGTGCGCAACGCCGCGCCGAGCGGGATGACGCGAGTGATGTCCGAGTAGTCGAGACTGCCTGCGCCAAGCGTCGCGCCGACGTACCACGGGCCGTCGCCATAGCCCGCGTAGAGCGTGCCGACCGGCTGCCGCAGCGTATACCCGCCGCCCGCGCCGGCGAAATCGCCCTTGTTGTCCGTGTAGCCGAACATGGCGCCCACCAGCATCCGGTCGGAGGCCTTCATGTCGCCGCCGACCGCAATGGTATTCATGTGCGCGCTGCCGTTGTTCGGTCCCGCCTGCAGGTCCGTGTGGCTGTAGTCGTAGGCCACCCATGCCTCGAGCTTCCCCTGGCTGCGCGGCGCATTGAGACTCGACCACATGCGGTTGTCGAGCGCGCGGAAATTCGCCTGCTCGACGGCAAGCGGTGCTTCTGCGAGCGACGCCATCTGCTGGGGACCGGTGATCATCGACTGCACCGCCTGCGCGATGAGCGCGTGCCCGGCGGTGGTCGGGTGCACACCGTCGGCGAAGACGAAAGTTTGCGCCGCCGACGGCGTCACGAAGTTCGCCGACGTGCAGACCAGCGACGGAGTGGCTCCGCACGCGGGCGTCGACGCATTCAGGAAGCCATAGCTCGCCGGAATTGCGAGCACCTCGTTCAGCAAGGCGAATGCATTGACGCGCATCGTCGGGATGCCCGAGGCATCGAGCCCGCCGAACAACGTGGTGTTGAAAAACGACGAGAGGGCGGTGATCTGAGCCCCTTGGCCGGAACCCACACCGAACGGCGTCTTGCCCATGTCCGGGACGTTGACGACAGTGATGAACTGAGCACCCCCGGCGTGCAGCGCCGAAGTCGCCTGGGCCGAGCTGAGCCGCAGCGAGCCCGATGCCGGCTTGCGCTTGTGCCGGCGTCGCCGAGCCCGCTTGCACCTGGCCCAACTGAAAGAGGATATCGTTGGCGCCACCCCAGACCGAGTAGGACGCGCTGGGATCCGCGGGGCCCCTCGCCAGGAATTGCGAGATCTGCGTCGCGATCGGTACCGCGGTGCCCGTGGGCGCCGACGCGGGGACGCCGGGCAGGCTGGTCACGCGCGCGCCACCCTGCGCATAGTCGGTTCCGCCCTGGTTCGCGGGTGTCACGGTGAACCCATAGCTCGCTCCGAATACCTGCGCCCACACCGGGCCGGGATTCGTCGTGAACAATCCGGTGCCCGGCGGCAGTCCCGGCTTGTAGGAACCCGCGTCGGTCAGGCTGTCACCGAAGTAATAGACATTGGAGAACTGGGCGGTTGCCGTGCCGGATGCGGCGAGTGCGAGCACGACAGCGCTCGCGAACACGCTTCGTTGGAGCTTGCGCATGATTTGGGTTCTCCTTGGAAAGGTTCTTGGTTGTCCGCGACGGCCGGAGTCAACCGTCGACCGCCGATTCTAACCGAAATCGTTCGCGGCTCGTGGTGCGCAGAGCGGCGGGTCAACCCCCCGTCGCGTCCGGGCGTTTACGGCATGTGATCGGAGGGTCAGCGATGCGATTCGTCTCCTTGTGCGCTGGGCGGCGTCGGCTCGTCGTGGCATCGTTCGCCGCGCTCGTGCTGGCTGCATTTCCGCTCCAGGGATGGGCACAGGAGGACGACCTGCCGGGACGCGTCGGACGGGTCGCCGATGTCGCGGGGCAACTCTTCCTTGCACCGCAGGACCGACCGGCCGATTGGGAGGCGATCGGCATCAACTTTCCGATCACGTCCGGCGGTAACCTGTGGGTGTCCGGCGACGGCCGCGCGGAGGTCGACTACGGTGGCGGGCAGTTTCGGCTCGCCGGCGATACCAGCGTGCATGTGTCGCGCCTCGACGATCGGCAGCTCGCGCTCTTCATCGCACAGGGGCAGGTGATCGTCCGCGTGCGCTCGCAGGATCCGGGCGACGCGACGCGCATCGACACGCCGAATACGCAAGTCACGCTGACTCGCCCGGGTCTCTATCGCATCGACGTCGCGCCGGATCGGCAGGCGACCGAACTGACCGTGCGCGAAGGCGAGGCGGAAGTGGCGCTCGCGAGCGACGTGCAACAAGCGCTTCCAGGTCAGACGGTCGTGGTGACCGGCGCGAACGCGATTGTCGCCGACATTCGCTACGCACAAGGCGCGGATGGATTCGACACCTGGAGCGCGAATCGCGACCGCCGCTATGATCGCGCGCGCTCGGCGACTTACGTGTCGCGCGAGATGGTGGGGTATGCGGATCTCGACGAACACGGATCGTGGCAGAGCTATCCGGACTATGGGGCCGTCTGGTTTCCGACGGCCGTCGCGCCGGGTTGGGCGCCGTACCGCGACGGCTACTGGACCGAGGTCGGGGGATGGGGCCCGACGTGGGTCGATCATGCGCCCTGGGGCTATGCGCCGTTCCACTACGGCCGCTGGGCATACATCGGCGGTCGCTGGGGGTGGTGCCCCGGCGCATATACAAGGCGTCCGGTTTGGGCGCCGGCGCTGGTCGCCTGGTACGGCGGGTCGAGCTGGGGAATCTCCGTTGGCCACGGCGCGCCGGTCTACGGCTGGGTTCCGCTCGGCTGGCGCGAGGCCTACCACCCGCCGTGGCGTCGATGTTCGTTCAACTGCTGGGCCCGCTACAACCGGCCTTACGCCGTGAACGTGACGGTGCGCCCGAGCGCGCCACCGGCCCGCTATGCAAATCTCGCCGTCCCCGGCGCGCTGTCGGCGGTCGCCGACATCGAACTGGGCGAGGCGCAGGCCGGTGGCGCCGAATCTGGTGAACGTTCCCGCGTCGCTCGTGACCTCCGCGCCGGTCATGGCCGGCGCGCCGCCGATGGCGTCGCGCACACGGCCGGCGCCCAACACCGAACCGGGTCGACGACGTCCCGCCTGCGGCGTCAACCCATGCGCGTGTGTACCGGCCGGAACCGGCCAGTTCGGCGCGCGCACTTTCCGCCCGGGTGCGCCGACCGGCTCGGGTGCGTCGGCGTCGCCCGGCCCGGCGGGGGCATCTCCAGCGGCGCCCATGACGCAACGCGAATCGGTGCGGCCAGCGCCTCCGCAGGCGCTGCGCCAGCAGGACGTCGCGGCCCCGGCCGGGCCACCGCGCCGAGTCGCGGCCGCCGGCAGAGCTCCCTCTCCGGGCAACGAAGCGCCGCGCCAAGCGCGGCGCGATTCGCGCATCCGCGAGCCGTCCCCCGCTCCACCGGCCGGGCAACCGGCGGCCACGGGATCCGCGACACGACCCTTGCCGCCCGCAAGCGCCGTTGCACCCAACCGCGTGGCGTCGCCGCCGCCGGGCGATGCCACCGGTCACCGCCCATGCAACCGGGAACCGCAGGCCTTGCGGGGCCCCCCTCGGCGACGCGTCAGGCCGCGCCCAGCCCGGCGCTCGTTGCACCGGCACCGAATCCGCAGGGCCAAGCCGGCCCCGGCCGCGCCGGCAAACGCAAGGGGTGGCCGCGCGGGAGGCGACATAGCCCGCACCCGATGCACCGCGGGGCGCAGGCCCCGCCCTTAGATAGCTGGGCGTGCCGCTCTCGTCGAGGCCCTAGTTGGCGATCAACGCAAGTCGCTTGCCGCCATCGACGAGCTTGACGCGCTCGCCCTCGTGCACGCTCGGCTGGTTGGAATAGTGGAATGTACGGGTATTGCCGGCGTCCATCCTGATCGTGACGAGCCAATAGGCCTTCGCGTTCTTGTTTTTCTCGACGGTGTTGCCGACGTACGCGCCGCCCGCCGCGCCAGCGACGGTCGCGACCGTTCGGCCAGTTCCGCTGCCGATCTGGTGCCCCAGGACTCCCCCGAGCACACCGCCGGCCACGGCGCCCAGGCCGGAGCTCTTCCCTTTCTCTTCGGTGAAGCGGATCGACATGACCTGTCCGCAATCGTTGCAACGCTTCTGCGCAATTGCCGCCGAACCCGCGCAGAGCGCGATCGCCGCGATGACGACGGCAGCGGCGCGGGATATGAAACGCGTCGAAGGGTTGAATAGCATTGTGTCTCTCCTTGGGTCAGCACTGCTTGTGACGACGCCCGCCATCACTTTTCGTCGGCCCGGATGCGGGCGTATGTCCCGGGGGCGGCCTCGATCACCTTGAGCTTTCCCTTTCCCGGGACGCGGGCCGGGACTTGCGCTCCCATGAGAGGCTTGAGCCAGGCGTGCCAATTATCCCACCATGACCCCTCATGCTGTTTGGCGCCCATGAGCCAGGCATCCGGCGATTCGGGCAGCTTCTCGTTGGTCCAGTAACCGTACTTCTTGGCCGACGGGGGATTGATCATGCCGGCGATGTGGCCCGAGCCCGACAACACGAATCGCGCCTTGCCTGAAACGAGCTGCGGTCCGGCGTAGGTGGTCTTCCACGGCGCGATGTGGTCTTCGATCGCGGAGACGAAGTAGGTCGGCACCGCGATCTTCGAAAGATCGATCGGCACACCGGCGAGCGTGATTCCGCCCGGAACGCGCAGCAGGTTCTTCATGTACATGTTGCGCAGGTAGAAGCTGTGCATCGTGGCGGGCATGCGCGTCGAATCGCAGTTCCAGTGCAGGAGGTCGAACGGAAACGGATCGCGGCCGAGCAGATAGTTGTTGATGACGAACGACCAGATGAGATCGTTGGAGCGCAGCATGTTGAACGTGTTCGCCATCTCGCTGCCTTCGAGATAGCCGCGCTCGTTCATCTTGCGCTCGAGCGAGGCCACCTGTTCCTCGTCGATGAATACCTCGAGCTCGCCGGATCGCGAAAAGTCGACGAGCGAGGTCATGAATGTCGCGCTCGCGATGCGCCGGTCCTTCGTGGCTGCCATGTAGGCGAGCGTGGCGGCGAGCAGCGTGCCGCCCAGGCAATAGCCCACCGCGTTGACCTCCTTCTCGCCCGTGGCCTTCTCGATCGCGGTGAGCGCGGCGAGCATGCCTTCGGTCAGGTAATCCTCGAAGTCCTTGTGCGCGAGCTTGCCGTCCGGATTGACCCAGGAGATGACGAAGACGGTGAGGCCTTGGTCCGTTGCCCATTTCACGAACGAGTTCTTCTCGCGCAGATCGAGTATGTAGTACTTGTTGATCCATGGCGGGATCACGAGCAGCGGCCGCTTCGCGACCTTGGGCGTCGTCGGCTCGTACTGGATGAGCTGGAGAAGATCGTTCCGGAAGATCACCTTGCCGGGTGTGGTGGCGATGTTGACACCGAGCTCGAAGGCCTTCGGGTCCGTCATCGAGATCTTGAGCTGGCCGTTGCCGCGCTCGATGTCGTCGAGGAGATTGTTGAGACCCTTGACGAGGTTCTGGCCTCCGGTGGCGACCGTCTCGCGGAACACTTCCGGATTGGTCAACGCGAAATTCGACGGCGCGAGCGCGTCGATGTATTGCCGCGTGAAGAAGTTGACCTTGCGCTTCGTCGCGTCGTCGAGGCCCTCGACGTTGCCGACGGCGTCATGCAGGCTTTCCGCAGCGATGAGGTAGCTCTGCTTGATGTAGTCGAACAGGAAATTCTGCTCCCAGTCCTCGTGCCGGAACCGCTTGTCGCCCTTTCCGGGGCTCGCGACGGGATCGGGGGCTCCGCCGAGCAGCTTGATGGTCGACCTCTGCCACAGGTTCATGTAATTCCACCACAGGTTCATCTGCGTTTCAGCCATCCGGTACGGATTGGCGAGCATCTTGGCGGCGACTTCCATGAACGCCTTGCCGATCCCGAGCTCGTCGACGGCCAGCGATTGGCCCGATTTCGCCTGGCGCGCGGCGAAGTCGCCGATCACTTTCGCGCCTTTCTCCGCGGCAGTGCGCAGCGATTCGGCGAGCGCCGCCTGATCGTGGGATGGAGCCGGCGCGGCTTTCGGCGCGGCGCGGGTCTTGGCGGCAGATGACATGGCGGCAGCTTTCATGGACGGTAGATGCAGACAGATTATCCTACGGACGGCGCAAATCGTATTCCGCCGTCGGCGGCGACGCGGCGTTCGAGCCGCGACGCGTGCCAGAGAAAATTGAGGTGGGCGATGGTCTCGCCCATGGCGAAGTAGAGCTGCTGGAGGTCGAGCTCGCGGCGAAAGAGCACCGGGACGAGGTCGGCCGCACTAGGCGGCGCGGCGGCCGCGCGCACGGCGGCGTCGAGCTCCCCGAGCCTTGCCTCATGGTGCGCGCGAAGCTGCGCCACGCGCAACGGAATGCCACGGAACGGCAAGCCATGCGACGGCAGCACCAAGGTGTGCTCCGGCAGTTCGGCGAAGGTCGACAGCGAATCGAGGAAACGCAGCAGCGGATTGCCGTCGGGATCGACCGGCGCGACGCTGACGTTGGTCGAAATCTTCGGCAACAGCATGTCGCCGGCGATCAGCACGCCACGCTCCGCGGAGTAGAGCGAAGCGTGCTCCGGCGAGTGGCCGTGGCCGATGACGATCCGCCAGGTCGTGTCGCCCGCCTGCCGCAGATCGCCGCCCAACATGCGATCGAACGAATGCGGCAGCTCCGGCACGCCGCGGCAATAGGCGTTGCCGCGCTTCGCGAAGGCGGCTTCCACCGCTTCCCGCAAGCCGTGCCGGCGAAAGAGGTCGATTGTCGCCGTGATCGAATAGCCGCCGAACTCGCCTGCCGCGGCGTGCGCGGTCAGGTACTCGGCGTGGGTCATGGCGACCGGCGCGGCGAATCGCTGCGAGAGCCACGCTGCATTGCCCACGTGATCGGGATGAAAGTGCGTTGCGACGATGTGCCGGATCGGCATCGAACGAAGGGTCGTCGCGATGTGGCTTTCCCACACTGTCCGGGTCGCGAGGTCGCCGAAACCGCAATCGACGAGGGTGCAACCGCCGTCGGATTCGGGGAGGAGCCACAGATTGATGTGATCAAGCGCGAACGGCAGCGGCATCCGCAGCCAGAGCACGCGGGGCGCGATCTCGATCACCGCACCTGGTGCGGGTGGCGCGGCAACCGGGTAATCGAGGACATGAGGGAGAGCGGCGGACATGGATGCACTCTTCGCGCTGCGCGCTGCCCCTCGGGAGGGAGGATTTTTGTGCAACGCAACATGGTCGGGGAAACCCCCGAGGCTGTCAAGCCGATATGCTATCGTGACAGACCTCTGCCCGATGCGCCTTTTGTGCGCCGCTGCGCGTCCATGTCCGCCGTCAATAGCCCTGGGGGCCCCGCCAAGCCGACCGCTGGAGAGCGGGCTGGGCCCACCTATTCGATTTCCGAGCTTGCGCAGGAATTTGCGCTCACGACCCGCGCGATCCGTTTCTACGAGCACGAGGGCCTGCTCGCGCCCCGGCGGCGCGGGCTCGCCCGGATCTACGGCGAACGCGAGCGGACGCGCATCAAGCTCATCCTGCGCGGCAAGCGCCTGGGACTCGCCTTGTCCGAGATCCGGGAACTGTTCGACATCTACGCCACGGCCGGCAACGAGCGGCCCCAGCTCGCCAAATTCCTCCAGCTCTTGGCCGAACGGCGCGCCATGCTCCACCAGCAGCGCGAGGACATCGACGCGGTGCTGGCCGAGATCGCGTTCATCGAGCGCGATTGCCGCCGGCGCTTGAAACTCGAGTCCGGCCCGGCAACCGGTGAGGAAGGCAAGTGATCGGGACGTACTTGACGTTAACGTAAACGTAATTTACGGTCGAACGCCGCTGGGCTGCCTCCGGCGACCGGCAGCCAACGGACGATTCATGACCCGCGAGGCGTGACGATGCAGGATTTTCCCGCAATCGATTTCCACCACGGCGACACGATCGACATGCTGCGCGCGACCGTGCGGCAATTCGCCGCGGACGAGATCGCGCCCCGGGCTGCCGAGATCGACCGCGCCAATCAGTTTCCGCAGGACCTCTGGCGCAAGATGGGTGACCTGGGCGTTCTCGGCATCACCGTCGACGAAGAGTACGGCGGCACCGCCATGGGATATCTCGCGCACGTGATCGCGATGGAGGAGGTGAGCCGGGCCTCGGCGGCGGTGGGCCTGTCCTACGGTGCCCATTCGAACCTCTGCGTGAACCAGATCCAAAGGAACGGCAGTCCGGAGCAGAAGCAGAAGTACTTGCCGAAGCTCGTTTCGGGCGAGCACGTCGGCGCGCTCGCGATGAGCGAGCCCGGCGCGGGCTCCGACGTGGTGTCGATGCGATTGCGGGCCGAGCTCCGCGGCGATCGGTATCTGCTGAACGGCAGCAAGATGTGGATCACGAACGGCCCGGATGCGCACACGCTGGTGGTCTACGCGAAGACCGATGTCCATGCCGGGCCGCGGGGCGTCACCGCGTTCCTGATCGAACGCGGCATGCAAGGATTTTCGACGGCGCAGAAGCTCGACAAGCTCGGCATGCGCGGCTCGAACACCTGCGAGCTCGTGTTCGCGGACTGCGAAGTCCCGGTCGACCACGTGCTGGGCCAAGAGGGCCGCGGCGTCAACGTGCTGATGAGCGGTCTCGACTACGAGCGGGCGGTGCTCGCCGGCGGCTCGCTCGGCATCATGGCCGCGTGCCTCGACGTCGTGCTCCCCTATGTCCACGAACGCATGCAGTTCGGCCAGCCGATCGGGGAATTCCAGATGATGCAGGGTAAGCTCGCCGACATGTACACGACGATGAACGCGGCGCGGGCGTATGTGTACGCGGTCGCGCAGGCGTGCGATCGCGGGGAAACCACGCGCAAGGATGCCGCGGGCGCGATCCTGTTCGCCAGCGAGCACGCGACGCGTATTGCCGGCGAGGCGATCCAGTGTCTCGGCGGCAATGGTTACATCAATGATTATCCGACCGGCCGGCTGTGGCGCGATGCAAAGCTGTACGAAATCGGCGCCGGCACGTCGGAAATACGCCGGATGCTGATCGGCCGCGAACTCTTCAACGAGACCAAATGACGTCGAGGAAAGCCGAATGTTGAACGATCCGGTGGTGATAGTTGGCGTCGCCCGCACGCCGATGGGCGCCTTTCAGGGCGATTTCGCTTCGCTAGGCGCGAGCGATCTTGGCGCGGTCGCGATCAAGGCCGCGATCGAGCGCTCCGGAGTTGCGCCCGAGGAGGTGCAGGAGGTGATCATGGGCAACGTCCTGCCGGCAGGCCAGGGGCAGGCGCCCGCGCGGCAAGCCTCCCTCAAGGCGGGGCTGCCGCTTGCCGCCGGCTGCACGACCATTAACAAGATGTGCGGGTCGGCGATGAAGGCGGCGATGTTCGCGCACGACCTGATCGTCGCCGGCTCGGCCGATATCGTGGTCGCGGGCGGCATGGAGAGCATGACCAACGCGCCTTACTTGATGCCGAAGGCGCGGTCCGGCTACCGGATGGGTCACCAGGCGGTGTACGACCACATGTTCCTGGACGGCCTCGAAGACGCCTACGAGAAGGGGCGGCTGATGGGAACGTTCGCGGAGGACTGCGCCACGAGCTACGCATTCACGCGCGAAGCGCAGGACGCCTTCGCGCTCACGTCGCTCTCCCGCGCACTCGCCGCGAACAACGACGGGACGTTTGCGTGGGAAATCGCGCCGGTAACCGTGGCCGGCAAGAAGGGCGACATCGTGGTCGACAAGGACGAGCAGCCGGCCAAGGCCTCGCCCGGCAAGGTGCCGCTGCTGAAGCCCGCGTTTCGCAAGGACGGCACGGTGACCGCGGCCAACTCGAGCTCGATCTCCGACGGCGCGGCGGCGCTGGTGCTGATGCGCCGCTCCACCGCCGAGAAGCGCCGGCTTCTCCCGCTCGCGGTGATTCTCGGCCACGCGACGCATGCTCAGGAATCCGCGTTGTTCACGACCGCCCCGGTCGGCGCCATCGCCAAGCTCTACCGCGCGACGGGATGGACGACCAGGGATGTCGATTTTTTCGAGATCAACGAAGCGTTCGCGGTGGTCACGATGGCGGCGATGAAGGAGCACGAGATCCCCCACGACAACGTCAACGTGCACGGCGGCGCGTGCGCACTCGGCCATCCGATCGGCGCGTCCGGCGCGCGCATCCTGGTGACACTGCTGGGCGCGCTCCGGAAGCAGGGCGGCAAGCGCGGCGTAGCGAGCCTTTGCATCGGCGGCGGCGAAGCGACCGCGATGGCGATCGAGCTGCCGTGAGATGAACAGCCCCCACGCTCACTTTGTGCGGCTTCGCCGCATCCCGCTCCGCGGGACCAGCCTTCGGCTGTCCTGCGGCCTTCGGCCTGGCGTTCGCTGCTCCCCGAGGGGGCGCACAGTGCCCTTCGGGCGGCCGTGCGGGCACTGACTCGCTGAACCGTGCTGTCGCTCGACACCTGGCTCCTGTTCTGCCTCGCCTGCGTCGCGCTCGTCGCCACGCCGGGGCCGAGCATCGTCTACCTGGTCTCGCGCACGCTGGCGCAGGGGCGCGCGGCGGGCTTCGTCTCGCTCTTCGGGACGTCCACCGGCTTTGCGGTCCACGCGCTCGCCGCCGCATTCGGATTGTCGGCGCTGCTCGCCGCGGTGCCCATCGCCTACGACGCGGTGCGCTGGCTCGGCGCGGCGTACCTCGCGTGGCTCGCCGTGGCGACCTGGCGTGCGCGCAACGACGCCGCCCCGGACGCCGCCCCCGCGGATCTCCCCGTTGCGCAGCTTTTCCGGCAGGGACTGCTGACCGCGCTCCTCAATCCTAAGGTCGCCTTGTTTCAGCTCGCGTTCTTCCCCCAGTTCGTGACGCCTGCGAACGGCAGCGTGTTGGTGCAGAGCCTGTTGCTCGCCGCCACGCAGCTCGCGATCGTCGTTGCCGGTGATTCGCTGTTCGTGATGGCCGCCGCGAGCGTGCGCCGGTGGTTTTCTTTGCGTCCAGGATGGGGACGCTGGACACGGCGCGCGCTTGCCGGAGTATTCGCCGCGCTGGCGGCGCGCCTCGTGTGGCAGGATCGGCCATGAGCGCGCCGGGCCGTCCCAAGCGCGAATTGCTCCCTCTCGGAGGGAAGGCGCGAAGCGCCAAGGGAGCACCATGAGCGCCGCCGTGACGCCATGCTGCTGACCGAAGAACAGCGCCTCGTGCGCGACACCATCCGGTCGTTCGCGCAAACGGAGCTCGCGCCGAATGCCGCGCGCTGGGACCGCGAGCACTTCTTCCCGCGCGAAGCGCTGCACGCGCTGGGCGCGCTCGGAGCGCTCGGGATGGTCGTGCCGGAGCGCTTCGGCGGCGCGGCGATGGATTACGTATCGCTCGCCGTCGCGCTGGAGGAGATCGCGGCCGGCGACGGCGCGACATCGACGATCGTCAGCGTGCAGAATTCCGTGGTCTGCGGGCCGCTCAATCTTTTCGGCACAGACGCCCAGAAGGAAAAATACCTGAAGCCGCTGGCGCGCGGCGAACAATTCGGGTGCTTCTGCCTCACGGAACCGCACGTCGGCTCGGATGCGGGCGCGATCGTCACCCGCGCCGACCGCGACGGCGAGCATTGGGTACTGAGCGGGGTGAAGCAATTCATCACGACCGGCAAGAACGCCGATGTGGCGATCGTATTCGCGGTGACCGACAAGACGAGCGGCAAGAAGGGGATTTCGGGTTTCGTCGTCGATACGAAATCCCCCGGTTTCGTGGTCGCGCGCGTCGAGGAGAAGCTCGGCCAGCGCGCGTCCGACACCGCGCAGATCGTCTTCGAGAACTGCCGCGTACCGACCGCGAATCTCCTGGGGCGCGAGGGCGACGGCTACCGGATCGCGCTCTCCAATCTCGAGACCGGCCGCATCGGCATTGCGGCGCAGGCGGTGGGCATGGCGAGAGCGGCGCTCGACGCGGCGCTGCAATTCGCGTGCGAGCGGATGGCTTTTGGCAAGCCGATTGCGGCGCACCAGGCCATCAATTTCAAGCTCGCCGACATGGCGACACAGATCGAGGCGGCGCGCCAGCTCGTATGGCACGCCGCGGCGCTGCGCGATGCGGGGGAGCCTTGCCTCAAAGAGGCGTCTATGGCGAAGCTCTTTGCCTCCGAGATGGCCGAGCGGGTATGTTCGGACGCTATCCAGGTCCACGGCGGGTATGGCTACGTCGCCGATTTTCCGGTGGAACGGATCTACCGCGACGTGCGCGTTTGCCAGATCTACGAAGGAACCAGCGAGATTCAGCGGCTCGTGATCGGCCGCGCGCTCGCCGGCTGAGCGACGCGAGCGAGGGCAATGATGGCGGCACCGATCGACTTCTATTTCGACTTCTCGTCCCCGTACGGCTATCTCGCCGCGCAGAAGATCGAGGCGCTGGCGGACAAATATGGCCGCGCGGTGGACTGGCACCCGGTGCTGCTCGGCGTGATCTTCAAGCAAACGGGCATGGCGCCGCTGACGATGGTGCCGCTGAAAGGCGAATACGCGCGGCGCGACTTCGAGCGCAGCGCCCGCTTTCACGGCATCGCGGGATTCCGCATGCCGCCGAAGTTTCCCATTGCGAGCCAGGCTCCGGCGCGGATCGTGCTCTGGCTCAAAGCGCGCGATCCGGCGCTCGCGACGCGGGTCATCAAGGCGCTGTACCGCGCTTTCTTCACTGCGGGTGTCGATATTTCCGACCCGGATGCGGCGGCATCCGTCGCGGCGCGGGAGGGCGTGGATGGCGCGGTGGCTCGCGCCGCGATCGACGATCCGGCCATCAAGGATGCGCTGCGGCGCGAAGTCGAGCAGGCGATCGCGCGCGGCGTGTTCGGCTCGCCCTTCATCGTCGTCGACGGCGAGCCGTTCTGGGGGCTCGACCGCCTCGATCAGGTCGAGCGCTGGCTTTCGACCGGCGGTTTCTAGACGGGGAGCATTCGCATGGCCGAATACATGCTGCACTGCTTCGCGCAATCCGGGAATGCGTACAAGCCGGCGTTGGCGCTCGAGCTCGCCGGCGCCGACTGGGCGCCGCGATTTGTCGATTACTTCAATGGCGAGACGCGCGCGTCCGCCTATCGTGCGATCAACGTGATGGGCGAGGTCCCGGTCCTCGAGCATCGGGGCAACGTGTTGTCGCAATCGGGCGTGATTCTCGACTATCTCGCCGAGACGCTCGGCAGGTTCGGCCCCGCCAACGGCGCCGAGCGTCGCGAGATATTGCGCTGGCTCCTGTTCGACAACCACAAGCTGACGGGTTACACGGCAACCTACCGCTTCATGCGCGCCTTCGTCAAGGATCCGGACCCGGTCGTCGTGGCGGAATTCCGCCGCCGGGCCGAAACCGCGTGGGGCGTGCTCAACGCGCATCTGCGTGGGCGAAGCTATGTCGTCGCGGACCGCCTGACGATCGCCGATCTGTCGCTGGCGGGGTACCTCTTCTTCGACGACGAGATCGGCGTCGATTGGAGCGTGTATCCTGCCATCCGCGACTGGCTCGATCGGATCCAGAGCGAGCCGCGCTGGGTCCACCCGTACAAGCTGATGCCGGGATATCCGTTGCCGATTGCATCCTGACGCGATGTCCATGCGAGCTTTCGTCCAATCCTTCCGTTGCCGCGCAATCCGACTGGCCGCGGCCCCGAGGCTACGGCGCTCATGACCGGCGTCCATGACCTCGGCTTGTTCATCGCGGCCGGGTTGCTGCTCAACGTCACGCCCGGTCCCGACATGGCGTATATCGCGGCCCGCGGCGCCGCCGGCGGATTGCGCGCCGGAATGGCGGCGACGCTCGGCATCACCGCGGGTTGCATCGTGCACACGCTCGCCGCCGCCGCTGGACTCTCGATGCTTCTCGCGACGTCCGCCGCGGCATTCGGCGTCGTCAAATGGTGCGGCGCCGCGTATCTGCTCTATGCGGGCCTTCGCCTCGTCGCCGCAAGCGCGCGTCCTTCGCGCGTGGGGAACGCAAATGGCGGCAACGCGCTGCTGCCGCCCGCGCCGACGATGCGAATCTTCCGCGAAGCGCTGGTAATCAACGTGCTCAATCCGAAAGTCGCGCTCTTCTTCCTCGCATTCCTGCCCCAATTCATCGAAACGGATGCGCCGTCGAA
This sequence comes from uncultured beta proteobacterium, assembly GCA_963840945.1. Classification (GTDB taxonomy): domain Bacteria; phylum Pseudomonadota; class Gammaproteobacteria; order Burkholderiales; family Casimicrobiaceae; genus CAIWHR01. Next base: position 40,358 of record CAWJAU010000023.1, on the reverse strand, counting down.
GGCGCTGGCGTTCATGGCGCTCGGTTGTCTCTTCAACTTCAACAGCCTGTTCGTCAACGTGCCGGTGGTCTGGCTCGCGGCACGCGCCGGGCGGAGCGTTCGTGCGCACGCCACCGCGGCCCGCTGGCTGACCGGAGCAGTCGGCGCGCTGTTCGTGCTGCTCGCCGCGCGTCTCGCGACGCTCGAGCGCAATTGACCGTCCATGCCAGTCATCGAAACGAAACTCGATATTCGCGACGCGACGTTCGCGAAGAACCGCGACGCCATGGCGGCGCTCGTCGCCGACCTCAGGACCGAGGTGGCGCGCGTCGAGCGGGGCGGCGGCGAAGCGGCGTGCGCGAAACACGTCGCGCGCGGCAAGCTCCTGCCGCGCGAGCGCGTCCGCGCCCTGCTCGATCCGGGCTCGCCGTTTCTCGAGCTCTCGCAACTGGCCGCGCACGGGATGTACGACGGCACGATCGCCGCCGCCGGCATCATCACCGGCGTCGGCCGTGTTTCCGGCCGCGAATGCGTGATCGTCTGCAACGATGCGACGGTCAAGGGAGGCACCTATTACCCGCTGACCGTCAAGAAGCACCTGAGAGCGCAGGAGATCGCCCGCGAGAACCTCCTGCCATGCATCTATCTGGTCGACTCGGGCGGAGCGAACCTCCCAAATCAGATCGACGTGTTCCCCGACCGCGATCATTTCGGTCGCATCTTCTACAACCAGGCCACGATGTCGGCGGAAGGCATCCCGCAGGTTGCCGTCGTGATGGGCTCCTGCACCGCGGGCGGAGCCTATGTGCCCGCGATGTCGGACGAGTCGATCATCGTCAAGGAGCAAGGCACGATCTTTCTCGGCGGTCCGCCCCTCGTCAAGGCCGCGACGGGCGAGATCGTGTCGGCCGAGGAACTGGGCGGTGCCGATGTCCATACCCGGGTGTCCGGGGTCGCCGACCACTTCGCGCTGGACGATCACCACGCCCTCGCCATTGCCCGCCGGATCATCGGCAACCTCAACCGCGGGAAGCGTGTCACGCTCGACATTCGGGAGCCCGTTCCGCCGCGATTCGACCCGGACGAGATCTACGGCGTCATCAGTGCCGACATCAAGAAGCCGTACGACGTACGCGAGGTGATCGCGCGCATCGTCGACGGCAGCGAGTTCGATGAATTCAAGGCACGTTACGGTACGACGCTCGTCACCGGATTCGCGCGGATCTGGGGCTACCCCGTCGGCATCGTCGCCAACAACGGCATCCTGTTTTCGGAATCGGCGCTGAAAGGCGCGCATTTCATCGAGCTCTGTGCCCAGCGCAAGATCCCGCTCGTGTTCCTGCAGAACATCACCGGGTTCATGGTGGGCCAGAAGTACGAGGCGGGCGGCATCGCGCGCGACGGCGCGAAGCTGGTCACTGCGGTGTCGTGCGCCCAGGTGCCGAAATTCACGGTGATCATCGGCGGCAGCTACGGCGCCGGCAACTACGGCATGTGCGGGCGCGCCTTCGGCCCTCGGTTCCTGTGGATGTGGCCCAATGCGCGGATCTCGGTGATGGGCGGTGAACAGGCGTCCATCGTGCTCGCGACGGTCCGCCGCGACGCAATCGAGGCGAAGGGGGGCGCGTGGAGCGCTCTGGACGAGGAGGCGTTTCGCGCGCCGATCCGCGCGCAGTACGAGGAGGAAGGACACCCGTATTTCGCGAGCGCGCGCCTCTGGGACGACGGCATCATCGATCCGGCGGACACGCGCCGGGTGCTCGGGCTCGCGGTCTCGGCATCGCTCAACCGGCCGATCGAGTCCACGAAGTTCGGCATCTTCAGGATGTGAGAAGGGCTATGGCCAGGGCGAGAGCATCCGTTGCAAAGACAAGGGTGACACGCTCCCGCGGCGACGCCGCGCGCGGCGAAGGCGGCGGGCTATCGCACGATCAAGGTCGACATCCGCGCATCGGTCGCGATCGTGATGCTCGCGCGGCCCGAGGTGCACAACGCATTCGACGCGACGCTGATCCGGGAGCTGACCCGCGCGCTCGCCGCCATCGACGCCGATCCCGACGTGCGGGCCATCGTGCTCCTGGGCGAAGGCAGGAGCTTCTGCGCCGGCGCCGACCTTAACTGGATGAAGGAAATGGCGGGCTTTGGCCCCGCCGAAAATCTCGCCGACGCGAAGGCGCTGGCGGCGATGTTCCGCGCGCTACACCTGCTGGAAAAACCCACGATCGCCCGAGTGCACGGCTCGGTTTTCGGCGGCGGTGTCGGCCTTGTCGCGTGTTGCGATATCGCTTTTGCCGCGCAAGATGCGACGTTCTCGCTGTCGGAGGCGAAGCTCGGGCTCGATCCCGGCGACGATTGCGCCTTATGTCGTCGAGGCGATCGGCGCGCGGCAGGCGCGGCGCTACTTTCTGTCCGCCGAGCGATTCACGGCGGCGGAAGCGTTTCGCATCGGGCTCGTGCACGATATTCATCCGCTCGCGGAGCTCGATGCCAAGATCAACGAGCTCTTGGGCGCGTTGCTCGTCGCGGGGCCGCGCGCGCAGGCGGAGTCGAAAGCACTGATCCGCGCCGTCGGGTCGCGGCCGATCGATGACGCGGTGATTGGCGACACCGCGGCCCGCATCGCGCGGGTACGGGGGTCGGCGGAAGGCAAGGAAGGCGTCGCGGCCTTTCTCGAGAAGCGCTCGCCGGATTGGGTGCCTGCGGAGTTGAAATCGAAATGAGCACGCTTCCGGGCCTGTCCAGCTTCGACACCTTGCAGCTCGTGGCGCTTGCGGCAGCCGTTGGGTGGGCAAGCGGCATCCGTCTCTATGCCGTGCTCTTCATCGTCGGCGGCCTGGGGTACCTCGGCGTCGTCGAGCTGCCCGGCGGTCTCGTTGCGCTCGCCCACCCCTGGGTGCTAGCGGCCTCAGCGTTCATGTTCTGCGTCGAGTTCTTCGCCGACAAGATTCCGGCGGTGGACACGGTGTGGGATATCGTGCACACGTTCATTCGTATTCCAGCGGGCGCAGTCCTCGCGGCCAGCGTGTTCGGCGATTCGACCGCAGCGGCCACGGTGGCGGCGGCGATTCTCGGCGGGTCGCTCGCCGCGGGCAGCCATTTCGCGAAGGCCGGCACACGCGCCGTGATCAACACATCGCCGGAGCCTTTCTCGAACTGGGCTGCGTCGTTCGGCGAGGATCTCGCCGTGGGGACGGTGCTGTGGCTCGCGTTTGCCCATCCGATCGCCGCGCTGATCGTGCTCGGCCTCCTGGTCCTGCTGATGATCTGGCTGATTCCGAAAGTCTGGCGCTTCATCAGGATGCTGGTCCGCAAAGTCACCGGTACGTCCGCCCGGTCCGGACCTGACGGACGCGGCGCCGATGTTTGACAAGATCCTGATCGCCAATCGCGGCGAGATCGCCTGCCGCGTCGCCCGGACGGCGCGACGGATGGGCATCCGCACCGTCGCCGTCTATTCCGACGCCGACGCCGATGCGCTCCATGTCGCGGTTTGCGACGAGGCCTGCAGGCTCGGGCCTCCGCCACCCCGCGACAGCTATCTCGACGGCAAGGCGATTGTCGCGATCGCAAAGCGAACCGGCGCGCAGGCCATCCATCCGGGTTACGGCTTCCTGTCGGAGAACGAAGCATTCGCGGCCGATTGCGCGCGCGCGGGTGTCGTGTTCATCGGACCGCCTCCCACCGCGATCGCGGCGATGGGCTCGAAATCGGCGGCGAAGAACATCATGGGCAAGGCCTCCGTGCCGCTCGTGCCCGGCTACCACGGCGACGACCAGGATCCGCAGCGGCTCGCCCGCGAGGCGGCGGCGATCGGCTATCCGGTGCTGATCAAGGCGAGCGCCGGCGGTGGCGGCAAGGGGATGAAAATCGTCGAGCGCGCCGCCGATTTCGCCGCCGCGCTCGCCTCCGCGCAGCGCGAGGCGAAGGCGGGGTTCGGCGACGACCGCGTGCTGATCGAGAAATATCTGTCGGCGCCCCGCCACATCGAAATCCAGGTCTTCGCCGACACGCACGGCAATGCCGTCTACCTGTTCGAGCGCGATTGCTCGGTGCAGCGGCGCCACCAGAAAGTGCTGGAGGAGGCGCCCGCGCCGGCGATGAAGCCCGAGCACCGCCGCGCGATGGGCGAAGCCGCGGTCGCTTGTGCCAAGGCGATCGGTTATGTCGGTGCGGGCACCGTGGAGTTCATCGCCGCGGATTCGTTTGCGCGCGACGGCGCTTTCTATTTCATGGAAATGAACACCCGGCTACAGGTCGAGCATCCCGTCACCGAGATGGTCACGGGCGAGGACCTCGTCGAATGGCAGCTCCGGGTTGCCGCGGGAGAGCCTCTGCCGAAGCGGCAGGACGAGCTGACGCTGCGCGGGCACGCGATCGAGGCGCGCATATACGCGGAAGATCCCGATCGCGGATTCCTGCCGTCGATCGGCACGCTCGCGCATCTGCGCGCTCCGGTCGAGGGTCCGGCAGTGCGCGTGGACACCGGCGTTCGCGCGGGCGACACGATAACTCCGTACTACGATCCGATGATCGCCAAGCTGATCGTCCACGGCGAGGACCGGCCCGCGGCGCTGCGCCGGTTGGTCGAGGCGCTCGCCGAATACGAAATCGTCGGCGTCGCGACCAACGTCGCTTTCCTGCAACGCGTCGTTTCGCATCAGGCGTTCGCGTCGGGAGCCGTCGACACCGGGCTCATCGCCCGCCATCAGGCGGCGCTGTTTCCCGTGGCGTCCCCCGTCGCGGCCGATGTGCTGCTCGCCGCCGCACTGGCCGAGTCGGAAGCCCTGGTGGCGGAACGCGCGTCCGCGGCGCGCGCTTCCGGCGACCCGCATTCGCCTTGGCACGTGGTCGATCCGTGGTGGGTGTGCAGCGTGCGCCACGCGATTGCCGTCACCTTTGCCGACGGCGGAGACGCGGCACGATATCGCGATGCGCCGGAACGGCGACGCCTGGAGCGTGACGTTGCCGACGGGCACGACGAGCGCGCGGATCATGAATCGCGGCGGGCGGCTTGCCATCGCGACGCCGGAGGCCGAGTTCAGCGCGACGGTCGTGCGGCATGGCGAGGAGCGTCACGTCTTCTGTCACGGCCAGCAGCGAAAGATTGTCGCTCGTAGATCCGCTGGCGCACGCCGGCGAGGAGGAAGCGCACGGCGGACACCTGATGGCGCCGATGTCCGGAACGGTCGTCGCGGTCATGGTCAAGGCCGGCGACCGAGTGGCGAAGGGTGCGCCGCTGATGATCCTCGAGGCGATGAAAATGGAGCACACGATCGCAGCACCCAAGGCCGGGGTCGTGTCCGCCGTGAACTTCCGCGCCGGCGAGCGCGTGAAGGAAGGGGCGGACCTCGTCGATATCGATGACGAATAGCGAAGCTTCGCCCCTGCGTGCATGAGGATCCTGCTGCAAGCGCCGCGCGACGAGGGCGAAACGTGGCGCGCCGCGCTTTCGGCCGCGCTTCCGGAAGCGGTGCTTGCCGTCTGGCCGGATGCGCCCTCCGCGAGTCGATTACGCGCTCGTCTGGAAGCCACCGCCGGAATTGTTCGCTCGCGTCCGGCCGGGGAAGGCGATCTTCAACCTCGGCGCCGGCGTCGAGGTCCTGCTCGGGACTGCAACGCTGCCCGAGGGGATTCCGGTGATTCGCCTCGAGAACGCCGGAATGGCGGCGCAGATGGCCGAGTACGTGACGCTGGCCGTGCTCCGCGCGTACCGCGAATCGGATGCATACGCGGTGCAGCAGCGGGAAGGTCGCTGGCAGCCGCGGCCACGCTTCGCGAAATCGGCATTCGGCGTCGGCATACTCGGCTTCGGCGTGCTGGGCCAGGCCGTTGCCGGCGCGCTCGCACCGTTCGCCTTTCCGCTTTTCGCCTGGAGCGCGACCCGCAAGCAGCTTGCGGGCGTCCAGTCATTCGCGGGGCAGACCGAATTGCACTCATTTCTCGCCGCTTCGCGCGTTCTCGTCTGCCTGTTACCGTCGACGCGCGCGACCCGGGGCCTCCTCGACTACGCGAATCTGTCCCGGCTGCCGCGTGGTGCCCATGTCGTCAACGTCGCCCGGGGCGAGATCGTCGTGGACGAGGATCTCGTCGCGCTGCTCGACGGCGACCACCTCGCAGGCGCCACGCTCGACGTCTTTCGCGCCGAACCGCTGCCCCCCGGGCATCCGTTCTGGCATCATCCGCGGATAACTCTGACGCCGCATGCATCGGCGGTGACCGTGGTCGACGATTCCATCGCGCAGATCGCCGCGAAGATCGGGCGGCTCGAGCGCGGGGAGCCGGTGACGGGCATCGTCGACCGCGCTCGAGGCTATTGAAATCCGATTGCGATCCGCCATGACTTTCCATGCAGAGCTCCCGTCGTCGGTCCGTCTGGTCGAAGTCGGGCCGCGCGACGGATTGCAGAACGAGCAGACGATCGTGCCGACCGACGTCAAGGTCGCGCTGGTCGATGCGCTCAGTGCCGCCGGATTTCCGGCGGTCGAGGCGACGGCCTTCGTTTCGCCGAAATGGGTCCCGCAGATGGCGGACGCCGCCGACGTGATGACGCGCATCCGCCGCAAGCCCGGCGTCCGGTACCCGGTGCTGACGCCCAACATGAAGGGGTTCGAGGCAGCGCATGCGGCGCATGCCGACGAGGTCGCCGTGTTCGTCGCCGCGAGCGAGACCTTTTCGCGCAAGAACACCAATTGCAGCATCGAGGAAAGCATGCAGCGCGTGCGACCGATCTTCGCGGCGGCGGCGGCCAACGGCATCCGCGTTCGCGGCTACATTTCGTGCGTGCTCGGCTGCCCCTACGAAGGCGACGTCGATCCCCGCAAGGTGGCGGAGATCGCCGCCGCCCTTTCGGCGCTGGGCGCCTACGAGATCTCGCTCGGCGACACGATCGGCGTCGGCACGGCCGGCAAGACGGCCACGCTGTTCGCGCTTGTTGCGGAGCGTGTCCCGGTGAGTGCGCTTGCCGGCCATTTCCATGACACGTATGGCCAGGCGTTGACGAATGTCTACGCGGCGATGGAAACGGGCGTCGCGACGTTCGACTGCTCGGTCGCCGGACTCGGCGGTTGCCCCTATGCCAAAGGCGCGACCGGCAATGTCGCGAGCGAGGACGTTGTCTACCTGATGAACGGACTCGGGATCGAAACCGGCGTCGATCTCACGAAATTGCGCGCCGCGGGGCAGGCCATATCCGATGTCCTCGGACGGCCGCCCGTGTCGCGTGTCGCGCGCGCGCTCGCGGCCCGGAATCCCGCTTCTCCATGAGCGCTGTCGCGAGTCCCCGCTCCGACGGCGACGCGCAGGGCGACCACGTTCCTTCGCCTTGCATCAGCGTGTGCGTGATGGACCCGGATGGCGCGTTCTGCCTCGGCTGCTTCCGCACGCTGGACGAAATCGCCGCGTGGGGCATGCTCGACGCCGATGCCAAGCGTCGCGTGCTGGCTTTGTTGCCGGCACGGGAAGCGTCCCGTCGACTTCGATGATCGCCGACTGGTACTTCGACTTCGTCTCGCCGTTTGCCTACCTGCAAAGCGAGCAACTCGCGTCTTTGCCGCCGCGTGTTTCCGTGCGCTATCGTCCGATTCTGTTCGCCGGGCTTTTGAGCGCGAACGGACAAAAAGGCCCGGCCGAAATTGCCGCGAAGCGCGCGTTCACCTACCGTTTCTGCATCTGGCGCGCAAAGGGGCTCGGCATCCCGCTGCGATTCCCGCCGGAACATCCCTTCAATCCTCTGCCATTGCTTCGCCTCGCGATCGCCTGCGATTCAACGCCCGAAGCCGTGCATCGAATCTTTCGCTTCGTCTGGCAGGACGGCCGCCTGCCCGATCTGCCGATCGAGTGGGCGGAGCTCGCGGGAGCGCTCGGCGTGCCCGACGCCGATGCGAGGATCGCGACCGCGGAGGTGAAGGACGAGCTGCGGAGTAACACCGACGGGGCGATTGCCCGCGGCGTCTTTGGAGTGCCCACACTCGCGATCGGCGACGAGCTCTTCTGGGGCGCCGACGCGACGGCGATGGCCGCGGACTATGTCTCCGCCGGCTGCCGTTACGCCGACCCCGAGTACGAACGTGTCGCGGCACTTCCCGTCGGCGCGACGCGACGCGACGGCGGCGGCAAGCCGTTCAGGAAATCCTGACGACGCCCGTCGCCGCTGGCGCGTCGATGTCGGTCGCGGCGCAGCCGACCATCCACCGTCGCGAGTCTCACTTTCCGTTCGGCGAACGTCGCCGCCGCGAACACACGCTCGAGCTCAGGCGAACACGCCGATCTCGTTGCAAATGCCGCAACCATGAAATAACATGCCCGATTATCTGAAAATGACCGTCCGGGCGACCGAAGACTCGAATGAACAAGCGTTCGCCCAAGGCTGAGCAACGGCGCGGTGGCTCCGTTCAAACCGTCGCACCGCGCTTGTTCGTTTCGTCGTCGCATCTCGTGTCGGAAAAAAGCGGCGAGCTGTCGGAGTTCGAGTTCGGACTGATCATCGCGGGGCATGCCTTCGACCGCTGGGTCGTGCGCTGCATGGCGGCGGCCGGCATCAAGGACCTGACGAGGCTGGACGTGCTGCTGCTGCACCATGTGAATCATCGGGCGAAGGAGAAGAAGCTGGGCGACATCAGCTTCATGCTCAACATCGAGGATGCGCACGTCGTCTCGTACTCGCTGAAGAAGCTCATATCGCTGGGCTTGACAGCGTCGGAGAAGCGCGGCAAGGAAGTCGTCTTTTTCACCACAGAAAAGGGACAGGAATACATCCAGCGCTATCGCGAGATACGCGAGGCTTGTCTGGTTTCAAGCCTGAGCGCGGACGGCTCGGAAAACCCGGAGCTTGGCGAGCTGGCGCGATTCCTGCGCGGCCTCTCCGGGCTGTACGATCAAGCCGCGCGTGCGGCGACGTCCCTTTGACGCCAGCGCCTGGGGATGCGCTCCCCGTCTCGCATCGGACCCGAAGCGTCAGGGCGTCTCCAGGATCGCGAGCTCCTGACCCTCGGTGATGAGGTCTCCCTCGGCGACGAGGAGCTGGACTAGCGTGCCGTCGGCGGGCGCGGCGACCGGAATTTCCATTTTCATCAACTCGATCATCATGATTGGTTCGTCGCGCGCGACGCGCTCGCCCTCGCGGCGCTCGATCTTCGAAACCGTTCCGCTGACTTCTGCTGCTACACCTTGCCTTGCCATGCGCGCGGGCCCAGCGACTATGGCGCGGCGAGTGTCTTGACGTCGACGCCGGCTCGTTCCAGTTCGTTGCGGATGCGCTTCGCAAACGCCAGCGCGTTCGGCTGATCGCCGTGAATGCATAGCGTATCGGCACGGACCGGAACGTCCTTGCCCTGCACCGAACGCACGATGCCGTCCATCACCATGCGCTTCACCTGCGCAATCGAGACTTCCACGTCCGCTATCATCGCATTGGCGTGACCGCGCGGGGTAAGCGAGCCGTCGTCCTGATAGGTGCGATCGGCGAACACTTCGCTCGCCGAGCGCAATCCCGCATCCTCCGCTGCCTGAATCATCGCGCTGCCCGCGAGCCCGAAGAGCACCAGTCGACGGTCGAAATCGTGCACCGCCTTCGCAATCGCCTCCGCCAATCGCGGATCTTTCGCCGCCATGTTGTAGAGCGCGCCATGGGCTTTCACGTGCGTGATGCGCCCGCCCAACGCATGGGCGAATCCCGCCACCGCGCCGATTTGATACACGACCATGTCATAGGCTTCGGCACTGCTGACGGCCATCGTCCGGCGGCCAAAGCCCTGAAGGTCGGGCAAGCCGGGATGCGCGCCTACCGCTACGCCTTTCGCAAGCGCGGTCTCGACCGTCTTGTGTATCGTCGATCGGGTCGCCGGCATGAAAGCCGCACGCGATATTCGCCGAATTGACGAAATCGAGAATCGCCTCGTCGTTGCCCATGCGATACGCGCCGAAGCTCTCGCCCATGTCGCAATTGAGGTCGATACGAAACGTCATGGAGCTTGCCTCCGCTGTTCGATCGCTTGCGCAGCCAGGCCCATGTCCTGCTCTCGCGCCAGGTAGAGTCGCTGCGCTTCGTCGAGCGAAATCATCTCGAACCTCACACGCTGATCGGGCATCATTTGCGCCAGCAACGCCAGATCCACACTGGCCACATTGGCGATTTTCGGATAGCCGCCCGTGGTCTGGCGGTCGGCCATCAGGATGATCGGATTGCCGTCGGGCGGCAACTGGATCGTGCCGAAGGTGACGCCCTCGGAGATCATTTCGATCGGCTCGCGCAATTCGAGCTTCGGGCCCTCCAGACGATACCCCATGCGATCGGAATTCGGCGTGATGCGGAAGGCGGCGCTCGCGACTTGCGCCTTGGCGCTGTCGGTCAACGCTCCCCATTGCTGGCCGGCGACGACACGGATCGCTTGTGGCGTTTCGGCGGCGATCGCGAACGATGGAACGAACGCCCAGGTTGGCGCACAGAATGGGTCGCCGCCCTCGCGCAGCATTCGCCCTAGTTCCGGATAATAGTCTTCGGCGTCATCGGCGCCGATCGGGATCTCATCGTCCTTGCGCAACGCGCGACCGTGAAATCCCCCGAAGCCGGCGCGCAGGTAAGTGCTCTTGCTGTCCATCACCGGTGCTACATGATAGCCGCCACGCACCGCCAAATACGCGCGGCAACCGGACTGGCGCCGGCCGAAGTCGAGCTGGCTGCCAGCCCTTAGCAGCACCGGCCGGCCCAGCGGTAACGGGCGCTCGCCGATCCGCGGCGACAGATCGGCGCCGCAAAGCGCGATCAGCGCCGTTTCGGTGAAAGTGAGACTGGGTCCGATCAGCGTGATTTCCAGCGTCGCCTCGGATTCGCGATTGCCCACCAATAGATTGGCCGCGCGGTGCGACCACGCATCCATTGCGCCGCCGACGACGACGCCAAAGCGCTGGTATCCGAAACGTCCGAGATCCTGCAACGTCGACAGCGCACCCGGCTTCGCGACGCGCATGCTCACGCTTGCTGCGCCTCGAGGGCCCTGAAGCGCTCGAGCGAAATCGGTACAAAGCGCACGCTGTCGCCCAATTGGAGCAGACAAGGAGGACTCGCCTGCGGCGTAAACAGTTTGAGCGGCGTGCGCCCGATCAGATTCCACCCGCCCGGCGTTTCGAGCGAATAAATGGCGGTCTGCTCGCGTGCGATGGCCACGGTGCCCGCCGGAATCTTGGTGCGCGGCGTCGCGCGCCTTGGCATCGCGAGCCGCGGGTCGAGCCCGCCAAGATACGGAAACCCCGGGGCGAAGCCAAGCATGTATACAACGTGAGGCGACGCACCATGCAGCTCGATCACCTGTTCCGGCGGGAGGCCGCATGCCGCGGCGACTTCGGCGAGGTCCGGCCCAAAGCCATCGCCGTAACACACCGGGCACCTCCACGAGCCGGGGGACGTCGCTTGGGCGAGCGACGCCTTGCGCAAGAATCGCCTCGATCCGTCGTCGCAATAGCCGATGCGGCGGATTAGACGAATCCGTCAACGCCTCCGGGCGGTAATGGACAGCCACGGAAGTGAAAGCGGGAACGATATCGACCACTCCCTCGATCGGATGCGCCATGAGGTGGTCGGCGACCGAGCGGGCGGTTCGATTGATCTCCGTCGTCGACGCGCTGTCCGAATTCGACGATCAGACAGCCGATCGCCCATCGGTTCGATTCGCCACCCGCTGGGAATCGCGCTCACGACCAGCTTGTCCGGGTTCGCCGCAGCGCTTTGTTCAGGCCCGCTTGGATCGCGGTGCGTGAATGGCGCGGCGGGATCCTCTGGCGCGCGTAGATGGGGTTCGACTTCCATCACCGTCCAATTGGAAAGCGCCCTCGCAATCGCGAAGATCGATCGACCGCGCTGGCAAGGAATTATCGACAGTTTCTTGACACTGTATGTGAATCCTGTAGCGTTTGCAATGCGCTCCGGCGATGTCCACGACCATATGTCCTGCGGGATCGCACGACGCTGAAAGCGGCACTGCCTTGCTCGTTTTTCCTGCTCAACCTCGACGCAAGGAGACCCGCGATGATGCGTAATCGTTTGCCTAGTGATGCAAGAACCGTCGTCGCGTTGGTCGCAGCGGCGCTGTGTAGCGTGGCGCTCGCTCAAACCAAGTGGGATCTGCCGACCGCGTACCCGCCGAGCAATTTCCACACGGAAAACATCGCGCAGTTCGTCGCTGGACCCCGACAAGGCGACCAACGGGAAGCTCAAGATCACCGTGCACAGCAACGCTCGCTGTTCAAGGCGCACGAGATCAAGCGCGAGGTGCAGGGCAACCAGGCACAAATGGGCGAGATCCTGATCTCGGGTTACGCCAACGAAGATCCGCTGTTCGGCGTCGATTCGGTTCCTTTCCTCGCAACCAGCTACGCCGACGCGCAGAAACTGTGGAAGGCCTCGCGTAAGGCGCTGGACGACCGCTTCGACAAGCAGGGCCTGAAGATTCTCTACGCCGTGCCGTGGCCGCCGCAGGGCATCTATTCCAACAAACCGATCAATTCGGCGGCCGACATGAAGGGACTCAAGATGCGCACGTACAACCCGGCGACTTCGCGCGTCGCGGAGTTGCTTGGGTGCACAACCGGTCACGATTCAGATGGCGGAGCTGGCGCAGGCGATGGCCACCGGAGCGGTCAACGCCGAACATCACCTCCGCGGCCACCGGCTATGACTCGAAGGCGTGGGAGCAGGTGAAGTACTTCTACGATGCGCAAGCGTGGCTTCCCAAGAATGTCGTTTTCGTCAATAAAGCGGCGTTCACCGCGCTGGACAAGGCGAGCCAGGATGCGGTGCTGAAGGCGGCCGCCGATGCGGAAGCACGCGGTTGGAAATTGTCCGAAGAAAAGACCAAGTGGTACAAGGATGAGCTCATCAAGAACGGGATGACGATCGCACCCCCGGCTCCGACATTGGCGGGCGAGCTCAAGAAGATCGGCGACACGATGACGGGTGAATGGGCGAAACAAGCCGGGGCCGACGGCCAGGCGGTCGTCGATGCCTACAAGAAGATGTGATCTTCGCGATGCGAAAGTCGCTCGACGCCGTTTACAACGCCGCCGCGTACCTGGCGGCGTTGTTTTTGGTCGGCACGCTGATCATGATCCTGCTCGGGATCTTCGGTCGACTCTTGCACTTCCAGGTGCGTGGCAGCGACGCCTATGCCGGGTATCTGATGGCGGGGAGCGGCTTCCTTGCGCTCGCGCATACGCTGAAGCGCAGCGAGCACATCCGGGTAACCCTCGTTCTGCAGCTTCTGAAAGGCGGCGCGCACCGGGCACTGGAGTTCGTCGCCGTCGCGATCGGCGCTGTGCTTGCCGTGGCACTCGCGTGGTACAGCGTCCGTTTGGCGTGGCTGTCGTACGCGTACCACGACGTCTCCAGCGGAAATGACGTCACCCCATTGTGGATTCCGCAGATCGCGATGGCGCTCGGGACGTTGATATTCGCGATCGCCGTCATCGACGAATTCATGCTCGCGTGGAGCGGTCGGGGATCGAGGAGCCGACCGCCCGCCGACCTGGCGCACACCGAATAAGGGCGGAACCGGCGATGTCAGTGCTGATAACGACTCTGCTCATCATTGCGCTCTTCTTGCTGTTGGGGGCGGGCGTGTGGATAGGTCTTGCGCTCGCCGGAGTCGCCTGGATCGCGATGGAGCTTTTCTCTCCCCGGTCGGCGGGCGACGCGATGGCGCTCACGATCTGGGGCACGACATCGTCGTGGACGCTGACGGCGCTTCCCCTTTTCGTGTGGATGGGCGAAATCCTGTTTCGCACGCGTTTGTCCGAAGACATGTTCAAGGGGCTGGCGCCTTGGCTCGAACGCGTGCCCGGGCGCCTGTTGCACACCAACATCATTGGCTGCACGATCTTTGCGGCAGTGTCCGGATCTTCGGCGGCGACCTGCGCCACGATCGGCAAGATGACGCTGCCCGAGCTCAAGAGCCGCGGCTATCCCGAAGACATCACGGTCGGGACGCTGGCCGGCGCGGGGACGCTCGGGCTGCTGATTCCTCCGTCGATCATCATGATCGTCTACGGGATTTCGGCCAACGTTTCGATCGCGCAACTGTTCATCGCCGGCGTGCTTCCCGGGCTGCTGCTTGCGCTCTTGTTCTCAGGCTACATCGTCGATCTGGGCGCTCCTGAATCCGGGCAAGATTCCGGATATCGCCGAGCGCACCACGTTCGTACAGAAAGTATTCGCGTCCCGCCATCTGATACCGGTCGTGTTGTTGATCGTCGCGGTGCTTGGATCGATCTACTCGGGGGTGGCCACTGCCACGGAGGCGGCGGCCTTCGGAGTCGTCGGCGCGCTCGTCATTTCCGCTGTCCAGGGTTCGCTCACTTGGTCGACATTTCGCGAAAGCCTGCTGGGCGGCACGCGGCTTTACTGCATGATTGCGCTGATCCTTGCGGGCGCGGCGTTTCTGACGCTGGCAATGGGATACGTCGGGCTGCCGCGGGCCCTGGCCGAATGGATCGGCGGTCTGGGGCTGTCGAAATACTGGCTCATCGCAGCGCTGGCCGTTTTCTACATCATCCTGGGCTGCTTTCTCGACGGCATCTCGATGGTGGTCCTGACGATGGGAGTCATCTTGCCGACGGTAGAAAAGGCCGGCATCGATCTGCTCTGGTTCGGAATCTTCATCGTGCTCGTCGTCGAGATGGCGCAGATCACGCCGCCGGTGGGCTTCAATCTGTTCGTGCTGCAGGGAATGACGAAGCGCGAGATCACCTGGATCGCATGGCACGCGTTGCCGATGTTCTTCCTGATCGCGGTGGCCATCGTGCTCATCTACGCCTTCCCGGAATTGATATCGTACCTGCCCCGACAGATGAAACTCGGCTAGTCGCCTGCGGGATACGCCGCGCAGTCCCTAGCGTCGAGTTTCTTTACACCGCCCGCTGGCTTCCCGCTTCGAGCTCATATAAATGATATTTATCAATGACTTTTTCTTGATATTTCAATTATTTGCCGTGCAATTTAACGACGATTTGGCAATGATTTGATAACAAGAAATTGGTCGATTTTCTAGCCGCCTTGTCGTCGACTGCGAGATTCTTCGCCGCATGCCAGCCTGGGTCCTGTCGAGCTATATCTTGGCTGATTTCAATAGGTTAATGATGCCCCAGCCCGCGTGCGCTGCAGTCGAGCGACCCGCGCGCTCTCGGCCCTGTTGGCTGTCGGATCCTTTGACACTCGCTGCGCAATGGTCCAGAGCCGTACCCGGGGCAAGCCAGGTAGATCATTGATATATCAATCGATTTTTTGACCCTCCTGCGGGTGGCACGGCGCTTGCTGATCGGCAGTTATCGATATGAGGGCTCGAGCGTATGGTGAGCCTTGGTTCCTGCGCAGTCCGCGTGGTGAGGCCGTAGTCGCTTCGAAGCCGCACGGGCTTTTCCAGAAGACGGTAGCGGCATCACCAAAGTTCCGCTTACCTGGTTGTTTCTTGATCGAATGAACCGTTTGGTTCCGGCCTATCCGGCCTAGGAGAATAGAGATGCTCAGATTTGCCATGCTTCGGACAGTCTTCGCCATCGGCGCACTGGTGCTCATTACCGGGCCGGCACGCGCTACCTTGTACAACGGCAGTTACACGGTTATTGCAAACGGGAATCCTGCCGTCGGCCTCGCCGTGCATGACGATCAACGATTTCGGCAGCTTCGTGAACCCCACGACGAACTCGTTCACGGGACTCAATGTCCCGGCCGGCACGGGCGCCGCTCACTTTGCGGACTTATTCCAAATCTTTGCACTCGAGAGCCCTCCTTACACGGGCAACGACCTGATCCCGCAGTCCATATCCGTTACGTTCAATTTCACCAGTCCGTCCATGGTGAGTGGAATCGTCAGCGGCACCACGGTGGGCATCATCAACGATGACGCCTTCTTGCATTGGGCCGGCCCGCTCGATCTGATTTTCCCCACCGGGAAGCTTACAATCTCGCTGTCCGACACGCCCTTCGGTGACAGCTTCAACGGCATCGTGGTCGCGCAATTCGTCCCCGAGCCCGATTCGCTTGTGCTGCTCGTTCGCGGGCCTCATCGGCGCTTACTCGGACTTGCCGCAAGAGAAATGCCGTCGCGGGCTGAATCGCACGGCACGTCGGAATTGCGGTGAAGGATACACGCCATCCGGCGCCCGAGGGAGGCGCCGTCTGTCATCTTAGAACTATCGTGCCGTCGGCGCTGACTGTTCCGATCCCTGGTGCAGCGGCGCACCGGCACGGTGCATGCCTCAGTCGGTCGCAATGCATGTTGCATCCTGGAGGAGGCAAGCGTGAGAGACACATGCACCAGTAAACCGAGCTATGGAGGAAAGATGTATGACAGCACATATCGATTGAGACACAGCTTGTCGACGCGGCCGTCTCGCGCGCTCCGGCGTGCAGCATCCGCAACGATTGTCGGCTCCGCCCTTGTAGCCGGTTTCGCGTGGAGCGCGGCCGCTCAGGCGCAGGCACCTTGCATCGATGTCACGCGCCCGATTTCGGTCGAAGAGCAGCGCCTGCCGAACAAGCTCAATGCGCTGAACGCCAACCCGTTCGCAGTGGACATCCTTGGAGCGTCCGGTTTCACGCATTTCGAGCAGGACTTCATCGACGAGATCTGTGGGCTGAACGGAAAGGTCGCGCCGACCGACTATAACTCGGCATTTGCGCGCATGACCGAGCAAGGGACGAGGCTGTGGAGAGCGGCGGTTGACCGGGTACAGGGCCGCAAGGTCACCCAGTCCGATGACCTGACCAGGTGGCCGACCCTCGCGAAGGGGGATGACCGGCCGCTCTACTGGGCGCGCACCACGATGACGCGGGCACTAAACCGCTGGGTGCCGATGTTCCCGCTGTCTGCAACGGAGTTGACTGCGCTTCAGTTGCAGCTCGAGCGGACCTCTCGCGGCCAGCTCGACTTCAGGTTCCCTGCCGGGTCGCAGTACAAGCGCATGATCGTCAGCGGTTTCGACGTGTTCACGCTCCCCGCCCCGGGGACCAATGGCAACGGCATGCGTAACAGCAATCCGTCGGCCGCCACCGTTCTGACGCTTGACGGCAGCAGGGCCAGGCTGCCGGATGGGACCACGCTCGTCATCGAAGCATATATCCTGCCGGTCAGCTATCCTCCGTTTGCTCTCGGCATGGTCGAGGACACGGTCGGGCCGTGGATGATGCCGGGTCCGATGCGGGTCGATGCGTCGGTGTCGATGAGCCAGGGGGGCGGGAACCAGTTCTGGCTGGAGATGTGGAACGGTCGCTTCCATGGCCCGACGGCGGGGAATGACAGCATTGCGCTCGCTCCGTGTGGCAACGCGACCAATCGCCGGCCTCAGGTCAACGACTGCGACGTCTATCCGCCCGAGCGCTGGATGCGACCTGAAGCCAGGCTGGGAAAACTACGTCGAGCGCCCGCTGGGCGGCAGTCAGCCATGGCAACGGGACATTCCGCCCCAGTTCAACGTGGCTTCGCTGCCGATCGCGGCAATGTTCAACGACCACACCGAGTACGGCGTGCCGCGTCCGCCTGGCGCCGCAGGCCCGCCCCCGGGAGCATTCCAGGTGCTGTGGCACACCAATTTCACGCGCTTCCCCGGTTGCGATGCGGTGAACGGAGCGTCCAGCGGAACGACGTCAACCGTCAACGGTAATCAGACTCCGGTGGCCCAGGAGCACGTATTCCCGCCTGCAGTGCTGCCGACCCCGCCGTTGCCCGACGACTGCGCGCAGTCCGGCGGTGGCGGCAACTACCTGTCGAACGAAGTCGCCTACCGCAACGTGAACATGCGCGACATATTCGGGTTGCAGATCCCGGCAGGGCACATTCACACGCCGGTGGTGAACAACTTTGCTGCAACCGCTCCAGGTACGGCGCCGCTCTACACCGACTCGACGTACGAAGCTTGGCGCGACGCGATCGTGCAACAGGGACGCAACCTGTTCCTCTCGGTGGGCCGTAATCTTGGGCCGCGGCCGGCGCTGCCCTGCGCCACGGGGCCGTGCTGAGCAGCGACCCGGATATTCTGTAGCTCTACCAGCATTCAAGCCGGGCACGGAGCGATCCCTGCCCGGCTTGCTTTTGTGGGTTCGTGAGTCGAGCTACGTGGTAGCACTGCCGTAAGCGACTACTTCCTGGTCGAGATCAGCATATCGGGGAGGACCGTGACGATCTCGGGGAAGATGGTAATGAGGGCGATGCACAGCACCATCATGAAGAAGAACGGGATCGAGGCATAGGCGACGTAGTTGCTGTCGCGCCCGCTCATCGTCTGCAGCACGAACAGGTTGAACCCGAGCGGCGGGTGACTTCGGCGATCTCCATCAGCAGCACGATGAAGATGCCGAACCCAAAGGCGTACCGGACGGCGATCGTCCAGCAAGGCCGCAACCTCGTGTTCTCGGTTCTGAGGAATACGGGCCCGCAGCCGCCCTTGGTTACGCAGTAAGCGGGCCAGCGGTTTGGCAACCCCGGCAGGCAAGCGCCTGCCCGGGTTTTGGTGCGCCACGCATGGCGCGCCGCGCGGGGATTGGCGTGTTCGACGCTCCGGATGGTGAATCGAATGACTTGTGGGATACGTGGGATACTGGTGCCATCGCAAGCGCCGATCCTTTTCCCACATGATTCGTCGCAGGTATAGCCTGAGCGCTTCGAAGAGACGCCGCTGGGTATTGATTCCGTTGGCGATCGCGGTTGGCGTGATTGCGGTCTTGTCGCTTCGCACAGGATCGGATGACGGCCGGATTACGACCCAATCGCCGAGACCGCTGGCCGCCCCCCGCCGCCGATACCTTCTCGAGAGCAAGTCAGCATTGCGCGGTCCGACGTCGCCTCCACAGAGGTGCAGCGTGGGCCGAGCACTGGGCGCAATGTCGCCGACGCCTTCACACCACCGGTGGCATTGCCGGCGGTGCCTTCCCCTTCGGCCCAGCGGTCACTCGAGATACTGGTGACGGCGCCCATTCAAGCTTCGCACGGAAGCACGTTTAAGGTTTCCGTCGGCGTCCCAGTGGGCGCCCTCGTGCGATCGGCGAAATTCCGGGTGAGCTACGATGCGGATTCGCTCGAAGTGCTTGATGTCGTCGATGCGACCGGCACGACGCTCATGGCGGTTGCCTCGGGGGACGGCAGTGTCGAACTTGATTTCGACACCGACCAAGGGGCCGTACAGGCGCCCGCCGTCCGCTTCCTCGCGCGGGCGAACATTCCCCACCAGGTGCAGATCAACGTCAGTGCGGACGCCTGGGACACCGAAGGAAAAGCACTTGCCATTGCCCCCGTCGGCCCCTACCCGATAATGCTCGTTCCCTGAATGCTTGCCTTGCGGTGAGCTTTTTCAGTACCACCGCTCTGCCGACCGGCGTGGAAATCCAGTGAAGACAATCATTGCTCTGCTAGCGGCAGCTTTGCTCTCGATTGCGCCAGGCCCGCTTCTTGGCCAGCCATCGGCGAAGCGCTTCGCGCCAGAAGAAATTGTTAACCCGGCTGCATATTACCCGGAAGGCCCCCAGATCACGTCTGAGGGGTTGCTCGTTGCGGAAATGGCGAAGGATAGGATTGTATTGCTCGCCAACGGGCATTCCGAAACCATGTGGTCCGCGCAAGGTTGCGGGCCCACATCAATCAAGCAGATCCCCAGCGGGGGCTATTGGATACTGTGCCATCTCGCCCATCAAGTTGTGCGGGTAGATGCAAACTTCCGCGTGTTGCGTACCTTTCAGCACTCGAGCTCGGGAAAGCGGATAACGTGGCCAAACGATGCTTCGGTTGACGCGAAGGGAAATCTCTATCTAAGCTCGTCGGGCCCCTATTCGTTGGATGCGGCGCCTCAAGGTCGAATCGTATTTATCGACTTGGAAAGCGGCGTCCCACAGGATCTGGTGACCAGAATTCGCTATGCGAACGGGGTCTTGGTGCAAGAGGGCAGATCTCGCGTCCTCGTTTCGGAAATGCTGAACAGGCGAATGCTTTCGTATCCTCTGCTCGGCCCGGGACGCCTTGGGCCGGCACGCGTCTTCTTTGACTTCAAAGCCGCTCCGTGATAATATCATAGAAAGAAATCCTCTAATTTACAAAAGATTAGCAGAAATTTAATAATTTTTAGTTTGATTAAATAAATTAATTTAATGAATCTTACAAAGGAAGATCTGATTCTTTTACATAGATATATTCAAAAACTGTATAAAACAATTCCTGGTATAAGGCAAGAGGGAATATTAGATGCTATAATAGAGCGACCTGATTTAACATTATATGGAAAGGAATTCTATCCAGATATTTATCTAAAATCTGCTTCAATAACGGAAGGAATAATTAGATTACATCCATTTATAGACGGAAATAAAAGAACTGGAGCAGCAAACTGGGCTCCTTGGGTATTTGATAAAGTAAAATCTTTGTTATCTGCTCGGGCCAATATTACCTCCCTGTCGGTGAGTCTTAAATCCACAAGGCTCCCAGAGATAAAACCTGGAACTTCAGAGTCAAAAGCTGTCTGAATTACAATAGGCTCATATTTTAATCCTCGAACGTTTAGTGCGTCAATGAGAATTTGGAGATAATCTAATGAAACGTTAGTTGCAGGTGTTGTAGGACCGTCCGATGGACTCTGTGTTCTTAATAATGACACTTCTTGAAGACCTATCAGATCAGGCCGAGTTTGTTTGATCTCATTTGCAATGGAATTTGCCCTTTCTACAAAGTTGCTTGCTTGGATTTTCTTATAAGCAGATCCTACAGCAGCAACAAATTCTTGAGGCGTAGTAGCAACAAATATTGGTGATAGGTCTGCACCTAGATAGATATTCCAGGTCATCAAATTAAGTGATGGTGATGTTACACAAAATTTGGGAGAGCTTACAAAAAATCCTTTGAACTGACCTTTCTGACATTCATATTTAGTTACATCCATTGGGTATTTCGATGATGGTGGTTGTGAGGGAGCAATTGGTGACTGTGGATAATAATTATTGTAAGAATAGATATTGTTATTATCATTTTCTTTTCCATAGTTTATTGAAGACTAATAATAATCTGCATAGGTTTGATAAAATAATAACTATTCTGTGCTAGAGCTCCTTGAAGAGCCATCATATTTGTAGCGCCAAAGATTGTAATAGCAAGTAAGAATAGTTCCATTATAGTGAACTTATGCATATAAAACTATTATAAAAAAATTATATATGAAATACTCCACATATTTTCTGTTCTTCTTAGGTAAATAATATCTTATAGATAATCCAATAAATTAATATATATTATGTTACCGAACCCTGTTTTAATGAGGATTCTCAGCTAAACTTATTCAAAATACAATTTCTATTAATTGATACATCGATCAATTTGTTCCCTATTTAAACAACAAGATCTTCATATCTTTAGTTGTATTCAATACCAGCTCGATATTCCTTCAAGACTCATTGAAGAGATATATAAATAGTATACATATAATCAAAAAAACATTATTAAATATAAATACTAATAAAAATTCTAATGAAAATTCTTAATGCAAGTGAACCTGGGCTTGGATCATCAATGACTGAAGAGGAGGTAATAGATTTTCTTTCAAAGAGTAAGTTGTTTGCTAGATTAGGAACTATAGACGAGAAAGAAGACCCTAATGTACATCCAGTATGGTATTATTTTGATAATGACAGAATCTACTTTGAAACAGGCAAGAATTCTAAGAAAGTTAGAAACATCAGAAAGAGAAATAATATTTATTTTTGTATAGATGAAACTAACCCACCATATAAAGGAGTTAGAGGGAAAGGTACAGCCGTTATTTCTGAAGATATTAGCAGAAATGTACCAATAGCAGAAAAGATAATGATCAAGTATACTGGAAGCCTTGACAATAATATGGCAAAGTTCCTCATGGATACTATAAAGCGAGGAGAATCAGTTATAATTGAAATAATTCCACACTTCTATGCTACATGGGATCACAGTAAGGGAACAATATAACAAAAATTCTTTTTTAGGTAAAGATATTCTTTATAGAAATACGTCTTTTTTTCTAACTCTTATACTATAGTTATATACAAAATTGTTAAATGAATATAGTAATAGAGATGATTATTATTATAAGTTACCAATTAATAAGGATTTATTATCTTAATGTATCATAAATATGTATTGATATCTTTTCTAAATTTTCTTTTTCGGCTATGACAATTATAAGACATTTAACCAGCAATATTTATCGGTTTTATTCATTATAAAATTTTTTATTATAAATCTCCTTTGCATCTCTTATAATATCCTCATGGATTTTTTTAGCAATAGAATGACACTTTGCTGCTATTTCTTTTCCATTACATATGAAAAATCCTTCACCAAACTGACTAATATCAATTCTACTATTTGAGGAAATTCCTGTTGGTACATTTATACAATTAACATTTATCAGAGTATCTGGATTAGTATCCAACTCTATTTTATATAGATCATTATCGATTTCTATGACAGGATAAAATTTTAATTTTTTAAAAGTTTCTGTATTTTTGATTAAATCTTGATTGAAATTAACCATTACTTTATAACTTTCAAGGTTTTCTTTAGCAGTCATTTTTAATTGTAGTTATTGAGATCTTCTTATTTATTAGGAGTTTAATCAAATTTTTTTGATAAGCCTATTGAAATTCTCTTTAACATATTTTACAAGTCTATTGTTGTTAAGTCAATGAAACAAAAAGTTACATCTATATAAAATAATTTTAGCTATGAGTTATAATTTTTACTAATATCATATTTATAAATTTGATTCTGCATTTGTATACATGATAAATAAGGGATCAGGATTGGAGAATAATTTAGAAGAAGAATTAAAAGATATTGATGAGAAAATGTCCCATTATGATGTAATGATAAAAAACCTAACAGAACAAAATAGAGCCTTGCAACATGAAATGCAACTATTGCACAAACAAAAGTGCGACTTGACCAATCAATTAAAAGTATTAACTGAAGAAAATAAAGTATTGCAAAATGAAATTCCACAATTGCAGAACAAACAACTTGAGTTGACCAATCAATTAAAAGTTATTAAACAAATTACCGAGCCTTATTAAAAAACTAATTAGTAATATTTATTCATTTTTGATTGATCAGATAATGGGTCAATATATCATCTTTGCCTTGTCATTTTCTCTTAATAACTGGTTAATTATCTGTAGCCTTTGATTTTTATATTTCAAATTAATAATAACAATACTTTCTGAACTACAAAATCGTGTCAAAATCAGTTCATACACCTCTGAACCCGCTAATCAATTGGGCTCATATACTACCAAGGGGATATTGGAGCTCCTTGTCAAAAAGCCCATGAATCCGCTTCGTTTCATCTACTTATTTTTGGTAAACCAAAATCAAGATTTGTCCTTTCTAGCCGATACTAGAAAATATAGAGGAGTAGCTATAAACAGTACAAGGCTTACCTGGGTACTTACAAAAGATATTGCAACTGCGATCAAATAAATAGTAGGTCCTAAAAGAAATCTTTTTGACATTATTGTTATAAAGGTGGGATCAAGATCGCTATCTACTAAACGATGATCTTTTGTAGCATACCGCCATCGTATAAATTCCCAAAATCCAACTATGCTTATATTGACCCCATAGATAATTACCGAGATCTGCTGATCTCCATACTCTCCAATCAGAGATGTTGAAAATGGTACAAATGCTATAAACATTAGATAAAAGATAGTTATCCAAAGAAAGGTTCGATTTGCTCGTTTAATGTAGTGGAACTGATAATCATGGGCAATCCAAAAAAAACCTAAAATTATAAAACTTGTTCCATAACTTAGAATCACAGGCCATAACTCGATTAGTTGTTTTGGAAGCTCAATAGCCGCCTCTGAATGAGATAGCTGTGGTACAGCAATCTCAAGTACTAATATAGTCATGACTATAGCAAAAACTCCATCAGTAAGTGTTTCAATGCGAGATTTGCTTATCTCATTTCCAACTTCTCCTGACAATCTTCTACATTCACCGGTAGTAGATTCCGGAGATTATAGATGTAAAATGTTTTGTTTGATCAGCCGAAATGGTTAGAAATAGCACTAGATAGGATTTTGAGTGTTGACGATCATGAACCTCTGACTAAAATCAAATCGGATAAGGAAATCGGATAAGTCAAAGACTTACGCTTGACTACTTTGATTTTTTCATTTAAGTCGAAATATTACATGAAAATTATTTAAAAGCCATTTTTGTGCAATTACCAAATCATTTTGAATAAGATTGTGACTATAATATTGACACTTTAATATTATTTGCATTTAATTTGTTTAAACTTCATTACTTGTTACAATTACTTATTATTATTATTATTGTAGCTATGGAAAACAAAATAGCAGATCCCAGCGTGGAAAACTGGGTTCATAGTCATTCATCTAGTCTCAATCACATTCGATCTGCTTTCTATTCCTGGAGTACTTTATGAACAAATGAAATAGCGATCGATCCTTCGCCTACCGCGGAAGCAACACGCTTGATGTTGCCTCCCCGCACGTCACCCACCGCGAAAACATTTGGCAAACTGGTTTCGAGCAAGTATGGTTGACGGGTAAGGGGCCAGCCTGAAGCGCTCAGATTTTCTGGCGATAGATCGGGACCGGTATTTATGAAGCCTTTAGGGTCAAGTGCTACGCAGCCATTGAGCCAACGAGTGTTAGGATCGGCACCGGTCATGACGAATACGTGCCTGATCCTGTGCTGCTCATTCTGTCCGGTTTTACCGTTTCGCCAGTGAACGGAATCGAGGTGATCGCCTCCTTCTAGGGCCACGATCTCCGTTTGTGGTTGGAATACGATCGTAGGACTCTTCTCTATCCTGCGAATCAGGTAGCGTGACATGCTCTCAGCCAAACCTGTGGACCTGACGAGCATGTGCACACGCTTTGTAGTCTGCGCAAGAAACACCGCAGCCTGGCCAGCCGAGTTTCCTCCACCAACCACAATTACTTCCTCTCCTCTACACAACTGCGCTTCCACAAAGGTCGCACCATAATATACGCCTGAGCCTTCAAAGCGAGACAGGTTTTCTAATGGTAGCCTTCGATATTGCGCACCAGTAGCAATCACGACAGTGCGTGCCGAAATTCGAGCCCCACTTTCGAGTTGGATGACATACGGTTTGCGGTCGCAGACGAGTTCTGTGGCCTTAGCCATGAGCATCTTCGCGCCGAACTTCTGAGCCTGGAGGTATGCTCGAGAGGCGAGCTCCTGGCCCGATATGCCGGTGGGAAATCCTAGGTAATTTTCGATTCTTGAGCTTGAACCTG
The DNA here is from genome assembly GCA_963840945.1 of uncultured beta proteobacterium. GTDB lineage: Bacteria > Pseudomonadota > Gammaproteobacteria > Burkholderiales > Casimicrobiaceae > CAIWHR01. The sequence continues at coordinate 15,091 of CAWJAU010000023.1, read as the reverse complement.
CCTGGCCACCAGGCGAACTCGTTTCAAGCACCAAAACGTCGAGTCCTTCTGAAGCTCCATACACTGCGGCAGCTAGCCCCGAGGGACCGGCGCCTATGACGACGAGATCTCGCATCTGGACTTGGTCAATAGATTCATTGAAGCCAAGACAGTCTGCGATTTGTTGGTTACTGGGGTTCCTGAGTACTACTTGACCTCGACAGATCAACACAGGTATTTCACTGGCAGAAATTTGGAAACTATCCAACAGATTCTGTACATCAGGGTCGTGTTCTAGATCAACGTATGAATATGGGTGTCCATTGCGCATCAGAAACTCTTTGATCCGAAGTGTACTGGCGGAATGTATTGACCCGATGAGAACAATATCTCCAACACCAGCAGCTATCAACTCGACCCTACGAAGGATAAAAGCCCGCATCAGTATCTCTCCGAGTTCAGCATCAGTCTGCACCAAAGTCAACATCTGTTGGTGATCCAGTTCGATAACCTTACCCGGATTAGTGGCACGCATCTGAACTAAAGACCGGCGGCCGGAGAGTGTGTTGACCTCGCCTGTGAATTGACCAGAATTATGGACAGTGACAAGGGTCTCATAGGCCCCAGAGGGTCGCACAATTTCGAGTTCCCCTGTGATTACAACAAAGAACGGTACGGAGGTATCTCCCTGTTCGACGAGCACTTCACCACGCTCAACCGTACGTATATGTCCATGTGCTGCAACACGACGAATCTGAGCTGGCGTTAATGTCGGAAATATTTTCTCAAGACGGGAGCTGGTTAGGGGAAGTCCCTTGCGTGTATTGCTCATAGAGGTCGTTTCCGGTGCGGTTGCTCTTCGCAAATCATTGCTCGAAACTTTGGAGCGTAATCTGAGTCGTGTTTTGACATTTTTAGCTTGTTCCGAATAGTCAGCCCAAAATCTCTAAAAGAAGTATATTGATAGGTCTTTAACGATGACTCTGAACCATCCATACGAGCAAGAGGTTTAGATATCATATTTTGTGATATGGTTCTACATTCTAATATGCTTACTGTATGTTAAATTGTACACATACTGTAATTTGTGTATATAAGTAACTCTTTTCTCTTTAACAGATTACCATTAATCTACTTGATAACTATATTGTTACTTATGATTTTAAATAGTTACCTTACGTTATCTAATAACAATAAGTGAGTTTGAATAATGGAAAATAAACTTGAAGGAAAAATTGCAGTTATTACTGGAGGAAACAGTGGCATTGGTTTAGCTACTGCAAAGAGATTTGTCTCCGAAGGTGCCTATGTGTTCATCACTGGTCGACGTCAAAAAGAACTTGATATAGCCTTATCAGAGATAGGTAAAAATGTCGTGGGTATTCAGGGCGATGTATCTAATCTCGAAGATCTAGATAGATTGTACAATACTGTTAAGGATCAAAAAGGTCATCTCGACATTCTATTTGCAAACGCTGGCATTGCCCAATTTGCTCCATTGGGAGAAATTTCTGAAGAACATTTCGACAATATATTCCGCATTAATGTAAAAGGAGTTCTGTTTACTGTGCAGAAAGCACTCCCTCTGTTTCACGATAGAGGCTCGATCGTTTTGAATGCTTCGATAGGTTCATCCAAAGGAGTAGAGGAGTCTAGTGTTTACAGTGCGACTAAGGCTGCAGTACGTTCGTTTGCACGGACATGGACGGTTGATCTGAGACACAGAAAGATCCGTGTCAACGCCATCAGTCCTGGTCCGATCGACACACCGATCTTTAGCAATCTACTGCAGAATGAGGAACAGAGCGAGCAATTCAAGAAGAATATCGTGAATACCGTACCTATGGGAAGGATGGGCAGTCCTGACGAAGTGGCAAAAGCTGTTTCATTTCTTGCATCCGATGATAGCAGTTATATCACTGGTATAGAACTATTTGTTGATGGAGGTCTGGCACAAATCTAGATAGTATCCTTTTTCATCCTGCCTTTTCATATGATTCTTAATCTAGCAGTAAGTAAAATAATTATTTATAAAAAATAAACTTATTATATTATGTTACCGAACCCTGATACAATGAGAACTCGAAGCCCCTCAGAACCCTTTTGGCTATAATTATTTTTTAATATTCTTAGAACAAATAACACTATTTTAAAACAATCTGTATATTTGATATAAATAATTATTTTTAGATCCTATAGATAGAAAAGGCTATTTTCTATCTTGAAGAATATAGTGTTAGTTTAATAAACTCGCTATGAATTTTGAATATTGAATTATTACAACAAAAACAAAACACAAAAACAATAAACTTCATTAAGAGAATGAACTAAAATTTATTCTTCAATAGTAATCCTACAATTGTAGTTCCAATAAATGGTGCAGTAAGATAAAGCCATAAATCAATATAATAACCAGATACAACAGCAGGTGCCAAAGAACGGGCAGGATTCATTGAAACACCAGAAATTAATCCAAACAAAAAGACATCTAAACCCACTGTAGCACCAATTAATAGTCCTCCAAATTTCTTTAATCCTTTTGTATATACTACTATCAGAACTACTAACATTAGTAAAGCAGATGCAAATATTTCTATTCCAACAATAACATAAATTGGAAAGTCAGTATAATTAGGAGCATTGGCACCTAAATGAACTTGATTTCCAAAAATAAAATATATGAAAAAACTTGCTAAGATGCCACCTAAGATTTCTGCTAAAAGATAAATCAACAATAACCTTTTTTTTCTTTCTAAATGTTTGGTAATTAAAAATGCTACAGTAACTGCAGGATTAAAATGTGCCATGGATGTTTTACCAAATAAATAAATTCCAATAGCAACAGCAATAGCAGGAGCAATTGCCATAAAAGGAAGTCCTAACGCTCCATTTAATTTTGCATCTAATACAACAGAACCAGTAGCAAATACTATAACTGTAAAGGTTCCAATAAGTTCTGCAAAAAAGATTTTTTTATTTCTGCTGCTGACTAGTTTATCTTTCAGTAGGTGTAATTGTTGTAATTTCTGCCACAAGTTCCTTTATCCTTTCTTCAATTTCATCTCTTATTTCTCTAACTTCTTCTAAGGATTTTCCTTTTGGGTCTTCTAAATTCCATTCTATCACCTTTGGTAAGAATAGTGTTATTCTTCTGTTTCACCAGTTCCTCTGAAATTACAGTCTACCAACATCTCTACATGATACAGATAACATTGCAAAAATTATGATTGAGTTATATTTAAGCTCTTGTCCTGTGATAATAATTCATTATAAAAATTATTATAATTATATTAAATTTATCTATTTTTTTAAATACTAACTTTGAACTACAAATTTGTGTCAAAATCAGTTTATACACCTCTGAGCCCTACTACCATACTAAATGTTTTCAACAATATCCTATTTCTATATAAGATATTATACCAAATACAATAGAAATTGCAAAATTTTTCTCAATTATAGATAGAATTATATTAAATTGTTCTTCAAATTCTCAAGTTGCAACAGCGAAGGAAATAACTCAAATTTATGCTTATAATAATAATAATAATAATAAAGAACTTAACTTAATTAACGAGAACGTTTTAACGAGACTAGGTAGTTTTTTTTAAGGTAACTTTTTTTTATTCCTATATATCTTTTTTATTGCTCTATATTAAACTCCTTAGTATCACTATTAGTATTAGTTAAAATATATCGAATATATCTCAAAGTCCAATAATATTTTTTATTATAATATTCTTTTAAATTTTAGATACTCTCACTACTGATAAATCTTTTTCATATAAGAATAATTTTTCTGAACTACAAAATTGTGTCAAAATCAGTTCACACACCTCCGGTTGCACGCTCACGAATAAGTTTAGTAGAATCTATTAATATCCTCTTACAAGTTATTATTTTTAAAGCCTGATTATAGTTACATAAAGATAACTTAATTTATTTTTCATTGCTCAATATAAACAATACCAGTGATTTGGAAAATATATAAACCTACTAATTTATATAATATTTTTCTTTTATAAATCTATGAAAGCTGCCTTTTTACCATCAATTAATAGTAAATGGGAAATACGAGAAATTCAAACTCCAACACCATCGCCCAATCAAGTTCTAATAAAGATTAATGCAAGTGGATTATGTTATACTGATGTTCATATTACAAAAGGGGAATTACCTTTACCACTCAATTTTCCACTTATTCTTGGCCATGAGCCCGCAGGCGAGATAGTAGAAGTCGGAGAAAGTGTGACTACTAGGAAAAAAGGAGACCGTGTTGGTGTACCGTGGGTGCAAAAGACTTGTGGTAGATGTGAATGGTGTCAGCGAGGAAAAAGACTATTTTGTGAACAACAACAGGGAACAGGAGTTACCTTGCATGGAGGCCATGCAGAATATATGTTAGCTTATGCAGATGCAACAGTCCTATTGCCAAACGAAATATCATACGAACAAGCTGCACCAATATTTTGTGCTGGTTATACTGTATATAGTGGATTAAGGGCGGCTAATCCTAAACCTCATGAGCGTATTGCTGTAGTGGGAATAGGAGGATTGGGTCATTTAGGTATTCAATATTCAAAAGCTGCTGGTTTTCATACAATTGCTATTACTCATTCAAAGGACAAAGAGGAGTTAGCGTATAAGCTTGGAGCAGATCAAGTTGTTAATAATGGTAAAGACCTCAAGTTAAATGGAGGCGCAGATGTAATTCTTGTTACTAGTAATTCTTACAAGCCTGCAATTGAAGCTTTTCAAGGCTTACGCCCTGAAGGTCGTTGGATATTAATGGGTGCATCAAATGAGGAATTAACAATAGATCCATTGTCTTTGTTCTTAAACCGTCATCAAATTATAGGTTCCACACAAAATGATCCAGAATATCTTTATGAAGCATTAGATTTTGTAGCAAAAGGCAAGGTCAAAGTAATGACTGAAACTTTTTCTTTGGAGAACATAAGTGAAGCCTATGATAAAGTGGCAAATGGAGAAGTTCGTTTTCGTGCAGTAATTCGTAATTAAATAATATTTCAAAAAAGTGGAATGATTTTTGTCAAAAAATGCTAATAATGATTTGCACAAGCTACAATTTCTATATTTGACAACAAATGGACGTAAGACAGCAAGACAATATACAATAGAGATATGGTTTATAGAATATAATACAAGATATTATATTATATCAGAACATAAAAAATCTTCAGATTGGGTCAAGAATATCATATTCGACCCAAACGTGTCCTTTAATGTAAACAATAAAACCTACAAAGGTTATGCTAGAATAGTCGATAAAAGCAAAGAACCAATATTAGCTAATGCAGTTTCAGACTTAATGTTTAGTAAATATAGATGGAATGATGGATTAATTGTAGAGCTAACATCAAAGGATAACAAATTATAACAAACATATAATTTACCCAACTTTTTAGTCATTGAAATATCAGTCTTTTGTTTGTTATTATAAATAAATTAGAAATTGTATTAGAGATATATTAATTGTTAAATGGTCAAAAACTTAAAATATTATGTTACTGAATCCTGTTATAATGAGAATTCTCACTTAATGTCAAAATTATTTTTATCGAAAAAGGAGAAGAGAAAACAAAGAAAAGTTAAGGCAAGGAAAATCCACTATTTCAAAGGAGTACCAAAAAATTCAAGACAGAAAGAGAATAGAAATATTAGCTAAAATTAAACAATCAAATATTAATAATGAAAATGATCAATTTAATAACTGTAAATTATTTTACGGTAATTTTATAGAACAGTCACAAAAGGAAATTCAGGATAACTCAATAGACTTTAGAATTATTATTTTTTCTTTAAAATTGATAATAATATTATTGTCATTCCAATACTTACAGCAACGCCTACTCCGATAATTAAATAAGTTGTAATACTTTTCGTACTTGTATTATCCTTATCTAACTTTGATTTATCTGAATCTGCAAGAAATGGAGATGAAGATGATGATTGATAGGAAGGTACAATTACGTCAAATGCAGCTGGCGTAATAGAAGAATTTGTATCTACCCTTAAAATAACTTGATGAGTTCCATAATTAGCAAAAGAATGTTTCACAGAAAAATCACCATCATTCACTTTTATATTATCAAATCCGAATACTTCTGATCCTTCTGTAATAACTACTCTTGCTAAGAAATTTTTAATGTGTTCTCCTGTTGTTGAATTTAAAACACTGAATTTAAGATCTGTTAAAGTATTTATTTTTATCTTTTCTTGATCATAGGCAAATTGAACTTTAATTTTGTCACGTTGATCCAGTATTTCTTGTATGGCGATCTGATTATTGGTATGTATGTGAGAATAAATAAAGTTATAATTATTTAGATATAAAAATAATGTAAAACCAAAAAAGAATAACAAATATTGAATAAAAGACATCTTTTACTTAAAATAATAATTTATCATTTATTTAAAATTCATGGTTCTCCTCTGACAGTTGTTGTGATAGTTTATAATAGCATCGAATGATATTGTTATTTATTTTTTAAAATTATATTAAAAATTTCTCTAATGTCTTCTCAGGATTTTCTGCTTGTATAAATATAGGTATATTTTCTATATTTCTTGAAAATACAATAAAAAATAAAATATGGTTATTTTATTAAGAGCTAGTCATATTAGTCATGTTCTGCATTACTTTCTCCATATAAGATGCTACTTGTGGTATGTATGATTCATGTGTGACTAGTGCAACGGAATGTGGACCTTTGAATGTTATTGGATCCTCTGATACTGCTTTTAGAACAATATCAGTTACTGGATCTCCAAATCCAAATTGACCGTGATAAACACACATATTAGGAGGAGATGACAATTGTGGAATATATCCCAGAGCCATTACACTCATATCAGGAGCTCTCCCTATTAAAACATCTACGAGACGGTCTTGGGGATCATTAGGATCACACGGTAAATTTAATGCTATATGTCCTTTACTTGCATAAGGTGTTGAATCATATAATATAATAAACTCACTAGCATTGAGAGTTATTCCATTTAAAAGTACCTGTCTGAGTTGCTCTATTCATGTCTGCTGTATGAACATAATCTAAATTACCTGATACTAATTGATACTCGGCTAAATTAGAATCTTGTAATTCAGATAGCGAACTTTTATTTTGGTTAGTTGTTGCTACTGTTCCAGTGCTAACTACAGCAATATAGATAAGAATAGCTAAAATTGCAACAAGCAGAGAATATTGGGTAACCTCCTTCATAATATAAAAAATACTTAATTAACCATCACTATTAAAGAATTTGGTGAATAGATAGATATAATAAATTTGTAGTAGTAGTAGTACTAGTAGTAGTAAGAGTAATAGTAATAGTAGTAGTTTGCAAGTTAGATAAAAATAATAGATTCCTTTCAATTGACTCAAGAAATTGACTAAACCGCTTCTGTTTTAACAATTGGAAACACATTATATTATACAAATCTAGGTTAAAAAATAATTTTTAACAATAAAACAAATCTATCAAGTAAAATTATTAATAATAATTCTTTCGAAGTTAAATATAATGATAATAATAATATAAATTTAAGTTCTGCTTTAGATCTTCCTCAATGTGATATATTAGCAAAAAAGAAAGATCGAGTGTATTCTAGGGCTTGGGAGTAAATCATAACAATTATGACCAATTTCTACAGTCACTTAATTTACAAAATAATACTAGATTGGTAATAACTGATAAAAATGGAGTAAAGATTTGTAAATCACAATCAGATTTCAAAAAATATGCAATAACTTGGCTAAGTCATGAAGCATATCAGATAAATGAGCCAATGTATCATCTTTGCCTTGTCATTTTTCTTAATAACTGATTAGTTATCTATATCCTTTGATTTTTATATTTCGAATTAATAATAACAATACTTTCTGAACTACAAAATTGTGTCAAAATCAGTAGATACACCTCCGAGCCCGTACTATATCGGGATTCATATCCATGTATTTTGTAATAATAAAGAAGCAAGGAGAGATATATCTAATCCGCAAAAACTTGAAATTGTTCTCAAACATGTAAAAGAGATTAGTAAAGTCAGTTAGGAAATGCTTCGATTACTACTATGCGTCAAATTTTTGTACTTGATATTTGTGACGTAAATATAGAGAAAGCATAGAATGAATGATATGACTAAGAAATATTACCAACTGGCTCCTGATTTGACAATATGTAGAATAGTTAACGGCATGTGGCAGGTTGCAGGTGGACATGGATATATCGACCATGAATTGGCAATCGCAGATATGATGAGATATCATGATGCTGGTTTTACAAGTTGGGATCTAGCAGATATTTATGGCCCAGCAGAAGATTTTATTGGAGAATTCAGACGTAGGTTATTGACACTAAAAGGAAAAGAAGAACTTGAAAGAATTCAGGCATTAACAAAATGGGTCCCACAACCAGGAAGAATTACACGTTCTATAGTTAAGGAAAATATAGAAAGATCGCTTCGCAGAATGAGTGTTAGCTCTCTTGATTTACTTCAATTCCACTGGTGGGATTATAACAATCCGTATTACATGGATGCTCTAAAATACCTATCTGACCTCCGTGATGAAGGAAGAATCAGGCATATAGGCCTTACAAATTTTGATACTGAACGTATACAGATCATGATAGATTCAGATATACGAGTTGTATCAAATCAAGTTCAATATTCAATTATAGATCGTAGACCAGAAGTAAAGATGATACCATTTTGCTTGGAGCATAATATCAGTCTACTTGCATATGGAAGCATTTGTGGAGGGCTTATATCAGAGCGTTATCTAGGAAGAACACGACCACCATCAACTACTGAGTTAAATACATTAAGCTTACGAAAGTACATGAAAATGATAGAGGCTTGGGGAGGATGGAATTTGTTTCAAGAGCTTTTATCAACTCTAAAGAGAATTGCACAAAAGTACGATGTAAGTATTGCAAATGTAGCAACGCAATATATTCTTGACAAGTCAGCAGCAGTAGCGGGCGTTATTATCGGTGTTAGACTTGGAATAGCTGAGCATAGAAACAATAATGCACAGGTATTCAACTTTAGTTTGGATAAGTCAGATTATGATGATATAGATGCTGTATGTAAAAAGTCAAATGACTTGTTTGAGATAATTGGAGATTGCGGTGATGAATATAGATGATTATTACATTATTTTCACTTGATAATTTTACTTTATTTACTTAATGACGATATATTAAAACAATATATTAAAACATAGGATAAAATTTCAGACTAATAATAATACTGTAAACTATTGATTTGGTAAATCAATTGTATTCTGATTTTATTATATACTTAGTATTTGGAGTAAGTTAATTTGTAATAATAACAATAGATACAACAAAGGAACAATTTACAAATTTACTGAATTTATATTACAAAATATCAATTTCATCACTATTAAAATAATGAATTGCTATCCAATACAATTTATGATCAATAGTTTAAATTTATTCAATAATTGGTATTTATTATAGAACTACAAAATTGTGTCAAAATCAGTTGACACCCCTACGAACCCGTATTACATCGGGATTCATCTACATGAATGTTTCAATAGTAAAAGATAAAGGAGAGACATCTAATGCCCCAAAAACTTAACTGTTCTAAAAAAGGTAGAAGAAATGAGCAAAGTAAGCTTTTTGATAATATATTTTGATTTTACTAAATTTTTCATTTATTTAATTTAGCAAATATTTTTAGTCTAGAATTTTATATATAAATAAATAGATATGAAATATCTATTAACTTTTGGAATACTGGTTATCTCAATATTTTTTTTGACAACAGCAAGTATGATTAATGCACAAATGGAAGCTAATATGAATAACATGACAAATACAACCACCACTAAAAATCTTAGTGTAAGTATAGGTGAATTACTATTAGTATTGAAAGGACAAGGTGAAGGAATGAGATTAACAAATATTGATAAACCAGAACTAGAAGTATCATGGTCAGGTAATGGGACACTAAATGGAAATATTCCTATAATGGATAAGGGAACTGCTTGGTCTACTTTAAAGGATAATGGATATATGCACACTAAAGGTCATGGGATACTTATAACATTCGATAATGAAGTAGCAAAATATACTTTTAGTGGCATTGGAAAGTTTGATGATGATGGAAAATTAAGAAACGTGGGATTTGTAAATTTTGATGCTACTGATACTGGAGTACATCTGTACTAAATAATATAGTTGGAATATATGCAGATGAAGTAGATCAGAATGGAAATTCACTAACTAAAATATGGAAACTAAATAAATAACTTTAACTCAATTTTTTAGTTTTTTATTATAGTATTTTTAATTATGTTGTAATTAATAGATGTTAACTAATCAACAACTTATATATTATGTTACCAAACCTTGTTATAATGAGAACTAAGCCATCAAAGCTTAATTTTAGATGTCGAACCCATTTAGATAATAATAGGACAGCAGAAATGAATCTATTATATAGTAGGTAAAAAATCTTTATTTTAATATAATAAATTGAAGATTCCTATCTATTTTTCAATTAAAAAAGATTGGATAAATAATGATGGTATGTATCTCCGTAACGTCCACAAAATATTGCTTGAGTTAATGGAGTTTCCATCAATTCTTATTCTATTTTGTAATTTTATATAAAATACCTTAATACATAAATATATTGGTAAAAATTTTTCGGCGCCGAAAAATACGTAAAGAAGGCAGGATAATAAAGGAAGAATAAGAGCATCAAATTATCTAATGGAAGAGGATCTACTTTTTATTTTATATTTTTGATAATTAATTAATAGGTGTATGAAATCGGAAGTGATATCCAACAATAAGGTTAAAAAAATTTTATTAATAGATGATGAACCGGATATTACTTTTACAATAAAGAGTATGTTAAACGATAATGGATTTCAAATATATACATTTAATGACCCTATTACATTTTTAAAATTGTATAGAAGCAATTTTTATGATTTAGTAATTCTAGATATAAAAATGCCAAATATGGACGGATTTGAATTATATATCAAAATAAAAGAAAAAGACCCTAAAGCAAAAATTTGCTTTTTAACTGCAATTGCAATTGCAACCGTCAATGAAGAATTTAGAAAAGCACAATCTGAGGTTGGTAGAATAATTGCCGAAGAGTGCTTTATTCAAAAGCCAATCACAACAGAAGATCTAATTAGAAAGTTAATAAATATAATGAATATAGACATGATTACCATGCATATATGAAGAATGAATAACGATAAAGTAACTAAAAAATTATATCTATAGTTTTTATAACTACAAAATCGTGTCAAAATCAGTTGACACACCTTCTAGCCCATTAACCAATTAAAATCATACATTTAGGAAGAGAATAGAATAAGAGGAGATCCAAGCAAATGCCCACAAAGTTAAAAGATACAATAAAAAAAGTTTCACAAACTATCAAATAAAAATAGTAATAGGAAAAGAAAAAATGTGAAAACATCTAGATAATTCCAAAGGCTTAATTGAAATATTGAAATATTACAGATAATGGTTTTAAAATTGAAAGGATATTAGAATAACGACCATCACCACAAATTGCATAAATCATAGGAATAGATGATTTCTTTGCACAAATAATATTTAATGAGAGACGACGACGACGACAATAACAAAACGATTATTAATTAAGATTTCTCAAATATGGAAAAGATTTTATTGAGATTATTTTCTAGTATACAGACATAAAAAAAGATTATGGAAGAAACTCAAAGTTTACTCCTTCAAGAACCCTTTTTACGTTCTCATCAAGATTATTACATTTGTCTTTAGCCTCACCTAATAGTCTTTCAAGAGGTGGATCTATTATATCAGTTATTAAAGCAGGGGATACATTCTCATCACCTAATATATCTTCAATATTTGTTCTCGTTGGCTCATCTGTTCCACCTATTAGTAGGTCCCATGTTATGAGGTCGATAGCAAGAATCATCACATCTAACTGTCACATTGTTGTTACTTGGATATGTTGAATCTACTATTTCAACAGGATTTATAAATATCCATTCTGCTTCATCAAAAGACATTTCTACTACAATTTTATAGTTACCAAGTATTATATTTCCAGGAATAGAAAAATCAAAGTTTGCACAATCTTCTATAGAAAGACTACCACAATTGTTGCTTCCAAGTTGTATTGTTGGAATAGAATTTTCTGCAATATGAATATCTTGTATAGTATCGTCAACTAAATAGATACTTACAGACTCTGGAGCTAAACTGGTGTCACATATATCATTACTATCACATTGCAATTCAAGATGTAAGTTAGTATCATCTTTATCTAATCGCATATTAGGAACAGATGTAGCACTAATATCTTGTTCAATTACTGGGAGATCTCCAAAATCAAGAGAAAAATCAACTCCAAATTTGTATTGACCATAAGTATAATTGACTACAACTAATGGTATCTCATTAAATGGGACAGGGTTAAATTGATTCTGTCCTGCAATAGTAGTAGTAGTATTACTTTGATTCTGTTTAGCAGTAGTAGTGATAGTAGTATTGTTTTGATCTTGTGCACCTATGGTATTATTACTTGTTATTAATAATACACCAATTACAATACCTAATATGTATCCATAAGTAAATTTTTTAATCAATAACTACATTAGTTCAATAATAATATAAAAATAAATTCCTCTTTACTAAAGCAGGAAAATTCTTATGATCAAGTTTGAAAGCAAATAAAATTAATAATAACAAATGTTATTTAATAAAATGTCTCTTATATGATACTTTTAATAAATATTCATATTGGTAAAAAAACTTTTCGGCGCCGAAAAATTTGATAAATGGTAGACTAGTAGCATAGATAATAAGATATAATTAGTCTAATTGTCGATTATTTACATTATTGCTTTTAGAATAAGGATAACAATAACATCTACCAATAATTTATTTGTCATAATTTTTGAGGCGTTAAAAAAGTATATGGCTTAAAACAAGTATAGTTGATCCATCTTGATATCAACCATTCTAGAACTAATATAAATTGAGATTGATAAATAAATTTTTATATTATAATTTGAAATAAATTATTAGGAAGTTAAAAAAATTGATGAAATGTTCCTTTTGCAAGAACAATTTACTATATATCAATAAATTAGAGAGTAGGACTGGTCAGCAAATGATACTTTATAAATGCAATGACTGTAAAGTCCAATATAAAGAATATCATTTTTATCGATTAAATCTATCTTCGAATAAATACTAACTTGTCATTAATCATCTTAAAGTACAAAAGATATAAAAAATTATAGTTAAAAAATATTTAAAAAGTAAGCCTATGCTTTATATTTAATAAAACTAAAAAATATGATACTAAAATTCTTGTAGTGTATGCTGTAAATTTGTAAAAAAAGATACAAACTTTACTTACAATAAACGAATAAACAATTAACAGTATTAATTTATTTGTCAAAGAAAACTATTTTCTTTTTTTCAAAAAATTGGCCAGCGTGTATGGAGAAGGAATTTGAACTAGATAGACTATATTCTGAAGAGAAAATCCTCAGTGGAATCGATTTTAAAAACTTTTTATCAAATTTTTCGGCGCCGAAAATTTGTGATTTTTAATTTATATCTTCTAATTAGACCAATTTCTTTAAATTTTAATATAATATATAATTTATGAATGCTACATTTAGTCCTAAATTTTAGGAGGAGAAAGAGGATAATAAAAATCATGCAAAATCTACGACCAAATAAGAGAAATCTTAAATTCGAAAGAGAGACAAATCCTGCTGTAGTAAAAACTCTATTTCCAAGGATAAATGTAGAAGATGAACTATGTTCTTCTTCTTCTTCTTCTATGTCTTATAGTTATTATTATAGGGAGTAGACAAACACATGTGGCATCATAGCAATAAAGGGAATAAAAGCATCAAATTTACTGATGATTCACTAAAATGTTGTGTATGCTTTATAGAATTTCAAAGTTCTATAAACAATACCACTATAACAGATGATTCTTCAAATATACGAGAATACTATTCTACTGTTATAAACTCATTATCGCAAATAATTAAACGTTATAACGGTAAGATTGTAAAAAGTCTCGGTGATCGTTTATTGTGTTATTTCTTAAACTTTTCAGATCTTAATAATGAAAAAGCATTCGAAGATGTAATTGAATGTGGATTAGAGATTTTAGAAAAGCGAGAGGATATGAATAAAGAATTATTAATGAAGAATAATTTACCATCAGTAGAGAACTACAAGATTAGTTTAGATTATGGTGTAGTAGACTTAGCCTTAGCTGGAGATAATTATCAACTAGATATATTTGGTTCGGCAGTAAATCTTTGTTCAAAGATAAATTCTTCTTTCTGCTCATAATGAAATAATTATTGGAAATAATTTTTATAGAATTTTAAAATCTTTTCCTAATATTTTAAACAATTATAATTTTATAAATAATGGCGAATTCAAGGTAACAGAAAACATTGGATATCCTACATACAATATAAAAAGAAGAGATCATACTTTGTTAGAGAATGATGATACTAATGGTACACACTCGATAATGATGGAGAAAAAGTTGAATTCATATGCTGAAGAAGATTTTATAGAAAATAAGAATAAAAAAAGAGAAGGCTTCTTTTTCCATAAAAAAAATAAAAACAAAAGAATAATTATACTTGATGATGATGAAGATGTTCTTTTTACCTATAGAAGCTTTCTAAAAGATTATGATTATCATATTGCTTGTTTTACCGATCCTACTCTTACACTAAATTATATTAAAGACCTTTCGGAATTTAATGATTTATTGTTAATACTTGACATTCGAATGAAAAATTTGAATGGATTTCAATTACATCAACAAATAAAAGCTATAGATCCAACAATTAAGATTCTGTTTGTAACAGGTTTGGATATCTTAGATGAGATGTTAAGTATAGTTCCTGGAATATCAAAAAATCACATTATGAGAAAACCAGTTGATAGAAAGGTATTTACAAATACTGTAAAAAATATGTTAAATTAAAGAGATGATATTATTATTTTTAAATACTATTTCCAAACTACAAAATTGTATCAAAAT
>CAWJAU010000022.1:0-289901 GCA_963840945.1 uncultured beta proteobacterium | reverse complement strand
CCGCAGTTCTACCTGTCCACCGGGGCGTGGAACGTGGCGCCGGCGCTGAGCCGGTTCCTGTCCCGGCACCTGTACCCACCGGGGCCGCTGCTGCTCACCGACTGGGGGCCTACCCCGGACCGCTGGTTCCGCAGCGGCCGGCAGCACAAGCGGGCCAGCCTGGCCCGGCTGGCCGGCGAGTTCCCGCAGATCCGCTGGCTGCTCATCGGCGACGACGGCCAGCACGACCAGGACATCTACGCCGAGTTCGCCACCAGCCACCCGCAGAACGTGGCGGCGGTGGCGATCCGCCGGCTGTCCCCGACCCAGTCGGTGCTGGCCGGCGGGCTGCCCAGCCCGACCGGTGCCTCCGGCGCGTCCGGGCCGGCCGACCAGCCGTGGCTGTGGGCACCGGACGGCGCCGGCCTGTGGCGGCTGCTGCGCGACGCCGGGCTGGTGTGAGCCGCCGCCCGCCCAGAGCTCGAGGGCCTTCGGGTTGTGCCGGATCAGGATCACGTACTTCATGCGTACCTCCTCGGTCGTTCGCCCTGATGTCGAAACCGGCCGCCCAGCTTCTACATACCGTATGAGTGGCGTCCGACGGGGACGCCGGTACGGAGGAGGATCTCCGATGTCCGAGCTACGCACGCTGATGGACGGGATCGTCTTCGGCGAGTCGCCCCGCTGGCACGACGGCCGGCTGTGGTTCGCCGACTGGGCCCGCCAGGAGATCATCGCGGTCGACCTGGACGGGAAGAGTGAGGTCATGCTCCGGCCGCCGGGCGACGGCGGCTTCAGCCCGGTCTGCTTCGACTGGCTCCCCGACGGTCGGCTGCTGCTCGCTCTCGGGAGCCACCCGCAGCGTCGTACGCCAGGAGCCGGACGGCACCCTGGTCACCCACGCCGACCTCAGCGGCGCGTTCGACGTTCAGCAGTGGAACGAGATCGCGGTGGACGGCCGCGGCAACGCGTACCTCAACAACATCGCGTTCGACTTCCCCGGCGGAGAGTTCCGGCCGGGGCTGGCCGCCGCTGGCCACCCCTGACGGCGCGGTCCGCCAGGTGGCGGACGGGTTCGGCTTCCCCAATGGGATGGCCGTGACGCCGGACGACTCGACGTTGATCGTCGCTGAGTCGTACGCGCATGTGCTGACCGCGTTCGACATCACACCCGACGGCAGCCTCGCCAACCGTCGGGTCTGGGCCCACCTGGGCGAGGCGGCCGCCCCGGACGGCATCTGCCTCGACGCCGAGGGCGCCGTCTGGTACGCGGACGTGCCCAACCACCAATGCGTACGGGTGCGCGAGGGTGGCGAGGTGCTGCAGACCGTCGACACCGGGCTGGGCTGCTTCTCGTGCGCCCTCGGCGGCCCGGACGGGCGGACGCTGTTCATGGTGGTGGGCGACTGGTCCAAGGGCCAGGAGATGTTCACCGGTGACCCAACCGGCCGAATCCTTGCCCTGGACGTCCCCGTGCCGCCGGCTCCTTGATCCTCGCGGTGAACGAGCCGGCCGTCCGGGCCACCGGCGTTCCGGCCTGCAGCTGGGCCTGCATCCGCCGGATGCGAGCGGCGTCCCGGCCCGCGCCGGACAGGAGCAACACTCCTACCACTCCGGTAAGCAGCACCACGAGGAGCAACCAGCCGCGCGGCAGCCCGAGACTTAAGCCCGGCGCGCATGTATGTGCCGCTCCGGGTGAACTGACCAAGCCCCAGCCACGTGTTAGCTCCAGGGTGTTCGCTATATCGCCCGCGGAGGCGCGGATTGGAGTGGCATGCCGTACCAGCTGATCACCGACGATCACATGCGGGAACGGTTGGCACGGGGCGAGGCGCAGAAGGTCGAGGACACCGACGCGCTCGAGTACGCGGGTGTGCGATGGGTGCACAACGGCGACGTCTGGGTCCAGGACGAGCAGTCCGGGCGCGGTGGCTTCCGGCGGCGCTGGCGGCCGGTTCCGGTGGGTGGTGATGTGGCGGCGCTGGGCGCCGGAGACGTGCGCGACCCGGTCCGGGCAACCGAGCCGGGCGCGGAATGTTCCCGCCGGGTAGGTTGGCGGCCTGGCGCCGGCCGATCCTCTGCGTCACGGCAGGCTTTGTCGGGACGCTGCTCGTTCTCTCCGCCGTCACCTTCTACGGCCGCGGACCGACGACGGGTACTCCTCGTGCCGTGGCGCCAGCTTCCTCGGCGCCGCCGGCTCAGGAGCTTCCCGATCCCTCATACCCGCAGGACACGCCGGATGACGGCGACGGCGACCCGGAACTCGAGGCCGGACCCGACGCCTCCGACGGTTCCGTACCGCTTCCCGAGCCGGAACCCGAACCACCCGCGGTGGGGTCGCCGCCCCGGAACCCCCTTCGGTCGACGCCGATCGGGAACACCCGGCCGGTGGATCCCCTGCCCGACGACCCGGCCGCGGCGCTTGCCGTTGTCGCCCGGCGGATCGATCAGGCGGCCGCCCGCGGCCAGGTCAGCGTCGTCGGCGAGATCGTGCTGAGGAAGCAGGTGCGCAAGATCGCGAGGGCGCTGGACGGTCCCCGGCTCGGGCTCGGGCTGCGCTGGGGAATCGACGGCCGCGGCGTCGACAGCCCGAGGCTGGCCGCCGCCATCGGCGGCCTTCGGACGACAGTCGCGGGCCTGGCCCTGTTCCGCCGGATCGCCCCGGAGGCCGCGGCCTCGATCCGCTCCGCGGCCGACCAGCTCGAACGCACCGTACGCTGACCGGTGGCCTGACCCTCTACACGATCATCCGCGAACTGCAGGGCATCCTCGCGGCCTGGTCAGGCCACTGCCCCACCTGCCACCGGATCCTGCGCGTCTAACCACCTAAACAAACCACTACTTGGCCGTGCGGCGCGGAAGCGTAGGTGGGTCACGGTCCCCGTGACGGGCTTCCCTTCTGGGATCAGCTCGGCCTGCTCCCCGTCGAACATCTGGCGCGGTCGATGTCCGTGGTGGAGTCGCCGACTAGTGTGCACTCCTCTGGCTCCGCATCCAGGGCGTCTACGGCCTGGCTCACGGCAACCGCGACACCGCGGCCTCCACCGCATCGTCGACCGTGCTCACCTCACGCGCAGCGTTGCTCCGGGCCGCGTCTACCCGGTATGTGCCCTGCCGCGAAAGGAGGATCAGCACCTCGTCGCCGGCGGTGTCGAAGGGGTCCACCTTGAGCCGGACGAGGGTGAGATGGGTGACGGAGGGGAACAGCTCCCGTAGCCGGGGATGTGCGTGGGCCGCGCGCAGCAGCGGCCGGATCGCGTCGAGGTCGTCGTCGTGCAGCAGGAGGCCCGCAGCGGACCGCGACGTGATCTCCGTCCTCGAACGCCTGAGCCATCCGGTCGTAATGGATGAACGGAAACCTGGCACTCAGCTCCCTCAGCGTCGCCCCGGTTCGCCAAGCGTCCGCCACTCCGACGACCTCGGCCAGGTCAGCGGTGCTTCCGTGGGCCCAGGGATGGCTCTGCGCGGAGACCTGTATGGTGAAGCGCCGCTCGTCTCGGGCCAGCACCACTCCGATCCCCCCGCGGCTGGAGGTCACGTACGCGGCGTCGAAAGGCCCATATCCGGGCGCCGCAGTGACCTCTCCCAGGTCGATTCCGCGGCGACGCGAGAGCGCCCGCAGCGCCGATCGGATCCGCCCATCTCGACCACGTCCGGATACAGGCCGGGATTCAGCGCGGCAGGCTCGTCATCCATCGCGACGGACTCCGGGTCATCGGGCCAGCTCCGGGTGGTTTTCCCGGTACCACGGTGGCCAGTCCCACGACTTCCAGCTCGGCTCCGGGAAGTTCGTCACCAGCCTCCCTTCAGCGTCGTAGAACTTTAGGTGTTCCATTCCCGCTTGCCGCTGTAGACGGCCTCCGCGATCCACCTCATCTCCTTCTCGGTTCCGTTCTGCGATCCCCGGACGGCCGCCAGCACCGCTCGCATGAACTGTTCGGCCGGTGTGGTGCCGGTGAATCCCTTCAGGTTCACGTAGAGCCCTGTGCTCGCGTTCTCGATGGCCCTCATGACCGGGAACATCCAGCTCTCGCCGGGAAGGTCGAGAAAATGGGTGGCACCGACCGTGCGCGCCAACTCCCTTGTGCCGTACTCGCGCATCCCCAGCGCCAACTTGCACGGGTCGTCGTTGTGTACCAGGACCGGGGTGCCACGCAGCGAGTACGTAGTAGGTGCTGGTGGCCGCTGACGGTTAGGTTGTAACTGGTCGTGTGCTGGGCCCGGGCGCTCGTGGAGGTGACCTGAACCCAGGTGCCGGCGCTGGTCCGCAACCACTGACCGGCCTGCGAGGCTCGCGGCGGGGACCCACGCCCTGCTGTCGGCGACCCAGAACCGGTGGTTCTCCGTGGCGGTGATGCGTCCCGTGGCCGCGCCAGCCCGGCCATCGGTATCGATCGTGATGTCCACCAGACGCCGGTCGCCGGTACGGCTGGTGGTGTGCGAGACCGGGCCGGGTCGAGTGGCGTCGCTGATCGGATCGGTGGACAGCACCCGGTCACCGGTGCGGACGTCCTGGATCGGTCTGTTGGTGCCGTCGGCAGAGTAGGACCCGGGTGTCCCGGGTGAAGCTATTGCCGCAGGTTCGCAGGTTTCTGATGAGCCGGGCAAGCGCCGCCTCCTCAGCCTTGGCCTCGATCGCCGCCTTCTCCAGGAGAGTGGCGGCGCGTATCCCGGCCGCGGTGCCGGCGAGCAGGCCGAAGCCGGCGGCGGGCATGCCGATCAGCTCCGGCGCCAGGACGGGACCGGCCGCCTCGAGGACCGCTGCGCACACGGCGTTGCACAGGACCGTCACCACGACGGCCACCAAGACCGCCCCCTCGATGATCGCGAGCGCGGCGTACAGCGCGGCCCACGACTGCAGCACGACCGTGGCGAGGGTCAGGGCCTGCTCGAGCTCGAAGTTGGGGCTGAGGGCTCCGAAGATGCAGGCCTTGTACGCGTCACTGCCCTGTCGGCCAGATGATCGCGCAGGCGTCGCCGCGTACGATCAACATCTGCATCGGGTCGCGGACAGTCTTGATGATGTTGTCGAGGCATTCCTGGCGATCGACGAGTGGAGACTCGCACTGGGCCGCCTGCTGATAGGCCCACCTGGCCTGCTCGCCCTTCACCTTCGCCTTGACGGCGCTGACCGCGTCGTTGTATGCCGCCGCCGCGGCGTTGGCGTCGGCACCCGCGGCCACCGCCGAGTCGTACGCGCGCTCGGCGGCGCCGTACGCGTCCCTGGCGTAGCCGGCGGCGTTCCTCGCCGACGTGGAGGCCCGACACGGCCGAGTTGGCCGCCTTCCTGGCCGAGGCGTTGGCTGCGACCGCCGCGTCGCGGGCCTTCTTGGCGGACGCGGCCGCCCTGGCGGCCGACGCCTCGGCCTGCTCCGCGGACTGCCGCGCCTGCTCGGCGTAGCCGGCGGCCTGGTTCGCCGAGTTCCGCGCCTGCTCGGCGTAGCCGGCGGCCTCGGCGGCGGCGTTTCGAGCGGTGGCCGCCCAGGCCTGGGCCTGGAAGGCGTTGGCCGTAGCCGTGGCCGCCGCCTCCGAAGCCTGAGCCAGCAATGCCAGTACCACCGCGTCGTGCCTGGCGCTGTCGGCGTCGCGCTGTGCCGCGGCGTACCGGCCGGCGACCAGGAACTGATGCAGCGATGAGGCCGGGCCGTCGAGTGCGATCTGCGCGGCGCCCTTGAGCTCCGGGCCGCTGTTGGGGTCGCTCAGGATCTGGTTGACCTTGATCCGTTCGTCCACCGCCGCGGCGGTGTACCGCCCGGTCCCGAGGAAGTCGCGCAGCGCCTGCGCGGTCCCGGCGTTCAGGGCCTCCTCGGCCCGCTGCGCGGTGACCGTGTCCGCGGCTTCGCGGGCCGCGGACAGCACCTGGCTGACCGCGATCCGGTCCTCGGTTTCCCGGCCGGGAAAATCGCCGGTCGCCAGGAACCGCGCCACGTCGGCGTCGGAACCGGTCAGCGCCGCCTCCGCCGCCGTGCGCATCGCCGCGCTGCCCGTGGCCATCAGACCGCCCAACTTGACCCGGTCGTCCATGCCCGCCGCCAGGGATATCCCGGTGCGCACGAACGCGAGAACCGTCGTGTCGTCCCCGGCGAGGGCATGCTCGGCCGCCTCCCGGGTCCACGACCCGTCGCTGCCGCTCAACGCCAACGCGACCCGGCGGGAATTTGCTATCGCGACGTCGCGGGGAGTCGCCGGGTCGGTGGCCTCGGCGATCAGGCGGTTGGTCTCGGCCGAGCGTTTCGCCGCCTCCGCGGTATCCCACCGGACGGCGGTCTGCTGTCGCTGCACCTCATCGTTGAGCGCCCGGGCGGCCTCCCTGCCCTGCTCGATCGCCACCGCGAGCTGTTCGGCCTCGGCAGCGCGGGCGGCGGCATACACCGCCCTGGCCTGTGCGGCCGCGTTCACCGCTGCCTCGGCCGCGCGAGTGGCTGCGTTGGCGTGCTCGGTGGCGCGCAGTGCGGCGTCGGCGCCTTGCCCGGCGTGTGCCGCGGCTTCATCGGCCGCCGTGGCGGCGGCGCTGGCGTCGGCCGCCGCGCGGTTGGCCGCGTCCCTGGAGGCGTACGCGGCGTTGGCCGCCGTGTTGGCGAATGCCGCCGCCGCTTGTGCGGCCCGGCTGGCCCGGTTGGCGTTGGCCGCGGCGCTCGCCGCCGCGGCCCTCGCCTTCGAGGCGTCCGCACCGGATCTGGCAGCGTGATCGGCCGCCTCGTTGGCGGCCTCCGAGGCCCCCCGGGCGTGGCCACTGGCCGAGTTGGCGGCGTCGGCCGCGGCCACGGCGGCGCGCCCCGCGTCACCCGCCTTGGTTGCCGCATCGGCCGCCTGCTGCGCCCCGCGTGCCGCGTCCCGGGCGCGCTGCGCGGCGGCACGAGCGTCGGCGGCCTTTCCGGCGTCTGTGGCCGCCTCCCCGGCGGCCTTGTTCGCCCGCACGGCCGCCTGACCGGCCTTCGCCGCGGCCGACGCCGCCCGGGTTGCCGCCCCGGCCGCCACCCGCGCCGCCGCACTGGCCGCCGCGGCGGCGCTGACCGCCTGCTGCGCCGCCTTGGCCGCGTTGTTGGCCGCGTCAGCCGCCAGCTTCGCCGCCGCGGCTGCGGCCGCTGCGTTGCCCGCCGCCCGCTCGCTGGCGGCGGCCGCCTCCTGTGCGGCCCGCTTGGCCGCGGCCGCCTCGGCGATCGCCCGCTCGGCCTCCATCTTGGACGCCTCGGTCTCGCGGGCCGCCAGGTTCCCCGCCTCTACCGCGGCGGACACCAGGTCGGTTATCGTCGCGGTCTCCTGGTCGCGAACGGCGGCCACCGGCCATTCCACGTTGATGAACTGCGTCAACGCCTCCGGCGTGCCCCGGTTCAGGGCGCGCTGGCCGGCCGCCCTGACGTCCGGACCACCGGCAGCCACGATCTGGTTCACCCGGATCCGCAGGTCCGTCCGCCACGGAGTCCGCCACCCCGACGTGATGAACGCCTCCATGGCCTCGACGCTGCCGGCGTCCAGCGCCCGCTGAGCCGCCGCCCGCAGCAGCGGACCGCCGGCGGCCTTCATCTGGTTTACCCGGATCCGCTGGTCGGTCTGCCGCGGGGCACGCCACCCGGACTCCAGGAACTCTCCCACCACCGCGCCATCCGACGCGCTCAACGCCTGTTGCGCCGCGAGACGCATCGACGGGCCGCCCGCGGTCATCATCTGGCTCACGGTGAGCCGGTCATCGAGCGGTGCGCGCTGGGGCCATTCGGTGGCCAGAAACGCGCACACTTGCGCGTCCGTGCCGGCTAGAGCCTGCTCCGCCGCCGCCCGCACGTTCGGCCCGCCCGAGCGCCACGCGAGAACCACCTCGCTCCGGTCGCAGCCGGTGGCCGACCTGGCCGTCGTTACGGCCGTCGCCGACTTCGTGCCGGCCGGCGCGGCCCGGACAGCGGATGACGAACCCACCAGCCCGATCAGCATCGCCATCGTGATACCCACCGCCACGGCTGCTCGCCGGGACAGCGCACCCCAGTGCATGGTTGTCATGGTCTTCCCCGTGTCTTCTAGGAGGTGTACGGGAACCGCAGCTCAAGCAGCACCGCATCGGCTCGGGATGCACCGACTCCGACGGGCTGCCACTCCCCGGGATCCACCCGCTCCACCTCGACCACGGCCGGGTCCTCCTTGACCTCCACCTTCGCGGCCACGGTGCGACTGTTCTCACCCCGGATCGTGTACACCTTGCTGATCTCCATGGTGAGCCAGCCGGAGGCTCCAGTTGCCTTGAAGCAGGCATCCGCTCCCCCCGGGCGGTCGAGCTCGTACGTCTGCACCAGGATGATGTTGGGCGGCGGGTTGTTGGAGTCCGGGCCGCAGTCCACGAGCAGCAGGTGCCCGTCGCCCTTCTTCAGAGTTATGCCGCGCTCGGCCAGGATCGCCGCGGCACCTGGGTAGTCACGTTGCTCCACGATCGACGGCAACGGTTCGGCCGGCGCGGCCACAGCCGCGCTGGGGTGATGGTTGTATACCTCCACCTCGTTGAGCTGCATCATCTTGAGATTGGTGCCCTCGACACGCAGCTTCACGGTCGTCCGAGCCGGGAACGCTAGGCGGGCCGGAACGGCGGCCGGCTTCGGGTAGCCGATCCGTGAAACGACGGTCTCCCAGGCGGTGCCGGTCCACACCTTGACCGTGAAATCCGACGGGAAGTTGTTCTCGGCCACCGGCACGTCGATCCGCGGGTACAGGTCCACCCGGTTGACCTGCCGCGCCGCCTCGCCCGGGAACGCGAACTCCAACCACTCCGTACGACCGGTTTCGGACGGCGGCCACGACGTCCAGCCCGAGCCGTCCCGCACGCCGTCGTTGATCTCCCGCAGGTTCCAGCCCCAGTTCTCCGCGCTCGACGACGCGGTGACCGTGGCATCGGCGGCAAGGTTGGTCGACAGGTACGCCTCAACCTCGTTGAGCTGCATCATCTTGACGTTGGTGCCCTCGACACGCAGCTTGGTGGTGGACCTGGCAGGGAAGCCGAACCGCTGGCCCGACGTCGACCGCGGGATGTTGGTCTTCGACGCCACCGTCTCCCAGGCGGTGCCTGTCCACGCCTTGATGACCACGTTGGTCGGGAAGTTGTTCTCGGCCACCGGCACGTCGATCCGCGGGTACAGGTCCACCCGGTTGACCCGCCGCGCCGCCTCGCCCGGGAACGCGAACTCCAACCACTCCGTACGACCGGTTTCCGACGGCGGCCACGACGTCCAGCCCGAGCCGTCCCGCACGCCGTCGTTGATCTCCCGCAGGTTCCAGCCCCAGTTCTCCGCGCTCGACGACGCGGTGACCGTGGCATCGGCGGCAAGGTTGGTCGACAGGTACGCCCCCACCTCCGTCAGCTGCATCATCTTGACGTTGGTGCCCTCGACACGCAGCTTGGTGGTGGACCTGGCAGGGAAGCCGAACCGCTGGCCCGACGTCGACCGCGGGATGTTGGTCTTCGACGCCACCGTCTCCCAGGCGGTGCCTGTCCACGCCTTGATGACCACGTTGGTCGGGAAGTTGTTCTCGGCCACCGGCACGTCGATCCGCGGGTACAGGTCCACCCGGTTGACCCGCCGCGCCGACCCGTCCGGGAACGCGAACTCCAACCACTCCGTACGACCGGTGTCCGACGGCGGCCACGACGTCCAGCCGTTCTGATCGTGATCTCCGTCATTGATGTCGACCAGGTTCCAGCCCCAGTTCTCCGCGCTGGACGACGCGGTGAACCTGGCGTCCCGGGCGAGGTTGCGCGACATCTCGTCCACCGGCCGCGGGACGGTCACATGCTGCCTTATCCAGTCACCCAACCGGTCCGCCCGGATCTCGCTGGCCGCACGATCCGTACCCGTCCCCGCCGCGCATCCACCCTGCCGGGAACCATCGTGCAGGCCCACCAATTCGACCTGCCCGTTCGCCTCCCGCACCGTCGCGCCACCCGCGTCACCCTGACACGTGGTGACGGCCGCCGTGCCGGCCGCCGCGACGGTGAACCCACCATCGGTCACCGTGTCCACGCTCACCGCGGCCGTGTGCAACCGGTCCGGAACCCACACCTCCGCCGTGCGGCCGTAACCAGCCACCCGCACGGTCTCTCCCACCACCGGCGCGGAACCCACCGCCACCGGAGCGATCCCCGTCACCGGTGAGGCCAACTTGGCCAGCACCACATTCAGCGTGGGGTGCGGCGACACCTCCGCCACCCTGACCCGGACGCCACCCGTGCCCTGGCTCAGGTCGGTCCGGCCTACGGTCACCGTCACCGCCCCCGGCGGCGGCCCGGCCAGCGGCGGTACGTTGCCCAGGCAGCTCTTCACCGTGACGATCCACTCGGCGTGCACCAAGACCCCGGAACAGGCCCGCTCACCCGCGTCCACCATCGCCATGAACGAATAGGACCCCTCCGCGGCGGGCGTCCCGCCGGCAACCCCGTGAGCGGTCCCCGGAACCGCCGCAGCCGCGGCGGTCGTCACCGCCGCCGCCGCACCGGCCATCCTCACCCACCGCGAGACCGTGGGTCGAGCCGGACCAGATGCTCGGCTGTGGCCCGCATGAAGACCGCGCCGGCGGCCACAGCGAGGAAGACCACGAACGCGGCCGCCACCGTCACCGCCCAGTGTTCTGCCGACGACGTCATAGATGTTCACCGCGCGTCCCTCCCGAATGAGCCGACTGCCCACCAGCTTCGGGGAGGCCACTTGCCAAACCCTTGACAGGCGTTGTATAGCCGCGCCCATGACGCCGCCGGACGTGTCGAGGCTGTGACCGGGACGGCGTCGCGACGGCGATCAATTGAGGATGAGCGGCCCTGCAAGGAGGTTGGTCGGTGGGTCGCCTGCTATGCGCTTGAAGGGTCGGGGAAGCGTGCCATGGTCGTCCCGCTCGGCATGGGTCCGACGATGAATGCGTGGACGGACGGTCCGATGGATACGGTGGCGAATGACGCTTGGGCGGGGACCTCGTCCGGGATCGCGATGGTGTGCACGCCGGTGGGGAGTTCCTCGTCCAGAATTACCCGTGAGGTGCTTTTCGGTTCCGGGGGGGCGAACGAGGTGTGCCACCAGGCGATGACGGTGACGTCCTGTGGTCCGTCGAGGGATATGCCGATCGACCGGGACTGGACGTCGTACGTGACTGAGGCGGTGGGTCCGGTTGTGCCGTCGCTGAGGGCGGCCTCGACCTGCTCTGCGATCAGTCCGGGGATGCCTGCGTAGCCTTGCACGAAGGTCACTGCCGGGTTTCGGGTCGAGATCTGCTCTCGGAGGTGTTCCTTGGTGTCCGGCGGCACCATTCCTCCGAAGACGACGAGGTCGGGCTGCCCGACATCGAACAAGTCGAGAGTGCGGTCGAACTCGTTGGTGGCTCCTGCGGCGTAGCCCTTTTCTCTCAGGATCGTCACCAGCTTGGACAATACGGTCTCGCTTCGTCCGATCGCCAGGATTCGAGCGGGAGGGTTCGCGACTGCGCTGCCGGCTTCGACGGGCAGGGTGAGCATGGTGGCTCCTTCGCGTTGGTCTCAGACGCTGAGGGTCGTGGTCGCAGTGGCCAGCGCGGGTCCATGGTTCAGCCGTCGTGGCCGGATCGGCGGCCCGCGCGGAGCATGGCACCGAGGTCGCCGACCCGGTTGAGGTGCTGCAGCTTGTCGGGGTTGGCGACGGAGTGGATCGTCTGGATCTGACCGTCGGCGATGTCGAGCCCGATGACTCCGACCAGCCGGTCCTGCGCGTCGATCGCCATCGCGCCGGGCTGGCCGTTGACCTCGGTGACCTGGAGGCGCACGCCGTAGCGTGCCAGCGCGGACATCCCGGCCGACAAGGTCCGTGCCACGCGCTCCCGGCCGTTGACCGGCCGCGCCAGCGCCGGCACCTTGCCGCCGCCGTCGACGTGCAGCGCCACATCCTGCGCCAGCAGCGCCTCCAGCGCCCGCAGGTCGCCCTGCCCGGCGGCGGCGAAGAAGCGCTGAGCCAGCTCTTCTCGCTGCCGCCGAGAGGCGTAGTAGCGCGGTCGGCGCTCCCGGACGTGGCGGCGGGCCCGCGCGACCAGGTGCCGCGTACTGTCCACATCGGTGCCGATGAACTCGGCGACCTCCGCATATGGATACTCGAACACCTCGCGCAGCAGGAACGCGGCCCGCTGCTGCGGCGACAAGCTTTCCAGCAGCACCAGGAACGCCAGCGACAGCGAGTCGACGGTCTCGGCGTGCTCGGCCGGTGTCGGCTCGGTGACCAGCGGCTCCGGCAGCCACTCGCCGACGTACCGCTCCCGCCGTGCCCGCGCCGAGCGGAGCTGGTCGATGGCCAGCCGGGTGACCAGCGTGGCGATGTACGCCCGCGGCGAGGTGATCTGCTCGTCCCGTTGCAGGGTCTGGTGCATCCGCAGGAACGCCTCCTGCACCACGTCCTCGGCTTCGCTGACGCTGCCGAGCATCTGGTAGGCGATGGCGAACGCCCGCGGCCGCAGCTCGCCGTACAGGTCCGAGGAGGACATGTCGAGTCAGCCCAATCCCTCGGTGAAACCCGTGCGCCAGCTCGGGTACCGCGGCGTCCAGCCCAGCTCGCGCTTGGCCTTCTCGCTGGAGATCCCGCGGGCCTGCGTCATGATTTCCACCGCGCCCTTGCCGGCCAGCAACCGGACGAGCCAGGCCGGCACGCGGCGCGGCGGCTTGGCGCCGAGCGCGCGGGCCAGCTCCAGCAGCACGTCGCGCACCGGCGCCGGCTCGTCATCGGCGACATGGTAGATCCCGGGCTTGCCGCGTTCGATCGCCGCGACCGTGGCCGACGCGGCATCGGTGATGTGCACCATCGACCACACCCCGCCGCCGCCACCGACGATCGGGAACCTTCGCTTGCGGATCAGCTCGGCCATGACCGCGTCCGGCGCGGCCTCGATGCCGGTCCCTGGGCCATAGAAGCCACCGTAGCGAAGCACGATGCCGTCGGCCCAGCTGATGCCGGTCACCGCGTCCTCCACGTGGCGTAAGGCGGCCACCCCCTCCTCGACGTCCTTGGGCGGGCTCGGATCGATCCGCCCGCTCTCGTCGACGACCGGCCCACCGGTGCGTTCCAACAAGGCGTAGTTGCTCTGCGCCACGAACTTGCGGACGCCGACGGCGCGGCCGGCGGCCAGCAGGTGGTCGGTGCCCTCGGTGCGCAGCCGGTTGGTGGCAGCCGCCATCCGCTTCACGTTCCGCATGTTCATCGGTCCGTTCAGCGCGGTGAGCTGATGGACGATCACCTCGGGCTCGGCCTTGGCCACCACGTCGGCCACCGAGTCGGGGTCGAGCGCGTCGACGATGACCGGTTCGGCGCCGAGCGCGCGCAGCGCGCCGGTCTTGGCAGCCGAGCGGGTCGTGCCGACCACCTCGTGGCCGCGCGCCACGAGTTGGGGAACGAGGTGGCTGCCGATCGCGCCGGACGCTCCGGCAATGAAGATCTTCATGACGTCTCCGTTCGTTGTGCTCACCAACAAGAGACGAGACGACCCGGCACCCCATGACCGGCAGTGACCCAGGTCACAATCTGGCGCGGTTGTGCCCGCCGGGCACCCCGAAGCGTCGGCATCGCCGGGGGCGTGCGGTTCGGCCGGGTAGAGCAGCAGCGAGACCAGGGCCACCAGCGGCTCGCACACGGTCACCGCTGCCGACCCCTTACCCGAGCGCTCTTGAGCAGATCCAGCGCCAACCAGCCGCTCACTAAATTGGACCAAGTCAGGCATACGGAGCAGTCGCGTTCATCTATTGAGAAGACGCTCAGGCGGCGACGTCCGGGGGTGTGGCGGTGATGGTGTAGCCGAGACGTTGGAGCTGGTTGATCAGCCGGCGGGTGAACACGCCCATGTCGGCGGCGATCTCGGCGAGGATGCCTTGGGCGGTGCGCACGTCGATGCCGGTGACGGTGTCGATCAGCTCAGCGGGGTGGGCGAAAGGGGCGATCACCTGGTCGATCTCGCCCTAGATCCGGCCGATCACTCGTCGAGGAAGTCCAGGTTGGACAAGACCGCGGCCACGATCAGGGCGTGGTGGCGGCTGAACCGTGCGGTCAGCGCGTCGGTGAGGGCGGGGATCCTCGGCGAAACAACCCGGCTGTCAGCTAGGCAGAGCACAGGAAACGGACGGAGCACCCCGCCCACTTGACTTCGCCGCGTTACGTTGCTCATGCCGCGAGTAATGCGGCCGTGCGGATCTGCCAACGTTAGGCACCGCTCGCGTCGGCGGTTGCGGGACGACGAGGCTGGCGGGCGGCGGCACGGAGGCCGGGTACGCGCGCGACCTCCTCTGCCGAGCCGAGCCCGGCGTCGACCGACAGCAGAGTGAGCAACTGCACCGGCCGGGCGGTCTCGGCAGCAGCCTGCATCTTGTGGTGGCCGTCGAGCAGGAAGTGGGTCAGCGCCCAATGCGTGTAGTAGTCGGGGCCTTGCCTGACCGCTGGTGCACAGACATCGAGGATCGAGACGGCCACCGCGGTGGGCGTCGCCCCGAGGGCCAGGTCGGCGGCGTAGCTGGCGACCCGCTCGCGATCGTTCCACGACGGTGGCACCATCGGCACCACGAATTCGAAGAGATGCGCGTCGGCATCGACGATCGTCTCGTACGTGCGGTAGTAGGGCGTGCGGGGATACTCCGGCAGGCCCCAGAACGGATTCACGCCCCACGTGGCCAGCTGTTCCTCGGCGAAGTAGTCACCCGGCTGCGCCGGGCGCACCAGATGAGGTTCGACCTGCAGCAGTATGGGCACGTACTCGCCGCGGGGCAGCAGCGAGCCGAATCGGGCCACCGCCCCGTCGTCGATTCCCTGCACATCGTTGCGCGAGTCGAGATCGACATCGTCAGGCGAACAGGTTGACGTCGCGCCTTCAAGACGCTGAAACAGATATTGGCAGGTGCCGCACCAGAAACTCAGCTCGAACGCCGGCTCGCCGTCAAGCCACAACATGCGCCGGCCAGCCCACGTCCCGGCGGCCTTCGGCGCCTCTGCGAACCGCAGTCGAGGCTGCGAGGACTCTCCCACGATGCGCGGCGAGCCGGCGGCCAACAACATGACATCACGGTAGTTGATCTCGCCACCCTCGTCCCGATCGTCACCGGCCGGTCGCGCACGCACTCACATGCCACTGTCCGGGGTGTGGAGGCGTTCTGCCGCTGTGCAGCTGTGGTGTTGCGCGAATTTGTTCAGGCGGCTGTGGGGTGTGTTCAGGCGTGCCGACCTGGCTGGCGGCGGGTTGCATTCACTTGTGGAGCTGATGGTCGGGTGGGTGATACGGAACTGCCGGGCACGCTGACCATGCCGGCGACCGGCCCAGGACGGCGGCGACGTGCCGCTGGACCGGCAGGCCGCCGACGCCCACGCGGCGGTCGACCTGCTACGCGGTTACCTCGGTGACCTGCCGGTCGGGCTGTGGGGATTCAGTCAGGGCGCCCGGGCGGCGCCGCTGGCCGCCATCACCTATCCCGGTGACATTGCGTTCCTCACCTTGGTGTCGGCGTGTGGTGTCAGCCCAGCGGCGCAGATGCGGTTCGGTACCGCCGAGCAACTGCGTCGCCACGGGTTCGGCCCGCCGGACCAGTTGGAGCTGGCCGAACTGCGCGCGAGGGTCGAGGCGTACCTGCGCGGCGAGGGCGACCGGGCCAGCGCGCAGGCCACGGTCGACCGGTTCGCGGCCCGCCCATGGTTCCCGCACGCCCATGTGCCAACGTGCCTCCCGGCGCTGGCCGGGGCGTGGCCGGAAATGGACTTCGACCCGGTACCGGTGTTCACCCGCCTGTCCGGCCCGGTGCTGGTGTTCTTCGGTGAGACGGACGAGTGGATGCCGGTCGAGGACAGCGTCGCCGTCTGGCAACGAGCCGGTGCCGGCGGCACCGCCGCGGTGACGGTGGTCCGGCTGCCCGGCTGCCAGCACCTGCCGACCCTGAACCAGGGCCGGTCCTTGGCGACCATCAGCCGCGGCGGCTGTTCATGTTCAGTTTGAATTCGCCGTGCATGGCCACGTGCGCCCAGGTCAACGGAGTGTGCCCGCGGTGTCTTCGCTGGTCAGCAGCCGAGGATGAGGACCACCGCCGCTCCGTCCCACCACACGAGTGGCTCTCCGACTGCGCCCCAGCCGATGGCTGGGGCGACTACGGCGGCTTGGGCTGGTGCGCACTTTGTCGCAGTGTCGCCAAGCCCGTGGACGCCTGGCCAATCACCCGCACAGGGTGAAGCCTGGTTACGGACCTCGCGCTTGTCTCGGGGGGAGAAACCGACCCGGCCACAAGGAGCTGGAGGTCAGAATGTCCGTTCCCACCAATGCAGCACCGGCCGCCATCCGCCCGTTCGAGATCCATGTCCCGGAGGAGGATCTCGTCGAGCTGCACGGCCGCATCGCCGCGACGCGCTGGCCCTCCAGTGAGCTGGTCACAGATCGGTCGCAGGGCGTCCAGTTGGCGACGGTCCAGGAGCTGGCCCGCTACTGGGCGACCGATCACGACTGGCGCAAGTGCGAGGCGAGACTGAACGCGCTGCCGCAGTTCACGACCGAGATCGACGGCGTGGACATCCACTTCATCCACGTGAAGTCGCCGCATGAGGACGCCCTGCCGCTGATCATGACGCACGGCTGGCCCGGCTCGGTCATCGAGCTGCTGGAGACCGTCGGCCCGCTCACCGACCCGACCGCACACGGCGGCGCGCCCGAGGACGCATTCCACCTGGTGCTGCCGTCCTTGCCTGGCTACGGCTTCTCGCGCGAGCCGACCGAGCTCGGCTGGGAGTCCGGCCGCATCGCACGCGCGTGGGCGGAGTTGATGGACCGCCTCGGCTACACGCGCTACGTCGCCCAGGGGGGCGACGTGGGCGCCCTCGTCACCGACGCGATGGGCCGCCAAGCACCCGAGGGGCTGCTCGGCATCCACGTCAACCTGCTCTTCGTGGACATCGGTCACCCGGACCGACTGCCGGCGGAATCCGAGCAGGAACGCGCGGCGCTCGACAAGCTCAACACGTTCGTGACGGACGGCATCGGCTACTTCCTGGAGCAGTCCACCCGGCCGCAGACGATCGGCTACTCCCTGCTGAATTCACCCGTCGGGCTGGCGGCCTGGATGCTCGACCACGACACGGACAGCTACTACAAGATCTCCCGCGCGTTCGTCGACAAGCAGCCGACGGGCGGCCTTACCCGGGACAGCATCGTCGACAACATCACCCTGTACTGGCTGACCGGCACCGGCGCCTCGGCCGCCCGATGGTACTGGGAGACCGGACGGGCCCTGGCCGCAGCCCAGGCGGCCGGCCAGGCTCCTCCGCCGGTCTCGGTTCCGGTCGGCTTCACGACGTTCCCCGGCGAGATCTGGCCTGCCCCGCGCAGCTGGATCGAGACCGTCTACCCCAACCCCACGTACTTCAACGAGGTCGACAAGGGTGGCCACTTCGCCGCCTGGGAGGAGCCCAACCTGTTCGCGACCGAGGTGCGGGCCGCGGTGTCTCTGCCGCGCAAGATCAACACGGAAACGAACATGCAAGCGGCGTCACCTGCCTACGAGTCGGCGCGCCTGTTCCGCATGATCGGCGTGGGCGCGGACGTCATCCGGGCCTTTGGCGGCGTCGTATTGGCCACCGCGGCGCTGTCGCTCTTCATCGCGCTCTACCACGCGCTCAACGAACGCGCGTATGACATCGCGGTGCTGCGTACGCTTGGTGCGCATCCGGCCAGTATCGGCGTCATGGTGATGCTGGAAGCGTTAATGCTTGCGATGCTGGGCAGCGCGCTTGGTTTGTTGTTGGCGCATGGCTTGGTAGCCCTCCTCGTATGGTGGATGACGCCGCAGGAGAGTCTGCGTATCAGCGCCTGGGCGTTCTCGCTGGGCGAATTCTGGTTACTGGTTCCGGCCTTCGTCGCGGCGGCGCTCGCCGCACTGCTTCCCAGTTGGCGCGCCGCGCGGGCCAACATCTCGGCGACGCTCGCGCGCCGCACCTAGTCCTCGAGCCAGTGGAGGTTTAGATGAAGCATTTCATCCTGGTGGCAGTATTTCTGGCAACGTTCCCGGCGTTCGCGATCGCGGCCGATACCGCGACCAAGACCCCGGCGAAACCCGCGCGCTCCGCAGTCGACCCCGCGAAGGAGGCTGAGCACATGAAAGAGGATATCAAGCGACATCGCATCATAGCCGCCGCGCATGAAGCGGCAGCGAAGTGCCAGGAGTCCGGCAAGGGGGAGGACTACTGCATGGCCGAGCTGGCGAAGGCGTGCAAGGGGATCACCTACGGCAAGTACTGCGGAATGAAGCATACGGACTAGCGGCGGGTAGGCGGGTAACCGTAGGGTCCATGGAAGGAATCAACAAGTGCAGGTTGAAAAGATCGCTATACTGGGAATCAGATAAAGGAAGACAAGGGGACCACATTCTTCGGAGGGTAGAACCATGAACATGCGAAACCTTGCGATTCTGGCGATGGCGGTCTTATGGGCCGGCTCCGTGATTGCGGTCGATACGGCGATTCCGAGCAGCGGACTGCCGAGCGC
Organism: uncultured beta proteobacterium; assembly: GCA_963840945.1. Lineage (GTDB taxonomy): Bacteria > Pseudomonadota > Gammaproteobacteria > Burkholderiales > Casimicrobiaceae > CAIWHR01. The sequence goes on along the minus strand of CAWJAU010000022.1, from coordinate 271,445 downwards.
CACCGATTTCAGCGCCACGCTTTTGCCCGAACGCGCGGGCGTCGTCTCGTGGAAGACGCTCGCCCAGGTCCAGCCCGTCAAGCAGGGCGGCAAGGTGGTGCCGGAGTTCTCGCGCGACATCTTGGCGCTCGACCGCAAGGAGGTGAAAGTGCAGGGGTTCATGATCCCGCTCGGACTCGGCGACAAGCAGAAGCGCTTCCTGATTTCCGCAGTCCCGTCGTCTTGCCAGTTCTGCCTTCCCGCGGGACCCGACGCAGTCGTTGAAGTCGAGGCGAAGACGCCGGTGAGCTATACGTTCGACGCCGTCGTCATCGGCGGGAAGTTCGCCGTCATGAAGGACGATCCCTCTGGCATGCTCTACCGGATGACCGAGGCCGGCCGCGTCGACGGGACGTCCGCATCGACCGCGACGCCGTCAATTCCACCGATCCGTTAGGTCGAGCCGTCGCCCTTGCAACTCGCGCGCGGGCGTAGGCACTGTTTTATTGATCACCGCCACAACGTCGATCGCTCAGACTCAAGGGCAGCGCGCATCGCGCCCTCGACGATGATCGGTTCCTCGGACGCGCCTGTCGACCAGGTGGTGTCGGACAGGGGAGGCGGCTATGGGACTCTCGCCAACCTATTGAAGATTAACGTGGGAATAGCGGGCGATCCCCTGGTGATGCGTAAGTGACTCGCCTCCGACATCGATTGCCGACTACCCGACGCCATTTTGTGGCGGCGGCTCTTGCTCTTCTCATGCCATTTCGCGCGACTGCCGTGTCGGAAGCCGAGTCGTTGCCTGTGAAGTCTCGACCCCGGGCGCGACGCCATTAAAAGGATCTCGAAACAGCGCTGCAAACGGCACGCGCGACGCGTCGCCGGGTGCTGGTCGAGGTTGGCGGGGAATGGTGTACGTGGTGCCACATCATGGACCGGTTCTTCAGGGCAAATCCCGAGTTGAAAGCCATTCGCGACACCCACTTCGTCTGGCTCAAGGTCAACTTCTCGAAAGAGAACCCGAACCAGGCTTTACTCGCGCGCTGGCCGAAGGTGGCCGGCTATCCGCATCTGTTCGTCCTCGACGCAGACGGTCGGGTCACACAGTCGCAGGATACGAGTGTGCTGGAGGCGGGCAAGGATTATGACCGCGCCACGTTTCGTTCGTTTCTGGTCGACTGGTCACCAAAATAGACGAAAAAAATTTTTTTTTAAAAAAAAAAAAAAAAAAAAAAAAATATCAGAACTGCGCACTGATCCCCAACGTGCCGGACCATTTGGCAGTGAGCTGCACCCCATTGACGTATTGGTAGATCGGCAACTGCACGAACGCGTACGCCTGGACGGCCGGTGTGAAGGCGTCGGTGATTCCCGGGGCGACGGCGACCATCTGCCCACCGGAATCTTCCGGCTCGGCCTCGGAGCCCTTGCTGCGCCCTTTGAAGATGTAGTTGAGCTGCAGGTTGAGGCCGAGTCTGTCGGACACATCGTACCGGTAACCGAGGTCGAATCCCCACCTGTTTGCCGGGCTTGTAGTTATCGCGGGAACCGAGCGGCAGCAAGGCAGCCGCCTGCGCGTACCACGAAGAATTGAGCATCGGCAGCGCTTCCCGGAAATACGCGCTCAAAGCGAGCTGCGTCGTGCCGGTGCCCGGTTGCAGCGAGCGTTCGGCGACTTCGCCTTCGCCGTTCGCCACGTCGAATTTCCCGGTGGGGAGCGTAAGGCCAAACGTCAATCCGGCGAATCCGGCGCGCTCCGCCGTCGTCTCGCCGATGAGCGTTTGCCAGCGACCTTGCACGCGGATGTCGCCGAGCTTCGTGAAGTTCCAATGCTCGAGAATCTGTTCGCCCTGATGGTTGTGGATGTGTTCGTGGTCGCGGTTTACGATGGGGACGACGATCGTTGCTCCAGCACGGCGGCAACACCCAGGCGTCGGCAGGTCGACTTCGGCACGTTCTTCTCCACGGCAACCGCGGATCTGCGGTTTGCAACCAAGTACGAGGATGCGCCCCAGTTGGATGCTGGAGGGCGGCGCCGGCGACCCGCCGGCCCGACTGGGCTCGGCCGATCAGTACGTGACCACCGCGCGGATCGACTTGCCCGCGTGCATCAGGTCGAAGCCCTCGTTGATGCGCTCGAGCGGCAGCGTGTGCGTGATCAGATCGTCGATGTTGATCTTGCCGTCCATGTACCAGTCGACGATCTTCGGCACGTCGGTGCGCCCGCGCGCGCCGCCGAACGCCGTGCCCTTCCAAACGCGGCCGGTGACGAGCTGGAACGGCCGCGTCTTGATCTCCTGGCCGGCGCCCGCGACGCCGATGATCACCGACACGCCCCAGCCGCGATGGCAGCATTCGAGCGCCTGGCGCATCACGTCGACGTTGCCGATGCACTCGAAGCTGTAGTCCGCGCCGCCGCCCGTCAGCTCGACGAGATGCGCCACGAGATCGCCCTGCGACCTCCTTCGGATTCACGAAGTGCGTCATGCCGAACTTCTCGGCGAGCGCTCGCGTCGCCGGGTTCAGGTCGACGCCGACGATCATGTTGGCGCCGACCATCCGCGCGCCCTGGACCACGTTGAGCCCGATGCCGCCCAGGCCGAAGACGACGACGTTCGCGCCGGGCTCGACCTTGGCGGTGTTGATGACCGCGCCGATCCCGGTCGTCACGCCGCAGCCGATGTAGCAGACCTTGTCGAACGGCGCGTCCTCGCGGATCTTCGCCAGCGCGATCTCGGGCAGCACGGTGTAGTTCGCGAACGTCGAGGTGCCCATGTAGTGATAGCAGCGCCTTGCCGCTCGAGCGAGAAGCGGCTCGTGCCGTCGGGCATCAGACCCTTGCCCTTGCGTGGCGCGGATCGCCGGTGCAGAGGTTCGTCTTGCGGGACAGGCAGGACTTGCACTGGCGGCACTCGGGCGTGTAGAGCGGGATGACGTGATCGCCCTTCTTCAGGCGTCGTCACGCCGGCCCCGACGTCGACGACGACGCCGGCGCCTTCGTGCCCGAGGATCGCCGGAAACAGGCCTTCCGGATCGGCGCCGGAGAGCGTGAACTCGTCCGTGTGGCAGATGCCGGTCGCCTTGATCTCGACCAGGACCTCGCCCGCCTTCGGGTCCCTCGAGGTCGACCGTTTCGATGGTGAGCGGTGCCCCTGCCTTGTGTGCGACCGCCGCCCGGACTTTCATCGCTTGCTCCTCCGTGTCAGGTCGAAGCCGCGACTTTAGCGAAAAGCCGCGCGTTCGCCTCGTTAAGGGGACATTCCAACGGACCGTAAGATCTGCTTTGCAAAACACCTCACGATCGCAGTGTCCTCATCCCTCGGCTCCGTCTCTCCAAAGCTGATACAGCACAATCGCCCCGAACGTCGCGGTGCCGATGCCGCCGAGGGTGAAGCCGCCGATCTTGAGAGCAAGATCGCCGGCGCCGATGGTGAGGGTCGCCGCGACCGTGACGAGATTGCGAGCATTCGCGAAGTCCACTCCGTTCTGCACCCAGATGCGCGCTCCGGTCGCAGTGATGAGGCCGAAGACGATGATCCGCGAGCCCGCCGAGCACGGGACCCGGTATCGTCATGATCATCGCCCCGAACGTTCGCCAGCGGCGATGATCCGCCGAGTGCGAGCGGCAGCTTGGCATTCGGACCGCTCCCCGCATAGCCGGTGGCTGCGATCACCACGGCGATGAACGAGAAGCTCGAGCCGAGGTAGCTCGGCACGCGCCCGCCGACGGCACGAAGAAGATCAACGTGCCCACGCCCGAGAACAGGATCGCGACATTGGGATCGAAGCCCATCAGGAGCGGCGCGAGCACCGTCGCGCCGAACATCGCCACCACGTGCTGAACGCCGAGAGCGAGCGTCGCACCGAGCGGCAGGCGCTCGTCCGGCGCGATCACGCCTTCTTCACGCAGCGTCCAGCGCGGAAAGTACGAAGCGTGGGGATTCGTCATGAGCGCTCAGTGCTGCGCAGCGCGTCGATGCCGCGCGCGATGCCGTCGAGCGTCAGCGGGTACATCCGCGGTCCGACCGCCTGCAGCACGATCTGCGTCGAGCGTGTGTATTCCCAGGAGCGCGGAGGCTCGGGGTTCCACCAGATCACGCGGCGAAAATGATCGGCGATCCGCTTGAGCCAGACGATCCCCGGCTCGTCGTTCGCGTATTCGACCGACCCGCCCGTCTCCACGAGCTCGTAAGGACTCATTGCCGCGTCGCCGACGAAGATCGCCTTCCAGTCCGGGCCGTATTTGTGCAGGATATCCCAAGTGGCAACGCGCTCGTTGCGCCGGCGCACGTTGTCACGCCAGACGTGATCGTAGACGCAGTTGTGGAAGTAGAAATATTCGAGATGCCGGAACTCGGTCTTCGTCGCCGAGAAGAGCTCCTCGCAGACGCGCACGTGCGGATCCATCGAGCCGCCCACGTCGAGGAACAGCAGCACTTTCACGCGGTTGCGGCGCTCCGGCACGAGATGAAGATCGAGGTAGCCGGCGTTCTTCGCCGTGCGCGCGATCGTCCCATCCATGTCGAGCTCTTCGGGGATGCCCTCGCGCGCGAACCGGCGGAGCCTTCGCAACGCGACCTTGATGTTGCGCGTGTTGAGCTCGACGTCGCCGTCGAGGTTCCGGAAGCTGCGCTCGTCCCAGACCTTGACCGCGCTGCGGTTGCCGCTGCCGGCTTGCCCGATCCGGATGCCCTCGGGATTGTAGCCATAGGCGCCGAAAGGACTCGTGCCGCCGGTGCCGATCCACTTGTTGCCGCCCGCATGGCGCCCCTTCTGCTCCGCGAGGCGCGCCTTCAAGGTCTCCATCAGCTTGTCCCAGCCGCCCAGGGCCTCGATCTTCGCCTTGTCCTCGGGTGAGAGCAGCCGCTCGAACTCCTTCCGCAGCCACTCCTCGGGGATCTCCGCGCGGATGTCGAAGATGGCGTCCACTCCCTTGAAATAGGTGGCGAACGCGAGGTCGTAGCGGTCGAACAAGGCCTCGTCCTTGATGAGCGAAGCGCGCGCGAGATGGTAGAAGTCGTCGATCGACAGCGAGACGACGCGCGCCTCCAATGCCTCGAGCAGCGTCAGGAACTCGCGCGTGGACACCGGGAGCCGCGCAGCCTTGAGGTGAAGAAAGAAGTCGATCAGCATCGCAATGTCTCCGACCCCTTCAATCCGCTTTGCGCTACCTTCGAAGTCGGGCCTCGAGCGCCGCTTTCACGCCCGGCCATTCGGTATCGATGATCGAATAGGTCGCCGTGTTGCGCACGCTTCCATCGGGCATGATCCGATGGTTGCGCAGCAGCCCGTCGAGCTTGGCGCCGAGCCGCTCGATCGCCGCTCGCGACTGCAGGTTCTTCTCGTGCGTGCGCAAGTCCACTGCAATGCAGCGAAGCGTCTCGAACGCGTGCGCGAGCATCAGGTATTTCGCTTCGGTGTTGATCGCGGTGCGCTGAAACGATTTGCCGATCCACGTGGTCCCGATCTCGAGCCGGCGATGCGGCGCCTCGATGCTCATGTAGCGCGTGCTGCCGACCGTCCTGCCGCTCGCGCGATCGACGGTGAAAAACGGCATCGAGACGCCGGCGTCGAGCTCGGCCAGCGCCGTGTCGACGTAGGCGCGCATGTCCTCGGGCCGCGGTATCGTCGTCACTTTCGATTCCCACATGTCGCCGTCGGCTGCGGCCTCGCCGAGCGCCGCGGCGATTGCAGCGGAACGCTCCCGCGTCATCGGCGACAGGAGGACGTGCCGGCCTTCGAGCGTCACCGGCGCGACGAACGCCACTAGCGCCCCGCCCTCGTCATGAACGCGACACGCTCGAACAGATGGACATCCTGCTCGTTCTTGAGCAAGGCTCCATGCAGCGGCGGGATCAGCACCTTCTTGTCGGAGGACCTGAGCGCCTCGGGCGGAATGTCCTCGGCGAGCAGGAGCTTGAGCCAATCGAGGAGTTCCGAGGTCGACGGTTTCTTCTTCAAGCCCGGCACGTCGCGCAGATTGAAGAACACCTCCAGCGCTTCGGCCAGCAGCGCCTTCTTGAGGCCGGGGAAATGCACGTCGACGATCCGCGTCATCGTCTCGCGATCGGGAAAGCGGATGTAGTGGAAGAAGCAGCGGCGCAGGAACGCGTCGGGCAGCTCCTTCTCGTTGTTCGACGTGATGACGACGAGCGGCCGATGCGTCGCGCGGATCGTCTGCTGCGTCTCGTAGACGTAGAACTCCATCCGGTCGAGCTCGCGCAGAAGGTCGTTCGGGAACTCGATGTCGGCCTTGTCGACCTCGTCGATCAGCACGACCGCGGGCGCGGGCGCCTCGAACGCCTCCCACAGCACGCCGCGCTTGATGTAGTGCGCGATGTCGCCGACGTGCTCGTCGCCCAGCTGCGAATCGCGCAGCCGCGACACCGCGTCGTATTCGTAGAGACCCTGCTGCGCCTTGGTCGTCGACTTGATGTGCCACTGCAGGAGCGGCCGGCCGAGCGCGCGCGCGACCTCCTCCGCCAGCATGGTCTTGCCGGTGCCGGGCTCGCCCTTGACCAGGAGCGGCCGCTCGAGCGCGATGGCCGCATTGACGGCGAGCATCAGGTCGGGGGTGGCGATGTAGGTGTCGGTGCCTTCGAAGCGCATGGAGGATCCGAGTTGCGTCGTATGGAAATGGAATGGTAGCCGATTCCGAGCACCCGCCGCTCCCGTGGGCGGCAGGATCGTTCTTCTTGCAGGGCTTTCCGGCGCCGCGTACGCTCATCTAGTGACTGCAATTCTGTGGGCTGCGGCAATCGCGCTGATCCTGTTCGGATTGGCAGGCACCGTGCTGCCGGCGTTGCCCGGCGTCACCCTGGTCTTCGGCGGCATCGCCCTCGCGGCGTGGATTGACGATTTCGCGCGTATCCCCGTATGGCTTCTCCTGCTCCTCGGCGGGCTGACGGCCATCGCGTGGATCGTCGAGTATGCCGCCGCTGCCATGGGCGCAAAACGGGCCGGCGCCAGCAGGCAGGCAGTGATCGGCGCCGTCGTCGGCACGCTCGCCGGGATCTTCAGCGGACTCTGGGGCCTGTTGTTCATGCCACTCGTCGGCGCCGCGATCGGCGAGTACATCGCGCAACGCGACCTGCGCCGTGCCGGCAAGGTCGGCATCGCGACCTGGATCGGCTTGCTGCTCGGCACCGCGGCCAAGGTCGCGATAGCGTTCGCGATGATCGGGATTTTCGTATTCGCGCTCTTCGTGTAGTGTGCGAGACGCGCCGCCGCTCGTCATCCAGGAGGCAACCATGCGCCGTATCCGCCGCATCTTCCGCAACGATCCCGACGGCCTGCGGCTGCCGGTCAAGCTCGACACCGCGACCAACGGCGAATTCGCGCCGATTCCGCTCGAATCGATGCACCGGCTCGCCAACGAGACGGCGATGCGCGATGCCACGCGCCACGCGCGGGGCCTTGGCTTGTCGCGGCGCGAATTCCTCGTCTCCGCCGCCGGCACCGCGACCACATTCCTCGCGATGAACGCGGCCTACGCCGCCGCCGGCAATGTCGGCGGCGCCTACATGCTGACGCACCATGCGGCGAAGGACCCGATGGTCGCGCGGGCGGAGTTGGGCGGCGGGGACTTCATCTTCGATGTGCAGGGCCACTTCGTCGACCCGAGCGGGCAGTGGCTGAAGGACACGCCGCAACGTGGCCAGGGATTCCTCGGCTTCCCCGGCGCCACGCGCGGGGGCGTGGCGAAGATCGAGCACCTCGGCGCCGAGCAGTTCGTCAAGGACGTGTTCCTCGATTCCGACACCGACTGCATGGTGCTGTCGTTCGTGCCGAGCACGTTCGCGGGCGAGCCGCTGACGATGAAGGAGGCGACCGCCTGCGCGCGGATCGTCGAGAAGCTCGAAGGCACGCGGCGGCTCCTGATCCACGGCCGCGTGAACCCGAACCAGGACGGTGACCTCGAGCGCATGGACGAGCTCGCGCAACGCTGGAAGGTGTCCGCGTGGAAGACCTATACCCAATACGGCCCCGCGGGCCGCGGGTTCTTCCTGAGCGACCCGCCCGGCGTCGCGATGATCGAGAAGGCGCGCAAGCTCGGCGTCAAGGTCGTCTGCGTGCACAAGGGCATTCCGTTCGGGCCGAAGAGTTACGAGCATTCGCTGTGCGACGACATCGGCGTGGTGGCGAAGGGCTTCCCCGACGTCAAGTTCCTCGTGTACCACTCGGGCTTCGTGCCGGGGCAAGCGGAAGGCCCGCGCGACCCGGCGAAGAACGAGGGCGTGGACTCGCTCGTGAATTCGCTCGCGAAGAACGGCGTCGGGCCGGGCTCGAATGTCTACGCCGAGCTTGGGTCGACCTGGCGCTTCCTGATGCGCGATCCGACGAGCGCCGCCCATGCGCTGGGCAAGCTCATCAAGGCCGTCGGCGAGGACAACGTACTCTGGGGCACCGACAGCATCTGGTACGGCTCGCCGCAGGACCAGATCGAGGCGTTTCGCGCGTTCCAGATCGCCGCGGAGCTCCGCGACAAGCACGGGTATGCCGAGCTCACGCCGGTGCTGAAGCGCAAGGTATTCGGCCAGAATGCGCTCAAGGTGTACTCGCTGGACGAAGCGGCCCTGCGCAAGCACATTCCGAAGGATCCCGTCGGCCGAGCGCGGGCGGCGTATTCCGGCGCGGAGGATCCCGCGTTCGCGACCTACGGACCGAAAACGCTGGCGGACTTTCGGAAGCTGGGCGCGGCCTGAAGCGCGGCAGTCGCCGCGACGCTTGCGGTGCCGTGCAAGCGAAACACGGCGCCCGTACAACTTCGCCATCGCGGCGGCGCGACCGGACCGTCCGATCCGGTTACTATTCGCATCCGCTTCCATCCCCCGAGGAATCCCGAACCGTGGCCGATCCCGCTCGCACCAGCTACGACGAAATGCCCTACCTCAACAAGGCATTTCCGCAGACGCACCCGGTTCGCCTCGCGACGCTCGCCCGGCTCTTCGCATTGCGACCGCCCGACGTCGACACCTGCCGCGTGCTGGAATTGGGCTGCGCCAGTGGCGACAACCTGATCCCGATGGCGATCGAGCTGCCGAACGCCCGCTTCATCGGCATCGATCTGTCGGCGCGCCAGGTCGAGCAGGGCCAGGAGACCGTCACGGCACTGCGCCTTCCCAACATCGAATTGCGCCAGTTCGATATCGCCGCCGTCGATGCGTCGTGGGGCATGTTCGACTACGTCATTTGCCACGGCATCTATTCGTGGGTGCCGGCGCCCGTACGGGAGCGCATCCTCGCGATCTGCCGGGACAACCTCGCGGCGAATGGCGTCGCGTACATCAGCTACAACACGCTTCCGGGCTGGCGCATCCGGGGGATGATCCGGGACATGTTGGTCTATCACTCCACGCCGTTCTCCGGCGCCACGGCCAAAGTCCAGCAAGCCCGCGGGCTCCTCGATTTTCTGGCGCAGAGCACTCCGACGACCAGCCCCTTCGGCATGGCGCTTCGCAACGAGGTCGACTCGATCCGCAAGGAGCCTGATACCTACCTGTTCCACGAACATCTCGAGGAACACAACGAGCCCGTCTATTTCCACCAGTTCGCCGAGGCCGCGAAGCGCTACGGGCTCGACTATCTGGCAGAGGCCGATCTAGGGGACATGCTGGTGTCGAATTTCCCACCCAAGGTCGCGGAGACACTGCTGCGGCTCGCGACCGATATCATCCGGATGGAGCAGTACATGGACTTCGTGCGCAACCGTCAGTTCCGGCAGACCCTGCTGGTGCATGAGGGCGCACCCATCCGGCGCGACCTCGATGGGCGGGCGGTCAAGGGCCTGCTATTGACCTCGGGCATCCAGGCGGAATCGGCAAAGCCCGTGCTGACACAAGGCGCGAGCGAATCGTTTCTAACCCCCACCGGAACAAAGCACAACATTGTCGACGCACTGACCAAGACCGCCCTGGTGCTGTTGGCGGAGCGATGGCCGCTCTGCGTGCCATTCGAAGAGCTCGCCGCGATGTGTCACGCCACTGTCCGGCAGCATGGCGGCGAGGCAAGCGCGGAGATTTCAGCCGACGACCTGAAGTTGTTCGGCGATCGAATGCTGCAGGGTTATGCGGCCCGCGTGGTGGAGCTGCGGGTGGCCGCGCCTCGGCTCGCCGCCACGGCCTCCACGCGACCGGTGGCGAGCCCGCTCGCTCGGTTGCAGGCGGCACGCGGCGCCGCGGTCACCAATCTGCGGCACGAGCCGGTGATATTGCCCGAAGTGCCGCGCCGGATGTTGCCGCTGCTCGACGGCACCCGCGACATCGAAGCGCTGGTCGCGGACATCGTGAAGCTCGCGCAGGACGGCAAGATCGGAGTAAGGGACCAGGAGAACGGGCCGGTCGTCACCGATCCCGCGATGATCCAGCGAATCCTGCGCCAATCCGTCATCGACAACCTGCCCAAAATTGCGTACGTGGCCCTGCTGATGGAGTGACACGCCTACGTCAGCAGCCACTGGGCAAGCCACAGCGTGAGCATGCCAATGCCCATCGTCGCCACCGCGTCCTTCGTGCGCCAGGCAACGGCGGTCGCGACGGCAGCCGCCACGAGCTTCGGATTGGCGTAGGTAAACGCCAGCGTTCCCGGCGTGGAAAACACGACCGCCGGCACCACGATCGCCGTCAGCATCGCCGCGGGAACGAAGCGCAACCCGCGCGCGACGAGCGGCGGCATCTCGAAGTGCGCGAATACGGCGATGAATGACAGCCTCGACAGGAAATTGAACGCGCCGACCAGGAGGATGACGGCCCACCATTCGATCGTGGAGCTCATTGCCGGCCCCGTCGCGCTTCGGCAAGCATTCCCGCGGCGATACCGATGAGTCCGGCGCAGATCAGCGACAGCCGCATGGGCAGAGCGTCGAGCGCCACGACCGCTATTCCGGCCGCAAGCGCGGCAACGCGCGTGGAACCATCCTCGAGCGTCGGAACGAGGAGCGCGAGGAAACAGAGCGGAACGACGAAATCGAGAGACCACGCGACGGGAATCACATTGCCCACCCAATAACCCGCGAAGCACGTGACTTGCCACGTCGTCCACAGCAGAACGCCCGTGCCGAGGAAATACGACGCTCCGTTGCGGGTGTCGCCCGTTTCACGGAACCGCCGGATTCCTGCGGCGAAGGCCTGATCGGTGAGCAGGAAGGAAAGCGCATGGCGCCATCGGGCCGGCAGCGGCTTCAAGTGCGGCGCCATCGCGGCGCTGTACATCAGGAAGCGCAGGCCCACGACCACGCAGGTGAGTATGGTCACGGCGACCGGAGCTCCCGCCGCGATCAGCTGCGCGGCGAGAATCTGCGCCGCGCCCGAGAACATCAGCGCGGACAACCCGAGCGCTTCCCAGGGCGAAGCGCCCGCCGACTGCGCACCGACACCGCAGACGAGGCCGAACGGCACGAGACCGATGAGCGGCGGCGTCATGTCACGGGCGCCCGCGATGAAATCGGGTCGCGAGAAGATCATGACGTGGGGTCAGTCAGCCCTTGACGCCGCCCGCCGTGAGCCCGCCGACGACACGCTCCTGGAAGAGCGCGATCAGGAGCGAGATCGGCACGATCGCTACGATCAGCGCGGCGGAGATCAGCGGCCACGGAAACGCGAACTCGCCCTGGTAGAGCGTGATGCCGACGGACACCGTGCGCATGCTGACGCGATTCATCATCGTGAGCGCCAGCAGAAACTCGTCCCACGCGTTGACGAACGCGAGGATCGCCGCCGTGAAGACGCCCGGCGCCGACAGCGGAATCACGACCTTGAAGAGAGCGCCCACTCGCGAGCAGCCGTCGATCATCGCCGCCGCTTCGAGGTCCGGCGGGATGTCCTGGAAGAAGCTTGCCATCACCAGCGTGCACACCGGCATCGACAGCACCGCGTAGGGCAGGATCAGCGCGAGGTACGTGTTGAGGAGGCCCAGCTCGCGCATCACCTTGAAGAGCGGCACCATCAGCGAGATCAGCGGGAACATCGCCACGGCCAGAAGCACCGACATGATGAGGTTGCGGTGCGGGATGCGCAGTCGGGTCAACGCATAGGCGGCGAGTGCCGAGACGAGCACGCACAGCAGCGTCGACAGCGTGGCGACGACGAAGCTGTTCCACAGGAAGCGCAGGAGCGGCTGTTCGGTGAACGCCTGGTAGTAGTTGGCGAGCGTAGCCGCTTCCGGAACGTAGGTGATCGGATACTGCATCAGCTCCGTCTCGGTCTTGAGGGAGGTGAACAAGATCCACAGCGCCGGGAAGAAGCCGTTCACCACCACGACGACACCGGCTATGAGGACCATGGTTCGGCTCTTCGGCAACATCCTCAGCCCTCGCCCGGCCGCCCGAAGGGCCCTGACTCCCCCTTGTACGCTTCCGGGGCGGCAGTGGTTTTGCGAGCGTGGGGGTTCATCTCACTCTTCGCTGCGGCCGGAGCTGCGGCGCGTGTACTTGAGATAGCCCGACGTCAGCGCCATCGACAGGAGGAACATCAGCGTCGCCAGCGCCGACCCGTAGCCGAAGTCGAGAAAGTCGAGCGTCGTCTTGTGGATGTACATCGCCAGCGTCTCGGTCGAATCGCCCGGGCCGCCGCCCGTCATCGCGTACGGAATGTCGAACGTCTGGATGGCGGTGATGGTACGGAAGATCAGCGCGACGAAGATCGCCGGGCGCAGCATCGGAATCGTGATCTCCCAGAACTGCTGCCACCGCGTCGCGCCATCGACCTCGGCGGCTTCGTAGAGCGAGCGCGGGATCGTCTGCAGCCCGGCGAGCAGCATCAGCGCCATGAAGGACGAAGTCTTCCACACGATCGCGATGCAGATCGCGGCGATGGCAAGGTGAGGGTCGGTCAGCCAGCCCAGCGGCTCGATGCCGAAGCGAACCAGCACGTCGTTGACGAAACCCTGCTTGTATTCGAAGAACCAGCGGAAGATGAGGCCGGCGAAGACCAGCGGTAGCGCCCAAGGCAGCAACAAGCCAAGACGCACCGGCCATTTGCGCTTGAACGGCATGTTCGCAAGCAACGCCAACCCCATGCCGACGACCAGCGCCGCCGGAACAGTGATGATCGCGTACAGGATCGTGTGCCACATGGCGCCCCAGAAGCGCGCGTCCTCCATCGCGCGGGCGTAATTCTCGAAGCCCACGAAAGGCTCGCCGAGCCAGGGCTGCGTCAGCAGGATCTTGAAGAAGCTGTCGTAGACGAGATTGGCGATCGGATAGAAGACGATCAATCCGAGCAAGAGCGCAGCCGGTGCGAGCAGCAGGTAGCCGAGCGTTCGCTCGGACAGATCCTTGTGCCGCGATACGGCTGCGTCTTCCATGGCTCGTTGGGCGAGGCTACTTGTAAATCGGCGCGAGCCGCGTCTTCATGTCATTCAACGCGGTGTCCGTCGTCTTGGTCCCGGCGAGGTACGCGTTCATGTTCGACCGGATGATGTCCGACACTTCCGTGTAGCGCGGCGTCACCGGCCGCGACTTCGCGGCGTCGACCACCGGCAGCGCTTCGGCGAACCACGGATTGGCCTTCAGCACGTCGGGGTCCTTGTACACCTGCGGAAACACCGGGAGATGCGACGCCAGGATCGCCTGCTGCTTCGACACTTCGGGCGACGACAGGTAACGCGCGAACTTCACTGCCTCGGCCTTGTTCTTCGAGAACGCGCTCACCGCGATCTGCCAGCCGCCGATGCAGGTCGCGCCCTTGCCGCCCTTGTCAGCGGGCAGCACCGTCACGCCGACCTTGCCTTTCACCTTCGTGTCGGCATCGTTCTCGACGCGGTTCCACACATAGCCCCACGTCTGCGCGAACACGACGTTGCCGGCCTGGAAGTCGACGCGGATGCGATCCGTCGGAATTTCCGCGATGTTCTTGGGCAGCACGCCGGCCTGCTTCATCCGGCCGTAGAGCTGGAACGGCTGCCGGGCCTCCGGCGTGTCGAGGTTGAGCTTGCCGTCCTTGGTGAGATCGCTGCCCATTCCCCACAACGGGACGAGATACGTGCAGACGGTGCCCTCGATCGGCGCACCCGCAGTCGAGAACCCCTGCAACTGCGGATTCTTCTCGCCGTCCATGATGATCTTCGCCGTCTCCATCATGTCGTCCCAGGTCTTTGGCACCGGGCGCTTGTATTTCTCGAGCAGGTCCTTGCGGTAGTACAGGAACTGCGAGTCCGCGAAATACGGGAGCGCGATCAGCTTGCCGTTCACCTGGTTCGCTTCGGCGTAGGCCTTGAGGTACGTCGGCAGGAGCTTCGCCTTGTCGGCGCCGAGATAGCTGTCGAGCGGCTCGGCCCAGCCGGCCGCCGCCCATTGCGCCGGGCGGATCACGTCGATCAGCATCAGGTCGAGTGCCGAGTCCTTCGACGCCAGCACCGTATTGAGGTATTGCTGCTGTACCTCGGACGTCGCGCCTCCGACCTCCACGTCGATCTTCACGTTGGGATTGCGCTTCGTGTATTCGTCGGCGATCTTGCGCATCACGTCCGGCCGCTGCTGCCCGCCGGTGAAAATGCGCAGCGTCGTCTGCGCGGAGGCCTCGACCGCGAACGCGGCGCCCAACATCACCGTCACCAGTACCTTCCAGAGCTTCATGCCTTCCTCCTCGATTTGCCAACGGGTCCACCACGACAAACCATTCTGCCCCATCACCAATCCGCCCCGCGGATCGCCCTGCCCGTTTCGGAGTCGAACAGATGAAACCGGTTGAGCGCGAGCGAAACGGTGAGACGCCGTCCGACCGCGAGGCCCGCATCCGGCGAGAAGCGGCCAGTCATCTCGCCCGCATCGGCGCCTTGACCCACCTTCACGAGTCCCAGCGTATCTGAACCCAGCGGTTCCACGAGCATGACCTCGGCGGGAACCCGAACGGTGTCCGCGTCGTCCACGGCGCCGACCGCGATGTGCTCGGGCCGCAGACCGAACGTGACGGAGCGGCCGATGTGCCGCGTGGTTTCGGGGACGCGGCGAGCCGGAACGGGCAGATCGACGCCACCCGGCAGATGCAACACGCGCCCGCCTTCGCCGATCCTGCAGGGCATGAAATTCATCGGCGGCGCCCCGGTGAAGCCGGCGACGAATTTCGCCGCGGGCCGGTTGTAGATGCCGTCCGGCGTGTCGTACTGGATCAGATTGCCCGCTTGCAGGACGACGATGCGGTCGGCAAGCGTCATCGCCTCGACCTGATCGTGCGTCACGTAGATGATCGTATTGCCGAGCTTCTGGTGGAGCTTCTTGATCTCGACGCGCATCTCGGCCCGCAGCAGCGCATCCAGATTCGACAGCGGCTCGTCGAACAGGAACGCCTTTGGCTGGCGGACGATGGCTCGCCCCATCGCGACGCGCTGGCGTTGTCCGCCGGACAGCTCGCGCGGCTTGCGCTCGTACAGATGCTCGATCTGCAGGATCGCCGCGGCCACACCCACACGAGTCTTGATTTCGTGCTCGGGACGCTTGCGCAGCCGCAAGCCGAACGCCATGTTCTCGAACACCGACTTGTGCGGATAGAGCGCGTAATCCTGGAACACCATCGCGATGTCGCGCGCGCGCGGCGGGAGATCGTTGACGACCGTGCCGCCGATCACGATCTGCCCGCCGGTAATGTCCTCCAATCCGGCGATCATCCGCAGGAGCGTGCTCTTGCCGCAGCCGGACGGTCCGACGAACACCACGAACTCGCCCGAATGAACCTCGAGGTCGATCCCGTGGATGACTTCGTTGGTGCCGTAAGCCTTGACGACATTCTTCAGGGTGACTTCGGACATGCCTTCCCGCCGCGCCCACGATGCCCGGCAGGCCGCGGGCCGGATACGCTCGTCGTTGCCGGTAGCAGTGTAATACTCATGCGAAGGCGCTCGTCTGCGCGAGTCCGGCGTCGACGACGAGATTCTGCCCCGTGATGCCGCGCGCCTCGTCGGACGCAAGGAACAGCGCGGTGCGGGCAACGTCGTCCTCGGACAACCGGAACTTGAGGCATTGCTGATCGATGAACTTCTGCTCCTGTTCCGGCGAGAACCACAACGTGCGCTGCCGCTCCGTGGCGATCGCGCCGGGAACGATGCAGTTGACGCGGATGTTGCGCGCGCCGAGCTCGCGCGCGAGAGTCGCGCGTCAGCCCGTTGATCGCCGCCTTTGCCGTCGTGTATCCGGCAAGCCCGGCTCGTCCCCGCATCCACGACACCGAGCCGAGGTTGATGATCGAGCCGCCGCCCGCGCGTTCCATCTGCGCCGCAGCCGCCTGCGCGGCGAAGAATTGGTGCCGCAGATTGACGGCCTGGTTGTCGTCCCAGTATTCGGGGGTCACGTCGTCGAACTTGTGCCGGTCGTCGCGCGCGGCATTGTTGACGAGTACGCGGATCGGACCGAAGGCCCCGGCCGCTTCGGCGATCGCGGCCTTGAGCGCGCCGAGATCGCGGACGTCGCAGAGCCAGTAGCGGACGGCCGGGCCGAGCTCTGCCGCAAGCGCGCGCGACGGCGCATCCGCAATGTCGATGAAGGCAACCTTGCAGCTCTGGCCCGACGAATGCGCGCACGAACGCCGCGCCGATGCCGGAGCCGCCTCCGGAAACGAATACCGTACGGCCCGCTAGATCGGGATAGCGCGCCAGGATCGCGCTCGTCGGCATGGGTCGAATCTCCTCCCTGCGATCAGTAACGAAGACTGCCCTGAGCTCCTTCATATCATCTATATCACATAGATGATCAAGGCGTCCATCAGAGGTAGTATCCCCTTTGGCCCCGCAGTGGTCACATACGCATGATTCATCCCCGGCTGTCCCTGGCGCTCGGCAAGGCGCGCGTCGAACTCGCGCCGGAGGTCGGCGGCGCCATCGCGGAATTCACCTTCGCCGGCGTCGACGTTCTGCGTCGGACGCCGCCTGACGCGCGGACCGCGGGCGATGTCCGCGCCCACGCGTGCTATCCGCTCGTCCCCTATTCGAACCGCATCGCGAATGCGCGCCTCGCGGTCGCGGGCGGCACCGTGGAGCTCGCGCGCAACTTCGGCGACCATCCGAATTCGATCCACGGCGTGGGTTGGCAGCGGGCTTGGCGCGTCGTCGGCCACGACGGGACTAGCGCGCTGCTCGCGCTCGAGCATGCGGCGAATGGCGCCAATGGCCGCGCGTGGCCATGGCCATTCCGCGCGACGCAGTGGTTCGCGACTTGCGGCGCACGAGGATGGCGCGACGCTCACCGTGAAGCTCGCACTCGCCAACACCGGCGATACGTCATTTCCGTTCGGTCTCGGTCTGCACCCGTTCTTCCCGCGAACTGCGGCGACCACGCTCGATTTCGATGTCGATGGTGTCTGGGAGAATGACGCGACGCTGTTGCCGATCCGTCGCGTCGCGATACCTGCGGAGTGGAGGGTAGGCGCGCAGCGCCAAGGGAGCACCAATAACCTCATGGCGCACGCCGCGAAGCCACCATCGACAACGTCTTCACGGGATGGAACGGTCTGGCGACGCTCACGGATCCCGCGTGCCCGTTCGACGTCGGCATCGCCGCCGATCGCGCTGCCGGCTTCGTCGTGGTGTACGCTCCGGTAGCGCGTGACTTCGTCGCCGTGGAGCCGGTGACGCACATGACCGACGCGTTCAACCGTGCGGCGCGCGGCGAAACCGGCACCGGCGCGCGGATTCTTGCTGCCGGAACGGGATTTTCTTGTACGATGCGCATCTTTGTGCGAGCGCGCCCATGACTGTCTCCACATTTCCCGGCAGAGCGCTTCGTTGCGTTCTCGACATCAAGGCGAGTCTCGGCGAATGCCCGGTCTGGTCCGCCGCCGACCAGGCCCTGTACTGGGTCGACATCAATGCGCCTTCGCTCAACCGTTTCGATCCGGCGACCGGGCAGAACACGGTGATGCCGATGCCGGAATCGATCGGCTGCTTCGCGCTCCGCCGCGCCGGCGGCTTCGTCGTGGCGCTTCGCGGCGGCTTCTGGCTCGCGCACCAGGACGGCACGCTGATGCGCAAGGTGGCGGCCGCGCCGTACGATCCCGCGCACCATCGCTTCAACGACGGCCGCTGCGATCCTCAGGGCCGCCTGCTCGCCGGCAGCATGAACGAAGCGCGCGATGCCTCCACGGCGGCGCTGTATCGCCTCGACACCGATTTCTCGCTGACGCGCGTGCTCTCCGGAATGACGATCAGCAACGGCCTCGCGTTCAGCCCGGACGGCCGCACGATGTACCACACGGACACTCCGACGCAGGTAATCCACGCCTACGACTACGATTCGGCAACCGGAACGCCAACGAAGCCCCGCGTGCTCGTGCGCTTCACGGCCGCGGCGACCGGCCCGACGGCGCGGCCGTCGACCGCGATGGTTGCTATTGGAGCGCGCTCTACAAGGGCGGCAAGCTGAAGCGGATCGCGCCGGACGGCCGCGTGCTGAGCGAGCACCCGCTGCCGGCTATGTGTCCGACCATGTGCGCCTTCGGCGGCCCCGATCTCAAGACGCTCTACGTCACCAGCGCGCGGCAATTGCGCGATGCCGACGAGCTCGCGCGGTTGCCGTATTCCGGCGGCCTGTTCGCGATGCCGGTGGACGTGCCGGGCCTGCCGGAACCCGCGTTCGCGGGCTGAATTTCGCCGCACCGGCGACCGATCAGCGAGACATGACTTTCGATACCGCCCCGTTCATCCGGCTCGATGCGCTGCAGAGCCTCGGCGCTTCGGCCTCGGGCGCATCGCTCGCGACGTCGACGGGCGACATTCTGGAAGTCTCCTGCTACGGCCCGGGCGTGTTCCGGCTCCGCGTAGGGCCGAGCACCCAGCCCGACTACGGCCTCGTCGTGGGCCGGCCGAAGGCCTGCACGGTCGCGCAGGAGGAAAGCGGCGCCTGGACGTTCACCGCCGGCGAAACGACGCTCGAGCTCACGACCACGCCTTTGCGGTTTCGACTTCTGCTTCGCGGCGCGCCGATCGTCGGGTCGATCACCGACGAGCATTTCCGGGGCTGGATGAGGCTGCCCTCGTTCGCCCGCGTGCGCCAGGGCGGGCATTGGACCGCGGCGCTCGCACTCGCTTCGGGCGAGCCCGTGTATGGCCTCGGCGAGAAATTCGGCCCGCTCAACAAGCGCGGGCAGCTCATTCATTCGCGGGTCGTCGATGCGCTCGGCGTCAACACCGGCCTCGCCTACAAGAATGCGCCGTTCGCGTGGAGCCCGGGCACGGGCAAGGGGGCCTGGGGCGCTACTCGTCCACACCCCGGCGTCGGTCACGCACGGCGTCGGACACCCCGACTGGTCGCACCGCTCGCTACGTGGTCGCCGTCGAAGACGAGGCACTCGATCTCTTCCTGTTCGCCGCGGACACGCCCGGCCGCCATCCTCGATTTGTACACGCAACTCACGGGGCGTGCCGCGACGGTCCCGCTGTGGAGCCTCGGTCTCTGGGTTTCGCGCGCCTACTACAAGACGCCGGAGGAAGCAGCGGCCGTGGCGGCGAAGCTTCGCCCCCACCGGATTCCGTGCGACGTGCTGACGCTCGACGGCCGCGCCGCGTGGAAGCTGGAAACGCGCGTCGATTTCGAATGGGACGTCGATCGCTTTCCGAATCCACGCGCGGCGCTCGCCGCGATCAAGGCCCACCACCTGCGGATTTGCGTCTGGGAATATCCCTATGTGTCCGTGCATTCGCCGCTCTTCGCCGACTTGGCGTCGCGCGGCTACCTTCTGACCACGAAGGACGGCGAGCCCTACGTGTTCGGTTGGGATACGGCGCCGGGCACGAGCCCCTTCGGCAAGGTGCTGACGCCGTTGCCCGAGAGCGGCATCGTCGACTTCACGCATCCCGGCGCCTACGTCTGGTGGCGCGATGCGCACGCCGCGCTCTTCGCCGACGGCGTCGACGTGATCAAGAGCGATTTCGGCGAGCAGGTCCCTGACGACGCCGTCGCGTTCAACGGCGACACAGGCCGCCGGCTGCACAACGTCTATCCGCTCCTCTACAACCAATGCGTCTTCGAGGCGACGGCGAAATACCAGCGCGAGCGCGATTCGGCGCCGATGGTCTGGGGCCGCGCCGGCTGGATCGGCAGCCAGCGCTACCCTATCCAGTGGGGCGGCGATCCGCAAAGCGACTGGGAAGGCCTTGCCGCATCGATTCGCGGGGGCCTTTCGTGGGGCATGAGCGGAGCGCCGTACCACAGCTCCGACATCGGCGGCTTCTACGGCTCGCAGCCACCGTCGGCGGAGCTCTATCTCCGGTGGTTGCAGGCGACGGTGTTCAGCTCGCACCTCCGCGTCCACGGCATCGGCGAGCGCGAACCCTGGGCGTTCGGCGCCGATGCCGAAGCCATAGCCAAGAAGTGGCTCGCGTTCCGCTACCGCTTGATTCCGTACCTGCAGCGAGTGATCGCGGAGGCGGTCGCGACGGGGATGCCCGTGATGCGGGCGATGGCGCTGGCCTTTCCCGCCAACGCGCTCACCCGCGGCTATGAAACGCAGTTCATGTGCGGCGACACGCTGCTGGTCGCGCCGGTCCTCCAGGCCGGAGGCGAGGTCGACATCGCGTTGCCGCCGGGCGCGCTGGTACGACCTCATTTCGCGGCAGCGCTTCCCCGGCCAGCGCGTGCTGCGCTACAAAGCGGCGCTCGATCAATTCCCGGTATTCGGCCGCGAAGGATACGCTTTGCCGATGGGCCCCGCGGTCCAGCATACGGGCGAGATCGATCCGGCGAAGCCGCTCGAGCAGCTCTGGGTGTTCGGGCGGCCGACGCGGCCGCTCCACGGCTTCCTGCAAGCCAACATCGTCGAAGCGGCCGATGGCACCTACGCGATCGGCGCCGTGGCCGACGTCAAGGTCGAGCTGTTCGGCGATGCATCCGGCATCGTCGTCGCCAGACTGCCGGATTGATGGAAGCGGCGCGGATGCGCTGGCCTCCCACTATTGCGATCAGCGCGGGCGAGCCCGCAGGTATCGGGCCGGAACTCGTTGCGCTGCTCGACCTGCATCACCGCGAGCGCCCGTTCGCGGCTCGTCTTGTCATCGTCGGCGACCGTGAATTGCTGACGGCGCGCGGTGCTCGGATCGGCCTCGCGCCGCGGTACGTCGACTACGATGCGGCGTCCTACGCGCCGTCCGATGGCCGCATCGAAGTCTGGCACCAGCCGGTGGCGGCGCCCGTGACGCCGGGTGAGCCCGACCCGTCCAACGCCCACAGCGTTCTCGCGTTGTTGCAGCGCGCCTCGGACGCATGCGCGACCGGCGCGTTTTCGGCGCTGGTCACCGCCCCGGTCCAGAAAAGCGTGCTCATGGACGCCGGCATTCCCTTCACCGGGCACACCGAATTCTTCGCGCAGCGCACGCACTCGCCGCACGTCGTGATGCTGCTCGTCGGCGGCGCGCCGGATGCGCCGCTTCGTGTCGCTCTCGTCACGACGCACCTCGCACTGAAGGACGTGCCGGCGGCGCTCACGCGGGACGCCGTCGACGCGACGCTCGCCGTCGTCGTCGCCGAGCTCCGCGCGAAGTTCGCGCTCGTCTCGCCCCGGATCGCCGTCTGCGGACTCAATCCGCACGCCGGCGAGGGCGGGCACCTGGGTCGCGAGGAGATCGACATCATCGCACCGGCGATCGCGGCGATGCGCGACGCCGGCCACGATGTAACCGGCCCGTTTCCCGCCGACACCGTCTTCGTGCCCGAGATCGCGCGACGCTTCGATGCGATCGTCGCGATGTACCACGATCAAGGACTGCCGGTCTTGAAGGCCGCGAGCTTCGGCCACGGCGTGAACGTAACGCTCGGGTTGCCGTTCATCCGCGACGTCGGTCGACCATGGCACCGCGCTCGACCTTGCGGTCGACGCGGCGAAGGCGCGGGGCGCGGATCCGGGCAGCCTCATCGCCGCCGTGGATCTCGCGATCGAATTGGCCACACGCGCTCGAACGTATTAGCCTTCACCGAAGCGGCGTGACAAGATGGAAAAGCACCAGCCGCGGCAAGCCGCTTTGGCCAGAATTTCCTCGTCGATCCGCATTACATCGCACGGATCGTCGACGCAGTCGAGCCGCAGCCAGGCGACCGCCTGGTCGAGATCGGCCCGGGGCTGGCCGCCCTGACGCGGCCGCTGATCGAGCGTGCCGGGCATCTCGATGCCGTCGAGATCGACCGCGATCTCGCCGCGCGACTCGCGTCCGAATTCCCGCCCGGCGCAGTTGACGCTTCACGTCGCCGACGTGCTCGACTTCGACTTCAGGGCGCTCGGACCGCGCGCTGCGCGTCGTCGGCAACCTGCCGTACAACATCAGCTCGCCGCTGCTCTTTCGCCTCGCGCAGTTCGACGCGCAACTCGTCGACGTCCACGTGATGCTGCAAAAGGAGGTGGTGGCGCGGATGACGGCGCGGCCCGCCACTGCCGAATACGGACGGCTCACCGTGATGCTGCAGGCGCAGTTCCGCCTGATGCGCCTCTTCGTCGTGCCGGCAGGCGCGTTCCGGCCGGCGCCGAAGATCGATTCCGCGGTCGTGCGCCTGGTGCCGTTGGCGGCGCGAAGCCGCACATCGCCGACGCCGCGCTGTTTGGCCGCCTCGTCAGCGCGGCCTTCGGCCAGCGGCGCAAGACGTTGCGCAACGCCCTTTCGGCGATGTGCGACGAAGGCGCGCTCCGCCGCGCCGGCATCGATCCCGGGGCGCGCGGCGAGACGCTGACGATTGCCGATTTCGTGCGGCTCGCGAACGTGCTAGCCACACATCTCGCGTAGCCCGGGTCACGCGGCTCGAGAGCGCCAGCGGCACCGTTATACACTTGCTCCGCCAGGTGCTGCTGCATATGCTCCTCGAACTCGCCGCCCCGGAGGCACCCTGAATGACCCGCATCGTCACCGTCGGCGCCGCGCAGCTCGGACCGATTTCCCGCACCGAAAGCCGTGCGAGCGCGGTCGCGCGAATGATCGTGCTGCTGCGAGCAGCCGCGTCCCACCGCTGCGACCTCGTCGTTTTTCCCGAATGCGCGCTCACCGCGTTTTTCCCGCACTGGTACTACGAGCGGCAAGACGACATCGACGCCTACTTCGAGCGCGCGATGCCCAACGCCGAGACGCAGCCACTGTTCGACTGCGCTCGCGACCTTCGCGTCGGCTTCTATCTCGGCTTCGCCGAGCTCGACGATCGAGAACGGAGCGACGCACCGCTACAACACGTCGATCCTCGTCGACGAGGCCGGGCGCATCGTCGGCAAGTACCGGAAGGTCCACCTGCCCGGCCACGCCGAGCATGAGCCGTGGCGGCCGTTCCAGAACCTCGAGAAACGCTATTTCGAAGTCGGCAACCTGGGCTTCCCGGTGTTCCGCGCGTTCGGTGGCATCGTCGGCATGGCGATCTGCAACGACCGCCGCTGGCCCGAGACCTATCGCGTGATGGGACTGCAGGGTGTCGAAATGGTGGTTCTGGGCTACAACACGCCGGTACACAATCCGGCGTCGCCCGAGCACGATCATCTCGCGCACTTTCACAACGAGCTCGTGATGCAGGCGGGCGCCTACCAGAATGGCTGCTGGGTGGTGGGCGTGGCGAAGGCCGGGGACGAAGACGGGGTGCGCCAGATCGGCAACTCGATCATCGTGGCGCCGTCAGGGGAAATCGTGGCCGCGTGTACGACGGAAGGCGACGAGCTTGCAATTGCCCGCTGCGATCTCGATCTCACGCTGTCGTACAAGAGCACGACCTTCAATTTCGCCCTGCACCGCCAGCCGCAGGCGTACGGCCTGATCGTCGAGCGCACGGGAGCGATACTGCCGCCGTTACTGGAGTGATGCGTCGGAAGCGCACTCTGCCGCCGTAGTAGAGTACGCGCTCCTTTCCTGTCGTCCTCACCCGACACCAAGACGAGAGTTCCTCGATGTCTCCGGAACACATTCCGCCGGTGATCCGCGCCGCGCTCTGGATGTCCGGTGCGCTCGTCTCCTTCTCCGCGATGGCGATCTCGGGGCGCCAGCTTTCAACGGAGTTGACCACATTCCAGATCCTGTTCTTCCGCAGCCTCGGCGGGCTTGCCGTACTCGCGGCGTTCCTGCAGCGATCCGGGTGGGCGCAGGTCCGGACACAGGTCTTCGGAACGCATTTGCTGCGCAATGTGACCCACTTCGGCGGCCAATACGCCTGGTTCTACGGCATTGCTCTCATACCGCTGACCGAGGTCTTCGCCATCGAGTTTACCGTGCCGATTTGGACCGCGATCCTGGCGACGATCTTTCTCGGCGAACGGATGAACTGGTTGCGCGCACTGGCCGTGACGCTTGGCTTCGCCGGCGTCCTCGTCATCCTGCGGCCGGGCGTGGAAGCGATAAGCGTGCCGGCGCTCGTGGTCCTCGGCGGCGCATTGTGTTTTGCGATCTCGCACGTGTTCATGAAACGTCTTTCCGGCACGGAGACGCCGCTCTCGATCCCTTTCTACATGACGGTGATCCAGCTGCCGATTGCGCTGCTGCCGGCCTTGCCGCACTGGGTGTGGCCGTCGGGCGGCCTGTGGTCATGGGTGGGAGTCGTCGCGGTGACGGCGATATCGGCGCACTATTGCCTGGCGCGCGCCTTCCAACTCGCAGACGCCACGGTGGTCGTGCCAATGGACTTCCTGCGCCTGCCGCTGATCGCGGTCATCGGCTATGCGTTCTACGGCGAAGCGCTGACGGTCTGGGTGTTCATCGGCGCCCTGATCGTCTTCCTTGCAACGTGGCTCAATCTGAAGAGCGTTGCGAACTGAAGCGCTGCTCGAGCGCCTCCAGGCGCGACCGCTGCTCGTCGATCGTTGCCTGCTGCACCAGCAGGTAGCGCGTGAGTTCCTCCACCTTTTCGAGTAGAACCATCTGGAAGCGCGCGAGGTCGACTATCGCATCGAGGATTCGGGAGCCGCTCCGAACCGCGGCGGACAGGGCTTGCGCAGGAACGCGATGCCACCGCGAGTGACGCGGCCGTCCGTCGGAGATTTAGCACGGGCGCGTCATGTCGAAAACCGCTGGGCTGCGCGCTCGCGCGCCTTCGCCGCGACTTCTTCCCGATTTCTCGGCGGGGCGCTTGTTTCGAGCGAGTGAAGAAGATTGCTCGAGATTTCCGCGATGCCGTCGACGGCCGCGAGGAATGCGGCCTCGTTGGCCTTCGATGGCTTGTTGAAGCCGCTGACCTTGCGCACGAATTGCAGCGAGGCTGCGCGAATCTCCTCTTCGGTCACCGGCGGGTTGAAATTGAAAAGCATCTTGATATTTCTGCACATGTCCGCCACCTCGACGTTTTCCAAACACCATCAAATCGACTGGAACCAGCGTGCGACGTCCGACTCGATCTCTGCCGTCGTGTGCTCGCGTTCAAGCCGCATCAGGATTTCAGCGGCTTCGTCGGCACTCGGAACGATATCGGTTACCTCCACAGCAAGATCGTAAACCGACGCGTTCGACTCGAGCTCGACGTCCATTCTCACCGTTATCGCCTTGCGCCGGCGCAGCAAATGACGATAGACGGCGGCGTAAGCCTGCGGGTCGAATGGCGGACGTGCTTCCGCGGTCGGCGCGGCGGCGCCTATCTCCACTGCGCGCACTCGCGTGTCCAGCCAGAGCTCCTGCAGGACGTTGATCGCTGCGTCGGCACTTTCGCGGGGGTTCGCCGGATTCGCGGACGTCCGCTCGCGCGCCCGTTCAATCGCCGCGCGCACCGGCGCCGATGGCACGGGCGTGACGAACAACGTCTCCGGCCCGGCCAGGAGCGGCTCCGCATCATCGGCGTGCACCTGCGCGAGCTCCACCAGTCGGTTGCCGATCAGCGGCACCTCTGCGATCAACATACTTGACGAGCGTTCCGTGCTCCCGGTGCCAGCGGACCACCGCCTTGCGTACCCATTGCCCGACGGCCTTGCGTATGACAGCGTGCGTCGCGCCGTCCCGCTCGGGATATCGGGCAAGGATCGCCCGAGACTCGAACGCCGGGCGCACGACATCCCACTGGAGCAGATGCGTGTCGCGCCCCATCGCGTGCGCCACCCTTGCCAATTTCCCGAATGAAGAGGCTCTTGCCGACACCCGGCAGTCCGGAGATGAAGACCATGCGATGGGCGCGCGCGATGGAAGCCAGCACCGCTTCGAAGTCATTCTGGCTGGCGACGACGATGTCATCGGTCACGTAGGATTTCCCGCGTCATGAAAACGCTGAACGGATCATGAACGTAGTCGGCGAACGGGCCGCATCGGGTGAACCCAAAACTGGCATAGAGGCATCGCGCCGGCGCAAAGGGCTCCGTCGAACCGGTTTCCAGGCTCAGCCGCTCATAGGAGCGCCGTTTGGCCTCGTCAAGAATGTGGCGC
Source organism: uncultured beta proteobacterium (assembly GCA_963840945.1). GTDB lineage: Bacteria > Pseudomonadota > Gammaproteobacteria > Burkholderiales > Casimicrobiaceae > CAIWHR01. The sequence continues at coordinate 245,189 of CAWJAU010000022.1, read as the reverse complement.
ATGAGCTTCGCGGCAACCCCTTGGCGCAAATGCGACGGCACTGTCCGCATCGACTTGATTTCACCATGCCGCAAATCCAGCTCCTTGATAGCGCCGCAACCCATCAACTCGGAGTCCTGCCATACGCTCCAGAATGGTGACCTCCGGCTGGCGCAGGGCCTCGAGATCGAGCGCATGAACGCTCTCCGGAGGAGAAAGCAGCGCCATGCTCTGCAAGTGCGCGCGCAGCAACTGGACAATCTCCGGGCTGCTCAAATCGTCCACGCGAATATCCATGCGCGCTGGTCCTCGCCGTTGTTCGGCGCCAATGCTCGGGCGTCCAGCACCAGCTCGGTCTGCGTGCCGAGGCCCGCGCAGGCGAACGCTTTGCTCTATGCGGGTAAACCGGTCATCGCCTGCTGCATCGCCGCCTTCGCGGCCGCAAGGGTCTGCGCATCGGCCAAGTCAGGGCGGCCCGTCCCATACGGCGGTTGTGGTGCGTACTCCATGATCAGTTCGATGACTCGCCCCATGCTCTCTCCCGCCCAATGCCCCGCCATGGTGATGCCAAAGTCGACGCCAGACGTGATGCCCCCACCGGTAAGCCGATTGCGGTCGATGCAGACGCGCTCATTGCTGGGTTCGGCGCCGAATTGGGCCAGCGCATCCCGCGCGCCCCAGTGCACCGCGGCACGATAGCCTCGCAGCAGTCCGGCCGCCCCCAGCAGCAGGGAACCTGTGCAGACACTGCACACCCAGCGGGCACGCGAGCCGCGATCAGCCAGAAATGCGATTGCGGCGGAATCGCTCAGCAGGTCCAATGTGGGCTTCGCCCCGCCGCCGACCATGAGGACGTCCGGATCAGCCCAGGCATCCTCGAAGCTGTGGCTCGCCTGCACGCTGAGGCCGCAATCGGTGGGCACTGCACCGGCGCGACGCCAGGCATATTGAACTTCGTAACCGGGCAGAAAGCTCCACGCTTGCAGGGGACCGACCAGGTCCAGCAGGGTCATTCCAGGATATACGAGGGCCAGAACTTTCATGGCGTGGTCTCCTTTCGATTGACGAAGTCATAATCCCGCTAATCCCGCCACCCGGACAGTATGCATCCGGGCCGTTGAGGGCCCGGATGCATATTATCGCGCTGCGGCGAATCTCCCGGATTGGTAGTCCTGCACCGCCTGGAAGATCTCGTCGTTCGTGTTCATGACGAACGGACCGTACTGCGCGATGGGCTCGCCCAGCGGCTTGCCGGCGATCAGCAACGCGCGCGTCGCCGCGGTCGCCTTCAGCACGACGCCGTCGCTGTCGGCGTCGTTCGCGAGTATCGCCATCCGCTGCACCGGCACTTCGCGTGTCGCCGATCTGCAAGCCGCCGCGATACACGTAGACGAACGCGTTGTGCGACGGCGGCAGCGCCTGCGCGAAGCTCGCACCCGCCGGAATCTCGAGGTCGAGATACAGCGGCTCGGTGACTTCGCGCTGCATCGCGCCGTCGATGCCGTGACTGCGGCCGGCGATCGCGCGCACCTTCACGCCTTCCGGCGTCGTGAACTCCGGAATCTCCGCGCTCTGGATGTCGCGATACCACGGCGCGCGCATCTTGTCCTTCGCCGGCGAGATTGAGCCACAGCTGGAAGCCTTCCATGCGGCCGTCTTCCTGCTCGGGCAGCTCGGAGTGGATCACGCCGCGCCCGGCCGTCATCCACTGGACGCCGCCGTTCGAGAGCAGCCCCTCGTGGCCCGCGCTGTCGCGATGGCGCATGCGGCCGGCGATCATGTACGTGACCGTCTCGAAGCCGCGATGCGGATGGTCCGGAAACCCGCCGATGTAATCCTGCGGATTGTCGGTGCCGAACGCGTCGAGCATGAGGAACGGATCGAGCCGGCGCTGCAGCGGCTGCGTCAGCACGCGCGTCAGCTTCACGCCCGCGCCGTCCGACGTCGGCTGGCCGGCGATCAGCCGCTCGACCGTGCGCGGCCGCGTCGACCGATCTCGGTTTCGGGTTTGGTGAGCGTCGTCGTCATTGCATTCTCCTTGTAGATGGGGTCCGAATTCTGGCGGCGTGTCCGAAAATTCGAACCTTGCGCGGCTGCCGCGGTTGCCTTACGCGGCCACCGCTTCCTCGATCTGCTCGTACGCCGAGGCGATCGCCTTCTGCTCCGCCTCCGGCCCCATCGCGAGCCCTTCGGCGTACACGAAGTGCACGTCGGTCATGCCGAGGAACGTGAAGCACCGTCTGCAGATACGGGACCTGCGTGTCCGCCGGCGTGTTCCGGTACTTGCCGCCGCGCGTCAGCGCCACGTAGACCTTCTTGCCCTTGAGCAGCCCTTCAGGGCCCTTCTCCGTGTAGCGGAACGTCACGCCGGCGCGCGAGATCGCGTCGATCCAGTTCTTCAGCTGCGCCGGGCACGCCGAAGTTGTACATCGGCACGCCCAGCACGATCACATCTGCGGCCTTGATCTCGGCAATCAATGCGTCGTCCAGCGCGACGCGCGCCGCCTGCTCCGGCGTGCGCTGATCGGCCGGCGTGAACAGCGCGCCCAGCGCCGCTTCGTCCAGCACCGGATGCGGCGTGCGGTCGAGATCGCGAACCGTGAGCGTCGGCCTCGGGGTCGGCGTCGCGCAGGCGCTCGACGATTCGAGTTGGCGAGGCGCGTCGAATGCGAGGCTTCGCGGCGGGCGCTGGAATTGATCTGCAGGATGTTCATGTCCGGGCTCCATTGGGTTCGGGTTGGCGACGGAGTCAATATATTTGTTGCTCAGGACGGCCCAGAAGTCGCTAAATTGGATATCATTGTTCCACTACTGGGACAATAGTGAGCGCGATCGGACTGCCGGGCTCCCTCGCACGCCGCAGAGGGCCACAGAAGGACCGGGACCGATGAACCTCGAGCCCAACGATCTCCTCCTCTTCGCGCGCGTCGTGGACGAGGGCAGCTTCTCGCGCGCCGCCGAGCGCGCTCGGGCTCCCCAAATCGACGGTCTCCCGCCGGGTGGCCGCGCTGGAAGCGCAGCTGGGCGAGCGGCTGCTGCTGCGCACGACCCGCAAGCTCACGGTCACCGACTTCGGACTCGCGGTGCTCGAGCATGCGCGCCACGTCGTCGAGGACGTCGACGGCCGCGACGTCGCTCGCCCAGAACCGGCAAGTCGAGCCCAGCGGCCGGCTGCGCGTGACGATGCCGAGCGACATGGCCAGCATCGTCCTCGCGCCGCTGCTCGCGGAGTTCGTCCTCAAGTATCCGGCGATCACGCTCGAGGTCGACCTGTCCGCGCGTTTCGTCGATCTCATCGGCGAGAACTTCGACGTCGCGATCCGCATGGGCGATTTGCGCGACGATGCGTCGCTCGCCGCCCGCCGGATCGCGGTGTTCACCGGCAGCCTCTACGCGGCGCCCGCGTACCTCGCGCGCCGCGGAACGCCCTCCGAGCCGGAGGCGCTCATGGAGCATGACGCGCTGCGCATCCTCGGCCGCACCGGCGACCCGATGCCCTGGATGCTCACGCGCGGCGAGCAGCGCTGGGAGGGCATCCCGCCGGGCCGCGCGACGGCCAATTCACCGGAGCTGCTGATGCGGATGGCGCTCGAGGGCGCGGGAATCACGGTCGATCAACGATCACTTCGCGCTGCCGCACCTCAAGCGCGGCGAGCTCGTCCAGGTGCTGCCCGATTGGCAGCTGCCGCCGGTCAGCGCGTGGGCGGTGTTTCCCGGCCGGCGCCTGATGCCGGCGCGAACGCGCGTGTTCCTCGACGCGCTCGCCGCCAAGTTCACGGGACCGGAGTGCCAAGGCGATCGAGGCCGACGTAAAGAAGGCCAAGGCGCGATTGCGACCGGCATCGGATGGAATCCCGCAATCCTCGACGCTCAATGTCCCGGAAGGGCGGAAGCGCCGCTGATCCTCTCCCCAAGATCTCTTCCACAATATACCTCTATTAATCAATCAATTACAGTGCGGCGCCTCGGAGATTGTCAGGACGCCGGACGCTTTCGGCGCAAGCACTTCGAGATCGCGGCGCTGCTGCAAATCGACCTCTTGAAACTCGCGGAGCCGTGCCCGAAATAAGTTTACGGGCGCCGCGGCGCGAGCCGGGGCGCTTGGTTCAACCCAAGAGAGGAGATTGCTATGTACCGATCCTTGTTTGCTCGCGACGTATTCGCCGAGCTGGATCGCCTGCAGCGCGAGATGCAGGAGGCGTTCGACCTGTCCCCCAGCATCCGCGGCATTGGCCGCGGCGGCTTTCCTGCACTAAACGTCGGCGGCACGCCACAATCCGTCGAGATCTACGCCTTTGCTCCCGGGCTCGACCCCGCCACGATGGAAGTGAATCTGGACCGGGGTCTGCTGACCATCGCCGGCGAGCGGACCCCGGACCTGCCCTCCGAGGACGATGATAAAGCCGCCGTGCACATCAACGAGCGTTTCAGCGGCCGGTTCCGGCGGGTGGTGAGCTTGTCCGACGACGTGGACCCCAATAGCGTGTCGGCCGACTATCGCGACGGCGTGCTGCACATCCACGTGAAGCGCCACGAATCGGCCCAACCACGCCGCATCACCGTCCAATGACCCCGGAGGATCAATCATGAACGATACGACCGCAGTCACCAGGAACGAACAGGCTTCGCGCACTGATGCGGCGACGCGCAACAAGCGCGACGCAGCGCAGCGACGCGGCCCTGATGCCGCCGGTGGACGTAATCGAAGACAGCACCGGCATTACGCTGCGCGCCGATCTGCCGGGCGTGCCCAAGGACAAGCTCAAACTGCACGTGGAGGCCGGCACGCTGACGATAGAGGGCGAGGTCAGCATTCGCGATGCCGGAAAGCATGGAGGCGACTTACGTCGAGGTCGGCGTGCCGCGCTTCCGGCGAGTCTTCACGCTGTCCAAGGAACTCGATACCGGCAAGGTGTCCGCCGAATTCAAGCATGGCGTGCTGAGCCTACGCATTCCGAAGGCCGAGCATGCCCAGCCGCGCCGGATCGACATCAAGGTGAGCTAAGGCGAGCCGCCGCACCTACGCTGGGGTGGGGCGGACTGAGGCAGCAAACTGTGCCCCCGCGGCGCCACTCGAGCGCCGCGGGGGACGCGCTGGCGCCGCTGACCGAGGACTCGTTGCGATAGCATTCGGACACAGTAGGGACGGTACTGAATGCTAGACTGGCGTGCGGGTTGCACAGACGCGAAGAGGAGGCGGTCATGGCGACAGAGCACACTACCCAAAACGAACTCGATCGGCGCGAATTCATCCGGCGCGCGTCCGCGGCCACCGTGCTCGGCCTGGGCGCGCCCTATGTCTGGGCCCAGCGAACCGACGAAACGCTGGTCGTCAACAGCTTCGGCGGCGAATACCAGGAGCTCTTCGAGAAGAACGTCATCCAGCCCTTCGAGAAGAAGTTCGGCGTCAAGGTCGTGCACGACGCGACCGGCACGTCGTCGCAGGATTACGCCAAGATCCGCGCGTCGAAAGGGGCGCCCGGCTTCGACGTCGCGGCGGCGCTGAGCCCGCCCGAGGTGATCCTGGGCGCCAAGGAAGGCCTGCTGGAAAAGATCACGGACAAGGAAGTCCCGAATCTCAAGTTCACGTGGGAGAAAGCGCGCCAGACGCTGCCGCCGGTCACCGTGATCCACACGCTGCAGTTCGACTCGCTCCTCTACAACAAGGACAAGCTCGACAAGCCCGACGTCCTGGGCCGACTACTGGCAGCCGGAAAAGCGTTACGGCGCGAAGGTGAAAGGGCACATCATCAACTACAACCCCGCCAACCTGCTCTCGGTCTACGCGCTGATCCACGCGGCCGAGTTGGGCGGCGGCAGCGCGTCGAACATGGAACCGGCGTGGGCGCTGCTCAAGAGCCAGAAGCCGTACGTGGGCGTCGTGGTCACGACGTCGGCGGAAGCCGCGCCGCATTTCGAAAGCGGCGAAGTCTGGCTGTCGCCGTATTGGAGCGCGCGTGCGGGCTACTACATCAGCCGCGGCATTCCGTACGGAATGATCGTGCCGAAGGAAGGCGTGATCGCCAATATCGATTCCGCCAGCGTGCCGATCGGCGCCAAGAACAAGAAGCTCGCGTACGAGTTCATCAATTTCATGCTGGAGCCGGCAACGCAGCGCGCATGGTGCCAGGCCTATTTCTGCAGCCCCGGTCGCGGCGATCTCACCGACTGGCCGAAAGCCTTCGTGGATACGCAGATCGTGACCAAGCAGCAGTTCGACTCGGTCAAGCTGCCCGGATCTCGAGGCCATCGGCGTCAACCGCAAGGATTGGACGTTGCGCTGGCAGGAAATCATGGGCTAGCGGTCCGCGCGATTTCCGCGCAGGGCGGTGACCGTACATGACAGCAGCGGAGCAGCGCAGCCGCGTTCCGGCGCACTGGCTGCTGATCGCGGTGCCCGCGGCGGTGCTGCTCGCGTTTTTCGTCCTGCCCAATGCGCTGTTGCTGTCAGCGAGCTTCCTGAAGTCGGAGGCGCAGCAGCTCACCGACGAGCTGACGCTCGACAATTACCGCTTTCTGTTCACGCGTCCGCTCTATCTCGAGGTCTTCGCGCGCACGTTCGTCGTCGGGCTCGCCGTCGGCGTGATCGACGTCGTGCTGGGTTATCCGCTCGCCTATTTCCTCGGTGCGGACGAAGAGCCGCTGGAAAGGGCTGCTGATCGCGCTGTCGCTCGCGCCGCTGCTGGCGAGCGTGGTCGTGCGCACCTACGGCTGGTACATCATCCTCAACCGCTTCGGCGTCGCCAACGACGTGCTGCTCGGCCTTGGCGTGATCGGCGAGCGGATCGCGTTCATGCCGAGCACCGGCGCCATCATCATCGGCCTCGCGCATGCGTTGTTGCCGTACACGGTGCTGACGATCATGGGCTCGCTCAACGGCATCAACCCGAACCTCGAGTCCGCGGCGATGAGCCTCGGCGCCAGCCGCACGCGCACGTTCTTCAACGTGGTGTTGCCGCTGAGCTTGCCCGGGATCGCCGGCGGTTTCATTCTGGTGTTCTCGATCGCCATCAGCGCGTACGCGACGCCGGCCATTCTCGGCGGCCCCGCGACGCAGGTCGCGGCGACCGCGATCTACAGCTTCATCATGCAGCTGCTCGATTGGTCGCTCGGCGCCGCGCTGGCGGTCATCCTCATCGTCTGTTCGCTGTCGCTGCTGTACGCGGCGTCGCGGCTGGGCGCCAGGCAGGCGACGCTGTGATGCGCGCGAATCTTCACGTCGCTCGGTGGCGCGCGACGTCCGGCCCCTGGGCGTTGCTGTGCACCGTCGTGGCGTTCGTCTATCTCTTCTCGCTGGGGCCGATCCTGATCACGGCCGCGGTCTCGTTCAATCAGACCAACCGCTCGTTCTTCCCGCCGCGCGGCTTTTCGCTGCGCTGGTGGGAGCGCGCGTTCGCGCCGGAGTGGATCGACCCGCTGCTGTTCAGCCTGAAGCTCGGCTCGCTCACGGCGATCCTGTCAGCACGCTGCTCGCGCTGCCGCTTGCGTTTGCCCTGTATCGGTACCGCTTCCGCGGCCGCGACGCACTGATCGCGCTGACGCTCGGGCCGCTGATGCTGCCCACGCTGGTGACCGGCGTGGGCCTGCTGCAGCTCTTTCAGTACGTCGGATGGCGCGAGTACATCGGCTTTACGGCGTTGCTCGTCGGCCACGTGGTGATCTGCATGCCGTTCGCGGTGCGCACGGTCAGCATCAGCCTGCAGACGCTGCCGCCCAACGTCGAGCTCGCGGCGGCGAGCCTGGGCGCCACGCGTTGGCTGCACGTTGCGGCACATCGTGTTGCCGCTGATCAAGAGCGGCGTCGTGGCCGGCGCCGTGTTCGCGTTCATCCATTCGTTCACCGACGTGAACCTGTCGATCTTCCTCGCGCGGCCGGGCGAAATTCCGATCACGGTCAAGATCCTGGGCTTTCTCGAGTTCGGCTTTGCGCCGACCCTGGCCGCCGTGTCGGTGATCACGCTCCTGCTGCCGCTGATCCTGGTCGCCATCGTCGAGCGGGTGAGCGGCCTTGGCGATTTCATCTACGGAGATCGCCAGCGTGGCTGAGCCGGCGCTGCGCCTCGTCGGCATCGAGAAGCACTACGCCGCGACGGTGGCGGTCGCCGGCATCGATCTCGATGTGAACGAAGGCGAGTTCGTGACGCTGCTCGGACCTTCGGGCTGCGGCAAGACCACGACACTCGGCCTCATCGCCGGATTTTTCCCGCCGACGGCGGGCGAGATCTACCTGAAGGGCAAGCCCGTCGTCGACCTGCCGTCGTTCCGGCGCGACATCGGCGTCGTGTTCCAGGACTACGCGCTGTTCCCGCACATGAGCGCCGCCGAGAACGTGGCGTTCGGCCTGCGGATGCGCAACGTGCCCGCAGGCCGAGATCGCGAAGCGCGTGGCCGATGCGCTCGACCTCGTGCAGCTCGCCGGCCTGGGCGAGCGCCGGCCGCTGCAGCTGTCCGGCGGCCAGCGCCAACGCGTCGCGCTCGCCCGCGCGCTGGTCATCAATCCGACCGTGCTGCTGCTCGACGAGCCGCTGTCGAACCTCGACCTCAAGCTGCGCGAGGAGATGCGCGATCGAGATCGCCGGCCTCCAGCGCCGGCTCGGCATCACCACCGTGTTCGTTACGCACGACCAGAGCGAGGCGCTCGTCATGTCCAATCGCATCGCGGTGATGAACGCCGGCCGCATCGAGCAGATCGGCGACCCGTCCGATATCTACGAACGTCCGGCGACGCGCTTCGTCGCCGAGTTCATCGGCCGGATGAACCTGTTCTCCGGGCAAGTGACGCCGGCGCGCGACGTTCGGACGGCGCGACGGGCTCGAGATCGCGGCGCCGGTGCCGGCGGAGATCGCGACGGGCGCGGCGGTGCACGTCGCGGTGCGGCCGGAGCGCTACGCGTCTTGCTGCGCGAAAAGCCGGCATGACGGCCTGGCGCTGCAGAGGCACGCTCCGGCAGGTGCTCTACCTCGGCGCGACGCGCGAGTTCCACGTCGAGCTCGACGGCGGCGAGCGCGGCCTTGTCGAGACGCCGAACGACGGGCGTGCGGCGCCGTTCGACGCCGGGCGCGCCCGTCTGGCTCGCGGCGCCCTTCGCGAATTGCCGGGTGCTGCCGGCGCGTATCCTGCACGAGGCAAGGCATCAGACGAGCGCCGGCGCCGGACGGAAGACTTCGCCTCTCCGCCATGATCGGCACTTCGCCTTCGAGCGTCGTGCGCTGCATGTGGCGCCGATACCTCGCGTCGTCGAACGGCGTTGCGCAGTGCTGCGTGCAGCGGTTGTCCCACAGCAGCGCATCGCCGACGCGCCACTTGTGGCGGTAGACGAATTCCGGCCGCGTCGCGAAATCCTTCAGGAAGTCGATCAACTCCTGCGCCTCGGCATCCGGCATTCCGTCGATCTTGTACGCCCATCGTCCGATATAGAGCGACGTCCAGCCCGAGTGCGGATGCCGGCGGGCGATGGGATGCCAGACGTCGGGCCGCGCCTTCTTCTGCTCATCCGTCAGCGGCGGCAGGTGCGGGTAGTAGACCTCGTGGAAGCGGGCGCGGCTGAAGCAGGCGCGGCGGCCCATGATCTTGCGACGCACATCGTCGGGTAGCGCCGCGAACGCGGCGTACGTGTCCGCGTACAGCGTATCGCCGTCCGCGGGCGGCAGCTCGAGCGCGTGGATGAACGAGCCCGCGTTCGGCAGCACCTTGTCTTCGCCGTCGGAATGCCATCCCCATCCCGCGCGTTTCATGCCGATCGGCTTGTTGTCCTTCTCGACATTGGAAACGACCAGCACCTCGGGAAACCCGGGAAGATTGAATTCCAGCGGCTCCATGATGTGCAGCGGTCCCAGCCGCCGGGTAAAGGCGACGTGCTGCGCCGGGGTCATCTACACGCCGCGAAAAAGCAGGATGCTGTAGCGGTGCCACGCGGCTTCGATCTCTGCGACCGTGCCGTCGTCGACCGTCGCGGGAGAAATCGACGCCGATGATTTCGGCGCCGAAAGGCGCGACCAGCGGGCGGATTCGCAAAGCCATGACCGCGACCTCGCTCGAAAGGGTGAAGACCTCGCAAGATAATACAACCAACCCGCAACCGCGTCGGCTTACCGCGGTCCAAGGGCCGGATAGGCACCTGAGGAGCCTGCAATGTGGAATCGCCGTCGCACGCTGTGCACGCTTGCCGCGGCTGGCGCGTATGCGGTCATTCGACCTTCCCCTGCGCCAGCCCAGCCGCGCGCGATGCTGACCCGGCCGATCCCGTCCACCGGCGAGGCGCTCCCCGTCGTCGGTCTCGGCAGCTGGATCACGTTCAACGTCGGCGGCGACCCGGTTGCGCGGGACGCGTGCGCCGAGGTCATGCGCAACTTCGTCGACGCGGGCGGGCGGATGATCGACTCGTCGCCGATGTACGGCTCGTCGCAGGAGGTCATCGGCTACGGCCTGCGCAAGGCGGGGCTGACCGCGCGCATCTTCTCCGCGGACAAGGTTTGGACGTCGAGCGCGCGCGGCCGCGAGCAGATCGACCAATCGCGCCGGAACTGGCAGGTGAGCCGATTCGATCTCGTGCAGGTGCACAACCTGCTCAATTGGCAGGAGCACCTCCCGGTGCTGTTCGCGATGAAGGGGGCAGGGCAGCTCCGCTACGTCGGAATCACGACGTCGGAAGGACGCCGCCATCGCGAGGTCGAGCAGCTGATGCGCAGCCATCCGCTCGACTTCGTGCAGGTCACCTACAACCCGGTGGATCGCGAGGCCGACGAGCGGATCCTGCCGCTCGCACGCGATCGCGGCATCGCGGTGATCGTGAACCGTCCGTTCCGCGAGGGCGCGCTGGTCCGCGCGCTCGCGCGACAACCGCTTCCCCCATGGGCCGCGGAGATCGACTGCACGAGCTGGGCAGAGCTCGTGTTGAAGTTCATTGTCTCGCACCCCGCTGTCACCTGCGCGATCCCGGCGACGACCAGCGTTGCCCACGTGCGCGAAAACATGAATGCGGCGTACGGCCGCCTTCCCGACGCGTCGATGCGCCAGCGCATCGTCGGGGCGGTGGAGCGGGCTTGATGTCCGAGTGGTGGACGTACCGGCTGACGAGTTTCCTGCTGTTCTCGCCGCGGACCTATTACCGGACGATCGAGCTGTACAACCTGGCGATCTGGCCCGCCCAACTCGTCGGCCTCGCGATCGGGCTCGCGATCGTCGCGTTGGTGGTGAGCAACCGCCGTCATCGCGATCGAATCATTGCCGCGCTGCTGGCCGCCTGCTGGCTGTGGATCGGCTGGGCGTTTCTCTACCAGCGTTACGCGCAGATCAATTGGGTAGCGGCATGGTTTGCGGCGGCGTTCGCGCTCGAGGCGTTGCTTCTCGTTGGTGTTGGCGTTATCGCAGGCCGGATCGCGTTTCAGCCGGCGCGCGGTCGGGCGTTCTGGATGGCAATCGTCGCTCGTCGTGATCATCGTCCTCGGGTATCCGTTCCTCGCGCCGCTCACGGGACGTTCGTGGACGACCGCCGAGGCATTCGGCGTGGCGGCTGACCCGACGGCGCTCCTGACGGTTGCGGTGTTCGCGCTGGTCCGCGGGCGCCTCCGCTGGCTGGTTCTCGTCGTTCCGCTGCTCTGGTGCACATTCACCGCGCTGACGTTGCGCGCGATGAGCTCAGCGGAGACCTTTGTTGTGATCGGGGCCACGCTGCTTGCGCTGTTGCCGGCCCGCAAGCAGATTGCGTAGTGCAGCGAGCGCGGGCGATTGCCCGGACACGCGCCAGATGAGCGGTGTCACGACATCGCTGTGCACCTTGGGCAGCGCGTGCCGAGCCACGGCAGTGTGCTGGACGGTTTCGAGGACCGACTCCGGCGCGAGTGCGATGCCGGTGCCTGAGGCGACGCACGCAATGATCGCGTGGTACGAGCCGAGCTCCAGCACCCGGACCGTCGGCAATCGCCGTTCGCCAAGCCACCGCTGCAGCACCCGGCGGTAATAGCAGCCATTGGGAAAGGCGATCACGGAATCGCCGGCGACGTCCTGCGGCCGGCGAATCGGCGCGTGACGGGTTGCCGAGATGACCACCAGACGTTCGCGGAATAGAGGCTCGTACGCGAGTTCCTTGTTCGACGGAGTTTCGGCCACGAACGCGGCGTCGACGCGGCGGTCGATCACGGCGGACGTAAGCGCGTCGTTGGTCCCCGTCATCAACTCGATGCTCACGTCCGGGTACGCCTGGTGATACGCGGCGAGAATCTCCGGCAATCTGCTTGCCGCGGTGCTCTCGAGCGCCCCGAGGCGCAGAACACCGGAGGGTGCAGTGCCGGCGATCGCCTTCATGGCCTCGTCGGAAAGGCCAAGCATCCGGTCGGCGTAAACGAGCAGCCGTTCGCCACTCTGCGAGAGCGCCAGGCGATTGTGCTCGCGCGTGAAGAGCTGCACGCCGATCGACGCTTCGAGCTGCTGGATGCGCGTCGTGATGTTGGACGGGACGCGATGCAGCCGCCGCGCCGCGCGAACGATGCCGCCCTCGCGGGCGACGGTGCGGAAGATGTGAAGATCGGAAAGCTCCATCCTTGCGCCTCGGTCCGTCATAGATTCGTCTATTCAAGAATGTATTGTTCCAAATAATTCAGTATACATGAATCAATGCTGCCGGTAGGATGACGTCACAATGCGTAGCACGCAACCAATGTCTCCTGTGGTGGCTGTGGCAGTCGGCATGCTCGGACTGGCGGCGGCAATGGGCATCGGCCGCTTCGCGTTCACGCCGCTGATGCCGTTGATGCAGGCCCATTCGGATCTCTCGCTCGCGCAGGGTGGATGGCTGGCAGCGGCGAATTACGCGGGTTATCTTGCCGGCGCGCTGTTGTGCGTGTCCGCCAACCCCAATCCCAGTGCCGCGGCGCGTGTGGGACTAGCCGTTGTCGCACTCTCGACCCTCGCGATGGGCCTCACCGGTGAATTCAAATGGTGGCTCATCTGGCGTTTCGTTGCCGGTGTGGCCAGCGCGCTCGCGCTCGTGGGAATCTCGGCCTGGGCGCTGCCGCTGCTCGCGCGCGGCAAACGCGCGCACTGGGCGGGATGGGTGTTTTCCGGAGTCGGCGCCGGCATCCTGTCCGCCGGCATCGTGAGTCTCGTCATCGCCGTGCGTGGAATCGCGCCAAGCACAGGGTGGTTGCTGTTGGGCGCTGCAGCAACGCTGATTCTGGCATTGACTTGGCGACGCCTCTCCGCTTCCCAAGCTACGCCGACGACCAACGCCACGACGCGCACGGAGCGTTTCACCGCCGATGCCTGGTTGCTCATCGGCTGTTACGGCATCTTCGGTTTCGGTTACATCATTCCCGCGACGTATCTGCCTTCGCTCGCACGACACCTGCTAGCCGACCCCGCGGTGTTCGGCTGGACCTGGCCCGTGTTCGGCGTGGCCGCGGCGGCGTCGACCGCTATCGCGTCGCTGATCCTGCGCCGGGCTGCGCCGCGCCGAGTGTGGGCGATAGGTCAGGTCGTCATGGCGGCCGGCGTCGTTGCCCCGGCGATTGCGCCCAACGCCGCGATGCTCGTGTTTGCGGCGATCGCCATCGGCGGCACGTTCATGGTCCTCACAATGGCGGGCCTGCAGGAGGCGCGTCGCGTCGCGGGGGACGCCGCGCCACGCCTGATCGCGGCGATGACGGCTGCATTCGCGATCGGGCAGCTTCTCGGTCCCGTCGCCGTGAGCCTCACTTCGTCCAGCGAGCGCGCGCTGTACGGTCCGAGCATCGCCGCCGCCTCGTTGTTGATCGCCAGTGCGATCATTCTGACAGCGTCGTGCCGCCCAAACGGCGCACTATCCAACATCTGACTCGAGGATCCCCATGGAACCATTGCGGGACCGGATGCCACCTCTTGCACGCGAGACGATGGATGGCACGCAGCGCGCGGCGGCGGACGAATTGATCGCCGGGCCCAGGAAAGGCGTGAAGGGTCCCTTTATCCCGCTGCTGCGCAGTCCCCGCCTGCTCACCCCTTTGCAAAAGGCCGGAGAGTATCTTCGCTTCGACAGCGCGCTGCCGCGTCGCGTGTCCGAGTTCGCAACACTCGTCGTATCGCGGCAGTGGACGCAGCAGTTCGAATGGTTTACCCACGTGCCGCTGGCACTGCAGGAAGGCACGAGCGCACGAGACGATCGAAGCGCTACGGATCGGGCGCCGGCCGTCGACAATGAGCGCGGAAGAAGGGTTCGTTTACGACTTCATATCGGAGCTGACAACGCATCGCGGCGTCAGCGACGGGACCTACGCCGAATGCGTCGAGCGCTTCGGCGAGCGCGGCGTAATCGATCTCGTCGGCCTGATCGGCTATTTCACCATGATGTCGATGGTGCTCAATGTGGCGCATACGCCGCCTAACGAGGTCCCTGGCTTCGCGCCGCTGCCTGCGTTGCCGTTGTGACGGCTGACCGGCAAACGTCAGGTTATTTGGTCCAGCTGATTTCGCGCGCGGTCTTCGCGCCGATGACGACCTCCTTCATGCCTTCCGCGATCTCGGCCCGCGTTTCGGAAATCGGAATGCGGCCGGCCATGATTTCGGCGCGCCGCTGCGGATAAAGCGGCCGGGCGTCGGGATCGGCGAATCCGTCGGGAAAAAGCGGCAGATTCCCGTCCAGGTCGTACTTGTCGGTTGCTCCTAGTGTATGCAGCAACTCGTGCGTGATGACGACATTGTTCGACCCTTCCAGCCCGGACTCCGCAAATGCGTTGACCACGCCCATCAGACCTTTCTGCAGACCCGTCGAATGCGGGAGGCGCTGGGTCAGCGCCGGATCATGGTACGAGACGAAAAGACGCACGTCGGGCTTGGGCCCGTTGTGGGTGTCGTTCCGCCATGCCCAGTACCGCAACTCGAGGCTCCACAATATGATGCGGAGCGTGCTACCGCCGAACGGCGGGGCCGGCGGCCGCGACGATATCGCGGGCGCGAGAAAAACGTCTACTGGATCGCCCAGCGAATCGGCGTACTTCTTCCCCTCGGCCCTGAAAAACGCTTCGATGGGATCGAAAGCCGTCTTGCGCAGCTCCGATACGTACTGCGTGCTCGCCGTCGATCCGTCCGCGCTGATAGGGTAGATCACGACACGCAGGCTAGTTTTCCACTCTGCGGTGCGCGTGCGCGTAACCCAGGCGCTCTGCGCGACGCTCGCCAGTATGAACAGCAGCACGCCGATGCGTATCCGTCGCCACATCACGCGTTGCGGTAGAGCGCGCGGAACTCCTTGACGTCGGCGAGCGACCCGTCGCGCAGCCGTGCGACGTCGCTTCCTGCGTTCACGAATTGGTAGCCGCGCGCAAACATGTCCTTCCAGGTGCAACCCGGGTGCGGAACGGTGCCCATCGGGCGACCCGCCGCCTGGATGCGCTCCTCGGCACGGGCGATCAACCGCGCGACCTCCGGATGCCTGAGATTCCCCATCTGCCCGACCGTGGCCGACAGATCGAAGGGACCGATGAACATCAAGTCGATGCCGTCGACCGCGAGGATCTCGTCGATGTTCTGGACCGCCTTCGCGGATTCGATCTGGCACGCGATCAGCAGATGCTCGGCGCAGGTCCCGACATAGTCGGGCGCCATGCCATAGCTCGAGGCCCGCACCGAACTTGACGCCGTGCCCCGGCGCCCGCGCGGGGGATAGAGACAGGCGGCAACCGCCGCACGCGCCTCGTCGGCGGTATCGATACTGGGAATCAGCACCGCCTCGGCGCCAACGTCGAGCACGCGCTTCAGGTACACGTGGTCGTTCCACGGCACGCGCACGACGCCAGTGGTTGGCGTAGCGGACATCGCCTGCAGCTGCGCCGCCAGGGTGCTTGGATCACCGAGCCCATGTTCCTGGTCGATAATCAGGTAATCGAACCCAGCGAGGCTCAGGATCTCGACGACCTGCGCATTGCCCAGAAACGACCAGCAGCCAAGAACTTCTCGCCCTCGGCGAGGCGCTGTTTGAGACTGTTTTTCCGATACACGTGATCCTCGCGATCGCATTGGGATGGTCGGTCCCAATCATCCATGGCCTTCGGCGGCGAGGCAAGTGTTGGGTCGACCTTGTCGGCCCATGCTGCAATGGCTAAACTCGAACGAGGAGGATTTGCGATGACCATGCTCGAGGGAGTAACGCAAGCGGCCGATCGTTGGTCCGACGAGATCATCGCGTTACGGCGGAAGATCCACGAGCATCCGGAGCTGGCATTCGAGGAGCAGGAAACTGCGGCGCGGGTCCAGGAATTCCTGACGCGGCTCGAGATTCCTTACCGAGCGGGTGTCGGCAAGACGGGGATTGTCGCGCTGTTGCCCGGCGGCAAGCCTGGGCCGACCATCGCGATCCGTGCCGACATGGACGCACTGCCGATCAACGAGCCGGTTGGTTTGTCGTTTGCGTCGAAGATTCCGGGAAAGATGCACGCCTGCGGGCACGACGCGCATACGGCAATCGTGCTCGGCGTCGCTGCGATGTTGTCCGAAATGCGTGACGACATTACCGGTCGCGTAATGTTCGTCTTTCAGCCGGCCGAGGAGACGCTCACCGGCGCGGCCGCGATGCTCGAGGCCGGCGCGTTCGCGGATCCCGCCCCCGACGCAATTCTGGGTTTCCACAATTGGCCGCAGCTTCGCACCGGCTCCGTGGGGTGGCACCCCGAAGCGGTAATGGCGTCCTCCGATGCATTCGATGTGACGATAAAGGGAGTCGGCGGGCACGGCGCGCATCCGCATCTCGCCGTCGATTCGATCGTTGGCGCAGCGCAGTTCGTCAATCAGTTGCAAACGATCGTCAGCCGCGAGATCGCGCCGATCAGCTCGGTCGTCGTGACCATCGGGCGCATTGCCGGCGGGACAGCACGAAATATCATCGCCCCATCGGTCGAGCTGAGCGCCTCGGTCCGCACGCTCGAGTCCGAGACAGCCGCCAAAGTCGAGGCCGCCGTACGTCGGATCCTCGAAGGGCTCAAGGTCGGAATGCGCGTCGATTACGAGCTCAAATGGACGAAGCTCACGCCCGTCTTGCGCAACGACAAGCCGACGATGGCGCGCGTGCTGAATGCCGCGCGTGACATGCTCGGTCCCGCCAACGTCATCGAAATGCCGGCTCCAAGCATGGGAAGCGAAGATTACGCATGGTTCGCCGAGCGGGTGCCATCGGCTCACCTGCGTATCGGCTCGAAGATCGACGGCCACGATACCGCGATTCATCGCGCCGATTATCAGTTGAACGAGGAGGTCATCCCGCTCGGCATGAAGGTTATGACTCGCGCTGTGCTGACCCTGCTGGGCTAATTCAGGCGTCCGGGCCTAGACGCAGACCTGAGCCTTCTGCGGTTTCTCGAACATCGGGTCGAGCGCGTCAGACTCGGTCCAGCGGTTTATCGGCGCGTAGATTCAGTGCGCAATGGCTCTCCCCGCGTCGACGGTTCGTTCGGACATGTGAGAATCGACCCCCAAGTCTGACGGGTGTGGATATGACAATGGACCGGATGCGGTTCACGAATGTCTCCGAGGTGCTTTGGCAAGGTCATGACCGGTGGGCCTGTCAGGTCGACAGGCGCACAGGACATGGTGCCATCCTGCCCCGCGCCAGCAGCAGTGCCCGAGCAGCGACGGCGGAGCACGCTTGAGTTCCACAGGTTCCAGCGACGCGCCGACAGCCAACGCATGAGCCCTGAGCGCAGGCGACTGACGTATGCGCTGCTGCTCTCGCTGCTGATCCACACGTTGCTGTTGAGCCTGACCTTCGGTGGCCAGGGACTTTGGCTTCCGGGCTTCGGCTTCCCCTGGCAGGATCGACGGATCGAGGTACCCGATCTGCGCGTCGTAGTCGTTCCGGCGCAGGTCACAGCCGCGGAGCCGGCGGTCGCGCCGGTCGCGGAGCCGTTGCAGCAGGCATGGGTCGAGCAGCCTGTTGCCAGTGGGCCGGCGCTGACGCCATCCGTGTCCCGTGCGCCGACCCCGCGGCGGACTGCAGCAGCGATCGTGCCGGAGGCCAATCCGAGGGCAGAGGCCAATCCAAGGACAGACGCCGCGACCGGTGCGGCCCCAGCGCAAATGCCTTTGCGCGCCGATCGGCCCGGTGACACGGCGCCCCCGCCGATCCCCGCGCCGGCCGTGATCGCCTTGGCGCGGACCGACGAGGCCACGTGGGTCGTGCCCGCCACTCCAGCGATGCCAACGCCCGTCATCGCGGCAGCGCCAAGCGCCTCGAGCCCGGAGACCGCGATGCCGTCGCTTCGAGATGCTGGCGATGCAGCGCGGGCGCGAATCGACCAAGAGGCGGGGGAGCGAGCCGTTGAACTGGCCAAGCTCGATCCTTCCAAGCAGGAGGGGCAACGGCAGGCGGAGCAGCTGGAGGCGGCGCGGCAGGACGCCGCCCGTCAGGAAGCGGCGCGGGCCGAGAACGCGCGGCTGGAGGCCGAACGCCAGGAGGCCGCACGGCAGGAGGCAGCGACGCGCAAGAGGCGGCACGACAGGAGGCGGCACGGCAGGAGGCGGCAACGCACAGGAGGCCGCACGGCGAGGCCGACGCAGGAGGCCGCACGGCAGGAGGCGAGCGACGCGCACGGAGGCGGCACGGCAGGAAGCCGCACGGCAGGAGGCCGCACGGCAGGAGGCCGCACGGGACGAGGCCGCACGGCAGGAGGCCGCACGGCAGGAGGCCGCACGGAGGAGGCGGCACGGGCGAGGACGCGACACGTCAGGAGGCCGCACGGCAGGAGGCCGCACGGGTCAGGAGGCCGCACGCAGTCGAGGCCGCGCAGGGTCGAGGCGGCGCACGGCAGGAGGCCGCACGGCAGGAGGCCGCACGGCAGGAGGCCGCACGGCAGGAGGCCGCACGGCAGGAGGCCGCACGGCCGGAGGCCGCACGAGCTCGAGGCCGCACGGGTCGAAGTTGCGCAAGAGGCGGCCGCAAGACGGGAAGCGGCGCTTCGGGCGATAGGACGACAGCTGGACGAGGAGGCCGCCCGGCGTGAAGCTGCAACGGCTGCAGCGCGCCTGTCACCCTCGCTGGACCCTCGTCGAGCAGCGCACGTCGATACAGGCTCTTCGGTCGCACTGACCCCAACGCGGAACTCATCCTGTACGCGGAAGCCTGGGCCCGGAAGATCCAGCTGAACATGACGTTCGACATGGTCCGCGAAGCGGCGAAGCAGCCTCACACCGATCCCCTCGTGACGGTGGCCATTCGTAGCGACGGCTCGGTGGAGTCGGTGACCTTCGTTCAATCCAGCGGCGTGGCGGCCATCGACGAAGCGATACGACGCATCGTGCACAGCCAGACGCCCTACCAGGTGTTCCCGCCGGGCCTGGCCCGCGAGTTCGACGTGATCGAGATCCGCCGAACCTGGTACTTCGACGTGGCGATCCGGCTGTACTGATGGGACAGTGACAGGCGTCAGGCGATTCTCAACGCGTTGGCCTGGGTGCCCAACCTGCTCCCCCAAGTTGGACCACCGTCATGATCAATGTCCGCTCCACGGCAGCCCAATCCTCACCTAGACAGCTGCTTTGGGACCCTAAGCAGCCGCGGATGATGCGTGAGAGAATCGTTCGATGTGTCCACCTGTGTACGAGCGAATTCTGTCGCGTACTGTGCGGAATGGCGAGTGAAGTGGAAACCCTGTACCTGAGAAGTCGCGCAATCGCAGCCGCCCAGGAAATGGCGCCGTTCGTTGCGCATTGCGACTTGCGCATCGCGAAGCTCCATGCGTTGGTGCACGACGACGCTAGGAGCCGCGCCGCTTTGCGCCGCGCGCGCAAGGCATTCGACGAATTGAAGATGCCGTACTGGGCGGATCGCGCGCAACAAGCGCTGATGCGGCTCGCTCATGCCTGACGGGGTCGTTCGAGCGGCTTGGCGCCGGTGCGTCACGGCCGCAATCCTGATCGCCGTAGTCTCGGTCGCTCCGGCTGCGACCGTGGGTGGCGCAAATGCCCTGCGCTTCATTGTCGGAGGCGCCGCGGGTAGCAGTCCCGATCTCCTCGCGCGACGCGTGGCTGACGCTCTCTCCGTCACCTTGAGCCGACCGGTGATCGTGCTGAACCGGCCCGGAGCGAGCGGCATGATCGCCATGGAAGCCGTCGCTCAGGCCAAGCCCGATGGTGACACGATCGGGCTCGCCACCATGTCTCAGCTCATATTCAATAGTATCTCTTCGCGGATCTGCGCTATGACCCGGTTCGCGATCTGGCGCCGATCGCGACACTGACCACAACCCCCCTGATCATCACTGCGCATCCGCGTTTCGAGGCCCAGTCCCTCGGGGCATTGATCGAGCTTGCAAAGAAGAAACCCAGACAGATCCGGTTTGCCACCCCAGGCGCCGCGTCCCCGCCGCGCGTCATCCTCGCCACGATCACGGCTGCTACCGGAGCGCATTTCGATGTCATTCCGTTCAAATCGGATCCCGAAGCGCTAACAAACGTTCTCAACGGCGAAGTGCCTTTGCTCATCACCGGGATCGTGGTGGCTGCTCCACATATCCGTTCCGGCAAGCTGAGCGCGATCGCTGTGACCGGCAGCAGGCGCATTGCCGCGCTGCCCGACGTTCCGACGATGGCGGAATCCGGTTATCCGAACATCGAAGGCGACACGTGGGTCGGCGTCGTTGCTCCAGCCGGAACGCCGCCGGAGTACCTCGAGCAGTTGAACAACGCCGTCGGAAAGATCATTACCGCGCCCGAGTTCGTCGCGTACCTGGAGCCCTACGGCGCGCGGATCCTGCTCAAATCGCCACAGCAATTCGCGGAGTTGATCCGGGAAGGACATTTGCACTGGGGTCCTATCCTACGAGATCTACAGTCCGAGTTGCGGTAGGGTGAAGTGCTTGCGTTGTTATAATTTCGAAGAGGGATCCATCCGTCGGTTGGAAAGCTTGGTGGCGGTGGGCCGTCCAACCAGCGTAACGCGTGCCTGCCGGTGTTCAGGGCTTCGCCGTCGGCGCGCGCCAGGGCGGGGCGTTCGGCGAGGTCATTCACGGACACCATGGCGGCACGATCAAGCCTAACCCGCGGTGCTCACGTCACATTAACGCGATGCCGTTGCTCCGCGCCAAGATCGGGCGCAAAGTGCCGGTGGACGCGGCGCAGGCGAACTGCGGCGGCTCGCCGGGCCAGCGCATTCCATTCCGCAGGCAAAGGCCATAGGAGAGAACTATGGAGTGCAAGGCAATTGTAGTTGCCCTGGCCGCACTGGCTTGCGTCACTGCAACGTCGGCGGCGCTGGCAGCGGCAGATCCCGACATGATCGCTGCACGGCAGAAGATCTTCGGCTTCGAGAACGTCGATCCCAGAACCGGCGAGATCGACCGGGACAAGGTCGTGGTCTCATGGCTCGGGCACATTACCGCCGCCGTGTCGATTCGGGGCCGCGTGATCATGCTGGACACCTACGTCCCGCGCCTGGAGGTCGCGCCGGGCCGCACGCCGTTCGTGATCAAGGACCTGGTTAATCTGCAAACCGAGGCAGCGTTCATTGGCCATGGCCACAGTGATCACGCGGACAACGCCGCGTTCATCGCAGCGAAGACCGGGATGACGCTTTACATGACGCCTGAGGCCTGTGGCACGGCGCAGACCGCACTCAACCGCATGAAGAACGATGCGTTCATGCAGGCCGACCCCTTCTACGCGATTGCGCAGAGCACGACGGTCAATTGCGTGGGCGTGACCACCGCCGGTTCGGTGCCGGCAACGGAGGTCGTCAAGATCAACCAGCTCGAACCCTTCGCGTGCATCATTGGCTTCCGGGCCCTGCATTCGGTCGCGCTGCCGGCCGATCCGGATTGGGGTCCAGTCGTAGTCGTCGATACTCCGGATCCTCGCGATGCGACGCTGTTTCCGCCCGGCGTGCCGCTGACGCCGCCCAACAACCCCGCCAATCGTCAACCCGGTCAGCAGGACCTTCGGCAAGGGGCCGGGCCCGGCGGCGCGGATCAGTTGAACTTCCACTTCGTCCTGAACGGCGCGCACAACTTCACGTTGCACTTCAACAATTCGGTCGGCGCGCTCAAGGAGGGCAAAGGCAGCAACTGGCCGAACGGCACGCCCGCCGACGGCCAGCGTTTTCTCGAACTGATCAGGAGCCTACCGCCCACCGATTACGCGTTCTCGACGCTGTCTTCCGGCAACACGGACTTCAACGGTTGGCGCGATCACGTCTACATGGCCCAGGCGCTGAAGCCAAAGATCATGAGCTCCGGACATGCGCCGGTAGGAGCGGCACTGCAGTACTACTCGGGCTTCCTGAATCATTTGAAGCTGATGGAGGCGCCGAAGAACGCGTGGCCGGGATTTCCCCGCGCTGAGTGGCCGATCGTCCGCAATCACACCGACCCGACCGACATCCTGAAGCCCCAAGTGTTCGACATCAACGATCCGGCCTGGCTCAACCCGCGGAAGGGGGCGGCCATTCGTCAGTTTTGCTCGTAATAGGGGCACGGCGCACTCACGTTGCGCCCGGTCCGTCATCGTGGACCGGGCGCATGCGTGCATGGCGGTCGTGGCCGGCGTCTACCAGTCTCGGAATGTCGGCTTGGCTGCCTACTGTTTTCCAGACTGTTTGGCCATCACCTCTTCCAGCATCTTCGTGGCGCCCGTAATGTTCGGAAGCTTCTCGCCCGCATCCAGGCGGGCGCGAGATTTCGCTTCCGCATCCTGCATCGCGATAGCACGGTCCGCCGCGGCCTCGGCATCGGCCGGTTCCAGAACGACGACGCCGCATTCGTCCGCGATGATCACGTCGCCGGCCCGAACCGCCACACCGCCGCAGGATATCGGCGTGCAGAACGTCCCCGCCAGGCCGATCCGCTTGGTTGTTACTGCGGACAGGCCGCGGCACCACACCGGGACACCGTGTTGGCGTATCTCACCGATGTCGGTGATGACCCCGTCGACTATCACGCCCGCCACCTTCGCAACTTTTGCCGCGTAAGCGACCAGGCCGCCGAATCCCGCATATCGCATGTCGCCGCAACGGTCGACGACCAGAATATCGCCCGGCCGAAGTTGTCCGAGCGCGTAGCCGACGATGGTTCCGTCGACCCCGGGTTGATGCACGGTCACCGCGGTTCCGGCAATGCGCACATCCTGCTGCATGGCCTTGATGCCAGGATCCATGAATCCCCAATCGCGAAAATGGCCGATGGTCGCCGGCTCTGCGCGGACAAGTTTCTGCACCAGGGCCGGGGCGATCTGGGGCGGCAGCGGATTCAATGTAAACATGATGCTTGACTCTCCTTTGGGCTACGCTCGACCTCGATTCCGCTCATGCCAAGCTCCTTTCCCGCAGCGGTCCCGAAATCAGATGTTATCCCGCGTGCCCCCCGCAACGAAATCCTTCATTTTTTCTTGCCCACTCGACCGCGCTGGCGATGTACAAATCCACGTCTTTATCGCTTCCGATGAAGAACACCGGCGGCCGCCACTGCCCGCCCAACGCCATGCCTTTGAGCCGGAATCCGCGGTCGGCTGCAATGCTGAATCTGAGCGGCAGGCGCTGGTGCTCCTCTTGGCCGCAGTGGCGTCCGCTACGACGCTGGCGCAGGATACCTGTGCCGCGCCCCGGCAGGCGATGGTCGACGAAATTCGAGCGGTTGCGCGCCGCGCCGCCACCGATACCGGTCGGCCGACGGGACAAAGCGATGGACGGCGCCGTGACGACCCGCCAGATTCTGCCGGTGCGATTCGTGCCGCGGGCCGGCACACGGTAAATGTGAGCGGCGCCGTCGCGCGTCGCACTCCGATTATCGCTCGGCTCCGCTGCTCCGAACCTCGTGGCCTCGCCGCCCTTAGTCGCCATTGCGCTTCTCGCTGCGGCGACGCTCGGCTACGAAATCCTGTTGACGCGGCTCTTCTCGATGGCGGAACTCGCGAAGCGCGCCCCTGCTCGGTGGTTGAGCGCGTAGGAGCCGTCCGACAAAACGCCGCGCACTTCCGCTGGAACCGTCAGCGAAGCGCGCTTACAAATGGAGACAGTTCAACGTCAACACCCGGATTCACTGGGACGTTGGTGGCAGTACCCGGCGCATGTCGACGTCGGATGACAAGGAGGTGTGCCATGAGGAGCACGTTGATCGCACTTGCAACTGCGGGCCTGCTCGCGACGGGTGGCGCCACCGCGGGGACCGCGACCATTCAGGTCACCCGCAACGTCGGGTCCGCGGCAGTCGTCCCGGTGCAGCATTCCCAGCATTCCGATCGCTGGGACGATCGTTCTGCAAATGTCAACGAACGCGAGGCGCGCATCAAAGCGCGGATCGAGCGCGGATTGCACGATGGCAGGATCACCAACCCGGAAGCGCGCCGTCTGCATCGCGAGCTCGCGTCGATAGAAGCGAAGGAGCGTGCCTTCAGGGCAGACGGTCGGCTCAGCTATCGCGAAGATGCCGAATTGAAGAGTAATCTCGACCGATTGGCCGAGAATGTCCGCGTGCAGTTACGCGATGACGAGCGCCGCTACTCGTACTACGCTCGATAATGGTTTTAGACAATCGTTTCACCCGGACTGCGTGGGCATTCGCCGCCGCGCAGTCCGGCGCTGTCTCTCATCGGCGGCTAGTCGCCGCCGCTTGGTTGCCACCATTCTCCGGCAACCACCATGCCCTTGAGCCTGAAGCGCCGGTCCGCCGCAAGGCGCTCACCCTGTGTATCGTGAAACTCGAACGCGCCGCGCTCGACATCGATGATCGTCGCGTCGCCTTCGCTGCCGACCGCGAGCGTGCCGAGCGAAGGTCGCCGGATCGCTTTCGCCGGAGCGGCGGTGACCGCCTCCACCAGCGCATTCACGTCGACGCCCAGCACCAGGAATTTGGACATCGTGGTGAGGAGATCGAACGCGGGGCCATTGACGTTGAGGACGTGCACGTCGCTCGATATGACGTCCGGCCGGAAGCCGGCCGCAAGCAGACCGCGGCATGCGTGGAAGCCGAACGAGCCGGCGCCGTGTCCGATATCGAAGGTCACGCCGCGCTCGCGGGCGAGCAATGCTTCCTCGCGTACGCCGCCGTCGCCGCGCAACAGTGAATTGGGAAACGGCCGGTAGCAATGGGTGAGCACGTCGCCCGGACGCAGCCGTTCCAGCACTTCCCTGCGATTCGGTGGCGGATGGTCGATGTGCGCCATCACGGGCAATCCAAGTTCGTCCGCGACCTCGAGCGCCATGTCGAGCGGCGCGACTCCGCTCGCTCCTCCCGCGCCGCGGCCCACGCGCACCTTGATGCCCACGATCAGGTCGCGATTCTCGCGCGCCACGCGCACGCACTCGTTGAGGTCGAGGAGCCGCAAGTCCGAGGACTCGCCAACCATCACGGTGCGGCTGAAAGCGAAGATGCCGGCGAACGAAACGTTGAGATAGGCGAGGATGCGCACCGGCGAGGGCTCGATGACGTGCCGCCGGAAGCCGGGAAAATTGGCAGGGCCGGCCGTGCCGGCGTCAACGAAGGTCGTGGTACCGCTCCTGCGCGCGATCGGCTCGGCCTCGACGCCGATCGACGTGCCTCCCCAATAGACATGGGTATGGAGGTCGATCATGCCAGGCGTGACGATGGCGCCCGCGACGTCGTGCTCGTCGTTGGCCGTCTCGGAGATCCGCGATGCGACGGCGGCCACGCGACCGTTCGCAAAGCCCACGTCGCACGTCGCGTCGAGGCCGCTCGCCGGGTCGATCACCCGTCCGCCGCGCAGAATCAGATCCATGGTTCGCTTCTCCATTCAGGTAGGCGCCGCCGGGCCGCCCCAAGGCGCGAACTGCTCGGGCGGCAGCGCTGCGGCAGCATTGGCCAATGATGCCGCAAGCGCGGGGGTCGTCTCATCGCAGGTGGCAGGCGACGTGATGGCCGGCTGACAGCTCGCGCAACTCCGGCGATTCGATCCGGCAACGGTCGAACACGTACGGACAGCGCGTGTGGAACCGGCATCCGGCCGGCGGATTGATGGGGCTCGGCACGTCGCCTGGAAGAATGATGCGCTTGCGCCGAATCTTCGGGTCGGGGTCGGGGACGGGCACGGCCGACAGCAGCGCTTCGGTATAGGGATGCTGCGGATGGGCAAACAGCACGCGGCGCGGCGCAAGCTCGACGATGCGGCCGAGATACATTACCGCGACGCGATGGCAGATGTGCTCGACGACCGCGAGGTCGTGCGCAATGAAGAGATACGAAAGACCGAACTCCGCCTGCAGATCCATGAGCAGGTTGATGACCTGCGCCTGGACCGACACGTCCAGCGCGGAGACCGGTTCATCGCAGATGATCGCCCTGGGCTCGACGGCCAGCGCCCGTGCGATGCCCAGCCGCTGTCGCTGGCCGCCGGAAAATTCATGCGGGTATTTGCGCATCTGGTCGGGCCGCAGGCCGACGCGCGCGAACAGTCTCGCAACGCGCTCGGTTTGCGTGGCATCCGACGCGATGTCGTAATTGCGCAAAGGCTCGCCTACGATCTCGCCCGCATTCATCCGGGGATTGAGCGACGCGTAGGGATCCTGGAAGATCACCTGCAGGCGGCGCCGGCGCGGGCGCATCGCGGCGCGATCGAGTCGCGTGATGTCTTCCCCCTCCAGCATGATCTTCCCGCTGGTGGGTTCAACGAGACGAAGGATCGCCTTGCCGGTCGTCGACTTCCCGCAGCCGCTCTCGCCGACGAGGCCCAGCGTTTCGCCGGCAGCAAGGCTGAACGACACCCCGTCCACCGCTTGCACGGTACCGACCTCGCGCCCGAGAAGGCCGCCGCGCACCGGATAGTGCTTGACCAGCGCGTCGACTTCGAGCACGGGCCGGGAGCCTAACAAGGGCTCAGGCACGCGCCAGCTCCGGCAACGTGTCGTGGTTCCAGCAGGCGACGAAATGTCCCGGCGCCGCTTCGACCTCCGGCGGATACGCGGCCCAGCATTGTTCGCTCGCATAGGGGCAGCGCGGCGCGAACGTGCAGCCTTCCGCCATGCCGATGAGCGATGGCACGACACCGGGAATCTCTGTCAGGCGATGGGCACCGACGGAATCCTCCGCTGCGCGATTGAGCCGCGGGATGGACGTCATCAACCCGCGCGTATACGGATGGCGAGGCCGCGCGAACAACGCCTTCACCGGCGCCTCCTCCACCTTGCGTCCCGCGTACATCACGACCACGCGCTGGGCGGTCTCGGCGATCACTCCGAGGTCGTGCGTGATGAGCATGACGGCGGCGCCGGTACGTTCTTTCATTTCCAGCATCAGGTCGAGGATCTGCGCCTGAATGGTGACGTCGAGCGCCGTCGTCGGCTCGTCGGCGATGAGGATGGTCGGCGTGCAAGCCATCGCGATCGCGATCATCACGCGCTGCCGCATGCCGCCCGAGAGTTGATGCGGATATTCGCCGGCGCGCCGCCTCGCATCGGGGATCTTCACGAGCGTGAGCATTTCGATCGCCCGGTCGAAGGCCGCGGCCCGCGGCAGGTGCTGGTGCAGGGCGACGGTTTCCGCGATCTGCCGTCCCGCCGTCATGACCGGGTTGAGACTCGTCATCGGCTCCTGGAAGATCATGCCGATCCGGTTGCCGCGAATCGCGCGCATGTCGTCCGGATCCAGCGTCAGCAGTTCGGTGTCTTCGAACCGGATGCTTCCGGCGACGATGCGCCCCGAAGTCGGCGACACGAGGCGCATGACCGACAGCGCGGTGACGGACTTGCCGCATCCGCTCTCGCCCACGACGCCCAGCGTTTCACCGCGGTCGAGCGACAGCGATACGCCGTCCACGGCCTTGACCACGCCATCGCGCGTGTGGAAATGCGTGTGCAGATCGCAGACGGCAAGAACCGGCCGGGTGACGGCCCCCGCGCTTGCGGCCTCATTGGCCAATGCGGCCGCTGCGCTGTCCCCCGCGCTCATCACATCCGCCGCGCGAGTTGCGGATCGAGCATGTCGCGCAGGCCGTCGCCGACCAGATTGATCGCCAGCACGGTCACCGCCAGGAACGTGCCAGGCAGCAACACCATCCACGGCTTCAGCTGAAAGTAGGGCCGGGCTTCGGCCATGATGTTGCCCCAGCTCGGAATTTCCGGCGGCGTGCCGGCGCCGAGGAAGCTCAAGGCGGCTTCGATCAGCACTGCCGATGCGCAGATGTAGGTCGCTTGCACGATCAGCGCCGGCAGCGCATTGGGCAACAGGTGGCGCACGATGATGCGCGGCACGCTCGTGCCGATCGCCGTCGCTGCCTCGATATAGGGCTGCTCGCGAATGGTCAACACAACGCTGCGCACCAGGCGCACGACCCGGGGCACTTCGGGGAGCGTCACGGCGACGATCACGATGAGGATGCTCGCCTTGGACAGTGCAATCAGCGCAATGGCGAGCATGATCGCCGGTATCGCCATCATGCCGTCCATCACCCGCATCACTACCTTGTCCACCGTGCGCAGATAGCCGCTGATGAGGCCGATCGTCAATCCGATCAGCGTGGCAAGCCCCGCCACCGACAGCCCGACGACGAGCGAGACGCGACCGCCGTAAATGACGCGGCTGTACAAGTCGCGTCCGAACCGGTCGGTGCCGAACCAGTTGTCGGCGGACGGGTTGCGCAAGCGGCGGGACGGTTCGATCGAAATCGGATCGACCGTGGCGAGCCAAGGCGCGGCAAGCGACGCCAGCACGATCGCGAAGAGCAGCGCGCCGCCGATCGCGACCGTGGGATGGCGATGGAGAAAAGCGGCAATGCGCCGGCGTGCCGGCGGCGCGACGGAGTCGTTTGCGGTCGCGATCGCCGTCGCCACGAATCAATACCGGATCCGCGGGTCGAGCACCGTGTAGAGCATGTCGACCACCAGATTGACGATCACGTATGCGCCCGAAAACACGAGGATGATGCCCTGGATCACAGGATAGTCGCGACGCAGGATCGCATCGACCGTCAGGCGGCCCAGGCCGGGAATCGCGAACACGCTCTCGGTGACGACCACGCCGCCGATCAGCAACGCGACGCCGATGCCGATCACGGTCACGATCGGCACCGCGGCGTTGCGCAGCGCGTGTCCCATCAGCACGTCGCGGGTGGTGAGGCCCTTGGCGTGCGCGGTGCGGATGTAGTCCTGGTTCAGCGTCTCCAGCATCGCCGCCCGCGTGATGCGCGCGATCAACGCCATGTAGGCGAGTGCGAGCGTGACGCTGGGGAGGATGATGTTGGAAAGCCACGGCCAGAAGCCTTTGGCGAGCGGCGTATAGCCCTGGACCGGCAGCCAGTCGAGCTCGATCGCGAAGAGCCAGATCAGCACGTAGCCGATGACGAATCCGGGCACCGAAAAGCCGAACACTGCGAAGCCCATTACGCACCGGTCGATCCACGAGCCGACGCGCCACGCGGCGATGACGCCGAGCGGCACCGCCAACAGAACCGAGATGAATAGGGTCATCACCGTCAGCGTCAGCGTCGGCTCCAGGCGCTGACCGATCAGCTCCGACACGGGATGGGCGGAGAAGATCGAATTGCCGAGGTCGCCGCGCAGGAGCTGGCCGATCCAGGTGAAGAACTGGACCGGGAGCGGCTGGTCGAGCCCCAGCTTGGCGCGGATCTTGGCGACGTCCTCGGCGGTGGCGAGGTCGCCCGCGATGATCGCGGCCGGATCGCCGGGCGCGAGATGCAGCAGCGCGAAGACGAAGACCGTGACGACCATCGATCACCGGCACGGCCGCGAGCAAGTCGGCGGATCAGGAAGACATGCATGTCGTCGGGATAAGCATATCGCTGCGCCGCTCAATCTTAGCGCAACGGATGACTTTGGACTGACGAGTATTGCCGTTCTAGGGGCGGGAGCGCAAAATGCCCGAGCGCGAGACCTGCCAGCGCTGCTCGCTGCGCGACTTCGCATCTCGGCGGGACGCGCGAGAGCCGTGGCATCAAGATTCCTATCGATCGAAGCCGCCCGCAAGAAAGCCGCACGACGCATGAGAGTCCGCTTCTGGGGGACCAGGGGGTCCATCGCAACTCCCGGACCAGGCACCACCCACTTCGGCGGCAATACGTCGTGCGTCGAGTTGACCACTGCCAACGGCGAGCTTCTGATATTTGACTGTGGCACTGGCGCGCACGGGCTGGCCTCCGCATTGATGCGCCAAGGCAAGAATCCCATTAACGCGAACATTCTCCTGGGCCACACGCACTGGGATCACATTCAAGGCTTTCCGTTCTTCAGCCCGGCCTTTGTCAAAGGGAATTCCGTCGCAATCCATGGCCCGGAAGGCAGCCGCGGCTCATTGCACGACGTGTTGGCCGGCCAGATGGAGTTCACCTATTTCCCCATCGAATTGAACCAGCTGCCGGCCGCGATCAGCTACCACGACCTGACCGAAGGCATCCACACGATCGGTGGCGCGCGGGTCGCGACGCAATTTCTCCATCATCCCGCGATGACGGTCGGCTACCGAGTCGAAGCCGACGGCGTGGCGATGGTGTACCTGGTGGACCACGAGCCGTTTTCCGATGACCTCTGGCGCGCCGGTGCCGAGCCGGGCCGCATCGAGTCCATCCTGCACGAGGGCGACCGCCGGCACGCCAAATTCATGGCCGACGCCGATCTCGTGATCCATGACGCCCAGTACACGCCCGAGGAGTACGGCCCAAAGAAGACCTGGGGGCACAGCACGTACGACTACGTGGTGCAAATCGCCTCGGCTGCCGGCGTGCGCCGCGTCGCGCTGACCCACCACGATCCGACCCACGACGACGCAGTTCGTCGCGGACATTGAACGCAAGGCCCGCGCCTTGGCCTTGCAATGTGGAACCGGACTCGATGTCTTTTGCGCGTATGAAGGCTGCGAGCTCGTCCTGGAGCCGCGCTCCACGTTGAAGCCGTTTGTCACCGCGACCCCGTTCCAGCCGTCCGTCGCGCAGCGCCGCTTTCACATCCTGGTCGTCGATGATCAGCCGGACATGCTCACGCTGATCGTTCGCGCGCTGGAGAACGACCAGTACGCGGTCAGCACGGCGACGAGCGGTCCGGAAGCGCTCCGGATGATCGACGAGCACATGCCGGATCTCGTGGTGCTGGATTACAAGATGGCCGGCATGGACGGCATGGAGGTCATCAAGACGCTTCGCGCCAAACCCGAGACGCAGCCGCTGCCTGTGCTGATGCTCACCGCCATGACGGATGAGCCGAGCACCCGCGCCGGCTTCGAAGCCGGAGTGACGGACTACGTGACGAAGCCGTTTTCGATCCCGCAACTCACCGCACGCGTGCACGCCTGTCTCGCCCGATCCCAAGCGCCGTAATCGCGTGACGGAAGCACCCTAGCCGGAGGTGACCTCGACACGATCCAGGTAGCTGGAAAGTTCGCCCACGCACTTGCGCGACGCGTCGGTATCGGCGTTCCCGGCCGCCTGCTTCGAGAGCGGCGCCGAGGTCGGTGATGGCATCGAATCCCCAGCTACCCCCGGCACCCTTCATGCCGTGCCCCAGACTCTCCACGGTCTTGAAGTCACTCCGATCCAAGGCGTCCCGCATCGCGACGACATCCTGCCTGCGGTGCTGCAGAAAGCCGGGGATCAGGTCCGCCAATTTCGGATTCGCGCGCACGAGGATCGTTTCCTTCCGCTCTGTCGCACCTCGTTCGATGACAGAGGCGCGATCATGGAATTCTCCTTGATCGCTTGCAGCAGCGCCTCTTGCTTGATGGGTTTCGTCAGATACGCCGTGCACCCCGCCGCCACGAACTTTTCTTGATCCCCCTTCAAGGCAGAGGCCGTCAGTGCGATGATCGGCGTGGGCGATCGGTGGTTCGCCTGTTCCCAAGCTCTAATGGCCCGTGTCGCGGCGAGTCCATCCATGACCGGCATTTGTCGGTCCATGAGGACCAGGTCATAGTGACCGGCCGCAAATCTTGCATAGGCGATGGCCCCGTTTTCGGCGATTTCGATCCGGTACGGCGTGTCCTGCAGGTAGGCCACCGTGATCGTGCGGTTGTCGGGGGAGTCCTCCACCAGAAGAATATGCAGCGCCGGCAGCGCCGGCTCTCGATCCGTGCCGACGGGCACGGCCGCCCGGCGCGTGGACTGCGCCCAGATCTCGAGCGGCACGGTGAAAGAAAACACGCTGCCCTTCCCGACTCCGCTTTCGACCCGGATGCAGCCACCCATCAACTCGACCAGACGCTTCGAAATCGTGAGGCCAAGGCCCGAGCCCCCGTACCTGCGTGTGGTGGACGAGTCGGCTTGCGTGAATCGCTCGAACACCGCGCTCAATTTCTCGCCCGGAATACCGATGCCGGTATCCGAAATCGTGAACCGCAATGTGCCCGCAACGGAGGAGTCCGCATCCGGCGAGACCCGAAGGGCCACTTCGCCGGATTCCGTGAACTTGATCGCGTTGCCAAGTAAATTGAGCAGTACCTGCCGCAGTCGTGTCGGGTCGCCGACCAGGTCGTTGGGCACATTCGGCGCGATCTCGCATACCAGGGCCAGACCTTTTTCATGGGCCCGGACCGCCACCATCTCTCTCACCTTCTCCAGCAGATCGGTCAATGAGAACCCGGTCCGTTCCAGCTCCAGCTGCGACGCTTCGACTTTGGACAGATCGAGGATGTCGTTGATGAGATTCAACAGGTTGTCGCCGGCGCGGCGAAAGATCTGCACGTACTTGTCTTGCTCCACGGAAAGAGGGGTCTTCGCAAGCAGGTCGGCGATGCCGATGATCGCATTCATCGGCGTGCGAATTTCATGGCTCATGCTCGCCAGAAAATCCGACTTGGTCTGGCTCGCGGTCTCGGCCATGGCCTTGGCCTGCTGCAGTTCCTCCTCCACCCGCTTGCGCTCGGTGACGTCGCGCGCCGCGGCGAAGACGCCCTGCAGCGTGCGGCCCCGGTCGTAAAAGGTGGTCGCGTTGTAGGACACCACGGTTTGCTTCCCGTCGCGGGTGCATGCCGTCAGCTCGTAGTCGGTGACCTTCTTTTCGCTCAGCACGAGCTTGATCCCCGCTTCCGCCCGCTCCGGATCGGTGAAATGACTCTTGAACGGCGCGCCGATCAGCTCGTCGCGCGTGCAGCCGGTCAGCGCCTCCATCTGCTTGTTGACGTCCGTGATGATGCCGGAGGGATCGGTAGTCATCAGCGCGTCGACGTTGGATTCGATCAGCGAGCGCGTGTAGAACTGCTGGTCGCGCAGGCGCTGATCGAGCTTCTTTCTGCTCCTCTTCGACCTGCTGACGCGCGGTGTTGTCGGTGCCGATCAGCAAATAGCCGATGATGGCGTCGCGCGCGTCACGCAGCGCCGTGACGGACACCACCGCCGGGAACCGGCTCCCATCCTTTCGGATATAGGTCAGTTCATAGATGTCCTCGATCCCGCGCGAGGCCTTGAAAACCAGAGCCTCGAAGCCCGGCGTGATCGTGGTCGCGAGCTCGATGCTCAAGGCCTTGGCGCGCGCAATCAGTTCCTGCGGATCGGAAATGTCGGCTGGCGTTATTTTGTTCATCACTTCGGCAGCCGTGTAGCCCAGCATCCGCTCGGCGCCGACATTGAAGATCTGAATGACGCCCTTGGCGTCGGTGGCGATGCTCGAAAAGTTGGCGCTGTTGAAGATCGCGCGCTGCAGGGCCCCCGCCTTCAGCAGCACCTCTTCTGCCTGCTTGCGCAAGCTCACGTCACCGGCACTCTCGCGAGACGCCGGTCTCTCTTCCTCGTCTTGTCCCTTCCGCTCGCCACGGCATTGCCTTTCGGTTACCGAACCTCGCCGCCGTGGACCACGGCAGTCGAACACGATGGCCCCCCTCCTCGAGTGGCGTCTGTACGGCAACGCACACTGCGCCGACTTCAACCCGGATCGCTCGCCGCTTACTTCTTCTCGATGTTCCAGAGCACCAGCCGCGGAGTTTCCAGGATGCCGGAGAGGCTCTTGCGATAGGCGATCGGCGCAAAGAATTGACCGGCCGGGATGTACGGAACGACCTCGTAGAAGCGCTTTTGCAGGCGCTCGACGATTTCCTTCTGCTTCTCCGGCGGCGCCAGCGGGAATTCGAGGCGGATCTTCTCGAGCTCCTCGTCGCACGGCCAGCCGAACCAGTTCTTGCCGTCGCACGCGCTGGGCGTCGGCGTGTTGGACAGCGGGCTGTTCATCGCGAGACCGCCGCCCCACGTGTGGAAGATGTTCCACGCACCCGGGTTCTTGTCCGGCGGATCCTTGATCTGGCGCCGCGCGCTCTGCGTGCCCCAGTCGATCGCCTGCAGGTCGACGTTCATGCCGATCTCGCGCAGCTTCTGCGCCGTGACCACCGCCTGCGAGTGGGCGAGATGCGCTTCGACCGGATCGAGAATGACGACCTTCTCGCCCTTGTAGCCAGCTTCCTTGAGAAGCTGCTTGGCTTTTTCGACGTTGGCCTTCTTGTCGCCCTTCGCCCAGTCGCCGACGCCGGCCTGAGTTTCATAGGGGGTACCGCAGACAAACACCGCCCAGCACGGCCGCTCGTAGTCGGCGTAGCCGATCATCGAGGAAAGGTAGTCCTTCTGATCGCCGGTCGCGTACAACAGCGCCTGTCGCGCCTTCGCATTGTTGAACGGCGGGATGAGGTGGTTCATCCGGTAGATCGCTTGCGTGCCGACGCGGTCGATTACCTTGACGGTGATGTTCGGATCCTTGCGGATCAGCGGCAGGAGGTCGGTCTGCGGGATCTCGATGATGTCGACTTCGCCCTTGATGAGCGCCTGCACCGCCGTGTTGGAGTCGGGTATCACCAGCCACTCGACGCGATCGACCTTGGCGAGCTTCGCGCCGGCGAAGCCGTCGGGCGCATCGGATCGCGGCTTGTAGTCGGGATTCTTCTTGTAGACGACCTTGCCGCCGGGAACCCATTCCTCGCGGACGAACATGAAGGGGCCGGAGCCGATCGCCGTCGTCATCGCGGTGTTCGGATCGAGCTGGGCGTCGGCTTCGCGCGTGATGAACAGCGGGTTCTCCGGCCCGGCCAGCGTCTCGAGCACCAATCCGAAAGGCTTGTTGAGACGAATCTCGAAGGTGTCGGGGCCGGTGGCCACGATTTCCTTCGCGAATTGCATCATCGTCACGCCGGCCGGAATGCGCTTGGAAAAGCGCAGTATCGACGCCACCACGTCCTTCGAGGTCACCTGCTGGCCGTCATGGAATTTCAATCCCGGGCGGAGCTTGAACGTCCAGTTGAGACCGTCGGGGCTTCGCGTGTAACTGTCCACCATCTGCGGCTTCGGCATGAGCTTGCTGTCCAGCGAGAACAGCGTGTCGTAGATCATGTAGCCGTGATTGCTGGTGATGTTGTTCGTCGTCTGGACGGTGTCCAGGATCTTGAGATCCGCCTGCGGCACGAGGCGCAGCACCGATTGCGCGTGCGCGCTCATTGGGGCAGCCATTACGATCGCCAGCGTTGCCGCCAGCGCTCCTTTGATGCCACGTCGATTGAGACCCATGATCCGGCACTCCCCCAGAATTGCCGTCGCCACCGCGGCCACGGCGAAGTTTGGCCACTATTGTTAGCATAGGGTACGCCCGATCGCAAGGATTCCCAATGGCGCAGGCCCCCAACGAATTGACTGCAATCGAAGCGCTGTCGGCAATGGCGGCCGGCCAAGTTTCCGCCGAGGCGCTGACGCGCGCGTGCCTCGAACGCATCGCCGCGCGCGATTCGACCGTGCACGCGTTCGCTTATCTCGATCCGGAACGCGCGTTGAGCGAGGCGCGCGCACGCGACCGCGCGCGCAAGGAGCGCGCGGCGGGCGCTCTGGATGGCCTGCCCTTCGGCGTGAAGGACATCATCGACACGCACGACATGCCCACACGCTATGGCTCGCCGATTCACGCGGGCCATCGGCCGTCTGCCGATGCGGCATGCGTGGCGTTGGCGCGCGAGGCCGGCGCCGTGATGCTCGGCAAGACGGTCACCACCGAATTCGCCCTGCGCCATCCCGGACCGACGGCGAACCCGCACAGCCCTGCACACACCCCCGGCGGATCGTCGAGCGGATCCGCGGCCGCGGTCGCCGACTTCATGGTGCCGGTTGCATTCGGCACACAGACCGGCGGCTCCATCATTCGCCCCGCGTCGTACTGCGGCGTGATCGGCTACAAACCCTCGTTCAACACGATCAACTCGACCGGGGTCAAGCCGCTCGCCGGGAGCTTCGACACCGTGGGCCTTTTCGCCCGTTGCGTCGACGACTGCGCGTTGGTCGCCGCCGTGCTAGCAGGCGACGAACAAGGCACGCGACCCCTCGAGGCCGCGGTGCCCGCGCGCGTGGGCCTTTGGCGGACACCCGCCTGGCGCCACGCCGAACCCGCGAGCGTCCGGGCGGTGGAGGCGGCGGCGCAACAGCTCGCGCGCCACCGCGTGATCGTGGACGAGATCGCGCTGCCTTCGGAGTTCGACCTCTTCCTCGAGGCGCAAAGCGATGTGCTGCGGTTCGAGGCGGCGCGCGTGTTCGCGTACGAGCGCACCCGGCACGCCGACCTGTTGTCGCCGTCGAGCCGCGACGAGCTTGCGGCGGGCGCGGCAATTCCGAGGCAGGCGTATCTCGCCGCGCAGGCGCTGCTCGCCCGATGCCGGACTCTGTTTGCGGTGGCGATCGCGCCGTTCGACCTGCTGCTGACGGCAAGCGCGCCCGGCGAGGCGCCTGCCGGGCTCGCCAACACTGGAGAGGCGATGTTCAACCGGTGGGGCTCGGGCCTCCTGGTTCCGTGCCTCAACCTGCCGGGCTTCACGGGACCGAAGGGCCTGCCGGTAGGCGTCCAGCTGATGGCCGCTATGGGTGACGACCACCGATTGCTCAGGGCGGCCAAGTGGATCGCCGCGCGCGTCGGGGACGCGGCGGACAACGCCTGACTGTCTGGCGCTACTGGCGTCCGGAGGGCGTGCCTGTCGGCGAGGTACCCGTCATCGTAGACAGCGGTGCACCTTCCTCATCCATCGTCGAGTGTCGGCGCGGCAGATTGCCCTGCCACCCGCATTCCAGCGCGATGCACTGATATCGCTGCACGGGGCGAACGACGGATAACATCCGATCGACGGGCCGGCGCGAAATGCGCAGCAGCGGTCTGCCGCAGCGAGGACACGCTCTCAATTTGCTCGCCACGATCCGGCCATAACTCGATTTTGACGCCGATCGGGGCAACAGGTTCCTCCGCTGGCACTGCGAGCCTGACCGCTTGGCGGAGACCACCATCAGTCGCCGCGTTTGGCTTTCATCCGCACTTTCGCTGCCCGGCCCCGCTCCTTCCATTCCGCCAGTTGGCGCTGCCGATCGAGTGCCGTCATGGTGTCGCGGCGCATCTCGCGCAGCAGTTTGTGGTAATTGCGCAGGCGGTCGGCGCCGATGCCCTCGCGCACCGCGCATCCCGGTTCCTGTGCGTGCCTGCAATCGCGGAATCGACATTGCGCGGCCAGCGTTTCGACGTCGTCGTACCTGGCGGCGAGCGCAGCTTCATCCGAATCCGGACGCAGCGTGCGCAAGCCTGGCGTGTCGACCACACAGGCGCCGCCCGACAGGCGATGCAGGGATCTCGCTGTCGTGGTGTGCTTGCCGCGGCTGTCATGCGCGCGCACCGCGCCGGTGTCTTGCACTGCGGCACCGAGCAACGTATTGGTCAGCGTCGATTTGCCCGCCCCCGAGGAGCCAAGTAACACCAGGGTCTGCCCGCGCCCGAGGTAGCCGTGCAATGCCCGTGCGGCAGAGGCGTCCATCGCGTTCACGGCGAATACTTCGACGCTCGGCGGAACGCGTCCGTCCAGGAGGGCCAAGCGCTTTTCCAGAAGTTCCGGCGTCGGCGTGGCGACGTCCGCCTTGGTAAGGACAACCACCGGCACGATCGCGTCGCCGCGGACGAGCGCCAGGTAGCGCTCGAGCCGCCGGGGATTGAAGTCGTCATCGAGGCCCATCAGCAGCAGCGCAGTATCGACGTTGCTGACGACCGGATGGACGCACCCGTCGCCGTCGCGCCGCGCGATGTGCGACGACGGCGGCACGCGCGCCTCGATCCACATCTCTCCGTAGGCATCGCACGCGGCGAGCACCCAGTCGCCCACGGCGAGCGACGTGCCCTCGTCGCTCAGGGCACGCGCGAGCCGCGGCAGCGGACGGGCGCTGCGTTCGGCGCGGCCGTCGTGTACGCCGACCGCACTGCGGTGAACCACGGTAACGCGCAGCAATTCCAATGTCGCGCCGTCGGAGGTAGCCAGTCCTGCGGCGCGATTCGCGAGCGCCGGAGTCAATCCCAGCGCGGACAACTGCTCGAACTCGATTGCAAGCATGACGATGAGGTTCCTTCGTTTCGTCCGGCGGCGGCCAGCGGACCGCGCGCCAAGGAGCCGCGCGCGAAGCGCGAAGCAGCGGATGCAGGAAACGTCGGCGGCGCGCCTTGGCAGGCGCTAGCGGCTCGGATCGCGGAATTCTTGGTGCAGGCGCCGCGGGGCGGCACGTGGTACGCGAACGTGCGAGCGGAGGAACCCGATCAGGCGAGGGCCGACAGGGGGGCAAGGGCAATTTTCGTCATCGCGCGTCTCCTGTCGTTGGGCCCGGGTTACGGGCGAGGGGAAGGAATCTTGCAGCGGGCGTGATTCTGGCACAACGCGTCGCGCCCCGTCAATCGCCAGACCGCCCTTCCAATCGTCCTACAGGCAAATCAGATTTATCCGATGGCCGAGGGCCGTTCCCAAAGACAAAATCGCCTGTTGTCTACAGGGTAAGTCTTCTTTTTTCGGGGGAACAAATGCCAGCACGAAACGGGGCAGGAAAGTTGGCGGGCGTCGATGTGTCGCACAGCAAGCTGTTGGGGATGAAGTCCCTCGTTGCGAACAGACTGTATGACGCCCAGGGGAACCCAGTTGGAAAGCTCGAGGAAATTGTCCTCGACGTCCGGACGGGCTGCGTCCGACATGTCGTGGTCGCGGTGGGAGGTGTGCTGGGAATGGGGCGGCGGCGATTCGCCGTCCCATGGAGCGCGCTGACCCCGGATGTCGACTCTCGCCGATGCAAGATCGATGTGGCGCAAATGCGGCTTACCGCGGTGCCGATCCCCGACGGCGACCCATGGCTCCAGCGCATTGGCGCAACGCGGGCCGTCGGCACGGGGGATTGAGTTGCGCGTCCGCCGAAGCAAGGGCAAGCGCGCATCGACGCGCCTTGCCGTGCAGACGGAAGCAGCGCTCGCACGAGGTGCGCCGAGGGTTCCACTGTTACCGCACGAGCATGACGAGTCGCCCGAGCCGTCGACCGTCGCGCCCGGACCGCTCGAGGTTCAAGCGCACGCCGACCTCGCCCGCGGTCTCGTCGACACCGAACGCCGGGGCGATGCAACACGCATTTTCAACAGCCGTCGGCCGCGCAAATCGTAGGTTCCCCTACGTCGAAATCGGCATGGGATGACAGCCGCGGATGGCGCTTTGACGGAGGATCAACGGATCACCGTCAGAGGAGGAGCGCCATGCGCATCGCTACCGCAGTGATTATCGCGTCGTTCACAGCATCGTCTCTGGCGACATTGCCGCCCCCGACGGAAGAAGCGAAAGCGCAGGCAGCGGTTGCCGCGGCCAAGTCGGCGTGGACGGACAAAGTCGCCCAATATCAATTGTGCCGGGCGATGGACCGGACCGCCGAGCGGTATCGGAGCAGCCCCATGGCTGCGGTGAAGAACGTGCCGCCTCCCTTGCCTACGCCTCCGTGCGTAGACCCGGGTCCCTATGTGCCGCCCGTTGCAGCTGCCAAGCCCCCGCTCGAAGCCGCGGGCGCGCATTCGCCCCCTCCGACGGCCGTCGCGCCGCCGAGCACGAATGTCACGGCCGCAGAGCTGACGGGCGGCCCGAAAAAATAGGCTT
The DNA here is from genome assembly GCA_963840945.1 of uncultured beta proteobacterium. Classification (GTDB taxonomy): domain Bacteria; phylum Pseudomonadota; class Gammaproteobacteria; order Burkholderiales; family Casimicrobiaceae; genus CAIWHR01. The sequence goes on along the minus strand of CAWJAU010000022.1, from coordinate 205,430 downwards.
CAGTGCCGGTCAGAAAAAAGTCCTGACGGCGCCGATGACGGCGTAGTCGTCGTCGACGAGCGGCAGCCAGCGCCATTTGTCGAACGTCGTGCACGGGTGCGAAATGCCGCAGCCGACGAGATCGCCGACGCGCACGTCGGCGTCGACCGGCATTTGCATGTAGGCGTGCTGATCGTTGAGCTTGCCGATGCGCCAATCCCCGTCGAGCGGCGTGCGCACGCCGTCGCGCACGCGGGCAAACGGCATCGGCAAATCGAGATCGAACGATGCATCGCGCTTGCCGAACGCGAGGATCGCAAGACCGGGCTCAGGTTGGGACTGGACCTCGGTCCAGATTTCCAGGGCGGGCTTGAGCCCGCCGCGCTGGCGCGTTGCCGCGCCGCTTCGCGCGAGCACATGGCGCAGAAAGCGCTCGTAGAATCCGGAATCGTGCGTGACATAGCAGCCGCTCCGGAGGATCGTTCGCACCGGGCGCGACAGAGGCAGCGGCAGGCCGCGGGCGACAAGGTCGAATACCGCCGAGCCGCCGGCCGAAAGGGTGACCTCCTCGGTGCCGAAGAGCCCTTCCGCATCGCACTGCCTCGCCACCTGTTGCATGGCGCGCATCCAGCGATCGACCACGAGCTGGTCAGCCTCGCTGTCGCCGGAGACGTTCAAGCCTTCGAAGCACTCGACGCCGGAAAGGCGGACGATGCGGCTCGCCGCGATGGCGCGCGCCACCGCCATCGCCTCGTCGACACCGCGGCAACCGGTGCGACCTCCGGCGATTCCCATTTCCAGCAACGCATTGAGCGGCCGCGCGCCGGCATGCTCCGTTGCGCGCGCTTCGATCAGCCTCAATTGCGCGATCGAATCCACCAGCACGTGCAGCTCCAGGTCCGGAATCGTCGCATGGAGATGCATCGCGTGCACGATGTCCTCGCGGCCGACCAACTGATTGGCAAGAATGATACGGCGCACACCGGCCCGCACGCCGAGGCTCGCCTGCTGGACCGTCGCGAACGTGATGCCCCACGCGCCGGCTTCGATCTGGCGCGCGAAGAGTTGCGGCGCCATCGTCGTCTTGCCGTGCGGGGCTAAGAGCACGCCGGTCGCGCGCGTGAAGTCGGCCATCCACTCGAGGTTGTGGGCGAGTGCCGACTCTTTCAGCGCCGCTACGGGGAACGGCAGGTCGCCCCGCATCACGTTCCAGCCCTGACGGCCGATATCCCGGACCGCGCACGGCGGCGCGCGATGCGGGTAGCCCTTCAGACTGGAATCGAGCGTCGAGGCTTCAATCGCGCGCAGGTCGATCATGCGGTAGTCGGATCGCCGGTTCGGCCGGCAACGGTGGCCACCGTGGCGACGAGCTCGGACGGCTCGACCGGCTTGGAGACGTGGACGAGAAAGCCCGCGCGCAATGCCCGTGTACGATCGTCCGAGCGCGCGAATGCGGTGAGGGCAATGGCCGGGACTTTGCCGACCTTCATTTCAAACAGACTCGGCAAGAGTTCCGCATAGTCGACATCTGCGCTATGCGTGGAATCACGGTCTCCACCCGGGCAAGTATGGACGCCGATGCGCTTCCTCTCTTCGTCCGAGAACCGGGCGAGCGCAAGATTGTTGAGATCGATGAAGCTGTTGAGAAGGCTGCCGGACGGATCGATTTTCATGGCAAGTCGCGCTTCGGTGAAATCGATCTGCACCTTGTACGCACCTTCCGCAGGCGGCGGCGAATTTCCGCTTCGTGCTCGCGCAGCAGGCCTTCGATGAACTCTTCCGGTGCGGGCCGGCGATCATATCGGCGCATCCCACAGCCGCTGATCGGCGAGGGCGTCGGCCACGTCTTGCGAAATGGCGGCGAGCAGCCGCTGCCCCTTTTCCGGGGTGGCGGCCCAAGCCTCGCCCAGGATGCCGATGGCCGACCGGGTCTTCAGATGCTGCCAGCGAAAGATTCCCGGATTGACTCCGTCGATGGCCGACATTCCCGGCACTAGCGCGCCGCGCATCGAAGAATCCAGCGGTTTCACCGTTTCCGGAGACAACGCCTGCATGATCGACGTCTCGGCCTCGCAGGCGTGGAGGAGCTGGGGCTGATGCTCGAGGATGCCGCGGATGGACGCCGCGGCGATGTGCCAGTAGGTGCCGCCGGCGAGCGGCAGCTTCAGCTCGATGGTGAGCTCAGTGAGGATGGTTTCGAGCGCGGCGATATTGCCGCCGTGCCCGTTCAGCACGAAGATGCGCCCGAACCCGTGCCGCGCGGCGGAACGTACGACACAGCCGACGACGGCCGCCATCGTCGCGTAGTCGAGTGTCAGCGTTCCGCCCAACGACATGTGGTGCTCCGACATGCCGAACGGAATGGCGGGCGTGACAAGGGCGCGCTGCCGGCCCGCCATCAAGCGCGCGGCGCGCATCGAAATCTCGTAGGCGGATCGCCAGTCGACCTGCGTCGGCAAGTGCGGCCCGTGCTGCTCGGTCGCGCCCAGCGGGATGATGACGACCGTGTTGTCCTTCACGGCGTCCCGCAAATCCGGCGCGCTCAGCCGGTCCCAGCGGACTTCGATCTCTTTCGACATGGGGCGCTCCGTGGGCTAGTCGGCCCGGTCACCGGAACAGCATCAGCACGGCGCCCTCGAGCCAGCGGACGGGAAGCATGAGGATCAGCTGAAGGGCGATGATCAGGATCAGCGGCGAGAGGTCGAGCGTGCCGCCGAGCGGCGGAACGCGACGCCGGATCGGGGCGAGGAACCGGAAGGTCATCGCATTGAGCACGCCGGCAAACGGCCCGTCGGGCGCGACCCACGAGAGTATCGCCTGGGCGATGACGACGATGATGAGGAGCCAGATCAATGCCTTGACGACCTCGACGCACGCGAGTAGCGCAAACGTCGCCGCGACCGTGCCGTCGAACGCGCCCGGTCCCACGAGGAGCGCGATTGCGCAGAGCCACGCGAATTCGGCGACCCACCCGAGCACCAGCGTGGACCCGTCGACGCCCTTGTAACCCGGGACCACGCGGCGCACCGGCTTCACCGCCCAATCCGTGAGCGCCACCACAGCCTGGCCCAGCGGATTGCGGAACGGAGCGCGCAGCCACTGCATCGCGAAGCGCAGCAGGAAGCCATAGGTGATGAGCCCGAATGCGGTGTCGAGCAGCAGGCGCAGCGCCGGTTCGAACATGCGCTACGGCTCCCGGCCGAAGGCATCGCCCATTTCCGCGGCGCGCAGCGCAGCAGCTTTCACTGCCGCCACGATTTTCGCCTTGACGTCGCCCCCTTCCAGGGCGGCGATCGCGCGCTCGGTCGTGCCGCCCTTCGAGGTCACCTGGGCACGCAGCGCCGCGGGCTCCGCCGGGCTCGCCTCGCCCAGCGCAACGGCCCCCTCGAACGTGACGTAGGCAAGCTTGCGCGCCTCGGCCGGCGCGAAGCCCAACTCCCGCGCCGCGGCTTCGAGCGCCTCGAGAAAATAGAACACGTACGCCGGCCCGCTTCCGGACACGGCCGTGACGGCGTCGAGCATCGCTTCGTCGTTCACCCAGAGCTGTTCGCCCGCTGCGACCAGGACGGCGGACACGAGCGCGCGGCCTGCGGCATCCACCGACGAAGCGGCGAACGCGCCCGAGATCCCCTTGCCGACGAGCGCCGGGGTGTTCGGGATGGCCCGGACGAGCCTCTCATGCCCCAGAAGCCAGCGCGCAAGGTCCGCTAGCCTTATGCCGGCGGCGATCGAGAGGACGACCGGCGCCGGCACGAGGGCAAGATGCGGCGCGAGAGCCCTGGCCGCCTCCCGCATCTGCTGCGGCTTCACCGCGAGGACGACCAGCGCCGCCCCGGCCAACGCTTCGCGCGTGCACGCATCATGCAGCGAAATGCCGGCAAACCGGGCCGCGAGCCGCGCCCGCGCTTCCGGGAACGGTTCGACGACCCTGAAATCGGTGACGGCGGCACCGCGCGCAAGCATGCCGCCGATGAGAGCGGTCGCCATGTTGCCGCCGCCGATGAACGTCGTTGCCATGGCTAGGGGCTGCGCCCTTCCCGCGTTCCGAAGATCGCGGTGCCCACTCGCACGAGCGTCGCACCCTCGGCGATCGCGTCCTCGAGATCGGCCGACATCCCCATCGAAAGCGTGTCCACGGCGAGGCCGGCGGCGAGGCAGGTATCGAAGCATTCGCGCAGCACGCGAAACCGGGACCGGCGCAGATCCGAATCGGGAGAAGGCTCGGGAATGCCCATGATTCCGCGCAACCGGAGCCCGGGCAGGCCCGCGATCGTCAGCCCGAGATTCGCGGCTTCGGCCGGCGCCACGCCGCTTTTGGACGGTTCTCCGCTTGCGTTGACCTCGATGCAGACGTCGAGCGGCGGCGCGCCTGGCGGCCGGGCGGCCGAAAGCTTGAGCGCGATCTTGGGCCGATCGACGGTTTGCACCCAGGAAAACGACGACGCGGCAGCCGCGGCCTTGTTGCTCTGCAACGGCCCGATGAGGTGCCACGCGATGTCGGTGAGATCGGCGAGATCCGCCATCTTGCGCACGCCCTCCTGGACGTAGTTTTCGCCGAATTCACGCTGCCCGAGCGCATGGACCGCCCGTACCGCCTCGGCCGGGAACGTCTTGCTGACGGCGACGAGCCGCACGGCATCGGGGTCGCGCCGAGAGGCGCGCGCCGCGCGGGCGATCCGCAAGCGCACGTCTTGCCACGACTTCTCGTAAGGGAACATAATCAATGACGTCGGCATGCGCGACCGGCATTTTGGCACGCCGTTTGCATGCCCCCACAGTCCAGTTCTGCCCGCCGGCGCACCCGGGGATCGCGGATCGCACCAGGGATTATAGATGGACATCACCGAACTTCTGGCCTTCGCCGTCAAGAACAAGGCTTCCGACCTCCACATGTCGGCCGGCCTGCCCCCGATGATCCGGGTCCACGGCGACGTCCGGCGGATCAACCTGCCGCCGATGGAGCACGAGGACGTCCACGCCATGGTGTACGACATCATGAGCGACGCGCAGCGCAAGAACTACGAGGAAAACCTCGAGTGCGACTTCAGCTTCGCCGTGCCGAACCTCGCCCGCTTCCGGGTCAACGCGTTCGTGCAGTCGCGCGGCGCCGCCGCCGCCTTCCGGACCATTCCGTCGAAGGTGCTGTCGCTCGAGGAGCTCAACGCGCCGAAGGTCTTCGCCGAGATGACGAACCGGCCCCGCGGGCTCATCCTGTGCACCGGTCCGACGGGCTCGGGCAAGTCGACCACGCTCGCGGCGATGGTGGACCAGGTCAATGCGACCATGTATGGGCACATTCTGACGATCGAGGACCCGATCGAATTCATGCACGAGTCGAAGAAGTGCCTCATCAACCAGCGGGAGCTGGGGCCGCACACGCTGTCATTCCCCAACGCTCTGCGGAGCGCGCTCCGCGAGGACCCGGACTACATCCTGGTCGGCGAAATGCGCGACCTCGAGACCATCCGCCTCGCCCTCACGGCGGCGGAGACCGGCCACCTCGTGTTTGCGACGCTGCACACGAGCTCGGCCGCCAAGACGATCGACCGGATCATCGACGTGTTCCCGGCCGCGGAAAAGGAGATGGTGCGGGCGATGCTGTCGGAATCCCTGGTATCCGTGATCTCGCAATCGCTGCTGAAGACCAAGGACGGCCAGGGCCGGGTCGCCGCGCACGAGATCATGATCGGCAATCCCGCGATCCGCAACCTCATCCGCGAAGGCAAGGTCGCGCAGATGTACTCGGCGATCCAGACCGGCCAGAATATCGGCATGCAGACCCTCGACCAATGCCTCGTCGAAATGGTGCGGCGCAACATGGTCAACGTCGCCGAGGCGCGCAACCGCGCGGTCAACAAGGATCTGTTCATGTAGCAGCCCGGAAGAATTGCCGCGCGGCCGGCTGCGGCCCGCGCAATGAGGAGACCCCAGGATGGAACGCGAACGCGCCACCACATTCATTCACGAGCTGCTCGAGCTCCTCGTCAAGCAGAAGGGCTCCGACCTCTTCATCACCGCCGGCTTTCCCCCGGCGATCAAGGTCGACGGCCGGATCCAGCCAGTGTCGAAATCGGGTCTGACGCCGCAGCACACGATGGAGCTCGTGCGCAGCGTCATGAACGACAAGCAGGCGGGCGAGTTCGAATCGACGAAGGAGTGCAACTTCGCCATCGCGCCGCCGGGTGTGGGCCGCTTCCGGGTCAACGCCTTCGTGCAGCAGGGCCGTATCGGCATGGTGCTCCGGACGATCACGACCGACATTCCGATATTCGAGGAGCTCGGCCTGCCGCCGGTGTTGAAGGACGTCATCATGTCGAAGCGCGGCATCATGATGTTCGTCGGCGCCACGGGCAGCGGCAAGTCGACGTCGATGGCCTCGCTCCTTGGGCTACCGCAATCAAAACAGCTACGGCCACATCATCACGATCGAAGACCCGATCGAGTTCGTCCACGAGCACATCAATTGCGTCGTTACGCAGCGGGAAGTCGGCGTGGATACCGAGGGTTGGCAGATCGCGCTCAAGAACACGTTGCGCCAGGCCCCGGACGTCATCCTGATCGGCGAAGTGCGGGAACGCGAGACGATGGACTACGCGATCGCGTTCGCGGAAACCGGCCATCTCTGCCTCGCCACGCTGCACGCGAACAGCACGAACCAGGCGCTCGACCGCGTCATCAACTTCTTTCCCGAGGATCGCCGCGCCCAGCTGCTGATGGATCTGTCGCTCAACATCCGCGCGTTCGTCGCGCAGCGGCTGATTCCACGCCGCGACGGCCGCGGCCGCGTGCCCGCCGTCGAGGTGATGCTCAATTCGCCGCTCATCTCCGACCTGATCTTCAAGGGCGACGTGTCCGGGATCAAGGAGATCATGAAGAAATCCCGCGAGCTCGGCATGCAGACGTTCGACCAGTCGCTGTTCGGCCTGTACGAAGGCGGTCTCATCACCTACGAGGATGCGCTGCGCAACGCCGACTCGCTCAACGACCTGCGGCTCGAAATCAAGCTGCACGGCAAGGAAGCCAAGGGCCGCAACGTCTTCTCCGGCATCGGCAACCTCGACATCGTCCCCGATGCCACGCCGGGACACATGTAACACGGCGCGCGCCAGCCCGCCCCGGCGGGACCGGCAATGACGGATCGGACGCATTTCGGTTACGAGCAGGTCCCGGTCGGGGACAAGGCGCAGCGGGTGCGCCGCGTCTTCGACTCGGTCGCCGGCAAGTACGACCTGATGAACGATCTCATGTCGGCCGGGCTGCACCGGCTGTGGAAGCGCTTCGCCGTCGAAGCAACCCGCGTTCGCCCCGGAATGCGCGTACTCGATCTCGCGGGCGGCACCGGCGATCTCGCGGCCGACTTCGCGCGCCGCGTCGGCCCGGACGGCGAGGTGGTGCTTACCGACATCAACGGCACGATGATCCGGGCCGGCCGCGACCGGCTCGTGAACGCCGGCCTCCTGCTGCCCGTGGTACAGTGCGACGCGGAACGGTTGCCGTTTCCCGACGCGTATTTCGATTGCGTCAGCATCGGCTTCGGTTTGCGCAATGTAACCCGCAAGGAGATCGCGCTCGCCGAGATGCGGCGCGTGGTCAAGCCGGGCGGGGTCGTCGCGGTGCTCGAGTTCTCCCGCGTCTGGGGGCCGCTCGCGCCGGCGTATGATTGGTACAGTTTCAAGGTATTGCCGCGGCTCGGACAATTCGCCGCCGGCGATGCCGCGAGCTACCGCTATCTCGCGGAATCGATCCGGATGCACCCGGACCCGGCGACGCTCAAGGCCACGATGGAAGGAGCCGGTTTCGACCGCGTCGATTTTCACAATCTCACGGCCGGCGTGGTCGCGCTGCACTTGGGTTATCGTTTTTGATCCGCATCTTCCTGCCGTCGCAGGAAAAGGAGTTCGACATGAAGATTTCAAGCACGCTTGGTTTAGTGGTATTGGCGCTGGCGACGTTCATCGTTCACGACGCGGCCGATGCGCGTCTTGGTGGCGGCAAGAGCTATGGCGCGCAACGCCCGAGCATCGCTCCGCGCGCGTCGGCGCCGCCCGCAACGACGCCGCCGGCCGCGGCTTCGCAACCGGTCATGCCGGCCACTCCCGGCGCAACGCTTCCCGCGAAGCCCGCCATGCCCGCGGCAGCGGCGCCGTCCGGTGCCTCGCGCTGGCTCGGGCCGATCGCCGGCATCGCGGCCGGTCTGGGACTCGCCGCGCTCCTGTCGCACTTCGGCCTGCCGGAAGGACTCGGATCCTTCCTCCTCCTCGCGCTGCTCGCGGTCGGTGCGGTGTTCCTGGTGCGCTTCCTCTTCGCTCGTCGCGGGCAATCGAAAGGACCGCTCGCCTACTCGGCGCCCGGCGCCGCAGCAACACCCGCTTTCGAGAAGTCGTCGACTCCGCAATGGGGCGGCGCGCAGCGAATCGAGCCGGTGCTTGGTGCGGCGGGCGCCGCAGCGGACGCCGCGATTTCGCTGCCGCCCGGCTTCGACGCCGCCGGCTTCGTCAGAGCACGCCAAACAGCAGTTCATCGCGCTCCAGGCAGCGCACGACGCCGGAGATCGCGCCGCATTGCAGGATGTGCTCACCCCCGAGATGTATTCGGAAGTGGTGCGCGACCTCGACAGCGGTCCGCGCCCGAAGACCGAAGTGGTCGACCTCGCCGGCGAGGTGCTCGAAGTCACGACCGAAGCGGATCGTCACTGGGCGAGCGTCCGGTTCACCGGCAGGTTGCGCGAGGGTGATGGCCTCCCTGCGCCTTTCGACGAGGTCTGGAACCTGTCGAAGCCCGTCGACGGCAAGTCAGGCTGGCTGCTCGCCGGAATCCAGCAATACGCATAGCGGGTTTCCGGGCGTGCGCTTCGACCCCGAGGCCATTCCCACGACGCTCGCGAATCGCGTGCTCGCGCGCGAAACGTGGGCGCGGTCCTCCCTGGCCGCGCACGCCGGGAGTACGTTCACGATCGCGGTCGGGCCTTTCGCGACCACGATGCGCATCGAGGCCTCCGGCGCGATGGAGCCGGCGCCGTCTTCCTCCGGCACGCCCGACCTCAAGCTCACGCTCTCGCCGCTGGCGGTGCCGTCGTTCCTGGCGGACCCAACCCGCTGGGACGCCTTGGTGAACGTCGACGGCGATGCCGCCCTCGCGGCCACGTTGAAGGGACTCGCGGAGACCCTGCCGTGGTTCGTCGAGCGGGCGTTTGCCGGGGCGCTGGGACCGATCGTCGGGCAGCAAGTCGCCAATACCGGGCGTCGGCTTCTGGCCTTCCCCGGCTACGCGGGCGAGCGGGTTGGCGCGAGCGTGGCCAGCTACCTGCGGGACGAGGCACCGTTGGCGGCGACCACGGTAGAGGCGCGTTCCTTCGGCGATGAAATTACAGCCACCGCGAGCCGCGTCGACGCCCTTGCCGCGCGGATCGACGCGCTGGCCGCTCAACTCCCCGCAACGCCGCCTGACTTGTAGCTTCGGGTGGCCGGGGCGCGGAGCCGCTACACGGCAGCGTACCCGAGGACAGCGAAGAAGTGGCAGGCGGTTCCGGCGAGCACGAACAAGTGCCAGATGAAGTGTCCGTAACGCAGCCGCGAATCGAAAGTGAAAAACGCCACGCCCGCCATGTAGGAGAGGCCGCCGGCGCCCAGCAGCAGCAGGCCAGGCAGCGGCACACGTTGCTGCAATGGTCCGATCGCGACCACGCAGAGCCAGCCCATCAGCAGGTAAAAGCCGAGCGATGCGACCGGGTGCTCGATCCGGTCGCAGGCCTTCAGCGTCACGCCGATCACCGCAAGGCCCCAGATGACGCCGAACAGGGTCCAGCCGACGGGCCCGCTCAATGGGCCGAGCGTAAATGGGGTGTACGTGCCGGCGATCAACAGGAAAATGGCGCCGTGGTCGAGCTTGCGCAGCAGGGCCTTGAGCTCGTCCCGCGCCGCCACGTGGTAGAGCGTGGACGCGCAATAGAGGAGCACCATCGTCACGGCAAACACGCTGGCGCCGATGACGTTGATGGGGCTGCCGGTCTTTGCCACGGCCGCGATCAGCATTGGCGCCGAAGCGACCGCCGCGACGAACCCGATGCCATGGCTCACGCTATTGGCGATCTCCTCTCCGTGCGTCTGCGGGCGTTCGTTCATTTTTGGCGGCTCCAACCGCCACACAGCAACGTTCGTGCCCGAACCATCGTTGACCCCGGGGTTTGGGGGGCGGATAGGTAATGATTCACTTACAATCGACGGGATGCGCCTCACGCGCCTCGCGAAAATCATTGTTGTAGCCCTCAAGTACGGACTCGACGAGTTCCTGACCGGCCACGAACGGTTCCGCGCGGTGCGACCGGCGGCGCGCGCGCTGACGTTCTGGCGCGACACCTCGGCCCCCTCCGGAGAGCGACTGCGGCTCGCGCTCGAAGAGCTCGGTCCGATCTTCGTCAAGTTCGGCCAGATGCTTTCCACGCGGCGCGACCTCCTGCCGCACCGACATCGCCGACGAGCTCGCGAAGCTGCAGGACCGCGTGCCGCCGTTTCCCGTCGACCAGGTGCATCGCGACGCTGACGCAGCTGTATGGCAAGCCGGTCGATCGCGGTCTTCCGGTCGTTCGACCGGACGCCCGTCGCGAGCGCGTCGGTCGCGCAGGTGCATTTCGCGGAGCTGCCCGACGGCACGCCGGTCGCCGTCAAGGTGCTGCGGCCCGAACATCGACGCAGGTGATCGAGCACGACCTCGCGCTCATGCACACGGCGCGCCGCTGCTGGTCGAACAGCTGTGGGCCGACGGCAAGCGGCTGCGGCCGCGCGAGGTCGTCGCCGAATTCGAGAAGACGCTCCGCGACGAGCTCGACCTCACGCGCGAGGCGGCCAACTGCTCGCAGCTGCGCCGCAATTTCCGAGCATTCGCCGCTGCTGCTCGTGCCGGAGGTGCACTGGGACTACTGCGGCGCCGAAGTGCTGGTGATGGAACGCATGACCGGCATCCCGATCGGCCGCGTCGACGAGCCTGCGCGAGGCGGGCATCGACATCAAGCGGCTCGCGCGCGCGGGCGTCGAGATCTTCTTCACGCAGGTCTTCCGCGACGGCTATTTCCATGCCGACATGCATCCCGGCAACATCTTCGTCGCCATCGACGCCGCGAACCACGGCAAGTACATCGCGCTCGACTTCGGGATCATGGGCACGCTGTCCGAACGCGACAAGAGCTACCTCGCGCAGAACTTCCTCGCGTTCTTCCGCCGCGACTACCACCGCGTCGCGACCGCGCACATCGAGTCGGGCTGGGTGCCGGCCGACACCCGCGTCGACGAGCTCGAGGCGGAGATCCGCGTCGTGCTGGAGCCGATCTTCGACCGGCCGCTGAAGGAGATCTCGCTCGGCAAGGTGCTGCTGTCGCTGTTCCGCGCGTCGCGCCGCTTCAACGTCGAGATCCAGCCGCAGCTCGTGCTCCTGCAGAAGACGCTGCTCAACGTCGAGGGCCTCGGCCGCCAGCTCGACCCCGACCTCGACCTGTGGGTGACCGCCAAGCCGTTTCTCGAACGCTGGATGCACGACCGGATCGGGCTGCCCGCGTTGCAGCGCCGTCTGCTCGCCGAGGCGCCGTACATCGTCGCGGCGCTGCCGGAGCTGCCGCGCCTCATCCACCAACGGCTCACGGCGCCGCCGTTGGTCTCCGACGAAGCGGTCAAGGACTCGCCGCGGCACAGCGCGCGCGCAACGGGCTCCTTGCCGCCGTGGCGATCTTGCTGGCGACGATCACGGGATTGCTGCTCTGGCAATTGCACGCGGGCTAGCCCGCCGGCTTGCGCTAGAATCCGGCGCAGGTTTTCCTATTCCCGCAAGGCCCGCCGATGGCGCTCTGGAAATCCGGAACGTCACGCGCCGCTTCGGCGATTTCGTGGCCGTCGACGGCGTCAGCCTCGCGATCGAGGCCGGCGAGTTCTTCACCCTGCTCGGGCCCTCCGGCTGCGGCAAGACGACGCTGCTGCGCATGATCGCGCGGCTTCGACCTGCCGGACGGCGGGCAGCATCCTGCTCGACGGCGAGGACCTCGCCGACCGGCCGCCCGAAGCGCGCCCGGTGCGCACGGTGTTCCAGAGCTACGCGCTGTTTCCGCACATGACGGTCGCAGGGCAACGTCGCCTTCCCGCTCAAGATGGCGAAGACGCCGCCGGCGCGAGATCGCCGCCAAGATCGCCGAGGCGCTGGCCGACGTGCGCCTGACCGGGTTCGGCAACCGCTTCCCGCACGAGCTGTCGGGCGGCCAGAAGCAGCGCGTCGCGATCGCGCGCGCGCTGGTCACGCATCCGACGGTGCTGCTGCTCGACGAGCCGCTGGCGGCGCTCGACGCCAAGCTGCGCGAGGAGATGCAGATCGAGCTCATCAACCTGCAGAAGGAGGTCGGCATCACGTTCGTCTACGTCACGCACGACCAGACCGAGGCGCTCGCGCTGTCGCACCGCATCGCCGTGATGAACCACGGCCGGGTCGAGCAGGTCGACGCGCCGACCAGCTCTACGGCTTCCCGAAGACCCGCTTCGTCGCCGACTTCATCGGCACCTGCAACCTGCTCGTCGGGTCCGGTCGCGCGACGCCGGATCGGCGTCATCACCGTCGACGGTTCCGGACCTCGGCGCGGTCACGGTCGCGCACGCGAGGCGCGCCCGCGCGCGGCGCCGAAGGCGCCGTTGCGCTGCGGCCCGAGAAGGTCCGCCTGCGGCGCCGGGCAGCCGCGACGCCGCGCCGACAACCGCTTCGCAGGGACCGTCGACGGCTTCCTCTACCAGGGCGACGTCACGGTCTACAGCGTGCGCGCCGCGCAAGCGGCACGCGCGATCGAGGCGCTGCTCGCGAATTCCGCGTCCGGCCGCGCCAAGTTCTTCGAGGTCGGCGATGCCGTCGAGATGAGCTGGCCGGCCGACGCCGGCCACTTCATCGAAGGATGAACGCGATGGCGGCGCGCGCATCGGGCGGCTTGGACAAGTGGCTGGTGAGCGGGCCGCCGCTCCTCTACCTGCTCGTCTTCTTCGCGGTCCCGCGCTCATCATGGTGCTGGCGTCGTTCCGCACGCCCGGCGAATTCGGCGGCCTCGCGCCGCTGCGCGACGACGACGGCAACCTCGACCTCAACGTCGAAAGCTACGCGCGCTTCTTCGGCGAGCCGCTGTACGCGCGAGATCTTCCTCAAGTCGTTCTGGTACGCGCTCGCTGACCACGCTGATCTGCCTCGTGCTCGCCTATCCGCTCGCGGCGCTGATCGCGACGAGCGACCGCAAGCGCACCGCGACCTGCTGCTGCTGCTCGTCATCCTGCCGTTCTGGAGCAACTTCCTGATCCGCGTCTACGCCTGGATGATCATCCTGGGACCCAACGCGGCGCTCGCGCGGTCGCGTCAACGCCGTGCTGGCCGCGTTCGGCGCGGAGCCGGTGTCGCTGCTGTTCAGCTCGTTCGCGGTGCTGGTCTGCCTCGTCTACGTGCACCTGCCGTTCATGGTGCTGCCGCTGTACGCCAATCTCGAGAAGCACGACCAGACGCTGCTCGACGCCGCGCAGGACCTCGGGCGCCAACGCGTGGCAGCGCTTCTGGCGCATCACGTTTCCGCTGTCGCTGCCGGGCGTCTACGCGGGCGTCGGCGCTGGTGTTCATCCCGGCGCTTCGGCATCTTCGCGATCCCCGACATCCTGGGCGGCCCCGACGACAGCCTGATCGGCAACGTCATCAAGCAGCAGTTCCTCGAGACGCGCGACTGGCCGTTCGGCAGCGTGCTGTCGATCGTGCTGACCGTCGTGCGCGCTCGCGCTCGCCGGCCTCGCCGCGTGGGTCGGGCAGGCGCGGCGTCGGCCGCGCTGGCGCGCGGCGGCCGATGCGTAAGCGCTCGATCTGGCTGTGGGCGGCGGCGCTCGTCGCCTACGCGTTCCTCTACCTGCCGCTCGTCATCGTCGTCGTCTATTCGTTCAACGACTCGCGGCTCAACGCCGAGTGGGTCGGCTTCACGCTCGACTGGTACCGCAAGCTGTTCGCACAACGACGAGATGCTGCTGGCGGCCGGCAACTCGCTGCTCATCGCGCTCGTCGCGAGCCTCGTCGTCGACGGTGCTGGGCACGATGGCCGGCATCGCGATGCACCGCTACCGGCTGCGCCTGCTGCCGATCCTGGTGCTGACGCCGATCGCGATCCCCGAGATCCTGATGGGCGTGTCGCTGCTCATCTTCTTCGTGCTGCTCAACTTCACGCTCGGGCTCGTGTCGGTCGCGCTCGCGCACATCGCGTTCTGCATCGGCTTCGTCGCGATCGTCGTGCGCGCGCGGCTCGCCGGCATGGACGAGAGCCTGGTCGAGGCCGCGCGCGACTGCGGCGCCACGCCGCTGGCAGGCGTTCCGCTACGTCACGCTGCCGCTGATCATGCCGGGCGTGATCGCCGGCGCGCTGATGGCGTTCACGCTGTCGATCGACGATTTCGTGATCACGTTCTTCACCGCGGGCGCCGGCACGGTGACGCTGCCGCTGCAGATCTACTCGATGATCAAGATCGCGGTGACGCCCGAGGTCAACGCGGTGTCAACGCTGCTCATGCTGCTGACGTTGCTGCTGATCGTCATCGCGTCGAAGGTGTCGCCCGAGCCTGCTGCGCTCGCGACCTAGGAGAAACCGCATCATGAAGAAGCTCGCTCGTCGTCCTGCTCGCGCTGCTCGCTCGCGCTGCCGGCGTTCGCCGCGAAGGACCAGCTCCACCTGTACAACTGGAACAACTACATCGCGCCGGAGACGGTCAAGCGCTTCGAGGAGTCCTGCAAGTGCGAGGTCGTGCAGACCTACTACTCGGACAACGAGGAGCTGCTGGCCAAGCTCGCCGCGGGCGCCAAGGGCTACGACGTGCTGCGTGCCGACCGGCAACGCCGTGCAGGCGCTGATCAAGCGGCAGCCAGCTGAAGCCGCTCGACAAGGCGGAGCTCCCGAACATCAAGAACGTCGACCCGGCGTACCTCAACACGCAAGTTCGACCCGGGCAACAAGTTCTCGGTGCCGTACGCGATGTCGACGACGATCCTCGGCTACAACGACGAGAAGATGAAGGAGCTGGGACTGCCGACCGACACGTGGGCGGTGATCTTCGACCCCAAGTACCTGGAGAAGGTCAAGGGCCGCGTCACCGTGCTCGACAGCGCCGAACGAGCTCTTCGCCGCCGCGCTCAAGTACCTCGGCTACTCGGCCAACGACACCGACGAGAAGCACTGGAAGGAGGCCGCCGACCTCATCAAGAAGGCGAAGCCGTACTGGGCGGCGTTCAACGCGTCGTCGTACATCAAGGAGCTGACCGTCGGCAACATCTGGCTCGTCCACGGCTACTCGAACGACATCTTCCAGGCCAACCTCGACGCGCAGGCCGCCGGGCGCAAGTTCCAGATCCTGCAGGGCATGCCGAAGGAAGGCGCGGTGCTCGCCGTCGACAACATGGTGATCCACAAGAGCGCGCCGCGCGCCCGACCTCGCGCTCAAGTTCATCAACTTCATGCTCGACGGCAAGAACTCGGCCGAGCTCACCAACCTGATCGGCTCCGGCAATCCCGAACATCGACGCGCGGCAAGTACATCAAGCCGGAGCTCGAAGGCCAATCCCGGCGATCTTCCCGCCGAAGGACGTCCAGGCGAAGCTCGAGCAGCTGCAGGACCTGACGGCCGCGCAACGCCGGCTGCGCAGCAAGCTGTGGACGGAGATCAAGGCCGGCCGCTGATCCGCGGGACTGCCGCGACCCCGCGCGGTGCGCTCGGGGTCGCCGCGCGGGCATCGTGACGGCCCCGCGTTCGCTGCTCCCGCTCTTCCTCGCGACGCTCTACGGGCTGGCGATCGTCTACGCGAGCCTGCAGCCCTTTGCCAACTGGATGGCGCCGGTGGCGGGCACGCCCTACTTCCTCTTCGCTCCCTGGCCGCCCCGCTGGGTGCGCTACGATATCGTCGGCAACTGCGCCGCCTACGTCCCGTTCGGATTTTTTGTCGGGCTCATCGCGCGCCGGCGTCCGCCACCCTATCTGTTCGCGACAGCCATCGGCGCGGGCGCCCTCCTGTCGCTCGCGATGGAAACGCTGCAGATGTACGTTCCCACGCGCGACGCCAGCGTCGCGGACCTCCTCGCCAACGTGGCGGGCGCAGCGCTCGGCGGCGGCCTCGCCACAGCCTTCGCGCGCTCGCCGTGGGCCACGCGCTCGCTTGCCTCGGCCCGCGACCGCTGGTTCCTGCCAGGCATTGCGGGCGATCTCGGGCTGGCGTTGCTGGCGATATGGCTCGTCGTCCAGGTAAACCCCGGCATTCCATTGTTCGCCACGGTGTACGACAGCGCGGCGCGACCCTTTGTGGAGCCCGCGTCCGACGACGTCGCCGCCACGCTGGTCGGGAGCGCACACAGCGCCTTTCAGCTGCTGGGCGTGGGGCTGTTCGTGGCGCTGCTCATGCGCGAGCGGCGCCATGTCGCCGGCGCCGTGCTGCTGCTGATCGGCGCGGCGGCGATCGTCAAGGGCGTGGCGGCCACCGTGCTGCTCAATCCCGCCGCGTGGGAGCACTGGCTGACACCCGCGGTGGCGCTCGGCGTCCTCATCGGTTCGCTCGTTCTCGCGTTGGCCATCCGGCTCCCGCGATCGGCGCAGGTCACGCTCGCGGCTATCGCGCTGCTTTCGTCATTGCTCGCGACGCTGTTCGCGCCGGACCTATTGTTCGCGCGCGCGCCTGTCGGACTCTTCAACGGCCCCTATGGCCACCTCCTCAACTTCAACGGCCTCACGCATACCGTGTTGCTGCTGTGGCCGGTAGTCGCCAGCGGGTTCCTGTTCGCGCTGGCCGGACGTCCCGGCTGGGGCGAGCCGGGTTGAACGGCGCATTGAACGGCCCCCACGCTCACTCCGTTCGCTGCCCCCAGAGGGGGCGCAAGTGCGCTTCGGGCGGCCGCGCGCGCACTGAACGGCCCCCACGCTCACTCCGTTCGCTGCCCCCAGAGGGGGCGCAAGTGCGCTTCGGGCGGCCGCGCGCGCACTGAACGCCCCCACGCTCACTCCGTTCGCTGCCCCCAGAGGGGACGCAATGCGCTTCGGGCGGCCGCGCGCGCACTGATCCGCGCCTGCGCTAGGAGGCGGTGCGCGCCAACGCGCGCTCGACCGCCGCGACGACCGTCGAGAGCGGCAACTGCCGCAGGCAATCGGAAAAACTCGCGACATGCTGGTCGCAGCCCTCGCGCATACAGGGAACACACGCGCCGACACCCTGGACCAGTTCGACATTGCCCATCGTCTGCACGCCAACCCGGCGCCACGGTGACGACGCCCCATCGAACTGATACGGCCACGGCCCCCATTTCACGGGATTGGAGGGGCCGTACAACGCGACCGTGGGGACGTCGAGCGCCGCCGCCATGTGCGTCGTCACGGTGTCCGGCCCGACGAACAGGCGCGCCCCGGCGATGGCGCACGCCGACTGGGCAAAGCTCATCCGCCCCGCGAGATTGATCGTTCCCGCGGGCATTTGCGCGGCGACGGCCGTCGCGAATTCGATTTCGCCCCGGTCGCTTCCACCGGTCAGCACGGACGCGATGCCGCGCTCATGGAGCCACTGCGCCAGCCCCACCCATCCCTTGACATGCCACATCTTGTAGTTGAATTTCGGGTGCACGTGCAACGCGGCGTAGGGCGACGGACGTTCGCCGCCCGAGAGCAGCGATGCGACGTGCGCGGCATCCTCCGCGCTCCAGCGGATTCGTATCTCGGGGTGCGGCGCGATGCCAACGGCGTTCGCCAACGCGAGGTTCATCGCGACGGTGTGGGTGCCAAGATCGTCGAACTCGACCGATTGCGACAGGAGCCATTGCCGCCAGCGCAGGCGAGTCCCTGGCCTGACGAGCCCGACGCTATGGCGGCCCGCGAGCCCCGCATAGAGCGTCGGCCGATCGCCGGCAACGCACGACAGCGCAAGATCGTAGCGACGAATGAGGCGGAAGATGAACGCCGCGTGCTCGACAATTCCGGGGCGCTCGGCCACCGCGAGAACGCGTCGCACGTCGGGATGGCTAGCCACCACATCCCGCGTGCCCGCGAAAAGCAGCGCATCGACGGCCGCCTGCGGCCACGCCGCCTTGATCGACCGGAGCAAGGGCGTCGCGAGGAGGACGTCCCCCAGGCGCCGGGTGACGACTACCAGCACGCTCGCGGGCGCCGGCACCGTCGGAGCGCGCGCGCCGCGGACCACCGGACTCACTGGGCCCGCTGCCCCGGGGCTTCCGGCACGTGGGCGCGATACCCGGCGAAGAGCAGCCCGCTCATGTAGACGAAAAAGAACCCTTCGGCGTGATCGAGCAGCGTGGACGAGAGCAGGCTCGTGACGGCGAACGTCAGGACAAGCGCGCGCGCGGCCGCCGTTTCCGAGCGGCTCTCGAGGCGCGGCGCGAGCCGCCACTGGGTCACGAACAGGGCCGCGAGCAGCACGAATCCGGCAATGCCGAACTGCACCATCATCAGCAGGATCTCGTTGTGCGGATTTTTCGTGGCGGGCGCGCCCGTGCCCCCGAAGCGATCCGCGTAGGCCTTCCCGAAGCCGCCGGTGCCGACACCCAGTACCGGGTTCGCGCCGATGATTTCCAGCGTGTTCTGCAGGAATTCGAGGCGCAACCCGACCGATGACGTCGGGTCGGGCGGGACCCCGGCGCGCCATTGCGCGAACTCCTCGTCGGCGAGCGTGATTCGCCGGTGCAGCATGCTGTCCGGGGTGGCGAACACGATGCCCGCGAGCGTGGCGAGCCCGACGCCGGCGATCACGAGCCCTCTGACCCTCAGGGCGCGGCCGAGAAAATAGACGAAGAGCACGAGCAGCACGATGATCCCGGTGCGGCCCGGAACCATGAGCAGCACGTTGGCGACGGCGGCAGCGCAAAGTGCTGCGAGGATGATCCGTCCCCGGCGCGTCTTCGCGTCTTGCGCGCCCTGCGCGAGCAGAAACGCGGCGAAGGCCATGAACACGTTGTGCGTGATATGCGCCTTCCACACGACGGGATCGAGGCGCGTTCCCTTGAACCATTCGTTGCCGGAAAGCACGCCGAGCCAGTAGAGGTACGAGAACACGAGCGTCACCAGCATCGACGCGAGGAACGCCACGATGCCGCGTTCGCGCCACACCGGTTCACGCATCAGGTAGATGAGCGCAGGGATAAGCAAGAGCCGCAGCGCCCGAATCAGCGCTTCGAGCACGTCCTTCGGGGGGCCGATCGAATACAGCGATCCGACGACGAACAGGGCAAAGAGGGCGAGCGCCATCCAGGCGACCGGATTGCCGCGAATCGCCGCGAGCTTGCGGCGATACACGCCGCCTGCGATCCAGAAGAGCAGGATCACGCCGAGGAGGATGTTGTCGACGGCCACGGACACCGGGATCGAACATCCCAGCAGTACCGCCGCCCATTTGAGGACGACCTCGGCGCGTTCCCAGGCGGCGCGGAAACCGGGAATCGCCGCGTTGTGGTCGTAACCGGCAGCGCGTTCCGGAAGGCGGCGTTCGAGCATCGGGGAGCGGGGCGAGAGGGAGCGAGGCGGCGAGATCGGCCGCATCGAAGGCGCGATTATATCGGAGCCCGCCGCCCGGGTTAAAATAGCGTGTTTGCCCACCGCCGCCGCGAAGGTCACGAGCCCCGTGACTGCGGAGCACAACAGGAATTTCAGGATGCCCGGTGCATTGACCGGCAAGATCGCTCTCGTCACCGGCGCCGCGCGCGGCATCGGCCGCGCCGTCGCGCTGAAGCTCGCCCGCGACGGCTGTGATGTCGCCGCCAACTACTACAACAGCGCCGCCGAAGCCGAAGCTCTTTGCGCCGAGATCCGCGCGCTCGGGCGTCGCGCGGTCGCGATCCAGGGCAGCGTGGGCATTCCCGATTCGGTCGACGAGATCTTCGCGGAGTTCCGCAAGCATTTCGACCGGCTCGATATCCTGGTCAGCAACGCCGCCTCCGGCGTGCTGAAACCGACGGTCGAAATGACGCTGAAGCACTGGCGCTGGTGCATGGAGACCAACGCGCTCGCGCTCAATCTGCTGACGCAGCGCGCGCTGCCGCTGATGACCGATGGCGGGCGCGTCATCGCCATGTCGAGCCTCGGCGCGCAACGGTCCATGCCCGGCTACGGCTTCATCGGCGCGTCCAAGGCGGCGCTGGAGTCGCTTGCGCGCGCCCTCGCGCAGGAGCTCGGGCCGCGGGGCATCCGCGTCAACGTGGTCAGCGCGGGCGTCGTCGACACCGACGCCCTCGCCTATTTCCCGAATCGGGCGGAGTTGCTCGCGAACTTCGCGCAGCGTACCCCCGCGGGCCCGGTGCTGACACCGCAGGACGTCGCCGGGGCTGTCTACCTCCTTTGCCTGCCGGAGGCCGCGATGATCAACGGTCACACGCTGGTCGTCGACGGCGGCTTCGCGATCTCGGGATGAGAGTCGACGCGGGCATTGCAGGCAAGTGCGCCATCGTCACCGGCGGCAGCCGCGGCATCGGGCGCGCCATTGCGTTGCTCCTGGCGGAAGAAGGCGCCGACGTGACGTTCTTCTACCGCGGGAACGCCGGCGCCGCCGAAGACGTGCTCGCCATCGGCCGCGCTGCGGCACGGAAGCTCGCCGCGCTGCAGGTCGACATCCGCGACTCCAAGGCCTGCGCGGCCGCGGTCGAAGGGGTCGCCGAGCGCTGCGGCCGGATCGACATCCTCGTCAACAACGCCGGAACGATCCGCGACAATCCGCTCGCGGCGTTCGACGACGACGACGTCGCGGTCGTGCTCGATACCAATGTCACGGGCGTGTTCAACGTGACGCGTGCAGTGGTGCCGTACATGATCTCGCAGCGCTCGGGCCGGATCGTCAACATCAGCTCGGTCGCCGGCGAAAAAGGCGGCCGGGGTCAGACGAACTATGCGGCAAGCAAGGGGGCGATCAACGCCTTCACCCGCGCGCTCGCGGTCGAGCTCGCACCGCGCAAGATCAACGTCAACTGCGTCGCGCCGGGCGTCATCGACACGGAAATGTCGAAGGACGTGCGCGAGATGGCGGGGGATGAAGTGAAGGCGCGCATCCTGCTGAAGCGCTACGGCCGGCCGGAAGACGTCGCGTTCGCTGTCTGGTTTCTCGTTTCGGCGTACTCCGATTACGTCACCGGCCAGGTATTCGCGGTGGACGGCGGATTCAAAATGGAATAAAGGGAGCGACAAAGATGACGCAAGCGCAGATTTCCAAGGAAGACATCCTGGCGGTGCTCCCGACCGTTTCGGCGACGATCGCCGACGCCCTCGGGTGCGATGTCGAGGACGTCAAGCCCGACGCGTCGCTGATCGACGACCTCGACGCGGAATCGATCGACTTCCTCGACATGGTGTTCCGCCTCGAGCGGGCGTTCAAGATCAAGATCCCGCGCGGCAAGATCGTCGAGAACGCCCGCGGCACGCTGACCGAGGCCGAATTCGAGCACAACGGCATCGTCACCGACACGGGCCTCGCACAGCTGCGCGAGTATCTGTCGGAAGTTCCCGCCGACCGCTTCCGCACGCCGACCAAGGTCAAGGACATCCCCCGGCTCTTCACGACGGAAACCTTCTGCAAGCTCGTCATCGCCGCGCAGCGCGAGGTGAAGGCCTCTGGATGAACAGCCGCGCACTGATCGGATCGAAGTGTCTGTCGCCCCGAACGCCGACCGCGCATGAATGATCACTTTGCGGCCTTCTCGTTCGTCGACCGCATCACCGAGCACGAGCCGGGTCGGCGGGCACGCGGATCCTATGCGGTGCCGGCGGGCATCCCGGCGTTCCCCTCCTGCCTCGTCGCCGAAGCGGTCGGGCAGCTCGCCGCGTGGATCGCGATGGCGCACATCGATTTTCGCGGCCGACCCGTGGCAGCGCTCGCCAATGAAACGCGATTCCGTTCCGACGTCACGCCCGGCGACACGTTGGACCTGGCCGTCGACATCGAAAGCTGCGACGACCACGCCGTCGCCTATGCCGGGCGGGCCCATGTCGATGGGAGGGACGTGATCGAGCTCGTCGATTGTCTCGGTCCGATGCTGCCCGTCGAGGAGTTCGATTCGCCGGGCGCGATGGCGGCGCGCTTCGACCTCATCCGCGGTGAAGGCGCGCCGCCGGGCCGCTTCCACGGCGTCCCGCTCCCGCAGGTCGTCCGCACAGCGGGCGTGCCGGGCGTGTCGGCGAGCGCGACGCTGAACGTGCCGGAATCGGCACCGTTCTTCGGCGATCATTTCCCCCGCCGCCCCGTCTTTCCGGCGACCCTTCTGCTCGACGCGCAAATCCGCCTCGCGCTGGAAGTCGCCACCGAGGCAACGCATTGGCCTTCTGGAACCCGACCCGCGCCCTCGCGGATGACGCACGTGAAGATGCGCTCGTTCATCCCGCCAGGCGCCCTGCTCGACATCGACGCGGAAATGGCGCCGCCGGAGGCAGGCAGCTCGACGGTCCGGCTGACGGCGCGGATGAACGGCAAGGTGGCCGCCACGGCACGGCTCGAAGTGAGCGCGAAGGCAAGCCCATGAGCGCCGCCGGGCCGACCCAAGGCGCGAATTGCGCCGCGGCCGAATTGGCCATTGAGGCCGCAAGCGTGGGAGCACACAAATGAGCGGCAAGCGACGTGTCGCCATCACCGGCATCGGCCTCGTCACACCCGTCGGCAACGACGTCGCGACGACCTGGGATGCGCTCCTCGCCGGCCGGAGCGGCGGCGCCGAGATCAGCCTCTTCGATGCGAGCGGATTCCCCGTGCACATCGCCGCCGAAGTGAAGGGTTTTTGCGACGAGGACGTTGTCGATCGGAGGCAGCGGAAGTTCGCGAACCGCTCGCACCGTTTCGCGCTCGCCGCGGCGGAGCAGGCGTTCCGCGACGCGGGCCTGCGGCCCACAGCCGACACCGCCACGCGATGGGGCTGCGCGGTTGGCGCCGGAATGATGACGTCGGATTTCAACGATCTGGCGACCACGTACGCGCACAGCGGCGCGGACGGCGAGCTCCACGCCGAGCGGCTGCTGACGGATCCCGCCGCCAACGATCCCATGGTGTTCTGCCGCAGCCAAGCGACCGCCGGGCTTTCGCTCCTCACCCGTCGCTACGACATTCGCGGCTACGCGACCTCGGTGCACACCGCCTGTGCGTCGGGGGGCCAGGCCCTCGGCACGGCGATGAAGCTCATTCGCCGCGGCGCGGTCGATTACGCACTCGCCGGCGGCTTCGATTCCATGATCAGCCCGATCGGAATTTCCGGATTCTGCCTCCTGTCGGCGCTCTCGCCGGACAATGCAACGCCGCAGCGCGCGAGCCGGCCGTTCGATGCCACCCGCAACGGCTTCCTGCTGGGCGAGGGCGCGGGTTTTCTGGTGCTCGAGGAATGGGCGGCGGCGCGCCGCCGCGGGGCACGGATCTACGCGGAGCTCGCGGGCGACGGCAATTCGCTGTCGAGCTATCGGATCACCGATTCGCCGCCCGATGGCGATGGACCCATCCAGGCGATGCGCGCGGCGCTCGACGACGCCGGCGCGCTCCCGTCGGAGGTCGACTACCTGAACGCGCATGGCACGTCGACCGGAATGAACGATCGCAGCGAGACCGCAGCGACCCGCGCGGTCTTCGGCGAAGACGTCATGCGCGTCAACGTGAGCTCGACCAAGAGCACGATGGGGCACCTCATCGCGGCGGCCGGCGCGGTCGAGGTGGCCGTGTGCGCGCTCGCCGTCCATCGCGGTGAAATGCCGATCAATGCGAATCTCGTGGAGCGCGACGTCGACTGCAATCTCAACTTCGTCACCGGTTCGCCGCGGCGGGCGAATGTCCGCGTCGCGATGTCGAACTCGTTCGGCTTCGGCGGCTCGAACAGCTGCGTGGTCGTCCGCCATCCCGCGGAAGTCGAAGGCGCCGGCTCCGGCACGTAGAGCGCGGAGGATTCGCCAATGACGAATGCGTCGAGCGTGGTCGTGACCGGCACCGGTGCCGTGTGCGGGGCGGGAATGGCGCCGGACACCATTCTCGACGCGATCACGGCCGGCCGCTCGGCGATCCGCCCGATCGCACAGTGGGATACGACGGGCTGGCCCTGCCGCCTCGCGGCAGAAATTCCCGATTACAATCCGCGCGCGCTGGTCGACGATCGCAAGCTGCACAAGCTCATCCGCCGCACCGATCTCGTCGGACTTTATGCCGCAGGTCGCGCGATCGAGGGGTCGGGCATCGTCGGCCATCGCGACGCTCTCCCGGCTGACGATGCCGCCGTCTTCAGCGACCGCACCGGGGTCTATGTCGGCTCCGGCGGGGGCAACTACGAGAACCAGTACGACTACTTTCCACTGTTCGCCGAGGCCGGCGGCCGGCTGCCCGCGTTCGGCCGCGAGCTCGCGAACACCGTGAATCCGATGTGGCTCCTGCGCACGCTTCCCAACAACGTGCTCGGGCACATCGGCATCAAGCATGGACTCAAGGGCTCGAACGCGTGCATCACCAACCATAGCGTCGGCGGCACGCTGGCCGTCATCGAAGCGTTCGAGGCGCTGCGCAACGGCGAAGCCGACCGCGCGGTCGCGGTGGGGCACGAAACGCCGATCGAGCCGCAGATGGTGCTCTACTACCACCGGCTCGGATTGCTCGCGACGGAAATGCTGCGCCCGTTCGACGCGCGCCACGACGGCAGCCTGTTCGGCGAAGGCGCCGGCGCGCTGGTCCTCGAGACCGCGGCCTCGGCGGCGGTGCGCAAGGCGCCGGTGCTGGGCGAAATTCTCGGCGGCGGCTACGCCTGCGAGGCGCAGGGCCTCGCTGCGATCCGCGACGACGGCGACGGGCTCGCGCGCGCGATCGGCCATGCTTTGGACGACGCACGCCTTGCGCCCGCCGACATCGGAATGGTCGTCGCGCACGCCAACGGCACGCCGCAGTCCGACGTCTCGGAGGCCGTAGCGATCAGCCGCGTTTTCGGCGCCTCGGTTCCGCCCGTCACCGGTTTCAAATGGGCGATCGGGCACACGATCGCCGCCGCCGGAATTCTCGAGGCCGTGCTGGCGCTCGCGGCGCTTGCGCGTGGCGTCGTGCCGGGAATCGCCAATCTCGAGCGGCTCGACTCCCGCGTGCGCGGGGTTGCCCGTGTCGGCGGACGCGCAACCGCCGAGGAGCAAAGTCGCGCTGATCCTGGGTCGCGGCTTCGCGGGCACCAACGCGGCGCTCGTCGTCCGCGGCGCGTAGCGATCGACGCGCGCAGCCTTTGATGGCGGATGCCCTCGCGCCTGCCGGCCGTTGCGGCATCGACTCGGTCGAGGTGGCGCGGATCGAACGGTTGCTCGCGGAGACACCCGCCGAGGACCTCGCCAAGATCTTCTCCGAGGTCGAGCTCGAAGAGAGCGGCGCGGGGCCCGGGCGCGCCGCGAGCCTCGCCGCCCGCTTCGCCGCGAAGGAAGCGTGCGTGAAGCTGTTCCCCCGCGAAGCCGCGCTGGGCGCGATCGTGCCCGCCGATTTTTCGATCGCGCGCGACAACTACGGCGCACCGCGCGTCGTTTGCGGGCCCCGCGCCGCGGCGGTGCTCGGCCGGCATCGGATCGCGTCGATCGCCGTGTCGATGACGCACGATCGCGGCAGCGCGTCGGCGGTAGCGCAGGCCGAGCGCGCCGGTATCAAGGTGCCGCTCGCCGGCCGGCTTCTCTACCGCTTCCTTCCGTTCCGCCGCGCCGTCATTCTGGAAAATCTCCGCCGCGTCTATGGCGATACCGCCTCCGACGAGGAGATCGCCGCGCTCGCCCAGGCGCACTACGGCCACCTACTGGTTGCTCGCGTGCGAATTCGTCCATTTCCGCTGGCTGTCGGCCGAGCGCAAGGCGGCGCTGGTGCGAATCGAGAACTACGAGGCATTCGCCGCCGCGGAACGCCAAGGCAAGGGCGTGCTCATCCTCACCGGGCATTTCGGCAACTGGGAAGTCTCGACGATCGCCGGCCTCGCCAAATATCCGGCGTTTCGCGGCCGGTTCCACTTCGTCCGCCGCGCTTTCAAGCCGCGCTGGCTCGACACGCTCATCACGCGGCGTTTCAACCAGGCGGGATTCGGCGTCATCAGCAAGCGCGGTTCGCTCGACCGGATTCTCGACCTGCTCGCCGCCGGCGACGTCATCGTCTTTCCGTTCGACCAGCACGCCGCGCCGCCGGACGGCATCGAGGTCGAGTTCTTCTCGCATCCGGCCTGGACGTTCAGGAGCCTCGCGATCATCGCGCTCGCCACGGGCGCGCCGGTGTTGCCCGCAACGGGCTGGCGAGAGGCCGAGCGGCGGTCACGTGATGCAGTTCGGCGAGCCGATCGCCGCGGTCGAGGCAGAGGACACGACCGAAGCGATCCGCCGCACGACGCGTGCGTACAACGCCGAGCTCGAGCGCCTCATCCTCGCGCGTCCCGAGCAGTGGTACTGGGTGCATCGGCGGTGGAAGGCTTCTGCGGGAAAGTCCGTCAAGCGCCGGGCGCGCTAGCCGGCAGCACCGACGGTCCGCGCGGTCATTCGTCGCGGAACTGCCGCGAGTGCAACCGCGCGTAGATGCCCTGCGCGCGCGAGCAGGTCGGCGTGCGTGCCCTGTTCCGCGACCCGCCCGCCGTCGAGCACGATGATGCGATCGCAATGCTCGATGGTCGACAGCCGGTGGGCGATCACGATCGTCGTGCGCCCGCGCATCAGCTGCTTCGAGCGCCGCCTGGATCAGCCGCTCCGACTCGGTGTCGAGCGCCGAGGTCGCCTCGTCGAGGATCAGTATCGGCGCGTCCTTGAGGATCGCGCGGGCGATCGCGATGCGCTGCCGCTGGCCGCCCGACAGCCGGATGCCGCGCTCGCCGACGACGGTGGCGAAGCCTTGGGCTGGTCCCGGATGAATTCGAGCGCGTTCGCCGCCTCGGCCGCGCGCTCGATCGCCTCGGTCGTCGCATCCGCCATCGCGCCATAGGCGATATTGGCGGCGATCGTGTCGTTGAACAGCACGATCTCCTGGCTCACCAGCGCGATCTGGCGCCGCAGGTCGGCGAGGCGGATCGTCGCGAGGTCCTGTCCGTCGAGCAGCACCCGGCCCGGCGCTCGGCAGATAGAAGCGCGGGATCAGGTTGACGAGCGTTGTCTTGCCTCCACCGGACGGCCCGACCAGCGCGACGGACTCGCCTGGCGCGATGTCGATGTCGATGTCGGACAGCGCCGGCCGGGTGTTCTCGCGCATAGCGCTTCGTCACCTGCTCGAAACGGATGCCGCCCCGCGCGCGCCCGAGCTCGACCGTGCCGGCATCGGGCTCGGGAGGTTCGTCGATCAGCGCGAAAACACTCTCCGCCGCCGTGAGCCCGCGCTGCATGACCGCCTGCACGTTGGACAGCGTCTTCAGCTGATTCGTGAGGTGCAGGAGCGCGGCGAGATAAGTGATGAAATCGCCGGCGCCGTAATGTCCGCCGCCCGCCCGCCGCACCGCGGCCCACAGGATGGCGCCGACGGCGATCGAGACGATGATCTGGTTGATCGGCGTGCCGAGCGCCGACGCCGCCGCCTGCTTCGCCATCGAGAGCCGCAGCTTGTCCGCAGCGGCGCGGAGCCTTGCCGCTCTCGTACTTCTCGCCGCCGAAGACCTTGACGATCCGGTGGGCGCCGATCGCCTCTTCCAACGCGTGCGTCAACGAGCCGGTGCGGTCCTGGACCATCGTGCTCACGCGCTTCATCCGCCGCCGCATCTTGCGCAGCGAGATGGCGAGGAGCGGGATCGTCGGCGAGCGCGATCAGCGTGAGCTGCCAATTGAGATACAGCAGGTAGCCGAGCATGAAGGCGATCGTCAGCGTGTTGCGAATGCTGACGGTGATCGCTTCGGAGGCCGTCGCGGCGATCTGCTGCGCGTCGAACGTGATCCGGGACAGCAGGAAGCCCGCCGACGTCGCGTCGTAGAACGGCGTCGGCAGCCGAACAGGTGATCGCACGCCTCGCAGCGCAGGTCGTAGACGACGCGCGAGCCGATCCACGCGAGCC
The DNA here is from genome assembly GCA_963840945.1 of uncultured beta proteobacterium. Lineage (GTDB taxonomy): Bacteria > Pseudomonadota > Gammaproteobacteria > Burkholderiales > Casimicrobiaceae > CAIWHR01. The sequence goes on along the minus strand of CAWJAU010000022.1, from coordinate 177,463 downwards.
CGTACTCGCTCGCGTACGAGCCGATGCCGCGCAGCACGAACACGCCGACGATCGAGAAGGGCAGCCACCATATCGAATCGGCGTCGACGGCGCCGATGTTGTTGAGGAGCGGCTGGACGATCTTGCAGCAGCATCACGTCCGTCGACGCGACCAGCAGCATGCCGACGATGGCGATCGCGAACACGCCCCGATAGGGACGGACGTAGCGGAGGATCCGGCGATAGTGTTTCAAAGGGGAGCGGCGCTTCCGATGCGGCGCGCGGGAAGCGCCCGATTATATCGGAGGCACGACGGACGCCCGTGGCCTGGCGCCCGTCCGCTATAATTTGGCAGGAATGTTGCGGCGCACGCGCCGCGCCACCCTCCAATCCGGTCACCCATGAGCTACTACAAACGCCACGTCTTCTTCTGCTGCAACGAGCGCGCGGCGCCGGAAGCATGCTGCGCGAACGCCGGCGCGGTGGACATGCAGGCCTACGCCAAGGCCCGCATCCAGGAGCTCGGCCTGAACGGCAAGGGCAAGGTGCGGATCAACAAGGCGGGCTGCCTCGACCGCTGCGAAGAAGGGCCGTGCTCGTCGTCTACCCCGAGGCGGTCTGGTACACCTACGTGGACCGCGACGACATCGACGAGATCATCGACCGGCACATCCTCAAGGGCGAGATCGTCGAGAGGCTTCGCATTTGACGCCGAAGTCGACCGAGCGCGCGACGATCGACGGGCCCGCGGGCGCGCTCGAGATCGCGCAGAACGTTCCCGAGATCGCGCCGCGCGGCATTGCGCTCGTCGCGCATCCGCATCCGCAGCAAGGCGGCACGCTCGACAACAAGGTCGCGCAGACGCTCGCGAAGACCTTCTTCGCGCTGGGGTACGTCGCCGTGCGCTTCAATTTCCGCGGCGTCGGCCAGTCGGAAGGCACCTTCGACGACGGCGACGGCGAAGCCGACGATGCGCTTGCCGCGCTTCGCTTCGCGCAGGCGCGCTTCGACGCGACGGAAAGCGCGTTGCCGGTCGTGCTCGCCGGCTTTTCGTTCGGCGCGTTCGTGCAGACGAGCGTCGCGCAATCGGTGGCCGCGCAACGCCTGGTGCTGGTCGGACCCGCCGTGCGCCGGTTCGCCGCTCGACCGTTCCCGCCGACACCATCGTCATCCATGGCGAGGAGGACGACGTGGTGCCGCTGGCGGACGTGCTCGCGTGGGCGCGGCCGCAGGAGCTGCCGTCGTCGTGTTCCCCGGCTGCGGCCACTTCTTCCACGGCCGGCTGCCGCACTTGCAGCGCGCGATCACCGGCATGTGGCATGCGCCGACGCAGTGGCTCGCGAGGTTGCCTGACTCCACTCATCCGCGCCGTCACGCCCGCCCGCGGCCGCGTTAGCTCGGCGGGCTGCCGACGACGTCGTGCTGCGCGTCGTCGGGTCTGCGCAAGTGCTACGGCGAGCAACGAGGTCGTGCGCGGCCTGTCCTTCGAGATCCGCCGCGGCGATTGCTTCGGACTTGCTCGGGCCGAACGGCGCGGGCAAGACCACCACGCTGCGCTGCTGCCTCGGCCTCATCGAGCCCGATGGCGGAACGATCGAGATGGTCGGCCAGCCGCGTGCCCGAAGCCGCGCGCGAGGCGCGGATCCGCGTCGGCGTCGTGCCGCAGAAGGACAATCTCGACCCCGATTTCACCGTCACCGAGAACCTGCAGGTCTACGGCGCGCTACTTCGGCATCGACCCGGCCACGCTCGCGGCGCGCATTCCCGCGCTGCTCGAATTCGCCGGCCTCGAGAAGCGAGGCGCGACGCGGGCTCCGCACGCTGTCGGGCGGCATGAAGCGACGCCTGACGCTTGCGCGCGCGCTCGTCAACGACCCCGAGCTCCTGATCCTCGACGAGCCGACGACCGGGCTCGACCCGCAGGCGCGGCACCTCATCTGGGATGGCCTGCGGCAACTCCTGTCGCAGGGCAAGACGATCCTGCTCACGACGCACTTCATGGACGAGGCGGAACGCCTGGCGACGCGCCTCGCGGTGATCGATCACGGCACGCTGATCGCGTCCGACACGCCGCGCGCGCTGCATCGCCGCGCACGTCGAGCCCGAGGTGATCGAGGTGTACGGCGACGACGCGCGGGCCTGGGCCGAGACGCACGGCCGCGCGCTTTCGACGCGCCTCGAGCTCGCCGGCGAGACCGCGTTCTGCTACGCGACGGACCCGCAGCCGCTGCTGGCGGCGCTCGCGCACGCGCACGGCGTGCGCTACCTGCACCGGCCGGCGAACCTCGAGGATCTGTTCATCAAGCTCACGGGACGCGAGCTGCGGGACTAGTTCTGTGCATGTTGCGATTCGTGAGGTGAGGCAAGGCGTGGCGGGCTTAGCTACCCATGCGCCCGCGCATTGCCTCACCTCGCGATCTGCGCCCAGCTGACTGCCTCGCTCGCCAAGCTGCATCGATCGCGGATGCTCGCCAAGTCGACCGAGTGGGGCGTGGCGAGGGGCCGGCGGGCGCATGGGGTGTTAAGCCCGCCGGCCCCCGCCACGCCCCGCGGTCGTCGAGCAATGCATCCACGATCTGCACTACAACCCGAACACGCGCTGCGCGTTGCGGCCGCGCACCTTGTCGCGTGCGGCATCCGGCAATCCGTTCACGCGCTTCAAGCATCCCGGCATGTCGCCGATCGTGTGCGGATAGTCGGAGCCGTACAGCACGTTGTCGGCGCCGAACACCTTGAGGCAGAGGTCGAGCACTTCGGGAGCGAAGACAACCGCGTCGGCGAGGATCCGCGGCACGTATTCCGAAGGTCGCAGGGAGATTTTCTCGCGGCACGCCGGAATGTTGTCGTAGCACTGATCCATCCGCGAGATCAGATACGGCAGCGCGCCGCCGCCGTGCGCCGCGATGATGCGGAGCTTGCGGTAGCGGTCGAAGAAGCCGTCGTAGATCATCCGCGCGACCGCGAGCGACGTGTCGAACGTGAAGCCGATCGAAGCGGTCAGCTGGAAGCGGACCATGTCCATCGCGTCGACCCCCGGCGGCGCCGTCGGATGCACCAGCACGGGCAGCGATTTCGAGTCGATCGCAGCTCCATATCGGCGCGAACGCGGGATCCGTGAGCGGACGGCCGTCGACGTTGGCAAGCACCATCACGCCCGATGCGCCGGCGGCAACCGCGCGCTCGAGCTCCGGCAACGCGCGCTCGGGGTATTGCCACGGGAGCGACGCGAACCAGCGCAGCCGGTCGGGGTGCGCGGCGCGCGCTGACGCCATGTCGTCATTCATGAGGCGCGCCGCCTGGAGGCTCACGTCCGGTCCGCCCCAGTAGCAATTCGGGCAGGTGAGCGAGACGACGCCCACGTCCACACCCACGTCGTTCATCGTGCGGATCCGCAGGTCGTAATCGAACATCGCGGGTACCGGCGTCATGAACGGCGCGCCGTCGAGATGAATCGCGCGCATGCCGCCCGACACCACCTTGACCGAATACCGGGGACCGCCGTGCCGCTGCAGCAACTCGAACCATCCTTCGGTCAGGCAGTGCGTATGAACATCGATGACGGGACTCGGCATGCAACGCCTCCGCGCAATGCGTGAGAATGTGGCGACGGGCGCGGACGAACAGGTGATGCGGGCTCCCCTGCCGACCGACGCATCGTCGTACGAGTGTCCTTCGCGCGCAAAGAACGGAAACTACGGAGCGGCGAAGAGCGTGTCAAGCGTGTAGAGTAGCGGCGGCTCTTCGCCGCCACCGCCGTCGCTCTCGTCCGCCGTGTCCATTCTCGTCCTCGTCACTTCGTCGTACGTCGAGCACCAGCGTGCTGCGCTGGCGATGCTCGCCCCGGAGGAACGAATCCACACCGACCCCGTCACGGCGCCGCCGGGCGACGTCGAGGCGCTGCTCGCGTTCAAGCTCGCGCCGGGCATCACACCGCGGTTCCCGGCGCTGAAATTCGTCGCGTGCGCCGGGGCCGGCGTCGACGAGCTGCTCGCGACGCCGGACCTGCCGCCGCATGTGCCCGTCGTCCGTGCGGTCGATCCGCAGCAGGGACAACGGATGGCGCAATACGTCACGCTGATGGTGCTGCGGTTTCAGCGGGAACTCCCGCGGCTCGAGGCACAGCACGCTGATGCCCGTTGGGAGCGGTTCCTGCCTATCGACGAGGACAAGCGCGCGGTGGGCGTCATGGGCTACGGCTCGATCGGCGCGCCGATCGCTGACGTCCTGAATCGCCTCGGCTTTCCAGTCGCCGTATGGACACGAACCGCGCGCCGCGTCGACGGCGTCGAATCGTTCGCCGGGGCTGGCGCGCTTGCGGCGTTTCTGGCCCGAACCGCCATCCTTGTCTGCGCGCTGCCGCTCACCGCGGCGACTGCCGGCATGCTGGCCGAAGACGCATTCGCCGCGCTGCCCCGCGGCGCCTACGTGATCAATGTGTCGCGCGGCGCGGTGCTTCGCGAGCGCGACCTCCTCGCGGCCGTCGATGCGGGCCACCTCGCGGGCGCGGCGCTCGACGTCTTCGAAACCGAGCCTTTGCCCGCGACGAGCCCGCTGTGGCAGCATCCGCGGATCCTCTGCACGCCCCACATCGCGGCGGTGCCGCGACCCGACGTCGCGGCGCGGCAGTTCCTCGAGAATCTGCGGCGGGCGCGCGCCGGAGCGCCGCTTCTCAACGTCATCGATCGCAACCGCGGGTATACTGATGCCATGACCAGATCCACCCTGTGGCGCGCGCCCGAGCTCTCGCTTCGCTGGACGGCGGTCTGGCGCCGCAACCAGCTCGTCTGGCGCAAGCTTGCGATCGCGAGCCTTCTCGGCAACGTCGCCGACCCGCTGCTGTACATGCTGGCGCTGGGCTTCGGGATCGGCGCCTTCGTGCCGGAAGTCGGCGGCATGAAATACATCGCGTTCCTCGGCACCGGCATGGTATGCCAGAGCGCGATGTTCACGTCGAGCTTCGAGGCGATGTATTCGGCCTTCTCGCGGATGCACGTGCAGCGGACCTGGGAGGCGATCATCAACGCGCCCATCTCGCTCGACGACGTGATGTTCGCCGAATGGATCTGGGCCGCGTCGAAGGCGGTGACGTCGACCGTCGCCATTCTTGCCGTGATCATGGCGCTGGGCTTCGGTCACTCCTGGTTCGCGCTGTGGATTATCCCGCTGGGGTTCCTGGTCGGCCTCACCTTCGGCGCGTTCGGGCTCGTGATGAACGCGCTCGCGCCCTCCTACGACTTCTTCACCTATTTCTTCACGCTGGTCCTCACCCCCGGCCTGCTGCTGTCCGGCGTCTTCTTCCCGGTGGCGCAAATGCCGGTCGCGTTACAGGCGGTCGCCAACCTGTTGCCGTTGAAGCACGCCATCGATCTCGCCCGCCCCCTGTTGCAGGACACCGTCCCGGACGCGATCCTGCTCCACCTCGCGGTTCTTCTGGCGTACGCCGGCATCGCCTTCTACGTTTCTCTGGTGCTGACACGGCGCCGGCTCCTGCGGTGACCGAGCGCTTTTTCGCACCCTGTCCGCGCGGCCTGGAGAGCGTGCTCGCCGCGGAGCTGACGGCTCTCGGCGCGACGCTCGTCACGACGGCGGAGGGCGGCGTCGGCTGCGCCGGTCCGCGCGAGCTTGCCTACCACGCCAACCTCGAGTCGCGGATCGCGAGCCGCATCCTGTGGCAAGTCGCGCACGGCAGCTATCGCAACGCGGACGAGCTCTACGCGCTCGCCAAAGGGATCGACTGGGGCCAACACTTCACCGCTGCGCGCACGCTTCGGGTCGACCTCACGGCCACGCGAAGCCCGCTGACGAGCCTCGAGTTCGCCACACTGAAAGTCAAGGATGCCGTGTGCGACCGCTTCCGTGCCGATATCGGCAAGCGTCCCTCGATCGACAAGGAGCGGCCGGATGTGCGCGTCCACGCCTACCTGACCGAGCGCGAAGCGACGCTCTATCTCGACACTTCGGGCGGCGCGCTCTTCAAGCGCGGCTGGCGGCATGACGTCGACGTCGCGCCGCTACGGGAAAACCTCGCGGCCGGAGTGCTCGCGCTGGCCGGATGGACGCCCGGCACCGCGTTGCTCGACCCGATGTGCGGCGCCGGCACGATCGCGATCGAAGCCGCGCTCAAGGCCGCGGACATCGCGCCGGGTTTGCAGCGCACGTTCGGTTTCCAGAAGCTCGCGTGGTTCGACGGTCCAACGTGGCAGCGCATCCGCCAGCGTGCGCGCGACCGGATGCGCCTGCCCCCGCCCGCACCGCCGATCTTCGCGAGCGACATCGACCCGCGCGCGGTAGAGCAATGCCGCCGCAATGCCGCCGCCGCGGGAATCGCGGCGTGGCTCGACATCGGCGAAGACGATGTGCTGGCGCGATCCGCGCCGGCCCCCTCGGGCCTGCTGGTCGCGAATCCTCCGTATGGCGTAAGGCTCGAAGACGACGGCGCGCTGGCGGCGTTCTACCCCAAATTGGGCGATGCGCTGAAGCAGCATTTCGCCGGCTGGACCGCATGCCTCCTCACCGGCGATGCGCGCCTGGCGAAGCTGATCGGCCTCAAGCCGTCCAAACGCACGCCGCTCTACAACGGCGCCATCGAATGCCGCCTGTACCGGTTCGAGATCGTGACCGGGCGGCCGCAGCGCGCGGCGCGCGAAAGCCGGTCCTAGGCTCGTGGGTGCCGAATGATAAGATCCGGCTTCCGATCGTCGCTGCCAACATTGAATCCGCCGCCATGCCGATGCTCCCCGCCCGCCACTATGAATCCGAGCACACGCGGTTCATTCGCCAGATGAAGGAAAGAAAGCCGGAGCTCGAGCGCGAGCAGCAGCAAAGCCGCGCGATCTGGTGGGACAAGCGGCCCCAGGATCTCGCGTCCACGAAAGTAATGGACGAAGGCCGCGTCCCGCAGGCGGGGTACGTCTATCCAGATCAGGACTAGCGACCACGCCAATCGCACCGGCATTCTCGCGATGATCGGCGCGATGGCCTGCTTCATCGTCAACGATGCGCTGGTGAAGTACGCGAGCCAGACGATGCCGGCCGCGCAATTGATCTTCGTCCGCGGGGTCATGGCCTCGGTGCTCGTGCTGGCCGTGGCGCAGGCGATGGGCGCCACCCGGCGGATAAGGGAGATCGCGCGCGGGTGGGTGGCCGTGCGCGCAGTCGTCGACGCGATCGCGACCATGCTCTTTCTCGTGTCGCTCTTTCATCTGCCGCTCGCCAACGCCACCGCGATCAACATGGCGTCGCCGCTCATCATCACCGTGCTGGCCGCCGTTTTTCTCGGCGAGCGGCTCGGCGTGTCGCGATGGGTGGCCGTCGGCATCGGCTTCCTGGGCGTCCTGCTGATCATCCAGCCGCAGGCCGAAGGCTTCAACGACTATGCGCTGGTGTGCCTGCTCTCGACCGTGCTGCTTTCGGTGCGCGATATCGTGACCCGGCGGGTGCACGCCGGCGTCCCGTCCATTCTGGTCACGCTGTCGAACACGGTCGCGGTCACGCTGCTCGCCGGCGCGCTGTCGTTGGTCGAAGGCTGGCGGGCGTTCACCGCGTTCGAGATGGGGCTCCTCGCGGTGGTCGCCGTCTTCCTGTCGACCGCGTATTACCTCATCGTGATCAGCACTCGGCGCGGCGACTTGTCGCTCGTCGCGCCGTTCCGGTACACCGCGATCCTGTTCGCCACGGTTGCGGGCTTCGTGATCTGGGGCGACACGCCGAACGCGCTCGCCTGGTGCGGAATCGCGCTCGTGATCGCGTCCGGCATCTACGTATTGCGCGTGAGCCGCCGCGCGCGCGCCGCACCCGTCACGCCGGACTGAGCGGGAACTGAGCGGCCGGCAGGGCCTAGCGCTCGTCCACGCGTATCTCGACGTACGACCGGTCGCGCTGCTGCCGGACCCATTCCTGGAACGCCTCGTCCGATTTGCGCTGGCGCAACGCCTGGCGCGCCTGCTCGCGCGCCTTCTCCTTGGTGACGTCCTGCGTCCGCCGGTCCTGGACCTGGATCAGATGCCACCCGAAGGGCGTACGCACCGCAGTGGAAAGAGACCCGGGCTTGAGCTCATTCATCGCCCGTTCGAAGTCGGGCACCGTGTCGCCGGCCGACACCCATCCGAGGTCGCCGCCTTTCGCCGCGCTGGCGTCTTCCGAGTTGGCCTTCGCCTGGTCCTCGAACTTCGCACCCTGCTCGATCCGCTCCCGGATGCGATCGATCTTGATCCTGGCTTCGTCGTTCGACGTGGTTTCGTTGACCTTGATCAGAATGTGCCGGAGGCGCGTCTGCTCGATGACGGTGGGCGAATTTCGGCTGCGCGTCTCGAGCAGCTTGACGATGTGAAAGCCGCTCGCGGAGCGGAGCACCGCAGACACGTCGCCCGGCTTCATTTTTCGCACCGGGTCGGCGAATACCGTCGGCAGGCGCGCCGGCGTGCGCCAGCCGAGCGTGCCGCCCTGCAGGGCATCCGGCGCGTCCGAGAAGCCCGCGGCGACCTGAGCGAAGTCGGTGCCGGAGCCGCACCTGCTGCAACGCGGTCTCGGCGCGGCGCTGCCGCACGTCGATCTGGTCGGGCGACGCCTGCTCCGGCACCAGGACGAGAATGTGGGCGAGTCGATATTCCACTTCGCCGCCCGCCTGCGCTTCCAACGTCGCGAGCAAATGGTCGACTTCGGCGTCACTGACGTTGACGCGGCCTTCGACCTCGCGCTCGCGCAGCCGCTGGATCGTGATCTCGTTACGGATGTCGGAGCGGTATTTCGCGTACGGAATGCCCTCGCGCTCCACCGCCTTGCGGAAGTCTTCGGTGGAGAGCTTGTTGTCCTCGGCGATGCGCACGAGCGCGCGCTCGACCTGCGTGTCGTCGACGCGAATGCCGGTGTCCTTGGCGTATTGCATGAGCACGCGTTCGGTGATGAGCCGTTCGAGCAACTGCTTTTCGAGGACGTCCCCTGACGGAGGAGTGACGTTCGCGGCCTTCATCTGCCCCAGCACGACCCGCTTCTGCTCGTTGACGTCATACTGCGTCAACGCCTCGTCGTTGACGATCGCAATCACGCGGTCGAGCGGAGTCACGCGATCGAGCGAAGCGCTCCCGCGGCTCGACGCCGGCGGCGGCGCCTGGCCCGCGGTCGAGGACGAAGCCGGCGTAGGCGCCTGCGCATGGGCGGCGACGCTCAGAATCGTGGCGGCGGCGAGCGCGGCGCTTCGCGCGAGAAATCGCGCCCGGAGACGCGGGAAAGACATGCGTAGAAAGGACATGCCGAACCTCAATATTCCTGGAAGGCGTCGTCGCGAAAACGCGGCGACACGGTTGGATCGTTGGTCTGCTGGTAGCCGGGGACGCTGCGGCGCAGAAGTTCGAGTGGATTAGTCCCGAACCGCGCCAAACCGTTCAGTTCGATCTGCAGATAGACCGAATTGGTCGTCGTCTGCGAGGTCGTCGCCAGCCGCTGGCCGACGAGCCGGAGTGCCCAGCAATCGGCATTGTACTCGACGCCGGCGACGGCCTCCAGCGTCTTGCTGTCGAGAAGCGAGAAATTCCACCGGCCGAGCAACGTCCAGCTCGGATTGACGGGCAACTGCCACGACAGGTCGAACTGGTTCAGCTTCTGGACGACCGGCTCGACGAACTGACGGGAATAAGTGTAGCTCGCGTTGAAGACGCGGCCCGGCGCCGGCGTGTACCGGATGCCGGCGGTCAGACGCTCGGTCCGCTTCGAATCCTGGTTGTATTGCCACAGCGCGGCGATCGACCAGGCATCGGAGAGCCGGCCCTCGGCGCCGACGAGCACGTCGGACGACGCGGCGGAGCGCGGCGATTCGTTCAGCACGACCCTCTGAGTATTGAAATAGTAGCGCTGGCCCACGGCGATGCGCAGTCGCTCGGCCCCGGTGTTCGGGTCGAGGAAACGCGACGACAGCGCCAGCGTCAGCTGGTTGGCGTCGCCGATCCGGTCGTTGCCGAGATAACGGTTGACGCTGAACAGCTGACCGAAATTGAAGTCGTCCACGGCGGTGTCGAACGTCGGGGCCTTGCTCTGGTCGCGGTAGGGGACGTAGACATAGAACGCGCGCGGCTCGAGCGTCTGCACGAATTTCTGGCCGGCAAGGTCCCAGTCGCGCTCGAAGACGAGGCTGCCGTCGACCGAGGAAATCGGTATCGCGAAGCCGAACCTGGAAGGAACGCCGGGCCGCACCTCGTTGAGGTCGTACTCCCGCATGTGGACGCCGGTGCGCGCCGTGAACGACCACGCCGCGCCTTGCCGCTCCACCGCGACGGTCGGCCACGCATAGACGCGCTGACCCGTCGTCAGCGTCGGCTGCCGGAAATACGCATACTCGCCGGCACCGGCGAACGTGAGCCCGTTCCAGTCGATCTCGCGCAACGTCACGAGCCCTTGCGGCACCCGGTTATACGGGACGGGCTGCGGCGCCGTCGGGTCCTGCAGCGTCTGGAAGCCCTGCGCGCGGGCGAGCACCGCCCACGGCCCGTGGGTATAGGCGAATCCGCCTTCGCGCGGCAGCGTCGTCTGCGACGTGAGACCGACGCGGTCGGACAGATCGGAGAAATAGGTGTCGTCGGAAACCTTGTTGAGGTTCCAGTAGCCGACGAGCCCGGGCAGGACGGAATCGAGATTCTGCGTGTGTCTCGACGACAGCAGGTACCGGTCAGTGCCCGTGACGTGGTCGTTGTGCAGGTATTCCGCGGCGGCCTCGCCTTGCGCGGTGTCGAACAGGTAGCGCGCCGTGCCGTTCAACTGTATGCCGCGCTTGGTCATGAGCCGCGGCATGATCGTCGCATCGTAGTTGGGCGCGAGATTGAGGTAATACGGCTGCGCGTATTCGAAGCCGCGTATGCCGGTCAGCCCCGTCGTCGGCGTAAGGAACCCCGACTTGCGCTCGTTCGACAGCGGGAACTCGAACCACGGCGAATAGATGACGGGTGCCCCGAAGAAATACACGGTCGCATCGTGGCCGGTGCCGACCATTCGCGACTTGTCGACCTCGAGCTCGCCCATCCGGATGTACCAATCCTCGCGCGGCGCGACGCACGTCGTGTAACGCGCATCGCTGGCCTCGTAATGGTTGGGACCCGCGAACCGGATTTCCGAGGCGCTGCCGCGCCCGCCGTTCTCGCCGACGAAAAAGCGCGGCGAGGCGAAGAATCCCGTTTCCGTACCGCGCTTGAACTTCACTTCGGGCCCGGTGATCCAGTCGATGCCGTACCGGATCAGCACGTCGCCCTTGCCCCAGATCTCGTCGTTCTCGACGTCGTAGCGAAGCCAATCGGCGAGCACCGTCTCGCGGCGCGTGCGCAATTCGACCTTGCCCGACGCCTCGATGGATTTCTCGCCGGTGCCTTCGATGCGGTCGGCGCGCAGGAAGATCGTTCCGGTCTCGGGCGCGCGTCGCGGGCGCGGGCCTGGATGGGGTCGGCTTCGGCGGCGAGCCGGAGGCTGACGGCAGCGTCGGCGGGGTGAGCACCGGCGGGACGAGCCGCGGCGCCGGCGTGAGGCTCGGCTCCGGCAATGTCGCATCGACCTCCGAAATCGGCGCCGCCGACTGCGCCGCGGCCGCGCGCGGTGCGAGGAGCGCAAGTAGCGCGAACGCGATAGGGGTAAGTCGGAGCTTCATCCGCGGAAGTAAGGCGCCTGGGACCGGCCTTCGCAAACGCCGATGGTAAAATCCCGCATTCTAGTGCACCGAGTCGGAAACGCCCCGCGATCGCTCGCGGCCGAGCGATTTCCTTTGCGTGCGTCCGATGCCCGCCTCCGCGTCAAACTATTCCATTCCGCATGGTGTCCGCCCGATGACCGCTGCCGCGGACGCAAGCGACGCGCGTGTCGAATCGCTGTCGGCGTGGACGACGAAAACCCTTCGCACCGGCGCGTTCGCGCTCGCGCCGGCTTCCGCCGACGCGAGCTTCCGCCGCTATTTCCGGATCACGCCCGACGTGCCCTGGCACGGACATTCGACGCTGATCGTCATGGACGCGCCGCCGGAGCAGGAAGACTGCCGCCCCTTCATCCACGTGGCCGGGTTGCTCCGCGGCGCCGGCCTCAACGCGCCGGAGGTGCTCGCGGGCGACCCGGAGCATGGATTCCTGCTCCTCACCGATCTCGGCGCGCGAACGTACCTCGCGGCCCTCGATGCCGCGTCGGCGCCGGCGCTCTACCGCGATGCGACCGATGCGCTGATCCGCTGGCAGCAAGCAACGCGCGACCCAGCGCTGCCGCCGTACGACGAGGCGCTGCTCGCGCGCGAGCTCGCGCTGTTTCCGGACTGGTATGTCGGAAAGCACCTCGGCGTGACGCTCACGCCGGCGCAGCAGACGACACTGGGAGAGGCCTTCCGGCGAATCCTCGACAACAATCTCGCGCAGCCGCGCGTGTTCGTCCACCGCGATTTTCATTCGCGCAATCTGATGCTCTCGGAGCCCAATCCCGGCATCCTCGATTTCCAGGACGCGGTGACCGGCCCCATCACGTACGACCTCGTCTCGCTGCTGCGCGACGCCTACATCGAGTGGGACGAGACGCAGCAGATCGACTGGGCGGTTCGCTACTGGGAGCGCGCGCGCAGGGCGGGTCTTCCTGTCGACGCCGATTTCGGAGCCTTCTGGCGTGACTTCGAATGGATGGGCGTGCAGCGGCAGTTGAAGGTGCTGGGCATTTTCGCCCGGCTCAACCATCGCGACGGCAAGGCAGCGTACCTCGAAGACATGCCTCGCGTGCTGCGCTACCTGCGCGGTGCTTGCGCGCGTTACCGCGCTCTGGATCCGCTCCGGGCGCTGCTCGACGAGCTCCACGACGATGCGCAACCTGACGGGAACGCGCCATGACGCCGCCCGTGGGACCCATCGGTGCGATGATTCTCGCGGCCGGCCGGGGCGAGCGGATGCGTCCGCTGTCGGACACGACGCCCAAACCGTTGCTTGAAGCAGGCGGCAAGCCGCTCATCGTCTGGCAAATCGAGGCGCTGGCCCGCGCCGGATTCCGCGACATCGTCGTCAACGTCAGTCATCTCGCGGATCGGGTCGTCGCAGCCTTGGGCGACGGCGCCGCGCTCGGTGTCACCCTGCGCTGGTCGGTCGAAGTCGAGCCTCTGGAGGTGGCGGGCGGCATCGCCACAGCGCTGCCGCTCCTGCCGCGCGGACCGGCATTGATCGTCTCCGGCGACATCTTCACGTCGTTCGACTACGCCTCGGTCCGACACCGGGCGACGGCGATGGCACGCGAGGAATCCGCTGCCCGCGCCCATCTCGTGCTGGTGCCGAATCCCCCCTATCACCCCGGCGGCGATTTCGCGCTCGCCGGCGGCCTCATCGCGCTCGAGCGGGGCCCGCGCTACACGTACGCGAACATCGGCCTCTACGATTCGGAGCTCTTTCGCGAACTTCCGCGCGGGGCGAAGCTCAAACTCCTGCCGTACCTCCAACGGTGGATAGCCGACGGCCGGGTTTCCGGCGAAACTTTCGATGGCGCGTGGGCGAACGTCGGTACGCCGCACGATCTCGCAGAGCTCGATGCTGCATTGCGGCATCCGGCGAGCGCCGCGCACAATCACAGGCTCGACAAATGAATCGCGGGTGACTCCGCCGATGACCCCTTGACCCAACCATACATGAACACCGCCCACAATCCGCTGCTCGAATTTGGCGGTCTGCCTCGTTTCGACGCCATTCGCCCCGAACACGTCGGCCCGGCCGTCGATCAGCTTCTCGCAGCGGCCCGCGCCGCGGTCGAGTCGGTCGCCACGGACACTCGCCCCGCCACCTGGGACATCGTGGCCGAGCCGCTGGCCGGGCCGCTCGACCAACTCGATCGGGCCTGGGGTGCCGCCCGGCATCTCAATGCAGTCGTGAGCACACCCGAATGGCGCAGCGCCTATCACGCGAACCTCCCCAAAGTGACCGCGTTCTTCACCGACCTCGCGCAGGATCTCCGGCTCTTTGCCCGTTACCGCGAGCTCGCGTCGGCGCCGTCGTTCGCGGCGCTCGAAGCGGCGAAGCGCCGGGCCGTGACGAATGAATTGCGCGATTTCCGACTGGGCGGCGCGGAGTTGCCGGCGGCGCAAAAGGCCCGGCTCAAGGCCGTGGAAGAGGAGCTCGCGGAGCTTGCCGCGCAGTTCGACGACAACCTGCTCGATGCTACCAACGCCTGGGCGCTCTACGTCACCGATCGCAACGAATTGACGGGCATTCCGGACAGCGTAGTCGACGAGGCGCGCGCCGCGGCGGAAGCCGACGGCAAGCCGGGCTGGAAGCTCACCCTGCACATGCCATGCTACCTCCCGGTCGTGAGCTACGCCGACAATCGCGCGCTTCGCGCGACGCTGCATCGGGCCTACGCGACGCGCGCTTCCGATCTAGGGGCTTCCCCCGCGTGGGACAACGGCCCCGCCATCCGGCGCCTCCTCCTGCTGCGGCGCGAAGCCGCGCAGCTTCTGGGGTATCCGAATTTCGCGGCCCTCTCGCTCGTGCCCAAGATGGCGAAGAGCGTCGACGACGTGCTCCTCTTCCTGCGCGATCTCGCGCGCCGCGCCAAGCCCTACGCCCTGCGCGACTACGCGGAGCTCAAGGCCTTCGCGGCCGCCGAGCTCGGCATCGCCGATCTCCAACCGTGGGACCGTGCCTACGCTTCAGAGAAGCTCAAGTCCCGGAAATTCGCGTTCTCCGAGCAACAGGTGCGCCGCTATTTTCCGGAAGGGAAAGTATTGGAGGGGCTCTTCCGCGTGGCGGAGACGCTGTACGGGATTTCGCATCCGCGCGAGCGAGGCCGCGACGTGGCACACGGACGTCCGGTTCTTCGACGTCGTGGACGCCTCGGGCGCGTTGATCGGCCAGTTCTACCTCGACAACTACGCGCGTCCCGGAAAGCAGGGCGGGGCCTGGCAGGATGACGCGATCAACCGCCGCCGCGCCGGCGCGCATGTCCAGCATCCGGTTTCGTACCTCACCTGCAACCTCTCGGCGCCGACCGGCGATGAACCCGCGACCTTCACGCACGACGAAGTCATCACGCTCTTCCACGAGTTCGGCCATGGGCTGCACCACCTTCTCACGCGGGTAGAAGTGGCGGGGGTCTCCGGCATCCAGGGCGTCGAATGGGATGCCGTCGAGCTTCCCAGCCAGTTCATGGAAAATTTCTGCTGGGAGTGGGATGTGCTGTCGAAGATGACCGCGCATGTCGACACGGGGGAGCCGCTGCCGCGCGAGCTGTTCGACCGGATGCTCGCGGCCCGCAATTTCCATAGCGGCCTCGCCATCATCGGCCAAGTCGAGTCCGGACTCTTCGACATGCTGCTGCATTCCGGGTACGAACCCGGCGGCGGCGAGTCGCCGCAGGACGTGCTCGATGCCGTGCGGCGCGAGATCGCCGTGACCCCGCGGGCGCCCTACGACCGCTTCATGCACTCGTTCTCGCACATCTTTGCCGGCGGCTACGCGGCTGGATACTACAGTTACAAGTGGGCGGCGGTGCTCTCCGCGGACGCTTTCAGCGTGTTCGAGGAGGACGGCGCGCTGTGGCCGGCCGCCGGAGGCCGTTTCCGCGACGAGGTGCTCGCGCGTGGCGGCAGCCGCGACGCGATGGAGTCGTTTGTGGCGTTTCGCGGTCGGGGCCCCCAACTCGACGCGCTTCTGCGGCATAATGGAATTATGACTCCGGCATGAAATGTTCCGAAGGAGAAGCCATGGCTAGGAAATCCAGACGAATCGCGCTCCTCTTGGGCATAGCCGCCGCACGTGGTCGCGGCCGGCGCCTTGGCGCAGGCCCAGCAGGTGTACCGTTACGTCGACAAGGACGGCAACGTCGTCTACTCGGACCGGTCGCCGCCGAAGGATTCGAAGGATGTCCAGGCCAAGCGACTGTCGCCCAATTTCATCGAGAACAACACTACGCCGATCGCGCTGGCGCAGGCGTCCGAGAAGTTTCCTGTGACGCTCTACACATTTGCGTGCGGCAGCGTGTGCGAAAACGCCGAAGGCCTCCTCAACCGGCGTGGAGTCCCGTTCACCACCGTCAACGTCGAGGACGCCAAGGGTGCGGAGCAGCTGAAGAAGTTGACGGGCGAGCAGCAAGCGCCTGTGCTGCTGATCGGCGACAAGCTCATCGCGAAGGGCTTCAACGAGGCGCGCTGGACGGCGATGCTCGACGAAGTAGGCTACCCGAAATCGGCCCCGCGCCGCGTCGCCGTGAAGGTTCCGGCCGAGGCGCCCGCGGCGGCGCCGGCCGCGCCGGCGGCGGCGCCGGTCCCAGGCGGCGGCTACCCGAAGCAATAGGCAATCGCGGATTCGCGCCGCGAGCCGGGCAGTCTGGGCCCTGAAAGGGTATGTCATGGCTTCAAGGCCGTGACGTTGAACGTCTGTACGGAATTGGCGATGCCCTTCAGCATGACCTCTCCCAGCGGCTCGGCCTCGACCGCACCCTCGATGCGGTTCAATGTCTTCTGATTGATCAGGATCTGTCCGCCCTTGGCCTCGTTGCAAAGACGCGAGGCGAGGTTGGCGACGCTGCCGATGCACGCATATTCCCAGCGCCCCTCGAAGCCGATCGCGCCGAGCGTCGCATAGCCCTGCACGATGCCGATGCCGAGGTCGAGGTCGAAGCCGCGCCTCTTCCACGCGGCGCGCAGCGGCGTGAATTGCTGCTGCATCGCGAGCGCCATGCTGATCGCATTCTCGGCCGGCTTGTCCAGCGGATCGGGTCGTTGAAGAAGATCATGATGCCGTCGCCGGCAAAGTGCTCGAGCGTGCCTTCGTGGGCGAGGATCAGCCGTCCCATCACGCGGTGGTATTCGCCAAGCACGCTCATGACCTCCTCCGGCTCGGTGCTGTCGGTAAAGGCCGTGAAGCCCCGCAGGTCGAGGAAGACGACCACCACTTCGCGGCGGTGGGTCTTCAGGGGTCCTCGCCGCCGCCGTTGATGATCGACTCCGCTAGCTGCGGCGAAAAGAAGCCCTTCAACCGGCCAAGGCGATTGAGCTGTGTCACCTGCTCCTGCACGCGCTCCTCGAGTTTTTTGTTCCACTCGCGCACTTCGTCGCGCAGCGCCTTCTTCTCGAGGCTCGCTCCCACCCTCGCGCGGAGCAGCGTCGCATCGAAGGGCTTGGGCAGGTAATCCTCGGCGCCGAGCTCGATGCAACGCACCACGCTCTCCAACTCGCCGATCGCCGAGATCATGATCACCGGCAGATGCCGAAGCTCGGCATCGGCCTTGAGGTGCTCGAGCACTTCGTACCCGTTCATCTCGGGCATCATGATGTCGAGCAACATCAGGTCGAATTTCTGCGAGCGCAGCAGCTCCATGGCCTGCCGGCCGTCGTTGGCGGTCGTGAGGTTCGTATAGCCTTCGCGCTTCAGCCGGCGCGTGAGCGTGTAGCGATTGTCCTCGTTGTCGTCGACCACGAGGAGCGCAGCCTCGCCGGGACTCACGATGCCGGCCCCCCAGGCGCCAGCGCCTGGATCTTGCCCAGCAGGCGCGGGGACTCCACCGGCTTGTTATCGAAGTCGTCGCAACCCGCGGCCAGGTTTTCTCGTTGTCGCCGGTCATCGCGTTGGCCGTCAGCGCGATCACCGGGATGTGCTTCGTCTCCGGCGCGGCCTTGATCCGGCGCGTGGCCTCCGAGCCGTCGAGCACCGGCAAGCCCATGTCCATCAGGATAAGCTCGGGCAATTCGGCCGCCGCCATCGCCACGCCCTCTGCGCCGTCGCGTGCGATCAGCACTTCGAAACCGGCGTGCTTCAACTGCCGTTCCAGCATGTAGATATTGTCTTCGTTGTCCTCGACGCACAGGATCTTCATGCCGTTCCCTCCATGACCTTCGTGGCCCGGCCGCGCTCGATCGAACCGGGCAGTACACGGCCGATCTCGCGCAGCAGCTCGTCCAAATCGGCGGCGCCTTTCTGCAACACACGCTCCACATCGCCGTTGAGGCCGGCGCGCTCCTCCGCCGTCAAGTCCTTGGTGGTCACCACCGCACCACAGATGCAGTCGAGGATCGCGCAATGGTCGCGCATTCCTCAATGATCGAAGTGAAACAGGATCGTGGAGCGGCCCGCTTTGTGCGTCGCGGCGACGCGGTCGGCGAAACGCCGCAGCATGAACCCGGCCAGTCTGCGCTGCCCCTCTTCGGACTCCATGATCTCCTCGTTGGTGGGGCGCTTCTCTGGAAGCTCGAGCGGCGGGCCGGAGTACATGACTCGCAGGTCCAGATTAAACTCGTCGAAAGTTGCCGCGACCTCAAGCGGTCCCTGAGGGTCGCAGCCCTCCACAATCGTCTCAATCGATTGCGTCAGGTTGAAGCTTGCCCGGTCGATGACGTCGCGCCGCGCACCCCATGCTGCGCCCCGAGCCTCCATGAAAGCCTCTACCTCGGCCGATGCGATTGCGTCCGGAGCAACGCGCAACCGCTCCGTCTGGCGAACGCCGAGGCGGAACACCAAGTTAAGCAGCACGGCCATCAACATTCCAACAACCAGCGAGCTGCTGACGAGCGGCTGGAACTGGGCGGGCACCTTCGCGAAGTAGCCGGGAAGCAGGTCAACAGCGATTCCCGAAGAAACGCCAGGCCGATCACGAACGTTCGGCGCACGTCGAGCAGGCGCGACGTAATGATCTGGACTCCGTTGACGAATACGAAACAAGCCGAGAACACCAGCGCCGCGCCCATCACCGCGCGCGGCATGATCGACAGCACGCTCGCGACCTTTGGGAGGAATGCAAGCGCGAAGAAGATCGCGCCGATCGCATAGGCGACCCGACGGCTGGTCACGCCGGTCGCCCCGGCCAGGCCGACGGCGCTCGGCGATGAATTGACCCCGACAGTGCCCAGTACCCCGGCCGTCACCGTACCGAGGCCGTCGGCCAGCACTCCTCTGCTAATCGAGTGCATATCCGGCCGGACCCAATCAGCGTCATTCATCTTCTGGCACGTCGTGACGTTGCCGATGGTCTTGAGGCATGCCGCCAGCGCCCCGACGACAAACGCCCCGATCAGTGCGAAATCGAAGGACCACGCGACATGGCCGACAGACGGTACAGAAACGAGCGCGGCGTCCATGACCCTCTGCACGTCGGACCCAGTGAGGATTCCGAGGAGCGCCGCCACCGCATATCCGACGATCATGCCCAGGAGGGCGCAGAACATCCGGAGAAATCCGCCAGCCCATACGTTGAGTGCAACCATGGTTCCCAGGCTGATCGCCGCGACGGCCAGTTCTCGCCCGTTCGCCGGCCTCGAAACATCCGCGCCGAGAACGTAGCGGATTCCGATGGCGCCGATCGTGACTCCCAACAGCACAACCACCAGACCCGCGATCTCCGGCGGAAAGAGGGTGCGCAAGTGCCGCAGCAATCGAGAAAGCGCGGCCTCGACGCATCCCGCGAACACGGTCATTCCGAACACCAACGGCAAGCCACCCGCCTTCAGGGCCAGCAGCGACGGCCCCAGATAGGCCACGGTAAAGATTGATGGGCACAAATAACCGGACCCGACGGGGCCGCGCGCGAGGGCCGGAAGAATCGCCCCAGCGCCCATGGCCAGCATGGACAGGCTCAGAACGTCGAGAATCTTGTCCGGGGAAAGTTGCGCTTCGCGGCATACGAGCAAGGGAAAGAGCAGGAAGATCGAGATGAGACCGACGTGCTGCAGGCCGCTGAGCACTGTTACGCCTAGCGGCGGTACCTCATTAACCGAATAGGTTAGATTGGATGGTTTTTTCACACGACGTGCTTATCGTATTCCGTCCGCGCAAATCCGATACGATGGCGAGCAGCTGACGCCCTACGCCAGTGCGGCGACGCCTTCTTCGCGCGTCCCTACGACGGTAAACAGATCGAGAAAACTGCCCAGGTCAAAGAGCTGCCTCACCTTGCCCGCCACGCCGCACAGGACCAACCGGCCCTCCGACTCATACGGCGCGCTTCGCGGCCAGCAACAGTATTCTGAATCCAGCGCTGCTGATGTACTCGAGTCGGCTGAGATCGAGCAAAACGCGGGCTTTCGGAGCGTCCAGATTCGCGCTCAGCCGTTCGCCCAGCGCCGTCGCGGTGGTGCTGTCGACGCGTCCCGTGACCTCGACCATCGTGACGCCGCCGACCTTTTCCTCACGCAGATCCATGCTGCTTCTCCCCCTTCTGATGTCTCGAAATGTTTCCTGAGCACGAGACCATTACGCTCGCCGATGCGATCGTAGATCACCTCATCGAGGAGATTCCTGACGAAGTGCATGCCAACCCCACCCACGCGGCGCTCATGCAGCGGAGCGCTGACGTCCGGTGCCGGAACCGCCAGCGGATCGAATGGCGCTCCCCTATCCTCGACCACCGCTTCAAGAACGTTATCGAGCACCCGCAAGCAGATATGAATCTTGTGCTCCAGCCTTATCTGGGTATGCGTATTTCGTAATGTTATTTAAGAACTCGTCCAATGCGATCTGCATATCCTTGACTGTCTCCGATGCGAGATGACGCTCTGCTCCAAGCCGATCGAGAAGACGCGCTACGCGTGCGAGCTCGCTGACTTGGTTTACGATGGTGATTTCGACTCATGCTTAGCCGCTACGCCGGATCGCCATAGCCGCGATGTCGTCGGCTTGCGGGGCCGTAGCGGCAATTCCCGCACTTCTTGCGATGACATTTGCGACCACTGCTCTGGCGGACTCTCCGGCAAGGGATTGGAGCGTCTGTTCGAGGCGCTCGTTCCGAGAACCAGTCGCCTGTGATCCATCGCTTCGGTTATCCCATCGGTATAAGAGACTGCCAATCACCCAGATCGAGCGTGCGTGTTCCACTCGCATAGTCCAATGTCGGCCGGATGCCAAGCGGTTTATTGCGCGGACCGCCAAGCGCTCGCGATACCGTTCTTTTCCGCTCACGATATACGGCGCGTTGTGCCCCGCGTTGCAGAACGAAACCACGGCTGTTGCCAGGTCGAGTATGCCGAAGAAGACGTCACGAACATCCCTTGTCTGTTGTCGAGACACAGCTCCTCGTTCACCTTCTTGACAATCCGGTCCGGTTCCAGCGGCATACATCCTGCGCGCGAGAAAGCGTCGCAACCATCCTGATCATGGTCTTGGTCCGTGCCATGAACAGCGCCGCTGGTGCTCCCTTGTCCGAAACATCCGCAATGACGAAGTAAAGCTTGCCGTCCTCGCCCCAGAAGAAGTCGTAGAGGTCGCCGCCGATCTGCCGCGCCGGTTCGAGCGTGGCAAATATCTCCACCTGACCTGCCGCAGTCGGAAGGCGGAAATCGGTCGGCACCATGCCGAGCTGCACCTTCGCGCGCCGACTGCAACTCGTCTTCGAGCTGATCGAGGACCGCTACGATCTCGTCGCGCAAGCGCTTCTTCTCCAGGCTCGCCCCACCCGCGCCCGCAACAGCGTCGGATCGAAAGGTTTCGCCAGGTAGTCCTCGGCGCCCATTTCGATGCAGCGGACCACGCTCTCGATTTCGTCCAGCGCCGAGATCATGATCACCAGGTATGTCGCGCAGCCGGTCGTCGGCGCTGCATTTGTTCTAGGACTTCGTAGCCATTCAGGCCCGGCATCATGACGTCCAGCAGCACCAGATCGAACGGCCGCGTGCCGCGAGAAGCTCCAGCGCCTGCTGGCCGTCCACTGCCTGGTCAGTTCGTGTATTCCTCTCGCTTGCAATCGTCTCGTCAGCGTGTAGCGGTTGTCCTCGTTATCGTCGACGACGAGCAACACACGCATAAGAAGCTCAAGTCGGGCTGCTCTCACCCGGCAGTCAGCGCTCGGATCTTCTCCAATAAACCGCGTTATTTCCACCGGCTTGGTGTCGAAGTCATCGCATCCCGCTGTCAAGTGCTTTTTCCCGGTCGCCGCTCATCGCATGTGCAGTCAGCGCGATTATCGGAATGTGCTTTGTTTCCGGCGCCGCTTTCAGTTGTCGTGTTGCTGTCCAGCCATCGAGCACGGCAGGCTCAGGTCCATGATGATCAAGTCCGGCATGCTCGGCGCTTTCTGCTGCCACTCCCTGCTCACCTTCCGTCGCCATCAGTACGCTGAAGCCAGCCCGCGTCAACCGGTTCTTGAGTACATAGATGTTGTCCTCGTTGTCTTCTACGTAGAGAATTTTCACTCGTACTCTCTTACCGTTTTTCGGCGCGTCGAAGCCACGCGCGATGCAATCCGGCGCACGCGTAGCGCTGACCTCGCGCAGCATGTTCGTCGCGCGTGGGCGCCGTCCTTCTGCAAGACACGCTCGACCTCCCCGTTCAGGCGATGGCGGTCCTCTCCCGTCAGGTCTTTAGCTGTTACGACCACGCACCGGGAGGTCGCGCCATTCCGCGCGTTTGCGCAGCGCGTCGAGGAATTCGAATCCATCCATTACCGGCATCACGAGATCGAGCACGATGATATCGGGAACGGCTTCGGAAAGACGCTCCAGCGCCAACCTGGCCGTTCTCCCGCTTCTCTCACTATCCATCCTTCTTTTTCGAGGGCCTGCGCAACTTCTTGTCGCATCAATGTCGTCGTCGTCCACCACCAGCACGCGCCCGCCCCCGGTTCCGACAGATCCCGCGCAAGAAGCGTTGAGCCGGTCGCGGTCCACCGGCTTCACCATGTAATCTGCCGCGCCAATCGCATAGCCCCGGTTTTTCTCATCCAGGATTGTCATGAATATTACCGGAATATCCGCCAGAGTGTGGATCTCCCTTGATCGCTGCGAGCACCGTCCAGCCATCGAGGTCCGGCATCATCACGTCCAGCGTGATCTCGGCCTGGTGCAGCTCCCTGCGCGAGTCGCAGCCCTTCCAGTGCCGCCGTCCGCCGTGGCCACGGTAAAGCCTTCTCCGCGTGAGGAAACGCTCCGTCTCCTCGCGCACCATAGTGTCATCGTCTACGATCTAGCACTGTCGTTCCAGGTCGCCGACGGCGCTGATATCACTGCGCTGCGAGTCGTACTCCTGGCAAGCGAGATCTGGTTGCGCAGTCAGCACTTCGGCGGGAAGACGGATCGTAAACGACGACCCGTGCCCTGCCTCGCTTTCTACCGTGATATCGCCTCCCATCATTTGGCAGAAACGCTGGCTGATTGCGAGTCCGAGCCCGGTACTGCCTATACTTGCGCGTCGTCGATGCGTCGGCCTGCATGAATTCCTAGAACAACTTGCGCTACCTGTTCCGGCGTCATGCCGATCCCGTGTCGGTTACCGCCATCGTGACCTACGCCGCTGCCGCTCTCTGTGACGCGTTCTGCAGCGATCGTGACTGTGCCGCGCTCAGTGAACTTGTTTGCGTTGCTTGCGAGATTGAGGAGCGCCTGCCGCACGCCGTTCTGATCCGCTCTCATCGTGCCCGATGTCGTCCGCGCATTCGACCTTCATAGTGTTGCCGTTCTTCCGCGCCATCGTCTCGATCGTCTGCACCACATCCTCGATCAGCGGCCTGATCGCGAATGTCTCCACGTAGAGCTCCATTTTGCCGGCCTCGATCTTCGAGAGGTCGAGGATATCGTTGATGAGCGCGAGCAGATGCCTGGCCGGCGCGCAGCACGCGCTCGAGCGGCTCGAGCTCGTCTTCTCGATTCAGGTCGCGCCGCGTCGTCATGCAGCATCTCGGTGATCGCCGATGATCGCGTTCAGCGGCGTGCGCAGTTCGTGCGACATGTTGGCCAGAAACTGCGACTTGTGCTGGCTCGCCGTCCTCCAGTTGCTTCGCTCTTCTCCGCGAATCTCCTTGAACAGACGCGCGTTCTCGATTGCAAGCACCGACTGACCGCGAACTTCTGCAGCAGCTTTGACCATCGACTGCGAAAACTCACCCGCGACCTTGCTCCGGATCACCAGCGCGCCTATCACAAGGTCCTCGCGTAATAGCGGCACCGCGAGCACCACGCGCATGCCTTCGCGCAACAGCAGATCGCGCATCCGGTTATCTTCTCTCCTTTTCCACGTCCTGAATCTGATAAGGACTCCGGTTCACGGCGCACTGGCCCACTGCGGATTCCCCGAGGCGGATCCGCGATTCTCGGAGTATCCGGACATAGGTGTCACTCACGCCGATAATTGGCACGCGGCTCGAATACTTCGGTTGCCTCGTTGAACTCGTAGATCGTACCGCCCGCGTCGGCCCTCGACAGCTCGACGGCGTGGGTGATGATGGTCACCAGCACGTCTGGAGGTCCAGGTCGAGCTGACCGCCCTGCCGACTTCCGCGAGCGCGCGCATTTCTTCGACCGAGCGCGTGAGCGCCGCGTGCGCACCTCGACCTTTTGCTCCAGGTCGCGCTGCGAATCCTGCAACTGCGCGGTGGTGTGATTGAATTCTGTTGGCGAGCGCTTCGAGCTCGTCGCCCGTTCTTCATGTCGATCCGGTGATCGAGTTCACCCTTGCCCTACGCGCGCCGCGCCTTCCTGCAACCGGCGGACCGAGCGACCATCCTGCGGGCTAGCGCGACGCTCGCCAGCATCGCGAGCAGAAGACCCAATGCCAGCACGACGAGGCTGCGCACCGTCGCGGCGCGCAGCTCGGCGAAGGTATCCTCTACCGGACGCTCGATGAACACAAGCCAGCCGAGCGCCGGAATCGCCTCATGCACGCGAGCGCCTGGCCGCTTTGCAGATCCTCGCAATCGTAAACACCTGCTCGTCCTGCGCACCGCCGGCGCGTTGTGCCCGTGCCGCCTTGACCTGCGGCGCGTTGGAGAGGTCGCGCTTCGCCAGCACGAGCCGCAGATCTGATGGGCGCTGGCTGGTACCTTCGCAATCCACCACGTAGCGTTGCAAGCGCGGCCGGTGCCGATGCGCGTCACCACGTCCCAGATCGCCCTGATGTTGACCTCTGCCGTCGTCACCTCTGCAGCGGTCTCGTCCGCGCCACTGCCATTGTGATTAACGTTTCTGTCTCGTTCCTTAAGTAGGTCTGCTTATATAGGTCTTTTTCTATTTCGCGCTCGAGAACTCTGGCGAGTCGGCAAAATCCTGACTGCTGTCGACCGTGTCGAGTGCCAGACGCGATGTGCGCACTTGCTCCTTGCCCTCGAGATCGAGATAGCGGACTTCCTTGATCGCAGGACGTTGCGCAGCAGGCGCAGGAAGTCGATCTCGCGCTGTTCGGCGAGCGCGGCTGCGCGCTAGTGCCCTCCCGCCTGGGTGCTGATACCCGCCGTGCCCAGCGCCGACACGTCGATCGCGCCCTGCATCGTGCCGCGAAGGTGCTGGAGGATCTGTCCAAGGTAGCGCTCGATCTCGCTCGCCGCCGCCAGCGCCTTGGTCCGCTCGAGCCGGACGATCGATTGCTTGGCCTCCTGGTACGCGAAATAGAGCTCCACGGTGCTGCTCACGGACAGCACGCCTCCCACCAGCAGCAGCAGGAAGACCAGGTATTTGCGGAACAGGCCGCGCGGCATCGACAGCGTCATCGCTGGATCACGTCGGCGCGGAACAGGATCTTGCGTGGAACGTCCAGCGACAGGAGTCGGGCCGTCTCGAGATTGATCGCGAGCGCGATGTCGTCGGCGGATTCGACCGGAAGGTCCTGTGGACGTGTTCCTTGCAGGATCCTAGCCACGATGCCGGCGGCCTGGACGCCTTGCGCGTACAGGTCGAGCCCATACGCGGCGAGCCCGCCGCGGTCCACCCAGTGTGCTGTCGTGAAGACCGCCGGAACCCGCGACTTCACGGTACTTGTCCAGTATCGCCGCCGTGATGTCCAGAGCGTCCATTTCCGGCGACAGGACCCCGTCGCCCGGCCGCAGCTCGAGGAGCGTGCGCTTCAGTTGATCGGCACTCTCGACCGATCGGTCGGAGCAATTCGACCTTTAGATACTTTGCCGCCTGATCGGCAGCCGCAACCGCAGCTACATCGGTGGGATCGCCCGTGCGATAGAGGAACCAGACGCGGCGTACCTTCGGCATGAGTGTGCGCAGGATCTCGATCCGCTTCGCGACGATTTGCGCCGCCCCACCGGCAATGCCCGTCAGGTTGCCGCCCGGCCGAGCCAGATCCGGCATCGATTCCGGCCGCGACGCGGATTACCGACCAACGTAAAGACAATCGGATTCGCTTGGTGGCGTCCTTGGCGGCGAGCTCAGCCTATTCTTTGTTCGTGAAGATCAGGTCGACCTTCTGCCTTGATCAGCGCCCGCGCTTCCGCGGGGAAGAGCGTCGCTCTTGCCCTCGGTGAGATGTACCTCCAAGGTCACGTCGCGCCCTTCGGCAAGGCCCCGGTCCCGCAAGCTCGCCTTCAGGCCTTCGACCGTCGGATGATTGGGAGCCCAGGCCTCGTTGAGGACACCGATTCCATACGGGCGAGCGGTCTCGGCTTGCGCAGGCGATTCTCCAGCAGCGCGACCGCGGCCAGGACAGTCGCGCCACGGATCTAGGGAATGCGTCCGCCCGGGTCCGGCAACGTTCACCTGCGGTCCGCTATTTCCCGGATACACTCCAACGACTCGAAAGCGAGTTCTGCGATGCTGAACTATTCCTACTGCTGCTCGCGGAACTTCTTCCAGGGTCGTAGAGCTTCTTGAACGCGGGGTTCTTCGCCGCCTCCGCCTCGTAGAGCTCGAAGGCTGCCTTGTTCGCGGCGCGCAACAGGTCTCTTGGGGACGGATGCAGCTTCACGCCGTTCGCGATCAGGCTCTTTAGAGCGACCGGATTCTTGGCGTCATACTGCGCCTGCATCTTGACGTGGGCCTCGGCTGCAGCGACTCTACCGCCTCCTGATAGACCTTGGTCAGCTTGTCCCAGGCCGCGGCGTTGATCATGACGCAAAGCTCCGTGCCGCCTTCTCAGAGGCCGGATAGTAGTAGTGCTTGGCGATCTTGTAGAGGCCAGCTTCTCGTCGTCGTAGTTTCCGAGCGACTCGGCTGCATCCATGGCTCCGCGCTCCAGCGCCGCGTAGATTTCGCCTTCCCGGCATTGCTTGCCGCGCCGCACCCAGGCGCCCCTTCACCTCGCCGCCGATCCCGGGATTCGCCTCTTCAGACCCTTAAGGTCCGCGACTGTCTTGATCTCCTTCTTGAACCAGCCGCCCATCTGCGTCCCGGTGTTGCCGGCGGGGAAGTGGATGATTCCGTATTCTTTCTAGAACTCCCGCAGCAACTCCATGCCGCCACCGGCATATTCCCAAGTCTATTGCTGGCGTGAAGTGAGACCGAATGGAATCGCGCAGCCAAAGGCGAACGCTCGGTTCTTGCCGACGTAGTAATAGGAGGCCGTATGCCCGCACTCTACCGTGCCCTGCTGCACCGCGTCCAGGACCTGCAACGGTGCACTATCTGTCCGGCGGCGTATTGGGTGATCTCGATCTTGCCATCAGTGAGCTTGCCGACGCGCTCGCAGAAAAATGCGCGCGCGCCATAGATCGTGTCGAGACTCTTGGGGAAGCTCCAGGCGATCGCCACTTCACCTGGGTGTGGCCTGCGCGATCGCCGGCGCAGCGACGGCGGTAGCCGCAAGCCCGGCTCCGTCTCGTGTCAGAAAAGTGCGTCTTTTCATTGGTCCCTCCTTTCCAGGCTCGTTCGTCCTTCACGTATCTTGCCCGGTCGTCGCGGTGAAGGCTATTACCTCCCGCGATAATCCGCTCCAACCCGCGGACCTCGTCGGTGATCGTCGTGCGGGGGGATTGCTGGAGTCAGTACACACAAAAACCCGCCGTGGTCAAGGTAATTCCGATTAGCGAATGGCGCGGCAGGCTTGGGCCACGGATAGGACGCCGCAACGCCTCAACCTTGGTAGAATTTTCTGATTCGCGCGTTTGCTCCGGCGCCATCCCGGCAACAGCGCGATGCCCCACGGCAGACACGTCACCACAACCTTATAAAGCCATCACGAAGGGTTTTTGGTGAAGCTTGCCACCTGGAACATCAACTCGCTCAACGTGCGGCTGCCGCGCCTCGTCGACTGGCTCGCGGCGACGAGCCCGGACGTCGTGTGCCTGCAGGAAACGAAGATCGTGGATGCGAAGTTTCCGCGCATGGAGCTCGCCGCCGCAGGCTATTCGGCGCACTTCGTGGGACAGAACACGTACAACGGCGTTGCGCTGATCGTGCGCGACGGCGTCGGCGCCGTCGAAGACGTCGTGACGGGGCTGCCGGACTTCGCCGACGAACAGAAGCGCGTGATCGCGGCGACCGTCGCCGGCGTGCGCATCGTCGACTTCTACGTGCCGAACGGCCAGACGGTGGACTCGGACAAGTATCGGTACAAGCTCGAATGGTGCCGGGCCGCCACCGCGTTCCTCACGCGGGAATTCGCCCGGCACGAGTCGTTGATGGTTGCCGGCGACTTCAACATCGCGCCCGAGGACCGCGACGTCCACGACCCCGACCTTTGGCGGGGGCAGGTGCTGTGCTCCGAGCCGGAACGCCAGGTGTTCCGCGACTGGCAGGGACTCGGCATGCGCGACAGCTTCCGCCTGTTCGAGCAGCCGGAGAAGACGTTCAGCTGGTGGGATTACCGGCAGCTCGCGTTTCCGAAGAACCGCGGCTTGCGCATCGACCACATCCTGCTCGCTCCGGCGCTCGCGGCGCGATGCACGTCGTGCCGCATCGACCGCAATGCGCGCAAGGGCGAACGGCCATCGGACCACGCGCCGGTGATCGTCGACCTCACGGACTAGAGCCGCCCCCCTTCCGCAGCTCCGGCTCGAGCCCGAGCTCGTGGATCTTCCTGGTCAGCGTGTTGCGGCCCCAGCCCAGCCACTGCGCCGCCTCGAGGCGATGCCCGCCGGTGTGTGCGAGCGAGCGCAGGATGAGCGTGCGCTTGAATTCGCGCAGGAGACGATCGCCCACACCTTGCTCGCCGCGCGCGAGCGCCTGCGCGAGCTCCCGGTCGAGCGCGGCGTGCCAATCGATTTCGCCGATGCCGGCGCCGTCCGTGCTGGTGGCGGGCTCGCGCAGCTCGGCGGGCAGGTCGGCGATGTCGATCCGCTGGCCGGGCGCCATCACAGTGATCCAATGGCAGAGGTTCTCGAGTTGACGCACGTTTCCGGGAAACGAGAACGCCGTGAGCAGCTTCAACGCGGCGTCCGAGAGCACCTTCGGCTCGACGGCGAGGTCGCGCGCGCTCTTCGCCAGGAAGTGCCGGGCAAGCGGCGCGATGTCGTCCTGTCGCTCGCGCAGCGGCGGCAGGCGCAGGCGCACCACGTCGAGGCGATGCAGCAGGTCTTCGCGGAAAAGACCCAGCCGGACGCGCTCCTCGAGATTCTGATGCGTTGCGGCGATGACGCGAACATTCGATTTCTGCGGCGCATGGCCGCCGACGCGGTAATACTCGCCGTCGGCGAGCACGCGCAGCAAACGTACTTGCAGGTCGGGCGGCATGTCGCCGATCTCGTCCAGGAACAGCGTCCCGCCTTCGGCTTGCTCGAAGCGCCCGCGGCGGGAGCTCTGCGCTCCGGTGAACGCTCCGCGCTCATGACCGAAGAGCTCCGACTCGAGGAGGTCTTTCGGAATGGCCGCCGTGTTGATCGCGATGAACGGACCCGGCGCGCGCGGGCTGTGCCGGTGCAACGCGCGGGCGACGAGCTCCTTCCCGGTGCCGGACTCGCCGGTGATGAGCACGGTGGCGCTGGACTGCGACAGTCGTCCGATCGCGCGGAAGACTTCCTGCATGGCGGGCGCCTGGCCCAGCATTTCCGGTGCGCCGGGAGACGCCGTCTCGACCGGCATCTGCGCCGGCGCTTCCGCCATCGCGCGGCGAATGAGCGCCACGGCATGATCGACGTCGAAGGGCTTGGGCAGATATTCGAACGC
Organism: uncultured beta proteobacterium; assembly: GCA_963840945.1. Taxonomy (GTDB): domain Bacteria; phylum Pseudomonadota; class Gammaproteobacteria; order Burkholderiales; family Casimicrobiaceae; genus CAIWHR01. The sequence continues at coordinate 147,765 of CAWJAU010000022.1, read as the reverse complement.
CCCGCCTTGGAAGGCCGCGACGGCGCTGTCCAGGTCCGAGTAGGCGGTCATGATGATCACGGGCAGACGCGGAAAACGCTCCTTCACTTTCTCGAGGAGCGCGAGGCCCGACTCGCCCGGCATCCTGATGTCCGAAACGAGCACGCAAGGATCGCCCGCCGCGAACGCCTGCAGGACTTCGTTGGCCGAAACGAACGACTCGTAGGGAATGTCGTCGCGCTCGAGCGCCTTCTCGAGGACCCAGCGAATCGAACGATCGTCGTCGACGATCCAGACGGGTTTGATCACGGCGTTCCCGACAGGTTGAGGTGCAATGGATTCAAGGAGCCCATGTACCGGTGTACTCCCACACTTGCGGCTGTCGCCGCGCTCATGGCGCGCTGCCTAGCATCGGGGCTCGAGCGGCAGCAGGACGGTGAACACCGTGCATCCTGGCGTGCTTTCGCATTCGATCGCTCCGGCGTGCTGCGCGATGAACGCCTGCGCCAGCGTGAGCCCGAGCCCGCTGCCGCCTTCGCGACCCGAGACGAGCGGATAGAAAATGCGGTCGCGGATGGATGCCGGAATTCCCGGGCCGTTGTCCTCGATCGAGAGCGCCAGCGCGACCCGGCGGCGCCTTCTCGCGAGCGTGACGTAGCGCGCGACGCGCGTGGTGAGGCGAATCCGCGGTTCGACCGTCGTGGCTTCGAGGGCCTGCGCCGCGTTGCGGACGATATTGAGCGTCGCCTGCGTGAGCTGTTCCGGATCGGCGTCGAACTCCGGCAGGCTGGTATCGAAATCGCAGACCACGTCGACGCGCGGAAACTCCGCCTGCACGAGGCTGCGCACGCGCGATACGATTTCGTGGATGTTCGTGCGCTGGAACGTCGGCAGCCGGTGCGGCGTCAGCAGCCGGTTGACGAGCGACTGCAGGCGGTCGGCTTCGCCGATCACGACCTGCGTGTATTCGATGAGCTGCGGCCGGTCGAGCTCGCGCTCGAGGAGCTGGGCGGCGCCGCGAATGCCGCCGAGCGGATTCCTGATCTCGTGCGCGAGGTTGCGGATCAGCTCGCGGTTCGCCTGCTGCTGCTCGTTCAATCGCTCCTCGCGGGCGATCTTCAACTGCTGGTCGATGTGCCGGAACTCGAGCAGCAGCGTAGCTTCCTTCGTGTCGACCGGCGACACCGTGCAGGTCAGATGCAGCTTCGACTTGCCGGCGACCGTGAGCTCGAGCTCCTGCTCGGTGTAGGTCGCGCCGCCGCGGACCGCCTTGTCGATCGCCGCGGTCAGGCCCGCCGCATCCGTGAAGACTTTATCCGGGCGATGGCCCACGAGATGCTTCTTCGCGAGCTCGAACAGGTTCTCCGCGGCAGGATTGGCGTAGGTCACGCGACGCGCGGCGTCGAGCATGAGCACGGCGGTGGCCAGCAATTCGATGCCGGCGCAGGCGGCGCCGACATCGTCGGCGGCGCGCGAGGGAAAGAGTTTCGAGACTACGATCATGGGAAGCGCCGCCCCGGTGACATGGGTGCCGCCGGGGTCGCGTGGATTGCGTTGCAATATTCGCGCCCGCGACTCGCCGGGGCGCTCCGCGCAGCCGTCACCTGACGTTGGCGAGTTCCTTCTTGAGCGCCTCGACGTTCCTCTCGTGCACGGCCAACGATTGGCGCAGGCGCGCGATGCGGGCACGATACTTCTCGGCGTCCGCGCGCTCCTCCGCCAGCGGCGCCGGGGCGCCGTCCGCATAGGCGACGCGCGTCTCCGAGAGCAGCTTCTCCTCGGCGGCAAGTTCGTCCGCGAGCACCTTGCGGCGCACGCCGTCGCGTCCTTTCTGCGTTTCCGGATCGACCCGCGGGAAACCCGCGGGAGTCGGCGCTTTCGGCGTCGATCCGCTCGGCGTCGATCCGCCGCCATTCACACCGGGCACATTGAAATACGAAAATGCCCCGGAAACCGTCGCGCAGCGATAGGTGTCGCCCGCGAGCCACATGGGCTTGTTGACGCAGCCGGACTCCCGCGCCTTCTCGGCAAGCGTCGCGGCCGACGCATTTGCAACGGCGAGCACGGCGAGGCACGCAAAAATCCGGCTCCGCGACAGGATTCCCGGGACGGCGCCACGATGCGTTCGTCGATTCGGCATGCGACTCAGTGTATTGAAATATCGACGCGCAGGCAAAGAAGGGGCGGACCTTGCGGCCAGCCCCTTTCGCATCCTCCGCCTGCTTCGAGAGTCGCGTGACGGTTCGATTACAGGCTGAAGTACATCTCGTACTCGACCGGGTGCGTCGTCATCCGGAAGCGAGTGACCTCTTCCATCTTGAGCCCGATGTACGCGTCGATCATGTCGTCGGTGAACACACCCCCTTTGGTCAGGAAGGCGCGATCGCGGTCGAGATGATCGAGCGCCTCGTCGAGCGACGCGCACGGGTGCGGCACCTTCGCGGCCTCCTCCGGCTCGAGGTCGTAGAGGTTCTTGTCCATCGGATCGCCGGGATGGACCTTGTTCTGCACGCCGTCGAGGCCGGCCATCAGCATCGCCGCGAACGCGAGATACGGGTTCGTCGTCGGATCGGGAAAGCGCACCTCGATCCGGCGGCCCTTGGGGTTCGAGACATAGGGAATGCGGATCGCCGCCGAGCGGTTGCGCGCCGAGTAGGCGAGGTTGATCGGCGCTTCGAAACCGGGCACCAGGCGCTTGTAAGAGTTCGTTCCCGGATTGGTGATCGCGTTCAGCGCCTTCGCGTGCTTGATTACGCCGCCGATGTAGTAAAGCGCGAAGTCCGACAGGCCCGAATACCCGTCGCCGGCGAAGATGTTCTTGCCGTCTTTCCATACCGACTGGTGGCAGTGCATTCCGGAGCCGTTGTCGCCCACGATGGGCTTCGGCATGAACGTCGCCGTCTTGCCATAGGCGTGCGCGGTGTTGTGCACCGCGTACTTCAGGATCTGCAGCCAGTCGGCGCGCTTCACCAGCGTTTCGAACTTGGTGCCGATTTCGCATTGTCCGGCGTTCGCGACCTCGTGATGATGCACTTCGACCTCGACGCCCATCTGCTCCATCGCGAGGCACATCGCGGACCGGATGTCCTGCAACGAATCGACCGGTGGAACAGGGAAATAGCCGCCCTTGACCGTCGGCCGGTGGCCCATGTTGCCGCCTTCGAATTTCTCGGCCGACGACCATGCCGCCTCGGACGAGAACACCTTGCAGTAGCTGCCCGACATGTCGACCGACCACTCGACGGCGTCGAAGATGAAGAATTCGGGTTCCGGACCGAAATACGCGGTGTCGCCGAGGCCGGTGGACTTGAGGTAAGCCTCGGCGCGCTTCGCGAGGGAGCGCGGGTCGCGCTCGTAGCCCTTGCCGTCGGACGGCTCGATCACGTCGCACGTGATGTTGAGCGTGGTCTCGTCCATGAACGGATCGATATACGCCGCGGCGGGATCCGGCATCAGCAACATGTCCGACGCTTGGATGCCCTTCCAGCCGGCGATCGACGATCCGTCGAAGGCGTGACCGCTTTCGAACTTGTCCATCGTGAACTGCTTGGTCGGCACGGACACGTGCTGTTCCTTGCCGCGGGTATCGGTGAAACGAAGATCGACGAACTTGACGTCCTTGTCCTTGAGCAACTTGAGGACGTCGGCAGGGCTGGTCATGCGAGTCTCCTTGTTGGGGGCGCGGCTTGGTCTACGGTGCATTGCAAAACGGGCGTAGGGAGATGAGCGAGAACTATGCCATAACCTTCAAGGTACGAAAGCCTTGGCCCGGGAGCAAATGTTGTCCGTCGCGACCCTTTCGCAGGCGTTTCCGCACCATCTTGGCGCAATCATACCGATTCCAGTCCCAGGATGGTGCAGAAGTTGGCCTAGAGGGGCCGAACGAGTGGTGCATTGCGGAAATTCGTGCGATTTTCGACGGTCGTGGCCAGGCGGGTGCCTCTCGTGACGAGCGTGCATTCTATGTAGATTCTTGTTTAATAACTGTTAGTCGCCTTCAAGCCAAGGGTCTGGGCACGCACCGGAATGAAGCGTTGGCGCTGCCAGCTCACATCAAATTTACGGATAAAACATGTACAGCCGGTAGCCCGCCTGCGTCGTCGCACTCGCGTCGATGAAGATCTTGACGGCGACCTCCGCGTTTGACGCGATGCCCTTCTGCAGGTCCGCGGTTCCGCCCGCGTAATCGGCGGGCGCCAGCGCGCGGCGGACGACAACGCGGTCCTGGGCGTCCGTCAGCGTCAATTCGAGATGAGGATAGGCGAGCGACCAGGTAGCCCGGTTGCGCAGCGTTGCGGTCAGGATGAGGAGGCCACGGTGTGCCGGGTCGGCCTGCAGGTCCGAAGCCTCGATCGAAAGATGGCTCATGGCCGCGTCGCGTAAAGGTCGAATCGCGCATCCGGCGGCCTCGCAGAAGCGTTCGAAGGTGGGCCGAGTCGCCGGCCAGAACGTGACGATCGAATCCCGGAAGTGATACGTCGCCTGCGCGGCCACCAGAACCAGGAGCACTACGATCGCCACGACGTATCTCGCGATACGCGCCCGTCGCGACGTCGTGCTCGGAGGCGCGAAACGGTCGGCGGGCGGCGCGGCCGCGAACTCCGCGCCGGAGGAAGCCGGGATGGACGCAGAGATTTCGACGCTCACACCCGGCAGCGGGTCTGGCGTCGATCCTTCGCGCACGATCAGCGTCGGCGGGCCTACCGCCGCCGCATCCGGCGCCGCTGCGCCCGATGGGCTGGGCGACGAGAGCGACATCTGTTGCGCGACGCCGTCGAACACCGCCTTGCACTGGCCGCAACGGACCTGTCCGGCGCGCACGGCGAGCTGTGCGGGCGTGACCCGGAACACCGTCGCACAAGCCGGGCAGCGGGTGTATTTTTCGTCGGGTATCAAGGGGGCACGAGCGAGGGCGGGCGAGGCACCGCTTGGTCAGGCGCGGCTTCCGGCGCGTGTTCCCGCAAGCGCACACCACCCATCGTCGCGCTCGCAGACGCCGATATTAAACCACCGCCCGTACACCGTCATGACGGCGTCGGCCTGCGCATCGAGGATGCCCGACAGGACGATGCGACCGCCGGGTCGCACATGGCGCGCGAGCGCCGGCGCGAGGGACACCAGCGGATTCGCGAGAATGTTGGCGACGACGACGTCGAAGGCTTCGCTCGCGGAAAGTCCGTCGACGCGGAGGAAAGTCGCGTCGACGCCGTTGCGCGTCGCGTTGGCGCGGCTTGCCGAGAGCGCGTGTGGATCGATGTCCGTACCCATGACGCGGCCGGCGCCCAAGCGGCCGGCGGCGATCGCCAGGATCCCCGAGCCGCAGCCGAAATCGAGCACCGTTTCGCCGGCGCGCAATTCACGTTGAAGCCAGCGGAGGCAAAGCCGTGTGCTCGGATGCGAGCCGGTCCCGAACGCGAGCCCCGGGTCGAGTGCGAGATTGATGGCGGCGGGATCGACGGCGTCACACCACGATGGAACGATCCACAGTCCGTCGGCAATCCGGAGCGGCGTGAACTGCGCCTGCGTCGCGCGCACCCAGTCCTGTTCGGGCACTTCGAAGGTCTCGTGCGGCGGCAACACTTCGCCGCGGGCCGCCATTTCGGCCAGCACCGCGGAGAGCACCGTCGCCGTGGGAAACAGCGCCGTCAAGCGGCTGACCGGCCAATGCGCGGCCGCCGGCGCGCCCGGCTCGTCGTACATGGGCGCTTCATCCGCCGTTCCGGCGTTGGCGTCGGCGATGTCGACCGACAGCGCACCGGCGTCGAGCAGTGCGTCCGCCCACGTGTCCGCGGCGTCGGCATCCGCATCGAAACGCAACGCAACGTAACTCATGCGAACCGAGATTGCCGCCTGAACGGCGTTCGCCGGACGAACGAAACCCATCGCAAAGCGGGAATCAACCCACCTGCTTGCGCTTGGCGAGCTTCTCTTCGAGATAGTGGATCGACGCCCCGCCGCGGAGGAATTTCTCGTCGAGCAGGAGCTCCTGATGCAGCGGGATGTTGGTCTTGATGCCCTCGACCACCATTTCGGACAGCGCGATGCGCATCCGCGCGATCGCCTGCTCGCGCGTGTCGCCGTAAGCGATGACCTTGCCGATCAGCGAATCGTAGTACGGCGGCACGAAGTAGTTGTGATAGACGTGCGAATCGACGCGGATGCCCGGCCCGCCCGGCGCGTGGTACGACGTGATCCGCCCCGGCGACGGCACGAACGTGTACGGATCCTCGGCGTTGATCCGGCACTCGATCGCATGTCCCCGCCGCACGATGTCGCGTTGCCGGAAGCGCAGCTTCTGGCCGGCGGCGACCCGGATCTGCTCCTGGACGAGATCGACGCCGGTCGTGAGCTCGGTGACCGGATGCTCGACCTGGATGCGCGTGTTCATCTCGATGAAGAAGAACTCGTCGTCCTGGAACAGGAATTCGAACGTTCCCGCGCCGCGGTATCCGATCTTGCGGCAGGCATCCGCGCAGCGCTCGCCGATCCTTGTCAACGCACGCGCGGAGAGTCCCGGTGCCGGCGCTTCCTCGATGATCTTCTGGTGGCGGCGCTGCATCGAGCAATCGCGTTCGAACAGGTAGACGGCGTTCTTGTGCTCGTCGGCCAGTACCTGGATTTCGATGTGCCGCGGATTTCCGAGGAACTTCTCCATGTACAGCATCGGGTTGCCGAAGGCCGCCTGCGCCTCGGTGCGCGTGAGCGACACGGCCGACACCAGCGCCGCTTCCGTATGCACGACGCGCATCCCGCGCCCGCCACCGCCGCCGGAGGCTTTGATGATCACCGGGTAACCGACCTGCCGCGCGATCTTCACGATTTCCTTCGGATCGTCGGGCAGCACGCCTTCGGACCCCGGGACACAGGGAACGCCGGCCTTGATCATGGCCACCTTGGCGCTGACCTTGTCGCCCATGAGCCGGATAGTGTCGGCGCGCGGGCCGATGAACACGAAGCCCGAGCGCTCGACCTTCTCGGCGAAGTCCGCGTTTTCCGACAGGAACCCGTAGCCCGGGTGGATCGCCTGAGCGTCGGTCACTTCTGCCGCCGCGATGATCGCCGGAACGTTGAGATAGCTCCCCGACGAGGCGGCGGGCCCGATGCACACGGATTCGTCCGCCAGGCGCACATACTTCGCCTCGCGATCGGCCTCGGAGTGGACCATCACCGTCTGGATGCCGAGCTCGCGACAGGCCCGCTGGACCCGCAGCGCAATCTCGCCACGATTGGCGATGAGGATCTTGCCGAAGAGCTGGTTCGGATTCTTGGCCACGATGGGCGACGACGGGGGGCGCAGGGGCGGCAAGTCAGGCGATCACGACCAGCGGCTGTCCGAACTCGACCGGTTGCCCGTTCTCGGCCAGCACCTGCTTGACGACGCCGGACTTGTCGGACTCGATCTCGTTCATCAGCTTCATCGCCTCGATGATGCAAAGCGTGTCGCCGACCTGGACCGTGTCTCCGACTTCGACAAACGGCTTCGCGCCCGGCGACGCCGCACGATAGAACGTTCCGACCATCGGGCTCTTCACCTGATGGCCTTCCGATTCGACCGGTGCGGCGGGGCGGCGGCGCGAGCGCAGCAGGCAGAGTCGCCCCGCTGGGGATTGTCGCCGGCACGACGACCGTGGACGCCGGACTCGCCGCGACCGAGCGGGTGATACGCACCCGCTCCTCGCCTTCCTCGATTTCGAGTTCCGCAATTCCGGAGCTTTCGACCAGCTCGATCAGCGTCTTGAGCTTGCGCAAGTCCATGGCGTCATCCCGTTCGGCGCGAACGCGCATGAGCGCGCCGGGGTCCCAAGCCCGAATTGCCGCGGCCTCCGGGACCGCGCACCTGCGCGTTGCATTGCAGCGTCGGCCGCCATCCATGCTCGCAGGCGCGCCCTTCGGGCCTGGGCTTCGCCCTGCTCGCCAGGGTGTCCCTCGGAGGGAAGGCGCGCAGCGCCGAGGGAGCGCAAATTGAACACCGCCTTCATTCTTCGAATTGCCATTGGCGGGACCTCCCGATTCAAACGAGCCGGGAGTTTCGCGCAGATTGGGCCGAATTGTCCAGCGATGACGAAAGATAGGCACAATGCGGAGGTCCCGCAAAACGAAGCTGCCGGGGCTGCCCGGCACGCCTGAACGAGTGCCCTGCGCTATGGCGCCAAGCAGCTCTGGGGCCGAACGAACGATTCCAATGAGGCCGATGCACGAGCGCCTCCGAGCTGCAGGCACCGAGCGGATCCGTTGACTGGAATTAGCTGCTTTTAGGGGATGGTTCAGAGCAATTGGCTGATTATGGCATGCAATTCGGCTGGCTTGATCGGACCCAAATGGGCGCGGCTGATGCGCCCCCCGCGATCGATGAACACGGTATAAGGCAGCGCACCGACTCGGTTGCCCAGGATTTTCGATAGCTCAATCGCGCCGTAGCCGCCGATCAGCGCCGGGTAATTCAGACCGAGCTCAGCGGCAAAGACCTTGACCTTGGCGACGTCGTCGACTGCGATGCCAACGAATTGCAGCCCGCGATCGCCCAACTCCCTCTGGGCTTTCACGAATTCCGGCATCTCATCGCGGCAGGGGACGCACCAGGTCGCCCAGAAATTGACGACCAGCACCTTGCCTTTCCATTGGCCGATCGATTGCTCGCGCCCCGTCATGTCTGGCAAGGCGATACCGAAGAGCATCGCCGCGTCGTTGCCGCGCACACCCGCGACATTCGCATTGTCTGCATTTCGGCCGAAATACCACCCGGCGGCCAGGGCAAGCGCACCGACCAGGGCGAGCGAGGTCCAAGCCAGGATTCGTCGATCCGCCAACAGACGCGCCATTGGAAAAGAGTGTGCGCTCACACCGCTGATGCGATCGCGTCGGCAGCAGTCAATTGAACCAGGATTTCTTCGGGGTTGCGCTGACGGGCTCACCCGGCCGGCCGCCCAGGGCCGGCAGCGCCACCGTCAGGCTCTGGACCTGCGGCGGATAGCATACCCCGGCATCCGCGCATCCCTGCGACTCGGCCTTGACGGTAACCTTGGCCCCCGGCTGCGCACCGTCGAGCAGGAGCCGCACGACCAGCCGGCCACGGTAGGTTTCCACATTGCCAAAGAACGCATCGTCCTTGAACTTCCCGGGCGGCAACACGGGAGCGCCCGCCAGAGTGGCTGGCTCGACGGCGAATTTGAGCTTCTCCCGATACAGGTAGTAGCCGCTTGCGATCGAAAATCGCGCCTCGATGGTTCTCTCGTCGACCGCCTGGACGCTGAACGCGAAGGCACGCTCGGGTTCGAGCAGCTTGATCTGCCCCGCTGCCGGGGCTGGGGGAACGGCGGCAAGCAGCATCACGATCGGCAATGCCCCCACGCGCGGAGGCTTATTCGCCTCGGAAACCAGCGGACACCAGGCCGAAGGTCGCAGGAGAGCCGAAGGCTTTTCCCGCGAAGCGGGATGCGGCAAAGCCGCGCACAGTGAGCATGGGGGCCGTTCATCCTACGTAGCGGCGGTTTCGTCCGCGATCCATCGGAGATAGGGGGCGAGAGCCATGGGTAATCGGGACAGCGACGATCTCGGGAAGTTCGTACGGGTGCAGCCGCGCGAATCGCGGCCTCGACCTCCGGATAGCGTTCGGGACACGTTTTGACGGCCACCGGGACTCTCCTGCGCGGTTTCGATTTTGCCGCGCCAGTGATAGAGTGATTCCACCGGCGCGCCGACGCTGACGCATGCGGCGACGCGCGACTCTACGAGCGAGCGCGCGAGGACCAGCGCCGATGCCCGGTCGGGCATCTGCGTGACGACCATGATCGCCGCGCCCGCCAAGGAGCCTCCATGCGAGTTCGCGATGCTGCTGATTGTACTGGGTTTCCCTCTCATCGATCTCTACGCGACCGTCGCGCATCGCGCGATGGACCGGCGTGCCCGTGTATGCATGGCTCGGGTTGGCCGCCCTTGCCGGACTCTACCTGCTGCGCAACGAGCGAACCGCGTTTCGCGCAAATACGCGTCGCCGCCATGCACGGCGAGCAGCCGCTGCTGCGCGGGCTCTTCGACAGCGGGCGCAAGGTACTCGCGGGTATGCTGTTCCTCCTGCCCGGAATTCTCAGCGACGTGATGGCGCTCGCCTTGCTCGCGCTGCGATTCAATCTCGGCCGCGATTTTGCGCCGAGCGCGGCCGCAGGCGGCGATTTCCACCGCGGCCGCCAAGTCGATCGACGGCGAGTTTCGCCGCCTCGATTGAGTCCGGGGGACCAGGGGTCAGTCTTCGTTACTTCATCCGGTCGAGTAGCGTCGGCTCTCCCTTGTCCGGCGCGCCGGTAGGCATGGCGCAGCATCGCCGCGCCGATGACGATCATGGGCAGCGACAGCCATTGCCCCATCGTGAGGCCGAGCGGCCAGAGTACCCGAGGAAGCTGTCCGGCTCGCGTGCATACTCGACCACGAAGCGCACAGCCCGTAGCCGACGAGGAACACGCCCGACGCCGCGCCGAGCGGCCGCCGGCGCCCCGTGTAGATCCACAGCACGGCGAACAGCAGCAGGCCCTCGAGAGCGAATTGATAAAGCTGCGACGGATGCCGCGGCATCGGGACCGACCTGCGGAAACACCATCGCCCAAGGCAGGTTCGGTCGACGCGTCCCCACAGTTCGCCGTTGATGAAATTGCCGAGGCGGCCGGCGGCAAGGCCAAGCGGCACGAGGGGTGCCACGAAATCGGTGACGTCGAGCCAGCGCTTGCTGCGCGACGCGCGCGAAGAGCCACAGCGCCACCAGGACGCCCGAGAAAGCCGCCGTGGAAGCTCATGCCGCCCTGCCACACGGAGAGGATCTCGAGCGGGTGCGCGAGATAGTAGAGCGGCTTGTAGAACAGCACGTACCCGAGACGTCCGCCCAGGATCACGCCGAACACGCCATAGAACAGCATGTCGTCGACATCGCGCGGATGCCAGCCGGTCAGGAGATTCTGGCGCGCGCGATACTTGCCGAGCACCACGAACAGCACGAATGCGACCAGATACATGAGCCCGTACCAGCGGACCGCGATCGGGCCGGCTGAAACGCGATCGGATCGAACTCGGGATGGACCAGCATGGTCGGGCGAAGGTGCGTAAGCCGCCTGCTAAAATTGCGCCGACCGATTATACGCAGCCCGCGCTCTGACCTTGCGCACGACCTCGCGCCCGAACGCCGGCCGAAGCGCCAACACCTACCGGGAGTTCGCCCATGTCGTACAACCGCCGCTCCAGGCTGATCACCGCAGGGCGTCGCCCGCTCGCCCAATCGCGCGATGCTGCGCGCCGTCGGATTCGGCGACGGCGATTTCGACAAGCCGATCGTCGGCGTCGCGAATGGCCACAGCACGATGAATCCCTGCAACGCCGGCATCCAGCCGCTCGTCGATCGCGCGATGACGGCGCTGAAGGAGGCCGGCGCGATGCCGCAGGTGTTCGGCGTGCCCGACGGTCACCGACGGCATCGGCATGGGCACCGAGGGCATGAAGTACTCGCTCGTGTCGCGCGAAGTGATCGCCGACGCGATCGAGACGTCGGTCAACGGCCAGTGCATGGATGGCGTGCTGATCGTCGGCGGTTGCGACAAGAACATGCCGGCGGGCATGATGGCGATGGCGCGGATGAATGTTCCGGGCATCTTCGTCTATGCGGGCACGATCAAGCCGGGCGAGTGGAAGGGCAAGACGCTGACCATCGTCTCGCCGTTCGAGGCCGTCGGCGCGTTTGCCGCCGGCAAGATGTCGAAGGAGGATTACGACGGCATCGAGCGGAACGCCTGCCCGAGTGTCGGCGCCTGCGGCGGCATGTACACGGCGAACACGATGTCGTCGTCGTTCGAGGCGCTGGGCATCAGCCTCCTCGGGAGCTCGCAGATGGCCTCGCCCGACGACGAAAAGGCGGACTCCGCGGCCGAGTCGGCGCGGGTGCTGGTGCGAGGCGATCAAGCGCGACTTGAAGCCGCGCGACATCATCACGCGGAAGTCGATCGAGAACGCGATCGCGCTGGTGATGGCGACGGGCGGCTCCACCAACGCGGTGCTCCACTATCTCGCCATCGCCTCCGCCGCCGAAGTGCCATGGACGATCGACGACTTCGAGCGAATCAGGAAGCGCGTGCCGGTGCTGTGCAACCTCAAGCCGTCGGGCGATTACGTCGCCGTCGATCTGCATCGTGCGGGCGGTGTGCCGCAGGTGCTCAAGATGCTGCTGGACGCACGGCGTGCTGCACGGCGACTGCATGACGATCACGGGCCGCACGATCGGCGAGGAGCTCGAGACGGTGCCGTCGGCGCCGCGCGCCGATCAGGACGTCATCCGGCCGTGGTCGAACCCCGATGTACGCGCAGGGTCATCTCGCGATTCTTCGCGGGAATCTCGCGCCCGAAGGCTGCGTGGCGAAGATCACCGGCCTCAAGAATCCGTCGATCACCGGGCCGGCGCGCGTGTTCGACTCCGAGAACGAAGTGATGGACGCGATCATGGCCCGGAAGATCAAGGCGGGCGATGTGATCGTGATCCGCTACGAAGGCCCGAAAGGCGGTCCCGGCATGCAGGAGATGCTGGCGCCCACGTCCGCGCTGATCGGGCAGGGCCTCGGCGAATCGGTCGGCCTCATCACCGACGGCCGGTTCTCCGGCGGCACGTGGGGCATGGTCGTCGGGCATGTCGCGCCCGAGGCGTACGTCGGCGGCATGATCGCGCTGGTCGAGGAAGGCGATTCGATCACGATCGACGCGCACCGGCTGCTGCTCCAGTTGAATGTCGACGACCGACGCACTCGCGCGTCGCCGCGCGGCATGGCGGCCGCCGCCGCCCCGCCACACGCGCGGCTTGCTGGCGAAATACCGTCGCCTCGTTTCGACGGCGAGCCTCGGCGCGATCACCGATGGCGATGGCTGACGCGCTGCGGGGCCTGCACCCGTACCCCTGCCCGAGGAATGATTGCCGACTGCATGTTGTTAGCATAGCGTCACGGCAAGGAGGCGCCATGAACGATTTTCGCCGCTGCGATTGCCCGTTGTAATCTGCGCTCGCCGCCGTGGCGGGCTGCGGAGGCTTCGAGAGCACCGGCTCTGGACGCGCCGCCGAAGCCCCGGCGTATCGCGTCGGCGACCGCTGGGTCTACCACGGACAGGACGGTTTTTTCCGGTTGCTGACGACGTGGGAGGAAACGCACACGATCAGCACCGTGAGCGCGGACGGCATCAGCGAGCGGATCACGGTGAAGGGACCCACGCTCGACCTCGCGCGTGCCGAGCTGTTGACCGCTCCCGGCCGCGTCAAGATCGGCGCTCTCTACGAGAACGAGACGCGCCGCTTCGCGACGCCGCTCGACCGCTACCGTTTCCCGCTCGCCGCGGGCGCGGCGTGGAGCCAGTTCGTCGACAATTTCGACGAGACGACGAAGACGTCCGGGCAGATCAACAACTACGTCCGCGTGCGCGGCTGGGAGACGGTCGTGACACCGGCCGGCACGTTCGATGCGATCGTCATGCACGTGCTGATCTGGCTCGATGACGAGACGTTCTGGCGCTATCCTACGCAATGCAATTACACGGTGTGGTACGCCCCGGCGGTGCGTGGCATCGTACGAGAGATCAAGCGAGCGACGTATCAGGAAAAGGGCGGCGACTTCGACAGCGGCGCGAGAATCCCCACGCAGAACACCTTTCTCGAGCTTGTGTCGTTCACGCCGGGAGCGTAGGCGCAGCGAGCTGCGTCCCGTCCGTCGAGCGGCCCGAGCAAGGTACAGCGTGCGGGCGCCTGGGTATGAAGCCCGAAGGGCTGTGCCTTCGGGCCACTCGGACGCGGGATCAGATCCCGAGGCGCTGCCAGATCGTCGTGGTGAGCGCCGCCTGGTTCAGCGTGTAGAAGTGCAGGCCTGGCGCGCCGCGGGCGAGCAGGTCGGCAGCAAGGTCCGTGACCACGTCGAGGCCGAACGCGCGGATCGACGCGATGTCGTCGCCATAGCCTTCCAGTTTCTTCCGGATCCAGCGCGGAATCTCAGCGCCGCAGGCATCGGAGAAGCGCGCGAGCTTCGTGTAGCTGCCGATCGGCATGATGCCGGGAACGATCGGCACGCTGACTCCCGCGGCGCGGCTCGCGTCGACGAAGTGCCAATACGCATCGGGATTGTAAGAAGTACTGCGTGATCGCCGAATCGGCTCCGGCATCGACCTTGCGCTTGAACGCGACGAGGTCCTCCTGCGGCGAGCGGGCCTGCGGGTGGCATTCGGGGTAGGCGGCGACGTCGATGTGGAACCAGTCGCCCGTTTCCCGGCGGATGAACGCCACGAGCTCGCTCGCGAAGCGGAAATCGCCGGCGTCGTACGATCCCGGACGGCAGATCGCCGCGCAGTGCGACCAGGTGGCGTATCCCGTGCGACTTGTACTGTCGCGAGCACTTCGCGCGATCGACGCGCACGCCCCGCCGACGCATGAAATGTGCGGCGCCGCCGCCATGCCTTCGGCGCGGAACTCGAGCACGGTCGGCGAGCGTGCCTTCGCGCGTCGAGCCGCCAGCGCCGAACGTGACCGAGCAGAACGCCGGCTTCAACTGCGCGAGCTGCCGTCGCGTCGCGCGGAGCTTTTCGATGCCTTCCGGCGTGCGGGGCGGGAAGAATTCGAGGCTGAACAGGCGATTCGGCGTTGTGCTCATCGGCGCGTGCGGCGGCTCGCGTCGCTTCAGTCTTGCTTGCGCGGCAGAAGCGAGGCGAGCAGCCATGAAATCAGGCTGTAGACGATCGCTCCGAAGAAGGCCGACCAGAACCCGCCGACATGGAAACCCTCGACGAACGAGCCGACCCACCAGAACAGGAGGCCGTTGATGACGAAGATGAAGAGGCCGAGCGTGAGCAGCGTCGCCGGCAGCGTGAGCAGGATCAGCAGCGGCCGGATCAGCGTGTTGATGAGGCCGAGCGCCAGCGCCGCAATCAGCGCGGCGACGAACGAATCGACCTTCACCCACGGGAAGACATACGGAAGCGCCAGCAGCGCCAGCGAGTTTACGAGCCAGACGAGCAACAGACGCAGCATGAAGGGTTCTCCCGGTTGCGAGCAGCGACAGGCGCTACCGCGCGGCGCCGGCGCAATAGGGTTTGAGGGCGGCGAAGAGCGTCGCATTGACGGGTGTCGCCACTCCCGCGGCGCTGCCCATTCTCGCCACGGCGCCGCACAGCCACGGCGCCTCGAGCCGGTTGCCCGCGACGAGATCGTTCAGCATCGAGGATTTCATTTCCGCGGGGAGGCCCTCGGCGAACTGCATTTGCTGGGCGGCGAAATCGTCGGCGAGCGCGATGCCGTTGGCGCGGCCGACCGCCCACGTCTCGCGCTATCGCCGCCTCGAGCGCTGCACGCAGATCGGGATCGCCGCGCAGGACGCCCATCGGCTGCCGGGCGACGCTCGTCAAGCCGGAGAAGGCCGCCAGGAATGCGAACTTCTCCCACAGCGCGCGGCGGATGTCGGCCGAGAGCTCGGCCTCGATGCCCGCGCTCCTGCACGCCGCGGCAAGGCCTCGGCAACGGGCCGCTGCGCGGCGTGCGACCGGGCCAAAGCGCAATCGCGCCATCGTCCCCGTGTGCACGATGACGCCCGGTTCGCCGATCGTCGCCGCGATATACGCAACCCCACCCAGCACGCGGTCCGCGCCGACGACCGCGCCGATCCGCTCGATGCTCTCGACGCCATTCTGGAACGGGATGACGACGCCGCCGTTCGCGAGGAGCGGCCGGATCGCGTCCGCCGCGCTCTCGGTATCCCAGAGCTTCACCGCAGAACAGCACGACGTCGGCCGGCGC
The DNA here is from genome assembly GCA_963840945.1 of uncultured beta proteobacterium. Classification (GTDB taxonomy): domain Bacteria; phylum Pseudomonadota; class Gammaproteobacteria; order Burkholderiales; family Casimicrobiaceae; genus CAIWHR01. Next base: position 131,996 of record CAWJAU010000022.1, on the reverse strand, counting down.
GAGGCTCGCCGGATCGTCGGTGACCGCGGGCCGCGGCGAGGCGGATGTCGCCGAGCGCACTCTTGACCGCGAGCCCGCGCTCGCGCATCGCCGCGAGATGCCTGCCGCGCGCGATGAACGCGACGTCGTGCCCCGCGACACGCCAGCCTCGCGCCGAAGTAGCCGCCGACGCCGCCGGCGCCCATCACGGCGATGCGCATCCTGCTCTCCTGCCTCGGCCGCCGCTCAATAGCGATACGTCTGCGGCTTGTAGGGCCCTTCCGCCGGGACGCTGATGTATCGCGCCTGCTTCGCCGACAGCGGCGTCAGCATCGCGCCCAGCTTCGACAACTGCAGCCGCGCGACCTTTTCGTCGAGGTGCTTGGGCAGCACGTAGACGCCGACCGGATACTTGCCGGCGCTGCTTTGCGCATCGGACCAAAGCTCGATTTGCGCCATCACCTGATTCGCGAACGACGAGCTCATCACGTACGACGGGTGGCCCGTTCCGCAGCCGAGATTCACGAGCCGGCCCTCGGCCAGCAGGATGATCCGCTTGCCGTCCGGAAAGATCACATGGTCGACCTGCGGCTTGATGTTGTCCCAGGTGTAGGCTTTCAGCGCCGCGACGTCGATCTCGTTGTCGAAGTGGCCGATGTTGCACACGATCGCGTTGTTCTTCATCCGCGTCATGTGCTCGTGCGTGATCACGTCGATATTGCCCGTCGCCGTGACGAAGATGTCGGCCTTGTCGCAGGCGTAATCCATCGTCACCACGCGATAGCCCTCCATCGCGGCCTGCAGCGCGCAGATCGGGTCGATCTCGGTGATCCACACCTGCGCGGAGAGCGCGCGCAGCGCCTGCGCGCTCCCCTTGCCGACGTCTCCGTACCCGGCGACGAGCGCGACTTTGCCGGCGATCATCACGTCGGTCGCGCGCTTGATGCCGTCGACCAGCGACTCGCGGCAGCCGTAGAGATTGTCGAACTTGGACTTCGTCACCGAGTCGTTGACGTTGATCGCCGGAAAGCCGAGCCGGCCTTCCGCATGCATCTGGTAGAGACGCTTGACGCCGGTCGTCGTCTCCTCGGTGACGCCCTTGATCGACGCCTTGATCCGCGAGTAGAACTTCGGGTCCTTGGCGAGTCGCGCCTTGATGGCGGCGAAGAGCGCAGTCTCTTCCTCGCTCGTCGGGCGGCTGATGCACGACGGATCGGTTTCGGCCGCGGTCCCCAGATGCACGAGCAGGGTAGCGTCGCCGCCGTCGTCGAGGATCATGTTCGGCGCGCCGCCGCTGCCGCCACCAGCCGGCCATTCGAAGATCCGGTGCGTGTAATCCCAGTACTCGACGAGCGACTCGCCCTTGTACGCGAACACCGGCGTGCCGCGCGCGGCGATCGCGGCGGCGGCATGGTCCTGCGTCGAGTAGATGTTGCACGACGCCCAGCGCACATCGGCGCCGAGCGCCTGCAACGTCTCGATCAGCACTGCCGTCTGGATCGTCATGTGCAGGCTGCCGGCGATGCGCGCGCCGCGCAGCGGTTGCTCAGGCGCGAATTCGTCGCGGATCGCCATGAGGCCGGGCATCTCCGTTTCGGCGATCGCGATTTCCTTGCGACCCCAGTCGGCGAGCGCTAAGTCCGCGACCTTGAAATCGGCAAAACTCTTGGTTTCGGTTGCAGCGTTCATCGGTCACTCCATCATCGGTGACCGCGCGGCGGGGGCGGGAAGGTCTCGTCACCCCGTGCGCAGGCACGGTTCAACGAGCGCAGTTGCAATGGGTGAATACCCCGAGCCTGGCAGGAGGGCGGGCCTTCCTGTTGCAACGCTCCTCGGGGAGAGGCTGGATTCTACCCCAGGAGATCGCCCGGCGTCGACTCCTCGGCGAGCAGCGCGGAAACCAGGGTCGATTCGCGCTTGTAGAAGCCCTCGGTGTGGAAGGTTTCCGGCATCTTGTAGAGCTCGTAGTCGAGATGATGGCAGAGCTCGTGGATCAGCGTGCGCAGAAACGTCTTGAACGCCACAACGTCCTTGCGGGCGGCGGTGCGCATCCAGACGGTGATGCGCGCCGGCGTGCCCTCGTCGTCCGGCTCGTAGAGGCCATGCAATTCGCCGTCGTCGTCGGCCGGACGCTGCGCGAGAACCCGGACCCGGATCTTCGGGACGCGGTATCCGGCGTCCAACGCATCGATCAGATCCTGGCACGCCTTCTGCACACCGGCGCGATCCGCGCGGGCAAGGCTCGCTCGAATGCGCGCGACGTGCGCACCGGCGGCAACCCCGCGCGGGAGCTCGAGCGATTGGATCGCGTCGCTCTGTCGATAGATTCGCTGGCGTGCGGCTGAAAGCCTGGCGTAATAGGCGAAGGGCATGATCCGGATCCGGGCGCCGGCGATCGCTCTGCGGTCAAGGTACCGGCGCCCCTGACCGATTCAAACGCGAAGGGCCGCATCGCGGCCCTTCGATTCGTGCGGCGCGTCGCGCCGGAGAGAAGGCATTACGCCTTCTTGATTTTCTCGAGCATCTTGAAGACGCCTTTCGTCGAGCCGGCGAACAGGCGCTTGTAGGCCTTGCCGAGGCAGCGACGCTCGAGGGTATTGCGGCGGGTTCGGGTTCGTTCGGCCATAGTGGGTCTCCTTATGCTGTTGCCAACTTGCTGCCCGGGTTCCGCGGTTGCGGGCCCGGAGGATGGGTCATTCTAGCAGAACCCCTGCCCGATGCGCCGTCAGGCGTGCGCGTTCACTGTGCGCGCCTCGTCGCTCGCGCGCGCAATCCCCGCCGCGGCGCGAAGCGCCGGCGCCTTGTCGATTGCCTCCCACGTGAATTCGGGTTCGTCGCGGCCGAAGTGTCCGTACGCGGCCGTCTTGAGGTAGATCGGGCGGAGCAGGTCGAGCATGCGGATGATGCCCTTCGGCCGCAGATCGAAATGCGCATTGACGAGCTCGGCGATCTTCTCGTCGGGGATGAGTCCCGTGCCCTCGGTGTAGACAGTGACGTTGATCGGGCGCGCAACGCCGATGGCGTACGAGAGCTGCACCTGGCATTGCGTGGCGATGCCCGCGGCGACGAGGTTCTTGGCGACGTAGCGCGCGGCGTAGGCCGCCGAGCGGTCGACCTTCGACGGATCCTTGCCCGAGAACGCGCCACCGCCATGCGGAGCCGCGCCGCCGTACGTGTCGACGATGATCTTGCGGCCGGTGAGCCCGGCGTCGCCGTGCGGACCGCCGATCTCGAAGCGGCCGGTCGGATTGACGAGATATTTGGCGCCCTTCAGCATGCTCGCCGGCAGCACGGGCTTGATCACTTCCTCGATCACCGCCTCGGCGAGCTCCGCCTGCTTGTCGTTCATGCTCGGATGGTGCTGCGTCGAGAGCACGACGGTGTCGATCGCGACGGGCTTGCCGTCGACGTAGCGGACGGTAAGCTGCGATTTGGCATCGGGGCGCAGCCACGGCAGGCGGCCGTCCTTCCTGACCTCGCTCTGGCGCTGGACAAGCCGATGCGCGTAGTAGATCGGGAACGGCATCAACGCAGGCGTTTCGTCGCACGCGTAGCCGAACATCAGACCCTGGTCGCCCGCGCCTTGATTGAGGTGGTCGTCGGACGCCTGGTCGACGCCACGCTTGATGTCGGGCGACTGGCGTCCGTAACAGACCATGACCGCGCAGCCGTCGGCATCGAAGCGCAGCTCGGAGTCGTTGTAGCCGATCTTGCGGATCGTCTCGCGCGCGACGCGCGCATAGTCGTGCTTGCCCCCCGTGGTGATCTCGCCGGTCAACACGACGAGGCCCGTCGAGACCAGCGTCTCGGCCGCGACCCTCGCCGTCGGGTCTTGCTCTAGAATCGCGTCGAGCACCGCGTCGGAAATCTGGTCGGCCACTTTGTCCGGATGTCCCTCCGACACCGACTCCGACGTAAACAGGAAATCACTCATTTGCCGCTCCTCGCCATTGTTTTTGCGACCTGCTCCGCGCGACAAGGCGCGCGCCGCGGAAAGGTTGGATTCTAGCAGAATGGATGCAGCTCTCCTTTCCCACGCCTGCCCATGTCACCCGAGGGCCGTAGCGGGTGTAGACGACAAATCATGAGCGCCCCGATCGACACGCCGACACCCGCCGCCATCGCAAGCGCGGCCGACCGGCTGCGCGCCGGCGAGCTCGTCGCGTTTCCGACCGAAACGGTCTATGGACTCGGCGCCGACGCCGGCAATCCCGAGGCCGTGCGCCGCATCTTTGCCGCCAAGGGCCGGCCCGCCGACCACCCGTTGATCGTCCACCTCAACGATGCAAACGAGATTGCCCATTGGGCGCGCTCGGTGCCCAAGGCGGCGAAAAAGCTGGCGGCCACGTTCTGGCCGGGCCCGTTGACGCTGATTCTTCCCCGCGCATCGCACGTCTCGGACATCGTCACCGGCAGCCAGGACAGCGTCGGGCTGCGTGTGCCGTCGCACCCGGTCGCGCGCCTGCTGCTCGCCGCGTTCGGCGGCGGTATTGCGGCACCCTCGGCCAACCGGTTCGGCCGCATCTCTCCGACCACGGCGCGGCACGTCGCCGACGATCTCGGCGATTCCGTGGCATCGATACTCGACGGCGGCGCCTGCCAAGTCGGGATCGAATCGACGATCGTGGCCTTCGCCGGCGAGACCGCGATCCTGCTGCGGCCCGGCGGGATCGGCGTAGCCGAGCTGTCGCGCGCGCTCGGGCAACCGCTGCGCGAGGCGGATGCCACCGCGCCGCGCGCTTCGGGCACGCTCGCCTCTCATTACGCGCCCAGGACCCCGGCAAGTCTCGTCGCGGCCGACGTGCTGCGGGCCGAAATCCTCCAGCTCGACGAGCGGGACGAAATCGTCGCGGTGCTCGCGCGCACCGTTGCGCGGCCCGCGGAGTTCGCCGGAGTCTGGCTGCAGGCGCCCGCCGACGCCGAGGCCTACGCGCACGATCTCTATGCGAATCTGCGCACGCTCGACGCCGCGAACGCCGATGCCATCCTGATCGAAACGGTGCCGCCCGGCGACGCCTGGCTTGCCGTGCGCGACCGGCTCGTCCGCGCGACGCGCGGCGTGGACGACGATCGCGATTAGCACCGACGGTCGAATGCGCGGCTCAAGAACGCCGCGATCGCCGCAACGAGCTCCTTTTGCCGGTATTCGAAATAGTGGTCCGCGCCCGCGATGACGACCTGGCGCGAGCACGCATCCTTCGGCAGTGCGGGAATCCGCGCGGGCGCCGATGCGCTGACCGGCGCAATTTCCGTTTCCGCGACGACATCGAGCACCGGCTCCTTCGGCGCCACGGCGAACGCGCCGAACATCCCGACGGGGGCCCACGCATCGATCGCGACCGCGCCGGGTCGCGCCAGAAATGCATTCGCCATCGACGCGCCGAGGCTGTGCGAAACGATGGCGATCTTCTTTACGCCCTTGGCGCGAAGGTAGTCCACCGCGACTGCGATCCGCTCTGCAGCCTCGGGCAACGTAGGGGCGTAATCGTCTCGCGTCGCATTGGCGGCGAGGACGGGCATCTGCACGGACAGCGTGACGAATCCGGCTTCGGCAAGGCCTGTCCGGAGACCGCCGATCAATCCCCAATCCGGATGCACGCCGAGGCCATGCACGAGGACGATTCCGCCTGCAGCGGCGCCGGCCGGCTCCGTGAGGATCGCGAGCACCCGCGCGCGGGCCGGCGTCGCAAGATACACGGCGTCGCCGACGACGAGCGAAGGGACGATCTCCTGCGCCCAGCGCTCCTCGCGCGCATAGTCGGCGGCCTGCCCCGCCACGGCAGAGGTCCCCGCGAATGCTAATAGTGCAAGTAACGCGATGCGCGGCATTGCGGTATCCGTGGACAGACGCCGGGCTGTTACGATAGCTTGCCGCGCCGTTCGCGAAAAATCATACGCCATGCCTCCCTCGCGTCCGCCGATTGTCGTGGTCGCTCCCGACTCGTTCAAGGGCTCGCTCGCCGCGCCCGCAGTCTGCGCGGCCATCGCACGCGGCGTGCGCCGCGTCTGGCCCGACGCCGAGATCCGGGCCTGCCCGATGGCCGATGGCGGCGAAGGCACGCTCGACGCCGTGCTGTCGTGCGGGGGGCAGCGGCAAACGATGCGCGTCGCCGGGGCGGGCGGAGCGCAACGTAACGCCGCGTACGGCATCGTCGACGCGCCCGAAGGCGCCACGGCGATCATCGAAGCGGCGGAAATCGTCGGCATCACCGATCCCGACGGCATGGCGACGGGCGTCACGGCGCGCTCGACCGAAGGTGTGGGCGCAATGATTCGAGCGCTGCTCGACACCGGCGTGCGGCGCTTCATGATCGGCCTCGGCGGCAGCAGCACCAACGATGGCGGCGCGGGGATGTTGAAGGCGCTCGGACTTGCCATCGTCGATGGTGCCGGTCGCAACCTCGCGCCCACACCTGCCGAATTCGCGCGGGTGGCGCACATCGACGCGGACAAGCTCGAGCCGCGGCTTCGCCGAGTCTGCGATCACGATCATGTCGGACGTCAACAATCCGCTTTGCGGCGAGCGCGGCGCGACTGCGATCTTCGGACCGCAAAAGGGCGTGCGTCCCGAGGACATCGCGGGCATCGATGCAGCGCTCGCCCGTTATGCAGCTCTGGCGGAGCGCGCGGTGGGCAGAACTGCCGCGCAATCGCCGGGCGCGGGCGCGGCGGGCGGGCTGGGCTTCGCGTTGCAGCTCGTCGGGGGATCGTTCCGCTCGGGCGCCGAGGTCGTGGCGGACCTGATCGGCCTCGATGCCGCGCTCGAAGGTGCGACGTGGGCGTTCACGGGCGAAGGCCGCACCGACCGGCAGACGCTGCTGCGCAAGGCGCCCTTCGTCGTCGCCGAGCGCGCTCGTGCCGCCGGCGTGCCGATCACGTTGCTCTCAGGCGCGGTCGATGCCGCTTCGTTGCCGGAACTTGGGCGAGTCTACAGCGGCTGCTTCGCATTGCCGTCAGGTCCGATGACGCTCGACGATTGCATCGCCGACGCGGAGGCGCTCATCGCCGACCGCGCCGAGCAGATCGCGCATGTCTGGGCGGCGGCACGCGGCTAGGAAGCCTTCCGTCGATGGAAGGCGGGCTCGGGGCGCGATTACGCCCCTGGCGAAAGCGATCGAATCGGAATTCGCGTCGGCCAGGAGGTCTGCCATTCCGGCCCAGCGCGCGAAGTGGCGCACCGGGTGCCCGAACAGCGGATCGTTCTCGATCAGCGCAGCCAGGTTCGGCTCCGGGAGGCGCGTGACCCTCGCGACCGCGGCCGGCTCCATCGCCACGACGCGCGCGTTCGCCAGCGCGTAGACCTTCTGCGCCTGCAGCACATGCGAAAAGAACTCCGCGCTATGGCCCACGCCGGAGAGAAGTCCTAGCAGCCGAGTGCCTTGCGCGCGGAGCAGGGCGAGGACCGCGGCGTGCTGGGCGAGGTATTGCGCCACGCACAACACTTCCGCATGGAGCGAAACCTCGTGACCCCGGGAATCGCCGATCAGAATCAGGGTACGCGCCTCGTCCGGCGCGGCAGCCGCCACGTTCGCGAGCAGGGCCGCGTCGAGGGCGTGCGCCTCGTGCGGCCCGAACGTTCCCGCTCCAATGGGCCGGCAGAGCCAGGTCCGACCGCCAGCGCGCCGCCCGAGCCAGCCCGAAGGATCGATCGGTTCGGGGTTCGCATACAGGGACGTCAGGTTTGTCGGAAGCGGCGGCAGAGACCGCTCCGCAACTCCCATCGAAGGCTGCGCAGTCCCGGCGCGGGTACTGCCGGCGAGCCGCGCGGCGAGACGCTCCTGCATCGTCAGCACCCATGTCGCGAATGGCGCCGATTCGGCGATGCCCCGCACGACAAAGCGGCGCACCGCCGCGGCGCTGTCGGAGAGCAGCTCGACGTGGCCCGTCGCCGCGCGTGCCTCGGCGCCGAAAACTCGAGCGACGGTCGCCGCATCGCCCGCGTCGAGTTCGTTCCGTCCGCGCGCCGTTTCGATGACCGCTGGCCCGGAGAGCCCGAGCCGCACGCCGGGCATGAGGGCAATCCCTTCCGCGGCACACGCCAGCACCGACGCGCCGCCGAAGACGTCGGCAACGCCGGCGACCACCACCGGAACGCCGGCGGCGCGCAGATCGAGAAGCGTCGCCAGCGCGCGGGCAAGCGCCCATTCGGCAGCGTTGGCTTCATGCAGCCGTACGCCCCCGGACGCCGCGAGAACGACGACAGCAGCCGGACGCTCGGCGCGTGCGAGCTCGAACAGGCGCCGCAGCGTATCGGCATGGTTCGCGCCCGCGCTCCCGCCCAGGAACCGCTCGTCCTGCGCCGCGATGAGGACATGCGCACCGTCGATCGTCGCACGGGCGACGACGATGCCGTCATCGTCCTGGGCCGCGATGCCCCAACGCGCGAGATGCGCCGAGGGTCGCGGCGCGTCGAACGAGTCGTTGACCGACCGCACGCTCCCTCGGTCGGCGATGGCGGCGATGCGCGCCGCGGGCGTGAGCGCGCGCAATGCGACCGTCGAGGCGGAACCGTGGGCACGCATGGCTATCGTCGCGGGTGGTGCGTCAGCAAGGCGGGCGGATCCCTATGCGCGCGCCGGGCCGTCCCAAGCGCGAATTGCTCCCTCTCGGAGGGAAGGCGCGCAGCGCCCAGGCGGTGCGCCCAATGAGCGAGGCGGCCGCCGAATCGCCCCAGTGAGGATAACCTGTTCGGCCCGATGCGGCACCGCACAACGACGCGAACGGGCAATCGGCGTAACATGTTCCCGAAAAGAAAGTCAAAGTCGGGCGGGCCGCGTGCACCAGATCGCGCCCGCAACCCAAAATCATCCGGCAACGATGGAGGACGTACGAACATGGCACCCAATCTCTTGACGTCAGCGCAAGGCAACCCGGTCGCGTGCTCGGTGCGACGCATGGTCCCACGCAACGCCTGGTCCAAGGCCTGTAGCGGCTTCGCGTCGGCCGCAATGGCGCTCATGGTTCCGCTGTCGGCGGGCGCGTGGGAGCCGACAAAGCCGGTCGAGTTCATCGTCCCCGCCGGCACCGGCGGCGGCGCCGACCAGATGGCGCGCCTGCTGCAAGGCGTCATCACGAAGAACAATCTGATGAAGCAGCCGATGATCGTCGTCAACAAGTCCGGGGGCGCGGGCGCCGAAGGTTTCCTCGCGGTCAAGGACGCGAAAGGCGATCCGAACAAGATCATCATCACGCTTTCGAATCTGTTCACGACGCCACTTGCGACGGGAGTGCCGTTCAACTGGAAGGACCTCACGCCCGTGGCGATGCTGGCGCTCGACCAGTTCGTGCTGTGGGTCAACGCGGAGACGCCCTACAAGACCGCCAAGGACTATCTCGACGCGGTCAAGGCGGGCGGCCCGAACAAGTTCAAGATGGGCGGCACGGGATCGAAGCAGGAAGACCAGATCATCACGGTCGCGATCGAGAAGGCCACCGGCACCAAGTTCACGTACGTCCCTTTCAAGGGCGGCGGCGACGTCGCGGTGCAGCTAGTCGGCAAGCACACCGACTCCAGCGTCAACAACCCCATCGAGGCGGTGGCACAGTGGCGCGCCGGTGCGTTGCGGCCGTTGTGCGTGTTCGACAATGACCGGATGCCGTACAAGACGAAGGTGACCGACACGATGTCGTGGAACGACATTCCGAGTTGCAAGGAAGCGGGCGTGCCTGTCGACTACGTGATGCTGCGCGGCATCTTCATGCCCGCCGGGGTCACCAAGGAGCAGGTCGATTACTACGTGGATTTGTTCAAGAAGGTGCGCGAGACGCCGGAATGGAAGAAGTTCATGGAGGACGGCGCCTTCAACACGACGTTCATGACGGGACCCGAGTACGCCAAGTGGGTCGAGGGCGCGGAGAACACGCACAAGAGCCTGATGAAGGAAGCGGGCTTCCTGGCCACGCCGTGACACTCGCGTCGCGCCCGGCGGAACGACGTCGGGCGCGCGCTTCCCCGTGGCGCAGATGCACGCCACGGGATTCGCGTTCCCTGCGGGAGAATCCATGAGCGATCAAGACGCGGCCGGCCCCAAGGCCGGAATCTCGACGCGCACGATGGAGGTGACGGTAGCGTTGGCGCTGCTCGCCGTCAGCGCCCTCGTCGTGTTCGACAGTTACCGGCTGGGTGCGAGGTGGGGCGACGACGGCCCGCAATCGGGTTACTTCCCGTTCTACATCGGACTCTTGCTCGGCCTCTCCAGCCTCGCGACACTTGCGCGAGTCGCATTGAAGGAATGGCGGCGGGGAGATCAGTTCCGCGGCGCGATCACGGAGCGGGCGAGTCAATTCGTCGAATGGGGGCAGCTCAAGCTCGTGATGTCCGTGCTGATCCCCGCCCTCGTGTACGTGCTGGGGGTGCAGCTCATCGGCATCTACGTCGCGTCCGCGATCTACATCACGCTGTTCATGCGCCTTCTCGGCCACTACCCATGGGCGAAGAGCGCCGCCATCGGCGTCGCCGTCAGCGCATCGATCTTCGTCATGTTCGAGGTCTGGTTCAAGGTTCCGTTGTTCAAGGGCGCCTTCGACCCGCTCGCGTTTCTCGGCTACTGAGCGTTCGCTGCTGATTCGCATTCCCGGCAGGTCCCTGGAGGAATTCCCTTGGTCGAGATCAGTGCGCTCTTTCACGGCTTCGCGGTCGTGCTGTCGCCGTTCAACCTGCTGCTGATGCTGGTCGGCATCGTGCTCGGCGTCATCATCGGCGTGCTGCCGGGTCTCGGAGGCGCCAACGGCATTGCGATCTTGCTCCCGCTCACGTTCACGATGCCGCCGACGTCCGCAATCATCATGCTGTCGTGCATCTATTGGGGCGCGCTGTTCGGCGGCGCGATCACCTCGGTGCTGTTCAACATCCCCGGCGAGCCGTGGTCGGTGGCGACGACGTTCGACGGCTACCCGATGGCGCAGCAGGGACGCGCCGGGGAGGCGCTGACGGCCTCGTTCACGTCGTCGTTCATCGGCGCCCTCTTCGCCGTGATCATGATCACGTTTCTCGCTCCGCTGGTCGCGAAGTTCGCGCTCAAGTTCGGGCCGCCGGAATTCTTCTCCGTGTACCTGCTGACCTTCTGCAGCTTCATCGGCATGGGCAAGGGCTCGGCGTGGAAAACCCTCGCGTCGATGATGCTCGGCTTCGCGCTCGCCGCGATCGGCATGGACAACATCACCGGCCGGCTGCGCCTCACGTTCGGCTTTCCGGAGATGATGCGCGGCGTGGACTTCCTGATCGCGGTGATCGGCCTTTTCGGCATCGGCGAGATCCTGCTGTCGATGGAGGAGGGCCTGTCGTTCACCGGCAAGTCCGCGAAGATCAATCCGAAGGTGGTGTTCGAGACATGGAAAAAGCTGCCCCGCTATTGGCTCACGTCGCTGCGCAGTTGCTTGATCGGCTGCTGGATGGGCATCACGCCCGGCGGCGCGACGCCCGCATCGTTCATGAGCTATGGCATCGCCAAGCGGATGTCGAAGGACGGCGACAAGTTCGGGAAGGGCGAGATCGAGGGTGTCATCGCCCCGGAAACCGCGGCGCACGCCGCCGGCACCAGCGCGCTCTTGCCGATGCTGGCGCTCGGCATTCCGGGCTCGCCGACCGCCGCGGTGCTGCTTGGCGGCCTGTTGATCTGGGGGCTGCAGCCGGGTCCGCTGCTGTTCGTCGAGCAGAAGGACTTCGTGTGGGGCCTCATCGCGAGCATGTATCTGGGCAATCTCGCAGGGCTCATCATCGTGCTGACTTGCGTGCCGTTGTTCGCGGCGATCCTGCGCGTGCCATTTTCGATCATCGCGCCCGTCATCGTCGTCATCTGCGCAATCGGTGCGTATTCGGTGCATACCGCGATGCTGGACATCTGGTTCATGATGCTGTTCGGCGTGGTCGGCTACCTGTTCAAGAAGCTCGACTACCCGCTCGCGCCGCTGGTGCTCGCGCTGGTGCTGGGCGACCGGGCCGAGGACTCCTTTCGCCAGTCAATGCTGATCGCGCAGGGCGACATGCGCATCTTCTTCTCCAACGCGCTCGTCGGCGGCATTACCGGGCTGGCGCTCGTGATGCTGTTCTGGCCCGTGCTCTCGCGTGGGCTCGCAAGGATGCGCGGCGCGTAGGATAGCCACGCGGTCGCGTGTCTTTCCGGTTCAGAACGCGCGGGGCAGCGCGTTCAGGGCGATCAACGCCACGAAGCCCGTTGCGATGCCCACGAAGAAGATTCCGGCGAACGAGGAAATAGACGACGAGCGCGAGTGCACACGCGACCATACGGTCCGGCAGCGGCGTGGCAGCGAGCGTGCCGGTGGGCAGCAGCAGGATGCGCACCGTCAGCCCGGCAATCATGGCGTAGGCCACGCAGCCCGCCCAGATGAAGAACTCGCTGTCCATCCTTACCCGGCTCGAGATCAGCATGCCGAGGCCTCGCCACAGATAGGTAGCGACAGCGCATCCCACGACGAGCAGCGCAAGCTCGAGCATGTCATTTCGACCGATGCAGACCCCAAGCCACGGTGCCGCCGATCAAGCCCTGCCAGCAGCACGCTCCACTGCGGCGCAGCCAAGTAGATGAGCGGTCCCGCCACCGCGCCGCAGGCGAGCGCCAGCACGCCATGGCGTGTGCGCGTCTCGCCCGTGAGGATGAGCACGAAATACAGCGGTCCCACGAACACCAGTCCCTGGCGCACGAGCGGCGGCAGCGATTCGGCCAACCCGTAACCGACGGCGGTGGACACGACGCAGGCGACCCAGTTAGTGAGCGCGAATCCGACAAACCAGGGCAGGCGCTGCGCCTGCGGCAACTCCGGGCAGCGGCGCATGCTGGCCGCCCAGCCGGTCATCGCCAGCAGGTGCACGGCGGCACCGATCTGCCAGCTGGGTCGGCCCGGTGAGCGGAGCATCGGCAAGAGCGCCACGGTCATCGGCAGAAAGCGCGCCGCGGTAAGCGCCACCGTTATCACGATCATGACCGGCGCCGACCCGGCGATCGACATTTCGAGCATCACGAGCTGCCCCGGCAGGGCGAAGATGGTGATCGTCGACAAGAGCGCCGCCCACAAGGGAAACTGACTGCCGTAGGCGAGGGCGCCGAACCCCAGATACCCGGCGGCGAGCACCATGGAGGGCACGCCGATGGATTCGCGCGCCGCCGCCCGGAAGGCGGCTCGCGCATCGCGATGGCCGGGCATGTCAGGGGGCGGCGGGCGGGCAGAAGACGCAGCGCGATGCGCTACGCCGCGTCAGATCTTGATCTTCGGGTCGAGCCAGTCGCGCAGCGAGTCGCCGAACAGGTTGAACGCGAACACGGCGAGGCTGATCGCCACGCCGGGAAACACGATCATCCACGGCGCCTGCTGATAGAAGTCGATCGCCGACCCCGACAGCATGAGACCCCAGGCCGGCGTGGGCTCGGTCACGCCCAGCCCGAGGAACGACAGCGAAGCCTCCAGCAGAATGGCCTGCCCGACGGACGCGGTGAGCATGATGAGATAGGGCGCGACGACGTTCGGAACGATGTGGCGGAAGATGATGCGCGCGTGCGAGAAACCGGCGGTGCGCGCCGCGTCGATATACGGCATCTCGCGCACGGCGAGCGCGGAGGAGCGCACGACGCGCGCGACCCTCGGAACCATCGGCAATCCGATGGCGATGATCAGGTTCCAGTCGATCCCGAAGACCACGTTCTTGCCCATGCACCCCCACCACGGCGAGCGCGAGCACGATGATGGGAAAGGCGAGGATGACGTCCATGAAGCGCTGGACGATCATGTCCGTCCGGCCGCCGAAGTACGCCGAGGCGACGCCGATGATGGCGCCGAGCGTGCATCCGCCCAGCGACGACAGGAAGCCGACCGAGAGCGCCGTCTGCGAGCCGTAGATGATGCGCGAAAACACGTCGCGGCCGAAGTTGTCCGTGCCGAGAAGATGCTTCCACGACGGTGGCGCGAGGATGCCGCCGTAATCGACCGCCAGCGGGTCGTACGGCGCGACCCATTTGGCGAACGCGGCCGCGACGAGCATCAGCACGATGATGGCAAGCCCGGCGGTGCCGAGCGGCTGCTGCAAGACGAACGCAAGCACCGGATGACGGCGCCGCGGCACCTTGTAGGTGATCTCGAGGGTTGCGGGAACGGCGCTCATCAACCGATAGCGGATGCGCGGATCGAGCCACGCGTACATGAGATCGATCACGAAATTGACGACGATGAAGAACGCGGCGACGAGCAGCACCAGCGCCTGGACCATGGTGAAGTCGCTGCGCGACACCGCCTGCACGAAGAGCTTGCCGATGCCGTTCAGGTTGAACACCTGCTCGGTGACGACGAGGCCGCCGATCAGGAACGCGAACTCGAGCCCGATCACCGTGACGACCGGGAGCATCGCGTTCGACAGCGCGTGCCGCATGACGACGAGGCGCTCGAACACGCCCTTGGCGCGCGCCGTGCGGATGTAGTCCTCCTGCAGCACCTCGAGCAGCGTCGAGCGCATCATCCGCGTCGCCACCGCCGAGTAGCGGTAGCCCACCGCGAGCGCCGGCCAGATGAGCTGGGACAGGTTCTCGCGCGGATTCTCGAGGAACGGCGTGAAGGTGATCGGCGGGTGCCAGTGGAAATACGACAGCAGCACGAGAATGATGATCATGCCGAGCCAGAACGACGGCACCGCAAGCCCGGCGATCGAGATCACGCGTATCACGTGGTCGATCCAGGTGTCCTTGTAGAGCGCGGAAAGGGTCCCGAGCGGAATCGATATCAGGACCGCGAGCACGGTCGCCATGACGGCGACCTGGAGCGAGAGCTGCAGCCTCGACGCGATCTCCTGCGACACGGGCTTGCCGGTCCACATCGACACGCCGAAATCGCCGGTCGCCATCCCGCCCAGCCATTTCCCGAACTGGACGTAGATCGGCCGGTCGAGCCCGAGGCGAGTGCGCTCCTGCTCGATCACGGCCTGCGAGACGTTCGCGCCCTTCGCCCCGCATCATCGTTTCGACCGGATCGCCGCCCATGACGCGCAGCATCAGGAACACGAGGATCGCGACCCCGAGCAGCGTCGGGATCATCAGCAGCAGCCGCTGTGCGATGTAGCGAAGCACGTGTCAGGACCTGGCGAGCGGCAACCGGGCTTGCTCCGTCCGATCGCCGCCGCGGCGCGTCATGTCCGGGTCCGCTACCGATCCAGCCAGACGTCGGTCAGGTCCTGCCCCACGTAATGGCTGGGCGTGATGTTCCAGCCCTTCAACTGCTTGTGGTAGACGATGATGCGGTGCCACCAGATCGTCGGGATGACGTACGCCTGATCGAGCACCTGGCGCTCGAACTCGCGCAACAGCGCAATGCGCTTCGCCCGGTCGAGCTCGCCCGCCTGCTTGTCGTAGAGCTCGTCGAGCTTGCGGTCGGTGTGGCCCGAATAGTTGAGCGCCGACGTGTCCGCCGACAGGTACTTCTGCAGCTGCAGGTTGGGCTCGTCCATGAAGTCGCAGTTGAAGTCGAGCGCCGCGTCGTAGGTCGGATTGCCGCGCTGCTGCGCGGCGAGGTACAGCCGCGTCTCGAGTTGCTCGTGCTGCACGGTGAGGCCGATCTGGCGCCATTGGTCGATCAGGAACACGCCCACCGGCGTATACGGCATCGCGACGTTGCGGTTGGTCAGCTTGAAGGTGAGGTTCTCGACGCCGGCCTCCTTGAGCAGCCGGCGCGCCTCGGCGCGCGACGCATTGATGTCGCGCGAAAAGCCCGGCAGCTTGACCAGATCCTGCTCGCTGATCGCGAGATCGTAGCCCGGGCGCAGCAACCCGCCGACGTGGCGCACCAGCGCGATCTTCTGCAGCGCCTGCGCGCCCTCCCAGCGATCGATCGCCGAGCGACAGCGCCCGGCGCACGCGCGGATCGTCGAACGGCTTCTTCTTCGTGTTGAAGCTCACGACCAGGCTGCAGACCCACGGCGACTCGACCACCACCGCGCTTGTCGCCCAGCGCCTGCACGAGGCGATCGCGGTCGGCCGGCGACTGGCCGCGGAACTCGGCCAGCACCTGGCCGCCGGCGAGCGCGTTGACCATCGGCGCGCCGCTGATGAACACCGCCCGATAGCCGTCGAGGTAGGGCTTGCCCGCCTCGAAGTAGCCGTCGAACTTCTTGCCGACCCAATGCGAGCCGGCCTGGTGCTCGACGAACGTGAACGGGCCGGTGCCGAGGATGTTGCGCTCGGGGAACTTGGGATCGACCTTGAGCTTGGCGGCGCTGTAGACGCAGTCCCAGGGCGAAGCGAAGCTCGACAGCATCGACGCGTTGGTCCGCGACAGCTTGAACACGACCGTATTGGCGTCGGGCGTGTCGATCGAGGCGATGTCCTTGAAGGTCTCCTCGCGCATCGACTGCACGCCCTGCCGGCGGCTTCCTCAGCCGGTCGTAGGTGGCCTTGACGTCCTCCGAGGTCAGCGCGGAGCCGTCATGAAACTTGACGTTGCGCTTGAGCTTGAAGGTGTAGGTCAGGCCGTCGGGCGACGACGGTCCAGGACTCGGCCAGGTCGCCCACGACCTTGGGATAGTTCGCGGTATCGAACTTGAGCAGCGTCGAGTAGTGCGGCCGCACCGGATGGAGGAACGCGAACGAAGTTTGCGCGTGGCAGTCGTAGTTGGGCGGTTCGGCGCTGACCGCGAAGACGAGCGTGCCGCCGGGCTTGGGCGTCTGCGCCAGCGCATCGTGCGCCCCCAGCACGAGCACTGCCGCCACAACAGCCACTGCCGCCACACCAGCAAATCGAAACATGGATGCCTCCTGTGCCAAATCGGGTATGGACCCGAAAGTTGTTGTCCCTTGAACTTGCTATTCTGCTACACCTTGATGCAGGCCGCGAAGTGCATCGGTTCGATCTCCCGCAATTCAGGCACGCGCTCCTTGCATTCGTTCGTGGCCATCGGGCAGCGGGTGTGAAACACGCAGCCCTGCGGCGGGTTGAGCGGGCTCGGCACCTCGCCGCCGAGCACCGTGCGGGCGCGTTTGCGCTCGAGCTCCGGGTCGGGAATCGGCACCGCGTCCAGCAGCGCCTTCGTGTAGGGATGCAACGGGCGGCTGTAAAGGCGATCGCGGTCGGCGATCTCCATCACCCGACCCAGATACATCACCACTACCCGGTCGGCAATGTGGCGCACGACCGCGAGATCGTGGGCGATGAAAAGATACGTGAGCCCGAGCTCTTTCTGCAGCACCTCGAGCAGGTTGATGATCTGCGCCTGGATCGACACGTCCAGCGCCGACACGGGCTCGTCGCAGACGATGAACTTCGGCTCGAGCGCGAGCGCGCGCGCGATGCCGACCCGCTGGCGCTGGCCGCCCGAGAGCTCGTACGGATAGCGCTCGGCCATGTAGTCGAAGAGGCCCACCTGCCCCAGGAGCTCGCGGACCCGCCGCCCGGCCGCGGCCCGGTCGGCGACGAGACCGTGCACGAGCGTGGGCTCCGCGATGATCTGCCCCACGGTCATCCGCGGATTGAGCGACGAATAGGGATCCTGGAAGATCACCTGGATCGAGCGCCGGTAGCGCTTGAGGTCCTCGGTGCCGGCTTTTGTCACGTCGAGCCCGTCGTACACGATGCGGCCGGCGGTTTCGCGTTCGAGGCGCAGGAGCGTGCGGCCCACGGTCGTCTTGCCGCATCCGGACTCGCCGACGAGGCCCAGCGTCTCGCCGGCGCGGATCTCGAACGACACATCGTCCACCGCGCGAAGGATCGCGCGGCCGCCGGACAGAACCCCGCGGCTCACGTCGAACCAGGTCTTGAGTCCCTGCACCTCCAGGAGCGGCCTCGCGGGCGAGCGACTTGGGCGGCGCCGGCTGTGTCGCCTCGGCCGAGACGAGGCCGATGGACTGCGGGCCGCGCTGCGCGAGCTCACGCGCGCGCAGGCAGGCGGAGTGATGCCCAGGCTCGATCTCCTCGACCTCGGGCAGCGTCTCGACGCAGGCCGGCTCCTTCGCGGGGCAGCGCGGCGCGAAGCGGCAGCCGGCCGGCGGCGCCAGCAGGCTGGGCGGAAGACCCTCGATCGTCTCGAACTTCGCTCCGCGTGGCTTGTCGAGTCTCGGCACCGAGCGGAGCAGGCCGACAGTGTAGGGATGCAGCGGCTTCGCGAACACGCTTCTCGCCGTTCCCTGCTCGGCGAGTCGCGCCGCGTACATCACGTTCACCCGGTCGGCATAGCGCGCCACGATGCCGAG
The DNA here is from genome assembly GCA_963840945.1 of uncultured beta proteobacterium. Classification (GTDB taxonomy): domain Bacteria; phylum Pseudomonadota; class Gammaproteobacteria; order Burkholderiales; family Casimicrobiaceae; genus CAIWHR01. The sequence continues at coordinate 113,838 of CAWJAU010000022.1, read as the reverse complement.
GTTGTGGGTGATCACCACCATCGCGATGTTGAGCTCGCGCGACAGGTCCTTCATCAGGTGCAGGATCTGCGCCTGAATCGTGACGTCGAGCGCGGTAGTCGGCTCGTCGGCGATGATCAGCTTGGGATTGCACGCGAGCCCGATCGCGATCATCACCCGCTGGCGCATGCCGCCCGAGAATTGGTGCGGATACTGGCCGAGCCGCCGGGGAGCGTCGGAGATGCCGACCATCTGCAAGAGCTCGACGGCGCGGCCTCGAGCCTCGCCCTCGTTCATGCCCTTGTGGATGAACAGCGGCTCCATGATCTGCAGGCCGATGGTCAGCACCGGATTGAGCGAGGTCATCGGCTCCTGGAAGATCATCGAGATGTCGCGGCCGCGGATGGCGCGCATGTCGTCCTCGGGCAGCTCGAGCAGATCGCGGCCCTCGAACAGGACGCGCCCGCGCGGCACGCGCCCGGCGGGCTTGGCGAGCAATCGCATGACCGCCAGCGCCGATACCGACTTGCCGCAGCCCGACTCCCCCACCAACGCGACCATCTCGCCCGGGTACACGCGCCAGCTCACGCCCTCCACCGCGCGAATGACGCCGCGCGACGTCACGAAGTGAACGTGCAGGTCCTCGACCGAAAGCAATGGCGCTCCGGCCGCATGGGCGGAAAGCTGGGTGGTTGTGTTAGCGACGGTCTGATCCATTGGTTGTGTTAGCGACGGTCTGATCCATTCTGTGGCTCGGGCTCCGCACGGCGGCTTGGACGCCGCAGGAAGGGGCGCAAGAGCCGCGCGCGGGACTTAGTGTGCCACACCGACCGGCCGCAGGGCTGTACCAGGCCGAAGGCGCGGTGTTCTTGCGCTGAAGGCTGGCTCGGGAAATCAGGGCAACAGCACGATCGATCCCGTCGTGCGCCGGCGCTTCGAGCTCGCGGTGCGCTTCGGCGGCCGCCGCGAGCGGATAGCGGTGGCGCAACTCCACGCGAATCGTCTGGTTCCGCAGCGCCTTGAAGACATTCCCCGCGATTTCCTGCAGCACGGCGCGCTCCGCGGTGTAGTGGAAGAGCACTGGCCGCGACAGCGTGCCCGATTTCGAGCCCAAGTCGGGCAGCTCCTCGAGTGGTCCGCTCGCTTGGCCAAAGCAGACCCAGTGGCCGGCGACCGCGAGCGCCTCGAGGTTCTCGGCCGCGGCCTCACGGCCCAGGCCGTCATAGATCACCTCGGCACCACGCCCATGGGTGAGGTTCTTCACTTCGCGGGCAAAGCGATAGTCCCGTGTCACGATCGGAAACTCGCAGCCGTGGGTCCGGGCAAGGCGCGCCTTGTCTTCGCTCGACACCGTGCCGATCACTTTTGCGCCCAGCGCCTTCGCCCACTGGCACAGCAGCAGGCCGACGCCGCCCGCCGCCGCGTGCACCAGCACCGCCTGTCCCGGCCGCACGCGCTCCACGCGGTGCAACAGGAGCTCCGCGGTCATCCCCTTGAGCAGCACCGCCGCCGCGGACTCGTCGCTCACGTCGTCGGGGAGAACGACCACCTGGTCCGCGGGCATCGTTCGCACCTCGCGTAAGCGCCGGGCGGCGGGCAGGCATACGCTACGCGGTCGCCCGGCAGCAGGTGCGCGACGCCGTCGCCCACGTCCAGCACGACCCCTGCCGCTTCCATTCCAATCGCCGCGGGCGGTTGGATCATCCGGTAGAGGCCCTTCCTGACATAGACGTCGATGTAGTTCACGCCCACCGCTGTCTGGCGGATGCGCACTTCATTCGGTCCCGGCGCCACGACCACTACCGATTCGTAGCGCAACACCTCGGGCCCGCCGAAAGCCGTGACAACGACCGCTTGTGCAGGTAGCGAAGCAGCATTCCTTGCGGGAGCGGGAGCGGCAACCGCGCCGCGGCGCAAGAATGCCCTCAATCCCTCGAATCCGCCCTCGTATACCCCTCTGCCGACCAGCGCTTCGAATTCCTGCTCGCGCCCACGCGGCACGTCGAACGTCGATTGCCAGTGCCAGAAGGTGCGGTCGCCGTCGGTGACGCGTTTGAGTTGCACGGTGGCCACGTAGCGCCTCATCGGCAGCGTGGCGTCGAGGATGCAGTAGGTGGACACGTAGTCGCGGTCGGAAAGGCCCAGCAGCTGCTCGCGGATGTGGTTGCCATCCTTGAGGAAGAATGTCCTCACGCAGCCGACCTGGTCGGAGGGCTCGCCGTTCTCGATGCAGGACTCGCCCACCGCCGGGTGCCAGGCCCAATGGCTGTTGAAGTCGCGCAACACCTCCCAGACGCGCGCGATGGGCGCGTCGATCACGGCCGAGCGAGTAACCCGAATCACGCTTGGGGTGCTTCCTGCGAGGGAGTCCGCCTTCTGCGCGCCTATCTTCGCAGCAGGCTTTGCAACGAGTCGAAGGCCGCCTGGAAAACACCCTGACCGATGTCCCGGGCCAACTCTCTTTCCTTCGCGGGCTCGCAGTCGAATTCCGCCCACCACTCGGCGAAGGTGCGGTTGCCGTCGGTGACCGGCGTGAGCTTCAGCGTCGCGACGTAGTTCGCGACACCCATCGGGCTCTCGAGGATCGAGTAGCTGCACTGGTAGTCGTAATCCGATAGCGTGAGCAGCTGCTCGCGGATGACGCCGCCGTCCTTGAGCCGGAAGTTGCGCACGCAGCCGATCTTGTCGGCCGCGAGATTCCCCTCGATGCGCGACTCGGCGACGAAGGGCGTCCACTTCGGCAGGGCATTGAAGTCGCGCACTTGCGCCCAGACCGCGTCGGCGGGCGCGTCGATGACGCTGGAGGTGTAGACCTTGATCACCGGCTGACCTGCCTAGGTTCCGCTCGCGGGCTTGTCCTCGCCCAGTGCCGGCGGCGCGGTCGCCTTCTCGAGCATCCCGCGCGCTACCTTGCCGACATCGCCGCCGTCCACGCCGATCTCGCGCAGTAGCTGGTCCACCAGCGGCGCCTGGGCGCGGAAACGCAGCGCCGAGTTGACCACGCTGTCGGCGAGCGAGACCTCGCCGCTGCCGCCGCCGTAGCCGCTGCCGCCGCCCGCCAGCCCATCCACTTGCAGAATGCGTATGCCCTCGATGCGCTCCATCGGCTTGACCGACTCCCGGATGATGCCTTCCATCTTGTCGATGAGGCGGATGCGCATCGCTGACAGCCGCGCCTCCGGCGTGAGGACGTTCTGCGCCTGGTTCATGAGGCGCTGGCCCTCGGCTTCGACCTCGTGCCGGATCTTCGCGGCGATGGAGCGGATCTTGTCGGCATCGGCCGCCGCCTCGGCCTCGGCGCGCACCGCGGCGCCGCGGTCGTTCGCCGCCGCCTTCTCCGCTCCGGCCGCCACCGTGAGCCGCAACGCGTCGCGCTCGGCCTCCTGCGCCGCGCCGATGAGTTCGATGGTCTTGCGGCGCTCGGCCATCTCGGTCTCGCGCGCGGTGAACACGCGTTCCTCTTCCATCGCGGCCTTGGCACGCGCGTGGTCTGCGGCCGCCTGCGCCTCGGACTGCGCCCTCGATTGCTCGGCCACCGCGATGGCGCGCTGCTGCTCGGCCAATTCGATCGCCTGGCGTCGTTCGATCTCCTTCGTCTGCACGCCGCGCTCCTTGGCGATGCGCTCTTCCTCCACCGCCCGCTCCGACGCGAGGCGCGCCCGCTCCACTGTTTCGCGCGCCGCGATCTGCGCGCGCTCGGCCTCCTGCTCCCCGGTCGCCCGCTCACGCGCCACGTCGGCCTTCTGCGCCGCGCGCTGTGTTTCCAGTTCGCGCTCCTGGCCGAGGCGCGCGGTCTCGAGCGCCTGGTCGATGTCCAGCGACTGCCGTTCGGTCTCCAGGTTCTTGTTGCGGATCTGGATCATCGTGTCCTGCTCGATGTCGTTGCGCGTCTTCTTGCGCCGCTCGATCTGCTCGGTGAGCCGGGTGAGGCCCTCGGCGTCGAAAGCGTTGGACGGGTTGAAGAACTCCATCGCCGTCTGGTCGAGCTGCGTCAGCGACACGGTCTCAAGCTCCAGCCCGTTCTGCAGCAGGTCCGCCGCCACCACGGCCCGCACGCGCTTCACGTAATCGCCGCGCTTCTCGTGCATCTGCTCCATGGTCATTTCCGCGGCGACGTTGCGCAACGCGTCCACGAACTTGCCCTCGACCAGCTCCTTCAGCGTCTCGGGCTGCAGCGTGCGCTGGCCGAGCGTCTGCGCGGCGGAGGCGATCGCATCGGGGCTCGCCTGCACGCGCACGTAGAACTCGGCGGTCACGTCGACCCGCATGCGGTCGTGCGTGATGATCGCCTTGTCGCGCCCGCGCGCGACTTCCAGCCGCAGCGTGTTCATGTTGACCGGCACCACCTCGTGCACGATCGGCAGGACGAACGCTCCGCCGTTCATGACCACCTTCTGGCCGCCGAGGCCGGTGCGCACGAACGCCCGCTCCTTCGAGGACCGCAGGTACAACCAGTTGAGCAGCCAGACGCCGATCGCGACGATCGCCGCGACCACGATCAGGCCGAGAATGAATTGACCGAACTGGGTTCCGCTCATGACGCACCTCGCTTGATCCGCTTGAACTTCCTGGTGGTTTCGGTGATTGCATGTTCCGTGGGCAGGCGCTCCATGCTGGAAGCGCCGTAGAAGCCGTTGCAGCCCGGGCAGTTCCTGAGGATGTAGCTCGCGTCGGCGGGCTTCGCGATCGGCCCGCCGTGGCACAGCACGATCTGGTCCGGATTGACCGCGCGCGCCGCGCTTGCCCAGCGCTCGATCAGCGGCACGCAGTCCTTCAGCTTCAGCGCGGTTGCGGCGCCGATCGCGCCACCGGTGGTGAGGCCCAGGTGGCACACGATGACGTCGGCACCCGCCTTCGCCATCGCCGTCGCATCGCGCTCGCTGAACACGTAGGGCGTGGTCAGCAGATCGAGCTCGCGCGCGGCCCGGATCAGGTCGACTTCGAGCGCGTAACCCATGCCGGTTTCCTCCAGCTGGGCGCGGATCACGCCGTCGAACAGGCCCACGGTCGGGAAGTTCTGCACGCCCGAGAAGCCGAGCGCCGCGAGCTGCGGCAGGAAGTGGTCGCGGATCATGAACGGGTCGGTGCCGTTGACGCCGGCGAGCACCGGCGTGGCCTTGACCACGGGCAGCACCTCGCGCGCCATTTCGACCACGATGTCGTTGGCGTTGCCGTAGGCCATCAGGCCCGCCAGCGAGCCGCGCCCCGCCATTCGGTAGCGGCCCGAGTTGTAAATCACGATGAGGTCGATGCCACCTGCCTCCTCGCATTTCGCGGACAGGCCGGTACCGGCGCCGCCGCCGATGATGGGCTCGCGGCGACGCAGCTTGGCGCGCAGCTTTTTCAGGATCTCGTGACGCGGGATGCGGGCCATGCGGCCTGTCCTTCCTTCGTCTCGATCTCGCGGAAGCTCGCTGCGAGGGCGGCCGCGAACGCGGGGTCGTTGAGATGCAGCGGCAGGCGGATCAGCTTCCGGTTCGGTGCCGGAACGAAGTCCTTCGCAATCGCATCGAACAACGCCCGATCCGCCGCGGGATCCCAGAACGGGCCCTCGGGCTTGTCCAGTCCGGAGACGCCGCCCTCCGGAATCAGGAACCGCACCGGGCCCTCCATCCGATTGAGCTTGGCCGCGATGAAGTGACCGATCTTCGCGCTCTCCTCGGGCGTCGTGCGCATCAGCGTCACGTTGGGGTTGTGGCGGTGCAGGCGCCGGCCGCGAAACGGCGCCGGCACCGTGTCCATGGCCCAGAAGTTCACCATGTCGAGCGCGCCGCAGGAGCCGACATAGGGCACCCGCGTGCGCGCGATGGCATCCATGCGCTCCGGACCCGCCGTCAACACGCCGCCCACGACCTCGTCCGCGATCTCGGTGGTGGTGACGTCGATCACCGCCGACAGGAGCTTCGATTCCACCAGCTTTTCCATCGACTGGCCGCCGGTCCCGGTCGCGTGGAACACGATGCAGTCGTAGTCCGCCTCCAGCAGCGGCGTCAGCGCCTGCACGCAGGGCGTCGTCAGGCCAAACATGGTGAGGCCGATGGCCGGCTTCAGGCTGACCGGATCCGTCTCCTGTTTTGCATACGCGATCATTCCGGCGAGCGCGTGCGCGGCATTCGCCAACACGCGCTCGGAGATGCGGTTGATGCCCGAGACGTCGGTGACCGAGTACATCATGCAGATGTCCGAGGGTCCGACGTAGGGCTTGACGTCGCCCGACGCCACCGTGGAGACCATCACCTTGGGCATGCCGATCGGGCAGTCGCCGCATCGCCGGCGTCGCGAGCGCGGTGTTGCCCGAGCCGCCGGCGGAAATCAGGCCGCCCAGGTCGCGCCGGCGCACGACGAAATGCTCGAACGCGAGCGCCATCTCGGTCACCGCGCTGCCGCGCTCGCCGGTGAACACCGCGCGCTCGCCCTGCGGATGGCAGCGCGCCACTTCGCGCGGATGCACCATCGCCGCCGACGGCTTGCCCGACGTGGACAGGTCCACGGTCACCACGCGCAGGCCGAGCTTCTCGAGGCAATTGCGCAGGTAGCCCAGTTCGCGACCCTTGGTGTCGAACGTGCCCGCGACATACGCGGCGCGCCCCGTGCTGGCCGCGACGGGGAACTCGACGACTCGGGCCGCCTGAACGGGCGCCACCTCCGGTGGCTGCCCGGCAACCGGCGCCACCGGACGATCGATGTCCACCGATGCCCAGCGCGTATAGCCGCGCACTGCGCGTTCGGTCTCGGCACGCGGGCATCTCGACTGGCCTCGGCGCGCTGCACCGTGAAGATCCGGACCTCCGCGGCCGCCTGCTCGGGCTCTGCGCTCGGGCGCGATCTCCTCTTCGTCCGCGGCCTTGACGCCAAGCAGGCGCTGCTGCAGCGCGCGATCCGCCGCGAGTTCCGTTACCGGCATCGAGCGCGCGATGCGCCCGTTCACCATCACGTTCACCGTATCGGCCACCGCGATGGCCACACCCAGGTTCTGCTCGATCAGCAGCACCGCGATCTCGCCGTCGGCCACGAGCGACTTCAGCATCGCCTCGACCTGCTGCACGATCACCGGCGCGAGGCCCTCGGTGGGCTCGTCCATCACCAGCAGCCGCGGGTTCAACAGCAGCGCGCGCGCGATCGCGAGCATCTGCTGCTCGCCGCCCGAAAGCTCGGCGCCGCCGTTCGACTTGCGCTCCGCGAGGCGCGGAAACGTCCGGTAGGCGCGCTCGACGGTCCACGGGCCCTTGCTCGATCGCGCCGCCAGCCGGAGATGCTCGTCCACGGTCAGCGAAGGCCAGACCCGGCGCCCCTGCGGCACGTAGCCGATGCCGAGCCGCGTGATCCGGTTCGCCGGCAGCCCGATCAACTCCTGGCCCATGAAAGCGGATGCTGCCCGTCGCGCGCACCAGGCCCGTGATCGCGTTGCAGAGCGTCGTCTTGCCCATGCCGTTTCTGCCCACCACGGCAAGCACGCCCTGGTCCAGCGTCAGCGACACCTGCTGCAGCGCGTGCGCACGACCGTAGTGGACGTCCAGCCGCTCGATCGCGAGCACGGGGTCCGTGCCTGCGTTCACTGCGACTCATGCGTGCCCCGCCCGGCCCATGTAGATTTCCTGCACTTCCGGATCGTTCTCGATTTCGGCGGGCGTGCCTTCCTTGAGCATGCGGCCGTTGTGCATCACCGTGACGCGGTCCACCACCCGCAGCGCGATCTCCAGATCGTGCTCGATCAGGATGAAGCTCATGTGCGCGGGCAACGCCGCGAGCAGCGCGACGAGCTCCCGTCGCTCCGCGGGAGAAAGGCCCGCGGCCGGCTCGTCGAACAGGATCAGCCGCGGCGCGCCGGCGAGCGCCATGCCCACCTCCAGCTGCCGCTGCTGGCCGTGCGAAAGCGAAGCCACCGTCTCGTCGCCAACGCGCGTCAGGCGCACGCGCTCGAGCAGGTCCTCGGCGGCGGCGCGCGTGGTGCTGCCGCGTCCTGGGCGCAGTGAAGTTGAAACGACCGCGGGACACGCCGCGCACGGCAAGAAAAAGGTTGTCCCGCACCGTGAGGTCGCGGAACAGCAGCGAGGACTGATAGGTGCGCCGCATGCCTGCGCGGATGCGTTCGTAGGGCCGATGCGCGGTCACGTCGTCCCCGAAAAAGCGCACGCGCCCGGCGCTGGCCGGGTAATCCCCGGTGATGACATTGAACAGCGTGGTCTTGCCGGCGCCGTTGGCGCCGATCACCGCCCTGCGCTCGCCCGCGGCGACCGAGAACGAGACGTCCTCGACGGCCTGGAGCGCGCCGAAGCGCTTCGAAACGCCCTCGAGCCGGAGCGCATCCCCGGTCGAGAGGAGTTCGCGTTGCGCGGGTTCGGTGATCGATGCCATGGCTTCTCTGCCGACTTCGCCTACGGGCAGTTCGGCTCGTCGCGCGAGCCTATCTTGAAGTCCTCTTTCTTCATTCCCAGCATCTGGTCGATGCCGTCCACCTTGCGCAGCACCTTGTTGTACAGGTTCCCTTGCGGGTCCTTCACGACTTCGGTGACGAACGTCGAGCCGATCGCCTGGCGGTTGCTGTCCAGTTGCACGTCGCCCGTCGGCGTCTTCAGCGTCATCTTCTGCAGCGCCTCGCGGTACTTCGCCTGGCCGCCGGACAGGTCGCCCTTGACCGCGTCCAGCGCATCCAGCGCCGCCTTCATGTTGATGTAGTAGACGAGGGCGAACAGCGACGGACTCGGGTAGCCGCCGGCCGACACCGGGTAGTTCTTCTGGTAGTCGGCGACGAAGGCCTTGAACTCGGGCGCATCGTAGGCGTCGGCGATCGGCGAGCCGGCAATGGTGCCGACCAGCGAATCCCGGCGCTTGCCCTTTGTAGTTCAGGATGTCCTGGCTCACGGTGATCGATCCGCCGATCATCGGCTTGTCGCCGCCTGCGGCCTCGTACTGGTTCAGGAAGTTCACCGCGTCGGCGCCGCCCAGCACCACCACCAGCGCGTCGACGTCCTTCGGGATGCGCGCGATCACGGAGGCGTAATCCTTGCCGCCGAGCGGCACCCAGGCCTTGATCGGCACCTTGCCGCCCAGCCGGCAGTACTCGGCCATGAAGCCCTGCACCTGCGAGTACGGGAACGCGTAGTCCTCGGCGATCACCATGACGCGCTTGTAGCCCTTGTCGAGCGCCGCCTTGCCGAGGCCCACCATCCACTGCGCCCCTTCCGTGTTGAAGCGGAAGAAGTTTGGCGACGGGTTGACGAGCGTGGTGGCCTGCGCGCCGGACGCGCCGTTGATGAAGGTGATGTTGGGCTGGGTCTTCGAGTAGTCCTTGACCGCGACACCCTCGCCGCCCGAGAGCGGCCCGACCATGATGTCGACCTTGTCCTGCTCGACGAGCTTCCGGGTCGCGTTCACCGCGACGTCAGGCTTGGCGTCCGAGGAGGCCTTGATGATCTCGATCTTCTTGCCGCCGGCCATGCCGTTGTGCTGCTTCAAGGCGAGCTCGGCGCCGCGCATGCCATCCGCACCGCCAGCGGCGAACGGCCCTTCCAGCGTCGCCAGCAGTCCGATCTTCACGGTCTGCTGCGCAGACGCCGCTCCCGAGAACGCGGCCAGGACGGCCGTAGCCACGAGTGTGCGAACCAACGCTCTCTTGTTCATTTGTTGCCTCCTCTTGGGGTTGATGATCCCGACCTGCTCGTGAAACGCGCCTGCAGCGCCGCCCACAAGCCGAGCAGTCCGTCCGGCGAAAAAAGAACGATAGCGAGGAACACGCCGCCGATCACGAGGTTGAAGCGCTCGCGGTCGATCAGGTCGATGGCGAAGGTCTGCAGCAGCACGAACACGATGGCGCCGATGAACGGGCCGATCGGATGGCGCATGCCGCCGAGCACCGCGATGATCAGGATGTTGATCAGCCAGCTGGTGCCTGCCGAGTTGGGCGTGATGAGGCCGTTGTACCAGACCAGCAGCACGCCACCGACTGCGGCGATGAATCCCGCCACGGCATAGGCCGCAACGCGGTGCGCTGTGACGTGGAACCCGAGCGCGTTCATGCGGCGGGGGTTGTCGCGAATGCCCTGCAACGCGACCCCGAACGGCGCGCGCAGCAGGTATTTGACGAACCCGTAGCCCGCCAGCGACCAGAACAGCACGACGTAGTAGAAAGGCAGCGGGTCGCGCCAGTTCACCCCGAAGAGCTTCGGCGGATGCACCTGCTGGAAGCCCTGGAACCCGTTGAACACCGAGTAGTTCTGCAGGCAGAGATAGTAGAACGCGACGCCGACCGCCAGCGTGATCATGATGGTGTAGATGCCCTCGGTGCGCACCGACAGCCAGCCGATGAACGTGCCGGCCAGCGTCGCGATGGCGAGCGCGAGCGTCACGACGACCCACCAGGGCCAGCCGAGGCTGATCTCGGCCGTGCCGCTCGTGCCGAAGATGCCGACCATGTAGCCGGCGATCCCGGCCACCGTCATCTGCGCCAGCGAAATCATTCCGCCGTACCCGCCGAGAAAGGTGAGCGAAAGCGCGATCAGGCCGAGTGCCAGCGACTGCGCGCCGATCTGGAAGGTGACGAACGGACTCGCCACCCACGGAAAGACGAGCAACGCAGCGAGGACGGCGGCGTGACGCAGGCGGACAGGATTCTGGAAGGTTCTGGGTCTCGCCTCTGATGCGGGGAGCGACCACGACCTTCCCCATCGCCAGGCGCCCGGCGCCCGCGTTCATCGCATTTCTCCACGCGGCGGCGCTCATGGTGACCCCCCCGAAGCTCGCTTCGCGAGCCTCCCCCCGAGGGGGCAGCTGGCGACCTCGGGGCGGCCCTTCGGCCGGCACTCATGCCGGTCGTCCCAGGATTCCGCGCGGCCGGAACGCGAGCACCAGCACCAGGATGACGAAAGTGAACACCACGCTGTACGTCGGCGCGTAGGCGAGGCCGTAGGTTTCGGCGGTCCCGAGAATGGTCGCGCCGACCGCCGCGCCGACGACGCTGCCCATGCCGCCGACGATCACGACGATGAGGGAGGCCAGCAGCAGCCGCACGTCCTCGCCAGGGACCATCGACAGCTCGACCGCACCGATAACCCCACCGAAACCGGCGAGGCCGGCACCGATGGCGAATGTCACGGCGAACACCAGATTGACGTTGACCCCGGTGGCCGCGAGCATGGCGCGGTCGTCCACACCGGCGCGGATCATCATGCCGATGCGCGTGCGGTTCAGGAACAGCCACAGCAGCACGCCGATGGCGATCCCGAGCGGCAGCAGCGCCATCCGGTATTTCGAGTAGGCGTTGATCACGGGCAGGTTGCGCAGCGGACCGGCCAGCCAATCCGGGGCGCTCATCTGGTGCACCGTCGCGCCGATGCCCCAGATCAGCAGGTCGGCGATGATGATCGACAAGCCGATGGTCACCATGGTCTGGCGCAGGTCCTGCCCCGGCATGAAGCGGAAGATCGCCACCTGCATCACGAGGCCCACCAGCGCCGCGCCCAGGAACCCCGCCGCCAGCGCCAGCACGAAATAACCGGTCGCCTCGGCGACGAAGTAACCGATGTAGCCGCCGAGCAGATAGAGCGAGCCGTGCGCGAGGTTGATGTTGCGCATCAGCCCGAACACCAGCGTGAAGCCGGCGGCGACGATGAAATACAGCGACGAAAGCGTGAGCCCATTGAGCAGCGTGATGAAGAACAGGCTTGGTGTTGTCCCAGATCGCCCAGATGACAAACGTCGCCAGCGGCACGACCAGCACCAGCCCCCAGAACCATTTCCAGACCTTGCTCACGCGGCCGTTTGCGTCCAGCGCGTTCTGGCGGAACGGATTTCAGGCTCCTTGCAGAACTGACCGTCCTTCATGATCGCGAGCAGCTTCGAGCGGTCCTGCAGGATCGCGATGTTGGACACGGGGTCGCCGTCCACCAGGAGCAGGTCGGCGAGCCAGCCGTCCCTGATCTCGCCCAGCTCCTTGCCTTTCATCATGATCTGTCCGCCCCAGCGGGTGCAGGAAACGATGGCCTCCATCGGCGTCATGCCGAGGTATTTGACGAAGTACTCGAGGTCCTTGGCGTTCTCGCCGTGCGGCGCCCAGGCGAAGCCGTAGTCGCCGCCGGGCAGCACGCGGATGCCGCGCTTGAGCATCGCCTTCATGCTGGTCACGGCAGCCTCGAGCTCGATCTCGTAGCCCATGTTCCTGGCGATCTGGTTGGTGATGCCGACCACTTCGCCTTCGTTCAGCAGCCGGATGATCACCGACAGCCCTGGCGCGACGAAGATCCTGTCCTTCTGCGCTTCCAGCAGGTCGAGCGCCTCCTCGTCGGCGAAACTGGCGTGGTAGATGATGTCGAATCCGTGGCGCATCGCCTGCTTGACGGACTCGGAGGAGCGCGCGTGGCAGGAGAGGCGCTTGCCGCGCACCTTGGTTTCCTTCGCTGCGACGGCAACTTCCTCGTCGCTCATCCAGCTCGTCTTCGCGTCGGCGCCCGGAACCAGGTTGTCGCCCGACAAATTGAGCTTGATCGAGTCCACCCCGTACTTGAGGAACATGCGCACTGCCTTGCGCATCTCGTCGGGTCCGTCCACTACCTGGCCGAAAGACATCTCGGGAAACGGCAGGTGCGGCAGCATGTCGTCGCCGAGGGACCCGGTGACGGTGATCTCCTGGCTGGCGGCGAGGTAGCGCGGCCCCGGGATCTGTCCCGAATCGATCGCGTTGCGGATCACGCAGTCGAGTCGCGGCTTCGGCGTCGCGGCGCCGACGCAAGAGGTCCAGCCGCAGTCGAGGTATTGCTTTGCCACCTGCGCCGCCCAGAGCGTGTGCTCTTCGTGCGGCAGCTTCTGGATCGCGTCCAGGGTGGTGGAATTGGTCCACCCGAAGTGCGTGTGCGCCTCCACCATCCCCGGCATGAGGGTTGCACCGGCGCCATCGATCACGGTTGTTCCCGACTGCGGCAGGGACCTGGGGCCGCGGCCGACGCGGGCGATGCGGTTGCCCTGCACCAGGACCTCGCCCGCGTAGGGCTGCGTGCCGGTGGCATCGAGGATCCGGACATTGGTGAACAGCACGTTGGCCATGACGCCTCCTAGCTTCGCTTCTCCAGGAATTTGCGCAGCAACTCGCTGCACTCCTCCGGCTTTTCGTAAGTCGTCCAGTGTCCGCAGCGCGCGAGCACCTCGACCTGCGCGCCCGCGATGCGCTCGCCGATGGCACGCACCGCCTGCGGCGGCGCAATCGCGTCCTCGTCGCCGGTGACGAGCAGGACCGGACACGCGATTTTCGAAACGTCGGCGGCCTGCATCTGCGACAGCGCTTCGCAGTTGCGCGCATATCCGTCAGGGCATTGGCGCATCAGCGATTCGCGCACGGCCGCCACCGCCACCGGGCGCTTGGTCCGGGTCTCGGCGGACGTGGCGGCCTGCACGATGGCGTCCGCAATCGCCTGCATGCCGGATTCGCCTTCCTTGCGCGCCTTCTCGCCACGGGCCCGGATCGGGCTCGGCTCGGCTCAGCCGGGGCCGTGAGCGGGCCGAACAGCGCCAGGCTGCGCACCAGCCTCGGCTCCAGGAGCGCGAGGTGGAAGGCGATGATCGTCCCCATCGAATGCGCCACGACATGCGCGCGCTCGACGCCGGTCGCGCCGCAAACGCGCATCAGCGCCCGAACGAAGCGGTCGACCGACAGCGCACCCTCGACGCGGTGCGAGCGCCCGGCACCAGGCAGATCCGGGCGCACCGTGCGGAAGCGCGCCAGCGCCGGCAGCACCGGCGTCCAGACGTTCGACGTCCCGCCCAGGCCGTGGATCATCAGCACCGGGTCGCCGCTGCCGTCGATCTCCACTGCGATCCGCTCGACATACGAGGTACTCATGCGGGGAGAGCGCCGGAGCCGTCCCGGAAGCGGACGTTCGTGAACAGCACACTGGCCATGGCACCTCCTCCCGCGACCTGCTGCGGTGCAGTAGACCACTCTTCGAAGCCGGTGGCTGCCAAAATGAGACGTGCGTCTCATTTGTTGTGCGAGACTATGCGCGTTCCGGGCCGGCTGTCAATCTGCAATGCCAAAAGGCGCCCCTTCCTTCTATTCGCTCCCTGACCTGGGCCAGGGGCACCGCGGCCGGGTGTTCCGGCGGCTGCTGGACGAGGCGGTGGCGCTGGTGCGGCGGGGACGCATCCCATCGGTGGCCGAATTGGCGCTGGCCGCGAAGGTTTCCCGCGCCACAGCCTACCGCTACTTTCCCAGCCGCTCCAAGCTCGTGAGTGCGGTCATCGCCGAGGTGCTGGCGCCGGTGCGCCGCGCGGTGCCGCAACAGGGCGACGCCAAGCAACGGCTGCACGAGCTGCTCAATCGCACCTATTCGCGCTTCAGTGAGTACGAGCCGCACATGCGCGCGGCGCTGCAGCTTGCGCTGGAGCACCAGTCGCTGGAGGCCGCCGGTATGCTGGAGGAGGAACCTTTCCGCCGTGGCCAGCGCCAGCAGATCCTGAGGGTCACGCTCGCGCCGCTTCGCGCCAAGCTCACGCCCCGCACGTGGAACCGCCTGATGAAGTCGCTCGCCGTCATCTATGGGATCGAGCCGATGATCGTCTTGAAGGACATCTGCGGCGCGAACGACCGTGAAACGGAAGCTGTCGTGCGCTGGATGATGGACGCGCTGGTGGACGCGGCGCTGCGGGAGGGAATCCGGAAATGAAATTCAAGCGCCTGCGGATAGGTATCCCTGCATCTTGCCCGTATCGTTGGTCGGAACGATTGCAGGCGACGCCGAGTGCCTACGAGCGTTTTTACACAGTCTCGGCCTCTATGCACCCAACCGGTCGGCCAGCGCGACGAAATCACCCGCCATGACATCGAATTCGCCGTCCTCCACACGGGCCGGCGGGTGCCCCGGCCCCAGCTCCAGCGGGCGCTCGACGTAACCAGTCCGGCAGCCTGCGGCCCGCGCGGCGCGCAGATCGTCCGGATGGCACGCCACCAGCATGAGCTCGGCGGCGGCAATGCCCAGCAGCTCCGCCGCGCCGAGATAGGTCTCCGGGTCGGGCTTGTAGTGATGGAAAAGCTCGGCCGAGACGATGCAGTCCCAGGGCAATGCGGCGCGCTTCGCCATGTTGGTGAGGAGGGAAAAATTGCCGTTCGACAACGTGGTGATGATGTACCGCGTCTTGAGCCGGGTGAGTCCCGGCACGGCGTCGGGCCACGGGTCCAGTCGATGCCAGACGCGGTTGAGATGATCGATGTCGCTTTCGGCGAGGCCCGCGCATACCGTACTCCACCAGCAGATCGTCGAGGATGAGCCGATGCAAGGCGTCGATCTTCAGCCACGGCAACTCACCGCTGCGCACCCTCTGCATCGCCGGCCGATAGCCGGCGCGCCAGGCGTCGGCGAAGCGCGACCAATCGGCGTCGATCCCGTGCTGCGGCCCCGAAGGCGGCGGCTTCACGGATGATGCTGCCGCGCCAGTCCACGACGGTGCCGAACACATCGAACGCCAGCGCCTTAACCAACTCACGCCACCGCTTGGTCCTGCGCCGCCTGGCCGTAGCCGCGCGTCTCGCTTTCGGCGCCGCCCGCCGTCACGCGCACCGCGCAATACTTGAACTCCGGAATCTTGCCGAACGGATCGAGCACCGGATTCGTCAGCAGATTCGCCGCCGCCTCGTAGATAGCAGAAGGGAATGAACACGGCGCCGCGAGGCGTGCCGTCGTCGGCGCGGGCGCGAAGCGAAATGCTGCCGCGCCTCGATGCGACCGTGATCATGCCGTCGGGCGCGACATTCATCGCCGCGAGATCGAGCGAATGGAACGAGGCCACCGGGTTCGGCTCGATCGCGTCGAGCACTTCGGTGCGCCGCGTCATGCTGCCCGTGTGCCAATGCTCGAGCTGCCGTCCGGTGATGAGCACGAACGGGTACTCGCTGTCAGGCTGCTCAGCGGCAGGAATCACTTTGGCCGGGACGAACTTGCCCCTGCCGGAGGCCGTCGGAAAATCTTCGGTGAACACGACGCGCGTTCCCGGATCGCCTTCCTGCTCGCAGGGGTAGGTGACCGCGCTCTCGCGCTCGAGCCGCTCCCACGTGATGCCCGCGATCGACGGCATCGCCTTGCGCATCTCGTCGAACACTTCGCTCAGTGCGCGTAGCGCCAATCGAGGCCGAGCCGCTTCGCCATGTCGACGATGATCGCCAGATCCTGCCGCGCCTCGCCCGGCGGCGACAGCGCCTGCCGCCCGAGCTGCACCAGGCGGTCGGTGTTGGTGAAGGTTCCGGTCTTTTCGGGAAACGCCGACGCCGGCAGGATCACGTCGGCGAGGTAGGCGGTCTCGGTGAGGAAGATGTCCTGCACCACCAGCATCTCGAGCGCCGCCAGCGCCTGCCGCGCATGCGCGACGTCGGGATCCGACATCGCGGGGTTCTCGCCCATGATGTACATGCCCGCGAATCGTGCCGGCGTGCACGGCGTCCATGATCTCCACGACCGTAAGACCCGGTTTCGGGTCGAGCGTTTGTCCCCACAGCGCCTCGAAGCCATTGCGCGCGCCGGCATTGTCCACGCGCCGGTAGTCCGGGAACATCATCGGAATGAGGCCGGCGTCGCTCGCGCCCTGGACGTTGTTCTGGCCGCGCAGCGGATGAAGGCCCGTGCCCGGCCGTCCGACCTGTCCCGTCATCAGCGACAGCGCGATCAGGCAGCGCGCATTGTCCGTGCCGTGCACGTGCTGCGAGATTCCCATGCCCCACAGGATCATCGATCCTTTCGATGTCGCGATACATGCGCGCGACCTCGCGGATCGTCTGCGCCGGAATTCCGCACACCGGCGCCATCGCTTCGGGACTGTGGCCGGCGACGTTCTTCTTGAGCTCCTCGAAGCCGCTCGTGCGGTCGGCGATGAAGCTCTGCGCGACCAGTCCTTCCTCGACGATCGTGTGCATCATCGCGTTGAGGAGCGCGACGTCGGTGTCGGGCTTGAACTGCAGGATAATGCGTCGCGTGGCGCGCGAGCTCCGAGCGCCGCGGCTCGGCGAGGATCAGCTTCGTCCCGCTCTTCACCGCGTTCTTGATCCACGTCGCCGCCACCGGATGATTGACGACCGGATTGGCGCCGATCAGCAGCACGACGTCCGCCTTCAGCACGTCCATCACCGGATTGGAGACGGCGCCCGAGCCGATGCCCTCGAGCAGCGCCGCGACGCTGGATGCGTGACAAAGGCGCGTGCAATGGTCGACGTTGTTCGAGCCGAACCCCGTGCGCACGAGCTTCTGGAAGAGATACGCTTCCTCGTTCGAGCCCTTCGCCGAGCCGAATCCCGCCAGCGCGCCGCCGCCGCGCGCGTCGCGGATCTTCGCGAGCGTGCCGCCGGCCAACTCCAGCGCCTCGTCCCAGGTCGCTTCGCGGAATACTGCGAGCGGATTGGCGGGATCCATCACGAAGTCGGCCGTCTTCGGCATGCCGGGCTTACCGGATGAGCGGCTTGGTCAGCCGCTGCGGATGATGCACATAGTCGAAGCCGAAGCGGCCCTTCACGCACAGGCGCTCGTGATTCGCGGGGCCGTCGCGGCCCTCGACGCGGACGATCGCGTTGTCGTTGACGTGATAGGTGAGCTGGCAGCCCACGCCGCAATAGGGCAGACCGACGCCACTTTCTTGTCGACCGGCGCGAGGTACGCCTCCTTCGCGGGCGCGAGCGCGCCGGTGGGGCACGCCTGCACGCATTCGCCGCACGCCACACACGTCGACTCGCCCATCGGATCGTCGAGATCGAACACGATCTTCGAATGCGCGCCGCGGAACGCGAAGCCGATCACGTCGTTGACCTGCTCCTCGCGGCACGCGCGCACGCAGCGCGTGCACTGGATGCAGGCGTCGAGGTTGACCGCCATCGCGGGATGCGAGACGTCCGGCGCCGGCTGCGCGCGCGCGGCGAAGCGCGGCCTGCCGATGCCGAGAAAGCGCTGCCACTGCTGCGAGCTCCGAATCGAGCTTGTAGACACGCTCCGGCACGTCGGCCACCAGCATCTCGACGATGATCTTCTGCGCGTGCAGCGGCGCGTCGCGACACGCTCGACACTTCCATCCCCGCGGCGGGTGCGCGGCAGCAGGACGGCGCCAGCACGCGCTCGCCCTTGATCTCCACCATGCACGCGCGGCAGTTGCCGTCGGGTCGCATGCCCGGGCGTGTAACAAAGGTGCGGAATCTCGACGCCGTGGCGTGTCGCCGCTTCGATGATCGTCTCGCCCGGGAACGGCGGCAACCTCCTCGCCGTTCAGCTGGAAGCCGATGACTTCCTGCGCGAGTGCAGTGTCGGGGCGTTCACCGCTCATTCGAGCTCCTCCGGGAAATAGCGGACGACGCAGGCGATGGGATTGGGCGCCGCCTGCCCCAGGCCGCAGATCGACGCATCGGCCATCGCCCGCGACAGCTCGTCCGAGCAGCGGCAGGTCCCAGGTCTTCGCGTTCGAGGAGGCCCACGGCCTTCTCGGTGCCGACGCGGCAGGGCGTGCACTGGCCGCACGACTCGTCGGCGAAGAATCGCATCAGGTTGAGCGCCGCGTCGCGCGCGCGGTCGTGCTGCGACAGCACGATGACAGCCGCCGAGCCGATGAAGCGAGCCGTGCGGTTGCAGCGTGTCGAAATCGAGCGGAACGTCGCCCAGCGACGCCGGCAGAATCCCGCCGGACGCGCCGCCGGGAAGATAGCCGTAGAACTCGTGGCCGGCGAGCATGCCGCCGCAGTGCTCGTCGATCAGCTCGCGCACGGTGATGCCCGCGGGCGCGAGATGCACGCCGGGCCTCGCCACGCGGCCCGACACCGAAAACGAGCGCAACCCCTTGCGGCCGTGCCGACCGTGTCCCGCGAACCAGGGCGCGCCCTTTTCGAGAATGTCGCGCACCCAGTACAGCGTTTCCATGTTGTGCTCGAGCGTCGGCCGCCCGAAGAGCCCGACCTGCGCGACGTACGGCGGACGCAGCCGCGGCATGCCGCGCTTGCCCTTCGATCGACTCGATCATCGCCGACTCTTCGCCGCAGATGTACGCGCCGGCGCCGCGGCGCAGGTGAATGCGCGGGCAGCGCGCACGGCGGATCGGCCTCGAGCGCGGCGATCTCGCGGCTGAGGATCGCGCGGCACGCCGCATATTCGTCGCGCAGATAGACGTAGACGTCGTCGATGCCGACCGCCCACGCCGCGATCAGCATGCCCTCGAGGAAGCGATGCGGATCGCGTTCCAGGTAGTAGCGATCCTTGAAGGTGCCGGGCTCGCCTTCGTCGATGTTGACGGCCATGAGCCGCGGCGCCGGCTCGGCGCGCACGATCTTCCACTTGCGGCCGACCGGGAACCCGGCGCCGCCCAGGCCGCGCAAGGCTCGAATCCTCCATGGTCTTGATGCACGTCCTCGACCGGGCGCTCGCCGCGCACGCAGGCAAGCAGACAGCCGTAACCGCCGGTCGTCGCGATACGCCCGATAGTCGATATACGCAGGCGCCTGCAGGCTCCGTGTGCTTGCCCGCGATCGGCCGCCATGACGGTGTCCGGCGGTCGCGCGTCGATCGGGATTGCGGCCGACCACGGCGGCGGGCGCCTGCTCGCAACGCCCGATGCACGGCGCGCCGATGACCCGCACGCCGGACCCGCAGGCGCTGCGAGCCGCGGCATGGAGCGCCTCCGATCCCGCCATCTGGCACGAAAGCGTCTCGCAGACGCGCACCGTCAACGGCCGGCGGCGGCGTTTCACCTTCCTTCACGACGTCGAAGTGATGGTAGAACGTCGCGACCTCGTAGACCTCGGTCATCGCGAGCGACATCTCCTGCGCGAGGGCGACGATGTGCGCGGCGGAGATGTGACCGCAGGCATCCTGGATCCGGTGCAGGTGCTCGATCAGCGAGGTCGCGCCGGCGCGGCGCGTCGCCCAGCAACGCGCGCACTTCGGCGAGCGCCACCGGATCGACCTGACGGCCCTTCGGACGCCCGCTGCTGCGGCGTCGCCCACGAATCCCCGCTACATCGATGACGGCTTTCTGCAAGATGCCTGTTCCTTGTCGTGCGTCAGTCAGTGCCGCGCGGCCGTCCGAAGCGCACTGTGCGCCCCCTCGGGGGCAGCGAACAACGTGAGCGTGGGGGTCCATCGATCTGCTAGTCGAGAAAATCGCAATGCTTCTCGACGTGCGCCGCGAGATCGAGCGAATGCTGCCGCACCAGTCGCTCGGCCAATTCGGTATCGCGCGCTTCGAGCGCCTCGATGATCCGCATGTGATCGATGATCGAACGCGCCGCGCGGTCGCGCTGAGAAATGGTCATCCGGCGGATGGCGCGCACGTGAATGAAGAGATCCTCGATCGTCTTGCCCATGAGGTGGGAGCCCGACAGCCGGATGATCGCCTGATGGAACGCGATGTTGGCGTCCGAGTACTCGTGGATGTGCTCGGCTGGAGTCGCGCTTCGGAATTCGTCGAACATGGTTCGGAGCGCCCGCGATGTCCGCGTCGGAGGCATGCAGCGTCGCGAGCCGCGCAGCCATGCTCTCCAGCGCCGCCCACATCTTCGATCATCTCGATGATCTGCTTCTTCGTCTTGCGCACGATGAAGCCGCCGCGCCGCGGCACGGTGCGCAGGAAACCCTCCTGCTCGAGCAGCGACATCGCTTCGCGGATCGGCGTGCGGGAAACTCCCAGCGCCTGGCTCAACTGGCGCTCGTCCAGGCGGATCTCGTCCCGATGCGCGTAGATGTCGGCGTTCATGATCGCCTGCTTCAGCGCCGTGTACGCCTGGTCGCGCAGGCTCGCGTTCTCCGTGATCGGCTCCAGGGCGAGCGGGGCGAGGGGCGTATGGGCAAGCGTCGACATGCCTTCTATCGGTGTTTCCATTGTCTGGTATACCATATGCCACAATTCGAAAAACTCCAAGCCCTAAGGAGCGTTTCGGACTGACTCCAACCATTTCCACGAGGACGGGGGACACCATGGACGAGACTGCGACGAAGCCGGCGGGCAAGGCGACGACGACCGCCGACGACACGCTGAGAACCGCCAGCGGCGGCGAGATCAATCGCCAATCACAAGAAACCGACGGCTTTCGGCTCGTCATCGACGCCCTCAAGCTGAACGGCATCGATACGATCTTCGGGCTGCCCGGCATCCCGATCACCGACCTCACGCGCAAGTTGCAGGCTCAAGGAATGCGCGTGATCTCCTTCCGGCATGAGCAGAACGCCGGGTATGCCGCTTCCATCGCCGGCTTCATGACGCAGAAGCCGGGCATCTGCCTCACGGTGTCCGCCCCCGGCTTTCTCAACGGATTGACGGCGCTCGCCAACGCCACGACCAACTGCTTTCCGATGATCCTCATCAGCGGCTCGAGCGAGCGCGAGATCGTCGATCTGCAGCAGGGCGACTACGAGGAGATGGACCAGCTCGCCATCGCGAGGCCGCACGCCAAGGCCGCGTTCCGGGTCCTGCACGCCGAGGACATTGGCGTGGGCGTCGCGCGGGCGATCCGGGCTGCGCTTTCCGGCCGGCCTGGCGGCGTGTATCTCGACTTGCCGGCCAAGCTGTTCCCGCAGACGATCGATGCGGAAGCCGGGAAGAATTCGCTGATCAAAGTCGTCGATCCGGCGCCGCGCCAGATCCCGGCGCCGGACGCTGTCAAGCGCGCGCTCGACCTGCTCAAGAGCGCCAAGCGTCCCCTCATCATCCTCGGCAAGGGCGCGGCGTACGCGCAAGCCGATGCGGATATTCGCGCGCTGGTGGAAAAGACCGGCATCCCCTATCTGCCCATGGCGATGGCCAAGGGGCTGCTCGCCGACACGCACGAGCAGTCCGCCTCCGCAGCACGCTCGTACGTGCTGCCGGAAGCCGACGTCGTGATGGTGATCGGTGCCCGCTTGAACTGGCTGCTTTCGCACGGCAAAGGCAAGACGTGGGGCGGCAGCAGCGCCAAGCAATGGGGCGGCCAGAAGTTCATCCAGATCGACATCTCGCCGCAGGAGGCGGACAGCAACGTCCGCATCGATGCGCCGGTCGTCGGCGACATCGGTTCGTGCGTAAAGGCTATGCTCGCCGCGATCGACGCACCTACGGGATCGAACTGGCCCAAGCCACCCGCCGAGTGGCTCGGCGCCATCGCGGAGCGCAAGACCAAGAACGTCGCGAAGATGGGGGAGTCGCTGGCGCAGAACCCAGCGCCGATGAACTACCACAGCGCGCTCAACGTCGTGCGCGACATCGTCAAGGCGAATCCGGATGCCATCCTCGTCAACGAGGGTGCGAACGCGCTCGACTTCACCCGCAGCATCGTCGACATGTACAAGCCGCGCAAGCGGCTGGACGTCGGCACGTGGGGCGTCATGGGCATCGGCATGGGCTTCTCGGTCGCGGCGGCCGTGGTCAGCGGTGAGCAGGTGATCGCGATCGAGGGCGACAGCGCCTTCGGTTTCTCGGGCATGGAATGCGAGACGATCTGCCGCTACGACCTGCCGGTGTGCGTCGTGATCCTCAACAACAACGGCGTCTACCGCGGCGATGAAACGAATCCCACCGGAGGACGCGATCCATCGCCCCTCGTCTTCGTCAAGGGCGCGCGCTACGAGAAGCTGATGGAGGCCTTCGGCGGCGTGGGTGTGCTGGCCACGACGCCGGCCGACCTTCGCAACGCGATGGAAGAGGCGATCCGCTCGCGCAAGCCTACCCTGATCAACGCCGTCATCGACGAGAAGGCGGGCACGGAAAGCGGCCGCATCACGAGCCTCAATCCCACCGCGAAGAAGAAGCCGTGACCGGCATTTCAACTCGGGCAACGCTTTCGGAACAGCGCATTGCATAGGGGAACGAAATGAGTAAGGCATTGGACGGCGTACGCATCCTGGACTTCACCCATGTGCAATCGGGCCCGACGTGCACGCAGCTTCTGGCGTGGCTGGGCGCCGACGTAGTCAAGGTGGAGCGGGCGGGCGAGGGCGACATCACACGCGGGCAGCTGCGCGACATCCCGGGCGTGGACAGCCTCTATTTCACGATGCTGAACCACAACAAGCGCTCGATCACGGTCGACGCCAAGCATCCGAAGGGCAAGGCGGTGCTCGAGGCGCTCGTCAAGAAGTGCGACGTGCTGGTCGAGAACTTCGCCCCGGGCGCGCTCGACCGGATGGGCCTCACCTGGGAACATATCCAGGAGCTCAACCCGCGGATGATCGTCGCGTCGGTCAAGGGTTTCGGGCCCGGACCGTACGAGGATTGCAAGGTGTACGAGAATGTCGCGCAATGCGCCGGCGGCTCCGCGTCGACGACGGGCTTCGACGACGGCCCCCCGCTTGTCACCGGCGCGCAGATCGGCGACTCTGGAACGGGATTGCATCTCGCCCTCGGCATCGTCGCCGCGCTCTACCAGCGCAATACGACAGGTCGCGGCCAGAAGGTGCTGGCGGCGATGCAGGACGGCGTGCTCAATCTCTGCCGCGTGAAGCTGCGCGACCAGCAGCGGCTCGCCCGGACCAGTGTGATGGAGGAATACCCGCAGTATCCAAACGGCAAGTTCGGCGAAGCGGTCCCCCGCGCCGGCAACGCGTCGGGCGGCGGCCAGCCGGGCTGGATCCTCAAATGCAAGGGCTGGGAGACCGACCCCAACGCCTATATCTACTTCATCACGCAGGCGCCCGTGTGGAAGGATATCTGCGAAGTGATCGGTCGGCCCGAGTGGCTGACGGATCCCCGCTATGCGACGCCCAAGGCGCGACTGCCGCATCTGATGGAGATCTTCGGCCAGATCGAGGAATGGACCAAGACCAAGACCAAGTTCGAGGCGATGGACATCCTCAACAAGCACGACATTCCTTGCGGACCTATCCTTTCGATGAAGGAAATCGCCGAGGAGCCCTCGCTGCGCAAGACGGGGACGGTTGTCGAGGTCGACCATCCGACGCGAGGCAAATATCTCAGCGTCGGCAACCCGATCAAGATGTCCGACAGCGCGACCGACGTCACGCGCTCGCCGCTGCTGGGCGAGCATACCGACGAGGTGCTGGCCGAACTCGGCTATGGGCGTGATCAGATCGCGGCGCTGCGGGCCGAAAAAGTGATCTGACACGGCACTGCGCGGCGCTTGCGGGGCCCTTCGCTCGCGGGCTGGGGATGATTCATGCGCCCGCAAGCGAAGGCGGCTGCAACTTGCCTTGAATCGCGCCGCGGGGCAGCGAGAGTGCGTCGATTGTTGTAATGTCCGCTTTTGTCCCGCCGCTCCCCCGCATGAACGCCAACCTCTACGCGCTT
The DNA here is from genome assembly GCA_963840945.1 of uncultured beta proteobacterium. Taxonomy (GTDB): domain Bacteria; phylum Pseudomonadota; class Gammaproteobacteria; order Burkholderiales; family Casimicrobiaceae; genus CAIWHR01. Next base: position 89,643 of record CAWJAU010000022.1, on the reverse strand, counting down.
CTGGCCGCGCATTTCCCCGAAAGCGCGGAGCAGCCGTGCCTGCTGATCCCGGAGGGTCCGGTCATCCACTACGACGAGCTCGACACCGCGTCGGCGCGCATCGCCCATGCGCTGACCGCCGCCGGGGCGCAACCGGGCGACCGTGTGGCCGTGCAGGTGGACAAGTGCTGGGAGGTGCTCGCGCTCTACCTCGCCTGCCTGCGCGCGGGCTTCGTGTATTTGCCGCTCAACACGGGGTACCAGAAAAGCGAGCTCTCGTATCTTTTCGGCGACGCGGAACCGTCGGTCATCGTTTGCTGCCCGGAGTCCGTCGAGTGCGTCGCGGCGCTGCGCCCCGAGGCCGAGGTGCTGACCCTCGCGACCGGCGCGGGCACCCTGCTCGAGCATGCGGCCGATCGGCCGGAGTCTTTTGACACGGTCGTGTCGAAGCCGGACGACGTGGCGGCAATCCTGTACACGTCCGGGACGACCGGAAAACCGAAAGGCGCGATGCTCACCCATCGCAATCTCGCGAGCAACGCGCTGACGCTGGTTCAATTCTGGGGCTTCACCCGCGGCGACACCCTGCTGCACGCGCTGCCGATCTATCACGTGCACGGACTGTTCATCGCGTGTCACTGCGCGTTGCTGGCCGGCGCGCGGATGCTCTGGCTCGCGAAGTTCGACGCCGAGGAAGTCCGCGCGCTGCTGCCGCGCGCCACCGCGATGATGGGGGTCCCGACTTTCTACACGAGGCTCCTGACGCTGCCTGCTTTCGGCGCGGACGATTGCCGCGCCATGCGACTCTTCGTTTCGGGCTCGGCGCCGCTGTTGTCCGAGACGTTCGACGCTTTCCGACAACGCACGGGGCACACGATCCTCGAGCGCTACGGAATGACCGAAACGGGGATGATCACGTCGAATCCGCTGGAAGGCGAACGGATCCCGGGCACCGTCGGCCCGCCGCTGCCGGGCGTCTCGGTGCGCGTCGTCGACGCCGAGATGCGTCCCTGTGGCGCGGGCGAGGTTGGCGGCATCGAGGTGAACGGCCCCAATGTGTTTGCCGGCTACTGGCGCATGCCCGACAGGACGCGCGAGGAGTTCACCGCCGACGCGTATTTCCGGACCGGCGATATGGGCGAGTGCCTGCCGAACGGCTATCTGCGCATCGTCGGCCGCGCGAAGGACCTGATCATCACCGGCGGGCTCAACGTCTATCCGAAGGAAATCGAGGAGAAGATCGATGCGCTCCACGGTGTCGTCGAATCTGCGGTCATCGGCGTACCCGACGCCGATTTCGGCGAAGCGGTCGCGGCGATCGTCGTCGCGCATCCGGGCCATGCGTTGACCGAAGCGGGCGTGATCGCCGCGCTGCGGGACGAGATCGCTCGTTTCAAGATTCCGAAGCGAGTGCAGTTCGTTCCGGAGCTGCCGCGCAACGCGATGGGCAAGGTCCAGAAAAACCTCTTGCGCGAGCGCTTCACGAAGCCGTAGGGGCGCAACGCGCCCTACCGCCATGCACGCCACAGCATGTACGCTGCGAGCGCATACAGCACGAGCGCGAATGCCCGCTTCAGCGTCTGCACGGGCCACCGGTGCGCGGCGCGCGCACCGAACGGGGCCGAGATCATGCTCGCCGCTACGATCACGAGCAGCGCCGGAACGTACACATAACCTATTGTGTAGGGCGGCATTCCCGTCTGCCCGAGCCCGGCCAGTACGAAGCCGATCGTCCCCGCGGCGGCGATCGGCAGGCCGAGCGCGGCGGAAGTGGCCACGCAATTGCGCATCGGGACGTTGCAGGCGGTCATGAACGGCAACGTGAGGAAGGCGCCGCCGGCGCCGACCATGCTCGAGATGAGACCGATGCCGCCGCCGACCATGGTGAGGCCGACCTTGCCGGGAAGCTCCCGCGTGGGCTTGGGCTTGCGATCGATCAGAATGTTGGTGGCCGCCGCGGCCACGAACACACCGAAGAACGCCGAGAGCAGCGCCGACGACATGCCCGCGACGACCTGCGGTCCCGCCAGCGATCCGACGATGATCCCGGGCGCTAGAGCGGCGACGACCCGCCAGAGGATCGCGCGATGCCGGTGATGCTCGCGCATCGACGCGAGCGAAGTGAAAAGAATCGTCGCGGTCGCAGTCGCGACCGCCATGTGCACGACGTGCTCCGGCGCGAAACCCTGCCGCGCGAAGACGAACGTGAGGAGCGGCACCATCGTCATGCCGCCGCCCAGGCCGAGCAATCCCGCGAGAAAGCCGACGATCGCACCCAGCGCGAGGAACGCGCCGACCAGCGCCGCATTCATCCCCTCAGCGCCCGACGCGCGCTTCGGGCGGCCGCGCGGTCATTCATTTGTGCCCGGCGAGCTTCAGCACCAATGCCCACTCCGCGGGATCGACCGGCGTGATGGAGAGCCGGTTGCCACGCTGCAGGACACGCATGCGCGCGAGCCCGGGATGGGCACGGAGCTCCGCGAGCGAGACGAAGCGAAGCTTGGCGAGAAACGTCACGTCGACGTTGAACCAGCGGGGCGCATCGCGCGTGGCCTTCGCGTCGAAATAGGGGCTCTTGCGGTCGAACTGCGTCGCGTCGGGATACGCCGGCGCCGTGATCTCGACCGTGCCGGCGATTCCCGGCTCCGGGCAGCTCGAATGATAGAAGAACCCGCGATCGCCGACCTTCATCTGTTCGCGCATGAAGTTGCGCGCCTGATAGTTGCGCACGCCGAACCACGGCGTGGTCCGGTCCTTCGCCTTCGCGAGATCGTCGATCGAGAGCTCGTCGGGCTCGGATTTGAGAAGCCAATAGCGCATCTGGTGTCGCGTCCTATCTTGTCCGGCCCATGATCTCGGTCGCACGGCCGCCGCACTGCATCGTTGCAAAGCAAACGGAACCACCGGAGCAATGGGGAAAATATCACATGGGACTTGCTGTGCGCCATCGCACCGACGCGGAACCAGAAATCGTCGAATCTCCTGGCGACTGTCGGCGTCACCGCCCGGCAAGTGCGCGGTCAGAAGTCGCGCCACCTTCAGGAGAACAAGGATGCCTTACAAGAGCGTTTCGGATCTGCCGGAGGCCCAGACCGACCAGTACAGCGCGCATCAGAAGGAAGCCTTTCTCAAGGCCTTCAATAATGCCTACAAGGAATACGGAGGTGACGAGAGCCGGGCGTTCGCGGTCGCACATGCCGCGGCGAAACGGACGCCACCGAAATCTGGTGGTTGATGGATCCTCCGCTGCCCCGGCGATAGCGCAAGAGTTCGCGCAATCAGCCCTCTCGACGATCGCGTTCCACGAAGTCATCGGCGTAAAGCTGCGCACATGCCTATCTGCGAAGCCGATCCCTGGCGCATCCAATACTTCGCCTCCGCACGTTGTCCGACGGGAGTGCGAATTCCGACGGAAGATTCGGATGCCTGGACATGGAATCCTAGCCATCGGTGGGTGTATGACCGGATCGCCATTGCCCAGAGCCAAGGCATAGACGCAGGGCCCCACGGCACGCTTCCGCCGGGTTTCCCGTGTTTTCGAAGCCGATCGTCAATCTGAAAGGCATGGGCGTGGGGACGCGCATCCTCGGATCGCCGGAGGACTACGACCAGCATTGCACGGCGGGACATATGTGGATGACGCTGCTCACAGGCCGGCACATGAGCTCGGACGCAGCGGTCGTCAGCGGCAAAGTGCGGTGGTGGAGACACGTCACCGGTCTTCCGGCCGGTGGTGGAACGTTCGATTATTGGACCATTCACGCGGCCGCCGAACCGGCGCTGGAAGCCTCGCTCGGCCGCTGGATCGCGACGCACCTTGGCGACTATACCGGGATGGTCAACCTCGAAACCGTCGGTAGTTCGATCATCGAAACCCACTTGCGGCCAAGCGATCAGTGGCCGGATCTCTATGGGCGTGGATGGGTCGACGCGCTCATCCATCTTTATTCTCGCGGCGAATGGATATTCGCCGACCGTGACCGTCGCGACGGTTACAGCGTCGTGCTGTTCGATCGGCGCGACGTACGTTGGCGGCATCCTTCGCGCAGGCAGCTCGAAGACATCCGGTCGCTCCCCGCCGTTTCGAGCGTACAGATCACTTTCCACGAGGATCGCGATCCGCCATTGCACGCGATGCCCCCGGGCGGCTTCCGGCTCGCGATCGTGAACTGCTGGAACCTCGAGGTCGGCCTCGCCGCTCGCAACCGGCTGCGCACGTATTTTCTGAGGGCGCTTCGAACCCGGAGCATCGACGCAGCCGTGGGCGACCACGACCTGCGCCCGATCGCGTCCGGATACGGCACTCCTGCCGTAACATAGCCCGATGACGCTATTGGCCGAGCTTGTCGAAACATCGCGCCGCGTCGCCGAAACCCCCAGTCGCAACGCCAAGACCGCCGAGCTCGCCGCCTGCCTCCGCAAGCTTGACCCTGCGGAAATCGAAACCGGCGTTGCCTATCTTTCGGGCGAGACTCGGCAGGGTCGCAGCGGCATCGGCTACGCGCTCTTGCGCGACGCGCGTCCCGCCGCGGCGGCCGATGGCCCATCTCTGACGGTTTCCGATGTCGATACGGCGCTCGCGCGCATTTCATCGATCACCGGAGCGGGCTCGAAGGGCGAGCGCAGCCGCATCCTTTCGGAGCTGTTGACGCGCGCGACAAGCGAAGAACGCGACTTTCTCGTGAGGCTGCTGCTCGGTGAGCTTCGTCAAGGCGCGCTCGAATCGCTGATGATCGACGCCGTCGCGGCGGCGGCATCGCTGCCCCCATCGGCGGTACGGCAAGCCGCCATGGTCGCGCATGGGATTGTTCCGGTCGCCCTTGCAGCGTTGACGGAAGGCGCCCACGGCCTTCGCCGATTCGCCCTCGCGCTGATGCAGCCCATTGCGCCGATGCTCGCGCAACCGGCGGCCGATGTCGCCGATGCGCTGCGGGCGCTCGGGACGGCGGCGTTCGAATGGAAAGTCGACGGCGCACGCGTCCAGGTGCACAAGGCCGGCGACGACGTGCGGATATTCACGCGGAGCCGCAACGACGTGACCGCCTCGGCGCCCGAGATCGTCGCTGCGGTGCGGGCGAGCCCGGTGCCGGAGCTCATTCTCGACGGCGAAGCGATTGCGCTCCAGGGCAATGGCGCGCCGCAGCCGTTTCAGGTCACGATGCGCCGGTTCGGGCGCACGCTGGACGTGCCGGCGATGCAGGCGTCGCTGCCGTTGTCGGTATTTTTCTTCGACTGCTTGCGCTTCGGCGCGGACGCACTGACCGACGCCGCCGTCGACCGAGCGGGTCGACGCGCTGTCACGCGCGCTTCCTCGCGAGTTGCTGATACCTCGCCTCGTGACGGGCGACGCGGCCGAAGCGGAGAGGTTCTACGAAGACGCGCTACGCCGCGGACACGAAGGCGTGATGGCGAAATCGCTGAGCGCGCCCTACGAGGCGGGCAAGCGCGCCGCGACATGGCTCAAGGTCAAGCGGCTGCACACGCTCGACCTCGTCGTGCTCGCCGCGGAGTGGGGCAATGGGCGCCGCAAGGGCTTCCTGTCCAACCTGCATCTGGCCGCGCGTGACGATGCCAACGGCGGGTTCGTCATGCTCGGCAAGACCTTCAAGGGCATGACCGACGAAATGCTCGCCTGGCAGACAACGGCGCTTCTCGCGCGCGAGGCGGCGCGCGATGCTATGACCGTGCACGTGCGCCCCGAGCTGGTTGTCGAAATCGCCTTCAACGATCTGCAGGCGAGCCCGCATTATCCCGGCGGACTTGCGCTGCGTTTCGCCCGCGTCAAGCGCTACCGCACCGACAAAGCGGCGCAGGATGCCGACACGATCGATGCCGTGCGCGCGATCTATCAGAGTCAGCTCGACCGGGGAGGCTAGTGCCCGCACGGCCGCCCGAAGGGCACTAAGCGCCCCTCGGGGGGCAGCGACCACCAGGCCGAAGGCCGCAGGACAGCCGAAGGCTGGTCCCGCGCAGCGGGATGCGGCGAAGCCGCACAAAGGGAGCGTGGGGGCCCTTTACCGCAGATACGCGAGCAGCGGCGAACCCGTCAGGCGCTTGACGAGTGCGCTTTCCGCCTCGGGGCGTTCTCGTGGCTCGAGCTCCCCGATCCACTGCGTCTCGCCGGCGACGAGCGCGGCTACGGGCATGCCGTTGCGATAAAGGACGCGATTGTTGGTGACGGCGGGAACCTTCGGACCCGGAACGATGTTGCCGATGAGGTTCAGCGGATCGGCGGCGCTCAACGAGATCCAGGCCGCCGACGCGGGCGCGCGCCGCGTCTCGCGCAGAAGGTCGACGGCTTCCGGCAACGCAAACTGTTCGCCCGAGATGCCGGCGACGAATCGGCCTCCGCGTATTTCCCCGCGCGCTTCCAGCCGGCGCAAAACCCGCAACAGTTCTCGCCACGGCGGCAGCCACGCGGCCTCGCGCTCGAGCAGCCGCCAGAAGACGACGCCGTAACGGCGCAGCAAGGTATCGGCGATATGGTCGACGATTTCGTAGTCGGGCCGGTACGTCGCGCCGCCGCTGACCGATGGCGCCGGGCGCCGGACCAGCGCCCAGCGGCCGGCATCCTCGATGCCGAAGAGCGCCGTGCGGCGGCGTCTCTTGCCCGCACCGAGCGGCTTGCGCCGATCGGACGGCGTGAGCAAGGCGCGCAAGCCGGCAAAGCTGTCGCTGTGCACGAGACCTAGCGCCACGAGCTCGGCGAGCGCGTCTTCCACCTGCGTGCGCAACATGCCGGTCGCATCGACGATTTCGTCATAGAAACAGGCGCCGTGACCTTGGAGATGCTCGATCACCCGCAACGCGCGCGGACTCATGACCGGAGGCTCCGCAGGAGCGGGCACCGCGCGATTCCACAGTGGAAGGCTGCGCCTGGGAACCAGCGCAACCGGTGTCGTGCGAATCGGGCCGGCGCTCTTGCCGGTGGGCCTTGCCGGGGCGGTGAGGCGCGTCCACGCGGCGCGTCCGGCAAGACAAAGATCGTCGAGCCAGGTGAAGTCGTAATTGTCGAGCCGGGCAGGGAGGATATCGGCCTCCCATGCGGCGGCGGGCGCCTCGAAACCCTCGAGCTGCGTAATGAGCGCCGCCAGTGCGTCGGGCCCCTCGCGCCGCTCGCTCGGGATGACGTGCTGCCAGCGACACAGGAAACGCATGAAGTCCTGGCCCGAGACCGGCTCGATCTCCTGCCGCAGCCGTTTGACGGTATAGCGATGGATGCGCGCGAGAAGCGCCCGGTCGCACCATTCGGATTGACTCGCGCCGGGCGTGAACGATCCGCTCATCGCGAAGCCTTCCACCGCGAGCTTGGCCAGAGCCAATTCGATAGTGGGCACCGGCAGCGCCATCGAGCCGGCGAGCGCCTCGGGGGTCACCGGTCCCAGGCCCTGAAGGCGTCCGCGAACGATCTCGACCAGCGCTTCGTCGAACGACCACGGCCGGGCGGCAAATTCTGCGGGTGCGGCGATCGGCGGCGAAAGGTGCGCGTGCGGGAAGACGGCAGCGAACTGGGGCAGGCGCTCGGCGGCAACCCACAGCATGTTTTCGGCCGTGGAAGACTCCGCTATCCCGGAGGGCGGCAACGAGAGCCTCGTCACCCGCTTCGCTTGGGCCAGCGCCGCGAGGAACGCGCGCCACGGCTCGCAGCGGGCGGTCTCCGATTCGGTGACGAAGCCAAGCCCCAGCAGTGCGTCATGCAACTCGTCAGCGCTTTCGGCGCTGGGCCACGCCTCCGTGCGGACGCGTTCGATCGCATTCGGATCGAGTCGACCCAGACCCGCCGCCGATTCTTCGTCGAGCCAGCGCCGGCCCATCACCGCGCGGGTGCGCCGCTCTTCCAGCGGCGCGTCGTCTAAGAACGCATACGGCCGCGCGCCCAGGATCTCCAGCGCAAGCGGCGAGGGCTCCGTCAATTCCCGGCATTCGATGCGGATCTCGCCGGATTCGATCGCCCGCAGCAGATTTTCGAGGCCCTCGATATCCATCGCGTCGTGCAGACAGTCCTGTACGGTCTGATTGACGAGCGGATGGTCGGGCATCTCACGTGCGCCCGCCAGATTTTCAGGACAGGCCATCTGATCCGGAAACACCGCGGCCAGCAGGTCTTCGGCCGCCATCCGCTGCAGTTGCGGCGGCACCTTCTTGCCCGAACGAAAGCGCGGCAGCGCGAGCGAGGTCGTTGCCGTCCAACGCCACCGCGCGGCGAACATCGGGGCGTCGAGCATGGCCTGGATCAGCAGCGCACGCACGCTCGCCGAATGGAGATACCGCGCCACTTCCTCGAGCGGAAAGCTGTGGCTCGTCGATAGCGACAGCACGATCGCATCCTCGGTCGCCGCCGCCTGCAGCTCGAAATTGAACTTGCGGCAGAAGCGCTTGCGCAGCGCCAGCCCCCAGGCGCGGTTGATCCGGCTGCCGAACGGGCTGTGCATCACGAACTGCATTCCGCCCGATTCGTCGAAGAAGCGCTCGAACACGATCGTCTTCTGCGTCGGCAGCGTGCCGAGCGCGGCGCGCGCGGCGGCGAGATATTCCACCAGCTGTTCCGCGGGTGATGCAGCGAGCTTCTGGTCGCGCAGCAGGTAGTCGAGCGCAGTCGCGTTGTCGAGTCGCCCCTCGACGTCTTCACGCAATCGCGACACGGCGGCCGAAAGCTCATCCGTCCGACCCGGCGCTTCACCGAGCCAGAAAGGAATGGTGGGCGGCTGGCCTTGCGCGTCGTCCACGCGTATGCGCCCCGCCTCGACCCGCAGGATCCGATACGACGTGTTCCCGAGCTGGAAGACGTCCCCGGCGAGGCTCTCGATCGCGAAATCCTCGTTGACGGTGCCGACGAGCTGGCCCGCGGGCTCGAGCACGACATCGTAGTCGGCGGTGTCCGGAATCGCGCCGCCTGAGGTGAGGGCGGTAAGCCGTGCGCCGCGCCGGCCGCGCAGGACTCCGTTCACCGCATCGCGATGCACGTACGCCGCGCGATGGCCTCGACGCGTGCTGAAACCCTCGGCGACCATGCGCACGACCGCGAGATACTCGTCGCGCGTCAACGTCGCGTACGGATACGCCCGGGTGAAGACGCCGAACAGGTCCTCTTCGCTCCATTCGCGCGCCGCCACCTCCGCCACGACCTGCTGGGCGAGAACGTCGAGTGGCTTCGGCGGTATCGCAATGCGGTCGAGCTCGCCGCGTTGCACCGCGTCGAGGAGGGCGGTGCATTCCACCAGCTCGTCGCGCGATAAGGGGAAAAGGCGTGCCTTCGGCTGCCCGCCGACCGAGTGGTTGGCACGTCCCGCCCGCTGCAGGAACGTGGCGATCGAGCGTGGCGTGCCGAGCTGGCAGACGAGCTCGACATCGCCGATGTCGATGCCAAGCTCGAGCGAGGCCGTGGCCACGAGCGCCCGCAGCTGGCCGCTCTTCAGTCGCTGCTCGGCGTCGAAGCGGCGATCCTTGGCGAGGCTCCCGTGGTGCGCGGTGACGACGTCGTTGCCGATCAATTCGGACAAGTGCCGAGCCACGCGCTCCGCCATGCGCCGCGTGTTGACGAACACGAGCGTCGTGCGATGCTCCTGCGTCAGCGCAGCGAGCCGCGCGTAAACCTGTTGCCAGACCTCGCCCGACATGATGGCTTCGAGCGGCGCCGGCGGAACTTCGAGGGCGAGATCGCGCTCGCGCACATGTCCGACGTCGACGATGGAACATTGGTCGGCGGACGCCTGCGTTCCAACGAGGTATCGCGCAATTTCTTCGATCGGCTTCTGCGTCGCCGACAAGCCCACGCGCACCGGAGGCGCGGGCGTCAGCGCGGCGAGGCGTTCCAGCGACAACGCAAGATGGCTGCCCCGCTTGTTCGGGGCGAGCGCGTGGATCTCGTCGACGATCACCGTCCGCGTCGTTGCCAGCATCTTTCGCCCCGACTCCGAGCCCAGCAGCACGTACAACGACTCGGGAGTCGTGACGACGATTTGCGGGGGCCGCCGGCGCATGCTCGCGCGCTCGCTCTGCGGTGTGTCGCCCGTGCGCACCAGCGTGCGGATTTCCACGTCCGGATAGCCAAGGGCCGCAAGCTCGGCGCGGATTCCCGCGAGCGGCGCTTCGAGATTGCGCTGGATGTCGTTGGACAGCGCCTTCAACGGCGACACATAGACGACCGTCGTTTCGTCGGGCAGCACGCCCTCGACCCCTTCGCGCACGAGGCCATCGATCGCCGCCAGGAACGCGGCGAGCGTCTTTCCCGATCCGGTCGGCGCCGCGACGAGGACATGACGACCCGCCTGGATCGCCGGCCACGCGCGCGCCTGTGCTTTCGTCGGTCCCGGAAACGTCCTGGAAAACCAGGCGGCGACGGCGGGGTGGAACAGCGCGGAGGGCGTCATCTCGCCAACATAATGGGCGACCGGGCGGGTTGCAAGGCGCGATTCGGCGACGGGACTTTCATTTTCCGGTGCGCTCATCATGTCTCTCCGACCAAAGAGGAGGGCGACGCCCCTGGCTGGACGCCATCGAACGATCGTTCGATAATAGCAGCACCCAGTCGTCCCGCCAAATGGACCTTCCGCCGCTTGCTTTCGTCGATGTCGAAACGACGGGTGTAAACCCGCGGGAAAACCGCATCACCGAGATTGGAGTGATCACCGTCGACGGCGACCGCGCCAGCGAATGGACGACCGTGATCAATCCGTTGACCCGCCGCCAGGAGCGTCCCCATGCTGCCGGATGGGATCACCGACGAAATGCGGGGCGCGGCCCCTCGGTTCAAGGACATTGCGGCCGATCTTGCCCGTCGGTTGGCTGGCCGCCTGTTCATCGCCCACAACGCACGCTTCGATTACGAATTTCTGAAAGCCGAGTTCGGCCGGACCGGGATCGAATTCCATCCCGAGGTCCTTTGCTCGCTGATGCTGTCGCGCCGGCTGTATTCGCAATCCGGGCACCATGACCTCGACTCGTTGATCGAGCGCCACGGGCTGGAGGCGGAAGTCCGTCACCGGGCATTGCACGACGCGAAGCTGATCTGGCAATTCTGGCAGACGATTCATCGCGATCATCCCGCAGCGGCGCTCGTCACGACCATTGAAGCGCTGCGGGCCGGGCCGGTGTTGCCCGCGTATTTGCATCCGGCGCTGATCGACCGCTTGCCCGAAGCGCCTGGAGTCTACGTTTTCCACGGTGAAGGCGACGAGATATTGAGGGCAGGGACCGCCAGCAATCTCAAGGCACGCGTTCTGCAGTACTTTCGGCTCGACCTGGTGTCTGCCCGAGCGTTGGCCATCTCGCATCGGATCAGAAATATCACCTGGCGCGTGACAAAAGGGATACTCGGCGCGCAGCTCCAATTGGCGCTGCTGTCCGGAACAGCGTTGCCCGCGCCGAGACAGAGGTGCCGAACACCCTATTCGTGGCGGTTCGCCCCCGACGCCTATCCCTGTCTTTCGCTCGTATCGCTCTCCGAACGGGCGTTCGCGATCACCGACGAATTATTCGGCGTCTTCGATTCACCCCACAAGGCGCGCAATGCGCTGCGCCGAATTGCGGCCGCACATGAGCTGTGCCATTCGTTGCTCGGAGTGGCCGAAGGTCCCGATCCCCCTTGCCCGGCCTGCCCTGTCGAAGCCGGCACTTCCGATCGTGGCCGCGGCTGCGCGCGACTTATCCATCTCACGCGTGCATTCTCCGCATTGCGGGAGCTTCGTCTTCCTGCCTGGCCGTATCAAGGGCCCATTGGGATTCGCGAGCGCTCCGACCTGCACATCGTCGATCGATGGCGCTACCTCGGAACGGCGAGGAATGAGGCCGAAATCCACGCCGCGCTGGAAACCCGAGACGTCGACTTCGATGTGAAGATATTTCACCTTCTGGTGAAAGCGCTCCGCGTACTTCCCCGAACCAGGATAGTTTGCTTGGCGTCCAGGCCGCAGACGGGGAAGACCGATCAGGATCGAGTCATCCCGCTCTGATCTCGTTGCGAGACCTATCCGCCCCGCGGGAGGCGAATGGAGAAAGGGTGTTCCCCGCCTGTGCCGTGCTGCCCTCATCCTGAACCTGAGGTTCAAGAGGGTCGCCTGCCGGAGCCTTCAGGCGCTTCCGCATGGGAGCGCACACCAGCCCGCAAATGGCGCGGCAACCTCGCTAGGTAGCATTGGTTCAAAGAGTGTATGGACAACTCGAACACCGCAGGGAACATGGTCGAAAGGCGCGCCGATGGCGCGTCAGAACAGCTTATCCTTGCTCGCGAGCACCTGGTCGATCGCCGACTGCATGCCGGCGATTCTCTGCCGCACGGCGGCAACGTCGATCGCATCCTCCGGCGCCTCGCGGGTCGCCCGGACGGCCGGCGCGGCACGTCCGCGCTGGAGCTGGAAGTCGTGCGCGAGGTTCAACGCCGCCATCACTGCAACGCGCTCGACGGAGCTCGTCTTGCTGGCGTCACGGATTTCACGCATGCGGAGCTCGAGGAAGGCGACGGCGTCCTGGAGCTCGGATTGCTCGCCGGCCTTGCAGGCCACCTTGTAATCGCGGCCGAGCAGCGAAACGTCGAGCGTCACCATGCTTTCGGCCGAGCCCGCTGTTCTGGGGGTTTTGCTGGTCATTGGTGTGCCCCCACGCTTGCGGCTGACGCCGCTGCGCTGCCCCCCGGAGGGGGCCCTGTTCGCGCCTTGGGACGGCCCGGCGGCGCTCATTGCGCGGGTTCCGGCAGACGGGCGACCAGCGCGTCGAGCCGGCGCTTCGCCTCGGCCACGCGCTCGGACAGCGCCTGATTGCGGGCTTCGGCCGCGGCGAGATCGCGGCGCAGGTTGTCGTTGGTCGCGCGCAACACCTTGGCGTGCGCGATCAGCATGCCGAGCCTCTGCTCCAGTGCCGCGAGCTCGGTCTCGATCGCGCTGTCGGATAGGTCCGCCGCGGGTTTGGTCGGTGCAATCATCGGGCCACTCTAGTCTCAGGTCACGCGCTCCGTCAACCGGATGCCACCGCGCCCGTGGCCAGCGGTTCGTAACGGACTCCGACGATTTCGATCTCTTCGGCACCTACCGGCGTGCGCAATGTCACCGTATCGCCTTCGCGCGCCTTGAGCAGCGCGCGAGCCATCGGTGACACCCAGCTGATGTACCCGCGCGCCGTGTCGATCTCGTCGACGCCGACGATGGCCACGGTCCGGTCCTCGCCGCGGTCGTTCCTCACGATCACGGTCGCTCCGAAGAAAACCTGTCCGGCGAGCTCCTCGTCGCGTGGTGCGGCCGGATCCACGACTTCGGCGGCGTCGAGCCGCTTGATCAGGTAGCGGATGCGGCGGTCGATCTCGCGCAAGCGCTTCTTGCCGTAGATGTAGTCGCCGTTTTCCGAACGATCGCCGTTGCCGGCGGCCCACGACACCGTCACGACCAGTTCCGGACGCTCCCTGTGGACGAGTTGCTCGAGCTCGCCGGAAAGCCGCGCGTATCCGCCGGGCGTCATATAGTTGCGCGCGCCGGCCGGCAACGGCGAGACGGCCTCGACGTCATCTTCGTCGTCGGTGTCTGATTCGCGCGTGAATGCCTTGTTCAAGTCTCGCCCCTCGCCCTCTCGCCCTGTTATTGCCGGTTGCGGGTCCCGCGTTTCGATGCGGTGGGAAGCGGATTATAGTCGCGCCTCATGTCCGCATCGCAGCATTTCGTCCGGGCGACTCCGGGCCGCAACGTCGTTATCCTCTTTGCACTCGGAGTGGCGGCGCTGGCCGCGCTCGCCATGGCTCTTACCGTCGGCAGCGTGGCGGTCGATGGCGTGACGATCCTGCGCGCACTCACGAGGGGAGCGTCCGAAACCGAAACCGCCATCGTGCGCGAGTTGCGGCTGCCTCGCGCGCTCGCGGCGTTCGCCGTGGGCGGCCTCCTCGCGCTCGCCGGCGCGTTGATGCAGGCGCTCTTGCGCAATCCGCTTGCCGATCCCTACATCCTCGGCATTTCGGGCGGCGCGGCGGTGGGGGCGCTTGGGTGCCATGCTCGCCGGCGTCACGGCATTGGTCACTCCAGCGGCGCTCGGCGGCGCGCTGGCCTCCACCGTGCTCGTGTTCGGGCTCGCGCGGACCGGCGCTGAACGCGCGCCTTGGACCACGACTCGGCTGCTGCTCACGGGAGTCGTCGTCGCGGCCGGATGGGGCGCGGTCATCGCGTTGCTGCTGACCCTCGCGCCGGATGTGCAAGTGAAGGGCATGCTGTTCTGGCTGATCGGTGACTTGGGCGGCACGACCGCCGCGACGCCCTCGCTCGTCGCGCTGGCCGTCACGCTGGCGGGATCGTTGGCGCTGGCGCGCGATCTCAATGTTCTGGCGCGCGGCGAGGAGGTGGCCGCCGCGCTGGGCGTCGCCGTCGCGCGCACGACTATGGTGCTGTGCGCACTGGCCGCATTCGGCACCGCCGTCGCGGTCACGACCGCCGGCAGCGTCGGGTTCGTCGGTCTCGTGGTTCCCCACGGTCTTCGCCTGGTGATCGGCAACGATCAGCGGCTGCTGTTGCCGGCAAGCGTGCTGACCGGAGGCACGCTGCTCCTGCTCGCCGACACACTGGCGCGCACGGTCGCCGCGCCCATTCAGTTGCCTGTCGGGGTGATCACCGCGCTCGTCGGCGTGCCGGTGCTGCTCGCCCTGCTGGCGCGGGGCCGCTCGTGACGGCGGAAATCCCCCGTCTGTCATGCCGCGGCCTGGCGCTGTCGGTCGCGGGCCGCGCACTCGCCACTGGTCTCGATTTCGACGTGCGCGCGGGCGAGTGCTGGGCCATCATCGGGCCGAACGGCGCCGGCAAGACCACCCTCGTCACTGCCCTCGCCGGGCTCCGGGCACCGGCTTCGGGTGAGATCGCTTACGACGGGACGCCGCTCGCCGCACTCGGCCCGCGCGAGCGCGCGAGGATCCGCGGTTTCCTGCCGCAGGACAGCGTCGACTACTTCCCCGCCACCGTGCTCGAGACCGCGCTCGTCGGTCGGCATCCGCATCTCGCGCGCTGGCAGTGGGAATCGGCCGCCGATGTCGAGCGGGTGCGCGCAGCGCTGTCGGCCTTCGGACTCGCCGGCCTCGACGCGCGCGATGCGCGAACGCTCTCCGGCGGCGAACGGCGGCGCCTCGCGCTGGCGGCGCTCGTCGCGCAGGATCCGGCGTTGCTCCTGCTGGACGAGCCGTCGTCGCACCTCGATCTCGGGCAGCAGATTGCCGCGCTCGACACGGTGACGGCGCTCGCGCGCAACGAGGGGAGGGCGGTCGTCATGGTGCTGCACGACCTGCATCTCGCATTGCGTTATGCGGATCACGCGATCGCCCTCGGCGATGGACGGACGCTCGCCGGGGCGGCGAGCGACGTCATGTCGGAGGCGACGCTATCGGCGCTCTTCGGACACCGGCTCATCGCCGTGGGCGACGGCACGACGCGGACCTTCCTGCCGATCTAGAGATGAACTACCCGCCGGCGGGCACGGACCCCGCGCTGGCGCACCGGTTCGCGCGATTTTCAGCGCGCGGCGGAACGCGCCTCGGAGAGCGTCGCGCAGAGCGCTTCGACGCCGTCGATGAACCGCGGCCCCGACCGGTGCAGGAGATTCGCGTCGACGGTGAAAAGATTGCCGTCGCGCCACCGCGGGCAGCGTCGGCCAGCGCTTCCATTCATCGAGCCACGCCGGGCGCACGGCACGGTCCGCGCCGGCGATGATCGCATCGGGCTGGCGGCCAGCACCGCCTCCACGCTCACGCCGCGGCGCCGGCAGCGGCAGCGACGCGAAGACGTTCTCGCCGCCGCATACGCGCAGCGCCTGCGAAATGAGGTGCTTTCCGCCGATCGTGTAAGAGCGGCACGTTCCAGATCTCGTAGAACACGCGCACCGTCCTGGTTCCACGGTAGCGATTCGAGAGCCGCGCCAGTCGCGCGCGGAATTGGGCGGCCGCGCGCCGCCGCCGCCGGCAACGTTCCGGCGAGCGTTCCCAGCCGCTCGAGGTCCTGCGCGATGCCGTCGATCGTCGCGGGATTCGCGATGAAGACCGGCACGCCTCGCGCCGTGAGCGCGCCGACCTGCGCCGGCGCCGCGAAAGGCCACGTGACGACCAGATCCGGGGCGAGCAGCAGGATGCGCTCGAGGTCGAGCGCGCGCGAATCGCCGACTTTCGGCTTGCGCGAGCGCCTCCGGCGGCCAATCGGACGTGGCGAGCACGCCGACGACGCGGTCGCCGGCGCCGGCGGCGATAAAGCAGCTCGGTCGCATGCGGCGCGAGGCTCACGATGCGCACCGCGGGGGCTGCCGAGAGTCACCGTCACGCCCGCGTCGTCGACGCCTCACCGCGGCGCGCGCCGCGGGCGCCGCAGCGACGAGCGCCGCCACGGCGAACGCCGCGCCATGCGCCGCGATCCTTGAGCCGCAACCCCCCGAGCGGGCGCATCGCGCCTCGGCTGCGGGCGCTCATCGCAGCACGGCGCGCACATCCGGCGAAGACCGTCCTGCCTCCGGTGCCGAAGCCCGCCGCGAGCTCGATAGTTCTTGTCGAAGATGTTGTCGGCTCGCGCGAACAACGTGACGCCGGGAGAGAACGCCCATTCCGCGGTGAGGTTGACGAAGCGCGTAGCCGCCCATCTTCACGTGGTTGTCCGGATCGTCGTAGCGCAGGGACGACGCGACGAGCTCCACGCCCAAGCGGGCCGGCCCCACCGGATAACCCGCGGTCAACGCGCCGTGCCGGCGCGCGCGCCGCGGCAGGAGCTTGCCCGTGACGATCGTCCTCCGGCGACTGGATGTCGAGCGACGCCGGAGCGTCGCGCCGTTGTCGGCGCCGGGCTTCGAGCCCGAGCGTCACGCCTTCGAGCGTCGCGCGATTCGACGTTGTGCGGCGCGCAGACGAAATCGACGTCGCATTGAAAATGATCAGCTGCGAAACGCGGTTCCGATAGACGATCGCGCGCGCTTCGAGCGTTCGCGCCCTCGACGTCGCCGTTCCAGTAGACGCCGCCTTCGAGGTTCTTGGAGGTTTCGGGCACGAGATCGGGATTGGAGAAACCGGGGAAGTAGAGATCGTTGAACGACGGCGCCTTGAAGCCGGTCGAGTAGCCCGCCGTGACGCGCAACGCCGGCGGCGAAACGATAGCCGTAGGCGATGCGAGCCTGTCGTCTTGCCGCCGTACTGGCTCGAATCGTCCCGGCGCAGATTCCCTTGCAGCGCGTGGTCGTCGACGCGCAGCTGGTAGATGCCGAACAGCGAATTCGTGTCGCGCTCGGTGACCGCGAAGCCGGCGTCGGTCGCGAGGTGCTCCTCGCGGCGCTCGAAGCCCGCGGTCAGCATGCCCGAGCGGCAACGTGAATTCGTTCTGCCACGCGTACTGCCGCTGCGTCGTCTTGAAGGGGGAATCGCCGAAGCCGGTCTTCGACTCGCTGTCGTCGATCCCTGCGCCCGCCGACAGCCTCGACACCCAGAAGGGCGTCAGAGCGTTGCGCGCTCGCGATCTGCCAGGTTTCGGCGACGGTGATCGTCCGATCGTCGAAGCCCGCGTCCGCCGTCGAACTGGCTGTCGAGATGGCTGCGGAAATACTGCGCCGTGAATTCCTGTCCCGGCGCGGCGGTGAATCCGACGTTCGCCGAGATGCTCTGCGTTCTTGTAGCCGTCGCTGGTCCGGTTGAAGTGGAAGTTCGCCGGGTCGACGAAGGCGTTGAAGCCGTCGCTGCGCCTTCGCCGCTCCCTGCACCGCGAACGTCACCGGCCCCGCTCGTGCCGGCGACGCCGGCCTTGACGTCCCAGGTGCCGTAGGTGCCGTAACCCGCGCTGGCGTTGCCCGTCAGCGCGGCCGTCCCGCGCCGCGTGAACACCTGCACGACGCCGCCGATCGCGTCCGCGCCGTAGAGGCTCGACGCGGGCCCGCGCAGGATCTCGATCCGGTCGATCTGGTCGAGCGGGATCGCTTCGAGCGATGTCGCTCCCGCGCTCGACGACGCGATCCGGATGCCGTCGATCAGCACCAGCGTCTGGCCCGCGGTTGGCGCCGCGCAGGAAGACGCCCGACGGCGAGCCCGGGCCGCCGTTCTGGACGATCTCGACGCCCGGCTGGCGCTGCAGGAGCTCGGTCAGGCTCTGCGCGCCGGCGCGCGCGATCTCCGCCGCGCCGATCACCGTGACGTCGGCGAGCACGTCGGCGATCGGCTGCGAGCCTCGCGCGCGCCGTGACCGCATACGAATCGTAGGCGACGGGCTGCTCGGCAGACTGCGCGCAGCGCGAGCGGCGTCGCACAGGGCGGCGAGCGCCAGCGTGCGACGCGACGGCGCTGCCGGTCGAGGAATCGAGGAAGGCATGACGAACGTCTGTGCGCCGGCTTCCGTGGCGACGGCCGGTGGAAACGAGGACGAATCATGGCGAGCTCCGCGGATGCCGCGCGACCCCGCACGGCAAAGGCGACCGCACGGTGCCGACGCGAGCGTCGGCACCGTGCGTCGCGGCTCGGCGCGCGCCTGCGCCGGAGCACGCGCGACCCGGTCGCAGGCCGGTCTCCGGGCTCGCCAGTCTTGGCCGCCCGCCTTCCCGTCGCGCGCCTTATCGAGGCGCCACGACAGTGGCGTGTTGGGCGGCCCGCACTCGCCTACCGTTGCGGGGGCAGCTGCGGGTTGGCGCGCGACGAAGAGCCGCGCGGCACCGCATTCCCGTTTCACCCGCCGCGAGGGATTCGCGGCGGACACCTGCGTCGAAGAATTCTACCGCTTTCGGCGGTCCGATCGCGACACCCTCTCCGGCGTCGTGGAGCACTTCGCGGTCCCCTGCTATAATCCTCCGCCCTTTCAACGCCTCCCGCCCCCTCCGGATAACCACCGGCCCCGGGGCGCGCCCGTGACGCACAAGCTCTACATCCGCACGTTCGGCTGCCAGATGAACGAGTACGACTCGGACAAGATGGCCGACGTGCTCGCCGCCGATGGCGGCTTCGCGCTCACCGACCGTCCCGAGAACGCCGACGTCATCCTCTTCAATACCTGCTCGGTGCGCGAGAAGGCGCAGGAGCGCGTGTTCCACGATCTCGGCCGCGTGCGCGCGCTGAAGGCCGACAAACCCGATCTCATCATCGGCGTCGGCGGCTGCGTCGCGAGCCAGGAAGGCGCCGACATCGTCGGGCGCGCGCCGTATGTCGACGTCGTGTTCGGCCCGCAGACGCTGCATCGGCTGCCGGCGCTCATCCGCGCGCGGCGCGCGACCGGCGACGCCGCAGGTCGACATCAGCTTTCCGGCGATCGAGAAATTCGATCACCTGCCGCCGCCGCGGGTCGAGGGCGCGTCGGCGTTCGTGTCGATCATGGAAGGCTGCAGCAAGTACTGCACGTTCTGCGTCGTGCCCTACACGCGCGGCGAGGAAGTCTCGCGCCCGTTCGACGACGTGCTGACCGAAGTGGCCGATCTCGCCGATCAGGGCGTGATGGAAGTCACGCTGCTGGGGCAGAACGTGAACGCGTATCGCGGCGCCGATGGGAGCCACGCGGCGAGATCGCCGATCTTGCGACGCTGCTCGAATACATCGCCGAAGTTCCCGGCATCGAGCGCATCCGCTACACGACGTCGCATCCGAAGGAGATGTCGCCGCGGCTGATCGCCGCGCATGGCCGCATCGGCAAGCTCGTGTCCCACCTGCATCTGCCGGTGCAATCGGGCTCCGACCGGGTGCTGGCGGCGATGAAGCGCGGCTATACGGCGCTCGAGTACAAGTCCATCGTGCGCAAGCTTCGGGCCGTGCGACCGGACCTCTCGCTCACTTCGGATTTCATCGTCGGCTTTCCCGGCGAGACCGACGCCGATTTCGCGCAGACGATGCAGCTCGTCGAGGACGTCGATTTCGACGGCGCCTTCAGCTTCGCGTACAGCCCGCGTCCGGGCACGCCGGCGGCCGACGTTCGCCGACCCGGTGCCGCGCGGACGTGCAGCAGGCGCGGCTCGCAGCGCTGCAGGCGCGGCTCGACGCGCAGTATCGCGCGCTACAGCGAAGCGATGGTCGGCACGCGGCAGCGCGTGCTCGTGACCGGGCCGCGCGGCCAAGGACGAGAACGAGCTTGCGGCCCGGACCGACAACAATCGCGTCGTCAATTTCGCGGGCGACGCGACGCTCGATCGGCACGTTACGTCGACGTCACGATCACCGCGGCGCGGGCGCATTCGCTGCGCGGCGAATTCGCCGGCGCGCGCTGACGCACGCGCCGCCTCCGCACGCACGAGCGAATCTTCCGACCGGATCTCGCGGTCGACTCCACGATTTCCATCGGCGAGGTAATCACGATGCCCTTCCCACTCCGACGCTCGCGCGCATTCGAACCCTCGTTGCGCTGGCGCTCGCGCCAGCCTCGCGCTCGGCGGGCTGCGCCGCACCTGCCCGGATCGCGGGCACGCCCGCAGCGGCGCCGTCGGCGCCAACGACGACCGACGCCGCCACAGTGCGGCCGCGGTAGCGGCCGGCGTGGCCGGCCGGAAACGCCGCCGAGCGCGCGTCCGGGCGCCTCCCCTGCAGCGTCGCGCAGGCCGCGGCGCGGCCGCGGCGCGCCGCGGCCGGCCCGAAGCCGTTCGCCGATGTGATCAAGGACGCGAAGGAGACGCCGGGGCTGTTCCGCGCGTGGCAGAAAGACGAGAAGGTCTGGATCGAGATCGCGCCCGACCAGTTCGGCATGCCGTTCTTGTTCACTTCCAACTTGAGCCGTGGCGTCGGCGAGCAGGGCGTGTACGGCGGAATGATGCTGGGCGATCAGATCGTCGAGTTCGAAGCGCATCGGCAACGCCGTGCAGCTCATCGCGAAGAACTACGCATTCACCGGCGGCGCCAACGCGCCGAATCGCGCAGGGCGTCGAGGAAGGCTTCACCGACAGCCTGCTCGGCGCGACGACCGTCGTCGAGCCAGCCGCATCCGGAGCGCAAGACGGTGCTGATCGACGCGAACGCGCTGCTCCTGACCGACATTCCGGTCGGCGAGCGCTTCACGTCCGGCATCCACCTGCGAAGCTATACGTTCGACGCCGAGAACTCGAGCTTCGAGGCCGTCGAGCAATTCGCGCCGACCAGATCGTCGTTCGTCGTTTCCGCGCACTATCAGAATCCGCGGGCGACGCTACCGCCGGCGCCTACCGCGGCACCGACGTCCGTTTCCGCCGTTCACGACCCTTCCCGACGGGCGCAGCCTGTTTCTCGGCTATCACCTACAACTTCGCGAAGCTGCCCGAACGCCGATGGCCGCGCGCCGCGCCGACCCGCGCGTCGGGCATTTCGGCAGCCGAGGTGCTGGGATTTTTCTACCGACGCGAAGTTCACCGCCAAGACGCACTATGTCAATCGCTGGCGGCTCGAGAAGAAAGACCCTGACCGCGGCGCTGTCCGAGCCGAAGGAGCCGATCGTCTTCTGGATCGACCGCACCGTCCCCGAAAAGTACCGCGCCGCGGTGCGCGACGGCATCCTCGAATGGAACAAGGCGTTCGAGAAAATCGGCTTCAAGGACGCGATCGTCGTGAAGCAGCAGGACCAGGATGGCGCGATCGACACCTTCGATGCGCGCCACTCGACGGTGCGCTGGTTCGTCTCCACCGACGCGGGCTTCGCGATCGGTCCGTCGATGGTCGATCCGCGCACCGGCGAAATCCTCAATGCCCAGGTCGCGATCCCCGAAGACTGGTCGCGCGTCAATCGCACGTTCCTCTCGGAGCAGGCGCCGTCCGCCTGGCCGGCATCCGACGTCCACGAGGCGTCGCTCGACTCCGACGGGCGCCTCTGCACCTACGCCGCGGACGCGCTGTCCGAGATGCAGTTCGGTCTCGACCTGCTGGCCGAGCGCGGCGAGATCGAGCCGGAAGTCCCGAAGCCGACGCGTTCGTCAACGCGTCGCTCAAGGCCGTCGTCATGCACGAGGTGGGCCACACGCTCGGGCTGCGGCACAACTTCCGGGCGTCGACCGTCTATCCGCTTGCGAAGATCTCGGACCCGGCGTGGAGCCGGGAACATCGGCATCTCGGGCTCGGTGATGGACTACAACCCGCTCAACATCGCCGTGAAGGGCGAGGCGCAGGGCATGTATTTCGAGCCGACGATCGGCCCGTACGACTACTGGGCCATCGAGTACGCGTACCGCCCGCTGCCGAAGGAGACCGAGGCTGACGAGCTCGCGAAGATCGCGGCGCGCGGCGCGACAGATCCGCTGCTCGCCTTCTCGTCCGACGAGGAGGCGATCGCGGCCCTCGACCCCGACGCCAGCCGGTTCGATCTCGGGTCCGATCCGCTTGTCTACCTGCAGAAAAGGCTCATGGTCTCGCAGGAGCTCTGGCAACGGCTGCAGACCAAGCGGTTGAAGCCGGGCGAGTCGTATGACGTCCTGCGCCGCACTTTCGACGCCGGCTTCCGGCAATTCGGCCGGTCCGCCGCGCTGACCGCGAAATACGTCGGCGGCGTCCATTACGTGCGCGACTTCGCCGGGACTGCGAATCTGCCGCTTACGCCAGTGCCTCCCGCCAAGCAGCGCGCGGCGCTCAACCTCATCGCGACCGGAATCTTCGCGGCGGACAGCTTCCAGCTTCAAGCCCGAATTCCTGCGCAGCATGGGGATCGACTATCTCGACATCGGTGTCAGGGGCCACGGGACCGCCCAGTTCAACCCCGACTTCAGCTTGCGCCGACGCGTGCTCGGGCTGCAGGTTGGCGTGCTGAACACGCTGCTGAGCGACACCGTGCTCGCGCGGTTGCAGGACTCCGAGATCAAGGTGAGTCAGGCCGACCAGGCGTTGACGCTGAATGAGCTCTTTACCGCGCTGCGGGGCTCGATCTGGAGCGAACTCAAGTCCCCCGGCTCGATCCCGGGACCGCGCCGCGACCTGCAGCGCGAACACCTGCGCCGCATCGCGACGGTGCTGACGCGGCCGTCGTCGACCACGCCATCCGATGCGACCGCGCTCTTCCGCGAGGAGGCGAAAGGCCTCTCGGCGCAGATCAAGGCCGCAGCCGCGCAGCGGAAACCGTGACGCGCTTACGCGCGCGCATCTCATCGAGTCGGCGGGCACGCTCGACGAGGCGCTGAAGGCGCCGCTGGTGCGACAAGGTGTCTGAACGAGCGCGCCCGAAGCCGGGGGCGGCGGCGGCACTTCGCCGCGAGCAGCAGGAGATCACGCTCGCCCCGCTCGACAATCACGCGCTCTCGAATCTGTGCGGACCGCTCGATGCGAATCTGCGGCAGATCGAAGCCGCGCTCGATGTGTCCATCGCGCATCGCGGCGGCACGTTCACGCTGACGGGTCCGGCCGCGCAGACGAAGCTTGCCGCGGAGGCGCTGCGACGCTTCTATGTGCTCGCCGAGAAGTCGCTTTCCGTCGATGACATCCAGCTCGGACTGATCGAGCTCACCACGCAACGGGCCGTCGGGGTGCCCGACGACGACGCGACGCGACTGCGCACGCGGCGCGCCGATCTGCACGGCCGCACGCCGAACCAGACGCTCTATCTCAAGCACATCCAGGAGCACGACATCACGTTCGGGATCGGCCCGGCCGGCACCGGCAAGACCTATCTCGCGGTCGCCTGCGCCGTCGATGCGCTCGAGCGCGACGCCGTGAAGCGCCTGGTGCTCGTACGGCCCGCAGTCGAGGCCGGCGAGCGCCTGGGCTTTCTGCCCGGCGACCTCGCGCAGAAGGTCGATCCGTACCTGCGCCCGCTGTACGACGCGCTGTACGACCTCATGGGGTTCGACAAGACCGGCAAGCTCTTCGAGCGCGGCACGATCGAGATCGCGCCGCTCGCGTACATGCGCGGACGCACGCTCAACCACTCGTTCATCATCCTCGACGAGGCGCAGAACACGACGCCCGAGCAGATGAAGATGTTCCTGACGCGCATCGGCTTCGGTACCAAGTCCGTCATCACCGGCGACGTGACGCAGATCGACCTCGCGCGCGGGCAGAAGAGCGGTCTGGTCGAAGCCGACCGGATTCTGGCTGGCGTGCGCGGCATCGCGTTTACGCGGTTCACGAGCGCCGATGTCGTCCGGCACCCGCTGGTGCAGAAGATCATCGGCGCCTACGAGCGCGACATCGAGAGCCGGAAGGGCAGCGCATGAGCGCGGCGGGCGAAGCCAAGCCCGAAGCGCGTGGGCATGAGCGCGCCGCACTGCGGCCAAGACGCCGCCGAGGCCGCGGCTTTCGCTCGCCGTCCAGTATGGCGTCGCGCCGACCACGCTGCCCGCGCCGGCGGCGCTGCGGCGCTGGGCCAGGCGGCAGCGGAGCGCGACGCAGCGCGTCACGCTGCGCTTCGTCGGCAAGCGCGAAGGCCAGACGCTGAACGCGCTTTACCGCGGCAAGGAGTACGCCGACCAACGTGCTCGCCTTCGTGTACGATGCTCGAGCGCGGATCGAAGGCGACATCGTGCTGTGCGCCCCGGTCGTCCGCGAGGAAGCCCGTGCACAGGGAAAGACGCTTGCCGACCACTGCGCGCACCTCGTCGTCCATGGCATGCTCCACCTGCAGGGTTACGATCACGACACCGTCCGCGCACGCGCGCATCATGGAGACGCGCGAGACCGCGCTCCTCGCCGCGCCTCGGGGTCCCCGATCCCTATGCTTCGACCAGGCCGCGCTGACGCGATGAACGACGAGCGCAGCGACAAGCCAGTCAAGCCGACGCTGCTCGAGCGGCTGTCGGCGTTCCTCACGCGCGAGCCCGAGGACCGCGACGAGCTCCTCGAGCTCCTGCACGGCGCGTTCGAGCACAAGCTGCTCGACGCCGACGCGCTGTCGATGATCGAGGGCGTGCTGCAGGTGTCCGAGATGACGGTGCGCGACATCATGATTCCGCGCGCGCAGATGGACGTCGTCTCGATCGACGACGACGCCGACCGAATTCCTGCCGCTGGTGCTCGAGACGAAGCACTCGCGATTCCCGGTGATCGGCGAGAACAAGGACGACATCGTCGGCATCCTGCTCGCGAAGGAGCTGCTCCTCTACTACCGGAACCCCGACAGCTTCGACCTCCAGGAGACGCTGCGCCCCGCCGTGTTCGTGCCCGAATCGAAGCGCCTGAACGTGCTCTTGCGCGACTTCCGCGCCAACCGCAACCACATCGCCATCGTCGTCGACGAGTACGGCGGCGTGTCGGGGCTCGTCACGATCGAGGACGTGCTGGAGCAGATCGTCGGCGACATCGAAGACGAGTACGACTTCGACGAGAGCGAGGACAACATCATCGCCGAGGCGAACGGCCGGTTTCGCGTGAAGGCGCAGACCGAGATCGGCGATTTCAACGCGCATTTCGGCACGGATTTCGCCGACGACGAGTTCGACACGGTCGGCGGACTCGTGCTGCAGGCGTTCGGCCGCCTGCCGAAGCGCGGCGAAACGACGATCATCGGCGGACTTCCGCTTCCGCGTCATCCGCGCGGACAGCCGCCGCCTCTACACGCTGCAGGTCGAGCTGCGCGGCGAGGCCCGCCGGCCGTCGCGAGTGCTCCGCCGCCGTCGCGCGAGCGCTGACGGTGCGGATCGACCCCGGCGTCGCGCGGCGCGCCTCGCGGATGAGATCAGCCGCGCGCGCTGCGGCTCTCATTCGCGTTTGCCGGAGGAGCCGCGACGGTCTTCGGGTTCGCGCCATTCGGTCTCGGCTTCCTCCCGGTCGTCGACGCTCGGCGCTGCTGATTTGCGCTCTGGCAGGGCGCGGCGTCGCGCGCGCAGCGCCGCGGCCGTCGGCTTCGCCTTCGGGCTCGGGACTCTTCGGCGCAGGCGCGTCCTGGGTCTTCATCGCGCTCCACACGTTCGGCGGCATGCCGCGCGCCGTTCGCCGCGATCGGCACCGCAGGCTTCTGCGCTTTCCTTGCGCTCTATCCGGCGCTCACGGGTTGGCTCGCCGTGCGATGGACGGCTCCGCATTCCTGGCACCGGGCAGCCGCGGCGGCCGCTGCGTGGACGCTGGCCGAATGGGCGAGGAGCGTCGTCTTCACCGGCTTCCCGTGGCTCTCGCTCGGCTATTCGCGCGTTGCCGGGCGGGCCGGCGAGCCCGCTGGCCGGTTATGCGCCGGTCGGCGGCGTGTTCATGGTCACGCTTGTCACCGCGCTGGCCGCCGCGGCGCTGGCCATCGCGGTCGATGCGCTCGCCGACGGAATGCGAGGCCGTATCGCGGCAGCGGCGGGCGCGCGCGATCTGCATCGGCGCGGGAGGCGCGGCGCTCGCCCGGATCGAATGGACGGCGCCGCAGGGCGCGCCCGTCGCGGTTTCGCTCGTCCAGGGCAATGTCACGCAGGAGCTCAAGTTCGATCCGGAATTTCGCCGCGACGACCTTCGAGCTCTACACCGGACTCGTTGCGGCGAGCCGCGGCCGCCTGGTCGTGCTGCCCGGAGAGCGCGTTCCCGGTGTTCGCCGACGAAGTGCCGGAAAGCGTGCTGCTCGAGTTGAAGGATGCCGTGGCGCGGACGCGACGGCGACGTGCTCGCCGGCCTCTTCACGCGTTTCGCCCCCGCTCGCCCCGGCGGACGGCCGCGTTACTACAACAGCGTGGTGAGCGTCGGCGTCGCGCGGCCGCAGCTCTACCGCAAGCGCCACCTCGTGCCCTTCGGCGAAACGATTCC
The DNA here is from genome assembly GCA_963840945.1 of uncultured beta proteobacterium. Classification (GTDB taxonomy): domain Bacteria; phylum Pseudomonadota; class Gammaproteobacteria; order Burkholderiales; family Casimicrobiaceae; genus CAIWHR01. The sequence continues at coordinate 63,116 of CAWJAU010000022.1, read as the reverse complement.
GCTGGAGCCCGTCGTCGGCTGGTTCATCCGCAAGGTGCTGTCGATTCCGATCGCGAGCCAGGCTTCGCGGCGGCCCGGATCCGCCGGTGCTCGAAGTCGCCGGCCAGCGCGTGGCCGTCGAACATCTGCTACGAGGATGCGTTCGGCGCCGAGATTCGCGTGCAGGCGCGCGGACGCGACGCTCCTCGTCAATGTCACCAACGACGCCTGGTACGCCCGCTCGCTCGCCGCGCTCCAGCACAACCAGATCGCGGCGATGCGGGCGCTCGAGACCGGCCGACCGCTGCTGCGCGCGACGAATACGGGCATCACGTCGGCCATCGCGCACGATGGGCGCGAGATCGCGCGCCTGCCGTGGTTCACGCGCGGCATCCTCGAAGTCGAGATCACGGGTCGGCAGGGCGTGACGCCGTACGTTCGCTTCGGCGATGCGCTGCCGGTCCTGCGTTGCTTTGATCCTGCCTCCTCGTCGCGATCGCACTCGGCCGGCGCGCGACGGGAACGGTCGGTTGAATCGCATTTCCCGCCGGCCGCTCAGGTGGCCGCCGCGTATGCCGGTAAAATGCGACGCTGCGCGATCGCGGCCACCCTTCGATGCTCACCTTCCAACAGATCATCCTGATGCTCCAGAACTACTGGGGTCGCCAGGGCTGCGCGCTGCTGCAGCCCTACGACATGGAGGTCGGCGCCGGCACTTCGCACACGGCGACGTTCCTGCGCGCGCTCGGCCCGGAGCCGTGGCGCGCCGCGTACGTGCAGCCGTCGCGCCGCCCGAAGGATGGGCGCTACGGCGAGAACCCGAACCGGCATGCAGCACTACTACCAATACCAGGTCGTGCTGAAGCCCTCGCCGCCCGACATCCTCGATCTCTATCTCGGCTCGCTCGCGGCGCTCGGCTTCGATCTCACGCAGAACGACGTGCGCTTCGTCGAGGACGATTGGGAGAACCCGACGCTCGGCGCCTGGGGCCTCGGCTGGGAAGTGTGGCTGAACGGCATGGAGATCACGCAGTTCACCTATTTCCAGCAGGTCGGCGGGCTCGACTGCAATCCGATCACCGGCGAGATCACCTACGGCCTCGAGCGCCTCGCGATGTACCTGCAGGAGAAGGAGAGCCTGTACGACCTCGTGTGGACGCAGTGGACCGAGAACGGGGCAACGCGGCAGCTCACCTATCGCGACGTCTACCACCAGAACGAGGTCGAGCAGTCGACCTACAACTTCGAGCAGTCGAACGCGCCGAAGCTGTTCGAGCTGTTCGCGTTCTTCGAATCCGAGGCGAAGCGCCTGCTGGAGGCGAAGCTGCCGCTGCCCGGCTACGAGATGATCCTCAAGGCGGCGCACACGTTCAACCTGCTCGATGCGCGCGGCGCGATCTCGGTCACCGAGCGCGCGGCGTACATCGGCCGCATCCGCACACTGTCGCGGCAGGTCGCGCAGGCGTACGTCGATTCGCGCGAGGCGCTGGGCTTTCCGATGCTGCCGGACGAGTACGCAGGCCGCGGCGCAGCGGCACGACGCCGCATGCGAAGCGAACGCTGCGTGGTCGAGCTCCTCGACCGAGGAGCTGCCGCCGAAGGCGCTGAAGCGGCTGGGCGACGCCTTCGCCGACGGCATCGCCGCGGGCCTCAAGGCGCGCGGCTACCTCGATTCCGACAGCGCGATCACCGCCGTTCGCGACGCCGCGGCGGCTCGCGGTTGCGATCACGCAAAGTGCGCGACGGTCGCGCCGGACGCCGAAGTGATCGACAAGCTGATGCCGGCCAAGGTCGCTTTCGACGCGTCGGGCAAGCCGTCCGACGCGCTTCGGAAGAAGCTCGCGGGTCTCGGGCGCGCGGAGCTCGCCGGCGATGCCCGTCAGACGCGACGAGCGGCCCCGATCGGCACGTATGTCGCCTCCGACGGCAAGGCCGACTATGTCTACCTGCGAACGCCTCGCCAAGGGTCAGCCGCTCGTCCGCGGCCTGCAGGAGGCGCTCGACGAAGCCATCGCGCAAGCTGCCGATCCCGAAAGTCATGAGCTACGCCGGCGCCGGCGGCTACTACAACGACGTGAAGTTCGTCCGTCCGGCGCACCGGCTGCTCGCGCTGCATGGCGCCGACGTCGTCGCCGGTGCAGCGCGCTCGGCCTCGCGGCCGATCGCCTCACCGCGGGCCATCGCTTCCTGTCGCCGCGACGATCTCGCGATCGCAACCGCCGACGCCTACGAGGAAACGCTGCGCGCCGAAGGCAAGGTCATCGCCGGGTTCGCCGAGCGCCGCGCCGCGATCGTCGCCGCAACTGCACGGCGCCGCGGCGGGTGCGACGCGTCATCATGCCCGACGCGCTGCTCGACGAAGTGACGGCGCTCGTCGAATGGCCGGTCGTCTACGCGGGCGACGTTCGATCCCGCGTTCCTCGACGGTCCCGCAGGAGTGCCTGATCCTGACGATGCAGCAGAACCAGAAATACTTCGCGCTCGCCGACGGCGACGGCAAGCTCGTCCCGCGCTTCCTGCGTCGTCAGCAACCTCGAGACCGCCGATCCGCGCGCGATCATCGACGGCAACGAGCGCGTGCTGCGGGCGCGGCTCGCCGATGCCCGGTTCTTCTTCGACCAGGACCGCAAGGTCCGGCTCGAGGCGCGCGTGCCGAAGCTCGGCGCGCGTCGTCTATCACAACAAGCTCGGCACGCAGCTCGATCGCGTCGACCGGCTTGCGCGAGCTCGCCGACGCGCATCGCCGGCATGATCGGCGCCGACTCCGGACGAACGCCGAGCGCGCCGCGCGACTCGCCAAGGCCGATCTGACCACCGACATGGTCGGCGAGTTTCCCGAGCTGCAGGGCCTGATGGGCCGCTACTACGCGGAGCACGACGGCGAGCCGCGGCGGTCGCCGCCGCGATCGAGCAGCATTACTGGCCGCGCTTCGCGGGCGATGCGCTTCCGCGAGGCGCCGGTGGCGCAGGCGGTCGCGCTCGCCGACAAGCTCGAGACGCTCGCCGGCATGTTCGGCATCGGCGCGCAGCCGACCGGCGACAAGGATCCGTTCGGCCTGCGCCGCCACGCGATCGGCGTGATCCGCATCGTGGTCGAGAAGCAGCTTGCCGGTGACGCTCGCCGAGCTCGTCGGCGCTCGCGTTTCGACGCTTTCGCCGGCGTGCCGGCCGTCACAGGATGCGCGCACCGAGCTCGAGAATTTCATCTACGAGCGCCTGCGCGGGCTACCTGCGCGACGCCGGCTATTCGGCGAACCAGGTCGAGGCCGTCCTCGTGCCAGCGGCCGGCGCGGATCGATCTCGTGCCCGCGCAGGCTCGCCGCCGTGCGCGCGTTCGGCGAGCTGCCCGAGGCGGACGCGCTCGCCGCGGCGAACAAGCGGATCGTCAACATCCTGCGCAAGTCCGGCAGCGAGGCGGCGACTGCCGTCGACCGCGCACGCCTCGCCGACGGCGCCGAGCACGACCTCTATCTCGCGTTCCAGAAGCTCGAGCCCGTGGTCGACGATCGCTGCGCCGACGGGCGATTTCGCCGGCGCGCTGCGCGGCGCTCGCCGGCGCCAAGCCCGCCGTCGACCGCTTCTTCGACGACGTGCTGGTCATGGCCGACGATCCGGCGATCCGCGCGAACCGGCTCGCGCTGCTGCGCGGCGTCGCGCAGCACGATGAACCGCGTCGCCGACATCTCGAAGCTCGCCGCCTGAGCCCCAGCGCATGGTCCAGCTCGCCTCCGAAGCCGTCGCGCCCACGCGGGCGGTCAAGCTCATCATGCTCGACCGCGACGGCGTCATCAACCACGACAGCGAGCAGTTCATCAAGTCGCCGGACGAATGGCGGCCGATCCCGGGCAGCCTCGAGGCGATCGCGCGGCTCAATCACGCCGGCTTTCGCGTCGTCGTCGCCACCAACCAGTCGGGCATCGGCCGCGGCCTGTTCGACATGGCCATGCTGAACGCGATCCACGACAAGATGCACAAGGCGCTGGCGCAGGCCGGCGGGCGCATCGACGCGATCTTCTACTGCCCGCACTCCGGCGATTCGCAGTGCGATTGCCGCAAGCCGAAGACCGGCATGCTGCGGGAGATCGGCGTGCGGTTCGGCGTCGACATGACCGGCGTGCCGTGCATCGGCGACTCGCTGCGCGACCTGCAGGCGGCCGATGCGGTCGGCGCGCAGCCGATCCTCGTGCTGACCGGCAAGGGCGAGAAGACGCTGCGCGAGGGCGATTTCCCGCGGCACACGGTGATCTTCCCGGACCTCGCGTTCGCGGCAGTCGGCGCTGCTTGCGGGCGAGTAGTGAACGACCCCACGCTCGCTGCCCGCAGCGGGGACGCGCGCTCGGACTGAACGAGTTCGCGCGCTCCTCTTCCTGCTGTTCCAGATCATCGTCACGCCGTTCTACGCCGCGTGATGCTGCTCGCTGTTCTGGCTGCCGCGCGTGCCGATGTACCGGCATCGCGGCGTCGTGGTGCCGCACGAATCTGTGGGGCGCGCGCTGGATCTGCGGCATCCGCCACCGGGTCGTCGGCGCCGAGAACATTCCGTCGCACGCCGCACATCGTGATGTCCAAGCACAGCTCGACGTGGGAGACGCTCGCGCTCACCCTGTTCTTTCCGCCGCTCGCCTTCGTCGCCAAGAAGGAGCTCCTGTCGATCCCGTTCTTCGGCTGGGGCTTCGCGCTCGCGTCGCCGATCACGATCGACCGCAAGGCCGGCACCGACTCGATGCAGCAGATCGTCGACGCAGGGCCGCGAGCGCTTCCGGCAGGGCTTCTGGATCGTCGTCTATCCGGAAGGCACGCGGATCCGCGCCGGCACGCGGGCCAAGTACAAGACCGGCGGCGCGCGGCTCGCCATCGAGCTCGCGACGCCCGATCCTGCCGGTCGCGCACAACGCCGGCTATCTGTGGCCGAAGGGCCTCTTCGGCAAGCGCCCCGGAACCGTGACGATTTCGTTCGGCCAGCCGATCTCGCCCGGGCAAGGACGTGGCGACGCTGATCCGCGGAAGTCGAAACGTGGATCGAGGCCGAAGTCGCGCGCCTCGGCGTCCCGGACGCGCGGCGGATGACGGCCCGCTTGCGCCTCAAGGACATCTTCGGTGGCCGCACGGTCGACGGCGCGTCGCCGAAGGCGAATCCGCCGCATCGTGCTGGCCGGCGCAGCGTCGACTATCGGCTCGTGCGCGCGCGCCGGCGCTCGATCGGCATGCAGATCGACTTCTCCGGGCCTCACCGTGCGCGCGCCGCGCTGGGTGTCGCTATCGCGAGATCGAGGCAGACGCTGCTCGAGCGCGGCGCCTGGATCCTGCGCTCGCTCGACGAATGGCGCGCGCGCCGGCGCGACGTGCTGCCGCGCGAATGGAAGACCGGCGCCCCGATCCTCTATCGCGGGCGCGAGCTCGCGCTCGCGTGTCTCGCCGCGCCGACGCGCGAAATCGCGCCGGACCTGTTCGACCTCACGGTGCTGCATCCGCCGCCGCGCAGGACGAACGCGCAGGTCGCGGCGTTCGTCGCCCGCTGGCTGCGCGAGGAGGCGCTAGCGCTGCGTGCTGCCGCGCGTCGCCGACATACGCGGCGCGAGTCACGCCGGCGACGCCGCCGGTCAAGCTGTCCAACGCGCGCTGCGAATGGGGAAGCTGCAACCGCACGGGCGAGATCCGGCTCAACTGGCGGCTCGTCCAGCTGCCGCCCGACGCTCGCGCGACTACGTCGTCGCGCACGAAGTCGCGCACTTGGTCGAGCTCAATCATTCGCGCGCGGTTCTGGGCGCTGGTCGAGGCGCTGTTTCCCGGCCATGCGGCACGCGCGCGCGACGCGAGCTGCGACGAGCTGGACGCGCGCTGCTCGAGGCCGTGAGCGAAGCGCGGCTCGCGCTGCACGGACCTGCATGCTCGCGGCGACGCGCGAGCGCGGCAGCTCCACCGTCGATGCCGCGCCTGTGTCGCGCAGGAGCGCGCGCGAGCGCTGCGCGCAAGCTCGTCGCCCGACCGCGCGTGTCGCGCCAGCGGCCGCTCGCGCGGCGCGAAGTGAAAGCCGCCGGAGCGTGCGGCGACCCACATCTCGCGGTTGGGCACTGGCGATTGACGATGATCTTGCCGCCGTCGCCGCAGTCGATCTCGAGGATGCCGTCGTTCAGGCTCCAGTCGACGTCGGCGTCGCTGTCGCGAGCGCCGCATCGAGCGCCGCGCCGATCGCCGCGAGCGTGCGCGTCGGCGGCGGCGATGAACTCGCTTTCGGTGATCATGGTCGCCATCGGCGCATTCGCGCTGCTACGATTCCGCCCGATGTTACGTGATTCCATCGCCGCGATCTCGCAGCGTCGTCGCTCGCGCGCCGTCGCGGCTGCGCCTGGGCGCTCGCACGCGCTGTCGCCGTGCGGCGTCAAGGGCCCGCTGCAAGCTGCCGCCCGCAGCGCCGCCGCGCCGGCACGCCGCGCCGTCGACCGACAGCGCCGTCGCCGCCGCAGCCGGAAGACGCCGCAGCGGCACCGTCGCCGACAGCCGCGCGCGAGCAAGCCGTGACCGCTTTCGCGCATCGTCGACGGCGAGCTCCACGCCGAAGGCGTGCCGCTCGTCGGCGATCGCCGAGCGCTTCGGCACGCCCTGCTACGTCTACTCGCGCGCGGCGCTCGAGGGCGCGTACCGCGCGTTCGACGAGGCGTTCGACGGGCGTCCCGCATCTCGTCTGCTACGCGGTCAAGGCGAACTCCAACCTCGCTGTCTGAACTCTTCGCGCGGCTCGGCAGCGGCTTCGACATCGTCTCCGGCGGCGAGCTCGCGCGCGTCATCGCCGCCGGCGGCGATCCCGCGAAGATCGTGTTCTCGGGCGTCGGCAAGACGCGAGCCGAGATGGCAGGCGGCGCTCGCCGCCGGCATCCTGCTGCTTCAACGTCGAATCGGCGGCCGAGCTCGAACGCGCTCGACGCGGTCGCCGCGCGCGCGTGGCACGCGTCGCGCCGGTCTGCTTCCGGGTCAATCCCGACGTCGACCCGAAGACGCATCCGTACATCGCGACCGGCCTGAAGGAGAGCAAGTTCGGCGTCGCCTTCGCCGATGCGCTGCGCGCTCTACCGGCGCGCCGCCGCGCTGCCGAGACGTCGCGGTGCGCGGCATCGACTGCCACATCGGCTCGCAGATCACCGATCTCGTCCGCGTGCGTCGAGGCCGCCGCGAAGGTGTTCGCTCTGGTCGACCGGCTCGCGGCGGACGGCATCGCGCTCGAGCACGTCGACCTGGGCGGCGGCCTCGGCATCCGCTACCGCGACGAGGAGCCGATCGACCCGTCGAGTACGCGCGCGCTGCTGCGCGAGGCTGCTGCGGCGCGCGCGCGCACGAGCTGCTGTTCGAGCCCGGCCGGCTCCTGGTCGGCGACGCCGGCGTGCTGCTGACGCGCGTCATGTACCTGAAGCCGGGCGCCGCGCACGACTTCGCGATCGTCGATGCGGCGATGAACGACCTCCTCCGGCCCGCGCTCTACGACGCGTGGCACGCGGTCGAGCCGGTGCGCCCGCGCGACGGCGCCGACGCGCGCTGGGATATCGTCGGACCGGTCTGCGAGAGCGCCGACTTCCTCGCGCACGATCGCGATGCTCGCGCTCGCGGCCGGGGACCTGCTCGCCGTCCGCGCCGCAGGCGCGTACGGATTCGCGATGAGCTCCAACTACAACTCGCGGCCGCGCGCCTGCGAGGTCATCGTCGACGGCGACAGACGCGCATCTCGTGCGTCGCGCGCGAAGACGTCGCGGAACTTTTTGCGCACGAATCCATGCTGCCCTGAACGCATTCGCGCGTCGCATCGGCAGCTCGCGAGCGTCAGTTTCGCGTGTGCGAATCCGCAACAATCGCGCATGCTAACGCGCGGAATTGGCGGAGAAATCTTGCAATTCAACAAAATGTGGCTAGAATTCAGGCAGCAGGTAGCAGTGGGTTTGTCAAGTGGTTGCAGCGTTGAAATCGACAGCCCCAGCGCCGCCTGCGCCGAAGTAGAAGCACCATAACAGTTACAGCAACTCAGACAGGAGAAACGAAATGGCTGACATGATGTCGATGATGACGCCGGCGGCTGCGAGCCCGGCGCCGAAGAAAGCGACCAAGAAGAAAGCGACCAAGAAGAAGGCGGCGAAGAAGAAGGCGGCGCCAAGAAGAAGGCGGCGAAGAAGGCGACGAAGCGCAAGGCGGCGCCGAAGAAGACGGCCGCGAAGAAGGCCTAGCAGAAGAAGGCCGCCCCGAAGAAGAGAAAGGCGGCGAAGAAGACCACCAAGCGCAAGGCCGCAAAGAAGACGAAGCGCCAAGGCGCGAAGAAGGCGCCAAGAAGAAGGCACGAAGAAGAAGGCCGCCCCGAAGAAGAGGCACCAAGAAGAAGGCGACGAAGAAAAAGGCCGCCCCAAGAAGAGGAAGGCGAGCCAAGAAGAAGGCTGCGAAGAAGTAACACCCCCGCGGCTGCGGGCCCGCCAGGGAAACCTCGGCGGACGACACCACAGGCGACGCGCAACGCGTCGCCTGTTTTCATTCATGGGCTTGCGCGGCACGCCCTCGCCGTTGCGCGTTGTCGGCTTGCTCGAAGCCACCCCCCGGGCACTGGCATGATGCGCGAGTCCGCATCGGTGAAGTTGACTTGCTCCTTATCGGCAGGCGGGCCACTGGGTGGCGCCGCGTAGCTCCTCGGGCAGGCTCAACCCTTCGGGCAAGTCCTTGGCGTTGGCCGCTTCGGCCCGCCGCATCAGCTCCGCCACCTCCGCCTTGAGCTTGGCCTCAAGCTGCTTGGCGTGGGTAACTCATCCCGCTGTGGCGCGAGGCGTTGGCGTGCAGCTTGGTCCCTTCGAGACTCACGTACCCACTTGAGCATCCCCAGCGCCTGGGCGTAGCCGAGCACCGGGACGAAGATCGCTTCGATCTGCTTCAGGAAGCCTTTGCGGAAACTGTTGATCGTGTCGTGATCCGGATGGGTGTTCGCGCTGATGTAGCGCACGGCGATCTAGTCGTAGCTCGCCCGTTCCAAGGCCCGGCTGGAGAAGGTGCCGGTGGCATAGCCGTAGAGCAACAGCGCCACCAGCACCGCCGGATGGTGCGCATCGCTGCCGCGACCGGCGTAGCTCTGCGAGCTCCGCCAAGTCCGGCTGCTCGACCACGTCGACCACGAAGCGCGCCAGATGATCATCCGGCAGCCACTCCTGCACGCTTGGCGGAACACCGAAATTGCGTATCGCGATCAACCGATCAACCGGAACAAAGCGCGCCATGGACTCACTCACCGAAAGATCTCAATGGCCTTCAGCGTAGGCAATAATTCCAGAAACGAAAGTCCGACAGACTGCCGCGCTATGCTACGGTTTTCCGTGACCGGAGAACGACGATGGCGCGCACGCTGTCAACACTGAGTGAGGGCAGCCGGATCACCGACTACATCAGCCTCGGGATGATCACCAAGACCTTTTCCTTGCACAAAGTGCACGCGGTGCTCGCTACTACTAGGACGCTCTACGCAGGATGAGGGATGGGCTCGGTGTTGCATCCAGTTCCGACGTATTTGCCGCCACTGGCTGTGGCCATGGCGGCATTTGCGCTCTGGTATAATCCGAGAAAGGAGTGAGTTATGGCGAAGCAACGCATCAAGACCGCGGCCGAGAAAATCGCAAAGGCCGCCAAGCATGCGGGAAAGAAGATAGGTGAAGCTGCCGTCGTTGTTGGTGATCTGAACGACGATGGCAAGATCGGTCAGGAAGATGCGAAGATCGCCGCCACGAAGGCGAAGTTCTTCGGCATGCGAAGGCGGCGGATGAGGCCGGAACATTGATAGAGAAAGCCGGGAAGCACAGCATGGTCAAGGACGCGGCAGCGGGTGCTGCCATTGGCGCCTTGGCGGCAATGCCTCTGCCGGTAATTGGCCCTGCCGCAGGAGCTGCTGTCGGTGCAGTTGTCGGGGTTGTCAAAAACTTCAAGACCCCAGCCAAGCCTGCTTCGGAGCGCAACCCAAAGCCGCGGAGGTTCTCTGCCGCCGGGTTCGCATCGAAACGTGCCAAGAAGGAGTCCTCGTCTTCCGCCGCCACTACCACGCCAACACACCCCCGAACACGGGGCAAGTCGGGTGCCGATCAAAGTTAGAGCATCCGGTTGACGACAAGGATTACGCGCACTTCGGGTCGCGACCGCCACCGAAGCCAGTTATCATGACCGGTGGCGCTCTTCGCCTCGATGCGGAAATCTACCGTGGGAGTCGCATATGAGTCTGGACGACAAGATGGATACCGAATCGGGGCAACACGGCACGTCCGGGCTGCTGGACGTACTCATCCGTGCCGGCCTCATCCTTGCACTGGCCATGCTCTGCTACCAGGTCTTCTCGCCGTTCCTGACCCTGATGGCCTGGGCGCTGATCCTGGCCGTCGCGCTTTATCCGCTGCACCAGTACCTCGCAGCCAAGATGCGAGGGAAGCAAGGACTTGCGGCGACGATCCTGGTTCTCCTCGGCGTCATCCTGATCATCGCGCCGACCGCGGTGCTGATGAGCTCGCTGGGCGACTCGGTGCATCAGTTGGTCAACGACGTGCAGTAGGACTCGCTCGAGATCCCGGCCCCGCGCGAGAGTGTCGCGAGTGGCCCCTGGTCGGCGAGAAGCTCATGCGCTCTGGTCGGCGGCGCACGCCGACCTGCCTGCTCTGATCAAGAGCCTGCAGCCGAAGATCGGCGACCTCGCGAAAGCGGGGCTCGGCTTTGTTGCCGGCATTGGCGTCGGGTTGCTGAAATTCCTCGCGGCCTTCATCATCGCCGGCATCCTCATGGCCTTCGGTGAGTCAGGCGGCCGCGCAAGCCGAGCGATCTTCGATCGCTTCGCCGGGCGCGCGCAGGGCGCCGAGTTCACGAGGCTGTCCACGGCCACGATCCGCGCGGTTGCACAAGGCGTCATCGGTGTCGCCTTCATCCAGGCGATCCTCGTCGGCCTTTGCCCTCTTGTTCGCGGGCATACCGTTTGCGGGCGTGCTGGCGATGATCGTCCTGGTACTCGGGATCGCACAAGTGCCCGCGCTGATCGTCACGCTGCCGGCCATCGGCTACATTTGGTGGAGGGGCGATTACGGGAATGTGGAGGCGATCATCTACACCGTGCTGCTCTTCGTCGCGGGAATGGCCGACAATGTCCTCAAGCCGCTTGATGCTCGGCCGCGGCGTCGACGCGCCGATGCCGATCATCCTGCTCGGCGCGCTCGGCGGCATGGCGGCCGCGGGGATCCTCGGGATGTTCGTTGGTGCCACGCTACTGGCGCTGGGCTACCAGATCTTCATGGGCTGGGTGGCCGCCCGCAGTGAGGCGGAGGCGCGCGGCCAGGAGCAAGACAAACCGACGTGATCCCGACGTTCGGCAGGTATGGGGGTGCACTGGTTCTTCTCGATAGTCGTTGAATCTATGCCAACCCAACTCTATCCAAGAATCACGATGGCCGCCCTCACGGGCTCAGGCCCGGCCCTTTTGCACCACCGCTCGGGACGCGACCTGCCCAGATCGCTCCACGGCCGCTTCTATGAGGGCGTTTGTCAAGCCCCCTTGAATTCAGATGTTCAGTGGTTCAGTGTCTCTTCGGACCGGTTGTCGTTACGTCGTTATCCATGATTCGGTTACAGATGCTTAGTTGTCGTTGACCAAGGTGCATCTGAGATTCAAGGTCAGGGTGTATGGAGTTGCCGAGCCCGTTGCTCGGTCGAACTTCTATCCGTGCCGACACCAGGCCGGTTACCACATACCACATGCGCGCGAAGCGCTGGGTCCACACCCCGGCTAACAACGCGCCCCATCTTTGCGGACGGTCGCTCGCAGGCGACCCGCACCCGTTTCGGGCGCGTTGACCTTCAATGCTCACGATGCATCATTCTCCGCGATGTTCAAAACCCGCTTTGCCTAGCCGCCGATGGCTTTGAGCTGCGCCCCCTGCGGGATCAACCCGTGCGCGTTGAGCGTGATCAGGTGCCGTGATCGACCATGTGCAGCTGAAACCGCCGCAGATCATCAATCGTAGCGGTGTCGGGAGAGCGGAGGAAGGCGGCTAGCTGCCGCACAGCACGGACGTAGCCAGACTGCGTCTGGTCACAGAGCTTGCGCATGCGCATGTCGTCGATCATGCGTTGACGCAGGGGCGTGACAGCTTGAGTCGATGGGACCATGGTTCTGCTCCTGTCGAAGAACGAGGCGGATTGCCTCAATCCTCAACATGGGACAGATCCTATGTCCCAACGACTGTCTCACTACCACCGACGCAGGGTCGGAGTGCTTCTACCGTGCGAATACGAAGGGACTTCCCACAAACGGTGCCGAAGCGCCAAGATTGACTTGCGACGATCAATCTGAAACTGAAAAAGGGCAAGCCCATGAGTGAGATTACACGAGCACCAATATCGCGCGGGCAGGTGTTGACCTTGCCAAGCAAGTGATCCAGGTCCACGCAGTGGATGCATCGGGCCGGCGCGTAGTGACACGCACGTTCAAGCGCAATCAGTTCTTCGCCTGGTGCGCGCAGCTTCCCGTAGGCTGCCTGGTGGCGATGGAGGCGTGCTCGAGCGCGCACCACTGGGCCCGCAAGCTGCGTGCGCTGGGGTTGGACGCGCGGCTGATTGCGGCCAACTTCGTCACCCCTATCGCATGGAAGGCAAGAACAGCAAGAACGACGCCACCGACGCCGCGGCGATCTGCGAGGCGGCGTCGCGGCCATGCATGCGCTTCGTGCCGGTCAAGACCTGCGAGCAGCTGGGCGTGATGAGCCTGCACCGCGTGCGCGGGGGGTTGAAGGAAGAGCGCACCGCCTGCATCAACCAGATCCGCGGCGTGCTGACGGAGTTCGGCCTGGTGTTCGGCAAGAGCCCGAGGGTGTTACGCGCCGTGCTGACCGACGTGATCGAGGATGCCAGCAACGAACTCAGTACGGCGCGGCTGGCGCAGGGCGCCAAGGCTGCGGTGATGACCGCGTCCCGGACCCGCGTTTCGGGTATGATTGTTGCGCGTTGACATCTCGTTGGCGACGCGCCGTTACGATTTGTGATCTCGCCCATGCCACGTAGAAATGCGGTCCCGTGTTCGCTGTTCCGGAACGATGCTCTGGCTGATCCCGGTCATCATCGTCGTGCTCGGTGCGGCGTGGATCTGGTTGATGATGTCGTGGAGCTATTCGTCGGGCGAACGCGCCGGGTGGGTACAGAAGCTCTCGAGCAAGGGTTGGATCTGCAAAACGTGGGAAGGCGAGCTGGCCCTTGTAACCATGCCTGGCACTGCGCAGGAGAAGTTTCTGTTTACCGTGTGGGACGACGACGTGGCGACGAAAGTCAACGCAGCAATGGGCAAGCGGGTATCCCTGCACTACGAGGAGAAAGTCGGCCTGCCGGGTAGTTGCTTCGGGGATACGCGGCATTGGGTCACCGGTGTAAATGCGGTGGAGGACATTCCGCTCGCGCCTGGCGTAGTAGTGCCGACTCAACCGGGTGCCGCGCCTCCGGCACAGCCTTCGCAACCGACGACCGCGCCCGCGGCGAAGTAATCGAAACTGCCTCGCCCGACGCTCACGCGTTGATGCAGGCGTATAAGCGATCGAGAAGCTGCCAGTTGTCGGTCGAACGGCGGCTTCTGGCCTGCCGGACCCGGCGCGCGCCCGAGGTGGCTGGCAACTCGGGGATTTCGCAGGCGCGCCGCCGCCTGGGCTGGGAACCGCTGCCGGCGAATTCCACGATCACTTGCTCCAGCGCATCGAGAACCAGCTCGGCGCGCATAGAACGCGCCACGCGCCAGCCGATGATGCGACGCGCGAACACATCGATCACGAACGCCACGTACACGAACCCGGTCCACGTCGCGACATAGGTGAAGTCCGCCACCCAAAGCTGGTTGGGACGACTCGCCTCGAATTGACGGTTGACCCGATCGAGCGGCCGTTCGGCGCCTTCCTCCGCGATTGTGGTTAGGCACTTACGCCCACGCATCAAGCCCTGCAGGCCCAACGAGCGCATCAGCCGCTCGACCGTGCAGCGCGCGACCACGATGTCCTCGCGGCCGAGTTGCCGCCACACCTTGCGTGCCCCGTAGACACCGAAGTTCTCCACGTGAACGTGGCGAATCCGCGGCCGCAGCGCCTCGTCGTGGCGCAGCCGCGGCGGTCGTCCCTCGGGATCAACCTGCCGGCCCTAAACCGGTTGTCCGCGCAGCCGGCACCGCGCCCCGGCGTACCAGTGGAAGCGACCCGGCGGCCTCCTGCACATCGCTACCAAGAAGCTGACCCGGATCGAGCGGGTGGGGCTTCGCGTCACCCAGAACCCGCGGGACTCGGTGGAAGGCGCCGGCGGGGAGTGCGCCTTCATGGCCATCGATGATCGTTCGGGGGTCGGGATCGGCAGGACGTTCGCTGACGAGCGCAAGCGCAGTGCCATGGCGTTTCTGGACTACGCGCTGGCGTATTGCCGCGTCTTGGGTGTGCGCATCCGTCGGGTCATGACCGAAAACGCCAAGATCCTTCACTCGAAGCTCTGGCAAAGCCGCTGCAGCGACGCGATGGGTGCGTACGACGCCGGCACCTGCACCGGCGCAATTGGCGTTGGGCCGGCCATCAAACGATGGCTGGAATGCGGCGGATGCGCCGGTCCGCGCCGATCTGTGAAATGAAGACGGGCGACGCAAGGCGCCGCCCGTCGTGGGTTCAGCCGCGCTTCTGCGACGGAGGATTGGCTAGACTGGTCTACTTCGCCTTCTTGGTGGCGCGACGCTTGACTGCCTTCCTAGCGACGGCCTTCTTGACGGCGCGGCGCTTGACTGCCTTCCTAGCGACGGCCTTCTTGACGGCGCGGCGCTTGACTGCCTTCCTAGCGACGCCTTCTTGACCGCGCGGCGCTTGACCGCCTTCCTGGCGACGGCCTTCTTGACCGCGCGGCGCTTGACCGCCTTCCTGGCGACGGCCTTCTTGACCGCGCGGCGCTTGACCGCCTTCTTGACGACGGCCTTCTTCACGGCGCGGCGCTTGACCGCCTTCTTGACAACGGCCTTCTTCACGGCGCGGCGCTTGACCGCCTTCTTGACAACGGCCTTCTTGACAGCACGGCGCTTGATCGCCTTCTTGACCAAGGCCCGCTTGATGATGGCCCTCTTGATCGCTTCGGCCTTCACATCAGGGCTGGCTCCCGGCGTCATCATTGACATGATGTCTGTAGTCATCGTTGCTTCTCCTGTCTGGTTGGTGTAACCGTCTTGTAGCTTCTGTTTCATCGCAGGTCCGGCGAATTCGTCTTTCGTGATTCGAAGCTCTTGACAAATCCACTTTGACCTGCTTCCTGCATTCTAGGCGAGTTTCAACGATTTGCAAGACTTGACCGCCGCAGCCGCGACGCGCGCACGACGACGCACGACGTGCGCTCGATCACCATCGACGAGCGCCTCGCAGGCGCGCGGGCGGGCATCGTAGTTCGAGTTCATCGCCATGAATTCTTGGCCGCGCATAGCAACGTTCATCCGCATTTCACTCCGACCTATTCGTCCTGGCTCAATCGGGTCGAACTCTGGTTTGCCAGAATCGAGCGCGACGTGATCGCCCGTGCCGTATTCACTTCGGCCGAAGCTGTAGGTCGGGGTGCAATGCAGATGGAACCGCGGGCGTCGCGCCAGCCACGATCGTGCCCGTGGATGCTTATGGGTTGCGTAGTTGTCGCAGATCAGATGCACGTCGAGCGTAGGATGCACGTTGGCTTCAACGTGGCGCAAGAAGGACAGGAATTCCTGATGCCGATGTTGGGGTTCGGATTGCGTCAGCACACTGCCATTGGCAATGTCCAGTGCTGCAAATAGGGTGGTGGTTCCGTGCCGAACATGATCGTGCGTAATGCCCGACGTAGCCCAAGCCCATCAGCCGGACCGGTTGGGTGCGCTCGAGCGCCTGGACTCGGCTCATCTCGTCCACGCACAGCGCCCGAGCGTGCTCGTGCGGGTTGAGGTATAGCCCTACGATATCCCGCACCTTCTCGATGATCTGCTGCGTCGCTGGTGCTGCGCGGCCGGCCGTGTTTGAGCTTCGTTGTGCAGACCGGCCATCCCGCGTTCGCAAAAGCGCGAACGGCACAAAGTGATGGTTGGCCGGCTCACTTGAACCGACGCGCGACTGCGCTGTTCGACTCGCCATCGGCCACGCCCAGGATCATTTGCGCTCGACGCACCAATATGGCAGGCGGACTCAGCGAACGCGCGATCGATTCGAGTTGCACACGGTCCTACGCGTTCAACACCAATTCCTTCGTCGGTCTACCTGTCTCTATCGCCGAGCACTCAGCATGTAAAGTTACATTTACGGAACATCATGCTAACCGCCGGCAGCGGTCCTGGCCTTCGCGACCGGGGCGCCCTTCTTCGCCGGAGCGTGCTTCGTGATCGTCTTGCCGGACGCCTTGACGATGGTCGCGGTCTTCGGCCCGGCGCCCGCTGTGCGCTTGGTCTTTCCGGTGGACGGCGCGAGATCGCTGGTGATGCGCAGCGTCCGGCCGGCCGCCAAACTATTCTGCGCCAGTGCGTTCCAGCGCTTGAGATCGGCGGGTGACACCGCGTAGCGGCCGGCGATGCCAGCGAGCGTATCGCCGCGCTTGACCTTGTAGTAGAACGTGCGTCCCTGCGGCACCGTGGTGAAAACGGCCTGCGACAGCGTCACCCCGGCCGCCTCGGACGGGCCCTGCGTCGGCACGAGAAGCGTATGTCCGGCCGGCATCTTCGCTTTCGCCCCGATGCCGTTCACCGCTCGCAGCGCTTCCTGCTCGAGTCCGAATTTCGCGGCGACCTGGGCGAGCGTCTCGCCGTTCCTCATCCGGTAGGCTTGCCACGAAACCAGCGGCTGGTTCGTGAGCTGGAGCTTGCCGGCAAAGAGCTCGGCCTTGTCGATCGGCAGCAGGATCGTGTATTGGTCGGCGCCGGCAATCACCGGGCGGTTGTGCTGCGGATTGAGGTAGAGGAACTCGTCGACCGGCATCTCCGCCAGCTCCGCCGCAACCTTGACGTCGATCTTCCGGTCCATCTTCACGACGGCGAAATACGGGGCGTCCGGGATGTCGGTGAGGTCCAGACCGAATTTCTCCGGATCCCTTACGATGTTTTTGAGCGCCTGCAGTTTCGGCAGGTAATTGCGCGTCTCGTCCGGCATCTTGAGGTTCGCATAGTCGGCGGGCACGTTCAGCTTCTGGTTCCGCGCCACCGCGCGCGCAACGTTGCCTTCGCCCCAGTTGTAGCCCGCGAGCGCCAGCTGCCAGTCGCCGAAGTCCCCGTGGAGCTTCTGCAGGTAGGTGAGCGCGCCTTCGGTCGCGGCGACGACGTCGCGGCGCGAATCGAACCAGAAATTCTGCTTGAGGCCGTAGTGCGTGCCGGTCGCGGGCATGAACTGCCAGATGCCCGACGCGCGCGCGATCGACACGGCGTTGGGATTGAACGCGCTCTCGACCATCGGCAAGAGCGCGATCTCGAGCGGCATCCCGCGCCCCTCGACCTCGACGACGATGTAGTAGAGGTAGCGCCGGCTGCGATCGATCATACGGGCAACGTAGTCCGGCCGCGTTGCATACCATTGCTCCCACTTCGCGACCAGCGCGTCGTCGAGATCCGGCATCGCGAAGCCGTGGCGGATGCGCGCCCAGAGATCGGTCGCCGGCGGCGGCAACGGCTCGAGCTCGAGGACTCCCAGGGAGGCCGACGCGGGCGCCGCGCCCTCCGGCTCTGTCAGCTCGGCGAGGGGTGCCGGCGGCGGCGGTGCCGGCGCGGCAACCTGAGGCGGAGGGACCGAAGGTGCGACTGGCGGCGGGACCGGCGTCGCGCATGCGGCGAGGATTGCCGCGAGCGCAAAGGGCAACAGCGAAGACAGGCGTGGTCGCAACTCGATTGATCGTGGGCCCGTGGAGGTGCGGCGATGGTAGGCGGTGCCTGCGCCGGCGTCAACCCGAACCGGCCGCCTTCGCTTGTCGCCCCCACCCAAATCTGCGGCGGACGCAGTTGTCGGTGGCAGCGGGGATGGGGATAATCGCCGGCATGGACGCATCTTCCGGCGCGCCGGCCCCGCAGGCAACGACGCTCTCCGACTGGTTCGCGACGCCGCTTGGACAGCTATCTGCTCGCGCGCGAGCAAGCCTGGTTCGACCGGACAGTCGCCGACATCTTCGGCTTTCACGGCGATCCAGGTCGGGCTGCCGGGTGCCCGTTCCTCGCGCAAAGCCGCGTCGCCTCGCGCTGGACCGTCGACGCCGGCGCCGCCCGCCGAGCTCCTTGCCGATCCGCATTGGCTGCCGTTCCCGGAGAACTCGCTCGACCTCATCGTGCTGCCGCATGCGCTCGAGTTCACGAGCGATCCGCATCAGCTCCTGCGCGAGGTCTATCGCGCCACGCGCGCCGAAGGGCAGATCGTCATTTCGGGCTTCAATCCATTCAGCCTGTTCGGCGCCAAGCGCTATTTCGGGCGCGGCCAGTCGCCGCCATGGAATGGCAGCTTCATCGCGCTCTACCGGCTCGAAGGACTGGCTCGCGCTGCTCGGCTTCGAGGTGACCGGCGGCGGGCTCGACTGCTACGTGCCGCCGTTCGAGAACGAAAAATGGCGGGCGCGATTCGGATTTTTCGAGGCCGCCGGCGACCGCTGGTGGCCCATCGGTGGCGGCGTCTACTACCTGCGCGCGACCAAAAAGGTTCTCGGCATGCGCGTCATCACGCCGGCGTGGGAACGCCGCAAGAACGGCCTCGCGACCGCGCCGCGGCAGGCGCGCCAGGGCATCGAGCGCGTCGAATGCCGGGAGTGAGCGGCGTCGTCACGATCTACACGGATGGCGCGTGCAAGGGTAACCCGGGGCCCGGCGGCTGGGGCGCGCTCCTCGTCTTTCGCGACCGCGAGCAGGAGCTCTGCGGCGGCGAGCCCGCGACGACCAACAACCGGATGGAGCTGACCGCGGTCATCCGGGCGCTCGAAGCGCTGAAGCGCGGCTGCGCCGTCTCGATCCACACCGATTCGCAATACGTGAAGAACGGGATCGAGACCTGGATCCACGCGTGGAAGCAGAACGGCTGGAAGACCGCCGACCGGAAGCCGGTCAAGAACGCCGAGCTGTGGCGCGAGCTCGATGCGCTCGCCGCGCAACACGACGATCGATGGCACTGGGTCAAGGGCCACAACGGCCATCCGGGCAACGAGCGCGCCGACGCCCTTGCCAATCGCGGCGTCGATACGATCAGGGCACCGGGAACGAATCGGGGTCAGCTACGCAATCGCCGGATCTGCGAAGCTGCGCGCCAGCCCATTTCCCGAGCCGACGCGCGAACACCCGCATCTCCTTCTCCGCCTGCTTGTCGCCCCGCTTGCCGGCGACCGCGATGCCGGTGTTGTAGGCCGTGAGGGCTTCGCCTCGCGGCCGGCCGCCGCGAGCGCCTTGCCGTAGAGCTTCCAAGCGGCGGTGAAATCGGGATCGAGCGCGACGGCGCGCGCAAGATGCTCCGCGGCGCGTTGCGCATCGCCCGCCTTCAGGTGCTCGTTGCCGAGCGAAAACCGGAGCAATGCGGAGTCCTTGCCCGCCGCGAGCAGCTTCTCGAAATTCTCGAGCGCAGAAGGCGGCGGCATCGCTGGTCAACGCAGAATGAACTCGCCCGATTCGCAATTGATCCGGCGCATCGGATACGTGGCCTTCCGCTCCGCTGCGCCGACCATGCCCTCGACCGTCGCGTACATCCAGCCTTCCGTGGCGCGACGATAGGCGATCCGCTGCGGAAATTCGAGCTTGGAATTGACGAACGTGAAAACCGCGTCATTGCGGTCCATCGTTTTGTCGACGGTCTGGCCTTCGAACCGGAACGCGGCCTCCCCCTTGCCGGAGGGGGACGCGACATAGAAGACGCCGTCCGGCCGCGTTTCGAGGCGCAGGTATTCGTAGCCCTGCGTCGCGCCCTTCTCGATGGTTTGGCTGACGCCGATCATCATCGCGCCCTGAAGTGGCATCCAGTGTTCCCGAAACTCGCGCGGACCGGCGGTGCCCCGCCAGCAGCCCTCGAGCCAGGCCAGCGACGCGAGCGCTCCGATGTCCTGTGCTTTCGGTTCGGTGGGTGCGGGCGCAGTTTGAGCGGTCGCGGACATCACGACGAACGCCGCGGCCAGAAGGGGAAAGAATCTCATGGCAACCATCCAAGAATGATCGGCCGCCCGCTCGATGCCGCGATTCATTGCGGCCGGGCGAGCGGCAGGTTGAGGAGGAGGTTCTGCGGCTTCAGTTTCAACCGTCCCTCGGCATCCATCGCCATCGCGAGATAGACCGGACGACCGGCAATCGCGGGGCGCATGTCGCCAGACTGTGCGAAGGTGAGCTCGAAGAGGCAGAGGAGGCGTTCCATTCGCGCAGCATCGACGTCCACTCGATTGTACAGGTCGTTCAGCAACGCGCTCGCCACGGCGTCGAGGCCGACATGCCACACCCACCGCCTGTCGTCGATCTCGCTCTGGGGGCGGATAGCGACGGCCACGCCCAGCATGTGCGCGATCCATTTCTCCAGCACTCGGCAAAGCGCCTCGAGCGCCGGACGTCCGCGGTTCAGGCTGACCGCGAGATCGTGCCGCTCGTCGCGGTCCCAGTAGTCCGTCGCATTGCCGGCGTCGAGCGTGTCGAGATCGATCGTGCGCAGAGGCGTGCGATTCTGTTGCAAGAGCTCGCCAAGGCTTCCGAACCCACCGGTCGAGGCGAGCAGCTCGACCGTGGCAAGGTCGGCGGCCATCACCGCCCCGTCCGGGGTCACGGCGATCTTCTGCGTCCGGAACAGCATTTCGGCGGCGCGCGCCTCGACCGGATCGGCCCCGGCGCCGAGGATGTGCCGCAACAGGATCTGGGTCAGCTGCTGCACGAGGAGCGGAGGCACGTCGACACCTTCGCGAAACAGCGTGACGTAGGCGGCTTCGAGCGACGGCGCGGCGGCGATCCGATCCCGGAACCGCAGCCAGATACCGTAGTTCTCGCGGGCATCGGCGTCGGCGATCGGTTCGAGCTCGCGCGCCGCGATCGCGGCGCGTGGCGTCGCGATCAGTTTTTCGTGCAGCGCGAGTTCAGCAGCGCAGGATTCGGGAATCGGCGCGAGCTCGGGCCGCAGCAGGGACGCCCGCAGGAAGTCGTCGGTCAGGCTAAGCCGGCGATCGGCGCCGACCGTGAGCAGGCGGTAACCGCAGGACAGCCAGAAATCCGGCATGCCGGAGCCTGCGCCAATCAGCCGCCCAGCATCGCCTTCTTGAGATCAGCCTGCGCCGGCTTTTCACCCAGCCAGATCCGGGTCAGCGCGCGGTTGAACGCCTCGCCCGGAATGGCTCCCTTCGCGGCGCCGTTGAAGCCGATCGCCGTACCGTCGTCGACGAAATCCAGCGTGACGACGTTGCCTTCCTTCACCTCGCCAAAGGCCTTCATGATCGTTGCGAGCTGGGCTTGCTGCGACTTGACCGCCGCCAACTCGGCTTCGCTGTTGTTGTCCTTGAGCCCGTCGTTCAGCGCATCGATGAGCTGGTCGGCGGAAAGGTCGCGCAACAGGTTCATCTGTATCCGGCGCGGGCCCTTCGCCAGCACGCCGGCAAGATCGCCAGACTTGGCCGGCAGATAAAGGCTGCCGACATACACCTTGAATACTGCACGGGTGCGTATCCCCGCACCGTTCAAGGCGAGCTCCTGCCCTCCCACCATGACCTTGTCGGCGAGCTTGACTCCGCCGACCTCCGCGGCGAATGCCGTTGCGGCGAAAAGCGCCGTGATACCCACGATCAAGAGCTTGCGCATTACTCGGTCCTCCTGATGAAAACGGCGGGGGGCCCCGCGTGCATGGCGACGCCGCGCCAGAGAAAAACGGGCCGCCCGCGGAACGGGCAGCCCGATTGTAGCCGCCAATGAAAGGGAGTCGCTTGGGCGACCTACGCGTGGGCTACCTCCACCGGTAGTTCATCTGGCCGGACACGATGACGACATTGCTGCTGTAGTCGCCGTTGATGAGTCCGGTCGCAGCAATGCTGGGCGGACCGCCAAGGACGCCCCCGACGCTGTTGATCGAGGGATCCTTGATGAAGATATAAGCAGCGCCGACATCGAAATTGAGCGCGGACGAGTACTTGTATCGGGCCCCTACCGCCAGCCATGTGCGGTCCTCGTCGGGCAGACGCGGCCCGCGGTCGACGTTGTTGACCGGAGACTGATCGAAGGCCACGCCGGCCCGCAGCACGATCCTGTCGTCGTACCGGTAGTTGGTCCCGATGGAATAGCGCCATGTGTCCTTGAAGTTCTCCGGCAACACTTGAAGCACGCTGCCTGTCGAGCGCAGGATCCGCAGTTCCGGGATGCTGCTCCATCCGGTCCATGTGACGTCGCCCAGGATGTCGAACCTGTCGTTGAGCCGTTGAAAATACGACAGCGAGGCGGTGTCCGGCAGCGTGATTTTGAGGTTTACTCCGCCGTCGAAGAGCCGCGTCTGATTGACCCCGCTGCTGACCAAGCCCACGACGGGGTTGAGCGGAGCGAGCGGTCCGGTCAGTGTCGGCGGCGTCGGATTCGTGAAGTTGACGCTGCCGACGACGTCGTACTTGAGCTTCGATCGATAGGCGAGGCCGATTCTTCCCGCCCCGTTGTCGTTGTTGGCATCGCCGTTGAAGCTGAACATCGCGCCGACATTCCATCCCCACGCAGAGTCATCGCCGGTGACCTTTGCGAACGAATCCAGACTGGCGGTCGCCGCACTCAACGCCCCCGCCTGCGCCGCAGTGATCTGGCCGGCCGCGGCGGCCTGACCGTACCCTTGCGCCAGCGCCACCGAGTAGTTTACGTCGTTGGTGAGCGTGGCCTCGAAATGCTGATAGTTCGCGCCGGCGCCGATCCAGAACTGGTCGGTCACCTTGTAGGACATCGACGGGTTGATGTTGATCGTCTTGACTTCGGACTTGAGCGCCTGATAGCGGCCGAGCCAGCCGTCGGCGTATTCCGTCTTGAGGCCGAAGGGCACGTTGACGCCGATCCCGATGTGGACGCGATCGTTGATGGCCATCGAGCCGTACAGGTTCGGCACGAACGCCGCGCTGCCGGCGTCGCCGCCCGTACCCCCCAGCGGTTGCAGGGTCGCCGCCTGCGAGTTCGCATTATGGAACTTGGACGACGGGATGATCACATGGAGTGCGGTTTCGGCCTGTGGGAGATTGAGCCGCGCGAGACCCGCGGGGTTGAACCAGACGGTGTTCGCGTCCTCTGCGACGGCCCCGGCGCCGGCAAAGGCGTTGCCGAGCCCCAGCACATTCTGCTCGGCGAGCGCGAAGGCCGAACCGAACGCCTGCCCGGCAGAAAGCGCGAGGGCAAGTGCGGAAACGGCCGAGGCAATCGTGGTGCGACGGAAGGGTGTCGTCATGGCTTGACTCTCCTAGTGTTGTCGTTGCGGCGCAACCCCGGGGAGTAGCACGCCGAAATCGGTCGTCGTTGTTGCTTTGGCCCCGGATAGGCCTGCCAAGAGACCGCTCGGGGAGAAACGCTGAATCGACTATACACCCCGAGCACAGGGCGTCGCACCGTCCGCCGGCAACGCTTTTCCGGGTACCTGCCGAGGTGTTGTTTTTGGGCAAAAAGCCCGCTTCAGGGGATCATTCCGGCGGCAACTCCCGCGGCCGTCGATCGGCGCCGACGGCAACATAGGTGAGGCTCGCCTCGGTCACCTTGACGCAGATCACTTCGGTCGGATTGCGTTGCGCATAGACCAGGACGTCGACCGTGATCGAGGTTCGGCCGACGCGCAGGATTTCGGCGTAGAAGCTGACGACGTCGCCGATCAGGACCGGCTCCCTGAAGACGAACGAGTTCACCGCTACGGTCGCGACGCGGCCACGCGCCCGCCGTGCGGCCACGACCCCTCCGGCGATGTCGACCTGCGACATCACCCAGCCGCCGAAAATGTCGCCGTGCTGGTTGGCATCGGCCGGCATCGGCACGACCCGCAGCGCGGGCTCCCTTCCCGGCAGGATGGCGGGCTCGTCGTGCATGAGGGCTCCGGCCGCGCTCAGGTTGCGCTCAGGCAGCCGCCTTCTTCGCCTCGTCGCGCAATTCGCGGCGCAGGATCTTGCCGACATTGGACTTCGGCAGCTCCTTCCGGAACTCGACGTCCCGCGGCATCTTGTACCCGGTGAGGTGCGCGCGGCAGTGCTTCAGAACGTCGTCGACCGTCAGTGCCTCGTCCTTCTTCACGACGAACAGCTTGACCGCCTCGCCCGATTTCGCATCGGGAACGCCCACCGCCGCGCACTCCAGCACGCTGGGATTCATCGCGACGACCCCTTCGATCTCGTTCGGGTATACGTTGAAGCCCGAGACCAGGATCATGTCCTTCTTGCGGTCGACGATCTTCACGAAGCCCCGCTCGTCCATCACCCCGACGTCGCCGCTCATGAAGAAGCCGTCGGCGGTCATGACCTTCGCGGTCTCGTCCGGCCGGTTGTAGTAGCCCGCCATCACCTGCGGGCCACGGATGCAGATTTCCCCGGGCTGGCCCAAGGGCACGTCCTTGCCGGCGTCGTCGCGCAGCACGATTTCGGTCGACGGGATCGGCAACCCGATCGAGCCGTTGTACGCGGGCAGGTCGAGCGGGTTGATCGTCGCGGCCGGAGAGGTCTCCGTCAGGCCGTACGCTTCGATCAGCGGACAGCCGGTGATCTCCTTCCACTTGCGGGCGACCGCCTCCTGCACCGCCATCCCGCCGCCGAGGGAAATCTTGAGCGACGTGAAGTCGAGCTTTGCGAACTCCGGGTTGTTGACGAGCGCATTGAAGAGCGTGTTGACGCCGGTGAACGCCGTGAATTTGTACTTGCCCATCTCCGCGATGAAGCCGGGGATGTCGCGCGGATTCGGAATCAGGATGTTCTCTCCACCCAGCGTCATGAACGTGAGGCAGTTCGCGGTCAGCGAGAAGATGTGATAAAGCGGCAACGGCGTGATGATCACGTCGCGCGAGTCGCCCAGGAACGGCCGCAGCCAGGCGCGGGCCTGCAACAGGTTGGCGATGATGTTCCGGTGCAGGAGCACCGCGCCCTTTGCCACGCCCGTCGTGCCGCCTGTGTACTGCAGGAACGCGATGTCGTCGTGGCCGATCGGCACCCGCTCGAGCTTGCCGGCGCGGCCCGCCGCCAGCGCGTCGGAGAACCGGACGGATTCTGGCAGCTTCCACGCCGGGATCATC
This sequence comes from uncultured beta proteobacterium, assembly GCA_963840945.1. Taxonomy (GTDB): domain Bacteria; phylum Pseudomonadota; class Gammaproteobacteria; order Burkholderiales; family Casimicrobiaceae; genus CAIWHR01. The sequence goes on along the minus strand of CAWJAU010000022.1, from coordinate 37,950 downwards.
TTTTTCACGCGGCGCAGCACCAGGTCGACGATGATGCCCTTGAACCCGAGGAGCTCGCCGATGCTGGTGACGATCACCGTGCGGACCTTGGTCTTGGCGAGCACCTCCTGCACGGTCCGCGCGAAATTCTCGACGACGACAATCACCTCCGCGCCGGAATCGGCGAGCTGGTGCTCGAGCTCGCGCGCCGTGTACAGCGGGTTGACGTTGACCACCGTGCAACCGGCGCGCAGCGTGCCGAACAGGCTCACCGGATACTGGATGATGTTGGGCATCATCAGCGCGACCCGCGTGCCCTTCCCGCAACCGTTCGCCTGCAGATAGGCGCCGAACGCGGCCGACAGGTGGTCGAGCTCGCGGAACGTGATCGTCTTCCCCATGCACGTGTAGGCGGGACGATCCGCGAACCGGCCGACGCTTTCCGTGAATACCTCGCGGACCGACGCGTAATCGTTGACGTCGATCTCGGCGGGAACGCCCTTGGGATAATGCTTGAGCCAGATCTTGTCCACGAATCCCCTCCCTCCCGAAGGCTGTGGCGCGCGGGCATGGGCCAAGGCCCGGCGTCCGTGCCGGTGCGCGGGCGGCACTCCCGCTCGTGCCATGTTCCGCCGGATGCTACACCAGAAGCTGCCGGCATTGCGCCGGCACCTTAGCCTTTGTGCTCGGCGTAGTGGATGGGGCCGCCGCGGAAGGGGGCGAACCCCGTGCCGAAGACCGCGCCGGCGTCGACGAGATCTGCGTCGGCGACGATGCCTTCGGCAAGCGCCGCACGGGCCTCGGCCACGTAGGGTTGGATGAGACGATCGGCAAGTCCGGCCGGTACGGCGCCGGGCGCCGCTTTCGCCGGCTTCCCGCTTGCGTAGTCGTAGAAGCCTCGCTTGGTCTTGCGGCCGAGGTGTCCCGCCACGACGAGCTCGGTCAGCTTCTTCGGCGGCGTAGCGTCGGGCGTCAGCATCTTGCCGACCGCCACGCAGATGTCGAGCCCCACCGTGTCGGCGAGCTCGATCGGACCCATCGGCATTCCGAAAGCGAGCGCGGCCTCGTCCACCGTCTCCGGGGCGAGGCCTTCGTCCACGCAGCGCATCGCCGCCATCAGGTACGGCGCCAGCACGCGGTTAACGAGGAAGCCCGGCGCGCTCTTGACCGGCAGCGGCAAGCGATCGATCTGGCGGACGAACGCCGCGGCGGGCGCGGTGAGCTCGGGCCGCGTCTCGCGTCCGATGACGATCTCGACCAGCATCATCTTCGCGACCGGGTTGAAGAAATGGAGCCCGACGAGCCGCGTCGGATCGGCCATCGCCGTCGCGATGTTCTCGATCGGAATGGACGACGTGTTGGTCGCGAGGATCGCGCCCGGCTTCGCTTTCGCTTCGACCGCGGCGAACAGGCTGCGCTTCGCCTCGACATTCTCGAAGATCGCTTCGATGACCACATCGGCGCGCCCGATGCCGTCGCCGGCGACGTCCGGAATCAGCCGGTCCACGGCGTCGCGGACGCGGCGCGGATCGCGCAGCCGTTCGGCAAAGAGCTTGGCCGCGCGGCCCATCGCGGGCGCGAGCCGGTCGGCGTTCTGATCCTGCAGCGTGACCGTCAACCCGCGCAGCGCGCACCAGGCCGCGATGTCGCCGCCCATCGTGCCGGCGCCGACGACGTGGACATGCGCCGCCTTGAACCCGTCTTCCTTGCCCAGCGATTTCAAGCGCTCCTGCAACCCGAACAGCCGGATCAGATTGGCGGCGGTCGGCGTCTTGAGGAGCGATGGGATCGACGCCGGATCGGAGGCCGGCACGGCGAGCGCGTTGCCGTCGTATTTCACCCAGATGTCGAGAATCGCGTACGGCGCGGGATAGTGCTCGCGCCGCGCGCGTTTGGCGACCTGCTTGCGCGCCTGTGCGGCGATGATCGGGCGCACCAGTGGATTCAGTGTCAGCGACAGCGGAAAGCCGAGCCGCCGCGGCGGCGGAAGGCTCGTGAGGATGCCGCGCGCCGTGTTCTCCATGATCCGCGCCGGCACGCATTCGTCCGCGACGCCGATCCGCTTCGCGCGGCGGGCATCGATCGTGCGGCCGGTGAGCATGAGGTCGAGCGCCGCCGGAGCTCCGGTGAGCCGCGGCAACCGTTTCATCCCGCCCCAGCCGGGCACGATGCCGAGCATCACTTCGGGCAGCCCGAGCCGTGTCCCGGGCTCGTCGACCACCACTCGGTAGCGGCAGGCGAGCGCCAACTCGAGTCCGCCGCCCAGGCAAAAGCCGCGCACGAGCGCCACCGTCGGATACTTCACTGCCGCGAGGCGCTCGAAGGCGTCCCAGCCGCGCTTCACGATGGCGAGCGCGGCGGCCTCGTCGCCGATCGCCTTGAACTCGTCAACGTCGGCGCCGGCGATGAACCCGCTCGCCTTGCCCGACGCGATGACGAGGCCGCGCGGCGGGTCGCGGTCGAGCTGGTCGAGCGCCTCGTTGAGCTCCGCGAGCACGGGCGCGCCGAGCGTGTTGGTGGACGCACCGGAGCGGTCGAGCGTCAGCCGCGCGATGCCGTCGGCATCGCGGGCGAGAGTCCAGTGTTGCATCGCGAGTTCGCTTTCTTGATGTTATCGGGGTATTGCCCCATTGCGTCGCAAGGGGTCAGACTCGCTCCACGAGCATCGCGCCGCCGAGACCGCCGCCGATGCAGATCGCGGCCATGCCGCGCCGTCCGCCGGTGCGCTTCAGCACGTTCAACACGTGGAGGACGATCCGCGCGCCTGAAGCGCCGACCGGATGGCCGAGCGCGATGGCGCCGCCGTCGACGTTGAGCTTCGCTTCGTCGAGCGCGCCCAGCGCGGACGGGAGCCCCAGTTCCTTCGTGCAGTAGTCGGCGCTCTGCCACGCGCGCTCGCAGCCGATCACCTGCGCCGCGAATGCCTCGTTGATCTCCCATGCGTCGAGGTCGTTGAGGCCGAGGCCATGGCGCGTGAGGATGGGTGTTGCCGCATGGACGGGACCTAGCCCCATCTCCGCCGGATCGAGCCCCGCCCACTCCGAGTCGACGATACGACCCAGCGGCGTCAGCTTGTGCTTCTCGACGGCGCGTTCCGACGCGATCAGGAGCCAGGCGCCGCCGTCGGTGATCTGCGAGCTGTTGCCGGCCGTGACGTTCCCGTATTTGCGATCGAAGAACGGCTTTAGCTTCGCGAGATTGTCGACTGTCGAGTCCTCGCGGACGCCGTCGTCGTGCGCATATAGCGTGCCCTTCGCGTCGTACAGCGGCACGACTTCGCCGTCGTAGTGTCCCGCCTTCTGCGCCGCCAGCACGCGCGCGTGGCTCCTCGCCGCGAATTCGTCCATTTCCCGCCGCGTGATGCCGAACCGGAACGCGACGTTTTCCGCGGTCTGGCCCATCAGCAGTCCCACCATCGGATCGGTCAGGCCTTTCATGATGCCGATCACCGGCGCGAGGTAGCCGAGCTTGAACTTCGCCGCCAGCGCGACGCGCTGGCCCAGCGTCTTCGCGGCGTACCAGTTCGCGAGCCATAGCACCATCGCATCGGAGTAGAGGAGGGGCACGCGGGACAGCGCGTCTACGCCGCCCGCGAGGACGAGGTTCGAGCGCCCCGCGCGGATGTTGTTGACCGCGGAGTCGAGCGCCTGCATGCCCGACGCGCAATTGCGCATCACGGTCCAGCCGGGCACCTTCATCCCGCAGCCCATCCGCAATGCGACGACCCGGCCGATGTTCACTTCGTCCACCGACGGCGCCGCGCAGCCCAGGATCACCTCGTCCAATTCCGTCGGCGCGAACGGCTGGCGCACGAGGAGCGCGCGGCCGGCCGCCGTCGCGAGATCGGAGGCCGAGAATGGCCCCGGCCGGTTTCGCGATTTGAGGAACGGCGTCCGCGCGCCGTCGACGATGTAGATCGGCTCGTTCATGGGTGCACCCTTGGCGCTGCGCGCGCTCCCTTCGATGTCGTTTCGCATCCGAAGGTCGTTGCCCGTACGATCGGCCGCATCATGCCGCTGCCTTGCGCCTCACGCTCTGCGCGACCGTCACCTGCGGCCCGACCTGCGCGGGCCGCATTTCCGACGCGCCCAGGTCTTGCGGGAAATCGTCGACGCGGATCACCTTCGCGGTGAGCTCGCGCGCGACGGCGAGCGCCGCAGCCTCCGCCGCGGTGATTGCGCCGGCCGCGACCGCACGCGTGGTCAGTGTCTCTGCGCCTTCGCCCGGGGGCAACTTCGCATCGACGCGACCGTCCTTCACTGCGGCCCGCAACTTGGCCTCGATCGGTTCGGCGGCGATCGTTGCCGCGAGCGCGCGCTCGATCTCGGCCAGCGGATCGTCCGTCGCGTCCGAAAGGTAGATCCCGGCGGTGAGGCGATCGCGCGCCGCGGAGGGCTCGATCAGCAGGCGCGCCACCTCGTGGCCGAGCTTGTCCGACGGCACGACGTAGGGCCGGCCAAGCGGAAATACGACGCGGCGCATGATCGCGGCGATGAACCGGTTCGGGAAGTTCGAGATCACACCCTCGAACGCGTTCTGCGCCTTGAACATCGCGTCCCACATCGCCCAGTGCATCAGCGGCGCATCGGCTTGCTGCCGGCCTTCGGCCTCGTAGCGCTTGAGCGTGGCGGAGCAGAGATACATGAGCGACAGGATGTCGCCTAGCCGGGCCGAAAGCTTTTCCTTGCGCTTCAGTGCGCCGCCCAAGGTCCCCATCGACACGTCGGCGAGAAAGGCGAGCGCGGCCGAGAAACGGGTGAGCTGCTGATAGTAGCGGCGCGTCTCCGGCGCGACATCGGCGCCCACACCGACGAAGTGCGAGCCCGTCAGGCCGGTCACGAAGGTGCGCGCAAGATTCGACACCGCGAAGCGCAGGTGGCCGAAGAGCGCGGCGTCGAACTCGATCGACGCCCTGTCCGCGTCCTCTTCGCGCGTCGCGGCGATCTCCTTCAGCACGTAGGGGTGGCAGCGAATCGCCCCCTGGCCGAAGACGATCAGGCTCCGGGTAAGGATATTGGCGCCCTCCACGGTGATGGCGACGGGGATCTGCATGTACGCGGCGCCGAGAAAATTCGACGGTCCCATGCAGATGCCCTTGCCACCCAGCACATCCATCCCGTCCATGACGACCTGCCGGCCGCGCTCGGTGAGATGCAGCTTGGTAATACCGGAGATCACCGCCGGTTTCTGGGCGAGATCGATCGCCGCGGCTGTCAGCGTGCGCGTCGCATCCATCATGTACAGGTTGCCACCCATCCGGGTGAGCGCCTCCTCGATGCCTTCGAACTTGCCGATCGGCGTCTTGAACTGCTGGCGCACGCGCGCATAGCCGCCGACGGCGCGCACCGCGAGCTTGGCCATGCCGGTGGCCGACGACGGCAGCGAGATGCCGCGACCGGCCGCGAGGCATTCCATCAGCATCCGCCAGCCGCGGCCCAGCATCGGCTGCCCGCCGATGATCCAGTCCATCGGGATGAAGACGTCCCGTCCCGAGTTGGGCCCGTTCTGGAACACCGCGTTGAGCGGCATGTGCCGCCGGCCGATGACCACGCCCGGATGCGACGTCGGAATCAGCGCGCAGGTGATGCCGATGTCCTCGCGATCACCGACTAGGCGCTCCGGATCGTAGGCGCGGAAGGCAAGACCCAGCAGTGTCGCGACCGGGCCGAGCGTGATGTAGCGCTTGTCCCAGGTGACGGACAGGCCGAGCACGCGCCGGCCTTCGTGCTCGCCCCAACAGACAATGCCGTAATCCGGGATCGACGCCGCGTCCGAGCCGGCACTAGGAGCCGTCAGCGCGAAGCAGGGGATCTCCAGACCTTTCGCGAGTCGCGGCAGATAGTGGCGCTTCTGCTCGTCCGTGCCGTAGTGCGCGAGAAGCTCGCCCGGCCCCAGCGAATTCGGCACCATCACGGTCACCGACACTGTGCCCGAGTGGGTCGACAATTTGGTCATCACCTGCGAGTGCGCGTAGGCCGAGAAGCCCAGGCCGCCGTACTCCTTGGCGATGCTCATCCCGAGAAATCCGCGATCCTTGATGAATTGCCACACGCGCGGCGGCAGGTCCCGGTAGACGTGCGTGGTCTCCCAATCGCTGACCATCGCACAGAGCTCCTCGACATCATGATCGAGGAAGCGTTGCTCGTCCGCAGTGAGCGAACGGGTCGGCGTCGCGAGGAGGCGCTGCCAGTCGGGCCGCCCGGAAAACAGCTCACCGTCCCACCAGACGGTGCCGGCTTCGATCGCGTCGCGTTCCGTTTGCGACATCGGCGGCATCAGCTTGCGGAATGCGGTGAGCACAGCGTCACTCACGAGCTTGCGCCGCAGGATCGGCACGTTCGCAGGTATCGCAAGCAGCACGAAGACGATCGTCAGCGCGAGCGCCGCCCAGCCGGGGAGCGTGTGCGCGAACCACGCGACACCCAGGGCGACCGCGAACGCGGCGGTGAACGTCGCGCCGGACGCATTGACGTACGCCAGTACCAGCGCGACGGCCAGCACTGCAACGATCCAGAGGAGGGTGAGCATCGAAGACTCCTTCAGCGATAACTTGTGTGCGAAACAGCCGGCGTGATCAGGTTAGCGCCCCGGCCGCGCGCCGCCATCCGCGCTCCGCGTGGCTTCGGAGACATCGGGGACCGGCGATTGCAATCCGGCCAGCAGAAACGGGGCGAGACGCTGCAACAGCGCCTCGTCATTGCCGGTCTCCGCCGGCGTGAGCTCGGCGATGAGCCGCAAGGCATCCGTGCCCGCGAGCGTGTACGACAGCGCGCCCATGATGAAATGCAGGCGCCACGAGAGCTCCTTTTTTGGAAGTTCGGGGAGCGCCCTTCCGAACGCGGTCTTGAAGCGCTCGATCATCGTGGCGTATTGCTCGGCCAGGAACCGGCGGATGAACGGCGCGGGGTCGGCGTAGGCACGCCCGAGCAGACGGAGGAAATCCTTGCCGCCGCGCTCCGGGTCGCGCGCGAGCCGCAACGCCGGTACGAACATGGCCGACAGGATGCGATCGCACCGCAGGGGCGCCGATCCGGATTCACGCTCGAGCTTCGTCAGGAGGTCGAGGCGCTCCTGGTTCATCGGGTCAAGGCGCCGCGTGAGGACCGCCTGAAACAACTCTTCCTTGCTGCCGAAGTGATAGTTGGCCGACGCCAGGTTGACGCCGGCGGCCGCCGTGATCGCGCGCAGGCTCGTCGCCTCGAAGCCGTGCTCCATGAACAGGGACTCGGCGGCGTCCAGGATCCTGTCCTTGGTCACCGGGGGACGGCGTGCGAGTCCGATCGGAAGAACGCTGCCAGCCATGCGATGACTCCTTGGGCCGCCTGCGTTAAATTTAAATTAAACGTTCGTTTGAATATTAGTCGCCCTTTGAACCCGATGTCAACCCGCGCGGCAAGGCGACCGTGGAGTAGCGGCAGGATGGCTATACTTGCCTCGTACGGAGAACGGACTCATGGCGCTCATCACAATCGCAAAGAAGCACGCGCTGTCCCACCCCAAGGCCAAGGCAGCCGCCGAAAAGGTCGCGACCGACCTCCATGAGCGGTTCGATCTCGAATACGCGTGGAAGGGCAACCATATCGAGTTCAATCGCCCGGGCCTTAAGGGCGCACTTCATGTTGGCAAGGATGCGGTCCGCCTCGACTGCGAACTGGGGTTCATGCTGTCGCTGCTCAAGCCGACCATCGAAGCGGAAGTGCACAAGCAGTTCGACAAATACTTCGGCAAGCCGAAGTAGAAGAAGCTTCGCCAGCGCTTCGAGGTAGCGCGGCGCGGGTCTCCGGGCGCCCGGGGTACGAAGCCCGGAGGCCCGCGGCACGCTACCTCGCGCTGGGGCGCGCCCCACGGTCCGCGGCGGAGATTTCCGGCAGAACCGGCTCCGCAAATGGGGCGTTCTCACCCTCGTAGATGGCTTCCATGATCGCGCGCTCGCGCCGGTCGATGGTCGCCAGGAACTCGCCGGCGCCCCCCATCTTGCGGAACGCGAGGAAGCCTCGCTCCAGAAAATCGTGCAACACCGCACAGGCCCGCGATGCTCGCGGGGCCCCGCATCATCGCGAGCGCCGAGCGGATGAACGGCTTTCCCACGTAGTCGTCAAGGCCCGCGCCGATTTGTCGGATGAGCCCGATCTGGCGCGCACGGGCGGGACGGTCGGGCACCCACCGGTACGCGGCGCAGTACTCGGCGACGGTGAAGGTGCCGTCGGTTCGCGGCAGCCGAGAAAACAGGCTACGGTCGAGCTCGTGGGAAACCACATTGAGCTCCGTCGCGTCGCCGATCGTCGTGATCACGCGCCCGGGGAGCATCCGCGTCATGACGGGGACGACGCGCGCGAGGTCCGCGTCCCGTTGCGCGAAGTCGGCGCCGCCATAGAGGTCGGACAGGAAAAACGCGATCGCATCGGCGTAGCGCGGCTGCGCGGCGAGATCCGCGTAGGTGGTTGCCATGCGGGTCGCCTGCCAATCGGCAAGGCGCTGGAGCGCGCGCCGAAGCGCGGAATTCGCGCGCCGCTCGGCATGCAGTTGCGCCATCCGCGCCAGCTGGCGCACGAGCATGGCCTGGGGCGTGCTATCGGAATTCAACAGGCTGGCCGCCTTTAGTGTGTTTGCTCTAGACCAAATGGGTAGATTAGGGGCGTTCGCGAAGAAACGCGAGACGTGGAACCCACCGAAAGGACACCATCATGTTCAAATCATCCCAAGCCCTGCAACCCAATCGCCTCGGCGAAGCTGCCCTCGTGGCGTCGCGCAAGGTCTGGCTCGCGAGCCTCGGCGCCGCCGTCGTCACCCGTGACTGGGTGCAAACCGAAGCCGGCGGCGCGTTCAAGACGCTGGTCAAGGAAGGCGCCATCGTCGAATCGCAGGCGGTTCGTTTTGTCGGCGATCGCATCGAGACTTCATTCTCCATGGCGAACTCGGTCTGGAAGGAAACGCGCCGGACGGTCGAATCGACGGTGAAGCAGGCGGCCGATGCGGCCGTGAGCTTCGCGCAGCAGGTGCTGCCGCGGTCGCTGCCCGCGTTCGAGCTGCCCATGGCGTCGAAGGCGCGCAAGCCGGTCGCGAAATCCCCGAAGCGGGCGGCGCGCACGGTCAAGGTCGTCCGGAAAGCGAAGCGCACCAGCAGGACCGCGACGAAGCGCAAGTAATACGTTAGGATCGCGACGCCGTCCATCACCCATCGAGGAGCTCCATGCCGCGATCCGCGGCTTCCGGGCGCGCGAGACGCGCCCGGAAGCAGGAACGACACCGTTCCAGCGTGGGGCTCGCGTTGGCGCGGCGGCGGTCCGCTGGGCGGGATCTACGAGGTCGGCGCGCTGCTCGCGCTGACCGACTCGCTCGACGGCATCGATTTCGGCGATCTCGACGTCTACGTCGGCGTCTCGTCGGGCAGCTTCGTCGCCGCCGCGCTGGCGAACGGCATCTCACCGGCGCAGATGTATCGCCTGTTCATCGACGACGGCGCCGATGCCGCGTTGACGCCCGAGGTTTTCCTGCGCCCGGCGTTTTCCGAGTTCGCGCATCGCGCGGCGCTGTTGCCGTGGCTCGTCATGCGCGCCACGATGCAGGCACTGCGCGACCCGTTCCGCCGGGGGATGATGGAGTCGCTGGCCACGCTGTCGCACGCGGTCCCCACGGGAATGTTCGACAACCGGTCGATCGACCGGTTTCTGCACGACCTCTTCGGAGCACCGGGCCGCACCAACGATTTCCGCGATCTCGGCCGAAAACTCTTTCTCGTCGCGACCAACCTCGACACCGGTGCCTCCGTGACCTTCGGCGGGCCGGGGCGCGACGATGTTCCGATTTCGAAGGCGATCGAGGCCTCGGCGGCGCTGCCCGGCCTCTTCCCGCCGGTGCGGATCGGCAACGAGTATTTCGTCGACGGCGCGCTCAACAAGACGCTGCACGCGTCCGTGGCGCTCGACGAGCGCATCGATTTGCTCCTGTGCGTCAATCCGCTCGTGCCGTTCGACGCAAGCGGCGCCACGCGGCACGGCCGAATCACCGTCGACAAGCTGAGTCACGGGGGTCTGCCTGTCGTGCTGTCGCAGACGTTCCGCGCCATCATCCACTCGCGGATGAAGGTCGGCATGGACAAATATCGGCAGCAATATCCGCACGCGGACGTCGTGCTGTTCGAGCCTGACCGTGAGGACGCGGACATGTTCTTCGCGAGCATTTTCAGCTATTCGCAGCGCAAGCGGTTGTGCGCCGCCGCCTACCAGAAGACACGGCAAAACCTCGCCGAGCGCGCCGAGACCCTCGCGCCGCAGCTCGCGCGGCATGGCGTCACGCTGCGGACCGACCGCGTTACGGATCCGGGCCGCGGCATCGCCGACACGCTGACCGATCCGCGCCCGCTCAATGTCGGGCGCGGGCGCAAGGGCACGGTGCGGAAGACGACGCGCGACCTCGCGCACGCGCTCGATCATCTCGAGCGTTGGCTCGCCACGGCCCGCTAGCACCGTTTCCTCGACGGCAGTGCGCATGGCGGAAAAGAAACGGCCCCGCCGCACCCGCGAACGCATCCTCGAGACGAGCCTCGAGCTTTTCAATCGCGCATGGGGCGCCTCGGGTCACGACGGCGAACATCGCCGACGAGATGGACATCAGCCCGGGCAATCTCTACTACCACTTCGACAACAAGGAAGAGATCGTCTTCGAGCTTTACACGCATTTCGAAGCCGGCGTGCTGCCGCTTTATGCCGATCGCGGCGACCGGCGCCTCGATGTCGACGATCTCTGGCTATGGCTCCACCTGCTCTTCGAATGGATGTGGAAGTACCGGTTTCTCTATCGCGATCTCGACCAGCTCACGTCGCAGGACGAGAAGCTCGGCGCGCGGTTCGGCGCATTGCTCCGGAAGGGCGCGGCGACCGTGATACAGTTGTGCCACGGCATGGTGCAAGCCGGCGCGATGCGCGCGTCGCACCGGGAAATCGAGGCGCTGGCGCAAAACGCCGTGCTCGTGGCGGCCTACTGGTCGTCGTACGATCGGGCTCGCCGGGGGGCATCTGACGCTCGGCCGGAAGGCGATGCCGGCCGTGCCGCGTATCAGGTGTTGACGCTCTTCGGACCCTATCTCGACGGCGACGCCCGCGCCTATCTCGACCGGCTCGCCGCCGACTATCTCTGACGGAGAAAAACGCATGGCGAAGAAATGGGCCGCATTCCCGCATCCGGACAAAGCCTATGCGCACGACGCCGCGGGGCTCAAGAAATTCTGGCCGCGGCTGCACAGGAGCGATTGCGAGCCGCTGCCGAAAGACGCCGATGTGCTGGACGCATGGCGGCATTACCACGCGGGCGCGTTCGCCGACGCGGTCGCGGCCGGACGCAAGGCGGGCGGCCCGGGGATCAACGCCGCGGTCAAAGCGCAGATGATCTACGCGAACTACCTCGAAAAATCGGAGCCCGCGAAGCTCGCGCTCCTCGAGGAAGCCGCCGGGTGGGCCGACGCGCGCAGACGCGAAGCGCCGAAAGACGCCAACGCGCATTATCTCTATGCGTACGCGCTCGGCCGGTACAGCCAGGGCATCTCGATCACCAAGGCGCTGGCGCAGGGATTCGGCGGCAAGATCAAGGACGCGCTCACCACGGCGCTCAAGCTCGAGCCGAAGCACGCCGATGCGCACACGGCGTTCGGCTCCTATCAGGCCGAGATCATCGACAAGGTCGGCGGCATCGTCGCCGGCATGACGTACGGCGCCAAGAAGGATTCGGCGCTCGAGCACTACCAGAAGGCACTGAAGCTCAATCCGGATTCCGCCATTGCGCGGATCGAGTACGCGAACGGGCTCATCATGCTCGTGGGCAAGGCCCGCATGGCCGAGGCCGAGAAGCTCTACCAGGAAGCGGTCGCAATGAAACCCGCGGATGCGATGGAGCGTCTGGACGTCGAGCTCGCCCGGTCCGAGCTCGAGTAGGAACCGGGTCAGATACGTAACAAAGCGTGGAGCTGGCTTTGTTATGTACCTGACCCGTTCCTACCCCGTTACCGCTCGCGCCGCGATGGCGGGATCGAGATCGCCTTCGCGCGGCCACGGGGCGAGCAGTGTGGCGAGCACGCAGCTTTTCGAACTCCGGCCCGAATTGCGCGATGATTAGATCGGGGTCGGGACACAAGCCGCGGTCGGTGATGAGGCCGAATTGCACTTGCCCCGCATAGGACAAGATCGACACGCCCATTCCGATGTCGCCCGATTGCGGCACCCAGAACAGGAAGCGGTCGATCGCGGCACCCGCGAAATAGAGCGGCTCCGGCGGGCCCGGCACGTTCGTCATCACCGCGGTGCCGTTGCGCGCCAGTGCGTGCAGCAGCTCCTCCTGCAATGCCTTCGGTCCCGCGCCCATCGCCGCGAGCAGTCCCAGCGCGATGACGGGCTGGAAACTTCCCTTGAGCGCGTTCATGTTGGCGCGCACGGCGTACAGGCGCTCCACCGGATTCTCGATGCCGATCGGAAGGTCGAGAAACACGAGCCCGAACTGGTTGCCCAGCCGGTAGGCCTCCTCCAGCGGACGCAGGTTGACCGGCACCAGCGCGCGGATCATCACGCCGTCCGTCGCGTCTCCCTTCGCGGCGAGATATCCGCGCAAGCGCGCCGGCGACGCATGACAGGAGCACGTCGTTGATCGACGCGCCAAGCGCCTTGGCGATGGTCTTGATGTCGTCGAGCGGCAGCGGTTCGGCCCACGCCACTTGCTTTGCCGACACCCGGCTTCCCCTTGAATCGGGTCGGCGAATCCTGCGGCATCAGCGCAAGCTTCGCGAGCTCCGCGGTGAGCGCCGCTACCCTGTTCCGCGAGCGCCACCGCCTTGGCGGGATCGTTCCAGATCGCGGCGCCCTTCTCGATCAGCGTCGCGCCCATCTTGCGCACCATGCTTCATCACGCCGGAGATCGGCTGCAGCAACTCCGCGAGCGGATCTTCGGAGCCTTGCGCCGACTTCGCGCCGGCGCGGCGCGAAACGGCATCGCCGGCGGGCCGTTCGGGGCGGCGTCGGTCATCGACATCATCACCCGCACGAGCGCGATGCCGTCCGCGTAGCAGTGGTGGATGCGCGCGATCAGCGCGCTGCCGCCCGCGAAATTGTCGACCAGGTGAAATTGCCACAACGGCCGCGCCGGATCGAGCGGCCGGCTCGCGAGCCGGCTCACGAGCGCCTGCAGCTCCCTCGTTGCGGCGCGGCCGGGAAGCGACAGCGAGAGGACGTGCTCGTCGATCGAGAAATCCGGCACGTTTTCCCAGTATGCGACGCCGGGCAGTTGCGACGGGCCGCTGCCGGAAACGCGGAAAGCGCAGGAAGCGCTCGCGAATGACCCGCTTGCACGCGCTCGTAACGGACGCGGTCGGCCGAAGACCAGCACGCCGCTGATCATCATCAGGTTGCCGGGCCGGTCCATCCGCAGCCACGCGGTGTCGACCGCGGACATCTTTGCGCGTTTGGGACCGGTCATTCGAGAGAGATGGGAGATCGAGCCAGGGGCGGCAGGCCGGCAGCGGCAATCCGGCGCGTGAATTGCGCGTGCTTTCGCCTTCGCGCTAAAGTAGCACAAACCCCGCGCACGCGGAATATCGGGCCGAAGGAGGATGCACGATGGCCGCCACCGAAGAAAGTCGACGTCAAGGCGCAAGTTCGAAGCCGCCGCCGCGGCCGCCAAGAAGACGAAAAAGAAGCCCGACAACGCGACGCTGCTCAAGCTCTATTCGTATTACAAGCAGGCGACCGACGGCGACGTGACAGGCGAGCGGCCGGGAGGCTTCGATTTCGTCGGCGGCGCGAAGCACGACGCCTGGTCCAAGCTCAAGGGAATGAGCAAGGACGAGGCGATGCAGAACTATATCAAGCAGGTCGACAAGCTCAACCGCGATTGATCGGCGCGGCAAGCGACGCGCGGACCGTTACTTGGGCGCGCGTTTCCCGGCCTTCGCCGCCGGTTGTCGCAGCGCGTCTTGCCGCTCTTGCGTGCGCGTGGCGCGCTTCGCGCGGCGCTTTGCGCAGGTGCGGCCGCCTTGCCGGCGGCTTCCCGACTTGACGAGCTTGTTGACCGCTTCCGCGAGCTCGTCGACGCGCGCGGCAAGCCGCTGCACGTCGTTCTGCGTGTAGACGCCGAGCTTCGACAGCGCTTGCGCGACGCGATCCTCGAAGACCTGCTCCAGCTTGTCCCACGTTCCGCCCGCCATCTGCTGCATCTCCTTTGCCTTCGCCGTCGCGGCGCCGCGCGCCGCGGCCGCCGTCTCGGTGGCGACCCGCTTCGTCCGATCCTGCAGTTGCTCGCCCTGCTTCACCAGGGTTTCGAACAGCTTGGTGCCCTCCTGCTTGCGCCTGCGAGAAGGCGCCCAGTCCCGCGAGCCAGATCTGCTGCGACGAATCGAGCACGGCCTGCGCCGCGTCTTTCGCCGTCCCCTTTGGCGTCTCTTTCGCCGCGCCGGCCTCTGCCGCCGCCTGTTCCGCTTTCGCTTTCTTCAGCATCGTGCCTTCTCCTCGTCCTGTGCGCCGTCGCGCGCCGCGCCGGTTCGTCCACGCGATCATTCTAGGCCAGCCGCGCTAGAGCAATCCATACTAACGAATCGCGCCGCCGCGCCTGGCGAACGGAAACCGCCGGAGCCGCGGGCGGCAGCGAGTTACAATCGCCGTCGGCCGCGGCCCGGGGTGCCGCCGATGCATCCATGTTCCGGGACGCGCGCCGGACGCTGACTGGCCGCCACCCCACCGCAAGGAGAATGCGATGGCCTATTTCGTCACCGGCGCGACCGGCTTCATCGGCCGTTTCCTCGTCGCCAACCTGCTGCGGCGCGGCCAGCCGATCTACGTGCTGGTCCGCAAGGGTTCCGTAAAGAAGCTCGACGGCGCTGCGCGAGCGCAGTGGGGCGCCGACGACAAGACGGTCATCGGCGTCGTCGGCGATCTCGCCAAGCCGAACCTCGGCGTCGCCGCGGCGGACCTGAAGAAGCTCAAGGGCAAGATCGACCATTTCTTCCACCTCGCCGCGATCTACGACCTCAAGGCCAGCGCCGAAGAGCAGCAGATCGCCAACGTCGACGGCACGCGCCACGCCGTGCAGCTTCGCCGCAAGCGGTCGAGCGCCGGGTGCTTCCACCACGTGAGCTCGATCGCGGCGGCGGGCCTGTACGACGGCATGTTCCGCGAGGACATGTTCGACGAGGCGGAAGACCTCGACCATCCGTACTTCAAGACCAAGCACGACTCCGAAGGCAGTCGTGCGCCGCGAATGCAAGCGGCCGTTCCGCATCTACCGTCCGGGATTCGTCGTCGGCGATTCGAAGACCGGCGTAGATCGACAAGATCGACGGACCGTACTACTTCTTCAAGACGCTGCAGAAGATGCGCGAGATGCGTGCCGCCGTGGATGCCGATGCTCGGCATCGAGGGCGGCCGCATCAACATCGTGCCGGTGGATTTCGTCGCCGACGCGCTCGACTACCTCGCGCACAAGAAGGGCCTCGACGGCAAGTGCTTCCACCTGACCGATCCCGAGCCGCACCGGATCGGCGAAGTGCTCAACATCTTCGCCAAGGCCGGGCACGCGCCGCAGATGACGATGCGCATCAACGCGAAGATGTTCGGCTTCATCCCGGCGCCGATTCTGTATGGCCTCGGCTCGCTCGCGCCGATCAAGCGCACGATCCGCGTCGTGCTGACCGACCTCGGCATTCCGCAGGACGTGTTCCAGTTCATCAACTGGCCGACGCGCTACGACAACCGCGAAGCGGCGAAGGCGCTCAAGGGCTCGGGCATCGAGGTGCCGCCGCTCGACGACGCTACGCCGCGAAGCTCTGGGATTACTGGGAGCGCAACCTCGACCCGGATCTTTTCATCGACCGCACGCTCGCCGGCCGCGTCAAGGACAAGGTCATCGTCGTCACCGGCGCGTCGTCGGGCATCGGCAAGGCGACGGCGCTCAAGCTCGCGGCCGCGGGCGCGCAAGGTGATCCTCGTCGCGCGCGGCGAAGAGAAGCTCCTCGAGACCAAGGCAGGAGATCGAGGCCGCGGGCGGCCGGTGCTGGATCTACACCGCCGACGTCGTCCGACATCGCGTCCTGCGACGCGCTCGTCGCGCGCGTGCTGAAGGAGCACGGCGCCTGCGACTATCTCGTCAACAACGCCGGCCGCTCGATCCGCCGCGGCGTGATCAACTCGTTCGACCGCTTCCACGATTTCGAGCGGACGATGCAGTTGAACTACTTCGGCGCGCTGCGCCTCATCATGGGCTTCCTGCCCAAGATGATCGAGCAGCGGCAGCGGCCACATCATCAACATCTCCTCGATCGGCGTGCTGTCGAACGCGCCGCGCTTTTCCGCCTACGTCGCGTCGAAGTCGGCGCTCGATTCGTTCTCGGCGTGCGCGGCGTCCGAATTCCTCGACAAGGGCATCAACTTCACGACGATCAACATGCCGCTCGTGCGCACGCCGATGATCGCGCCGACGAAGATCTACGAGAACGTGCCCACGCTGTCGCCCGAGGAAGCGGCGGACCTCGTCGTCGAGGCGATCGTCCACAAGTCCGGTGCGCATCGCGACGCGGCTCGGGCATCTTCGGCGCCGTCTGCCATGCGATCGCGCCGCAAGCTCACGCAGATCCTGCTCAACACCGCATTCAACATGTTCCCCGATTCGAGCGCGCGGCGCAGGGCAAGAAGGGCGAGGCGAAGCAGGAGCCGCTCACGCCCGAGCAGATGGCGTTCGCCCAGATTACGCAAGGCATCCATTGGTAGGAAGCGCGCGCAAGGTAGGCGTGGGAGGCCACTAAGCCCGCGCCGCCGCCTCCGCGGCGCGCGTCAATTCCGCCGCGACGAGCGCAAACACCCGGCGATCCCGCACGAGCGCGTTGTGGCCGATGCCGGGCAAGGCGATGTTTTCAGCGCCGTCGAGTCGCGCGCTCGTCTGCGGGGCCACCATCGAATCGTGCCATGACCACAGCGACACGACGCGAACGCCAGCGGGAGCGACTTCCGCACGATTGAGTTCCGCAAGCCACGCGTTCCCGCGCCGCAGTTGCGCGAGCGACGTCCCCGGAAAGAGCCGGGCGTGGACGCTGCCGTGGTGTGGCGAGCCAAGCGTGATCACCGTCGAGACCTTTTCTCCGCCGTACCGGCGCAGATACGCCCGAGCGACGATTCCGCCCATGCTGTGGCCGAGGATCGCGACGCGCGACGCGCCGGTTGCCGCGAGGATCGCGTCGATCTTCGCAGCAACCTGGTCGGCGAAGCGCTCGATCGACTGCAGCGGGGGGCCGTAGCTCATCGTGTAGACCGGACCGATCTTCCGCGCCAGGAGGTCCTTGCGCAGGTCGCGCATCGCGCCGGCGTTGCATAGCACACCGTGGAGCAGCAGCACCGGCGCCCGAGCGGGCGCAGGCGCTGGATCCTGCATTCCAAAGCGATAAAGCGCCATGCTGGGGCCGGAGCGGCCGATCGCGCGCATTTCGTCCCGAAAGAGCCGGCCGCTCGCCGCGAGTCCTATCCGCATCTCTCGCGGCCGCTCACCGCGGAATATCCACGCCAGCGTGAACCACAGGAGCGTGAACGCAAGGATCACTGCCAGGTACAAAAGGGGTACACCCGCGGCGTAGGCCCAGGGACTCGCTCCTACCGCCACGGCCGACACCGCCCATGCCGCATACCACGCGAGGGCCGACCAAGACGAGCAACACAAGCGAAATCGCGGTGGTCATGGCGGATGCAAACCGCCGGCAGCCGGCGACCTGAGAGGACCGTAACGGCGGCGACGGGTAGACGAGGGCGCGCGGATCACCACGCCGGGACGGGCCAGGTTGTCAGGCGCGGCGGGAAAGGGCGCGTCCGCCGGCCCCGGCGACAAGCAACGCCATGAGCACCAGGGCAACGGGGCCTTGCGTCGGCACCTTGGGCGCCAATGCCGCCAATGCCTGCTGCGCCGTCTGGGGGCAGGTGCCGTAGGGACCGAAACACGACAGCAGGACCTGCCGCGACGTGCAATCGTAGAAAACAAAGAACTCGGCCGAATTCGCGGCGTCGGGCGGCGTGCCGCCCACGTAAGCATAGGACCCGACTTGGGTACCGGCCGGCTGCGAAGGCGAGAACACCTGCGGAAAGAAGCCGGTATACGTGCCCGAGGTGAACCCCGTCTGCCCCTCCCCTTGCACCAACGTGGCCCCGGCGACGTTGGTCGCCCGCCATCCCTCCCGGTTCGCACCGGCCGTGGTAAGGCTGACATTGATGCGGCCGTTGCCGCACCCGGCGCTGGCGTCGAGCGTGACGCCCAAGGCGGTCGCGGCCGCGACTGCAAGGCCGGGCGACAGCGCCACGAGCAGCGCGGCAAAAACACGAATAATCCACGCGGATTGGGCAAGGAAGCCCATTTCGCACCTTTGTTCATTTCTTCACAAGGGCGAATGATGCACCTGGGCGCAGCATTGCGGCAAGTCGCATCGGGAAGAAAGTGCATTGAACATGCCCGCTCAGGACCAATTTCGTGACAGATTCGCGCCACAAATCACGAATTGCGATAAATCGTCGCTGAAGCCCGACACTTTTTTGCGTTGTCGTCCGCCGACACGGCCGGTTGGCTCTCGTGGAGGAACCGTTGACAGGCGGCAGGTTGATTTGGGATCAGCGCGCCGCACCGGAGGGCGGCGGCGCCTCGTTCCCCTGCATGCGCCACGACTGCAAGGACGCGGTCGTCGCGGCGAGGTCCGGAATCAGCAGGACGCCCGGCAGCACCTTGCGAATCCGGCGGGTCATCTCGCCGCCGGCCCAGATGGCGATCTTCGCCGGCAGCTGCCGGCGCAGCGTCGCGAGCCCGTCGCCTGCCTGACGCACCGGAAACGCCGCCGAAAACGACAAGGCGACGACATGCGCGTCGTGCGCAAGCGCCGCGCGCCGGATGTCCTCGATCGGCGTCTGCGGGCCGAGCGAAATGCACTGCGCGCCTTCGGGCACGAGCAACGCCTCGACCATCAGCAGTCCGAGGCCGTGTTGCTCGCCCGGGAACGTCGTCAGGAGCATGCGCGGCGCGCCTTGCTGCCGCGGAAACGCATTGATTCCGGTTCGCAGCGCCACCTGCAATTGTTCCGTGTAAAGGTGTTCCTCGAACACCGCGAGCTCTCCCCGCATCCAGGCATCGCCGACCGCGTGGTTGAGCGACGTCAGGGTTTCCAGGACGAACCGCTGCAGGCCCTGGCGCATCAGGAGATTCGCGAACAGGTTCTGCAGCGCCGATGCATCGTGGCTTGCAAGAAGCGTAAGGATCTCGTTCTCCGCCGCCGGCGCCGTTGGCTCGCGGCGAGGGGCGATTCGTCCTTCCGCCAGCGTATTGAGCTCTTCGAGCGTGTGCCGGATGATCTTGCCGGGACGCAGTCCGACATCCATCAGCCGCTTGATCGCGCGGAGCTTCGCCACCTCCGCGACCGAATACCGGCGCTCCCCGTTTTCGTCACGTACCGGCTTGGGGAAGCCGTATCGGCGCTCCCACATCCGCAGGACGTCCTTGGAAAGACCAGCTTCCCGCTCCACGGCGCTGATGTTGAGGGCGAGACCGGTGGGTTCGGTGTGCGGGTTCATGGCTTTGCGGCGCAGCGGTGAGGCCGCGACGCGGGGCTCGCTTGTTTCACGGCGGGCGCCATTATCGCTCGCAGAGGAACGTTGCCGCGCGCGCTTTGCACAATCGAGGAACTCGCGCCGCGCCGCCAACTTTGACCCGCGATGGACGCTTCGCCTATAATTCCGCCCCTCGGCGAACTAGCTCAGCTGGTTAGAGCAGAGGAATCATAATCCTTTGGTCCGGGGTTCGAGTCCCTGGTTCGCCACCATATACGTCAGGTCTATTCCGGTCACATGGGTAACGGTTTATACCGGCGGTGAGTGTCAAGGTTGTTGTCGCGCCGGTGATGCGGCAGCCTAATGCGGTGCGCGTTCGGGGTTGAGCACGACGAGGTCGACCGGCGACCAGTTGCGCGTCGAGCGACTCCAGCGTTCCGGGTTGGCACGGCGCGCGCGTTCGTACAGTTCGTAGCGACTCGCGAGGACCGCGCGGTCGCGCCCGTGATGACGCTGGTCGGGCGTCACGTACCGAATTGCGCTGTGGCGGTGCGTACCGTTGTACCACCTCGACGAAGCGCGCCACCCAGCGGGTGGCTGACGCGAGGTCGGCGAAGGGCAGTCGGGGGTACGCTGGCGTGTGCTTCAGGGTGCGAAACAGCGCCTCTGAGTAGGGGTTGTCGTCGGAGACGTGGGGGCGGCTGAAGGAAGGGATGACGCCGAGCCACTGCAGCGTCGAGATCATCGTGCTGCCGCGCATGGTGTGCCGTTGTCGGGGTGCAGCACGAGGCCGCAGGGATCGACGTTGCCCTCGGAGCACGACTGTGTGATGAGGGCAGCGGCGACGTCTGCCGATTCGCGTTCGGCGATGCGCCAGCCGACAATGCGACGGCTCCAGACGTCCATGATGAGGTAGAGGTACAAGTACAATCCGCGCACTGTGGTCGGAAGCCAGGTGATGTCCCAGCTCCACACCTGGTTCGGCCCCGTCGCCTGGTGTGCCGTCGATGCGCGAGTTACATGCGTGCGCGCCGTAGTCCGCTGCTTGCTGCGCAAACCATGTCGGCGCTGCACCCGGTACATCGTCGACTCCGACGCGAGGTACAGCCCTTCGTCGGCGAGCTGAGGAACCACTGCTTCGGTGAAAGCCCGGCGTAGCGCGAGCTGGTCAGCACGGTCACGATCTGGGCCTCCTCCGACCCCTGGCGGCCGGTCGATCTTCGACAAAGCACACACTTAACGAATGAGTCTCGGCATCGGCGCGACTGCGAGGAGCACGCGCCGATCCGAACGCACCAACGTTATCAATGGAGCCTCTCGGAGGTCTGTCACCGACTGTAGACGACAGTCGATGGCCGCCTCCCAGCTTGCAGGTGCTACTTATTTCTCCGGTATTAGCCGACGTTCATTGGTCAACACTGCCTGCATAAGGGACCGGCGAAGCGCGACTTGACACAGGTATTACAACGACGACTGTCTCCGCCCTCGGGGCAGGCGTAATTGTTGTTGTGTGCCGACGGTCTTCCCGTGTATACGATGACTTGAACGCCAAGGAATTCGGAGGACTTGGCGGCTCACCCTGACGCATAGGCACATGGCGCCACGATAGGGTCGTCCTGCGTTTTCAGCGCGCAGACAGATCCTACCGACAAGACCAAGGGTGGGGGGGGTTCATGCAGGCACGCGAGCGGACCACGCTCATAAGGCAAATGCTGACTGGCGCTAGCTACGGGCCGGTGACTGTTTGGCGGTGCGCTCTGTGCCTTGCGTTGGTGACCGTTGTGTCCCTGCAGGGCAGCTACCAGACCGCCGCGCCCGGTGGCACGGTGGCGGCTGCGAAACAATTGCGAACGGTGGACGACGTGCGTGCCGGGGCGCACCGAAAGGTCCTCTTTGACGCGCGTCGACTGCGTTTCGAGAAGGTTGCGGCACCTCGGCATCGAGCCCGTACCGCGTGAGCGCGCGGAGGGCGTGATTGCCGAATAGGCGTGAAGTGCTATCGGATCGCCCGGACCGCACCACGCACTAGGCCCCGCGCCGTGTGTCGAGGAAGCGTGAGTCGACTAGTCGCGATGACCTATATAGTTCGAACCTTCGGGCATTTGCGAAGAACAGCGCGAAGGCCGCGCCTAAAAACGTGGATCACTGAATCACCTCGTCCGCGCGCTGCAGCAGCGTTTGTGGGATCGTGCGGCCGAGCACCTTCGCCGTTTTGAGGTACTCATTGAAAACCAGCTGAGAGATGGTCGCCAGTCCAAGCGTGTAACCGTCAGGCTTTGCTTTCGCGACGACATCCATCGCCAAGATGCCTCCTGCGCCCGGGCGATTCTCGACTACCACGGCGTGTTGTAGTCGAGCCGTCATTTTCGCCGCGAGCGGTCGAGCTATCGAATCGGTCTGGCTGCCGGGTGCACCGCCCGTAATTAGCTTAATGGGCTTTGTGGGGTAGTTCTCAGCTCCAGCGGCGAATGAAACCGTCATTGTCAATAAAGCTAGCGCGAGAAACGTGTCTCCGGACCAGCGTCGGGTCATCGCAATCGCAGACAAATCTATTCGCATTTGGACAGACCGATCGGCAGCTCGATGGTCGACGGCCTGCTGCCATAGTACATTGGGCGCCGGTTTTGGATTCAGAGCGCTGGGTTTCTCCTAAAGCTCTGCTGACGGCTGACCACAAGGCTTCGGCCCTCGGCATACCCCAGGTCTTGCAACCCTCGCGCAGGGGTGTCTTGTCGGCGGCTTGAGTGTGTCTGGCGCAGATTTCCGATATGCGACCTTGCCTTGCTGCTGCGCCACAGCAACTACTGGCGGGACGGGGAGGCCACTCACGGCTGGTCAATGGACGTTCGCCGATCCCGTCAGCGGACCACAGCGTCGGCTAAGGGGAGTCCAAACATACTACGCTTCCCCGCGTAGATAGTTCCCATCAGCGTGTGATCGCGCTTGGCGCTGGCCATTGCCGTGAGCGGCCGCTTTGGAAAACAGGGAGCTACGACCGGTTGTGGCCCGTTCTGAGACGGTCAGGCGCAAGACCATTCTGACACTGGCTCCGGATCAAATCTCAGTTAGGACAGTTCAAAGCGAGAGGCCGCCGCGCAACTGATCTCGCACGTGCGACTGTGATTGCCTTGGGCAATATCAACATTTGCCACCTTCTCATGGGGTCGGGTTCTTTTCCCCATGCCAAATACGTGGTGGCACCCCACGTTTGACTGGTTACCGGCGTGGTTTACCAAGCGTGGTTACCGGGACCGATGTCGTGACAACCGGATTGCGAGGCCACCGTTTGGTGTCGACTCACCAGCCTGCGGCCCGCAGCGACTGCATGATCACGTCGATTCGAATACGCCTACCGGAAACGAGGACAGCGCAGCGCCCAAGGCCAGCCGGGTGCCCTCGCCGTTCAACTCGGCCTGCGCCGTCTCATTCGTAAGCACGTTGCGCCATGCAAGCCCGCGCTTCGGTAGCGCGAGCGACGTGTCTCCCCAGATTACCGCGCCGATCGGCCATAGCGCGGGCTCACGAACGAGCTCAAGCCACAAGCGCGGCACGACGCACAACAGCAACATGTCGTCGTCGCTGCGCGCGTAGGCGCACACGCGTCTGGCGTGTGTGCCCTGTACGGCAATGGGCAGATACCCCGCCCGCTCGAGCCACGTCGCGCGGCGACGCCGCAGCTCAAGAAGGCGCCACGTCACCCATAGTTTGACGTGCCCCTCGGACCAGTTTGTAAGCAATTCGGCGGCGCGCACGCCACCGGTGTCGGCAACGCACAAGTCGCGCAGCATTTGCTCACGCAACGCGTAATCGACCGGCCGCCGATTGTCAGGGTCGACCAGGCTCAAGTCCCACAGCTCGCTACCCTGGTACGTGTCCGGTACGCCCGGCGAAGTCAGCTTGATCACGGTCTGCGCAAGGCTGTTAATGCAGCCGACCAGCGCGAGCTTCCGCTGCAGGGGCAGGAAGTCCTGGATGAACTGATTTGGTTCCAGCGTGCCGAGAAGGCCATCGATGAAACGGGCGAGCGCGGCCTCGTAGGCAGGTTGCGGATTGACCCAGCTTGTATGTGCCTTTGCTTCTCGCACGGCCTTTTGCATGTATGCCTGGATGCGGCCGCGAAAGGCGTCGAGCGCGTTCTGAGTGAGCGGCTCCAACGGCCACGCGCCTAGCAGCGTCTGGTACAACAGATACTCGTCGTTGCGCGATGGCGCCAGCTCTCCCCCGACGCTGGTGCGATGCCTTCGGTTGAACTGGCGCCAGCGGCGCAGAGCGAGGCGCCACTCGGCAGGCATTTCGGACAGAACGTCGATCCGCGCGCGCACGTCCTCGCCGCGCTTATTGTCGTGTGTGGACGTGGCCAACATCGTGTGGGGCGCCGTCCTGACACGCTCGGCCGACGCGCCGTGAAACGCCGACACGGCAAAACCGAATGTTCGCGGATCGCCGCCGACTTCGTTCAACGACGTGAGCCGGTTGAATATGTAGAAGGATGTGTCCTCCATCCCCTTGGCCATCACTGGCGCCGTGAACTGCTGGAAACGTTCGACGAATTCCTGCACTGCGGCCGCCACCTCCAGATCGGAAGGCCATGCGTCGCCGCGCAACGTAGTGGCGACGAAATCGAATACGCTGGTCTCGTCGGCGGTGCTCACGCGTTTGGCGACCGCGACTGCCCAGTCGATATGCCGTCGATCTTCTGCGGTAATTCCTGTTCTGGTCGCGTAAGTCCGGTACACGGGGAAGCATGCGACGATCTCGACCAGCGCCCGCCGGATTGCGTTGCGAGTGAAGTCGCAGGTGCGCCGGTCGCGCTTGGCGATTCGCGTCAGCGCGGCGGCCAGCCGGTTGAGATCGCTCGCCAGCGCGTGGACGATAATCAGCGTCTTGGAGCGACGCAACACGTCGTCGAAGTCGAGGTGCTCGCCGATGAATGAAGCGTAAAGGCGATCGAAACGCGTGCGTACCGCGGAATCCACGAACAGTCCGTTCACCACGTTCATGAAGCGGTAGCCGGTGGTGCCGTGGACAGGCCACGTCTCCGGCACCCGCTCATGCGCGGCGAGGATCTTCTCGATCACGACATATACGGCGCGCCCGCGCGCGTCGATCCGGGCGGTGCCGCCGAGCGCAGCGACGGCTGACTGCAGCCGCTCGAAATAGCCGCCGGGATCGAGGAGACCGTCGGGGTGGTCGATGCGAAGGCAATCCGCTTTGCCATCTCGGACGAGATCGAGGGCGCGCCGGTGCGTCGCCGTGAACACTTCCTCACGTTCCGCGCGCAATGCGGCAAGGTCGTTGATGTCGAAGAAGCGACGGTAGTTGATGTCGTCAGCGGCCACGCGCCAGAACGCGAGCCGATAGACCTGACCGTTGATGAGCGCATGCAGCGCATCAAAGCTCGCGGGTTCGTGCGCGATGCCGTTGATCGTGTCCACATTGGCTTCGATGAAGCGTGTCACGCCGGCCTCGGCGGCGCACAGGGCTGCCAGCGAAGCCTTGGCTTCAGTGCCGGCCTCCGCCGCGTCGCGGACGGCGCCCCCCGCTACCGAATCGAGCGGCACCGCGGCGAACGCGTCCGCGATGCGCCGAAGCGCGTCCTCGGTGCGAGTCGGAGCGTCACGCGACAGTCGGTCGATGCCCGACAGGAGCACTCGTGGGTATTCGGCGGGCCGGATCGGGAGTCGATGCTCGAAATACCACAGCGACAATTCGCCGGCGTCCGGCTCGAAGTGCAGCGCAAGCTCGCCGCGCTCGAGCACGGTGCCGTATTGATCACCCAGGATCGGTATAAGGACCTTCCCCGCGAGCTCGTCACTCGCAGGGTTCCAGTCGATGTCGAAATAGCCCGCGTATCTCGATGCCTGGCCATGCTCCAGCACATCAAGCCACCAGTGGTTGTCGGCCTTCAGGACCCCCATGTGGTTGGGCACGAGATCCAGCATCAGGCCCATGCCGTGCGCCTGTAGCGAGGCAACGAGCGCATCGAGGTCGGCTTCCGTGCCGATCTCGGGATTGAGCGCGTCATGGTCGACCACGTCGTACCCGTGTTTGCTGCCGGCGCGAGCCTTGAGAAACGGCGATGTGTAGAGGTGGCTGATGCCGAGCGACGCCAGATATGGCACGATTGCATGGACGTCCCGGAATGTGAACTCGCGGTGCAGCTGCACGCGATAAGTGGCGCGCGGAATTTTCATGGCGGCGTCCACTTGAGAGCGCGGTGTCGCCGGCTCACGCGCATCAGGCCCATGACATGATCGATGCGAGGGCCAGCGTGCCGCATGTTGGCGCGCAGTAGTGCAACCAACGCTTCATATCCGTCCGCGGGAAGGCGACGCGGTATCCATGGCGGCAGCCCCGGCGCAACCAATGCGTCGAATCCACGTTGCGACGCCTTTGCGCGTACATCAACCGCGATACCCATGGCCGCCGGCAGAGCGCGCTTGGCGACCGCCGTCGGGACGTGCTCCTGCTTCCAGAAATCCTGATAGCGGGTCGCGATGCCCTGCGCCTCGCACAACCCGTTCAACTTCGCTTCTGACACTTCATGCACCATGCGTTGCCGGCTCGAGTGTCCAGCGGACCGCCCAGTCTTGCGGCGCGGCGCGGTGCGATTCCCAGAGGCATTCCGCACCGGGCGGCGGCCGAAGCGGCGCGGGCTGCACAGCCGCCGGCAGGTCCGCGTGCAATACCAGCGCGCGAGCGTCGCCCAGCGGCCAACGAACTTCGAGCGCGCGCTCGCCGAACATGCGATGACGTGCGGCACCCGGGACGACATGCGGAATCAGCGGAACGATCCGCGTCATTCGTAGCGCAAGAAGTGCGCAATAGAACGCAAGCCACGACGCATGCGGATCCTGCGCGATGCTGTTCCAGTCGAGCACGCTGCGTGCGGCCGTGGCCGCTGCGCCGGGATCGGGAATGGATCGGGCAGCGGCTTCGTCGTCCAACGGCGGAAAGCCGGCGAACACGACGCGGCGACCCGCGCGGACGGCGGCGGCGAGCTCGGAACCGAAGTCGCAGAAGAACAGAAAAGGCGTGGCAGCGCCGAACTCCTCGCCCATGAACAGCAGCGGCGGCGAGGGTGCCAGCAGCAGAATTGCGAGAGCGCCCCGCAACGCCCCTGCCGGCGCAAGCGCGTTCAGCCGGTCGCCGAACGCACGGTTGCCGACCTGGTCGTGGTTCTGGAGAAAGTTGACGAAGGCTTCCGGCGGCAGCGCGGCACTCGGCTCACCGCGCCGAACCCCATTGCGATAACCCGACGCGTCGCCCTGGTAGGCGAACCCCTCGGCAAGGCAACGCCCGAGGAAATGAAGCGGGTCGCGCGCGTAGTCGGCGTAGTAGCCGCTCGCCTCATCCGTTGCGAGGTGGTGGACGACGTGGTGAAAATCGTCGTTCCACTGCGCCGTGAACTGTCAGCGGATGGCGCTTCGCATCGCGTGCCAAGCGGCGCGCCTCGTTGCGGTCGTTCTCGAGCACCAGATGCACATGCCGGTCCCGTCCCGGACCTTCGTGCACGGCGCGCGCGAGCTCGGTCAGGAAATCGGGCCGCGAGTCGTCGACGATCGCGTGCACGGCGTCGAGCCGCAGACCGTCAGCGTGGAATTCTTCGAGCCAGTAGAGCGCGTTGTGCAGGAAGAAATCTCGCACGACCCGGCTGTCCGGCCCGTCGAAGTTGAGGCCTGCTCCCCACGGGGTGGGATGGCGATCGGTGAAGAACGGTGGCGCCACGCGGGGCAGATAGTTGCCTTCGGGTCCGAAGTGGTTGTAGACGACGTCGATCAGGATCATCAGCCCGTGCGCGTGCGCTGCAGCCACCAACGCCTTAAGTTCGTCGGGCGTGCCGTAGCTTGCATCCGGCGCGAACGCGAGCACGCC
This sequence comes from uncultured beta proteobacterium, assembly GCA_963840945.1. Lineage (GTDB taxonomy): Bacteria > Pseudomonadota > Gammaproteobacteria > Burkholderiales > Casimicrobiaceae > CAIWHR01. Next base: position 10,555 of record CAWJAU010000022.1, on the reverse strand, counting down.
GTCGTAGCCCCAGTTACGCGCGCCGGGAAAATCGGCGAGCGGCATCAGCTCGATCGCCGTCACGCCGAGAGCGACGAGGTAATCGAGCCGCTCCCGCACGCCGCGAAACGTGCCCGCGGGCGAGAACGTGCCGACATGCAGCTCGTAGATCACCGCCTCGTGCCACGGCCGCCCTGTCCAGTCGCCGTCGGACCAATCGAAGGCGCGCGGCTCGACCACCGCGCTCGCGCCATGGACGTCACCCGGATTGAACCGCGAGGCGGGGTCCGGGACTGCGAGCTCACCATCGATGCGATAACGATAACGCGTACCGGGGCCGGCTTGATGCGTCACGAGCTCGAACCAGCCTCCGCCAGCCGCAAGCATCGGTAGGGACGGGGGGTATGTTGTATCGTCGAGTTCGAGCTCGACGCGGCCGGCGCCTGGCGCCCATAGCCGGAAGCGCACGCCCTCCGGCCCCGGCGCTGCGCCGAACGGCATTGCGTGCGCGCGCTTCATCGATATCGTGGTCGGCAAAGCAGGACGAGCGAGCGTCCCTGCAGCGGATATTCCGCATCGGACGCGTAGACGTCCTGCCCAGGCTCGCCGGTTTCGCTGTCCGTGTCCACCCGCACCTGCCACGGCTCCCCATTGCCGTTTGCCAGCCGAAACGAAACGACCTCGTCGTGCGCGTTGAGCAGCAGCAGAAGATGGTCGTCCTCGACCGGCTTGCCGAACTCGTCGCGCTCGGTGAGGCCGCCTCCGGACAAGTGCGCGCCAAGGCAACGGGCGAATCCCTGATTCCATTCCTCGTCCGTCATCTCCCGTCCGGCGGGATGCAGCCAGACGATGTCTTTTTGGTCGGACTCGCGCACGGCGCGCCCGCGGAAGAACGTTCGGCGTTGGAACAGCGGATGGCGGTTGCGCAACGCGATCACGCGCTCGGTGAGGCGGAGCAGGGATCGCGCTTCGTCGTCCAGATCCCAGTGCACCCACGACAACTCGTTGTCCTGGCAATAGGCGTTGTTGTTGCCCCGCTGCGTGCGACCGAATTCGTCGCCATGCAGCAACATCGGGACGCCCTGGGAGAAGAACAACGTCGCGACGAAGTTGCGCATCTGCCGCAGGCGCAGCGCGCGGACGGCGGGGTCGTCGGTCGGCCCCTCGACGCCGCAGTTCCAGCTGCGATTGTGCGATTCGCCGTCGGCATTACCCTCGGCGTTCGCCTCGTTATGCTTGTCGTTGTAGCTGACGAGGTCGCGCAGCGTGAACCCGTCGTGCGCGGTAATGAAGTTGATCGAGGCGGTCGGCCCACGTCCGCCAGGTTCGAAGATGTCGCTCGACCCGGACAGGCGACTGGCGAGCTCCCCCACCAGACCGCCATCGCCTTTCCAGTACGAGCGCACGGCGTCGCGGTAGCGGCCGTTCCAATCGGACCAGCCGGGCGGAAATCCTCCCACCTGGTAGCCACCATCACCCAAGTCCCACGGCTCCGCGATCAGCTTGACCTGCGATAGCACCGGGTCCTGGCGTGCGATGTCGAAGAAGGCGCCGAGTGGGTCGAAAGCTTGCTGCTCGCGTGCGAGCGTCGTGGCGAGATCGAAGCGGAAGCCGTCAACGTGCATTTCAGTGACCCAATACCGCAGGCTGTCGAAGATCAGCCGCAGCACGATCGGGTGCAGCGTGGACAGCGTGTTGCCGGTACCGGTGTAGTCGACGTAATAGCGGCGATCCTCTGCCAGCCGGTAGTACACGGCGTTGTCGATGCCGCGAAACGATAGCGTGGGGCCAAAGTGGTCGCCCTCGGCCGTATGGTTGTAGACAACGTCCAGGATCACTTCCATGCCCGCGCCATGGAGTACCTTGACCATCGTCTTGAACTCGCCGAGCGTCCCGGTCGCCGAATAGCGCATGTCGGGCGCAAAGAAGCCGATGGTGTTGTAGCCCCAGTAGTTGCGAAGTCCCAGTTCGACCAGGCGCTTGTCGTCGACGAACGTATGAACGGGTAGAAGGTTCACGGCCGTGACACCGAGTCGCCGCAAGTGATCAAGCACGGGCGCACTGGTCAATCCGGCATAAGTGCCGCGGAGCTGCGGTGGCACGTCCGGATGGAGCCGCGTCAAGCCTTTGACGTGCGCCTCGTAGATCACGGTGTCCTTCCACGCGATGCGCGGCGCATGATCGTCGCCCCAGGTGAAGGCGGAATCCACGACCTGGCTCTTCGGCGTGCCTGAGGCGTTGTCGCGCGTGTCGAAGGAGAGATCCTCGCGCCGACTGCCGATACGGTAGCCAAAATTGGCATCCGACCAACGCATCTGGCCCTTGATCATGCGGGCGTATGGGTCCAGCAGCACTTTGTTCGGGTTAAAGCGGTGGCCTCGTTTGGGATCATAGGGCCCGTGCACTCGGTAGCCGTACACAACGCCGGGCCGCGCGTCGGGCAAGTAACAGTGCCAAACGAAGTCGGTCTGATGGTAGACGTCGATCCGCTCCACCTCGCGGCGGCCCCTCGGGTCGAAGAGGCAGAGCTCCACCCGCTCCGCGTGCTCCGAGTACAGCGCGAAGTTGACGCCGGCGCCGTCCCAGGTCGCACCGAGCGGTGCGGGCTGTCCGCGCCACACCGTCGACACGGCGGCGGCGCGCGGCGGCGCCCGATTGCCAAGGTCATCCTTCATGGGGCGCAATCTGCGATTTGTTCTAGTACCGCGGCCATGGTGCTCAAGCCAGCTTTAAAAAGAGCGCACTGCGCCGAGGGAGTGTTAGCGCAAGCGATTGCGCGTGGCCGTGTGCCTCGGCCGGCTCGGTTTCCGCGCCGCAAAGCAGCGCCGGCGAGCCAACGAGCGCCCGGTTGAGATCGCGCAGCCACACTTGCATTCCTGCATGCATCGGCTTGTCAATCAGCTGCCAGTCGAGGCTTTTATCATGCTTTGTGACGGCACGGGTTACGACAGATTATGCGATGCGTAACTGCACAACCGATGCCCGGGCATCTCCTCCACTTATGTCCGGAACGATTCTTAGTTCAAGTGCCGTCACGCCGGCGAGGTCGACCGCGTAGTCTTCAAACTCGCGCGTCGCGCCTGGCGGACTGAAGTGATATTGCTGACGGACAATCTCCCGGTAAGATTGACCGCCGTCCGGCGACCACCGCAGCACGAACTCTTGCCTGCGCGCCTGTTGATCTTCGTGAAACAATAGTTGAATCCGCCTCACTCTCTGCAACTCGTCAAACAGCAGGCGGATCGTTTGTTCCCCGGCTTGTGCCGCCCGCCAGCCCAATCCGCCGCTGGGTGCCAGCGCCGCCTCGATCGGGTGCGCCGCGTCCTCGGACGTCAGTTCGACTTGCGCCAGGCTTTGCAAGTCTAGCCACCCTTGATCAGCGGGTGCGACATTTTGAGGTTCTTGATTAATTATCCGCTTGCGCATTCGCCTTCCTCTTCCACCTTTCCATCTTACGCAGCCCGAGCAGTCTCACGGAAGTCAATCGGCGACCGGCGCGGGCGAAGCTCGCCGGCGGTCGCCCGTGAACGAAAGGTTATGCGCTTGGGTAGGTGTTGTCGATGCCTTTGAGTGTGGCGATTCTCGTCCCGGAGCCAGCTTTGCCGAAGCGTAGTAGGGAGTTCCAAACTCGAATTTCCTGCGGTTTCCTGGTTCCCGTGGATTCGTCACGATGATGACGAGCGTGAATCGAGACCGTCGCCTAAGGGTTGCACGAGTCACAATCGCGACCGAAAATTAGGCGGGTGGCAAGGCAAAGGTGCCAGCTTGGGACGGCCCTATAGTGTATGCGTCGGGTGCCGTGGGCACGGACAAGGCCGCAGGCCGAGGTGGATGGCACAGATGACTGTCAAGGATCTTTGGGGCCTGGTCAAAGCAGCTGCATCAGGTTGGGTCGATGACTACGCCCAGAGCATGGGCGCGGCGCTCGCCTACTACACGATGTTCTCGATCGCACCGCTGCTGCTGATCGTGATTTCGATCGCCGGACTTGTCTTCGGCGACGAAGCCGCGCGCGGCGAAATCTTCAGTCAGCTGGAAGGCATGCTGGGCGCCCCTGGCGCGCTCGCGGTGCAAGGTCTGCTCGAAAGCGTGCGCAAGCCAACCGAAAGCGTGACGGCCACGGTCTTCGGCGTCGTCCTGCTGCTGATCGGCGCGACCTCCGTCTTTGCCGAGCTGCAGGATGCTCTCGATCGCATCTGGCGTGCGCCGGTCAGGGCCGGGCAATCCGGGTTCTGGGGATTGATACGGGCGCGATTGCTGTCCTTTCGGCATGATTCTCGGAATCGGGTTTCTGTTGATGGTGTCGTTAGTGGCGAGCGCCGCATTGGCGGCACTGCGGAAGTGGTGGGGCCCGGCGTTGGGTGACTGGGCGGCGGCGGTGAGCATCATCGAAGTCGGCTTGAGCTTCCTGGTGATCACCGTCGTATTCGCGATGATCTACAAGATCATGCCGCGCGTGCGCATCGATTGGAAGGATGTCTGGATCGGCGCGGCAGCGACCTCGCTTCTGTTCACGGTCGGCAAGTTCCTGATTGGCGTTTACATCGGGAGGAGCGGCATTGCTTCAGGCTTCGGTGCCGCCGCGTCTCTGGTCGTGGTGCTGGTTTGGGTCTATTACTCGGCCCAGATTTTTTTACTCGGCGCGGAGTTCACCTGGGCGTACGCGCACAAATTCGGTTCCCGCAGGGACATCGCGTCAGAAAGCCCTTCCACCGTGCTCCCTCCAGCCAACGTCAACAAAGGTGCCCCGCGATGAGTGAACGGCAACACGCAAACACCGGCCTAACCCCGCGTGTGGATCCTCGTGCGCACACTACAATGTCCGCTTTAGAGGAATTCTTGCCAACCAGATCACCGGCTGGTCCTGGCCGACTGCCGCCGGTACTTTCCGTTTCTTGAATGGCAGCTCATTCGGGGCGGGGCAATAGGCCCTGCCGATCGTGGCAGCAGTCGCGCTCCTGTGCGTGATAATGCTGCTATGCCCCGCATCGAGCTGTTCGCCTTCCGCTACCGCGATCGCAGGACCGGGAAATGGATTCGCGCGCGCTACGTCGCCACGCGAGAGGAAATCGCCGAGCGTTACATCGAATTTGAGATTATCGGGCCGGCCGAGGTACGGGAGATCGACCCGGACGCGCGGCCCTTCACGCCGCACCTCAGGTCACCGCTGAACGCTGAGCTACACCGATACAGCGAGCGTCCGCCCGAGCTGCCGCCCGCGATTGATGCGGCCGAGGTGTTCCTGCTCGCGGTATTCCTTCGGCGCTACGTCACGTACTGCGCCAGGCGCGGCAGATACGCCGCGATGAACGGGGCGGCGCGGCTCTTCGCCCGCTTGTGACGGCGCTGCTCCTCGGGTTTTGTACGGTATCGTACAAGTTTGCAATGCGCGACATTGGCGCGCAGGCTTTTTGCTCTCCTTTCCCACGGGAGCACGCATGGCCAAAGCCGACCAGTCGGACCTATACAACCTGCTCGATGCGTTAGTCGCGCTGCGGATAGAGTTTGAGGAACACGGCGAGGATTGCGAGGCGATGCAAGTAGTCACATCCGCGAAGGTGCAAGAGCTGCGGTCGATGCTTGACGCTGCAATCGGGCGCACGAAGCATTTGATCGGCCAGAAGCACGACGGCGAGTCGTTCTACCCGCGCTACGCAAGGCGGCCCCGGACAGACCTTAGCAAGATAGAGGCCGAGTCATAATCGCGTGTGAACCGGGGCCACGCTCAATCGACATCTACTGTCAGGGGAAGAAATGTCCTTGATTATGGTGCTCGTCATTGCGTTTGGTCTTGGCTGTATTACCGGTTTGGTCGTACATCTTTTATCGCACGATCGACGGGCGAATGATTCGCGGGATCGTCAAGCACTCACGCGCGGATCTGGACTTACTATCTGGTGACGTGCCGACGCCTCGGCGTTCACGCCGACGCCGCGGGGACTGCGCGAAAGAGCTGATCGAGGAATGGACCGAATCGCTCGCCGCGACGGCGAGCCGATCGGATCCGCCGACGACGCACTAAGCAGATGGCTCCGCGTATCGAGCTCTTCGTCACGTACTGCTCGCGACGCCGCAGGTACGCCGCGATGAATGGGGCGGCGCGGTTGTTCGCGGAAGTCCGAGCGTCCGCGGCATAGAACAACAAGCCCCGCCGGGAGCGGGGCCTGTGTTGGCGCGGAAACAGTTGTCAGGTAGCGGCGGGCGATCTACGCGTGTCTCCGCCTTGACGGCGCCGCGCGATCGCGATCAACCCCAACAAGCCGGAACCGAACAGCCAAACGGCGGCCGGGATCGGCACTGGGACGTTCGCGCCAGGCGTCGTGCCGAACGAGAAGACCACGTTGGAGATAACGGTGCCAGCGGTGGCGCCGGCGAATGCCAGCGTCCACGTCGCCGATGTGTTGATGAAGGGGTTGTGCGGATTATTATCTCTGATCGAGCCATTGGCGTTGGTGTACGGTCCCGGTCCGATAATCAACGTGGCGGGGCCGGTAGCGGGGCCGGCCAGCGCATCCAAGTGATAACTATTCCCGGAAGTGTTGGTCAACAACCACTGCGGATTGCCGACAAGAGGCGATGCGTCGTCGCCTATCGTGACCAGATTAGCGGTGGGTGTCTGAGACCCCCCCCCCGTGACCCCGCTCGCCGTAAAGAAAATGTCGCTGATGGCCTGAATGATGCTCGTGGGATTGGAAATATTGTTGGTCAATGCAAGCGTAATCGTGCCGGGGGCGGTCGTGAACTGGGCCGTTGCACTCACCGGTAAGCCACCCAACGTTGCCCCGGGGAGGCTGGTGAACGAGTAGACATTTGCGAACGCTGCTGTCGACAGACTGAAAAGCGAAGCGGTTACTACCGATAGAATTCTTGAACGTTTCATCAAGTCGTCCGGCAAACAGCGATCACGGTGGCGGGATGCCTACCTCCATCAGACGTCGATGAATGAGGCACCAATCAATGTGGTATGTGTTTCCTATCGCGGTGACGCGGTGACGGAGAGATTGCACTCCAGCGGGTCGTCGCCGTCCGTAGGTGGATGCCGAATCGAATGTAGGGCGATGCCTATTCCGGCGCGTAGAGCGACGCAGGTGGCACGATCCGGAGGCGCCGGCTACCCTCGCACGTCCGACGTGGCCGCGCCGGGCGCGCTTCGCCGGATCGCTGAATTCGCCCGCTACGCGTCGCCGCGCGTTTTCCTACGGACCATAGTGCTGCGCCGTCGTGCCTCGCCGGCTTCGACTCGCGGCATGCGTCGGCGCCCGAATGGATCCTCTGCGCGGAGCCACATTACTCCTCGTAGTGACTCGCGTGGCCAATCGCCGGTTGAGCCACGACCGGGCCACTGCGCCATGCGCCCGTTGTCGATCCTAATCCAGGCAGGCATATTCGCCCTCCCATTGGATTGAGCGTAAAACACGCCTTCTATTATGGGAACGCTAGCCGCATCTTCGCGGGGTGACTACCCTCCGGCCTCTGATTCGCACGTAGGTGAGAGCCTACATAGCTAAGGGGCCACGGTTATCGGGCTGGGGCCGACACATTCATCGCGCGCTGGTTCGCCGATCCCCGGGATTCGCCCGCGTTCAAGCGGACGGGCCGCGCGGTTCCCTCGAGGCAGATCGAGATGTCGTCATTCCTGCAAGGACGCGCAGAGCAGCGGACTATCGCGTTGCGACATGACCGCACCGGACGAAACCGAAGCTGGCATGCGTGCTAATGGCATTCCATCGGATGAAAGGCCAGCCTTCGCATTCGGCGAACGGCCTTTATGCGAAACGGCAATTGCCTCGGAGTTTGACTTGGAGTAGGGTGGGGTGGCGCCTGCTGCTCGTATAAGCGGCATCGAGTGCCGTCACCTCTCTAGGAGGAATCACCATGAAGGTGAACATGTCGGCTGCTGCCATGGTTGGCGCCGCGATAATTTCATGAGCAAGAACCGCGACGATCGCGCCGAGGCGCTAGCGCGGACGAACGATTTCTTCCGACTCTTCATGGTTCCGGGCATGCAGCACTGCTCCGGCGGACCGGGGCCGAATATATTCGACATGCTGCCGGCGCTCGAGAAATGGGTTGAAGAGGGCGAGGCTCCGACGCGCGTCATCGCTTCGCACCTGACGAACGGAGTCGTGGATCGTACACGGCCGCTTTGCGTGTACCCGCAAGTCGCCGTGTACACCGGCACCGGCAGCACGAACGACGCCGCGAACTTCCAGTGCATGTTGCCGTTGGAATAACAACGGCTCGACTTCCGGGATCAGGACGCGGGCCGTCCCAACGGCAGAGCTGTGGCAGCTTCCGTGCAGCACGTACGCAAACATCGATTACAGCGGGGTTAATCATGCTATACACATTCGGATCGCGGAACGGGGGTGTTGCACGAGATCATCTGGTCCGCTCGGCTTCGGCAATCTGTGTGGCGCTCGTGGTTCTGCACAGCGTTGAGGCGAGTGCTGGCCGCGCCAACGGGGGAGGCTTTGCCAATGCTGCACAGTCATTGGTCCCCTACACCGACACGCCTTACGTCGCGGCAAAAGGCTGCGCAGCAATGGCTGGCCTTAGCGTCAACGGGGTGATACTGACTGCCCAGTTGATTGCAGCATCGGGTACCACGCCAGAACACTGTCGCATCCGAGGCACCATTCCGGCAGAAATTGGTTTCGACATCAATCTGCCCACTCGTTGGAACGGCCGCTTATGGATGTACGGAAACGGCGGGTTTGCTGGCGAGAGTGCTGACTCGGCGGGCGAAACGAGCGCCCGCGTGGCAGGGCTCGTCAATGGCTTCGCAACCGCACGAACCGACACTGGTCACCTGTCGAGCTTGGAGCCGCTGGCCACCTTCGGCTACAACCGTTTCGACAAGATTGTCGATCACGCTTATCGCGCCGTGCACGAGACGGTCATGCTAGCAAAGACAGTCGTCACGCAGTATTACGGACGATCAACGAACTACAGCTACTTCGAAGGTTGCTCGACCGGCGGGCGCGAGGGAATGATGGAAGCTTCACGGTATCCCGCTGACTTCGACGGTATCTTGGCTGGCGCACCGACGCTAAGCTGGAGCAAAGTGATGATGAAGGGCCTGTCGAATCAACTGGCCCTTGATTCCGCGCCGACGCTTTCACCCGCCAAGCTGCAGACTGCCTTCCAGTATGTGCTCGACAAATGCGATGTGAAGGATGGTCTCAAGGATGGTCTCATCGCCGATCCCCGGCAGTGCAAGTTTGACCCGCGGCACGATCTTCCGCAGTGCGGTCGTCACTCGGCGCCTGCCGACGTGTGTTTCACTGCTGCCGAAATCGATGCTCTCAATACGCTAACGGTGGGACCGCGGATTGAGAACAAGACGAAATTCCCCCAACACCCGGATGTGTGGGACACCAGCACGCAGAGGGGTTGGATATTTGCCGCGACGCCCGGGGCCAAGAACACGTTAACCGTTTTTGGGGAGTCGTACTTCAAGTATTTTGCGTTCATCCCTGAACAAGATCCCAACTACGACTGGTATGCATTTGACTTCAAGAAGGACCCAGAACGAATGGGTTTGATTGATTCCCTCTTGAATCCAGAACCGGAGCTTGCTGGGTTCAGATCGCGCCACGGCAAAATACTTTCCTATTGGGGCTGGTCCGATGCTGCGCTTAACCCGCTCATGGGCTACGAATACTATGACGCGGTCGCGAAACGCCTTGGCTTAGACGAGACGCAGTCGTTCTACCGCTTGTTTTTCATTCCGGGTGTTGCCCACTGCGGTGGGGGCTATGGCCCTGGCACGCTAGATGGCATGACGCCATTGATCGAGTGGGTCGAATTGGGCAAGGCGCCTGAGCGGCTACGGGCGCAGCGCGTGAGCGCCGGCGTGACCGTTTACAACCGAACCTACTGTCCTTATCCGGCGGCAACTGTGTATGAGGGCGGCGACCCCGAGAAGCCTGAGAACTGGAGCTGCGGGAAAAAGAACAAGCCGGGCAGCAAAGGGCATGACGATCGGGGTGACGACGATGGGGACGACTAAGCAGTGCGCGCCTCGCTCGACGAATCGCTCGCACCGCGTGGTCGAACTACCGCTACAAAACCAGATTCGATCCTGCGCGCCTCGCGAATCTCTTGACATAAACCATAGAATCTTTGGAGATCAACGAGGGACCGCCTGGGGTGGGCAAGCGCCCGTCGGCAGGAATCAGCATCAGGCTAGTTTTCCTCAACCGAGGGGCCGTTCATGGATACCGCCCGTCATGCAGAAAAAGACGCAGCGGCCCGTGCAGTTTGAGATCACGAGTCGAGTGGGCTCGACCCCGCGGCCTACGGCACTCGTTCGCTCAGGCGCATCAAGCCGACGCTCATCTACCGCCGGACCAAGAATCTCCGGCCCGTCCAACTCCTGCTGGGGCACACGAAACTTGAAAGCACCGTCAGGTATCTCGGGATCGAGCTCGACGACGCCGTGGAGATTGCCGAGCAGACTGTGGTGTAGTCCCACGAAGCTGGTCGTAACGTCGGCCTCGATTAGTCGGTAGATTGTTTATATCCGGGAAAGCGAGCGACGAGCGCGAGAGCGCAAGTCGTTCCGCTGGCA
>CAWJAU010000021.1:0-82313 GCA_963840945.1 uncultured beta proteobacterium | reverse complement strand
GCGGGCTAGTGCGCGGCCCGCGGGGCTCATGGCGCCATGCCGCTCGAGCTGCAGGCGCCCGAGGCCGCGATCCCGCCGGAAGAGGATGCCGTCAGCATCGATGCGGCGATTGCGCTGCGGGCGCTGTGCACGCGTGGCGAATCGGAAGCGCCCGGCGGCGTGTTTGCGTTGTTTCACGCGCTGGTGGCGCTACTCAGCGGCGAAGGGCGCCGACAGTGACCGCTAAGGAACCGCGATTACAGGCGCGATCCCGAGGCGCCGGCTACGACCCCTGGCATGGGGCGCTCGCCGTCCGCGACGAAGTTGCTGCCGTCGCGGTCATGGTGCACATGTTGGGGGAGGGAAAGCGTTCGGCCTACTTCTTATCGGCCACGCGGCGTGTCGGGGTTGATGTGCGGCGCCCGCAAACGCGATCGATGATCGTCCGCGCGCTCGGAGAGCGCTCTACCGATCGAGTGGTGCTGCAGCACGCGCGCCCCTGGCCGCAAGGTCGGGGGGCGCTTTCCGTCGGAGATTCTCACAACTTATGCACCACGCCCGATGGCGATCGGAAAAGACACTATCCCAATCAGCGAGTTTCAGCGATGGCTCGCATTATGCTTTCGTCATAAATGCTAGTTGCTGCGCCGAAATACGCTATTGCGACCCGATAGATGCCGGCGGGGCAGAGCAAATCTGCGCGGTCTTCGACAGCCCGCGTAAAACTGGACGCCTTTCGGAAGGACGACTCCATGAAACGTTCCAAAATTCTGTCGGTGGTAACGGCATCGCTTTTCAGTCTTTCGACGGCGGCGCTCGCAAATGTCTACTCGTTCACTAGCCTCCCGGGGCAACGTTGGATGGCTTACCGGTGAGTGCAACAGCCCAGTTCACGACCGCCCCCGGCACGATTACGCTTGCGTTGACCAATAATATTTCAAATCCCAGGAGCATCATTCAGGCTATCAGCGACATTTTCTTCACGGCGAGCGGGGTCACGGGTGGGGGCGGTCTCAAGACACCGACCGCTAATCTGGTCACGATAGGCGACGACAGTTCGCCTCTTGTCGGCAATCCGCAGTGGTTGTTGACCAACACCTCCGGGAATAATTATCACTTGGATGCGCTGGCCGGCCCCGCTACCGGCCCCGCCACGTTGATTAGCGGACCGGGACCGTACACGAACGCAAATGGCTCGATCAGAGATAATAATCCGCACAACCCGTTCATCAACACATCGGCGACATGGACGCTGGCGTTCGCCGGCGCCACCGCCGGCACCGTCATCTCCAACGTCGTCTTCTCGTTCGGTACACAGCCTGGCGCTAACGTCCCCGTGCCGATCCCGCCCGCCGTGTGGCTGTTCGGTTTCGGCTTGTTGGGGTTGGTCGCGATCGCGCGGCGCCGGCAAGGCGGAGTCATGCGTGGATCGCCCGCCGCTACCTGACAACTGTTTCCGCGCCAACACAGCCCCGCTCGCGGCGGGGCTTGTTGTTCTATGCCGCGGACGCTCGGACTTCCGCGAACAACCGCGCCGCCCCATTCGTCGCAGCGTATCTGCCACGCTTGGCGCCACCGGCCGCGTACTAGCGCCGCGATCGGCACATCGGAATAAGAGCTGCCATTCAAAAACCGTAAGATACCGGCGGCAGTCGGCCACAACCAGCCGGACAGCGTCGCCGCTCAAGTTTCCGGTAGGCCTCCGTTCGGACCGCCGCAAACTATTGCGCCGAAGCATGCTCGGGGGTCGGGTAACGTGCGTTGCGTCCAGTTGGACCGCGATTGCGTCTCTCGCGCAGACCGAGAAGCCCTTGCTGAAGGGCTTGCCCGTGTTCACGATAGGCGTACACATACGAGCGGTGAAGGCGGCGTACAGATACCTATAAGGAGGTACGCGTCGGCCTGCGTCCATCGTAAGGGAGATCTCCCCATGAGCGCCAAGAACGCAGTTAGGGCTTTCACACAGACTCGGCCAGTCCCTGACCCTCCTATCTCGGATCAGCAATAAGACTGATAGGGGAGTTGCCATTTTGATACTCGGCAACCTGCATTCAGCCGGACGGGAACGCCATGGTACCGCCGCTGCGATGGAGCACCCAATGAGTCAAGGCCGGGGGCACGTGGGCGCTGGGCACTTACCGTTGACCAGACCCACAAACGACAAGCCCCGCCGGAGCGGGGCCTGTACATGCGCGGCATGTCCGCGTTCAGCCATCGGATAAGCGAGGAGCGAAGGTCGTTTCGGGTCGGCTATCGCCAAGGAACGCCGTAGTAGTCGTAGACCTAGCGCCCGTATTCGTCGGTGTACTCGGGCATGCTAGTCTGTGCATAGCGCTTTGGAGCTGCTCCTTCTGTAGCGGTACGACGTAGCCTTCAAGGCGGGTGTCGTACTTCAGCATGCTCCACGGGAGCGGGTAGCGATCGGTGCCTACGCCGAGAAAGCCACCGAACTCAAGGGCCGCATAGCGCACCTGACCCGAGAGCTTGTCGATGATTAGGTCGTCGATCGAGCCGAGCTTGTCGCCGTTTGCATTGAAGAACCGTGGTTCCCGCGACCTTCGTGGAAGAGATGCAGGGGTTGCTCATGGTGAGGGTCTCACTGGCGGGCGAGGCGCCCGCTATGCGAAGCACGAAGCACTGACAAGAGAGGCGGGCCGCGATACGCTTGGCAACCCGCCGACAGGCACCGTTCCCTCCTGTCGGCATCTATATTACTCCTGCACCATCGTCAGGCGCATCGGCGCTTTGCTCATTGCCGTAGGAGCCGACCGCATAGACGCCTAGGAGGAGACCGAGCGGGCAATCGCTATCAGCGTGAACTGCGCGGACGGCGCACAATGGGCCAATGGACACCGAGCTGCGAGCCGTCAAGGCAGCGCTGGCCGATCTCACCAACGCCGAGCTTCACGCGCTGATCGCCGCCACAAACGGCGTACCGCCCGTCGCGTATGGCTTGCTCGCGTGGATCGAGGGCGCCTGCGATTGGGAATCGAACCGTCACGCCGGTCACGAGTACGAGCTACTGCCGCCAGGGGTTGCGATCGATCCGGTATCATCATGCGGTAGCTCGGATGTCACCGAGCCCTCAAAGGAGATGCCATGGGTATCGTCTGGACGATCGTCATTGGGTTTATCGCCGGAGTGCTCGCTAAGTTCATCATGCCGGGAAGCAACGAGCCCTCCGGTTTCGTGTTGACGACGATCCTTGGCATCGTGGGTGCGATGGTTGCGAGCTTTCTCGGGCAAGCGCTTGGATGGTATGCGGCCGGCGAGGGTGCGGGGCTTATCGGTGCTGTCGTCGGCGCCATTGTCGTTCTCTTTGTCTGGGGACTCATCGCCAAGAAGCGCGTGTAGCAGACCCGAGGGCACCTCGGGTTTCCGAGAAGCCCTTTGGGGGACTGAACACACACGCACGGAAATGCCGGAGCGACGCACGTCACCCTCGGCACAGAATGGTTTCGATCCGCTGCTGCCGGTCTATTTTTTTGAACTGTGAGGACGCTTTATGCAAAGCGTCCTTCATCGACGCCGTGCGCTGTCCACCAATGCGATGGCGCAGACCACAACAGCAACAGGAACGTCTCACATCGGCGGAGCACTTTCGTGGGCGGCCCCGTTGCCATTATTAGTTTACGCCCGCCGGCATCCGATCGAAAACGATTCCCGTCTGCGCCGGTAGGCGAACGAAAAGCCACCACGTGGCCCGATCTTTGAAACTCTTTCCGGCTCGGCGTAGTCTGAACTGGTAGATGATCCAAGTGGTGGATCGGTTCTCGCGGAAATGGCGGCAGTCGTGGGTGTTGGTTTTTGCGGGTAGGTCGTCCCGCAACCGGATGTCCCCGAGTTCGCGTCCGCGAGGTGGCTCCGATGTTGCAGCAACTAACGAGGGGGATGCCTTATCGATGACATTTACTACTGGACTACCCCAATGCCGGTGACCAACGCCCGGCACACGTTGCGGTGACGCAACGAAACGAAGCCACAGCAATGTGGCGATCCTGCGAAGCCCCACGATCATCGTGGGGCTTCTTGTCATTGCGGTAATAGGTCTGAGGCGGTCGAGGGGCCTATGGCTGCCGTGTCAGCTTCTTCGACAGCATCCGCGCTGTTCCTGAATCGGCGGGCACGTCATCGTTCGCGCAGGATTCCCCGGCGGTGCTCGCGCTGTTCGATGCGCTGATGGAGTTACTGACAGTGCCGGACGGAAGCATTGAAGTGCAAGCGGGAATCGAACTCAGTGCATGATAACAACGAGCACGCTGCAGGGCGCGTGCTCGATGAGCGAACCCGTGCTCGAACCACGCCACCACCGCGCCGCCCAACTGTCGAGGTGCCGATGGCCGACCACAATCAGGTCGGCGCTAATCTGGTGCGCATAACTGGTGATTTGCTCGACAGAATCCCCGACGAGCACCTCGCCGGTAGCAGCATGCCCCACGTCGGAAAGTTGCTTCAGGCCGTCGGCAAGGATTTCCTGATACGTTTGTCTTTCCGATTCCGCGTCCAATGTGCCATCGTAGTAGGCGCCATCAACTGCAACGTTGATGACAGGAGGCATGATTGCGATGAGAAACAGGTCCGAGTGGCTCCATTGCGCGATGTCGCGGCAGTTGAGCAGTGCCTTCTGTCCGGAATCCGAGCCGTCGTAAGCAAGCAAGATTCGTTTGTACATGGATCAATCCCCCCTGAGAGCATGCCGGAGAGCGGGGTAAATAGATTACGCCTGCCGAGGGTCAGGCGCCCGTACCCGCTGCGACCGCTGCACCCGCGGCAGACTGCAAGCCGATCGCGCTCAGATTGCCGCGCGGCCGGCAGGTAGCGGCCCTTCGGGGCCCGTTTCTGGCGGCTGGTGGCTACTCCGGCGTTGCTGGCGGATCTGCGTTTCGATTCAGCTCGTCCGTAAATTGCCGAATCAGCTCGGCGGCACGCTCCATGCTGACCGGCGTAACGCCCAAGCGGGCGCACGACAGGACGTACTTCGCGAAGGAATCGGAATTTGGATCGTCGAGGAGAGGATCGTTGTCATCGGACATCCTGCGATGCTACTGCGGACGCGCAAGAACGCACTACGGGGCACGATCCCGGAGGCGGGGGTACATCTATGCCTCCGACGCGATAATCGGCTTCCGGCGGAGGCATATCGATGGGTGCGCTACGGGAGGAATTGCTGGCTGGTTACGATGCGCGTTCAGGCTTCTTGATGTTGAGCGCCCTATAGCAACTTCATCACATTGTCGTGGTTGGCGAATTCCTCCCCGGGCGTCACAAACGAATAATGCGTATTGATGGCCTGTGCGGCCCATAGGTGCGCGACGCTCCGAACTTCGTTCCAGCAACTCTCAATGGTTGGCCGGGAGATCGGGATATTGCTTTCATCGGTATGCTTCGCCTTGCCCGACCACGTCCGCACCGCGTAGATGGCTTTGTTTAAACTGGGATCGGAAAAGGCTAGGTGGTCTTCCTTGAATCGATCCATCATGTATAGCGTGGCAAGCAGTTCACCGGCAACGATTCTTCGCAAGCTGAGGGCCTTGACGGTGTTCGGTGCGGTCGGATTCCGAGCGATCAGGTCGCGTAGCAAACCGGCGCTAACTCGCCATGCAACATTATCGGGAACACCCTGTAGCAATACCGTGTGATGATGAATCGCATGGCAAAGCAACCGTGCACCCGGATCGGTCGGGTAAAGCATCGCCGCCTTGATATGCCCAAGGTCGTCAGCCCTCCCGGATAGATCAATTGTCGGCACGTACGCTCCCCGCGGATTTCGTCAGCGTGCAGCTTTCGAGGGAATGGGTATTACCTCTGCCGTGGCGGGAGCGGGAAATAGTGCTGCGGCTGTCTTCTCGGTAGCTGCGCGAACTGCATCCCGGGACAACCGCGCGTATACCGCGGTGGCGCGGGTCGACTTTTGGCCCAACATTTTGCCCACGATGTGAAGGCTCGTTCCAACGATAGCGGCATAGCTGCCGTGCGTTCGCCGTAGGTCATGCAAGGTACAGTCGGGTATTCCGAAGTCCGCGACGTCCAGCTTTTTCTTCGCAGCGGCGGTCTCCAGATTGGTGACCGCAGCGCGGATCGTCCCGGACGGCATGGGTTCGCCCAGTGCGTCCGCAAGCGCGATGATCCTGCACCCTTCGCGGATCCGGCCCCATGCTCGGGTTAACCCACTGTCGGACAATTGAAAAACCCGTTTCCCATTGGCCGTCTTGGCGCGACGTTGCAGGATCGTGGATGCCGCATGAACGAGAGGGATCGTATAGGCCATACCGCTTTTTGAATTCTCGGCGGGAACCCGCCATTCAGCACGATCAAAATCAATGTCCCGGTAGTTGGCGGACAGCACAGCGCCCTTACGCGCCCCCGTCAGCAGCAGCAACTTAATGAAATCTCGCACATCCTCCGGCTCATACGCGACGGCGCGTTGTAGCAGGGCGAGTTCGGTGGGCGACAGGAATCGTTCGCGTTGCGTTTCTGGAAATCGCTCAATTCCGGAAGCGGGGTTGCCGTTCGGCAATACGACCGTACCGCCCTTCACTGTGCGATTGATCGCCGCCCGGAGTGTATCGAGGCAGGGTTCGCCATGCTCCTGCCGACCGATTGACCGACGGCAGCGTGAAGCCGGCGGACGTCGTCGCGTGTCAGCAACGTGATCCGCGCCGACCCTAGTGACTTTAGATGTGCCAGCGTTGATTGAACACTTTCGGCCGAGTTGGGCCGTTTCGTCGCCTCAATGTGTTTACGGTAATCCGCGAGAACTTCGGTTACGGTTGGCTCGCTGGCCTTGGCACGTCGCCGTGCACCGGGATCCTCACCCCTGCCGAGCGAGACCCAGCAGGCGGCAACCAGCGACCGTGCCATCGTCACGGACAGTGGCCCCCTTGCGGCAATCACGTCATGCGGATCCACGCCTCCGGGAAGTCGGCGGGCATCGGGCAGCGTCGGGTCGAAGCTTCCCAGTGCCGTTCGTTTGGGACGACCCAAGTGCCACGCATAGAACTGGAATCCTGCCCGACGGGACGGCAGCAGTTCGAGAGTCAAGCCGTTGCACTTGGCGTCGTGGAAGTAATATCGCTTTCCGGCGGCTGGCGCGTGCTTCGTGACGCGGAGGAGTGAGGCACGGGAAAACGCGAACTTGTCCATGATGCCCCCAAGCGCGACGTCGCTAGACGGTCGCTATGGGTCGCTATGGTACGTCCGTGGTGCTCCGTGGTCAACCGTGATGCTGCTCTTCCTCTAGTGCAACGGGCCGGCTGGAGCGTCGGCGGCAGCGATCGGGGCGGGCGACGCGTGATGCATTACCATCCGCCAGCCCGAGGGCGTGCGCAGGAAAACGTTGGTGCAAATCGCCGCGCCGCGCGGTGTGCCGTCGCTGCCGAGCGCGACGTGCTCGACCGCGCTCTGCATCGCGAGTCCGACCGTCTCGATCATCACGACCTGGTCCAGGCGGAACGTGAGGCGCGCATCGCCGGCGAAGAGCTGCTCCCAGCCGATGCGCACGGCGTCGTAGCCGACGAGCCGCGTGCCGCCGGGATGCACGCAAACGATTTCCTCGTCCTCGGCCCAGGTCGTCATCATCGCGTCGACGTCCTTTGCCTCGAACGCCTGGTAGAACGCCAGCGCGGCGTCGGTGGGTGTCGTGTAGATCGGCGGCGTGCGGACTTTGGCCATGAGCTCGCGGCAACGGAGGGTCGGCAACGAAAGATCGGAAGGAAGGTCGGCAACGAAAGGTCGGCAACGAAAGGTCAATTCATCGGTCGCGAATCCTCGACCGTGTCGCGCGATCGCAACGACGCGCGCGCAAGATCATACACCGCGTCGGGGGTGAGATCGCGCATGCATTTGAAGTGCCCGAGCGGACATTCGCGCTTGAAGCACGGGCTGCAGGCGATCTCGATGCGGGCGATCCTTGCCGCGGTCGACATCGGCGGCGTGTAGGCCGGCGACGACGAGCCGAACAGCGCGACGAGCGGGGCGCCCACGGACGCCGCGGCATGCATCAGCCCCGAGTCGTTGCAGACGGCAATCGTGGCGAGCGACAGGAGGTCGATGGCCGTGCCAAGGTCCGTGCGGCCGGACAGATCGCGAATCGCGCCACGGGCGTCGCCCGTTGCCGCCAACACCGCGGCGGCGGCGCCCTTGTCGTTTGGCGACCCCAGTATCCACACGTGCATGCCCGCTGCGAGGAATTTCCGCGCGAGGTCGGCAAAATGCGCCGCCGGCCAGCGTTTCGCCGGACCGAATTCGGCGCCTGGGCAGAGGATGGCGATATCCCGGTCGAGGTCGAGACGGAGCGCCCGTACAGCGGCGTCGCGATTCTTCGCATCGTGCACGAGGACCGGTGCCGTCGCGGGGGGTACAGCCTCGCACGGGCCTACCGCGAGCGCCGCGTAGCGGTCGACGAGCCGAGGCAACGCCTTGCCGTCGAGCCGCCTGGAATCGTTGATGATTCCCCAGCGCATTTCGCCGACGTAGCCCGTGCGGCGCGGAATGCGGGCGAGCCAGGGCACGAGCGCCGATTTCCACGAATTGGGCAGGACGATCGACCGCACATATCCTTGCGCGGACAGCGTCCGCGCGAGCGCGCGCCGTTGCGCCCAGTTCACCTCGCCATGCCGAAGCGTCGAATCGAAGATGCGGCCGATGCCGCGCATGCGCGCGTAGACAGGGGCGCACCAGGCGGGCGCCAGGACATCGATGCGGGCGGTTTCTGCGCGCGACGAGAGCCGCGCCACGAGCGGCTCGGACAGGATCGCGTCGCCGACCCAGGAAGGCGCGACGATCAGGATGTGGCCGCGCGGTGGCGGTGAGCCCGGGCGAGACGTGGTGTGGCCGATTGGCAGTGAAGGTTGCGCGCGGGATGGGCGTGCCGGATTCAGTGCCCGCCGCCTTTGCGTGGGCCGCCGGCCAGCCGGTATCGCGTGCCGCAATAGGGACACAAGGCCCTGCCGGTCTCCTCGATGTCGAGGAATACCCGCGGATGGCTCGACCAGAGCGGCATGCGCGGATTCGGGCAGAAGACCGGAAGGTCCTTGGCCTCGACCTCGATGGCGTCGTCCGCGTTCGTCTCGCCCATCGTCACACCTTCGTGAGCCACGCCTTCTTCCCCGGATTGCGGCCGTTGACCGTGTCGAAGAACAGGGTCTGCAGGCGCTTCGTCACGGGACCGCGGCCGCCGTCGCCGATCGCGCGGTTGTCGAGCTCGCGAATGGGCGTGACTTCGGCGGCGGTGCCGGTAAAGAACGCCTCGTCGGCGATGTAGATCTCGTCGCGGGTGATGCGCCGCTCGATGACGGGGATGCCGAGCTCGCTCGCGAACGTGATGATCGTGTCGCGCGTGATGCCGTTCAGCGCGCCGCCCGAAAGGTCGGGCGTATGCAGCTTGCCGTCGCGCACGATGAACACGTTTTCGCCCGAGCCCTGGCAGATGAAGCCCTGCGGGTCGAGCAGCATCGCCTCTTCGTACCCGTCGTGCGCCGCCTCCTGATTGGCGAGGATCGAAACGGCGTAGTTGCACACGGCCTTGGCGTTGCACATCGTGATGTTCGGATGGTGATGCGTGAACGAGGACGTCTTCACGCGGATGCCCTTTTCGAGCGCCTCGGTTCCGAGGTAGGCGCCCCACGGCCACACGGAGATCGCGACCCGTACCGGATTGGACTTCGCCGCCACGCCCATGGCCTCCGAGCCGTAGAACACGAGCGGACGGACATAGCAGGACTCGAGCTTGTTGTCGCGCACGCAGGCGAGCTGCGCGGCGTCGAGCACCTCCTTGGTGTAGGGGATCTTCATCCCGAAAATCTGCGCCGAGCGGAACAGGCGGTCGGTGTGGTCGCGCAGGCGGAAGACGGCGGGTCCGTCGGGCGTCTTGTAGGCGCGCACGCCTTCGAACACACCCATGCCGTAGTGGAGCGTGTGCGTCAGCACGTGCGTCGTGGCGTCGCGCCACGGCACCATCTTGCCGTCGTACCAGATCCATCCATCGCGGTCGGACATCGACATGCGTGCTGTCCCTTGCGGCCAAAGCTGCAATTTTAGCCGATAACCGATCCGATTTTCCCGCAGCGTCGACAGAGATGAGACCGATGCCACTCTGTGCGCTTCGCCGCATCCCGCTTCGCGACAGCCTTCGGCTGTCCTGCGGCCTTCGGCCTGCTGTTCGCAGTCGTCAGCGCCCAGGGCTGCGCCGAAGACGCGCTTCGCGACCAGAGCGCGGCCACGGCCGCGCGCCGTTCCGCCTGAGGGGTCGGGTCGACCCGGGCATGGGGCGCTCCGGTCAGGCGAATCTTGTGCTGGAGTCGCCGGTACTCGCGATACGCATCCGCGGTGTCCGCAGCGATCTGCTGCGGCACGAGTCCGAGGTCGCCGGCAATGCCGAGGAGCGCGATGTTGCCCGCGTTTCGAGTGAGCGCCGCATGATCGTGCGCGTGCGCGAGGATCAGGTACTGGACCGCGAATTCGACATCGACCATGCCGCCTGAGTCGTGCTTGAGATCGAAAAGCTTGGTCGGATTGGGATGGCCGGAGAGCATCCGCCGCCGCATGTCGATCACTTCACGCGACAGCGCGTCGCGATCGCGCGGCAGGCAGAGGATGGTCATGCGTCCGGCTTCGAATGCGGCGCCGATCTGCGCATCGCCGGCGACGAACCTCGCGCGCGTGAGCGCCTGATGCTCCCACGTCCAGGCCTGTTCCCGCTGGTAGCGCCAGAATCCCGCGAGCGATGAGCTCAGCACGCCCTTGGCGCCGTCCGGGCGCAACCGGAGATCGGTGTCGTACAGGCGGCCGGCGGCGGTCGCGCTGGTGAGCCAGGTGATGAGGCGTCCGGCCAGGCGCGTATAGCGGTCGACCGCCGCCTCGTCCGCCTCGTCGTACAGGAACACGAGGTCGAGATCGGAGGCATAGCCGAGCTCCTTGCCGCCGAGCTTGCCGAAGGCAATGATCGCGAACTTGAGCGGCGGTGCCGTCGCAGCGCCGTTGTGCATCTGCGCCCAGACCTCCGCGAGCGTCGCGCCGAGGATGATGTCCGCCAGCGCGGACAGATGGTCGGCGAGGCGCTCCACGCTCAGCGTGCCGGCAAGGTCCTGCGCCAGCAACCGGAACGATTGGGCGTGGTGAAAATGGCGGAGCGCGTCCATCTGCCGTTCGGCGTCGCCGGCATTGGCCTCCAGCATGCGGGCAAGCTCGGTGCGCCAGGCGTCCCAATCGGGCTCCGCCAGAAGCACGCGCGGATCGAGGAGCTCGTCCAGCAGGATCGGGTGAAGCGTGAGGTAGTCGGCCGCCCACTGCGATGCGCCCATGAGCTGCGCGAGTCGCGGCAACATGGTCGGATGCTCTATCAGGAGCGCGAGATAGGCGCTGCGCCGATTCACGGCTTCGAGGAGACCGAACAAGCGATAGAACACCGTCTGCGCATCCGTGCCGCCTTCCGGGGCGGCGGCAGCGGTCGCGAGCAGCTGCGGCACCAGCGTGTCGAAGCGCTGCCTTGATAGCGCCGGCAGCTGGACATACCGCGGACTCGCGCGAACGCGCAGGAGATGCGCGAGGAGACCCGCGGGGTCCGCGTAGCCGGCGCCGGCCAATGTCTGCCGCGCCTGTTCGGCGTCCACCGCGTCGCTCCAGACGGCGGCGAACGCCGGTAACGCGAGCGCGCCACCCACCGCTGCGCCGGCGTCCTTCGCGGACGCGTCGCGGCTCCCCGCGGCGCCGAAAAGCTCGGTGAATTGCTCCGCTACCGCGGCCCGGTGCGCCGCGAGGTCGCGCTCGAAGGCTTCCACGCCGGGAGCGCCCATCGCGCGCGCGAGCGCCTCGCGTTCCGCCGCCTCCGCGGGCAGCGTCTGCGTCTGCCGGTCGTCGCGATACTGGAGTCGGTGCTCGAGAGTGCGCAGGTACACGTACGCGGCGCGCAGCGCATCGACGGCCGTGGCCGGGAGCACGCCACGTTCGGCGGCGGCCGCGAGCGCGGGCAGCGTACCGCGGGCCCGCAATGCGAACTCGCGCCCGCCGCGGACGAGCTGCAGCGCTTGCACGATGAACTCGATTTCGCGAATCCCGCCCGGGCCGAGCTTGATGTTCTGGGCGTAGTCGTTGCGCCGTCCCTGCTCGCCAATCTGGCGGTGGATTTCGCGCAGGCCGTCGTAGGCGTCGAAGTCAAGGTACTTGCGAAACACGAAGGGTGTGACCAGCGCGTCGAGCTCCTCATGCCGCTCGGCCGGTCATGGCGCGCGCCTTGAGCCAGGCATACCGCTCCCAGGCGCGCCCTTGCGTGATCAGATATTGCTCGAGCGCCGAATAGGGCACCGCGAGCGGCCCACTCGCGCCATAGGGGCGAAGCCGCACGTCGACGCGGAAAACGAAGCCTTCGGGCGTGATTTCGTGCAGCGCGCCGATGACCCGCCGGCCGAGCCGCTCGAAGAACTCCCGGTTGGAAAGCGTGCGCGCGCCGTCCGTCTCGCCGTCTTCCGGATAGACGAAAACCAGATCGATGTCGGACGACACGTTGAGCTCGCGCCCCCCGAGCTTGCCCATGCCGACGATCACGAGCTCCTGCGCTTCGGCGTTTTTGTCACGGGGCTCGCCGAAATCCGCCGCGAGGGCGCGGTGGTTGAGCAGAGTGGCCGACCGCAGCGCGGTCTCCGCGAGCGTCGTCATGGCGGCGCAGACCTCGGAGAGGTCCGCGCGCGCGGTCAGATCGCGGACGAGCGTATGGACGAATACCCGGCGCCGCAACCGGCGCAATTCGTCCGGGAGTGCGCGGGGATCGCCTGCGTCGACCATCGCGGCGAGCGCCGCTTGCGCCGTTGCCCAGTCGAACGGCGCGTCGACGGTCGCGAGGAGCGATTCCCGCTCGTGCGGCCGCGCGTCGAGCGCCATCGTCGCATAGCGGCTGAATGCGAGAGCGGCCTCGAGGTCCACGGGCATTCGGCATGGGGCGTAGGTCCGGGAGCGGCGGCGTGGTTGAGTCAAAGGCCGGCGGGGATCGGACTCGTACCGGCGATTCCGCGGGGCGCTTCCGCTACAATGCGGGAGCGCCTCCATTATGCCTTCCCCGCGCGCCATCCTCCGCGCTCCTCGCGCGGCTACCCACGCGGTGGTCCGGTTCGTCCGGGCCATCGTCGTCATCGGTTTCGCGGCGTTCGCGCTTGCGCTGCTCGCGGTTCGGTTCGTCGTCTTTCCGCAGATCGAATCCTATCGCGACACGCTGGCCGGAGTGCTTTCGCGCGAGCTCGGGCAACCGGTGGAGATTGCGGCGTTGTCCACCGGCTGGGATGGCTGGAATCCGAAGCTCGTGGTCCAGGGATTTCGCGTGCTCGACCGCGCCCGGGTCAACCCCACGCCGCTCCTGCTGCTCCCCAAGCTGGAAATGATCGTCTCCTGGACGTCGTTGCTCCTCGCCGAGCTCCGCTTGAAGGAACTCATCATCGACGGGCCGCGGCTTGCCATCCGGCGCGATCGCTCCGGCGTCCTGCGCATCGCGGGACTCGAGTTCGATCCGGCGCAGGTGGACGACGAATTGCAGATCACCGACTGGATTCTTCGCCAGCGCGAAATCGTGGTCCGCGACGCGCTCATCGTGTGGGACGACGACCTGCGCAACGCGCCCCAGCTCGTGCTCGACCGCGTCCAGTTCCGGCTGGAGAACCGGTTCGGGCATCACCGGTTCGGATTGAGAGGCACGCCGCCCGCCGACCTCGCGGCGCCGCTCGACCTGCGCGGTGATCTTCAGCTTGGGATCGATCAAGAACTGGCAGAACGCGCACGGGATGCTGTTCGTGCGTCTCGACTACGCCGATGTCGCGGCGTGGCGGGAATGGCTTCCGTTGCCGGGACAAATCGCGAGCGGCACCGGCGCGCTGCGCATCTGGTCCAAGGTGGCCGGCCAGGAACTGCTCGAGCTCGTCGCCGACGTCGAGCTCGCCAACGTCAAGGCGAAGTTCGCTCCGGACCTTCCCGAAATCGCGCTCGCGCATCTTTCGGGCCGAGTGGGCACGCGAAAATCCGGTCCGCAGCGGGAAGTCTTCGCGCGAGGCCTGGCTTTCACGACGCTCGACGGCCAGCAGCTCGATCCCACCAATTTCACGCTTGCCTGGCGCGAGGGCCCGGCTGATCGGATGGATTCCGCGCGGATCGAGTTCGATCGGCTGCAGCTCGCGCCTCTGGTCGCCTTGAGTGCGCACCTGCCACTGCCGGATCGGATCCGCGCGGACCTCGCGCGCTTCGCCCCGCGCGGGACCCTGACGCACGGACGCCTCGCCTGGGCCGGTGGAACCGAAGCGCCGACGAGTTTCGATGCGGCCGCGGAATTCACGGACCTGGGGCTCGTCGCGCAGGACGCCTTTCCGGGAACCACCGGGCTGTCCGGCCGGTTCGAGGCCACGAACGACGGCGGCGAGATCAGAATTGCCGGCACCCACGTAACGCTCGATCTGCCCCGCGCCCTGCCGGCTCCCATCGTGTTCGACACGTTGCAGAGCGTGGTGAAATGGGAGCGGCGCGACGGAACCACGAAGGTGAAGCTCGAGCAGCTCGTGATCGCCAACGCCGACATCAGCGGCGGTGCGTCGGGAACCTATCGCACGTTGGCCGAGCGGACCCGGCGAAATCGAAATCGCCGCTCACGCGTCGCGCGGCGATGCCCGGCAGATCCATCGCTATCTGCCGCGATCGATCGACGAAGCCACGCGGCATTGGCTCGGCGCGGCGCTCGTCAGCGGCAGCGCGGTCGACGCCCGCCTCAAGCTGACCGGAAATCTCGCCGACTTTCCTTTTGCCAACGGCAAAGGCGGCAAACTGATGTTCAGCACGAAGGCGAAGGCGGTGACGCTTGCCCACACGAGCGGCTGGCCGGCCATCGACGCCATCGATGCCGACGTTCGGATCGACGGTACCCGACTGACCATCGACGCGGCGCGGGCACGCGTGCATAGCGTGGAAATCGGCAAGACGCACGTGGAGATTGCGGACTTCGCCGCCAGTGTCCCGATGCTGCGGATCGAAGGCGAAGCGGCCGGTCCCATCGCCGGCTTCCTGCGCTACATCAACGAGAGTCCCGTCGCGGCGCGCATCGGAGAGATCTACGCGAGATGCCGAGGCGGTGGGCAGCGGCCAGTTGGCGCTGAAAATCGGGCTCCCGCTCGGGCAGCCCGAGGACGTCAAGGTCGCAGGCGAATTCGCGTTCTCCGAGGCAGAACTGCGCATCGCCGGCGCGCCGTCGCTCACCAAGCTCGGCGGCAAGCTGTCGTTTACCGGACACGACGTCAGTGCGCGTGACGTCGCCGCGGAGATTCTCGGGGGACCGGCGAAGCTCGCGGTCACCAATATCGGCGGCCAGACGCGCATGTCGGGAACCGGGACCTTCGGGCTCGCGTCCGTGCGGCGCGAGTACGCCAGCCCGTATCTGGATCGCGTC
This sequence comes from uncultured beta proteobacterium, assembly GCA_963840945.1. Taxonomy (GTDB): domain Bacteria; phylum Pseudomonadota; class Gammaproteobacteria; order Burkholderiales; family Casimicrobiaceae; genus CAIWHR01. Next base: position 66,925 of record CAWJAU010000021.1, on the reverse strand, counting down.
TCCGGGAGCCTCGACTGGTCGATGAAAGTCGACATCGTGTCTCCGGGCACGCTTGGGTGGGTATTCGAAAGCAACATGAAAGGGACCGCGGTCGACTTGCCCGCGCCGATCGGCAAGAGCGCGGGCGAGGAGATGCCGCTGCGCGTCGAAGGGCGCGACGACGCGAGCCCGCCCGGTACCGATTTCATCCTCGCGACGTATGGCCGCGTGGCGCAGTTCGCCGCGCACCGGACGCCGGGCAACGGCGGCGCGTCGATCGATCGTGCGCTGCTGTCGCTGGGACGCGCGATCGAACAGCCGGACGCCGCGCGCGCCGACCGGCCGGGACTCTGGGTACGCGGCGAGCTTCCAGCGCTCAACGTCGACGACTGGATCGCGATGGTGCCCAAGCTGGAGGTGACCGAATCCCTCCGCCAAAATCCGGGGCTTGTCCTGGCGGGTGCCGACTTCGACGTGCATCAGTTCGATGCGATGGGCGCGCGATTCACGGATCTCAAGCTGCGCATGCGCGAATCCGCGAGGGGGTGGACATTCGATATCGACGGACCCGAAGTCGCCGGCACTGCGAACTGGTCCGCGCCAGGTGCGGGCGCGCCCAACGGACGGATCGTGGCGCGACTCGCCCGGATATCGCTGCCGGGTCGCGGCAGCGTTGCCTCGTGGCGGGATACCAAGGAGGCCGGGGTCGACGCGCAATCGGATGCGCCGGCAGCAAACCCGTGGCCTGAAATCGATCTTGCGGCGGACGCGATGTATCTCGAAGGACCGGAATCTTGGCCGGCTCGAGTTCGTCGCGCAGCCAAAGGGAGCCGATTGGAGGGTCGACCATTGCTTCTCGCCAACGACGTCGGGGCAGCTCGAAGCCAACGGCGCATGGCGGGTCGCCGGGCGGCAGCAGCAAACGAAGCTCGACGTCGTCCTCGACGCGAAGGATCCCGGCGCGTTCCTGGCGCGATACGGCTATGCCGAGGGCGTCAAGGGGGCGCCGGCGCGGATCGACGGGCAACTCGCGTGGTCCGGCGCGCCCCATGAGTTCGACTTCAACACCCTCAACGGAGCGTTCCGGATCCGAGTCGGTCCGGGCCGCTTCACCAAGCTCGAACCGGGCCCGGGCAAGCTGCTCGGCGTGCTCTCGCTGCAGGCGCTGCCGCGACGCGTCACGCTCGACTACAGCGATGTCTTCAGCGATGGTTTCGCGTTCGACGACATCAACGGCAACGTGCGGATCGCGAGCGGCGTCATGTCGACGATCCGACCTGAAGCTCGTCGGGTCCAGCCGCCAAAGTCGACATCTCGGGCGAGACCGATCTCGCGAAGGAAACGCAACGGCTGACCGTACGCGTCCAGCCGGCGTTGTCGTCCAGCGTTTCGGCCGGTGCCGCACTGCTGTTTCTCGCCAATCCGCTGGTCGGCGCCGCCGTCGGCGCCGGCTCGCTGTTCGCGCAGACGCTGCTGCAGGATCCGGTCGAGAAGATCTTCCGTTACGAGTACACGGTGACCGGGGGTTGGTCGGATCCGATCGTCGCGAAAAGCGGTGCGAACGCGAGCGTCGCGCCGGCAACGGTGGCGTTGCCCAACGCTTCGGAGGCGATCGATGACGAGCGCGCCGGTGTGACGATGCGCGTCGCCGCGGTGCAAACGGTTTCCGGCGGCGACGTCGAAGCGAATCTCGCGCAGGCGGAGCCGCTGATCCGCCGGGCGGCCGCCGAAGGCGCGCGGCTCGTCGTGCTGCCGGAATATTTCGGCATCTTCGGCGCGCGCGCGACGGACAAGCTGGCGGTCCGCGAGGCGGACGGCGACGGCCGGCAGCAGGCGTTCCTCGCCACGGCTCGCGCAGGAGCACGCGATCTGGCTGGTGGGCGGCACGGTGCCGATCGCGAGCGGCGATCCGGAGCGTGTGCGCAGTGCGTGCCTTGTCTACGGCCCCGACGGGCGGCGCGTTGCGCGATACGACAAGATCCATCTGTTCGCGTTCGCGCGCGGCGAGGAACGTTACGACGAAGGCAGGACGATCGAGCCCGGCAGCGACGTCGTGGCGATCGAGCTGCCGTGCGGCCGGGTCGGGTTGTCGGTGTGCTACGACCTGCGCTTTCCCGAGCTCTACCGCAGCATGGGAACGCTGGCGCTGATCCTGGTACCGGCGGCGTTTACGGCGACGACGGGCGCCGCGCATTGGCATCTTCTGCTTGCGCGCCCGCGCCGTCGAGAATCAATGCTACGTGCTCGCGGCGGCGCAGGGCGGAGAGCATCCCGGCGGACGGCGCACCTACGGCCACTCCGTGCTGATCGACCCGTGGGGAGCGATCGTCGCGGAGCACGACCAGGGTCCCGGGATCATCGTCGGCGATGTCGATCCCGCGAACGCCTTGCTCGGCGTGCGCGGGGAGCTCCCCGCGCTGGCGCACCGGCGTACTGTAACGATGGCCATGGATATCGCCGCGTCCGCACGTGCCGGTGGAGGACCGTCACTTCGAGGACTTCGTACCCGGAGCGGTGGCGCAATTCGGGCCGATCGGCGTCGACGAGGCGGAAGTCGTCGCCTTCGCGCGTCAATTCGATCCGCAACCCATTCATACCGACCCGGAGGCCGCGGCGGCGGGGCCGTTCGGCGGGACTGATCGCCAGCGGGTGGCACACGGCGAGCCTCGTCATGCGCGTCCTCGTCGAGCATTATCTGGCGCGCGGCGCTTCGCTGGCATCGCCGGGCGTCGACGAGCTGCGCTGGCTGCAGCCGGTGCGCCCGGGCGATCTGCTCCGCGTGCGGGCGACGGTGGTGGAGGCGCGCCGTTCGCAGTCGAAGCCCGATCGCGGCCTCGTCCGCACGAAGATCGAAGCGCTGAATCAGGACGGCCACGTCGTGATGTCGATGATCGCGATGAATCTCTTCCGCTGTCGGAGCTAGAGCCTCGCGGGGCGCGCTGATGCGCGTCGGCTGATTCACTTGCCGCGCAGCAGGATCAGCACCGCGCCGCCGCCGCCGGCGTGGGCGGCGCTTCGCAGTACGCGAGAACTTCGTCCCAGTGCGCGAGCCACCTGCGCACCCGGCCTTTGAGCACGGGCTCGCGATTCGGCGAGGTGAGTCCCTTGCCGTGGATCGCGCGCACGCAGCGGTAGCCGCGCTGGCGCGCGTCGACGATGAAGTCGGACAGCGCATCGTGCGCCTCGTCGATCGTCTGGCCGTGCAGGTCGATCTCGCCTTGCAGCGCCCAGTGGCCGCGGCGCAGCTTCTTCAGGATGTCGGAGCGAGAGCCCGCGGCGCAGGAACGTCTGCTCGGCCTCCTGCTCCTGCCCGATGTCCCACGCGTGCGGCGCGGGCTCCGCGCCGTACTTGGACGCGGTCGAGCGCATCGGCTCGTCGGCGATGCGCTGCCGCGCGATCGGCGCGGGCCGCGGCACGAGGTTCGCCGCCCGCTTGCTCGGCGGCAGCTTCTGCACATCGGCGAAAGCGCTGCGCGAGATCGACGTCGGCTCGGCGTGCTTGGCCGCGGCGAGCGCGCGCTTCGCGACGGCGCTGGCGCGGGACGGTCGCCGGCGTCGGAGCCGGCGTCGCCACCCGTGGCGTTCGCGCCGCGCGTCTGCGCGCCGCGTCGACGAGCGCCTTGAGATCGGTCGAGTTTCGCCATGGCGTGGCCGTCTCAACCGTGCGCTTCGAGGTACGCCTCCGCATCGAGCGCCGCCATGCAGCCCGTGCCGGCCGAAGTCACCGCCTGCCGATAGACGTGATCGGCGACGTCGCCCGCGGCGAACACGCCCGGCACCGCTCGTCGCCGTCGCATTGCCCTCGCGTGCCGCTCTTGACCTTGATGTAGCCGCCGGCCATGTCGAGCTGGCCTTCGAAGATGCCGCGTATTCGGCGTGTGGCCGATCGCGATGAATACGCCCATGCACCGCGAGGTCCTGCGTCGCGCCGCGTCTTGACGTCCCTGACCCGCACGCCGGTGACGCCGGACGCGTCGCCCAGCACTTCGTCGAGCGTGTGGTTCCACAGCACGCGCATGTTGCCGCCGTCGCGCGTCTTGGCCATCAGCTTGTCGACCAGGATCGCCTCGGCGCGGAACTTGTCGCGCCGGTGCACGACGGTGACGTGCTTCGCGATGTTCGACAGGTAGAGCGCCTCCTCGACCGCGGTGTTGCCGCCGCCGACGACGACGCACGTCCTGCGCCCTTGTAGAAGAATCCGTCGCAGGTCGCGCAGGCCGACACGCCCTTGCCCATGAACGCCTCCTCCGACGGCAGGCCGAGGTAGCGCGCCGACGCGCCGGTCGCGATGATCAGCGCGTCGCACGTGTATTCGCCGTTGTCGCCGATGAGGCGGAATCGGCTTCGCGTCGAGCTTCGCCGTATGGATATGGTCGAAGATGATCTCGGTCTCGAAGCGCTCGGCAGTGCTTCTGGAAACGCGCCATCAGATCGGGCCCCTGCACGCCGTCGGCGTCCGCCGGCCAGTTGTCGACGTCGGTGGTCGTCATCAGCTGTCCGCCTTGCGCGAGACCGGTGATCAGCACCGGCTTCAGGTTGGCGCGCGCGGCGTATACTGCGGCGGATGTATCCGGCGGGGCCGGAGCCCAGGATCAGCAGGCGGGCGTGCTTGCGTGGACATGCATTTCTCGCTTTGCAAAGGGTTCGAGTTTAACGGAGCGCAGCTGTAGCTCGATATGGGGGCGCTCCGCGGATGTCGCAGAGTGCCGAGTGGGGCAGACGCCGCCGCTGCAATCGCGCTCACCCCGGGCCGCGCCTGCCGCTTCGCCGGTGTATAATGTCGCCACATGAAGTCTGTGCGGCAAATCCATGTTTTTAAATAGGAACAGCGAAGTCCGCGGACGGCGCCTGGCCGGCGGCCGAGCCGCCGCTGTCGCCGCGGTTTGCGCGGCTCGTTCGCGAATCGTGGTGGCTCCTGGTCGTCGCCGGCGCTCGTCTGGCTTGCGCTGATTCTCGCGACCTACGCGAAGACCGATCCGGGCTGGTCGTTCTCCGGCATTGGCGCGCCGATCGCCAACCGCGGCGGCGTCGTCGGCGCGTGGCTCGCCGATCTGCTGCTCTATCTGTTCGGCGTGTCCGCGTGGTGGTGGGTCGTCGCCGGCGTCGTGCTGGTCATCGCCGGCTATCGCCGCATCGGTCACCCCGACGCGAGACCGATCATCCGCTGCTCGCTCGGGTGCGCTGGGCTTCGCGCTCGTGCTGCTCGCGAGCGCCGCGCTCGAAGCGTCTGCGTCTGTGCAACCTGCCGGCGACGTTGCCGCAGGCGCCCGGCGGCGCGCTCGGCGACGTCATCGGCCGCGGCTCGTCGCGCGTCGTTCGGCTTCAACGGCGCGACGCTGCTGCTGCTCGCGTTGTTCGCCGTCGGCTCGTCGCTCTTCTTCGGCATGTCGTGGCTGAAGGTGATGGAGCGCATCGGCGCCGGCATCGAGCGCCTCGTCGCCGCGGTTGCGGCGCGCGCCGCGAGCGCCGTCGATCGCGAGATCGGCGACGAGGCCACGGCGGAGCGCGAGGCACGTCGTCGCAGTTGCAGCGACGAGGACGTCGACCGCGAGCCGGTGCTCGTCGTGCCCGCAGGTCGTCGACCGTGCCGAAGTCCGAGCGCGTCGTGAAGGAAAAGCAGCGGCCGCTGTTCATCGACATGCCGGATTCGCCGCTGCCGCCGCTCGCGCTGCTCGACGACGCGCCGTCGGCGCAGGAGCGGTCAGCAGCGAGACGCTCGAATTCACGTCGCGCCTGATCGAGCGCAAGCTCGCCGACTTCGGCGTCGCGTGCAGGTGCTCGCCGCCTATCCGGGTCCGGTGATCACGCGCTACGAGATCGAGCCGGCGGTCGGCGTCAAGGGCGCGCAGATCGTCAACCTGATCAAGGACCTCGCGCGCGCGCTGTCGGTGGTGTCGATCCGCGTCGTCGAAACCATTCCCGGCAAGTCGTGCATGGGGCTCGAGCTGCCGAATCCGAGGCGGCAGATCGTCAAGCTGGTCGAGATCCTGTCGTCGACGACGTACAACGACACGCCGGGCCCGCTGACGCTCGCGCTCGGCAAGGACATCGCCGGCAAGCCGGTGGTCGCCGATCTCGCGCGCATGCCGCACCTGCTCGTCGCCGGCACGACCGGCTCGGGCAAGTCGGTCGCGGTCAACGCGATGATCCTGTCGCTGCTGTACAAGGCCGAGCCGAAGCAGGTGCGCCTGATCCTGATCGATCCGAAGATGCTCGAGCTGTCGGTCTACGAAGGCATCCCGCATCTGCTCGCGCCGGTCGTCACCGACATGAAGCTCGCCGCCAACGCGCTCAACTGGTGCGTCGGCGAGATGGAGCGCCGCTACAAGCTGATGTCGCAGCTCGGCGTGCGCAACCTGGCCGGCTACAACGCGAAGATCGCCGAAGCGAAGAAGGCCGGCAAGCCGCTGCCGAATCCGCTCTCGCTGACGCCCGACACGCCCGAGCCGCTCGAGGAAATGCCGCTGATCGTCGTCGTCATCGACGAGCTCGCCGACCTGATGATGGTGACCGGCAAGAAGATCGAGGAGCTGATCGCGCGCATCGCGCAAAAGGCGCGCGCCGCGGGCATCCATCTGATCCTCGCGACGCAGCGGCCGTCGGTCGACGTGATCACCGGCCTCATCAAGGCCAACATTCCGTCGCGGATCGCGTTCCAGGTGGCGAGCAAGGTCGACTCGCGCACGATCCTCGATCAGATGGGCGCCGAAGCGCTGCTGGGGCAGGGCGACATGCTGTATCATGCCGCCGGGCACCGGCTATCCGCAGCGCGTGCACGGCGCGTTCGTGTCCGACGCCGAAGTGCATCAAGCGTCGTCGAGCACCTGAAGGCGCAGGGCGGGCCGCAATACCTCGACGGCATCCTCGAAGGCGGCGTCGGCCGCCGATGGCGACGAGGCGTCGAGCGTCGAAGGCGGCGATGCCGAAGTCCGATCCGATGTACGACCAGGCGGTGGCGTCGTGCTGCAAGACGCGGCGGCCGTCGATCTCGCTCGTCCAGCGCCATCTTGCGCATCGGCTACAACCGCGCCGCGCGGCTGATCGAGCAGATGGAGCGCGCGGGCCTGGTGTCGCCGATGCAGACCAACGGCAATCGCGAAGTGCTGGTGCCCGCCGGCAAGGGCGACGCATGAGCGGCAGCGTTCGCCGGGCGCCCCAAGGAAGGCGACGTCCTCTCGGAGGGACCGCGGTGCGCGGCGGGCGCACGGCTCTGCGTGCGTCGCTGTCGTGGCATTCGCGGCGTCGGCGGCGGCTGCGGCCGATGGTCTCGGCGCAGTTGAGCCTTCCACGAGACGACGAAAGCGGCAAGGTGACGCTTCACAGCAGGCGGTCGCTGCAAAAGGGCAATCGGACGCCGAAGGATTCCGACGGGCACGTTCTCGTTCCAGCGCCCCGGCAAATTCCGCTGGGCCTACGAAAAGCCCTTCGAGCAACTGATCCTCGGCGACGGCGAGCGGCTGTGGATCTACGACCAGACCTGAATCAGGTCATCGTGCGCAAGCTCGATCGTGCCTTGGGCTCGACGCCCGCCGCGCTGCTCCGGGCGGCGGCGCGCGCTGGATAGCCAATTTCGAGCTGATCGACGGCGGGCAGCCGCGATGGTCTCGACTTCGTCGAGGCGAAACCTCGGACCGCGGACACGGGATTCGAGCGGGTGCGCATCGGCCTGGCGACCAACCTGCCACGCACGATGGAGCTCAAGGACACGCTCGGTAACGTCACCACGCTTCGCTTCGGCGCGTTCGAGCGGAACGCGCCGCTGGACGCGGGCCAGTTCCGATACGTTCCGCCGCCCGGCGCCGACATCGTCGGCGAGGCGAAATAGCGACCGCTGCAGGCAGCGGCGGGCCGTTCCTTTCGAGCGCCGGGCGCAGGCGGGCCGCCCCGGTCCTCGACTTCACGCGAAGCGCCCGCACGCGCGCATGGGTGAGTACCTCCGGGTTGACGACGAATTCCGGCCGGCGTCCGCCCGAGCGGCGTCGACGATGCTCGCGAGCCCGGTCGACGCCATGTTGTGGAAGCATTCGTCGGTCCAGCACAGCGAATGCGGCGTGACGATCACGTTGTCCATCGCCAGCAGCGGATTGTCGGGATGCGACCGGCTCCTGCTCGAACACGTCGAGCGCGGCGCCCGCGATGCGCCCATCTGGAGCGCTCTCGATCAGCGCCGCTTCGTCGACGATCGGCCCGCGCGCGACGTTGATGAAATAAGCGCGTCGGGCGTCATCAGCGCGAACTGCGCGGCGCCGATCAGGTGTCGCGTCTCGTCGTTCAACAGGCAGCATGACGACGACGAAGTCCGACTCGCGCAGCAGCGTCTCGAGGTCGACCTTGCGCGCACCGAGGTAGCCCAGTTCGATCGCATTGACGTACGGATCGGCGGCGAGGAGCTTGCAGGTCGAAGGTCCGCGCCATGCGCAGCAGCTCCTTGCCGATGCGGCCCGCGCCGATCACGCCGAGCGTGCGGCCGGTCAGGCCCATGCCCATGTTGTCCATCCGCTCGTGCCAGCGGCCGGTGCGCGTGAGGCGATCCTTCAGAAACAGCTTGCCGGCGAGGGCGAGGACGAACGTCAGCGCGATCGTCGCGACCGGCCGCGGCATCGAGCATCGGCGTGTTGGTCACGATGACGCCTGCGCGCGTCATCGCCGCGACATCGACGGAGTCGTAGCCGACGCCGTGCCGGGCCACGACCTCGCAGCCGGCAATCGGCGCGCGCCACCGCGGCGGCGGGGACACGCGGCATGTTGACGTAGAGCGCGTCGTAGCGCGCCGCGTGGTCGGCGTGATCTCCGGACGCACCGCCGGCAGATATTCCCATTCGATCCCCGGCGCGTTGGTCCAGGATCGCGAGCGCAGCGCGGCCGAACGCGGGCTCGCCGCGCGAATCGAGGATGTCGCGCGTGATGCCGACCTGAATTTCGTCGTCATGGTGCAGTCATCGTCTGCGGTTCGCCGTGCGCGGAGCACGTCGAGGCCGTGGCGCAACGCGTCGCTGCAGCATGCGGTTGGTCGATGCCGTACGCCATCAGCCGGAAGCCCTTGCGCGGCATAGTCGCGCGCCCAGGCGTCGTCGGTGGCGAGGAAGGCGGCGGCCTTGCCGTGCGCCTCGCACGCGGCGACGATGCGCATCGATCGCGTCGAGGTAGTCGGGATGCTGGAACTGCGCCCGGAATGCCCATGAAATTGGTGAGATCGAAATGGCCGAGCCACAGCGCATCCACGCCGGGCACCGCGGCGATCGCCTCGACGTTGTCGAGCCCTTCGCGCGGTCTCGATCTGCGGAATCACCATCGTGCGCGCATGGAGCGCGGCCATCTTGGCGGCGACTCGCCGCCCTCGTAGTCGTCGTGCGCGAAGCCGAACGCCGCGCCGCGCCGGCCATGCGGCGGATAGCGCGTGCACGCGACGATCTGCGCGCCTCGTCGGCCGTTCCCACCATCGGCACCATCACGCCGAGCGCGCCCACGTCGAGCGCGCGCGCGATGAAATGATATTCGCCGCGCGGCACGCGCACCATCGGCACGACGGTAGCCCGCGGCACAGCGCGAACTGCGTCTTGAGCGTCTCGAAGCCGAGGCCCGTGTGCTCCATGTCGTAGAGCACGAATTCGGCGCCGGCATTGCGGCAGATCTGCGGCATGCCCGGCGAAAAGAACTCGAAGACCATCGCGCCGAATGCGCGACCGCCCGCCGCCAGCGCGGCTTTCACCGGATTGTCACGCATGCGCAAGCTTCTCGAGATAGGCGCGGATTCGTTTCGCGTTCGTCGCCGAAATCGCCGGGCCGACGCGCGACACGAGCGGATGTCGATGCGGCTTCCCGCCGGCGTCGCCGCCACGCGGATCACGACGTCGTCGCGAAACCCGAACCAGGGCGTGATCGCCGTCGCTTCGATGCGGCCGGTCGCGGCATCGGCGGCCGCGATCTCCCACCCCATGCTCTTGGCGGCGTCGAGTGCTCGCGCGAAGGCTCCCGCGGGCGGCAGCGGCAATTCCAGCGGCTCGATGTCCGGATATCCGCGTCTTTGCTGCTCCGCCGTTGCGCTGCCAGGATAGACCGTCGGCACGGAAAGGCCGGCCCGCGCGGGAACGAGCGCGACGATCGCCGGCGGATTTTCGGTGTCCGTGCTGATGTCGTTGATCGGCGGGACACTGCGCGCGCTCTGCATCCATTGCCAGGGAAAATAGGCGACGCATGCGCCAATGACGAGGACGGTGACCAGGATGGGAATCCGGCCCCTGCGCCAGCGCGGGACGACGAGTGCGATCAGCGCCAGCCCGATCGTGGCGAGACCCGTGTATTCGCTCCAACGGACGAGCTGGAGTCCGAGGCGGTAGTCCCAGACGCCGAAGCGGGCGCCGAAACCGCGCGGCCACGAGCATGGCCGCCGCAAAGAGCGCAAACATCCACACGAATCGTGCTGCGGTCATGCGACGCCTGCGCTCCAAAAATGCCGGATAATGCGCAACTCTACGCTGCCGTGTTCGGACGGGTCAACGCACCGTGACCGATCTTTTCGCCACCGCCAATCCCGCAGCGCCTCTCGCCGATCGCCTGCGCCCGACGACCATCGACGAGATGATCGGCCAGCGGCACCTGCTCGCGCCGGGAAAGCCGCTCGCGGTCGCGTTCGCGTCCGGCAAGCCGCACTCGATGCTGCTCTGGGGCCCGCCGGGCGTGGGCAAGACGACGCTCGCGCGCCTGATGGCCCATGCGTTCAACGCCGAATTCATCGCGCTGTCGGCGGTGCTCTCCGGCGTGAAGGACATTCGCGATGCCATCGCGCGCGCCGAGGCCACGCTCGCGCAATCGCGCCGGCATACGATCCTGTTCGTCGATGAGGTCCATCGCTTCAACAAGGCGCAGCAGGACGCCTTCCTGCCGTACGTGGAACAAGGGCTCGTCACGTTCATCGGCGCGACGACGGAGAATCCGTCGTTCGAGGTCAACAGCGCGCTCCTGTCGCGCGCGGCGGTGTACGTGCTCGAGCCGCTGTCGGAGGACGAGCTCGGGCAGTTGCTCGACCGCGCGTTAGCCGCCGGCGCGCCGCCGCTCGCCCTTTCGGCCGAGGCGCGCGCGACGCTGATCGCGTATGCCGACGGCGACGGCCGCCGGCTCATCAATCTCGTCGAATATCTGGCGACCGCCGCCGGCGAGGGCCGCACCGAGCCGATCGACATCGCATTCGTCGAAGCGACGATCGCGCGAAGCCTTCGCCGTTTCGACAAGGGCGGCGAAGCGTTCTACGACCAGATCTCCGCGCTGCACAAGGCGGTGCGCGGTTCGCATCCCGACGCGGCGCTCTACTGGATGTGCCGGATGCTCGACGGCGGCGCCGATCCGCTTTATGTCGGCCGCCGTCTCATTCGCATGGCGTCCGAGGATATCGGGCTCGCCGATCCGCGCGCGCTGTCGCTCACGACGGCGGCGGTCGAGACGTACGAGCGGCTCGGCACGCCGGAGGGCGAACTGGCGCTCGCGGAGGCCGTGCTGTATCTCGCGTGCGCGGCCAAGTCGAACGCGGTGTACACGGCCTACAGTGCGGCGCGCGCATTCATCGCCGAGGACGGCTCGCGGCCCGTGCCACTGAGATCTGCGCAACGCGCCAACCAAGCTGATGAAAGGTCTCGGCTACGGCAAGGGCTACCGTTACGCGCACGACGAGGAGGGCGCGTACGCGGCCGGCGAGCGCTACTTTCCGGACAACATGCCGGAAGTGTCGTGGTACCAGCCGACCGATCGTGGCCTCGAGGCGAAGATCCGCGAGAAGCTGGAACGGTTGCGCGCGCAGGACAAGGCGGCGAAGGGAGCGATCGAGTACGCGCTCTGCTAGAATTTGCGCATGCTCGACATCAATCTTTTTCGCAATGAACTGCCCACCGTCGTCGCCGGGCTCGCCAAACGGGGCGTGACGGTCGACGCCGCGCGCTTCGAGTCGCTCGAACGCGAGCGCAAGGACATCCAGACCCGGACGCAGGACCTTCAGGCAAAGCGCAACACGTTGTCGAAAGCGATCGGCGCGGCCAAAGGCAAAGGCGAGGACGCCTCCGCGCTGATGGCCGAGGTCGCCGGCGTCGGCACGAGACCAAACGCCTGGAGGGCGAGCTCGATCGTGTGCAGGCGCGCGCTGCGCGACTTCCTGCTGAACCTGCCGAACCTTGCGCATCCGAGCGTGCCGGTCGGTAAATCCTCCGACGACAACGTCGAAGTGCGGCGCTGGGGTTCCCCGCGCGTGTTCGACTTCCCCGTCAAAGACCACACCGACATCGGCGAAGGCCTCGGGCTGCTCGACTTTGCGACGGGAGCGAAGCTTTCCGGCGCGCGATTCACGTTCCTGCGCGGCGGGCTCGCCCGTCTGCACCGGGCGCTGGCGCAGTTCATGCTCGACGTGCAGACGCGGAACATGGCTACACCGAGTGCTACACGCCCTACATCGTCAATGCCGAGTCGCTGATTGGCACGACGCAGCTTCCCAAGTTCGAAGCCGACATGTTCGCGGTGAAGAAGGGCGGCGTTGCAGCGGACGATCCGGCGGCGGACGAGCGGCTCTATCTCATTTCGACGTCCGAGATCACGCTAACGAATTCCGTGCGCGGCGAGATCGTTGCCGCTGGATTCGCTCCCGATCAAGCTTACGGCGCACTCGCCCTGCTTTCGCTCCGAAGCGGGGAGCTACGGCAAGGACACGCGCGGCATGATCCGCCAGCATCAGTTCGACAAGGTCGAGATGGTGCAGATCGTGCATCCGGAAGCGTCCTACGACGCGCTCGAAGCGATGACCGGCCATGCCGAGGCCGTGCTGCAGCGTCTCGGCCTCCCTTATCGTGTCGTCACGCTGTGCACCGGCGACATCGGTTTCGCCGCCGCCAAGACCTACGACCTCGAAGTGTGGCTGCCCGCGCAGAACACCTACCGCGAGATTTCGTCGTGCTCGAATTGCGAAGCGTTCCAGGCGCGGCGGATGCAGGCACGCTTCCGCAACGCGCAGGGCAAGCCCGACCTCGTGCATACGCTGAACGGCTCCGGGCTCGCCGTCGGGCGCACGCTGGTCGCGGTGATGGAAAATTATCAGCGCGCCGATGGCGGAATCGACATCCCTGCGGCGTTGCAGCCGTACATCGGTGGCATGAAGGAGCTCGCGCGCGGCTAGCGCATGTTGCCCGTGTGGCCCAGCGAGTACCGGCCCGGCTGCGGCCAGACCGTGAGACCGTGCGGCTCTTTCCCGACCGGAATCGTCTGCACGGCACCGCTCGACGTGTCGATTGCGTAGACGACGTTGTCGTAGCGACCCGAAAGCCACAGCGTCTTGCCGTCGGCGCTGACGTTGCCCATGTCCGGGCTGCCGCCGCCGGGAATCGACCAGTTGGCCTCGACCTTGCGCGTCGCGAAATCGACGACCGATACGGCGCCCTTGCCATGCGGGGCGCCGTGATCCTGTTCGAGCCCCGATTGGCGACGTAGAGTTTCTTCCCGTCGCGGCTGGGATAGAGCCCATGCGTTCCCTTACCGGTCTCGATGAAGCCGACCTGCTTGAACGCGTCGCCGTCCACGACATGCACGCCGTCGGCCATCATGTCGGCGACGAAGAAAAGCTTGCCGTCGGGCGAGGCGCGAATGTCCTGCGGCATCCCTTTCCACGTCGTGCAGATGACCTCGTCCTTGCCGTCCGGCCCCTTGACGATCTTGGTCGGCCGCCCGGGCTGGATCACCTGCGTGTACCCGAGCACTTTCCGGTGGACAAGGTCGATCTTGGCGACGGTGCCCGAGAACTCGCAGGTGAAGATGGCGAAGGTGCCGTCGATCGAGAAATCGGCATGATTGATTCCCGCGCAGCGCGGCACGTCGATCGCGTATTGAAGCGCCATCGTCGTCGGATCGCGGAAGTCGAGCCGCTTCAGCGCTTCGGCGACGATAATCGCCGATTTCCCGTCCGGCGAGAAATACATGTTGTAGGGATCGTCGACGGCAATCGGCTTGCCGGGCTTGCCCGTCTTCGGATCCACGGGCGTGAGGCTGCCGCGCTTCGTGTTCTCGGCGTTGTTGGCCACCCACAGCGTGCGCAAATCGTACGACGGAACCACGTGCTGCGGGTTGAGGCCGACCTTGAACTTGTCGACGACCTTGTACGTTGCCGGATCGATCACGTAGACGTCGTTGGACTGCAGGTTCGGGACGTAGACACGCGGCAGGTCGCCGGCGATGGACGGGCTATCTTTCCCGCCGCGATTTCGCTGTAGAGGTTGGCCGGGTCGATCACGGGCGGCATGCCCGGAATCGTGGCGACCGCGTTCGGGCTTCCGGTGCTTGCCGGGCCCTGCGCCCAGCCGAGCGCGCACAGCCCCAAGGCGAGCCAGGCGGCCCGACGCAATGAATGGGAAGACTTTCCGGATGGCATGGACGCTCCTGGCATGAATCGTTGACGGGTAGTTGGCGTTCAGCGCCGGGTCGTCGCTCGCCGGATCGCGTCGACCGTCGCGGCGACGATCGCGTCCACCCCCAGTTGCCCGAGCTCGGCGGTGGCTCGCCGCGGATCGCCCGTCACGCCGTCGGCAGGCGCGCCTCGCCCGCCTGAAGCGAGTTTGTCGGGTCGCACGAGGCCGGGATCGATCGCCAGCGCGAGTGAGGTGTCGGCGAGGCCTGCGTGGGTACCGATTTCGTCGTCGCTGTAGCCGCGGCCCTTGAGCGCCTGCGGATACGCGGTCTGCGTCACCCGATAGTATTCGACGATGGCATGCGCGCGGCCGGATGTTGCCGCCCACTCGCGGTTCAGGCGGGCGGCGACCTTCGCCAGGCTCTTCTGGTATCCCCCGTGGTCCCCGAGCAACACGACGTCGCGAAAGCCGTGCACCCGAAGCTCCGCGCCGCCGATTCAATGACCTGCTCGAAGGCGGCGTCGGGCACCGTGATGGTTCCGGGAAAGCGCATGTGGGCCGTCGGCGGATGGATGCTTCCTTCGGGGACATAGGACACGACCGGCGCCACTAACGCATTGCCGAGCGTTGCCGCGATCTTTCCGGCGAGCGCCTTGACCCTCACGTTGTGCTTGCCCAGCACCATGTGCGGTCCGTTCTGCTCGGTGCCGCCGACCGGGATGATGACGGTCGTCGTTCCGGCGCGGAGGCGATCCCGCATTTCGGACCAGGTCAGCTCGTCCACGAACACGGTAGCCACCGCGTGGGCGGGTCCACCAGCCAGCGCCGTCAGCAGGAAAGGGACGCCGAGCCACAGCGAGGAACGCATCATGTACCGCCATTATGCGGCAACGACCGCGAATCCGGGAACGCGCGGATGCGCGTCACGCGCTTGCGGGAATTTTCGTCGGTGCTGTCCGCCGTGTGGTCCTTCCGCAGCTTCATCGGCTGCCGCTTCCCGCGCAGCCGGAGGTTCAGCATCTCGACGGCGACGGAGAAGGCCATCGCGAAGTAGATGTAGCCCTTGGGGATGTGCAACTCGAAGCCCTTCGCCGACCAGCGCGACGCCGATCAGGATCAGGAACGACAACGCCAGCATCTTGATCGTCGGATGGCGGATCGACGAAGTCGCCGATCGGCCTCGCGGCGAACATCATGATGCCGACGGCGATGACGATGGCGAGCACCATCACCGCGAATCTCGTCGACCATGCCGACCGCCGTGATCACCGAGTCGAGCGAGAAGACGATGTCGATGATCGCGATCTGGACGAGGGTGCCGAGGAAATGGGCGGCAGGCCGCGTCCGCATGGCCTTCGGCGCCTTCGCCCTCCAGCGCGTTGTGAATCTCGAGCACCGATTTCGCGAGCAGGAAGAGCCCGCCTGCGAGCAGGATCAGGTCGCGTCCGGAAAAGCCCTGCTTGTAGACCGAGAACAACGGATCGGTGAGCTCGCATCATCCACGCGAGCGAAAGCAGGAGCCCGATGCGCATCACCATCGCCAGCGCGAGTCCGATGATGCGCGCTCGCTCCCGCTGCTGCGCCGGAAGGCGGCTCGACCAGAATGGAGATGAAGATGATGTTGTCCACGCCCAGGACGATTTCGAGCCCGGTCAGGCTCACGAGCGCAATCCACGCCTCGGGTGACGCTATCCAGTCCATGCAGGATCCTTCATCGTTGCCTATCTCTTGTTGCCGAGGGAAGCCGGAGGTTCCTCGCGCTTCGCGTCCAGCATGCCGAGCCGCGGCCGGTGCGGCTCGGCATGCGCGAGCAGCACGTCGTAGTAGCCCCGCACGCGGTCGACAAAGGCCACGGGCATCCCGCCTCGCGCATAGCCCAGCTTGGCCTGCTCGTAATATTCGGGGAGCGCGAGCAATGGCAGCACCTTTTTCACGTCGCTCCACAGGTCCGGATTGAGCTTTTGCTTTTGCGCGAGGATGCGCGCGTCCTCGAGGTGGCCGAGTCCGATGTTGAACGCAGCGAGCGCGAGCCACGTCCGGTCCGGCTCATGGATGCGCGCGGGCAGCTTGGCCTTGAGGTCGCGCAGGTAACGCGCCGCCGCGACGACGTTCTGCGCTGGATCGAGCAAGTCGCGGACGCCGAGGTGCTTGGCGGTGTCCTCGGTGATCTGCATGATTCCGCGCACCCCGGTGGCGCTGGTTGCCGTTGGATCCCACTGCGATTCCTGGTAGGCGATGGCGGCGAGGAGCCGCCATTCGATGCCGCTCTTCTCCTGGCCGTCGTGGAACAGGGCACGATACCGTGGGAGCACGGTGCGCATCCTTTCCTGCAGCATTTCGGCATCGATGCGCTGGATCTGGCGGGGATCCGGCATGTAGCGGTCGGCGAGGCGGGCGAGGGTACCGTCGCGCCCGAGCTGCAGAATGAACCGATCGAGCTCCTGGCGCAGGTCGGCGAAGCGTGGCGCCACCGCCCAGGCGATGTCGCGCTTGGTGCCCGCCGGAAACGCGACATCGAAGTCGAGGTAGATGTTGCGGGCGAGTGACGCGGCGAGCGATCCCACGATCGCATAGCCGACGGTGCCGTCCGAAACCTGGGAGATGAGAGCGGCAACCGAGGGCAGCGCCAGCGCATCCCACCGGATTCCCGGATGGGCAATGCGCGCGGTGGCAATTTCGTGCTCGAATCCGGCATCGGGGACAAACGCCACCGTCGCGCCTTCGAGATCGCTCCAATTCGACGGTTTGTAGCCGTCGCGATTGTAGATCAGCACCGGCTCGGCGGTGGCAACGCGGGTCGTCCACAACACCTCGGGAGGCAACTGGGCCGCAGCGGACGCAACCGCGCCGGGAAGCGCGGCGGCCTTTCCCGCTGCGGTCGCTGCCAGACGGTCGGTAGAGCCCGCCTGCACCGATGTGCGCCTCGCCCTTGGCGATGGCGGCAATCACCTGGGCCGCAGAGTCGGCCAGCGCGAACTTGAGCGGAAGTTTCTTGTGGGCGGCGAACTGTCGCGCGAGATCCACGTCGAATCCGGTGAGCACGCCATCCGGCCCGGGAAAGTAGAACGCGGGACCCGGCCGGATCAGGACGACGAGCTCCCGGACCTCGTCGGGCAGCGGCAAGGGTTCCGGGACTGCGAACGATCGGGAAGAGTGCGATGCCCGCCGCGAGGGCAAGACCCAACAGCACATGGACGTGGCGGCGCGAAAGATGCAATTTCGATCGAATGGCGCTGGCGGCGACGGCACTGCGAACGACGATGCGGACGATTATAGCGACAGACTACCGCGGCACCTTCCGATCGGCGGAATTCGCCCCTGCCGAGTGACGCACTGCTTGCCGCCGTCACGCCGATGGCCGATAATCCCCATTCTGCGCCGCATGCGCAACCGATCAACGGCGGGTCGCCCCGCATTGCAGCGTCGTGAACCTGGTCAGGTCCGGAAGGAAGCAGCCACAGCGACTCACTGCAAGTGCCGGGGGAACGGCTCGCCACCCTCTTTGTTTTGTTCGCCATATCGGCCTCATGCTTTATGGGGCTTGCGCATATGAGCGCCTGGTCCGACCGATGAGCTACCAGGCACTCGCCCGCAAGTGGCGGCCGAAGACCTTCCGGGAGCTGGTCGGCCAGGAGCACGTGGTGACCGCGCTGACCAATGCGCTGAGCCGCAACCGGCTTCATCACGCATATCTTCTCACCGGCACGCGCGGCGTCGGCAAGACGACGATCGCGCGCATCTTCGCGAAAAGCCTCAACTGCATCACCAACGGCATCACCGCCGAGCCGTGCGGCACCTGCGCCGCCTGCATGGACATCGACGCCGGCCGCTTCGTAGATTTGCTGGAGCTCGATGCCGCGTCCAACACCGGCATCGACAACATGCGCGAAGTGCTCGACAACGCGCGCTACATGCCGACGGTCGGGCGCTTCAAGGTCTACCTGATCGACGAAGTGCACATGCTGTCGAAGGCCGCGTTCAATTCGATGCTGAAGACGCTGGAGGAGCCGCCGGCGCACGTCAAGTTCGTGCTGGCGACCACCGACCCCCAGAAGATTCCCGTCACCGTGCTTTCGCGCTGCCTGCAATTCAACCTGAAGCAACTCTCGCCGGCGCTCATCGTCGATGTGCTGACCCCCATCCTCGCCGCGGAAAACGTGGTCTTCGACGCGGCGGCGCTGTCGTTGATCGCGCGCGCCGCGCATGGCTCCGTGCGCGACGCGCTGTCGCTGCTCGATCAGGCTATCGCGTATGGCGGCGGGATGTGCGGGAAGACGTCGTGCGAACGATGCTCGGCGCCGTCGACACCGAGTACGTGTACCGGATCGTCGACGCCCTCATCGCCAACGACGGTCCGGCGCTGCTCGCGGAGGTGGACACAATGGCGACGCGCAGCATCTCGTTCACGTCAGCGCTGGAAGATCTCGCCTCCCTCTTCCATCGCGTGGCCGTGGCGCAAGCCGTGCCGGCGGCCGCGGCCGCGATGGAGGACGCGAGCCGGATCGGACCTCTCGCCGGCCGGCTCGCGCCCGAAGCCGTGCAGCTCGCCTATCAGATTTGCGTGCAGGGCCGCGCCGATCTCCCGCTCGCGCCGGACGAAGCGACCGGCTTTTCGATGACGCTCCTGCGCCTGCTGGCGTTCGAACCTGCCGGTGGCATCGTGGCAGCGGCCGACCGTACCAAGAGTGCGCCCACTCGTGCATCGCCGCGCGAGCCCGGGGCCAGCGCCGCATCGGCAATTACCCCGGCCTCTCGGCCGGTGATCCCGGCGGAGCGGAATTCGGGTTCGGCCCCGAGCCCGGTCGGCGTCGCCGTGTCGCCGGAGCCTCCCGAACGTCTGCCGATGCCGGCGGATCCAGCCGCATGGCCCGCCTTCGTGACGGGATTGCGGCTCGCACCCATGGCGGCGCAGCTTGCCGCGCAAACCGAGCTCAAATCGCTCGACGGCAATGTGCTGACGCTGGCGCTGCCTGCCGCGCACAAGCACCTCGCCGACAAGGTCTATGCCGACAAGCTCAAGGCCGCGCTCGATCACGCGACCGGCCGGAAGTGGATGCTGGCGTTCGAGGTGGGCTCGACGGGCGACGCGTCGCTTGCGGCCCAGAAAGGGCGGGAACAGGCCGAGCAGAGGGCCCGCGCCGAGGCCGCGTTTCGGGTGAACCTTTCGTGCAGGACGTCCTCGCCCGGTTTGATGCGAAAATAAGACCGGATTCGATCAAGCCGGTGTCCTGAAGCGCCGGCGACGGAGTGGGCAAGCCTCAAGATGAGAGAGATGATCCGATGATGAAGAATCAACTCGCCGGCCTCATGAAGCAGGCGCAGCAGATGCAGGACAACATGCAGAAGGCGCAGGAGGAGTTGGCGCGGATCGAGGTCGAAGGTCAATCCGGCGCGGGCATGGTCAAGGTCGTGATGACGTGCCGCCACGACGTGAAGCGCGTCACGATCGATCCTTCGCTCCTGGGCGAGGACAAGGACATGCTGGAAGACCTGCTCGCCGCCGCCATCAACGACGCCGTGCGCCGGGTCGAGGCGACGACGCAGGAGAAGATGGCCGGTCTCACGACGGGGCTGCCGATGCCCCCCGGTTTCAAGCTGCCGTTTTGACACGAGCCGGCGGGGCGCGCGATCCGAAGATGAACCCGGATGATGAGCGGACCTCCGGCGCGCGCTCATCTGCCGCGATGGAGCCGTTGTCCGGCATGGACGCGCTGGCACGGGCGCTGCGCAGCCTGCCGGGAGTCGGACCCAAGGCCGCGCAGCGAATGGCCCTGCACCTCCTCCAGCACGATCGCGACGGCGCGGTACGGCTGGCGCATGCGCTCCAGCACGCGGCCACCACCGTCCGCCATTGCGATCGGTGCAATACGTTCACGGAAGAGGTGCTCTGCTCGTTTTGCCGGTCGGGCAAACGCGATCCGACGCTCCTTTGCATCGTCGAAACCCCGGCCGACCTCATGATGGTCGAGCAGACGCAGGCTTATTCGGGCCTGTACTACGTGCTGATGGGGCGCCTGTCCCCGCTCGACGGCATCGGCCCGAAGGAGATCCGGCTCGAGCGGTTGATCCGGCGCGCGACCGACGGCATCGTGAAGGAGGCCGTGCTCGCGACCAATTTCACCAACGAAGGGGAGGCGACCGCCCACTACATCGGGGAGCTGCTCAGCGCCCGCGGGTTGAAGGTCAGTCGCCTGGCCCGAGGCGTTCCGGTGGGCGGGGAACTCGAGTACGTCGACAGCGGCACGCTGGCGCAGGCGCTGCGGGACCGGCGCACCTTGGGTCGTGATGCCGGCCGCCGAGGGAGAGTCCGTCACGGCTGGGCAGAGGCCGTCGCCCACGCGGAAAACGTGGACTTTCCCGGGCAGCCCGGTATAGACTTCCGGAGGCAAAAAAGGGGGCGACCCGCTAATCGCTCGCACGCCGATTTCGCCAGGTCCGCGGTCCACCGCTGTTGCATTCGGTACACGGCGCAACGACGCCATTTCAATGGAGGAAGCATGACACGCAAACTATCCGTTCCGGCACTGCCGAAAGCGAGCAACGAAACCGGCTCGCGCCGCAAGTTCCTGAAGGCCGCCGGCGGCGCTGCCGCGGTGGGCGCAACGCTGGGGTTCCCGATGATCGCCAAGGGCCAGGCCGGCCCGATCAGCATGCGGTGGCAGAGCACGTGGCCGTCGAAGGACATCTTCCACGAGTTCGCGCTCGACTACGCGAAGAAGGTCAACGACATGACCGGCGGGGACCTCAAGATCGAGGTGTTGCCGGCGGGAGCCGTCGTGCCGGCGTTCGGCCTTCTCGATGCGGTTTCCAAAGGCACGCTGGACGGAGGGCACGGCGTGCTCGCCTACCACTACGGCAAGCAGACCGCGCTGGCGCTGTGGGGCTCGGGACCGGCGTACGGGATGGACGGCAACATGCTGCTGTCGTGGCACAAGTACGGCGGCGGCAAGGAACTGCTGACCAAGCTCTACAACTCGATCAGCGCCAACGTCGTATCGTTCCCGTACGGTCCGCACCCGACGCAGCCGCTCGGCTGGTACAAGAAGCCGATCACCAAGTTCGAAGACTTCAAGGGCATGAAGTTCCGGACCGTGGGCATCTCGATCGATGTGTTCACCGGCATGGGTGCCGCGGTAAACGCGCTGCCCGGCGGCGAGATCATCCCGGCGATGGATCGCGGGCTGCTCGACGGCGCGGAGTTCAACAATGCGTCGTCCGATCGGTTGCTTGGATTCCCGGACGTCTCCAAGGTGTGCATGCTGCAGAGCTTTCATCAGAACGCCGAGCAGTTCGAGATCCTGTTCAACAAGACCAAGTTCGACGCCCTGCCCGACAAGATGAAGGCGATCATCGCCAATGCCGCCGAAGCGGCGTCGGCCGACATGTCGTGGAAGGCGATCGACCGCTACTCGCAGGACTACATCGACCTGCAGACCAAGCAGAACGTCAAGTTCTACAAGACGCCGGACGCGATCCTGCAGAAGCAACTCGAGATCTATGATGCAGTGGCCGAAAAGAAATCGGGTGAGAATCCGTTGTTCAAGGAAATCGTCGAGTCGCAGAAGAAGTTCGCCGAGCGCGCGGTGAAATGGGATCTCGACGTCTACGTGAATCGGCGCATGGCGTACAACCGTTACTTCGGGTCCTCGGCCGCCACGAAGGCGGCGCCGAAGAAGGCCTGACGCGAGCGCGCTGGCGGAAGACACCATCCGGCGGCCCCGGATGGTGTTTTTTTTGGACGATTCCGTACCGGACCTGATCACAACCGACGCCCGCCAGCGACCCTGGCTAGGCCTCAACCGATGCAAAAACTGCTGCTGTTCGTCGACAAGGTCAGCACGATGATCGGACAGGCATTCGCCTGGCTGATCGTGTCGCTTACGTTGCTCATCTCCTGGGAAGTGTTCTCGCGCTATACGCTTGCGACCCGCACGCGTGGGCGTTCGACGTGATGATCATGATGTACGGAACGCTGTTCATGATGGCCGGCGCGTACACGCTGTCCAAGAACGGCCACGTGCGGGGCGATGTCCTGTACGGCTTCTTCCCGCCGCGGCTGCAGGCGGCGCTCGACCTCACGTTGTATGTGCTGTTCTTCATCCCTGGCGTCGTCGCGTTCTGCTGGGCGGGATACCGGTACGCGGGCGAGTCGTGGGCGATCGCCGAGCATTCGAACATCACCGCCGAGGGTCCGCCGATCTATCCCTTCAAGACGATTATTCCCATCGCGGGGATCTTCCTGCTGGCGCAGGGCTTCGTCGAAATCATCCGCTGCGCCATCTGCCTCAGGCAGGGTGACTGGCCTTCCCGCGGGGAGGACGTCGAGGAAGTGGACGTCGATAAACTGAAGGAAATGGTACACGTCAAGGACGAGGACATCGCGAAGCTCGATGCGTATCGTCGTCGGCCGGCGAGGGCGGCAAGCGATGAGAAAGGAAGTCTGGTTCGGCCTTTCGATCATGGCTGCTGTCGTGATCATGGTGTTCGTGCTGATGCCAGCGCCGTCGCAGATGACCAACGGCCACCTCGGCCTGCTGATGCTGGCGCTGATCGTGGTGGCGATCATGCTCGGCTTTCCGACGGCGTTTACGTTGATGGGCATGGGGGTAATGTTCGCGTGGCTCGCCTATCGTGAGCAAAGCCCCGCGCTGGCCATGCAGCAGACGCTCGACCTGATGGTGCAGCGCGCCTACTCGGTGATGTCGAACGACGTCCTGATCTCGATCCCGCTGTTCGTCTTCATGGGCTATCTGGTCGAGCGCTCGAACCTCATCGAAAAGCTCTTCAAAAGCCTTCACCTGGCGCTGGCGCGCATCCCCGCCTCGCTCGCGGTGGCCACGCTCGTGACCTGCGCGGTATTCGCGACGGCGACCGGCATCGTCGGCGCGGTCGTGACGCTGATGGGACTTCTGGCGATGCCCGCGATGCTGCGCGCCGGCTACAACGTCAAAGTTACCGCTGGGGTGATCACCGCGGGCGGCTGCCTCGGCATCCTGATTCCACCCTCGGTGATGCTGATCGTGTACGGCGCGGTCGCCGGTGTCTCGGTCGTCCAGCTCTACGCCGGCGCTTTCTTCCCCGGCATCATGCTCGCCGGACTCTATGTCGCCTACGTGATGATTCTCGCCAAGTTGCGGCCCGACCTCGCGCCGCCGCTGCCGATGAGCGAGCGTGTCGTTGCGCTGCCTCCCGATACGGCGGCGATTTCCAAATCGAATGGCGACAAGGTGATCCCGGCGCTCTTGGCCGCTCTCAAAGGTCCGCGCGATGCCGTGGTCACGACCCGGGCAATCGTGCGCAATCTGGCGACGACGCTGATGCCCGCGATCGTCTTCGCCGTGCTGATGGGCCTCACGTGGCATTCGCTGACCAAGCCGGACGTCATCGAAGATACGTCGGCCCTCGAGCAGATGGGCCGCGAATCAAGTGCGCCGAGCACACAAGCACCGGATGCCGGCGCAGCCGGGACCGACCTGATCGAGCCGCCCGCCGCATCGGATCAAAGCAGCACCGGCCTTGCCGAACCCCCAGCGGAGGAAGCGAAGGATGGCGCTGCCCCGACCGCAACCGCCCCTAAAGCTGCGGCCGCTCCCACGGAAGTTGCCGGCGGGTGCACCGCCAGAAAGCCGCCGGCGCGGACTGGAAACGGCTTCCGGCGCCGACGGCGTACTGGATCGTGCTCGGCATCGGTACCGCGTGCCTCATCGCGTTCTACGCGATCTTCACCTTCGCGCGGCTGGAAATCTTCAAGATGCTTTTGTCGTCGTTCTTTCCGCTTGCGGTCATGATCCTGGCGGTGCTGGGATCAATCGTGTTCGGGCTGGCGACGCCAACGGAAGCCGCGGCTGTGGGGTCGCTCGGCGGTTTCGTGCTTGCAGCGATCTACGCGCTGCTCAAGCAACCGGAGGGCGAGCGGAAAAAGATCCTCTCCGTCTGGGTCCCGCTCTGGGTGCTGGTCTTCGTTTCGATCGTCTGGTTCCTTCTACTCAAGTTCGAGGTGCTGGAGTCGGGTGTGCCGCTATGGGTCGGCTGGCTTTCGATCGGTGCAGCGGCGATCTGGTGCGTGGTGGCCGTCTTCCAGGTCAACCTCCAGCAGACGGTGAGGGAGTCGGTCTTTCTGACGGCAAAGACGTCCGCGATGGTGTGCTGGCTGTTCGTCGGCTCGTCGATCTTCTCGGCGGCCTTTGCGCTGCTCGGAGGGCAGGAAGTCGTCGAGCGCTGGGTGCTGTCGCTCGGGCTCACGCCGATCCAGTTCATGATTCTCGCGCAGATCATCATTTTCCTTCTTGGCTGGCCGCTAGAGTGGACCGAGATCATCGTGATCTTCATGCCGATCTTCATTCCGCTCTTGGCTAAGTTCAATATCGATCCGCTGTTTTTCGGCCTGCTGGTCGCGCTCAACCTGCAGACGGCGTTCCTGTCGCCGCCTGTGGCGATGGCGGCGTTCTATCTCAAAGGGGTTGCGCCCAAGCACGTGACGCTGAACCAGATCTTTGCCGGAATGTTGCCGTTCATGGCGATCCAGGTGGTAGCGCTCGCGCTGCTGTACATCTTCCCCGAGATCGGCATGTGGCTGCCGCACACGCTCTACAAATGACACTGTTGCGCAGTCCAGCGGGGCAGGTTGAACCTCTCACCGGTTGACACGCGCGGCACGCTAAGCGAGCGCGATGACGCCCTGAATGGGCGACGTTTCGCGACGCGCTCGACAATGGCTCTTGGGTAGACCTCAGGGTTGAGCGATGAAGTCCGCAGAACGGTTGGCCAAGGGCTGCCGATCTTGGTTGGTCGCGGTTGGCGAATCTTGTTGCCTGCCAGCGGCTTCCGCCTGCTGACACGGAAGCAGCGTGTTGCACGCTCGGGAAAGGTGGGCATCCATCTCGGCTGCCGCGCGGTCGACGTCCCGAGCCTCGATCATCGCAAGGATGCGCTTATGCTCATCGGCGATCACCTGAGGATCGAGGAGATGACGCATTTGCACTTGCGCCATACACAAGTGCGACTCGCCGATGACCAAGTCATGAAGGCGTTGGATGCGCGGGCTGCGTGATGCTGCAATCAGGGCGCGGTGGAACTCGATGTCGTATTCGACGAGCTCGGTGACCTTGCCGTCGTTCGCGATGGCGGCGCAAAAACCGTCGAGCGCTCGCACTGCGTCGAGCGGCACCTCGCCGCGTTCGGCGAGCAGACGCATGACCGCCCGCTCGATGAGCCCACGCGAAAGGTAGAGATCTGCGATGTCGGCTGCATCGAGCAGCGGTACGCGCGCGGTCTTATTCCGCAATCGCCGTAATAGCCCGATATTTACGAGCTGCTCGATTGCAGCCTTCGCGGTGGGCCGCGCGACGTCAAAATGTTGCGCTACCGACAGTTCCGTGAGCGCCGTCCCTGGCGGAATGGCACCTTTTAGGATCTGGCTCTGAATCTCCGAGCGCAATGCGTCGATCACTGACCGGATTTGCAGGCTCACATCGCCCCACGGTTTGATTGACAAACGTACTATATACAGCAGTGGTCAGGAAGCAAATTGTAACAGCCTGACACGTACCGGCTTTGCCAGAAAGGCACTTATCAGGGAGGCAGTAGCGGGGAGTGACGACGCGCTGCGCGGGCGCAATGCCGTTGGCGAACGGTGCGCGCGGTGCGCGTTGCATTGATCCTCGAATGCGTCAACAACTGCGACCGCAACTTCACGCCGCACAGGCTGGAGCAGCGCATGAAGCCTCGACCCACAGCGGTCCTTGGACCGGCCAAACAGCCCACAGTCGGGTGGCCGACCGCGCCAAGCTGCTGGCCGGGTTGCTGGTCACTGCGCGAAGCAGTAGATCCGTCCGGCACCACCACGCGGCGCGGTGTTCGAGCAGTTCAAGGCGGTGTGCGCCGAGTTCCAGGATGACAGCGGAGGCGTCGAGTTCTGGTTGGGACCCAGGCCGTCGGAGTGTCCTACCTGAGCCGTGACGTCGGTTGCTGCAGACGTCCAATCGGAGCACGTGGCTCCAGAGCGCAACGTGCCGTCCGCATTCGAGCCAGTGAGGATGTCGTGTTCCACGGGGGTCGGCGACCCGGTCCACTGGCCGTTGATCCGCTGTCCCCGTTCGTCGACGAACAGGTTGGCGTCGCCGGTGCGGGAATGGAGCGCGGAAAGATCGTTCGCGATCAGTTGGAGGTTGGCGTTGTACCAAGGTCCCGAGCCGATGCGGTCGCGCGCGTTGACGGGTGCTCCGTTCGAATCGCGCTCGACGCTTAGGTAGGCCCTCCAAGTCCTTGCGCCTTGATTGATGGCCGCGCCGAGCCGCTGGCACGTGGCATCGGCTCCCGCGAGGCCACCGAGATTTCCTGTCGCGCTCGTGGCGCTCGAGACGAAGAAGCTGATGCTCGGTTTCGCGCAGGTGAGCGTATGGGGTGTGACGCTCCGGTTGGCCGTGCAAAGATGTTTGCCGCTCGCCTGCGCGGAGACCCTGATGAAGTCCGCCAGCTTGTTGTAGTCCGGGCTGCCTTGGGGATAACCCGCACTGCTCTCCAGGTTCATCGCATCGAGAAAGATGGCGTGGATCCCCGACGTCGCGGCGATCGCTTTCGCCTGGGACGCCCCCTCGACGGTGGAGACGATCGCAATCACCACGACGTTGTCGTTGAAGCTGTTGCGATAACTCCCGCCTGTTACGCCGGCGGGGTAGATGTCGGCGAACTGCCCGGGGCCCAAGCTGCGCTGGCCCATCGGCGGGTAGTAGGCGCGCTTGACCACCTGCTGCGCCTGCGCCACGGTGTTGACCGGAATCATCAGCACCATCGCGCCTCCGTCGAGAGCTTTCTGCGTCTCCTGGGGATGGAGCGATCTCTGCGCCGGATTGATCGGGATCGCGCCGCTTTCCGGCTCGACGCGCTCGCCGTACTTCACTTCGGCCCCGCGCATCGTCGCCACCGCCGTCGGACAGGAGGCTGCCCACAGCGCCCACGAATGCTGGTAATCCAATCCCGACGACGCAGTGTCGACCCACGTGAAGTGGGTACCCGGCATGCTCGCCACGGTGCAGTAGTTCGCCGTGTCGGCCGAATCGATTCTCTTCGCGACGAGCGGGGCGCCGCTGTTGATGGCCTGCCTCGCCGTGTTCGTGCTCCAGACCTGCCCGAGCGCGGACGGGCTCGCGAGCGCTGCCGCCGCGGCAATCGCAATGACATGAAGCAGCCTGGGCTTCATCCTGGTTCTCGAATCCATCATCTCTTGCTCCTCCGAATTTGACCTGGCAGGGCCGGCGGGCCGACCCGTTGGAATACTTTCGATGTCCGGTCTGCGCGCTTGCATCTCTAGGGCTGCAAGGCGCAGTTCATCGTATGGGGTGTCGTCGTGCGGTCGGCCAGGCAGAGGTATTTGTTGCTGGCCTTTGCCGCCGCCCGCACGCCCGCTGCAAGGGTGGCGAAGTTCGCACCCCCCTTGCTCGCCAGATCCGGCTCGTCGAGGTAGATGCCATGCACCAATGCGTGGGACGCAATCCCGGCCGCCGCTTGCGCGCCCTCGACGCTCCCGATCTGCGCGATCAGGACGGTGTTCCGGTTGACCGAATTCCGCTGTCCGCCCGCCGCGGCGACGCTGATCGGAGTCTGCCCAGGGGCCGGCGTCGGCCCAACCGTGTTGCCCGTATAAACGTTGCCGAGCTGGTTGTTTCCCACGCTGTGGTGCCCGACCGGCGTGAAGTAGACCCAGAAGGCCGCCTCATCGGCGTCATCCACCGAGTCCACCGGGAAGAAGTACATGATCGCGCCCCCGTCCGATGCGTGCTGGCCATCGCGCTCGTCGAGCGGAATCTGCAGCGCCCTTGCGGTCCTGGTCGTGAAATTCAATCCCGGGCAGGCGGTATTCACCATCATCGGCCACACCTGCGAGTAGCCCAGCCCCGAGTGGAGCATGTCGATCCACGTGAAGTGGTTGTTGTCCATGTTGTACTCGGCGACGTTGCAGAATGCACTTCCCGTGCCGACGCCGCCGGTGCTGACCCTCTTGCCGGTGAAGGGAAGGCCCGCGATGATCCGTGCCTTCACCGGGTTCCAGTACTGCGCGGTCTGCTGCTCGGGCGTCAGGTTGTTCTGCGGACCGAAAGCCCAGGTGTCGGGATTGATCAGCCCCGGATTGGGCGCGTTGGTGCTCGGCACAGGCGGGGGAACGTTGCATGGCGCGGTGGCAGGCACCGGGGGGTTGCCCGTCAGCGGGCAGATGCCCGATTGCGCCAGCACCGAAGGGCTCGCCACGATCGCCGCCGCGAACAGCGCAGCCCCCAGCAGCCTCTTCTCTCTTTGCTTCATTCTCGAACGCATCATCTCTCACTCCTCCGATATGGCTTCAGCGTCGGCGGTGCCGCCGCCGTGCAATGGACTCGGTCCGATCGGCGCAGCGTCACCTGCCGGCTCGGCTCGAACTATGTTCTCTGGCCGAATCAATTCTGGCTGCAGGTGAAGGTGTGTCCTGCCCTGTTGCGCTGCGCGAAGCTGCTGCACGCCCGCTTGCCCGCGAAATGCGCGGCGTTGTGGGTGTTCGTGATCAGGTAGTCGTAGTCGTTCTGTCCGTTCGAGAACCCGGAGAAGTTGCCCAGATCGCCCGTTGCGCCGAAGACGCCGTGGACACCGGGTACCTGCGCGATCTCGTACGCGTTCTGGGAACCCTCGATCGTCTCGACCATCACCCAGACGACGACATTGTCGTTGAACGTTGCGCGGTAGCCTCCGGGCACGTTCGCATACAACGTCTGCCACTGTCCCGGGCTGTACTTGCGCTTGCCGATCGGCGGGTAGTAGACCATCTGTACGAGGTCCCTCGCCTCTTGGGCGCTGTCCATCGTGGGAAGGACGATCGTCATGGCGCCACCGTCGAGCGCCTTCTCGATTTCGCGGATGTTGGTGTAGGAGATGCGCGCACCGGGCGTGACCCCCCGTTCGCGCGTCAAATCCAGGGCGCATGGATACGCCCACATCGTCCAGACCTGGTTCCAATCCATCGCGTTGTGCTGCACCTCGGTCCACGTGAAGTCGCTCGAGCCCTCGCCCGTGCGGTTCGCGATGTTGCAGTAGTTGGTTTCCGCCTGGAAGCTGCCGATCGTGCCTCCATTGGTCAGCAGGCCGGCGTTCATCCTGATCTTTGCCGGATTCCAGATCGGACTGCTGCCGGCGGGCGCGCTGTAGAGGGGCCCACGTATCCATGTGGCTGGGTTCGGGAAGTCCGTATTGACCTGGCCGAACACCGCCGGGCTCGCGACCATCGTAGTCAGTGCAGCGCTCACGATGGCAGCCATCATTCCACGCCGCCCTTGGCTCGTGTCTCCTAGCATTTCTTGCTCCTCCGATTCGGCGCGACCTTGTCACCAGCATTAGCTGCCCGGCGATGGGAGCGCGGGTTAATGACTCACGACGACTGCCAACTCATCTCTACACTTGGAATTTTTTTCGTTGGTGAGGGTGCGCAGTAAATCACATGAATACTTGTCTGGCAAGATGCGGCCAAACGGGCGACCGGCGAGTCGCCGCGGCTTCTAGCGTCCACCGCTTGTCTACCCCACGACGAATCGCGCTTAACCGCGGCAATTCGGTTGCCTTTCGCGCGTCGGCGGCCAACTACCTGACACGTATACGCTTTTTGGCAGGTTGCACACGCCCCCAACCCTCGCTTTAAAATCAACGCGTACCGCGTGTCGCTCTACCCGATCAGCACCGGATTGCGCGCCACGACGCCCGAGGAGTAACCTGAGCGTCGGGCGGTAACCTCGAGGAGAGGGCCATGCTGGTCAGCGAAATCCTCCGCATCAAGGGCACAACGCTGTACACGACGTCGCCGGACGCGCCGGTGATGGACGCCGTCAAGGTCATGGCACAGAACGACATCGGGTCGCTGGTCGTGATGGACCACGGCAAGATGGCGGGCATCGTTACGTTCGCCGAGGTGCTGCGCGCCTTGGACGATCGCGGCGGCACGCTCGGCGACGTCAAGATCAGCGCGATCACCGAGCGCAATCCACTCACCGCAGCGCCGTCGATCGACGTGAATGAGCTGCGGCGGACGATGCTCGAGCGGCATGCGCGCTATGTCCCGGTAATGGACAGCACGACATTGCTTGGTGTCGTGTCCTTCCACGACGTCGCCAAGGCGGTGCTCGAGGAGCAGACCTTCGAGAACCAGATGCTCAAGAGCTACATCCAGGACTCGCCCGGGTAGCTCGGGGTTTTTGCTGCTGGGCCTGCAGCAGGAATATCGCCGGCCGCTTGCCGTAGCGAGCGCCGTCCGCGCCGCGCCACTCGCGCATCGACTGCGACACCACGGACTCCGTCGGCAACGTGAGATCGGCCGCCACGCACAGGCGCGTCGCCGGCTTGCAGGAGGTCACGAGCGCCGCGAGCAGCGCGCCGTTGCGATAGGGAGTCTCGATGAAGATCTGGGCGTGCCCGGTGCGCCCGGACGCCGCTTCGATCGTCTGGATGGCAGCGGAGCGGGCATCAGGCTTCACCGGCAGGTAGCCGTGAAACACGAATCCCTGGCCGTTCATGCCGGAGGCCATGAGCGCGAGCAGGACCGACGACGGTCCCACCAGCGGCACCACCCGGATTTCCGCGCGATGCGCCTCCTGCACGAGCAGTGCGCCTGGATCGGCGATTCCCGGGCAACCGGCGTCCGATAGTAGCCCCAGATCGTGGCCATTGCGGGCGGGCGCCAGGAACTCCGCGCAGCGGGCAGGTTCCGGAGCGTCGCCGAGCTCGACGATGTCGATTCTCTGTATCGGCAGGACCGGCGCGAGCGATTGCAGGAAGGCGCGCGCCGGCTTGGCGCTCTCCACGACATAGTGAGCGAGGGAGCGCGCGACCTCGATCGTATGAGCCGGCAACACGCGGTCGGGGGCGACCATGCCGAGCAGATTCGGCACGACAAAAAGTCGCCCGAAACTCATGGCGCGCGCGCCAGCACGACGATGCCGGCCGCGCACAGCATCGATGTGAGGCGGATCAGCGGAAGACCGATCAGTGCCGTCGGGTCGTCGCTTTCGATGCGCTCGAATAGCGCGATGCCGAGCGCTTCGGAACGGACGCTGCCGGCGCAATCGTAGGGACGCTCGCTTCGCAGGTAGGACTCGATTTCCTGTCGGGAAAGAAACCGGAATGTGCTCCGCACGTCGACGAGCGCGGTCTGGCATTGGCCTGATCGGGCGTCCAGCACGCAGAGGCCGGTGTGGAAGACCACTGTCTGGCCCGATAGCTCCGTCAACTGCGCCACCGCGCGTTCGTGCGTGCCAGGTTTTCCGACCGGCCGTCCATCACAATCGGCGACTTGATCCGATCCGATGATGATGGCGTCCGGATGCGCGCCGGCGACGCCGCGGGCCTTAGCTTCGGCCAGCCGAAAGGCTGTCGCGGCCGGCGCCTCGTCCGGGAGCGGGGTTTCGTCGGTACCCGGCGCCACCGCGACAAAGGGAAGGCCGAGGCGCTCGAGAAGCATTTTCCGATAGCGCGACGTCGACGCGAGCACGAGTGGGCGTTCCGCGCGCAACGGTGGTTGCAGTCATGGCCTTGACTGTTGTTTTTGCGGGCATTTTTGACAGGATTGCGCCAACAGGCTATTATCCAACGTTTTTCATCGGCTGACCCGGGCACTACGAAAGCAAGTTGCTTGATGCGGGCGGCACGGAGGCAGGTATGGCCGGGCGGCGGCAATCGGCGAGACGACGCCGCGGAACATTCGATGCGTTCGATCTCGTGCGCCGGCAGGCGACGCTCGCCGGGAGAGTGGACGTTGCAACGATGCCGCGCGCGGCCGATCGGCTGGTCCAAGGGGCCGCGCCGGAATCCACCGTGGTGTCGTGGCGCATTACCGGAACGGTGGAGGCGCTGGGGCGCCCGGCGCTGGAGATCCGGCTCGACGGGTGTGTGCCCCTGGAATGCCAGCGCTGCCTGCAAGCCTTCGCGTGGCCCATGGCGCAGGTCACGACGTTGCTGCTGGCGCGCGATGAGCGTGAGCTCGCGCTGCTCGACGAAGGTGACGACGTGCACGAGGTGATCCTCGCGTCGGCGCCGCAGGATGCGCTGACGTTGATCGAGGACGAAGTGTTGCTGGCGTTGCCGTTCGCGCCGCGCTGCGAACGCCCGGAATGCGCGGAGCACCCGGTGCGCTCGCGTGATCCGAACGCGACGCGGCCTTCCGCGTTTGCCGCGCTGGCAGGATTGAAGAACGACGACGGCGGAAAGACGAAGAGTTGAATGTGCGCCGGCCCGACCCGCACGACTTGAACCACACTAGGAGAATCGCATGGCTGTCCAGCAGAACAAGAAATCGCCTTCGAAGCGCGGGATGCACCGCGCGCACAGTGCGTTGCCGACCCCGGCCCTGGCGGTCGAGCCCGTCACCGGCGAGGCGCATCGTCGTCATCACATCAGCCCCAACGGTTTCTATCGGGGCAAGAAAGTCGTCACCACCAAGGCCGACGAGTAGACGTTACGCCGGCCGCCATGCCCGTCACGGTAGCCGTCGACGCGATGGGAGGCGACCATGGTCCCTCGACCACGCTGCGCGCGGCACTCAAGTTCCTCGAGGAAACGCCGGACGCCCGCGTGATCGCGGTCGGGCAGGAGGCGCCGCTGCGCGCCGTGCTTGCGAAGCTTCACTCGAACGCGCGGGATCGGCTGACGATCCACGCGGCGAGCGAAGTCGTCGAAATGCACGAGCCGCCGGCGGACGCGCTGCGCAAGAAGAAGGATTCGTCGATGCGCGTCGCGATCAACCTCGTGAAGGACGAGGTTGCGCAGGCCTGCGTCTCGGCGGGGAATACGGGCGCGCTGATGGCGATCTCCCGCTTCGTGCTGAAGACGCTGCCGGGCATCGATCGTCCGGCAATCGCCGCGCAGCTGCCGACGCGCGACGGTGTCGTGACGGTGCTGGACCTCGGCGCCAACGTCAATTGCTCGCCCGAGCAGCTTGTGCAGTTCGCGGTGATGGGAACGGCGCTGGTGGCGGCAGTGGATGGCGTCGAACGGCCTACCGTCGGACTCCTCAATGTCGGCGAGGAGGAGATCAAGGGCAACGAACTCGTCGAAACAAACCGCCGAGCTTCTGCGGGCCTCGCGGTCTCAACTTCCACGGCAACGTCGAAGGCAACGACATCTTCAAGGGAACGACCGAAGTCGTCGTTTGCGACGGCTTCGTCGGCAATGTCGCGCTCAAAGCGTCCGAAGGGCTGGTGACGATGCTCTACGGGATGCTGAAGGAAGAATTCACCCGTAACCTTTTCACCGGCTGGCCGCGCTTGTCGCCACTTCCGTGCTGCGCGCGTTCAAGCATCGCGTCGATCCGCGCCGGCACAACGGCGCGACCCTCATCGGCCTGCAAGGGCGTGGTCGTCAAGAGCCACGGCTCGCGCCGACGCGTTCGCGTTCCAGCACGCTCTGCGCAAGGCCTACACGGAAGCCGCGCACGGAATGCTCGACAAGATCGCACAGAGGATGGCCGCGATGCCCTCGACGGCGTCCACGCAAGCCGCTGCCGAAGCGACGGTGGGCGATGCATAGCCGCATCGCCGGGACCGGCAGCTATCTGCCCGGCGCAGATCCTCACCAACGACGAGCTCGCGCAGCGCATCGACACGAACGACGAGTGGATCCGCGCGCGCACCGGCATACGCGAGCGGCACATCGCCGCGCCGCTACGAGAAAACCAGCGATCTCGCGTCTGCACGCCGCGCGCGCCGCGCTCGCGGCCGCGGGCATCGCTCCGGAGGATGTCGATCTCATCATCGTCGCGACGACGACGCCGGACATGGTCTTTCCATCGACGGCGTGCATCCTGCAAGCGAAGCTCGGCGCCGTCGGCGGGCCGGCCTTCGACGTGCAGGCCGTGTGCAGCGGGTTCGTCTATGCGCTCGCCATCGCCGACAAGTTCGTCGCATCGGGCATGGCGCGCAACGCGCTCGTGGTCGGCGCGGAGATCTATTCGCGCATCCTCGACTGGAACGACCGCGGGATCGTGCGTCCTGTTCGGCGACGGCGCCGGTGCCGTCGTGCTGGTGCCATCGCCGGACCGGGGATCGTGCTCGGCGCATCTGCATGCGGACGGCCGCTATCGCGACATCCTGTGCGTTCCGGGCACCGTCGCGCGGCGGCGAGGTCAGCGGCACGCCCTTCGTGCAGATGGATGGC
This sequence comes from uncultured beta proteobacterium, assembly GCA_963840945.1. Lineage (GTDB taxonomy): Bacteria > Pseudomonadota > Gammaproteobacteria > Burkholderiales > Casimicrobiaceae > CAIWHR01. The sequence goes on along the minus strand of CAWJAU010000021.1, from coordinate 32,414 downwards.
CAGGCGGTGTTCAAATTCGCGGTCAAGGTGCATGGCCGAGGTCGGCGCACGAGACGCTCGCAGCCAACGGCGTCGACGCGAGCGACGTCGACTGGCTCATTCCGCATCAGGCGAACATCCGCATCATCGATGCGACGGCGAAGAAGCTCGGCGTGCCTTCCGAACGCATGATCACGACGGTCGACCGGCATGCCAATACGTCCGCCGCTTCGATTCCGCTGGCGCTCGACGAGGCGGTCCGCGACGGCCGCATCAGGGCCGGCCATCACGTGCTCCTGATCGGCGTCGGCGGCGGTTTCACCTGGGGCTCGGTCACTGCTGTGAGATGGTAACGTCACTGCGTGCCGAGGGAATGCCTTCGGGCGGCCGTGCGGCAATGAACGGCTCGCATTCGTGTTTCCCGGGACAAGGCTCGCAATCCGTCGGCATGTTGGCCGGACTTCGCCGCGCATCCGGCGCGTTCGGGACGACCTTCGACGAAGCTCGCGACGTCGCTCGGGCAGGATCTGTGGGCGCTCGTCGCGGACGGCCCGGCCGAGGCGCTCAACGAGACGGTCAACACGCAGCCGGTGATGCTGACCGCGGGCGTGCGCGGTCTGGCGCGCTTGGCTGGCGGCGGGTGGCGCCGCTGCCGGCCGTGGTCGCCGGGCCACAGCCTGGGCGAATACACGGCGCTCGTCGCCGCGGGCGCGCTCGCCTTCGCGACGCGGTGCCGCTGGTGCGGTTCCGCGCGCAGGCGATGCAGGAAGCGGTGCCCGCCGGTCTCGGGGCGATGGCGGCGATCCTGGGTCTCGACGACCGCCGCGGTCGCTGCGTTTGCCAGGAGGCAGGCAGGGCGCAGGTCGTGGAACCCGTCAACTTCAACGCGCCCGAGCAGGTCGTGATCGCCGGCCACAAGGAAGCCGTCGAGCGGGCGATCGCGATCGCAAAGGAACGGGGCGCCAAGCGCGGCGTGCTGCTGCCCGTGTCGCGCGCCGTTTCACAGCTCGCTGCTGAAGCCCGCGGCGGAACGGCTTGCGGCGAGGCTCGCAGGCGTCAAGTTCGAAGCGCCCGGCGATTCCGGTGTTGCACAACGTCGACGTGGCGGAGCACCCGACGCCCGACGCGATGCGGACCGCGCTCGCGCGACAGGCGGCGAGCCCGGTGCGCTGGGTCGAGATCGATCGCAGGCGTTCGCCGCGCGCGGCGTCACCCATGTTGTCGAATGCGGGCCGGGGAGGGTGCTGACGGGGCTCGAACAAGCGGATCGTCCGCGAGCTCAAGTCCTTCGCGCTCACGGATGGCCGACCTCGACGCCGCCAAGGCGGACCTCGTCGGCTGACGACGAAGCAGGAGCCAGATGACCGATACGACGCTCCAGGGAAAGGTCGCTCTCGTCACCGGCGCCACGCGCGGTATCGGCCACGCGATCGCACTCGGCTCGCGCGCGCCGGTGCGAACGTGGTCGGCACAGCGACGACGGAGACGGCGCGGCGAGATCACCGACGCTTGCCGCCGCGGGCAATCGCAGGGACCGGCATGCGGCTCGATGTCGCCGACGGCGCAGCGGTCGAGGCCGCGCTGGCGGACATCGAATCCGCGCGTCCGGCGACATCGCGATACTCGTGAACAACGCCGGGATCACGCGCGATAACCTGCTCCTGCGCATGAAGGACGAGGAGTGGGACGAGATCATGGCCACCAATCTCAAGCCGGCATTCCGGCTGGCGCAAGGCTGTGCTGCGCGGCATGATGAAGGCGCGCTACGGCCGCATCATCAAGATCACCTCGGTCGTGGGCACCATCGGCAATCCGGGCCAGGCGAATTACGCGGCGGCCAAGGCGGCGCTTGATCGGGTTCACCAAATCGCTGGCGCGGGAAGTCGGCAGCCGCAACATCACCGTCAACTGCGTCGCGCCCGGCTTCATCGACACCGACATGACCGGGCGCTGCCGGAGGCGCAGCGGACGAAGTTGCTGGAGCAAATACCGCTCGGAGGTTGGGGTCGCCGAGGACGTCGCGCATGCCGTCGTGTTCCTGGCCTCGGCGCGCGCTGGCTACATCACCGGCGCACCCTGCACGTGAACGGCGGCATGTACATGGCCTGACAGAATCGGAAGATTCGGGTGCGTATCTGACCCGATTGCCGCGCGATTCCCGATTCCCGGGCCTTGCTCATCCGCCATCTGGTAAAATCGCGCGGTTTCAATCAGACACCCTGCAACGGGAGGAGATAGCATGGAAAACGTCGAACAACGAGTCAAGAAAATCGTTGCCGAGCAGCTGGGCGTGAACGAGGCCGACATCAAGAACGAATCGTCGTTCGTCGACGATCTCGGCGCCGACTCGCTCGACACGGTGGAGCTCGTGATGGCGCTCGAAGAGGAATTCGAGACCGAGATTCCCGACGAGGAAGCCGAGAAGATCACCACCGTCCAGCAGGCGATCGATTACATCAAATCTCACGTCAAGAAGTGACGGATCGGCGCGCTCGCGCGCAGATCGCGCCGCCCGGCCCGCTTCCGCCGGGCGCGCGCCTCCATCGCTTCCTGGAGGCGAGGCGCCCAGCGTCCAAGCGTCACCGACATGAGCAGCCGCCGAGTCGTCGTCACCGGTCTGGGCATCGTCGCGCCGGTCGGCATCGGCGTCGACCGCCGCCTGGGACATCGATCCGCGCGGGCGCTCCGGCATCGGCCGCGATCACGCGCTTCGACGCCTCGCCGTTCCCCACGCGCATCGCGGGCGAGGTCAAGGGCTTCGACGTCGGCGAATATCTGTCGGCGAAGGAAGCGCGCCGCTTCGACACGTTCATCCACTACGGCCTCGCCGCCACGATCGAAGCCATCGACGACGCCGGGCTCGACGACTACGCCGGCGACAAGGAGCGCGTGGGCGTGTGCATCGGCTCCGGCATCGGCGGGCTGCCGCTCATCGAAGACACACACGGCCGCGTACATGGCGGGCGGCCGGCGCAAGATCTCGCCGTTCTTCGTCCCGGGCACGATCATCAACATGGTCTCGGGCCTGGCTCTCGATCATGTATGGCCTCAAGGGCCCGAACCTCGCGATCGTGACCGCGTGCTCGACCGCGAACCACTGCATCGGCGAGGCGGGGCGGCTCATCGAGTACGGCGACGCCGACGTGATGATCGCCGGCGGAGCCGAGGCGACGGTCACGCCGCTCGGCATCGGCGGCTTCTGCGCCGCGCGTGCGCTCTCGACGCGCAACGACGACCCGGCAACGGCCAGCCGGCCGTGGGACAAGGACCGCGACGGCTTCGTGCTGGGCGAGGGCGCCGGCGTGCTCGTGCTCGAAGAATACGAGCATGCGAAGGCGCGCGGCGCGCGCATCTACTGCGAGCTCGCGGGCTACGGGATGAGCGCCGACGCCCACCACATCACCGCGCCGCCCGACGACGGCGACGGCGCCGCGCGCTGCATGCGGAACGCGCTGCGCAACGCCGCGCTCGAACGCCGAGCGACATCGACTACGTCAACGCCCACGGCACGTCGACGCCGCTGGGCGACGTCGCCGAGACCGCGGTCAAGCGCGCGTTCGGCGAGCACGCGCGACGGCTCGCGGTCAGCTCGACCAAGTCGATGACCGGGCACCTGCTCGGCGCGGCGGGCGGCATCGAAGCGGTGTTCACCGTGCTCGCGATGCGCGACCAGGTCGCGCCGCCGACGGTCAACCTCGTCGATCGCGATCCGCAATGCGATCTCGACTACGTCCCGCGCGTCGCGCGCAACATGACGCATCCACGTCGCGCTGTCGAACTCGTTCGGCTTCGGCGGCACCAACGCGACGCTGGTATTCCGAAAAATCTGATCTCCGCGCGGACTTCGCGTGAACCGGGTGCGTTCCGACGCAACCGCGAATTCCGACCAGATGCGATGGCACTGATCGTCCAAAAATACGGCGGCACTTCGGTCGGCAGCGTCGAGCGCATCCGCAACGTCGCGCGCCGTGTCGCCCGATATCACCGCGAGGGGCATCAGCTCGTCGTCGTCGTTTCGGCGATGGCGGGCGAGACCAATCGGCTGCTGGGTCTCGCCAAGGAATCTGGCGCCGATCCCAATCCGCGCGAGCTCGACGTGGTCGCCGCCACCGGCGAACAGGTGACGATCGGCCTGCTCGCAATCGCGCTCGAGGCGATGGGCTGCAGGCGCAAGAGCTACACCGGCGGCCAGGTTCGCATGCTGACCGACAGCGCCTTCACCAAGGCGCGCATTCTCGCGATCGACGAAGACCGGATCCGCGCCGATCTCGCCGCCGGCACGATCGTCGTGGTCGCCGGATTCCAGGGCGTGGATGCCGAAGGCAACATCACCACGCTCGGGCGCGGAGGTTCGGACACCTCGGGCGTCGCGCTTGCCGCCGCGCTCAAGGCCGACGAGTGCCAGATCTACACCGACGTCGACGGCGTCTACACGACCGACCCGCGCATCGTGCCGGAAGCGCGTCGGCTCGACACGGTGACCTTCGAGGAAATGCTGGAGATGGCGAGCCTCGGCTCGAAGGTGCTGCAGATCCGCTCGGTCGAGTTCGCGGGCAAGTACAACGTCAAGCTGCGTGTCCTGTCGTCGTTCGAGGATCCGGAGACCACGTCGCAGGGCACGCTCATCACGTTCGAGGAAGACGAGACCATGGAGCAGGCAATCATTTCGGGCATCGCATTCAACCGCGACGAGGCCAAGATCTCGGTGATGGGCGTCGAGGACCGCCCCGGCATTGCCTACAGCATCGTCGGGCCGATCGCCGCCGCCAACGTCGACGTGGACATGATCGTGCAGAACATCGGCGCGTCGGGCCACACCGATTTCTCGTTCACCGTGAACCGCAGCGAATACCAGAAGGCGCTCGACGTTCTCGCCGCGGAGCGCGGGAAGACATTCAAGGCGCGCGAGATCATCGGCGACGACCGCATCTGCAAGGTTTCCGTCGTCGGCATCGGCATGCGCTCGCACGTCGGCATCGCGAGCAGGATGTTCAAGGCGCTGGCCGACGAAGGCATCAATATCCAGATGATCTCGACCTCCGAGATCAAGATCTCAGTGGTGATCAACGAGAAGTATCTCGAGCTTGCCGTGCGGGTGCTGCATCAGCGCGTTCGAGCTCGACGCCCCGCCGATGGAAGCGTAAGCGTCGGTTTTTTCGGGAAAATTCCGGACAATTCGTTTGACGGGTCGCCGCGCGCGCCGATACAATCTCACCGTTTCCCGGAGACGTGGCCGAGTGGTCGAAGGCACTCCCCTGCTAAGGGAGCATACGGGCTAAAACCTGTATCCAGGGTTCGAATCCCTGCGTCTCCGCCAGATATCATTGATTTAAAATCTTTTTTCTTACTCTTGTCGACGTCGTCCCTCGATCCATCCCACCAACGAGCCGACCCTTACTCACGCCGCGTAGATCGCGATGTTCGACGCCACCGACGTTCCCGACCCGAATCTCGTGTACTCCAACTATTTACGGACGTGCGCGATGCTCGGCATCCAGCCGACGCCACGGGAGCAGGCGCTAGGCTCGATCCGGGAGTGGACCGAAGCGCTATCGAGTCGGCGGGACACGACGACACACTAGCACCGCGATCGCAGCCGCCACGCTGCCTCCCCGCCCGGTCGATCGCGCCCCACAGCGCGTTCTACGCGGCCGGGTTGCCCGCTTCCCAGGTCTGCTGGCGAAGGGGCCCGCTTACGACCCCTCAGCGGACCTTCACGACTGACCGCTGTCTGGCAAGTCAGTTGCCCGCACCCAGTGGAATATTGAGTGTCGCAAACAGCGCATAGCGTTGTACGCGGGTCAGTGCCCAGAACTCCCAGTAACCGCGGGATTGAGTGCGGGAGCTGACCGTTGGACGTGAGACATCGTGCACGCGCTCCACTGACCGTTCGCGGAAGAGCGACGGTGTAGCGCCCTAACGCCAACGCCGTGCCGCCGACCTACGATTACACGTGGCCTTTTGGCCGGCAGGCATGTCTCGGCGACCCGGACGACTGGATTATGTTATGGACACCCTCTTGACCACGCAATAACATCTTGCTGTCATCTCGTGGCCGATGAATTCCTATTCGTCGTCGACGCGTACTGGCACGTTCGTCAGGACCGGCGAAAGCGTCGCGGTCGATGCGATCCGTCGTTAGAACACTCGGCGCGGCAGTCTTGCCAATTGGGGAGGAAGATGGATCCGGTCGCCACTACCATGATTCTCATCGCCGGCCTGCTATTGGTTGGAGCGGTCGGCGAGTTCGTGTTTGCGCGCACCGGTGTGCCGGATGTGGTGTGGCTGGTGGCCGCCGGCATTCTGGCGGGACCTGTATTCGGGTTCGTCTCGCCTACGGCTCTCATACCGGGCGTCCCCTTTTTCGGCGGAATCGCGCTAACCGTCATCTTGTCGAGTGGCGCTTTTCGGCTTCGACTTGCCGAGGTGGCAGCGGCTGCGCCGCGCGGTATCCTGCTTGGCGTGCTGGGCTTTGCCTTTTCCGTGGTGGCGGTCTGCGTCTTCCTCTGGCTGGCTACGGAGCTTGGGTTCGTGCGTCCTGTGTCGCCGGTGTTGTGGTTGATGGCAGGCGCCATCGTCGGTGGCACGAGCTCGATCATCATAATGCCGACTGTGGCGAAAGGAACCGTTCCCGGCCGCGTCGCGCGTGTTGTGGAGGTGGAGTCCGCGTCGACCGATGCGCTGAGCATCGTGCTTGCGACGGTGATCATCGATTTGATTGTGAGCGGAGACGCCGACCTTTCGCGCCCGTTCGTGGCGCTTGCAACACAGCTGGGCGAGGGAATTGGCCTGGGTGTAATCGCTGCGGCCGTGCTGGTGCCGTTGGTTCCGCCGCTCCAGCGCAGCCCCCATAGCTATACGATCTTTCTTGCGGCGATGCTCGCGCTCTATGCGATCACCGAATCGGTGGATGGAAGCGGTGCGATGGCAGTGCTGACGAGCTCGCTGCTCCTCGGTAACGCAGCATCGATCGTGCCGAGACTATTCCCAGGTGCCCAGGGGCAGGTCTTCACTCCGTCGCAGACTGCCTTGGTGATGCAGGATCAGATGTCATTCCTCATCAAGTCGTTCTTCTTTTTCCTGATTGGTTTGATGTTTCCGACCGATCTGCGGCAGATTGCGCTTGCGGGCATAGCCGCGGTGTTCCTCTTTTTGTTCCGCATACCGGCAGTGATGATCGCCACCAAGGGCATTGGCTTGGGAAGGAAGGATCTGTGGCTGCTGAATGTCGCCATGCCGCGTGGCCTTGCGGCCGGGGTGCTGGCAACTCTGCCGTTGCAGCGTGGCATCCCCGATCTGGAGAACGCCGCTCCGACGGTCTTCGCGCTGATCGTATTCAGCGTGCTGTTCTTTGCAGGGGGAATCTCGATGGTGAGTCGCTTACCCGACGATCCGGAGCGGCCGGTCGATCCCTCCACCCCGCCGACGACCAGCGTCAGATGACGTCAGGCGCGGAACGTCAACACCGAAAGACTGAGCGTTGCCTGGACAGGAGGATGAGAGCACGATAGGCAGCGCCCTATTGTTTTGAGGAGGCGTTTCATGCTGCAAAACAGGAAAGCAATCTGCTTGATCGCAGCCGCGATTGCTGTGGGGGTCCCGCCCGCCCTACTTGCACAATCGGCTCCGGGCACGCCAACCGCAGGGGTGACATCGCAAGGGCTGTCGGCCCAGCAACTGGAGAATATCGTCGCCCCGGTAGCGCTGTATCCCGATGACTTGCTGGCGATCGTGCTGCCGTCGGCGACTACGCCGCTCGAGATCGTCAAGGCGCAGCGATTCCTGGATAGACGAAAGAGCGATCCGAACCTTCAACCGGACGCAAGCATGCCGGCGCCGGTCAAGAGCCTGCTCAACTATCCCGACGTCGTGAAAAGGATGAGCGATGACATCGATTGGACCAGCGCGCTCGGCACGGCCGTGACCGTGCAGCAGAAGGATGTCGTCGACGCAATCCAGGCGTTCAGGCGCAAGGTCTACGCTGTCGGTAACCTGAAGAGCGACGACAAGCAGATCGTCGTAGTCGAGAAGGAGACGATCAAGGTCGTGCAGGCCAATCCGCAAGTGATCTACGTGCCGCAGTATCAGCCAGCCCAGGTTGTCGTCGTGAGCCCGACGCCCGTGTATGCGTATTACCCGACGCCGTACCCGGTGTACTACTACCCGTACCCGCCCGGGGCGGCGTTACGCCACGGGGGTCTTCGTGGGGGCCACGACCGCCTACGCGTTCAACTGGAACAACGCTACGATCAACTACAACTACAACGTCAACAGTCTCCAGCAGGAGCGGATGAACTACGCCAATAACGCGCAGACGCAGACGGCAGTCCAAGCGCGAAGCAACCAAACGCAGCGGCAAGGCCAGGCCACCCAAAACCAGACGCAACGGCAGGAAGCAGTCTCCGGGTCGACCAGCGCGAACCAGGCGCAACGGCAACAAGCCGCGGCGAATCAGCAAACTCCGCGTCAGCAAGGCGCGGCTCAGGCGCAGCAAGCATCGGGGTCGGCTTCGCAACGGGCTGGCGCTTCAGGCGCAGCGGCACAATCAGCGGCGTGGCAGCCGAGCAGCAGGTCGGGAGCCGACAGTTCGCGCGCACAGTCATATTCAGGCGGCAGAGCGACTTCCGGACAAGCCGGCGCGTTCGGCGGAATGGATTCGGGCGCGGCGGCTTCGCGCGCCAGCGCGCGCGGGTCGCAGAGCCTCTCCGCCCCACATGGCGGCGGTCAAGGGGCCGGCGCGCGCGGGATGCAGAGCCGCTCGGCCCCGTCAGGGTGGCGGCCAAGGCCGGCGGCGCTAACAGGAGACCCGACATGACGAGGCTTGCCAACATGAGTCTTCATTTCGCATGGAGATTCGTCGCGGCGACCGTCACGGCAGCACTTGCCTTGTTGCCTTCCCTGACGACGGCGCAGCAAGTGTTCGATTCTCCGGAAGCGGCCGTCGATGCGTTGATCGCGGTGGCGAAGTCGAACGACGAAGCGGCCATGCTGCAACTCTTCGGCCCGAAGAGCCGCAACGCCTTTCACCACCGTCGACAGGGCGCGCGACCGCGAGCTGCACGCCCGCTTCGTAGCCGCGGCGGGCGATTACCGAGCGCTCAGGCCCAACGACGATGGCAGCCTCACGCTCGTCGTCGGCTATCAATGGTGGCCGCTGCCGATTCCGCTGGTGAGAAGCGGCACGGGCTGGCAGTTCGATGTCGCCGCCGGCGCCCAGGAGATCGTCAATCGCAGGATCGGTGAAAACGAGTTCGATGCCATCGCGATGATGCACGGGTTCGTCGCGGCGCAGCGCGTCTACGCCGGGGAGTCGCGAGATGGCACCGGCGTGCGCGGCTTCGCACGCAAGCTCGTAAGCGCCTCGGGACGAAAGGACGGACTCTACTGGGCGGCGGACAACTCGAAGGGCGAACCGTCGAGTCCGTTCGCCGCGATGATTGGAGAACCTGGCGCCGGCGACGTGCCGATGCTGCGTAATGGCTATCGCTACCGGATTCTCACCGCGCAGGGCGCGAGCGCCCCGGGCGGCGCGTACAGCTACGTCATCAACGGCCGCCTGCTCGCAGGCTTCGCGCTGATCGCTTACCCCGCGGCGTATCGCACGACCGGCGTGATGACGTTCATCGTCAATCACTACGGCGATGTTTACGAAAAGAATCTTGGTCCCGACACGGCGACGATCGCGGCGAGGATTGCTGCGTATCACCGGACGCGAGCTGGCGCCGGGTCGAAGACTGACCGCCGTCACGTCAAGAAGTGGCTGGCGTCTTTCCCTCAGATCTCTCGCGACTGGGTGGGTTGGAGAATCGCAGCTCGTCCGGCGCGGTGGTCCCCCCCGTCATGACGAAGGTCATGGCTTCCTCCACGCTCCAATTCGTTTGCACGACATCCTCGAGTGGCACGATCTCGATGTAGCCCGAAGTGGGGTTGGGCGAAGTGGGCACGTATACCGCTGCCAGTTGACAACCTGTGGCTGGATCGCACATGACCCGGGTCACGAAGCCGATGGCCTTCATCTCCGGCGAGGGAAAGGCAATCAGCACGACCCGCTGGGTCGACATCGGCGGTTTCTGCAGGCTGTTCAAAAAGCGCTTTGTCGCGCCGTAGATGGACTGCACCACAGGCAGCCGCTCGAGCTGACGCTCCATGAACCCGAGCAGCCGCCGCCCCAGCACATGCGCGGTCGTGAGGCCCACTCCATAGAGAATCGCCAAGGTCAACAGGGCGGCGAGAACGTACTGCACGAATGGGTTGAGCAGCCAGTCGGCCAGCACTTCCGATGAGGGCCGCAAGGCGAGCGCGACGCCACGCAGCAGGGGAGCGCCGGCCCTTGCCAGCAGGCCGAACGCGAAATCCAATACCAACCATGTCACCCACAGCGGCGCAATGGTGAAAAATCCGATGACAATGTAGCGAGCGAAGTGGGCTCCCGATGCCTTACCGCCCGGTGCAGCTGCGTTGGAAGGTGTCATACGATGTTGGTACCGGACTGTCAGGGCACGAACGCAAGAAATACGAACGCGGCAAACATCACAAGATGGATGGCTCCCTGCATCATGTGCGTTCGACCCGTCCCGAGCGTGAATGCGCTGACTAGGAACGTGACCGCAAGCAAGACAAGGTCCTTGGCGCCGAGCCCGAGCACTAACGGCAAGTCATAGACGACCGCTGCGAGCTGCCACCACCGGAATCGTGAGGCCAATGCAGGCGAGCGCCGAGCCAATCGACAGGTTCATGCTCGATTGCAGCCGGTCTGCGCGCGCAGCCCTTGTGGCCGCCCACGACTCAGGCAACAGAACGAGCATCGCGATGACAATCCCGACTACCGCCCGGGGTGCGCCTGCAGCCTCGACCGCCGCTTCGATGCTCGGCGACAGCACCTTTGCCAGTCCCACGACCGTAACCAGCGCGAGCACCAATAGACCGAAACTGATCCACGCTTCGCCCGTTGTCGGCGGCTCGGCATGTTCTTCGGGACGTCCCGTATTCGACACCGGAATGAAGTAGTCGCGATGAGAAACGGTCTGAGTAAAAACGAACGCAGCCCAAAGAGCTGCGGAGGTCACAGCCACGAACAGGAGCTGCGACGTGCTGTAGGTACCCCCGGCCGTCGTCGTCGTAAACGCCGGCATCGCGAGCGTAAGCATCGACATGGCGATCAGCGCGGCCATGCCCGCGCCCGAGCCTTCGACACGAAAGGTCTGCTCGCGATGAGCGAGGCCGCCAACGAGCAGACAAATGCCGACCACGCCGTTGCAGATGATCATGGTGGCCGCGTAGATGGTGTCGCGGGGGAGCGTCGCCATCTCTTCACCTCCGGCAATCATCATCGACAAGATCAACGATGCCTCGATGATGGTCACCGCCAGCGCGAGCACGAGCGTGCCAAGCGGCTCGCCCACACGATGTGCGATTACTTCGGCGTGATGAACCGCTGCGATAACGGTCCCAAGCAGAGCAGCTCCGCACAGCACCACAAGTAATAGCCCGACGCTGGCCACGCCCGCAATCAGCAGCAGGCCAAACGACAAAACTGGTACGAGCCACGTCCACATCGGCATTGATCTCTCCCTTTTGTGGACAACTGCAGTGACGCCCGCGCTTATTACTCGCTCATTCGAAACCGTTGGTCCTTCGAGCGGCCCGTGCACGTTCGTTCGCGAGGACTTGCCTGCCCTTGATCGCGCACGCCCCGACGCTTTCCTTCAGCCGATCCTGTGTTCTAGACGTTGTCGGGGTCAGATGAAACGTGACTACGATCGCCGGGGAGGCGGTCAGCTAGGCGGCGTAACGCCGCGCGCTTCGTCGAGCCGGCGCCGAAGACCCTGGGCCCATTTGTCGGTCGTTTGCTCGACCTCTCGCCAGGTGATCTCCCGACCCGGCCGCACGCTCGCATCGCCGGTTCCGATCGCCATTGATTGAGCGACCACGCTGTCGTCGGGCGCGCGCACTTCCAACTCCCCGGTAAGCGCCACGTTCATGGCCTGATTAGCGCCGGTCACTGCGCGAGCGACGAACACGACTGGAATAACGTTCGTTGTTTTGAAACGGGGCTTTACGAGGTTGATGCCCGACAACGCTGGCCGGATACGCAGCACGTCAGGACCCGGTTTGTCGACGAGTCTGGTAGCCGGGCTGAAGCGCTTTTTTGAAGGAAGCGGTGAACCGATCCGCCATCCCCTTCAGCACGTCCGGGGAGACCCCATGGTACTCACTCGTCGGGCTTACGAAAACCTCCACCTTATCGAGCATGATCTTGCGGTAAGGCTTGAAATTGAAGTCCTTGCTGATCCAGATCGAAGTGTCGGGAGTGTCCGCAGCAGGTGAAAGTCTCGAATAATCCGAGAGAAATCCGGAGGGCGTCTGGGCGCTCGCGCCGCTCGCAAACAGGGCGACAACAAGGAGAACTTGCCCAACGCTCAAACGACGGGTATGACCTTTCATTGCTTTGCTCCTTTCGGAGGGAGTTGCTTCGCCCTAAGCCAAGCGCAAACCGAGCCCACCACTGCAAGTGCTGCCCGCGTACCGAGACACACCTTCAACACGTTAGGGTTGCGCCATTCCTCAAGCCGCGCCGGCGAAGCCCCTCGGCATCGGCTGAGCTCTTTATGACGAAAATGTTACTTGGCTCCCGGTCCGTTGCTCGATCTTACACTGGTGTTGATAGTCGAAATAGCGGCCCTTCGGGCAAGCACGGAAACGGACCCGCCAACACGGCAGTTGTCATCGTTACCAGTTCGTGGCATTTTGGCACCACCACCTCGTCGGAGCGCTCCTTCTAAGCAACTCTGCGACTGCAATCCTGAGTTTCTCGGACCCTTAGTGACAACGGGAGGTTACCGTGAGACCAAGTTCCAAGCCCGTATAACCAACTGAAGACGTTCGTTCTGATATTGCTCGGCCCGGCGTTATACGCGACTGGTGCCATATCACAGTCGTTCGTATACCCAGCCAAGGGCCAGTCGCCGCCGCAGTAGCAGAAGGACGAAGGCGAATGCCACGTCTGGGCCGTTCAGCAAAGCAAGTACGACCCGACAGCGCCGCCGCCGCAAGCTCCTGCGGGCAAGCCGACTGCGACGGCGACCGGGAGCACACCGGGTGCAGGCGTCGGTGGCGCGGCGAGAGGCGCTATCGTCGGCGAAATCGCCGGCGGCAATGCCGGCGCCGGCGCAGCGGCCGGGGCGGTAGCCGCGCGAGGACAAAGCCGCCGCCAGAACGCCGCGCAGGCGCAGCAGCAGCAACAGGCAGCTACGCAGCAGCAACAGGCGGGGATGAGCGCCTATCAACGGGCTCGGGCCGCCTGTCTCGAAGGCCGCGGCTATACCGTCAAGTAGCAGCGAGGCGGCCTGGCGTCGAGATGCCCGGATGGGAACCCCTGCTGAATAGCCTCGTCATGGCGCGACCAATTTCGCGCCAACATCCTTGAGGAGGCGCTGAAATTCGGGCGAAGCCATGAGGATCGTACCCGCCGCGGCGCGCAACCGGTCCACGGCCTCGGCCGACAAAACGAAAGTTGTCGGTTGTCGATTCAGATAGGCTCGTTCGGTCTCATCCTTTAGCGCCGCGAACGACACATCGATCGCGTAGATCTCGGCGTCCGGGACCCGTGTTGCCGCCGCGACCCCAGGGTCTTTGTTGGCCTTCATCGCGGCCGAGTCTCTGATGCGCCGCAAGGTGGCCCAACGCGCCGCGGTGTCCTCTCAGCAGTTCCACCGATTCGTAGGAATACTGGTCGATCGGCGTTCCCGCTGCTTTGAGAAGGATATCGACAGTGCCTGGGGGTGTCTCGAACTCGTCCCAGTTGGTGGGCGGCGAGGACTGCGAGTTCACGATGAACACGACGATCCTGCGCGCGCTGTCGAGCGGTGTCGGCGCGCCCATGTCGTGCAAAGCCTCCAGGACTTCCAGAGCATCGAGAACGGCTCGCATCCCCAGATTGTCGGATACGCCGCCGTCGACGAGGTGGAGGTAGGGGCGATGGACACTGTCGCCGAAGGCGGCGTCGGCGCGAAACGACCGGACGGCGCGCGCGGCGGGTCGCGGTGGGTTGTCGGACCCCATGAACGGCTTCGCCCACGCGGGAGGCGTCGAGTTGCAGGTGCCTCCGTAGTTAGTGATCGTAATGGGTGATAGCACGACTGGCACAGCCGATGACGCCGCCGCAGCCCGCGATAGCGGGACGGCATTCAGGTCTGAGCAGATGACGTCGAAAATGGCCTGGCTGAACGTGAAGCGTGAACCCGTGGAGATGTCGGTCGCCGAGACGAGTATCAGTGGGCCGGTCCCGCGGTCGAGGTCGCCGAACGTCGCGCCATCGAACAGGATTTCGTCGTACAACTGGGACGCCAGCTCGGAACGACCCCATCCAGTGGACGTCAGCTTCGGCCAGTACGTTGGGCTGAAGGCGCGGGCAATGATGTCACCTTGAACGTTGCGCTTCAGGAAGCGCTGCTCGTAGTCGGCGAACAGCTTGTCGCCGTACAGCCCGTAGGCCAGCGCCGTGAAGCTGCCGCCGGACACACCGGTGATCACGTCGACTTGATCGAGGAGGCGAACCTTGTTGCCCTTTGGTCCGACGACCTCCGTGCGCCTCAGAAACTCCAGAACACCGTAAGAGAACGCGGCTGCGCGCGTGCCGCCGCCGGAGAACGCAAGCACAACCAGGTTCTCCTTGTCCTTCGCATGCGCCTGGCGTGTCTCGAAACGGTAACCGCTGTTGGGATTCGTCTGCGTGATCGGCGGGTTGACCGGCCGAGTAGCGCACCCCGCGAGCACGAATAGCGTCATTGTGAGCGCGATACAAACCGAGCGCGTCATGGACTGCGTCGATGGCATCAAGGTCCTCCTTTTCGATATGTTCGGCCTCCCCGACAGTTCTGGTCGGTCGATGGCAATCAGGATGAAGGATTCGACACACCAGCATAGCGAATCAGTGCGCGCCTTCGCTACTCGTCGGCACACGCCAGAACGGCAGTTTCGCCTCGATCAGTGGTCGGCCCGGATCGTTGGGCTTCAATCCATAGCGCAGCATGGCTATCAGGTCTGCGCTGACGCGGGGTTGGACACGAAGTAGCTATGGCAAATGAAACAGTTCGTCTCCGTGACCTGGATCACGTCGAGGCTGCTCAAGACACGCGCCTGAGCGATGCCCTCTGGACGCATTGCGCTCACGTCGACACGACCGACGCGAACCAAGCTTCCGAACAGCCAGCCCGCTGTAGCGAGCGCCTTGTCGTGCGGCGATACATATACGGTCATGTGAAACTCGGGCGACGGGACGACCACGTCCGGTCGAGGCGCGTCGCCATAGGGAAGGTCCGGGTCGGAGACGATCTTCCATATCTTGGAGAACGCCACGTCGAAATCCAGGTCGGGTGCCATAAGCACAATATTGCCGATCTTGAACTTCCTCGCGATGTTCGAGCGGGAGATGTAAGCCTCAACGCTCAAGTCGGACACGGCCGTGGCCAGCAAGTCAGTACCGCGGCTATGCGCGAGCAAATGGATCTTTCGCACTCCGGAAGTTTCCGCGACCATGCGAATCGTCTTTTTGAGGTCCTCCACCGCGAACTCGGCCGACTCGCGATCGACATCGTAGCCGAAGAACACGCCCCTGGTCCCGCCAGCGGGCCAGGTGAAAACCACACACACCGACTCGCGTCCGAGAAAATGGCACAGCTCGCCTGTCGTCAGCGCGGCGTCTTCGAATGTATTCGCAAACCCGTGGACGAACACCACGACTTCCTTGCGCGGCGCGCTGACGAGGCGACGTTCGAGCTCCGCTTGGAATGCGCTCTTCGCCGCTTCATGCGCAGCAATCACGGCAGGCGTTCGCGAAAGACCTGTCGGTGTGCGCTCGATTTCGTAGGGAATGTCAGGGAAGCGTCCAAGCTCGGTAGTTGTCCCCAACCTCAGGTTGATTGCGACGCCGCGTTGAGGGGACACGCTCTGCGCGACCAGCGTGTCCCAACTGATGCCTTGGCCGAACTCGACGACCGTCGACCCGAATGCGATATGCCGCGCGCGACCCGACGTGTAGGGTTGCGCGTTGTCGAGATTCCTGGCACGCACGCGATCAGTTACGTAGAACAAATCGAGCTGCGGCGTACGGCGGTCAGCGTCGATACCAGTGAACAGCGGCCTTGCATGCTCCCCGATGTAGAGTGCTGGCGTCGGCATCATCGAATACGTCGCGCAGCCGGACTGAATAACGATGGCAAAAACCGCTGCCACAGCGATGCGCGCGCGCGGCGTCCATTCGGCTATTGCGTGTCGCGATCCCATGACGTCCCTGCAAATGGATTAGGGCAAGCTAATCGCGGAGAGTGACGCACCTACTGATTGAGACGTGCATGCGCGTGGCGCAACGGCTCTGCGGAAACCCGGAGCAACCCTTCGAACGGCCCGCCCAACTCCAACACCAGAAATACGGCGCTAGCAACAGACACGGCGCAAACGAAGAGGACCACGAGGACCGTGGCGTTCCGCGGAGCAAACAGCCCGAAGCTTGAGAATGTAATCGTGAGCCAGAACACGAGAATCACCAGAAACGGCAGAGGAGGGGGCGTCTCGCTGCCGGCAATTAATAGCCACCTAGCTTGCAACAGCTTTTCGGCGAGGTCCAGGGCACGGGACTGGAGCGCTCGCTGAGCCTCGTCGCGCGGCTTTAAACTGCGGAGTGCGTCCGCGAGCCGCTCACCTTCCGACCCTGCAGTCGAGCGCATCGGTTCCAGATCGGCGGCCTTGGATGAACCCCAGATCATGTCGATCCGCGCCCCAAGCAGTTGCTGCAAGCCCTTACGAATCTCGCCGGTCTCGGCCCCGTAGCGCGCAAGGACGCGGTCGAGAGCGAGGACTTCAATGGCGGTCTGTTTCACGGCCGAGTCCACATCATCGAAGGAACTCTTGGCGGAGGCGGTGACAAGGCCGAGTACGAGCGCGGTCATCGTAGCGATGAGCCCAATACCAATCTTCACCGTGTCTTTCGACTCAGCGGCGAGGTGATGCTCTGGCAGGGCGGTGCGCAACCACATTCCAAGCAGCGCGCCACCGAACGAAAACGCGAACACGATCATGCCGAAAACGGTTGGGGTCATGGTTCCTCCGAGTCGTTCTCGCTGGCCACGATATTTTACCGCGACAGCTTAATCGCGCTGTTTCAGAGTGGCGCGATTTTCTTGGCACGCCGCTTGCGCGGACGGAAAAGGTAATCAGGGGGCGATGGTCGCCGCGCTCCCGTCGGGGGATGGGTCATCTGAAGCGCCGCGTCGTTGTCATTCGTCCGCGTGGCTGATGCTCGCGCCGAGCTTGGAGGGTCACAGTTTTTCGGCCAACTGAGCGGCCACCGATGCTCGCACCCGATCGCTTAGATCGCCATCAAGGTCGGGGAGGCGTACCCGTTCGATCACGTCTATGGGAGATTCGTCTTACTGAACTGTACTTGACTTTTCGGGTGACCGTGTTGGCCCTGTCAGCTCAATTGTCGCCAGCAACAGCGCAGAGCTTCCTCCATTAGGATGCGGAGGCCGCCCTTCAGCCCTCATTTTCCACGTCGCCCGCAGCAAAAGTCGCTCGACGCCAGGGCGACGGGCATCCTGGTGTTTCCCAATATGACCAAGGCCGGATTTATCGTTGGCACAGGCAGGCGAAGGAACGCCGCTCGAAAGAGTAAACCGGTCGCCCACTACAGCGCGGGCGGAGCCAGCCTGGGGTGGGATGGCGGCGCACAAAGTTACGCCTACGCGCTATTCTTCATGTCGGATTCCGATCTTGCCTTCCTCAACAGAAGCGCCGGCTGGTCGCTCGCCGTCGTCCCAATCTCGGGTCGTCGAAACGGGCGCAGCGGCGAACATTTCGACTATTACCAACCGCAACCGGGTATATGCTTTCATCTTCGAACAGAAGGGCCTGAGAGCTGGGATTGATCTCCGCGACCAGAAGATTTCCCGGATCAGGTGTTGTGGACGGCGCGCGCTCGTCGCACGAGATGTGCGATCGAATGATGCTGGTACGGCATTCGTTTCACTTCCATGACGGATTAAGCGCTCAAGACGGCCGGGTTGCTAAAAGGCGCCGGGAACGTAACAATTCGCAGTTCGAGACTTCTCATGTTGCTTCGGGAGGCAATCATGGACGCAAGCCCGATCCGCACGGGAGCTCCGCATCCCTTCAGGATGCCCCCGTTGATCGCCCTGCTGCTCGGTGCCGGGATCTGCGGCTCGTCGCTCCTGGCGCATGCGCAGAAGAACCCGTTGCGCGACGTCTTCTTCGGTGAGACCCACCTCCACACCAGCTGGTCGTTCGACGCCTACGTCTTCGGCAATACGCTCACCGGTCCCGAGGAGGCGTACCAATTCGCCATAGGTAAGCCTATCCGGCATCCCGCGGGCTACATGGTTCAGATCAAGCGGCCGCTCGACTTCCAGGCAGTGACGGACCACTCGGAATACATGGGCACAATCCGGCTCGCCAACGACCCGCAATCGGACTTGAGCAAGCTGCCGATCGCCGAGAAGCTGAAGGTCAGAAGCAAGGAGGACGTGCAGAAGGTCTACCTCTTCCTCGCCACTTCAATCATCACGGAGCCGATCAAGGAGTTGGTGAGCCCTGACGTGGTCAGCTCGGTGTGGAAGAGAGTCGTGGAAGCCGCCGACAAGTACTACCAGCCGGGCAAGTTCACGACCTTCGCCGCCTACGAGTGGAGCTCGACGCCGGACAACCGCAACCTGCACCGCAACATCCTCTTCAAGGACGCGAAGAAGGTTCCGGCGTTGCCGTTCTCCTCGATAGATTCGAATCATCCGGAGGACCTATGGGCCTGGATGGACGGCCAGCGTAAGGCGGGCAACGAGGTGCTGGCGATCTCACACAACGCGAACCTCTCCGACGGTGTCATGTTCCCGCTGGAAGTCGACAGCAAGGGCAGGCCGATCGACGCGGCGTGGGCGCAGTCGCGGGTCAACAACGAGCCGCTGTCCGAGATCCAGCAGCTCAAGGGCGCGTCGGAAACGCACCCGGCGCTGTCTCCCAACGACGAATTTGCCCGCCACGAGATTCTGGAGTATCTGCTGGGCGAAGTCGATCGTGCGCCCAGGCTGCACGGCAGCTATATCCGCGAAGGGTACGAGAGCGGACTGGCGATGCAGGACACGCGCGGCTACAACCCGTACAAGTTCGGCCTCGTCGGCGCCAGCGATACTCACGGCACGGCGGCAGCCTATGCCCAATCGAACTATTTTGGAGGTCATGGCTTGCTCGACGCCACGCCGCAGGCACGCATTAGCGGCGTGCAGACGGCGGGAATGACGATGGACAAGCTTTCGACATCCGGCCTGGGTGGCGTGTGGGCCGAGGAGAACACGCGCGAGGCGATCTTCGCCGCCATGCAGCGCAAGGAGACCTTCGGCACCAGCGGCGTACGGATCAAGGTGCGGTTCTTCGGCGGTTGGGACTTCGCGCCCAACGTCTTGCAAAGCAAGGACTGGGTGAAGACCGGGTACGCGAACGGCGTGCCGATGGGTGGCGACCTGCCGGCCGCCAAGTCGAAGGCGCCGACGTTCATCGTGTGGGCGGTCAAGGATCCCGATGACGCGAACCTCGACCGCATCCAGATCGTCAAGGGTTGGACGCGCAACGGCCAGATCTTCGAGAAGATCTATGACGTCGCTTGGTCGAACCGCAAGGCGAAAGGCGGCGGACCCATCTCGGATGCGCGGGTGCGCAGTGGTCAAGCCGAGTTGCCGCCGGTGGGCACATACCGTCGACATCAAGAACGCGTCGTACACCAACACCATCGGGGCAGTCGAGCTGAAGACTGTGTGGACAGACCCGGACTTCGACCCCGGCCAATTCGCTTTCTACTACGCACGGGTGCTGCAGATCCCGACGCCGCGCTGGACGACGTACGACGCGAAGAAGCTCGGCGTCCCGCCGCCCAACAACATCCCCGCGACGGTTCAGGATCGCGCGTGGACTTCGCCGATCTGGTACTCGCCGAGCGAGGAAGCGCGCAAAGCCGCGAAGCCCGGCATGACGGTCGCAGACTTGCGGCAAAAGGGCGCCGTGGCGCTGGACGACGCGCAGCTCAAGCAGCTCATCGTCGGAAAGACCTTCAAGGTCCGCAACACCGTGACGGGGCAGCGCATCGAAATCCTGTACGGGCGTGGACGGCCGGCGCCTCATTCTCAGCGTCGACGGAAAGCAGCCGCCCGCGGGCGGAGTGGGCGACGTCCTGCACAGCGGCGAGCTCGGATCGCCGGCGCAATACGAGGTTCGCGGCGGAAAGATCGTGACCACGCTCTCGAACACGCCGTTCGAGATCACCGTGTACAAGGTCGGCGACAAGTATGTCGCGGCACGCAGCAACGAGTTCGGCTACGCCAACTACGAGGTCGAGTAGACCGCACGTGCGCTCGTCGGTGAAGCGCTGGTTGCGCGAGCCGCTGCTGCAGTTCCTCGTCGCCGGCGCGCTGTTGTTCGCCGCTTATCGGACGCTGCATCCCGAAGCCTTCCGACCGACCAACGACAATCGTATCGAGGTGACGGCGGACGATCTTCGCCAACTCGAAATCGCGTGGACCGCGCAATGGCGCAGGCCGCCGACGCCCGATGAGATGCGCGGGCTGGTCGACGCGCGAGTCCGCGAGGAGATCCTTTACCGCGAAGCGCTGACTCTCGGCCTCGAACGGGGCGACGCCATCGTCAAGCGCAGGCTGGCGCAGAAAATGGAATTCCTCGCCAGCGATGTCTCGACGCTGCCCGATCCAACTGCAGCGGAATTGCGCGCGTGGTACGCAAACAACGCGGAACGCTTTGCCGAGCCTGGACGCCGATCGTTCCGCCACGTGTACTTCTCCACGGACCGGCGGGGGGCGCAGGCCCGCGTGGATGCCACGCTTGCGCTGCATCAACTCTCCGGCAAACCCGCCGACACGCCTGTTGCAGACAACGCCGGCGACGCCTTCATGTTCCAAAATCAGTACGCAGATCGCTCACCCGAGCAAATCGCTTCGATATTCGGAAGCGCGTTCGCTGCCGCAGTCGATCAGGTTCGCATCAGGATCCTGGCAGGGGCCCATCGAGTCGGGCCTGGGTTGGCATCTCGTATTCGTACTGTCCGTCACGCCCGGGCGCGTCCCCTCGTACGACGAAATCGAGCCGCAGATCAAGGCGGCATGGCTCGATGAGCAGCGTGCCGCTGCGCGGCAGCGCGCGTTCGAGGCGATGAAGGCGCATTACGAGATCCGTCTCCCCGAATCGCCGCGCATTGCGACCGCTCCGGCGGCGTCCAACGCGAAATCGACACCGTGACTGTCGCGCGGCGATTCTTTCGATGCATCGCGCGGCTCCTCGCCATCGCAGGTGCCGCGATCGTTGCTCATCACCCGGGCGCGATAGCGCACGAATCGCGCCCGGCGTACCTTGAACTGACCGAGACACTGCCCGATCGCTACGACGTCGTGTGGCGCACACCGGTCTCCGCCGGCCAGCGCTTACCGGTGGTTCTGCAACTCCCCGATGGGGTGAGCACCGTCGTCGAACCCAAGCTGCGCGAATTCGCCGACTCGGTTGTCGAACGGCGAATCATCGCCGTGCCGGGCGGCCTTGGCGGCAAGCGCATCGAGTTCGTCGGTCTGCAAGCAACGCATCACCGACGTGCTCGTGCGCGTACAGACACGCGATGGCGCGCGCTCGACCACGCTCGTTCATCCCTCGCGCCCTTGGTTGGAGATCGTCCCGGCCCGCGGATCCTTCGCCGTCGCGGGCGCATACCTCGTGCATGGCATCGAACACATCCTCCTGGGCTATGACCATTTGCTGTTCGTTCTCGCCCTCATCCTCATCGTACGCAACTTGCGGGTGCTGATTGCGACGGTGACTGCCTTCACGGTCGCACACTCGATCACGCTTGCGCTCGCGACGCTTGGCGTCGTGCACGTCCCTGGACCGCCGGTCGAAGCCGCCATCGCGCTGAGCATTCTTCTGCTCGCTTGCGAGATCGCGCGCACAAGCGTCGGACAACCGAGCATCACGGCGAGGTGGCCTTGGTTGGTGGCGTTCTCGTTCGGGCTTCTCCATGGCTTCGGTTTTGCGAGTGCGCTTTCCGAGATTGGACTGCCGCGCGGCGACATCCCACTCGCACTATTCATGTTCAATCTCGGTGTCGAGATCGGACAACTCGTCTTCATTGCCGCCGTGCTGGCGTTGCTCGCCGTCGTGCGACGAATTCCGATACCGGATAGCGTGACGCAACGGGCTCGACCTGTTGCGACTTACGCGATCGGCACGCTGGCCGCGTTCTGGTTCGTCGAGCGCGTCGCAGGATTTGTGTGATGCGTCGCTGCGCAGCCAGGCGGTGGCGGCGCATTGGCCAGCGTTCTCGGCAGTTGCCTCCTGGGACTGCTAACAGCGACGAGCTTCGGGCAGCAAGTCGACGTCGTGGGCAGCATTGCCGCGGAGAACGCGAGGCTCGCGGCGCAGCTCCGCACGGATGAAACGGCCCTGGACCGGTGGTCCGTTGAGCTCGCGAATCTGCCGTAGCGCAAAGCGTGAACTCGAGGAGCGACTGCAATGGATCGAGCGACGGGCAGCGGTGTATCCACTTGGTCAAGAGCTGGCGCAGGCGCTGAACGAGCAACTGCGCAAGTTGCCCAGGCAGGAGCGCTTCGCGGTCGCCAATGCGCAGCGTACCGAGGTGTTAAAGGAGGCGAGCGACGCGGACCTGCGTGGGCCTCGGCTTCGGCTTGCAGGAGATTGTGGCGAACTTCACGTCAGGCCTCATCGTCCTGGCCGAGCGTCCGATCCGTATCGGCGACGTTGTCTCCGTCGGCAATATCTCGGGCACGGTCTCTCGCATCCATGCGCGCGCGACAGTGGTCGTCGATTTTGCACTCGGGGCTAATAGTGGGGCCCAAAACGGCACGGCGCGATCTCTGTAACGACGCCAAGCCTCTTGACGATCGATCGACAGGTTACCGCCGATCGGCCCTACGCGTCCAACTGCGTCCGTTAGCGTCGCGCAAGCCGTGCTAGGTCCCGCGGCAGAGTGCGTTCCACGCCTTTGTACGCGTTCGGCCATATATCGAATCGGCCGCTGCAATTGCGCAACCGTCCGGTTCTGAGCGGTCAGCTATGTCTGCGAAGGTCCACTTCCGTAGAGCGCGACAGGCCGCAACGGTCGAACCCGGTCATTCTCCGATCGCCCGCCTGAGCTTTCGCTACGATGCCGGTCAGGCTCTTGTGGTCACTCACGCGCCGGCCTCAAGTACCGGCTCCACAGTCGCACCGGGATACATCTCACGCATCTCGGCCAGCGTTGCCGGGGCGTGGTCGTGGTCGTGGTCGTGAAACTCTCGCCGTTCGCGCGCGTTATCCGCCAGTCAGGCGACGGTGTCGTCTCACCGTTGGGTGGATTTGCTATTGCTACAGTTGCTACAGTTCCCATCCTCTGAGGCCCATGTGTAGCAGGAGTAGCAGAAATAGCTGTAGCAAACTGCGCCAGCCCGCCTTTCTGGATCAGCACCGCGAGGGTCATGGTGCGCCCCCGCCTAACAGCGTTGGGTTGACTTGAATATCCTTGCGCCGTCCGTCGTAAGCCAGCCGCGCCCGTCCCAGCTCGTCGAGTTCGCGGATGGCGGCTTCGATATAGGCCTTCTCCCGCAGTCCGCTTGGCCCGAATTGCTGCAACTTCCGCGTCGACACGGTCGCCACTCGTTCGCGTCGGCAGTAGTCCAGCAGCCATGAATCGAGCCGTGCCGCGTTCGCCAGATTGATAGGCAAGGCCAGCTCGCAGAAGAAGCGTCGTGCCTCGTTCAGATGCCACGCCGCGATCCGGCTTGCTCCTTCAAAATCGGCCTCACTAATGTTGCTACTGCTACAGTTGCTACTTCTGCTACTGAACACATGAAACAGGGCGGCGAGACGCACCGCGTTGTCCGCCGCCTTGCTTGCCACGTCCCGCACGTCGAACAGCTCGCCACCCGTCCGCAGCTCGCCTTCGATGGCATCATGGAAGGCGATCTACGCCACCTTGCCTTCGGGCGTCAATGTCAGCATCGCGGGGGACGGGTGCCGTCCCCCCCGATCGGGGCGGGCTGCTCTAGCAGCGCCGCGATGCGCCGGTTGAACGACGCCAGAGCTGGCCAGTTCGACGGCGCTTCCGTGAACTGCCGATGGCCTTGCGTCGATTCCGGCCACGCCACAAGGCAGCGAGCGAGGAATCCTGTGCCCCGAGCAAGGCCGTCGGACTGGCGAATGAAGGCGCGTAGTGTCGCTTCCTGTACTTGCAGGCCCAGCGTCAACCGCGCTCCCTGCACGGTGAACGATTCGCAGGTTTTCCGACCGATGGGCAACGTGCCGCCATCCCACAGGATGTTCACCAGGGACAGGTTGCGCATGATCGAATCGGGCCTCATGCCATGCGCCCCAAGAATGCTTCCAGCTTCCGCCGACAGCACACCCCCGGACGGCCATTCGTGCATGAGCGCCCACGCGAGGTTCTCCGGCGTATCGTCGCCGCGCAGCGGCTTCGGTACCCGCGGCGGCTCCGGCTTGTCCGCCTCCAGGTCGCGGAGTTCCTTTTCGGTCGTGGCTGTCAGCTTCCCGTTCTTCGCGTGCGTCCGGATGCGATCTGTCAGCGCGTCACGCTTCGCTTTCCATGCGTCAATGTCTGCGCGGTATTTCGCCAACTCGGGCTTCGCGGCCTCGGCTTGTTGCGCTTGATAGTCACGAATCGCCGTCGAACAGAAACCGTCACAGGTCGATTTGCGCTCGCCGGAATCGGCAACGATCAACAGGAATAGGCCCACCGGACCTTGCAGTTTGTCCGCCCGTCGCACGTCGTAATGGGCTTGGATCGCAACAGACAGCGCCGCAAGCACCGATGACGCGACCAAGGCGATGGGGGCTTTGGTGAAACCCTGGACTTCCTCCACGGCTGCGCGAACGCTTACGGACAGCGCGTCCACCGGGTACGGCTGCGGCACTACCTTAGCCACTAACGGCATAGGCTCAGGCCACTCGCGGCGCGCCAGATCGACCTCTGTTGCGTTTTTTCGATCAGATTGACCCTCTGGTATGTCCGGCGGCTTCGCGTTCGCCCTGGCGCGCTCTACCGCCTCGCGCCCCCGGTGTGCGGCATACTCCTCATCAGGTTTCGCTGCTTCGGCCGCACGCAAGCGCACTAGCTTTGCCCGCATTACCGCGTCAGCGTCGTCGGGCGTCATCGAATGAAGTCCGAAAGCCGCCCGAGACCGACCGCACGCTCGACCAGGGCGACGCGACGCACAAGCGCGCGGAGGTTTACTTCGGGCTCGTGCGAGCGAAACGTCTGGGCGCGATCGGCGCCGAGTACGCCCAGGCGCGCCGCCGTGAATAATGCGTCGAACCATAAGCACGTCGGGCATGCACCGGAACGAGCGGGATCGCAGGTGCAGTGGCCCATCATCGCGAGCCCCCGCGCCGGATCACGCCAACGTTGCGAAACGTGACGGCCGACGCCTTGCCGGCCGCGGCACTCTCGGTTACGCTTTGGGCTCGTTGTTGTATGGATTCAGGAAAGCCGCCGGGTGGGGACCCGGCGTTTTCTTTTGTGGCGGAGTTCACGCGGCATCCTGCTTGGCCGCTAGGCGCGCGAGGAATTCCGCAGGGGGCTCGATGACAATGTGCCGTTTGCCAATTTTCAGCGAACGGGGGCGCTTGTCATCGGGCAGGTTGTAAAACGTTGCCCGAGAGAAGTTGCAGGCTTCGCAATACGATGGAATCGACCAGCCCGCACGGTCGGTGTGCTTTACATCTGACATTGGCCAAACCCCTGCTCATGGTGTGATGGCCCGCGCATGCCACCCATTACACATGCACGTCATCAGCCCTCATCGTAGACGGCGCAGCAGGAGCGTCAACTTGGCAAATTGGCAGATCTCCGGCGACGGCATATTGCGGGACGGTGCTGATGCAGGTTAACCGTTCGTCGCCGAGAATCGCTTCCACGCCCGCAGCCAGAGTTGCTCGACCGTCGTAAGCTCGGGGAAGTCGATGGAGTCCAGGGTGACGCGCGCTTTGCGCTTGCCCTGCTGGCATGACGGCAACCACGTCGTGGTTGCGCAGATCGAAGCCGACGAGCGCCACTTCGTTGCCCATCAACCGGACCTGCTTGAACCGTCCGAACATCTCCTCGATGCAGCTCAGCCAGGCCACCGCCTGCTCATCCTCACCGTAGGCATCGGTAAGGGCAAGATCGATGCACGCCTGCACCGACTTGCATTGCCGCATTTCGTCGAGCAGGCTGTCCATAGATCTGAGGAAGCCCGCTACGCGCGTGACCTGCCGGAAGGTTTGGGACGTGGCGGTGTGTTGACTTCGTCGACGTAGACGCCGTTCTCGTAGGCGTCTTCGATCGCCGCATCGAGGCGTTGCAGCAACTGCCGCCACGGACTCGCCGGGGCGCCGCTGAAGCATCGCCAAGCATTGGTCCTCGTCGGCCGCGGTGGCGACACAGGGGATACGACCGACCCGCGCCGATGGTGATGTCGCCGTTGCCGTCGAGCAGGAACTCGATGTTGGCGAGGGCAGCTCGGGCGGCGCCTTGGCGGACGCTCGACTTACGCCGCGAGTTGCTCATGCTCAACGCGTCGGGTCGCGAAGTTCCACGGCAGCAACTCGTCGATCCGGTTGATCGGATGCTCGGCGATGCGCTCCAGTACGTAGCGCAGGTACGCCTCCGGGTCGAGGCCGTTGAGCTTCGCCGTCTCCAGCAGGCGTGTAGAGCGCCGCCGCGCGTTCACCACCCGCGTCGGCGCCGGCGAACAGGTAGTTCTTGCGCGACAGCACCGGCCCGCGCAGCGCGCGTTCCGCGGCATTGTTGTCGATCTCGATGCCGCCGTCGTCGCGGTAGCGGGTGAGGGCGGCCCAACGTTTGAGCGCGTAGCTGATCGCCTCCGGCGAGTTCGGACTTCTTCGACAGCTTGGCCCAGGTGTCCTGCAGCCACTCGCTGCAAAGTCGTCGAGCAGCGGACCGGCGCGCGCCTGGCGCGCGCCGTGTCGCCGCTCGGCGGAGCGCGTTGCCGCGAATCTCCGGCTTCGATCGCGTACAGCGCCTGGATTCGCTTCAGCGCTTGCTCGGCCAGCGATCGGCGAGTTGTCGGCAGGTGCAATGTCGTAGAACTTGCGCCGCGCATGCGCCCAGCATGCCGCTTCGACGGATGCGGCCGTCGCGCATAGAGGCCGCTCGAAGCCGCCGTAGGCGTCGGCCTGCAGGATGCCCGGTGAAGTCCTTCAGGTGCGCCCGCGGGTGCGCTCGCCTCTTGCGGTCCGGCGAATAGCGGATACAACGCCGCCGGCGCCTCGGTGCTGCCCGCCGGGCGATCGTCGCGCACGTACGTCCACAAGCCGGCCGGTCTTGGTCTTGCCCCGGCCGGGATCGAGCACCGGCACCGGCGTGTCGTCGGCGTGCAGCTTCGTCGGCGGCCAGGACGTAGCGACCGATCGGCCTCCACCAGCGGCGTCACCAGGCGCGCCGATGCCGCCGACCCAATCGGCCAGCGTCGAGCGCTCCAGCTCGACGCCTTCGCGCGCATAGATCTGCGGCTTGCCGGTACAGCGGCAGATGATCGGCAGTACTTGCGACACGGCCACGTGCGCCAGCAAGCCCGGACCGGCCATGCCCGCGTCGATCGGACGGACGGCGCCGGCAGCCTGCACGATGCGTCGCAGCACTTGCCGCACGCGAGCTTCGGCCGCACATGGCGGATCACCTTGAAGCGCGCGGGAATGTACTCCAGTATGTTCGGCGACATCCTCGCCGATCTGCTGCAGCGCCGCCGCCGCAGTCAGGGCAGGTGCACGCCGGCGCGTGGACCACGCGTCTCCCGCGGCAGATGCGCCGGCAGCGGCTCGCCGCACCGGCGTGGTCCGCGGCGACGATGCGGGAGTGGTGTTCGGCGGCGCCGGACTCGCCGCCAAGCTGGTTTCGAGTTCCTCGACGATCAGCTCCAGTTGTTCGATCGCGCGCGGCATCGTGCTGCTCGCGAGCGACCGGCCGAACTGCATGCGCCGCAGGCGCGCGAGTCTGCAGTTTGAGCTTCTCGATCAGCAGCCGCGCGGTACAGCACCTCTGGCCCGCGTGCAGTTCCGACTCGCGACGCAAGCGCTCGCACGACTTCGGCATCGCGCTCGGAGTCGATGACCAGGCGCTTCAGCGTCGCGATGTCATTCGGGAGTTGATCTATTGCCAGCGCATGACACGAATGCACCGCATGTTGACGGCGCGCGTGTCGCATGCGCAATGCATCGCGCAGACACATCGTGATGCCGCTGTCGTCATGCAGCGAGCTCGGCTGCGCAGGTGCGTGCAGGACGCCGCCAGTCGATGCCTTCCAGCAGCATCGACAGTTGCGCCGCACGTCAGATGCACGACTGCCGCTCGTCGCCTGCGGCCACACGAAGCGCCCGCGCTCCAGGCGCTTCGCGTACAGGTTCATCCCGTCGCCGCTCCACCACAACAGCTTCACCAGATCGCCGCGCCGGCCACGAAACACGAACACGTCACCCGAGAACGGACTGCTCACCCAACGCCGTTTGCACCAGCGCCGCCAGGCCGTCCATGCCGCTTGCGCATGTCGGTCACCCCGGCGGCGATCCACACCCGGGTGCCGAGCATGGCAAAAGCCATCATGGCCATTGACCAGCGAATAGTGAGCAAGTGAACTTGGCATTGGCAGACAGGGCAACAGCCATTAATCGCCATTGACCAGCATAGTTGACCAACTGACGGACGGTTAGGCGGGCGGGACGTTAGCGCGCGGCACTCCGCCGCTCGTGCTACGCCTTATGCTTCAACTCCACTACTTCGGCGCCATCGCGGGCGGCGATCAGTTGCCCTTCGTACCAGCGCATGAGGCTGCGCCGTAGGTCAAACCGCTTGGCGCGGTCATACGCCGATGCCACCTTGTTGCCGACGACATGATCCAGTTGCGCTTCGATAACGTCGCCGTCTTTTCCCGCCTCGCGCGCGACGGTGGAGAATGCGGACCGCCAGGAGTGCGGGGAGTGCTTACCTTGCAAGCCCAGCGCATCGCGGTAGAACTTCTCCACACCCTCTGGCGTAACATGGCGCGATGCGTCACGCGGAGCGGCGCACACTAGTAGGGCGTCTGGGCCGTCAACAGTCCGCCACTCTTGCAACTGCGCAAGGAGCGTTGGGGGTATGGGAATCTCGTGCGGAGCGCGCGCCTCGTCCTTCCGCTTCATCCGCTCGCGCGGAATCTTCCAGACGCCGGCTTCCAGGTGGAACTCCGACCACGCGGCACCGACAACCTCGGACACCCGCTGCGCTGTGAAGGTGATAATCAAGTGCGCCCTCTGAATGCCCTTCGACGGGTCCGCAGCGCGAGCGGCACGCAGGATTCCTCCAACGCCGGAAAGATCGGTGACGGCCGGGAAGTGGCGGCGATTGCGGCGACGCTCGGGTTCCGACCTCGGCAGCGGGTTGCGCTCCAGCGCGCCACGCGTCACCGCATGGTCAAGTATCCGGTGCAGCCGCGCGCGCACCTTCTCGAACATCAGCGGGGCGCGTCGCTCCACCCTCGCAAGGATCGGCGCAACCAGCGCGGCCGTGATCTCGGTGACGGGTAGTGGGTAGAGCGCATCTAGGTGGTTATCAATGCTGGCCTGCACCTGCTCGCGGTGCGTCGGTGACCATGGAGGATCGCGCCGCTTGCGCATCCAGGAGTCAGCCATCGCTCGGAACGTGTTGCCCTCGTCGCACGCAATCTTGGCCTTGGCAACGCGTTTGGCAACGGTCAAGTGCTTACCGTCCGCCACTTCGGTGCGCGCCTTCTCGGCCCGTTTGCGGGCTTCTGCGAGGGAGAGATCGGCGAGCTTGCCGATGGTGAGGGTTTGCGATTTGCCGTCCCGCTTGTAGCGGTACTGCCACGACGCGACCCCAGTTGGTGGCACGTACAGAAACAATCCATCGCCATCGCGCAGCCGATACGGCTTCGCCCGCAGCTTGATGCTGCGGATGCTTACATCCTTGAGCAGATGCCCTGCCATTTGGCCGCCCCAATCCGGAATCTGTTACCTTCGGTGGGTTCGATCAATCCATTACCCCATCCGTTACCCCCATCATAGTTTGCTGTGGGTAGACATGCAAGGACGGCCGCACACAGGGAGAAACAGGGAGTGCACGGGCGAACGCCGGGTCGCCTTAACGCTTCATAGGAGGTAATGGAGGCGGGGGTCGGAATCGAACCGGCGTAGACGGCTTTGCAGTTTGCAGCCTTACCGCAGGCCGTCGTACTCCGTCGAGTGACACCGCAATCCTACGTTGCGACTGATTGCGACGCAAATCGGCCGGTTTTTGCCCCCATGTGTGAATGCACTGTGAACGCCCGCCTGAGACGTAGACGGCTCTGCAATCCGGCGACGTTTTTCAGTCCGGTGCCGTAGACGGAAAAGCGGGCCGGTGCACACCGCGGTTGTGAAATTCACAGTGAACGCCGGTTCGAAGGCGCATTGCGGAATCGAACCGGCGTAGCCCGTCGAGCCCTAACACCGCGATCCCAGCTACCCTGACCTATCCCGAGTGCTGATCGCGCCCCGTAGCGCGTTCTACGCGGCCGGCGTGACGCACCGTGACGCGCGAGCGCGCGACCGGTTCCCGAGAGTGTGAATATTCTGCAAAGCGGATGAAGGATTGTCCGTGTCGCCATGTCGGGCAGGCGAGCAGATTGTCTCCGATGGCATTTCGGCGCCGGCAAGCGGGGGGCGGTGCACGACTACTCGGAGGTTCGAATGAGCAGAATAGAACGTCTGGCATGGGAAGCAGGCTATACGACCCGCGGAGAACGTCTAGCAAGGGAAACGGGCTTTACGACGACCGGAGCGACGGTCATATCGACCCTGTTCGTGGTCGGCGCTCTTGTGCTGTTAGTGGGGTGGACACCGTTCATTTGAGCAAGACGGCGCCCGCGCCCTCAACGCCGACGGCTGTCGAGCCATCGGATGATCAAGCGCGGACATTTGGATCGGCACTCTCCTTGCAGCAGGCTGAGGCTGCCGCCAGAGCGGCAAAGCAGGACGATCCTCCGATCTCGTCATTCTGAAGTCCATTCGGCGCCAAAACAGGCCCGCTTCCGGCCGGGCTTGTTGTTTCCGACCGCCAGAATCGCGCAGGCGCGACGATCAGGAGCGCGAGCTACGTCGCGGTGTGTCCGCGACAGTGATCGCGGCTCCTGCGTTGATCGCAGCCTACGCTATCATCTCGCCATGTTCGACCCCGCCGACGCACCCGACCCGGAGCGCGTCTATCGCAACTATGTTGCGCAGTGCCGGCGCATGGGCGTGACACCCGCGCCGCGGGATCGTGCGAAGGCACTCATCCGGGAATGGACGGACGCGCTTGCGGCGGGCCGGGCGAGTCCGCCGACGCCGCACTAGGCGACGATCAGCACGTCGGACGAGCGACGGTAGCCGGCGCCTCGGGATCGTGCCCCCACGCCCGATGGATTATGGCGCGGCCTTATCTGTCCCAGGGCCGCCGTCTTGCGTATTGCGGATAGAACGACTCACCGTCGTGCTTCTGGCCGATGAAATCCTTCGTGCTCCCGATTGCAGCGTCAAGCAGCGACCGCAGCTCCTGCACCTTCGCGGATGTCAATACTTGCATCGCCTCGCCATCCTCGCCGTGTTCCTCAAACTCTATCCTCAGCGCGACTAACACATCGAGCAGGTTGTAGAGGTCCGGCAGATTGGATTTACGCATGAGTGCCCTACTTGGGTGAGGGGAGAGAAGTAATCCTGCGCGCCGAGGTCGCCACCTTGCAAACTTGTACGCTATCCATTGCCCTACTGCGCCTCTGGCGGATCAATTCGCCCCGCCGCGAGCGCCTTCGTCCATTCCTTGATCAATGCTTCGGCGCGACCCTGCGGCGTCGGCTTGACGCCTAGGCGTCTACACGTCTCGAGATAATTGCGGTAAACCCGCTCCCGGTCGGGCTGTTCGAATGCAGGAACGTCGTTCTCGGCGTCCCACTGCGGACTGCCATGCAATCCATTTTCCCCCATATCGCCCCCTTTTTTTGTAGGCTGACAGTTGACGCAACAACCGACAAAGGACAAGCATCACCTATGCCAATGTGGCGACGGCCTTCCCATGTCATTGGATTGAATGTGCATATTAGTTTGTAGCATGCAAACTCCTCAAGTCGATGGACCGCATTCGTAAAGAATGCCAACAAGAATCTTTGGCTTACAGGAATGCGCACCATGATCGACGACGCCGACAGCGACGCTCCTGCATCTGACCTGCCCGACGCGGATCGCGTGTACCGCAACTACGTCGCGCAGTGCCGGCGCCTCGGCGTCACGCCAACGCCGCGCGATCGGGCGAAAGCGCTGATTCGGGAATGGACCGAATCGCTCGCCGCGCGCCGGGCGCC